>CAZCYV010000004.1:42361-219432 GCA_964503145.1 uncultured Anaerolinea sp. | reverse complement strand
CTCGATAGCGCCGCCTCCCGCTCATCGCGAAACTGCTGCACGTCGCCGATCGCCTGAAGCACGTTGGCTTCCCCCAGCTTCGAGCCCACGGCGCGGAACAGCCCCAGCGCCTCCCCGTAGCTCGATAGCGCCGCCTCCATATCCTTGCGAAACTGCTGCACGTCGCCGATCGCCTTCAGCACGTTGGCTTCCCCCAGCTTCGAGCCCACGGCGCGGAACAGCCCCAGCGATTGTTGCAGGTATTCCATGCAAGCTTCCCATTCGGCGCGGTAGTAATGACGTCGGCCAGCGCGGTGCAAGATTTCAGCCTGGATCCCCGATTCGAGGACAAGCTCTGACGCAAGCCCAATCTCAACCAGACTCTCCCAGCGCGGGTGATCGAACTGGAAGGCCGCCTGGCTTTCCAGTTCCACCCACTCCCGAAAGGCACCTTGGGGATTGAAAAAGAAGCGATGGTAAAGCGCCTCCAATTCGGCATGCTGCTCTTGAAAATATGCGGCTGCGCGCCGGTGAAAATCCATGAAATCCTGCGGGCGTTCGCGCCGTAGATAGGCGATCTGCACCCGCCGGATCAGATCATGACACGCCCAGGCGTCAGGGGCCATGCGCGGCTGATTGACGAAAGCGTAGTGGATCAACTGCTCGAATTCATCCTCGGTCAGTTCAACCTTCAGGATGGCTTTCAGGATATTGGCATTGAACCAACGCAACAGCGCCGCCCAGCGCACTGCCTGTTTCAACCCGCCGCTCAGCCGGTCCAGAATCTTGCCGTGTACCCATTGGATGGCCTCTTCGTGGCTGGTCAGGCGCGGTACTTCTGAAGCATGGATCCGCCCCTGCGCGGCGATCCATGCCTGGCCCGCGATGCGGGTGATGAGCGGATGTCCCTGTGCCAGCCGGGAGAACACCGCTTCCTGGTAGAGTGGATCGCCCACGCCCATCGCAGCCAGCAGCGCCGCGCTGTCTTGCCGTTCGAGCGGCTCCAGTCTTTCCGAGTCCAGCCCGTTCTCAAGAGAACGCAGATGGCTTCGATGGCGCACCGGCTCGCGGCTAGCCAGCACGATGCGCAGTCTCGGGTTGAATTGATGGGCGCGTTCGACGGCCGTCCAAAAACCCTCGATCACCTCTCGAACCGGCCGCTCTTGAAACACGTCGTAGTTGTCCAGAAGAAAGGCTATCGGGCGCTCTTCTGCGCCCAGGCACTCCAGCCACGCTTCGACGACGCGCTGATCGGCCTGATGTTTCATCTGCCGCAGCGCCTCGGCGACGTTGGCGCTCATTTGCTGGCTGCCCTGCGAGGCTTCCATCACCTGACTCTGGGTGATAGCCAGGCTGCGACGGCTCAGCTCCTCCAGCGCCGCCCGGCGCTCTTGGGAAAAGGCCTGCAATCTAATCTTCGGCAGATGCGGGCGCAGTCCGGGGTGTTCGATGAGCGCATTTAGCAGGCCTGCCAGGTCTTCCCTGAAACTCTCCAGCCCTATCAGGGCGTAGGGGATTCTTTGCGGCAAACAACGCTCAACTTCCAGCCAGTTCAGCAGTGTGGTTTTTCCGTGACCAGAGAAACCTGTGAAAGCCAGGATCCATGGCGAGGGTTGATGCCAAAGCCGATCAAAGGCCTGGATGGCTTCTTCACGGTCCTGAAAATGCTCCAAATTGTGCATGGTGTTCTTACCCCTATTCCATGCGCTGCTCGCTGTTGGGAGAATCGGACATTTTCTGCTCCTGGCGCCCCCCGCGTCCGCGCATAATCTGCTTGCTGCTCTCGGATCGTTGCATCTCCTGGGATCGACCGCTAGTCGAGGGTACTGTTGGCTTGCTTTTGTCCCTCGCCCGCGCTTTTTCTTCTTCGCCAAACAGCAGCTCGACCCAATCCTTGATCTTGCCGCCCAACCCGGCGATGGCAATGAAGGCTGCTCCCAGCAACAATAACCATCCGCCCGGTAGATTCAGCCAATCCGGAAAGACCCAAGCGCTGATTCCAGCCAGCGCCAGCGTCAGCCCCAACAAGAATAAGATGGTCAACAGGACTTTTCTTACGTTCATGCTTTTCCCTCCATCCCTCGCGCCAGCCCTTCAATGTTCACCCAATCTTCCAGCTTGATCTGCATCCCTGGCTTCCATTTCGGCTCTCCCTGTCTTACTTCTTTCAGAGATTGTAAGGCCATCGCTGTTCCCTGTCAATCTCTGTCGAGCTGTCTGGCAATGCAGGCGCGCCGATGACTGTGTGTTGGTTTTATGGTGGCTGGTGCCTTTCACAGCAAATTGATGCGTTGCAGCGGCTATGCATGGTTCCATATCCCAAATGCGATGAACGTCACATTGACGCCTCCCGCAAATCACGATACACTAACCCCGCCAACAGCTAACAGCTAACCGCCAACAGCTAACAGCTAACCGCCAACAGCTAATCACTAACAGCTAACCGCTAACAGCTAATCGCTAACAGCTAACCACTAACAGCTAATCACTAACAGCTAACCACTAACCGCCAACCGCTCCATGGAGATACCCCACTTATGACCATTTCTCGTCTTGCAAGGTCCATCGCCCCCTCGCCGACCTTCGCCTTGAACGAAGAAGCGCGCCGCATGCGCGAGCGCGGCGAGCCGGTGATCAACCTGGGCATCGGCGAGCCCAAAAACAAAACGCCGATCACCGCCGTGCTGAGCACCGCCGCCCTGCTCACCGCCGGCGATGTCAAATACACCCCGCCGGACGGCACGCCGTCCTTGAAGAAGGCGATCATCCGCTACACCGAGGAGAACTACGGGCGCGTCGTCGCCCCGGAGAACGTGATCGTCTCGGCCGGCGCCAAGCAGTCGATTTTCAATGTATTGTACAGCATCCTCAACCCGCAGGACGAAGTGATCATCCTCGCCCCGCACTGGGTGAGCTACCCCGAGATGGTGAAGATGTGCTACGGCGTGCCGGTGGTGGTCACGCCGGAGGACGGCAGCTTCATCCCCCGCATGGCCGACATCGAGCAGGCGGTCACTTCCTACACCCGGGCGATCATCGTCAACAGCCCCAACAACCCCTCCGGGGCGGTCTTCCCGCCCGAACTGATCGCCGAGATCGTCGAGTTCTGCGAGCGCAAGAAGATCTACCTGATCTGCGACGACATCTACCACAAGCTGGTCTTCGACGGCGTGCGCGCCGTCCCCGCCTACCAGTTCACCAATCAGGACGTCGAGAACACCATGGTGATCGTGGTCAACGGCGTGGCCAAGCTGTACGGCATGACCGGCTTCCGCATCGGCTGGGTGGTGGCCAACCGCCGCCTGGTGGAAGTGATGACCAACGTACAGAGCCAGATCACCTCGTGCACCTCGGCCGTGCTGCAAGCCGCCGCCGAGGGCGCCCTCACCGGCATGCAAAGCGTGGTGGAGAACCTGCGCCTGACCTTCGAAAACAACCGCAACGTGGTGATGCAAGAGTTGGGGACGTTCAACGGCCTCAAGACCACCCGCCCCGCCGGCACCTTCTACGTGCTACCCGATTTCCGGGCCTATTCGCACGACTCGGTGGGGCTGGCGCAGTTCCTGCTGCGCAAGGCGCTGGTGGTCACCGTGCCGGGCAAGGAGTTCGGCATGGAGGGCTACCTGCGGCTGAGCTACGCCGGCACGGTCAAAGACATCACCACCGCCATCGAGCGGATGAAATGGGCGCTGGACCCCAATTCTCCCAATGAAATCTACATCGGCGATCGCAAGATGATCAGGGACTGGCTATGAACAACATCCTGGATATCAAGACTCCCGCCGAAGGGCAGGCGGCTGCCCGTAAGAGCGATTTTGGCCTGGAAAACCACGGGCTGACCAACCTGAACAAAGTCTATTGGAATCTGCCCGTCGAGGCGCTGTACGAAGAAGCGATCTTCCGCAACGAGGGCAAGATCACCCTGCAGGGCGCCTTCACGGTCAACACCGGCAAGCACACCGCCCGCGCCGCCAACGACAAATTCATTGTCCGCGAGCCTACTTCCGAAGCCAACGTGTGGTGGGGGCAGTACAATCGCCCCTATGACGCCGCTAAGTTCAATGAACTGTTCAGCCGGGTGCAGGGCTTCCTGCAGGGGCGAGATGTGTTCGTGCAGGATTGCTACGCCGGGGCCGACCCCGATTACCGCCTGCCGGTGCGGGTGATCACCGAGCTGGCGTGGCACAGCATGTTCGCCCGCAACATGTTCATCCCGCTGCCGACCAACGACGAATACCGCCGCCATGTGCCGGATTTCACCCTGATCGCCGTGCCTTCCTTTAAAGCCTTCCCCCAGGTGGACGGGACGCCGAGCAACACCGTCATCGCCATCAACTTCGCCCAGCGGCTGTGCATCATCGGCAACACCGGCTACGCCGGCGAGATCAAAAAGTCGGTCTTCACGATCATGAACTACCTGCTGCCGCTGGAGGGCGTGATGACCATGCACTGCTCGGCCAATGTGGGCCGAAAAGGCGATGTGGCGCTGTTCTTCGGCCTTTCCGGCACCGGCAAGACCACCCTCTCCGCTGACCCGCTGCGCCGGCTGATCGGCGACGACGAGCACGGCTGGAGCGACGCCGGCGTGTTCAACTTCGAGGGCGGCTGCTACGCCAAGGTGATCGGCCTCTCCCCCACCGCCGAGCCGCAGATCTACGCCGCCACGCGGCGCTTCGGCACCATCCTGGAAAATGTGATCTTCGACCCGGTGACCCGGCTGATCGACCTGGACGACGACGAGCGCACCGAGAACACCCGTTCCTCCTACCCACTGGAGTTCATCGAAAACGCCATCCCAGAGAAGCGCGCCGGCCATCCCAAGAACATCATCTTCCTGACCTGCGACGCTTCGGGGGTGATGCCGCCCATCGCCCGCCTCTCCCCGGAGCAGGCGCTGTACCACTTCATCTCCGGCTATACCTCCAAGATCGCCGGCACCGAGATCGGCCTGGGTGAAGAGCCAGAGATCACCTTCAGCACCTGCTTTGGCGGCCCGTTCATGGTGCACCACCCGGCCTTCTACGCAGACCTGCTCAGGCGCAAGATCGAGCGCTATGGAGTGAACTGCTGGCTGCTGAACACCGGCTGGGTGGGCGGCCCGTATGGCGTGGGCAAGCGCATCAGCATCCAGTACACCCGACGCATGCTCAACGCCGCCCTGGATGGCGAATTGGACGGCGTCGAATACACCACCGACCCGGTGTTCGGCTTTCGCGTGCCCAAGACCTGCCCGGATATCCCCGAGGGCGTGATGGACCCGGCCTCATCCTGGTCCAGCCTGGAAGCCTACATGAAGCGCTATCGCGGTCTGGCGTCGCGCTTCATCGATAATTTCAAGAAGTTCGAGGATATCTCCGGCGTGAGCAACGTCCAGATCGACATCGAAGCGATCAAAAAGGCCGGCCCGCGCCTCTAAGCAGGTCGCATCCCAGCCTGGTAACATGAAAACAGCCGCCCACATCGAGCAAGTGGGCGGCTGTCTATTCGCTTTGCTGTGGGAATGATCCGCGCGCTAAGCCTGGGCAAAAGTATCGATCAGCAGCTTCACATCTCCGCCGACCGGATATAGGATCGGGCAGGTGCAGCCGTTCCTGCGGTACTCCGCCACCTTGGCGCGCGCTTCTTCCGGCGTTCCGGAGGCCGAGATGCGCAGGATCAGCTCTTCCGGCACCAGATGCTTGGCCTTGCGGATCTGCTCCTTGGTCGCCGGCCAGCCCAGGATGGATTGGATTTCTGCGACGACTTCCTGCGAGACGCCCGAGGCCTTGGCAATATGCGGCTGCTGCGCCAGGTACTGAGTGAGCAGCTCACGTGTGGTATCGATCGCCCGGTCGTGATCATGATCCACCGAGCAGACCACCAGTTGCGGGCGGTCGATGTCGTCCAGCGTGCGCCCTGCCTTGCGCGCTCCGGCTTCGAGCAATTCCAGCGCCCTGTGATTGTACTCTGGCGGTACGCAGTAGTTCAGCACTGCCCCATCGGCGATTTCCCCGGTCAATTCCATCATGTTGTCGCCGGTGGCGCCGATCATGATCGGCACATTGCGCGGCTCCCGCCGTCCGTGCACCACATCCAATTCGATGCCCTCCACATGGATGAACTCCCCATGAAAGGTTACCCGCTCCATGTTCAACAAGCGGCGCAGCACCATCACCGTTTCGCGCATGGCGGTCAGCGGTTTGCGGCGCTCGATGCCCACATTGCGAGCCAGCGGATCCCACCATGCGCCGATGCCGCAGATGATGCGGTTGGGGGCCAGGTCATCCAACGTCAGAAACGTAGCGGCCAGCAAACCGATGTTGCGCGTCCAGTTGTTGATCACGCCCGAGCCGACCTTGATCCTCTCGGTGACGGCGGCGTAGGCAGCCATCGGCACAATGGCGTCTCGCACCAGGCGCGATTCGGCCTGCCACACCGCCTCGAAGCCGCGCTGCTCGGCATAGCGCACGTAATCCAGGCCCTCGCGCAGGTCGTGTGCGTCTTGCAGATACAAAGCTACTCGTTCGCTCATGTTCGCTCCTGTTCTCCTGACAAAAGTTGCGCTACGGATAAACCAATCGCCTGCAGCTCAGGCGGTTTCTTGCAAAGGAACGCCGGCCATCATTAGGCCAATCTGCTCGACCGTTGCCTTGCTTCGTTCGAGTATCCCCATGATCTGACCCTCGTACATCACGGCGATGCGATCCGAAAGCGCCCGAATCTCGTCCAAATCCTCGGAAATCAACAGGATCGCCGTGCCAAGCTGGCGCTGCTCGAGCAAACGCTTGTGAATATACTCGGTGGCGCCAATGTCCACGCCGCGCGTGGGCTGCGCGGCGATCAAAATCTTGGGGCGTCGCGAGAGTTCACGCGCCAGGATCAGCTTCTGAATGTTGCCGCCGGAGAGGTTCTTGATCGGCGTGTCCAAAGAGGGCGTCTTAATGGCAAACAGATCAACCAGTTCCTGAGCGCGGGCTGCCATCTTGGGCAGATTGAGGAAAATCCCTCGCGTGTATTGTGGGGAGGCATGCTCGTGCAGAAAGATGTTCTCTTCGACGCTGAAATCGCGAATGGCCCCATCGCGCATCCGCTCCTCAGGGATATACGCCTGCCCGGCGTTGATGCGGGCGCGCAGCGAGGCGTGGGTCATGTCCTGTTGATTGATGATGATCGAACCAGCGGTCACTTTGCGCAATCCGGCCAGACACTGCGCAAGTTCTCGTTGGCCGTTGCCAGAGACGCCCGCCAGGCCGACGATCTCACCTGCATGGACTTCCAGATCGATCCCCCGCAAAGCCTCCGCGCCCCGATCGCCCATGGCGCGCAGCCCCTGAATTTTCAGCAAGGC
This sequence comes from uncultured Anaerolinea sp., assembly GCA_964503145.1. Taxonomy (GTDB): domain Bacteria; phylum Chloroflexota; class Anaerolineae; order Anaerolineales; family UBA4823; genus RBG-16-57-11. The sequence continues at coordinate 212,126 of CAZCYV010000004.1, read as the reverse complement.
TTCCCCCGGCGCGTGCGGCTGGGGCGCTAACGGCTTGACCTCCCGTCCTACCATCAGCTTCACCAGTTCGCCTCGCGACACTTCCCTGGTCAACCTGGTGCCGACCGCCCTGCCGTCGCGCAGCACGGTGACCCGATCGCTGATCGCCATGACCTCATGCAGCTTGTGAGAAATAAAGATCAAGGCGTGACCTTCATTGACCATGCGGCGCAGCGTCTGAAATAGATCGTCAACCTCCTGCGGGGTGAGCACGGCGGTGGGTTCGTCCAGGATGATCAGGCTGGCGCCGCGGTACAGCGCCTTGATGATCTCGACCCGTTGTTGCTCGCCCACCGAAAGCTGCCAGATATATGCAGAAGGATCCACCTTCAAACCGTAAAGCTGGCTCAGTTCGCGGATGCGCGGGGTGACCTTGTCCAGGTCGAGTAGCGGCTCCCGGGACGAGCGAAGTCCCAAAGCCACGTTCTCGGCCACCGTCAGCGTCGGCACCAGCATGAAATGCTGGTGGATCATTCCAATGCCCGCTCGGATGGCATCCGCCGGCGAATGAAAGACATGCGGTTTGCCATCGATGATGATCTCGCCTTCGTCAGGCCGATACAGGCCGTACAACTGGCGCATCAGGGTGCTTTTGCCGGCGCCGTTTTCACCCAAAAGGGCGACTACTTCTCCAGCGTTGACGTCCAGGCACACGCGGTCATTCGCCAGGACTCCCGGGAAGCGTTTGACGATGTTGCGCATTTCAACCCGCTGAATGCGCCGCTGCTCGATCTGCAATCGGTTGTCGGTCACTGACGTCATCATCTCACCTTACGGGTTATTTCGCTTTGCCAACTTGAACAACCGAAGGAGAGGGTGCAGGCAGGGGCGCTCCTGCACCCTCCTAAACTAAACACGCCGAGGTTTATGGTTGCACGGCGATCGAACCGTTCTTGATCCCTTCGATCGCCTTCTCAGCAGCCGCCTTGACATCTGCGGGCAGGTTGAAGGCAGGATTGAAGGCAATCTTCAAGCCATCGTTGTTGAGCTGCAGCTTGTATTGCATGCCGCCCAACTTGCCCGCCTTGCGATTGGCGATGATCTCTTTGATCATCTTCGTCCAGTCGTAAACCTGGCTGGCGACCACCAGATTGGGAGCCAGAGAGGCCTGGTCTTGCTGAGTGCCGAACCACAGCACATTGCCGGCTTCCTTCGCTGCGCCGATCGAGCCGACCACCGACTGAGAGGAACCGGTTAACACATCCGCGCCAGCGGCGATGTGCGTCTTCGCCGCTTCGGTCATCAATGCCACATCGGAGAAGGAGCCCGTCCAGGTCTTGGCGACTTTGATGCTAGGATCGACCGAGGCTACACCCTGAGTGAAACCGTCGATGTAGGTTTTGGCATCCCCGACTTCCACCGGGCCGGTCACGCCGATCAGCTTGCTCTTGGTCAACATCGCCGCCATCACGCCGTTGACGTAACCGCCCTCTTCAGCCGCAGCAGTATAGGCATACACATTCGGCAGTCCAAAGGTGTTCACATCGGTTCCCCAGGCAAATGTGGTATTGGGAAAATCTTTGGCAATTTCCTCGACTGAAGAGCCGTACTGGGAACCGTGTGCAATCACAATATCAAAGCCCTGGCTGGCATAATCGCGAATGGCAGCCGCTGCATCCGGCACCTTGAACATGTTCTCGGAGTACTTGATCTCCATGGCCGATTCTCCGCCCATCTCAGCTTGAACCGCCTTCAGCGCAGAGAACATCGACTGGCTGAACGCCATGTCGGTGATCGAACTGGGCATGACCACGGCAATGCGGATGGGTTTGCTTTCGGCCCCTGTCGAGGCGCCCCCGCCTCCACCACCGCAGGCGCTGGCCAACAGCACGAAAGCAACCACGAATAGCGACAGAACGATGTTGATGCGATTGAACTTCATTTCCTTCTCTCCTTGTCTCGAGCAATATGGGTTTAGTTTTCGCCTCTTTCGAAAGGCTTGTTCAAAGCTGCCGGCTGGCGCGCCCGGTTTACGGCAACCGCCAGGGCAACAATGGTCAGCAGATACGGGAGCATTACCAGAATTTCTGAGTTAACGTTTGCGCCTAAGACCTGCATCCAGAGCTGAAAGGCATTGACCGTGCTGAACAACAGCGCTCCGCCCAAGATGCCTAATGGCCGCCACCCCCCGAAGTACACCAGGGCAACTGCGATGAACCCCTGTCCGGCGGTCAGGTTTTCCTGAAACAGGTTCACCAAAGAGAGTGAAAGCGAGGCCCCTGCCACACCCGCCAAGACCGATCCAAGACACACACTAAAATAGCGCGTTCGATCCACGCTAACCCCCAGAGAGTCAGCAGCCGCGGGATTTTGGCCAACAGACTTGATCTTCAACCCCAGAGTGGTTTTATCCAAGACCCACCAGGCGACCGGCACTAACAAGAAAGCGCCATAGACCAACAAGCTCTGATTGAAAAATATATCGCCCAGGATAGGAATATTGCCCAATAGCGGGATTCGAAGCGGAGCAAAACCGCTGATCGTCTTGACCGTACCGACGAGTTCCTTGAACAGCAATGCAGACAGGCCCAGGCCGAACATATACATGCCGATGCCGCTGATGCCTTGTTCGGCTTTGAGCGTCACGCTGATCAGCGACATGAGCAATCCCAAGAGTAATCCCGCGATCATAGCTGCCAGCAGCCCCAGCCACACATTGCCGGTGGTTAGCGTCACATAAAAGCCGGCAAAGCCGCCCACCAGCATGATTCCATCTACTCCCAGGTTCACCACGCCGGAGGTTTGGGCGAACGCTTCACCAATGGATGCATACAGGTAAGGGGTCGCCAGGCGGATGGACGACGCCAGGATGCCAATCACAACGGGCAAGGTGAAAATTTCGCTCATGCCGTGGCCTCCTTTGTGCTGGCTGCTTCGCCAGCCCTGGCGGCCGCGATCATCCGGCGCGCTGCCCAACGGCGCGACAGATAAGCCGACCCGACCACAAAGAGCACAATTAGCCCTAAGATAGCATCGATCAGGGCGGAGGGAACTTGCACGGCTCGCTGCATTTTGTCTGCCCCCACCAACAGACCGCCAAACAGAGCAGACGCCGGGATCAAGCCGATTGGATGCAGCCCACCAAAAAGCGCGGCCACGATGCCCGAGAACCCATAACCGCTGGTGATGCCTTCCAGCAGACGGTGCTGAACTCCCATCACCTCGATCACCCCTGCCAGTCCAGCGAACCCGCCCGCCAGCGTCAGAGACAGCGTCTGGTACAGTGGAACGCTCACGCCAGCGTAGCGCGAAGCATCCGGATTCAAACCTACCGCCCGGATGCGATAACCGATCGTCGTCCGCCACAGGAAGAAATACACCACAACGGCCAAAACGATGGCGATGAGCAATCCGGTGTGAAGCAGGGTCTGGGGCACCAGACGCGCTAACCATACCTGCTCAGGCATACGCTCAGACTGCGCCAGATAGGTACCCGCAGTGATCCCAGCAGGGTCAATCAGCGGCCCGCGGATGAGCAGATTCATCAATTGCAGGGCAATAGCGTTCATCATCACCGTGCTTAAAATCTCGTTGACTTGAAAGCGCGCCTTCAAGATGCCCGGAATAAACCCCCAAAACGCCCCTGACACAAACCCGACCAGGATGGTCAGCGGCAATAAGATCCAGCCTGGCCAGGTGCGAAATATCAGCGAGAGCCAGGTGCCCATCACCGCCCCTAGGATGATCTGGCCTTCCGCGCCAATGTTGATCACACTGGCGCGGAAGGCGATGCAGATGCCCAAACCGACCAACAACAGTGGCGTTGCTTTTACCAGGGCCTGGGTAACGCCCGACACGCTGCCGAACACGCCGCTGAACATCGCCGCATAAGCCTCCAGCGGGTTTACCCTGAGCAGCAGTAACAACACTGCCCCGATTAGCATGGCTACAACCACCGCCAACACCGGCATGATCGAGCCATAGACAATCGCCTGCCAGTCGATCGTCAACCTGGATTTGCGCACTCTCGGAGAGTTGTTGGCTTTTACATTGGGTTGCATGCTCGCTCCTCTCTCAAGAGTTGGAAAACGCACATTAGATTAAGCCGATCCGCTGGTTAAACTCCTCGATCAGCGCATCGATTTCATCAGCCTGTCCCTGGAAACTGGTCCAATAGTCCCTATCATACCATTGAGACAGGATTTCTTCATAGGTCCGGCCTTGCTGTTCAACCCAGGTGAAATACTTCAGATTATGCACCCGCCGTCGATCCGCGTAGGTCAACTCGATCATATGATCGGTCGACTCCCCTTGTAGATAACGTGCATAGTGCTCCGCTGCATCATTCTGGCGATACTCTCCGTACTCTTCGTGCATTTCTTTCAACCGGCTCTCATACAATTCCATCGAGTCGGTCAAAACGGTCAGCACAACGTCGTTCTCGCCAAGTTCGTAGTACTTGGCAAACTTGATCGCCGAGAGCATGTTAGAAATACCGGAGAAACCCATCAGATCCAGGCGGCTTACGACATCCTCAGGCACGCCCTTGGCCATAAGGTACGCTCGACCGACCGGTTCATTGAACAGGCGAGCAAGGTTGACCACCGCATTGTCGTCGATCGCTACAACCACGTCGGTGTTCTTCACATTGTGAATCCAGGGCACATGCTTGTCGCCAATCCCCTCGATGCGATGGGCGCCAAAGCCGTTTTCCAGCAATGTGGGGCATTGCAAAGCTTCGCTGGCGACGATTTTCGACGCAGGAAAGAGCTTCTTCATGTAGTCGCCGCTGGCGATGGTGCCAGCCGAGCCGGTGGCGGAGACCATGCCGCGATACTCGTCCCTTGGCCCCAGCACCTGTTTCAGCACTTCTTCCATCGCATGACCGGTCACTTCATAGTGCCACAAGTAATTGCCAAATTCCTCGAACTGGTTGAAGATCATCAAATCTTCGCCCGAGCGGCGCAACTCCCAACACTTATCGAAGATCTCTTTTACGTTCGACTCGCTCCCAGGAGTGGCGATCACCTCGCCAGCGATTTTCGACAACCACTCGAAACGCTCTTTACTCATGCCTTCAGGCAAAATGGCAATGGAAGTGCAGGCCAAGAGCGCTGAATCGTACGCACCGCCACGACAAAAATTCCCTGTGGAGGGCCAGACGGCTTTCTGTGTCGTCGGATCGAACTGTCCGGTCACCAGGCGTGGAACCAGGCAGCCAAAGGCCGCGCCGACTTTGTGCGCGCCGGTGGGGAACCATTTACCAACCAACACAATGATCCGCGCAGGCGTTCCGGTCAGGCTGGAAGGCAGTTCCATATAGTTGACGCCGCCAAATCCACCACCTTTAGGCTTAGGTTCATTATGCCAGGTTATCCGAAACAAGTTACGGGGGTGGATCTCCCACAACCCAATTCTCGCCAATTCCTCTTTGATACTCGAGGGGATGAGCCCCGGATCTTTCATCTGCTTGAAAGTGGGGATGATAATGTTGCGTTCTCGAGCGCGCTTCGCAGCGCGTTCCATCCGTTCTGGATAGACAGTCAAATCAATCATGCGTAAAACCTCCAGAGGTGCATCCGTTGTAATAAACAGAACGGCTGGCGCGCACGGCGCGCCAGCCGTTTTACTCAATCAGGAACGATCCAGGTGCCGGTCTTCCTATCCAGCGCATCGATGATAGTTTCCGGTTTTGTGACCAGCGCCTGCCCTTGAGGATTGGCCTCCAGGAAAGCGATAATCGCCTCGATCTTCGGTCCCATAGAGCCGGACAGAAAATGCCCTTCCTGGTAGAGTTTCTTCGCCTCACTCAGGGTCATCCGATCCAGCCATTTTTGATCCGGCTTGTTGAAGTTGATCGCCACTTTCTCCACAGCGGTCGAAATGAGAAATAGATCGGCTTTCAGGTTCGAAGCCAAAAGGCTGCTGGCGCGATCCTTATCGATCACCGCATATGTGCCCTGCAACATTCCATTCTCATCTTCGATCACCGGGATCCCGCCGCCGCCAACTGCCACGACGATAAAGCCATTATCGATCAGACTCTTGATCGCGTCAAGCTCGATGATCTTCAATGGCACGGGGGAAGCGATCATTCTCCGCCAGCCGCGACCGGCGTCTTCTTTCACGACCCAGCCTTCCTGGGCGAAGATTTCTGCCTTCTCTTTCGTGGTGAAACCGCCAATGCCTTTGGTGGGGTTCTTGAAACCCGGATCGTTTCGGTCCACCAGCACCTGAGTGACCACGGCTGCCACAGATCGATTGATACCGCGCTTCTTGAACTCATTATCGAGCGCGCGCGAGATCATGTACCCAATCGAACCCTGGGTATCCGCGCCGATCACATCCAACGGCGTCGAGTGGACCTCTGGATAAGCCAACTCATTACGACGCAGGATGAAACCCACCTGCGGGCCATTGCCATGCGTGATCACCACATTCCAGCCGCGCTGGACCATGTCTGCGATGTGCTTGCAGGTCTCCTCGACCGCCTTCACCTGTGAAGGGACGTCTTCGTGTTGCTTATCGATGATCAAGGAGTTGCCGCCAACGGCAACGATTGCAACTTTATTCTCCGGCATCTTGACCTCCTTAACCCATCGTTAGCGCCATCACGGCCTTCTGAACGTGCAAACGATTTTCGGCCTCATCGTACACAACCGAATTTGGGCCATCCATTACGCCGTCGGTCACTTCGATGTTGCGGTCCGCAGGCAGGGGGTGCATGTAAATTGCGTCCGGCTTGGCCAAAGCCATCTTCCGCTCATCGGTGATCCAATGCGAATATTTCTTGATGATTCTGGCGCCCTCTTCTGGATCCGGGGTATGAACCATTGCGCCCCAGGATTTAGCATAAATGATATCGGCATCCTTGAACGCTGCTTCCATGTCATCCATGACTTCGAAGCCGACCCCGAATTTGCGGGCTTGCTCCTGCGCCTGATCCATAATTTCGGGCATCAGCTTGAATTCGGGCGGATGGGCCAAAATGACATCCATCCCAAAACGCGGCATCTGCAACACCAGCGATTGTGGAACCGACATCGGCTTTTGATAAGACGCCGCATAAGCCCATGAAACCACCATCTTCTTGCGACGAAGGTCTCGGCCCTTTTTCTCGATGATGGTCATCAGGTCAGCCAGACATTGAAATGGATGATAGATATCGCACTGCATATTGAGCACAGGAACGCGGGACGCCCTGGCAACAGCGTTCAAATAGCCATTGCCCACCCCCCAATCCACGTGGCGGATAGCAATCCCGTCAAAGTAACGCCCAAAGATCTCGCCGATCTCCTTTGGGGTGTCCCCATGCGCGATTTGAGTGGTCTTGCTTTCGATGAACGCCGCGTGTCCGCCAAGTTGCGCCATGCCAGCCTCGAAAGAGCCACGCGTTCGGGTGCTGGAGAAGAAGAACAGCATCGCCAGCACCTTATCGCGCAAATAGGGGTGAGGTTCGTTCAGCGCTCGCTTGCGCTTCAGGTCAAATGCGACGTCTAGTACAGTTTCGACTTCTTCTTTGCTAAAGTCCAGATCGCCAATCAGGTCTCGACCGTGTAAAAAGGTTTGCATCGCTCGATCTCCTCAAACAAGGGCTTATTCGACCGCGCCCAGCACCAGCGCCAACAGCGCCATGCGCATGACTACGCCGTTGAAGGCTTCTTGCCAGTAACGCGACCAGCGGGTAATATCCACGTCCGTCGGAATTTCGTCCATGCGCGGCAGAGAATGGAGCAAAATCGCATCCGGCTTGGCTTTGGTTGCCAGCAGTTCACGCGTAATCTTGTAGTTGGCGGGGGTCAATCCAACATCGCCAGCCCGTTCATCGCGCGACTTGGTGTAATCCGGCTGCACCACTGGCTCGACCAGGATCACATCCGCGTCCCCAATCGCCTGCTCGACGTGCTCGGCCTCCTTGAAATCCAGGCTGTACTCTTTCAACTCAGCTTTGAATTCCGGCGTGAGCGACATCTCCGGCGGAGCCACAAAGGTGATCGGACAATCGAATTGAGTGAGCGCGTACCCCAGGGAGTGCATTGTGCGCATGCGCATATCACCAACCGCCAGCCACTTCAGGCCATCGATCCGACCCTTTTCGACGAGCACCGTGTACAAGTCGGTGAGGATCTGCGTCGGATGCTCGCCCCAGCCATCGCCGCCGTTGATGATTGGCACCGAAGCCCACTTGGCCGCCTCGTGCGGCGCGCCTTGCTGGAAATGGCGCATCACGATAACGTCGCCATAGAACTCCAGCATCTTAACGGTGTCCTTGATCGACTCCTGGTAGAAATCTCCCGCGCGGGTCATCTTGGCATCGGCAAAACCGGTCACATGCCCACCCAGACGATGCATGGCAGCTTCGTGCGCCAGGCGCGTGCGCGTGCTGGGCTGATAGAATGCCGTCACCAGGGTCTTTTCGGCCAATAGATTGCTGTTTCGCCGATTGCGCGCAATCGGCTCGAGCTGCTTGGCGATTTCGAAGACGCGGAAAAATTCCTGGCGCTCGAAATCCTTCAAAGATAAGATGTCACGACCCATGAAGCTTCTCATTGTAGTTTCTTGCCTCCGTAATTGTATGGTTTAGGTTGAAATTCAAGGTCCAACTCGGACCAGACGATAGCAATTCTCGGACTGGCCAGATACGTGATTAACTTATCCGGCTTACGCAATATCGCACGGATCAATCCTCCGTACAACGTGAAAACGAAAATAACCAGGTACAAAGAAGCTGTGTGAATAATCCACGACTCGCCCATCCAGGCTAAACAACTGCGCAGTCAACTTAAGCAGCATCTCACCCCTGTGCAGGCTCAGTTGCCTGGCGACAATTTCATTGGCGTTCTCCATCGAAATCTCCGTCAGGGAGTGGCTGAGCGCGGGCCTGCCAAGCCGCAAAAAGATATCGAGCACCGAGCCAACAAAACCGTCCTTGAGATCTTGCATACTGAGAACATCCGTCGGAACGATGTCCACCAAATAAGCAACCCGCCTATCTCCGATGCTGATAACCCGTGACACCGCCAATACGCTGCTGCCGTCTGGAATTCGCAATTGCCTCGCTTCGCTTTCTGTAGCAACGCGCTCCTCGAGCCTTAGATCCTTCATCTGTGTTTGCAGGCCCATCCGTTGAGCCAGGGTATCCAGGCTCTCGAGGCGTTCCAGACCCGACTCGATGACCGGCCGCTGGGAGTTTACAAAAGTCCCCACCCCATGACGACGTATAATCACACCGCGTTGCTCTAACCGGGAGAGCGCCTCTCGAATGGTCGCACGGCTCACCCCATATCGCTGACTCAATTCGGCCTCGGATGGAAGCAAACCATCTCCGGGGCGCGCCAGGGTGCCAGCCTCGATAGAAGCCAGGATGTCATTTGCCACTTGTTGAGACAGCGGAACACTTCTTTGAATCATAGAGAGAAGGAGCAACGAAAATAGGCCATGATATCTGACGATAGTCGTCTGACAACTTTTATTATAACTGTTTTCCCTATCCGAGTCAAGAAGTTTCGGCAGAATCGCCCCGTAATCGGGTAATTTCGGCCTCGATTGCTTGACACAAGCACGGATCCGTACTAAAATAATGTTGTAAGACAACTGTCGTCTGATGTCAACGTCGCGAGCTGATATTGCTGGCTCGATCGATAAGAATTGGGCCTCGAAGCTGGAACCCGATATCCCGAATAGGCTGATACAATACAAAGCGAAAGGAATGCTCAAATGTCTGCGAATCCTGGCGAATTCCCAGCAAGCCTGACCACCTGGGATCAGGCTGTCGATCCGCGTCGGGTCTTGCATCAACAAGATCCAGAAATATACAACGCCATTGAGGCCGAACGGCTGCGACAACAAGACGGCATCGAACTCATCGCTTCCGAAAACTACGTTAGCCCCGCAGTTTTAGCTGCGTTGGGTTCCGTTTTAACGAACAAGTATGCCGAAGGCTATCCTGGGCGACGCTATTATGGCGGTTGCCAATTTGTAGATGTCGCCGAAAATCTTGCAATCGAGCGTGCAAAACAATTATTTGGCGCCGACCACGCCAATGTCCAACCTCATTCCGGCGCGCAGGCCAATTCGGCGGCTTATCTGGCCCTGATTCAGCCAGGCGATACCGTGCTGGCGCTCAAACTCGATCATGGTGGACATCTCACCCATGGCGCAGCATTCAACTTTAGCGGCAAGCTATACAACTTCATCCACTATGGCGTCCACCCAGAGACCGAACAATTAGATTACGATGACCTGGCAAAGATGGTGCTGGAACATCGTCCTCGGCTGATTGTGGCCGGCGCCAGCGCTTATCCTCGCTGGTTCGATTTTCCTCGCCTGCGTCAGATCGCCGACTCGGTTAGCGCCTATTTGATGATGGATATGGCGCATGTCGCTGGCCTGGTCGCAGCCAAACTGCATCCCGATCCTGTGCCGTATTGCGATGTGGTCACGACTACCACTCACAAAACCCTGCGTGGCCCGCGCGGCGGTATGATCCTCTGCAAGGCCGAACTGGCGAAGAAGATCGATTCTGCGGTCTTCCCTGGCACCCAAGGCGGCCCATTGATGCACGTGATCGCCGCCAAGGCAGTCGCATTCGGCGAGGCGCTGCGCCCTGAGTTCAAGGCTTACTCACAACGTATCCTGGACAACGCCCAGGCGCTCGCTAAGGCATTCCAAGATGAAGGCATTCGCCTGGTTAGTGGTGGGACAGATAACCACCTGATGCTGGTCGATCTAAGATCGGTCAACGGTAAACAAAGGGTCAGCGGCAAAGAAGCCGAAGCGATTCTGGATCAGTCTGGTATCCATACCAACAAGAATATGATCCCTTACGATCCAGAAAAGCCGACTGTTACCAGCGGGATTCGCTTGGGCACCCCCTGCGCCACCACCCGTGGGATGGGGCCGCAACAAATGCAGCAGATCGCTAAATGGATCTGTCAGATACTGCGTGACCCACAAAACACCGATCTGCAGCAAGCCACCCGCCAGCAAGTCGCCGAACTCTGCGCACAATTCCCGGTGCCGGCATAAGCCCGTGCCAACATAATCACGTACGCAGCCTGGGATCTATCGCGACCCGGGCTGTTTTGTTTCCGGTCAACGCTCCTGCCTTTCGAAAATATGACAAATGATACGTGATTTTTTGTCGATTTTCTGGCATAATAAATTAGCCCAAAATCAGCCAACATCGCCGATCACCTCCTGCTGTGATTGGGTACGGACCAGGCGGAACCAGAAGCCAGAAGCGACTGAGTGCAAAAGCAGCAAAAGGAGGAATTTGCCATGAAGAGCAAGGAAAGAATCATTATTTTTGTCCTGGCAGCAGCTCTATTGGTCGTCTTGATCACCGGCTATACGCCAAAGGGTTCGGCTCTGATCGGTGTGTGGCACATTATCCGAAATAAGCAATTTGTAGATCTGACCCACACCTTCGCCCCAGGAATTCCCCACTGGCCTGGTTTCCCAGATGAGCAGCGTGAGCTGCTCTTCTGGTATGACGAAAATCCCCCAGGGCCTGGCACACTGGGCACAGGATTTTACGCCCAGTATTTCTCGCACGTCGGACAATGGGGCACCCACGCCGACCCGCCTGCTCACTTCATCCGCGGCCTGCGCACTCTGGATCAAATCGACGTCAAGGAGATGATCATGCCGTTGGTGGTGATTGACGTGCATAAGAAAGTTGCCATGAATCCTGACTACACCATCACCATGGACGACGTTCGGATGTGGGAGAAAAAGTACGGCAAGATTCCAGAGCGGGCTTTTGTGGCCATGCGCACCGATTGGTCAAAACGCTGGCCCGATATGGCGGCCATGCAGAATAAAGACGCCAATGGCATCGCTCACTATCCCGGCTGGAGTATGGAGGTGCTTAAGTACCTCTATGAGGTGCGCCACATCACCGCATCGGGCCATGAGCCGACTGACACCGATCCCGGCATTGCCACCAGCGTTGGCGACTATTCACTGGAAGCGTACATCTTGAGCACCAACCACTACCAGATTGAATTGCTCACCAATCTGGACAAGGTGCCCGAGTTTGGCGCTCTGGTCGTCGTCAGCTTCCCCAAGCCGCAAGACGGCTCGGGTTTCCCGGCTCGCGTCTTTGCCATCTTGCCGTAGTCTCTAGAGCTCAGCGAGATTCCGCCTGGCGAAACAAGCATCAACCGGAGCGCTACGTTCTCGCTCCGGTTGATGCTTTCCGTGAGCAGAAATGCCCCTTATTTCAAATACTTCAAACCAGTACCCGTGTTAAACAAAACGATCCGTTCATCAGGATGGACCCAGCCTTGTTGTGCCAAACGAATCACAGCCGCCAACGTTGCTGCGCCTTCCGGAGCAGCAAATATGCCTTCCATCGCTGCTAACATACTCTGCGCCTGTAACAATTCATCGTCGCTCACAGCTACTGCATTACCATGGCTGGCGCGCAGATCGCGCAAAATGATCTGATCGGCAAAGCTCTTAGGCACCCGCAATCCAGAAGCCACCGTTTGCGCCCCAACCCAGTAATCGCAAAACTCCGCGCCAGATTCAAAGGCTTTGATCACGGGTGCACAACCGGCTGCCTGCACCGCGACCATGCGCGGCATGGCCGAGTCTTCCAGCCAGCCCAAGGCCTTGAGCTCATGAAATGCTTTCCACATCCCCACCAACCCCGTACCGCCGCCAGTCGGATAAACGATCACTTCGGGCAAATGCCAGTTGAACTCCTCCGCCAGTTCATAGCCCATGATCTTCTTCCCCTCACAGCGGTAAGGCTCTTTGAAAGTCGATACGTCAAACCATCCCTCATCGCGCGCGCGGACGCCCGCCATCCCTGCCGCTTCGCTGATCAACCCATCGATCAGGATGACCTGCGCGCCTGCAATGCGGCTCTCCTCCATGTTCGCAAACGGCGTATCTTTGGGCATGTAGATGCACGCCTCGATCCCCGAACGCGCTGCATAGGCTGCCATCGCACCGCCGGCATTTCCCGCCGTCGGGATGATCACTTTACGTATCCCCAATTCCTTGGCCTTCGATACTGCTGCCGCTAAACCGCGCGCCTTGAACGATCCTGTTGGATTCAGGCTCTCATCCTTCACATACAGTTGGGACAGGCCCAATTTCTCGCCTACTCGCGGCAAATGCAACAGCGGCGTATCCCCCTCACCCAGGCTGATCCGATTCTCGGCCTGGAACACCGGAAGCAACTCTTGCCAGCGCCACATCCCCCGCGGGCGCCGCCGGATGGCATCCCGATCTAAAGCCGCGCGTGCCTTCTCCAGGTCATAGACTGCCAGCAAAGGCGCCTGACAATCCAGGCAAAATGTCTGGATGGTGTGCGGGTCATAAGATTTACCGCACTCTGAGCACTGTAAATCGATTAAATAGGACATCTGGACGTTTTCCGCAGCGCGCTAGGGGGTATACAACTCGAAGCCCGCTAACTGCCAGACAAAAAACCTTCAACGCGCGCCCAAAGCTCACGAATATTGATCGGTTTGGACATATACACATCGCACCCCGCTGCCAGGGCTTTCTCTGCGTCGCCCCTCAGGGCATTTGCAGTCACTGCGATGATCGGCACATAGACCAACGAACTTTTTCCGCTCGATCGCAACCGACGCGCCACTTCGTAACCGTCAATGTCGGGCAAATTGATGTCGAGCAGAATGACATCGGGCTGCTTTTCGATCGCCTCGGAAACGCCCGAAAGGCCATTTTGCGCCCACAAAAACTCATATCCTCGAGCCTCCAGGGCGCGCTTGACCAATGTCATATTGTCTGGGTTATCTTCGATATAAAGGATTTTATATGCCATCCAGGCCCTCCCGTTTATGCTCGATGACCTCCACCACCTGATCTACAAAGACCCGCGGCGGCAACGAGCCTTTTTGATAAATCGCCTCGATATTTCCTCTCAACCGAGCCCGATCCAAATCAGTCAAATCTTTAGCGCTCACGACAATGATCGGTATCCCTTTTGTCCGCTCGTCGCCCTTGAGCGCTTGAAGCACGCCAAAACCATCCAGGTTAGGCATCATCAAATCCATGATGATCAGGTCAGGTAAGCGCTCCTGAGCCTGCCTCAATCCGTCCTCTCCATCCGCAGCCTGGAACACACGGTAATTCTTGCGCGCCTCTAGAAAACGTCTGACCAGCAGGGCGTCATTCGGGTTGTCATCCATGATCAGGACCGTGGTAGTCTTTTCATCGAGTCGTTCCAGCGCGGCTTGTAGTCCTTCCTGGACAACCGGTGATGTCTGATCATCCAACTTGAGATCCACGCTCCATTGATCACCCAAAACGTGTTTCTCCACCGGGAAAGTATGCCCGGTGCAATTGACCACTACAAGCTCTTCAGGCTTGAACACATCGTTTTGGATCATCTTGGAAAGTCCGGCAAAAGCTACCGCAGTAGCCGGCTCGACCGCCAGACCTTCGCTCTTTGCCAGAGAGCGCATGATCCTGAACGCCTCGCCATCCGAAACGGCTTCCATTGTACCACCATACCGCTGGACCAGCTTCCAAAGGTAAGTATAGGTCTTTCCTGGATCTCCAGTGGAGAGGATTGCGATTCGCGTCTGCGGCGTGACAGCTTTTGCGGTGCTTTGACCGTCTCGAAACGCCTGAACCATCGGTGCGCACCCCTCGGCCTGGATAACCCCCAGAGATGGCACTCGATCGATCAAACCCATTGCATAGAGCTCCTGAAAGCCATGGTAAACTCCGAGCGGTCCCAGGCCGCCGCTGACCGCCTGAATGTACCAATCTGGGGCACGCCAGCCTAATTGCTCGACAATCTCATAGGCAATGGTTTTCATAGACTCGCGCGAAGGCAGGCTGCTGGCGCCACGGTCAAGCGCCAGGCCGCGCCGCTTGGCAAATTCTGCCGCAATGGCTTTCGTCTGATCATACGTCCCACTTACTTTGACGACTTCTGCCCCATAGAGCGCCACCTCACGCAGCTTCTCCTGCGGCACCATACTGGTCATGAACACCCAAAGCTTGATTCCAGCGCGAGCGCAAGCAGCCGCATATGCCACTGCTGCATTCCCCGTCGACGCGATGACAGCTTCCTTGAGCCCATTCTCGACCATCGCTGCTACCGAAACCGCCGCCTGGCGGTCTTTGAATGAACTGGTCGGCCCGAACCGCTCGTCCTTGACATAGACATGTCGGTAGCCCAGCTCATGTGCAAAGCGTCGCAGCGGGTATAGTGGAGTGCCGCCGACAGTTTCCAGATCCAGGCTGCGCGGGTTCTCGATCGGTAGTACATCATGGTAACGCCAGATGTTGAACGCCCGGCCGGGTAATCCGCGCAAAAGCTCTCGCTTGAAAGCGTGGTAATCATAATGCGCCTCCACCCAGGAGGACTGGCAAAATTCACAGATCGTCGGCTCGCCAGCCCGATAGGCTTGCTCGTGACCGCATTCGACACACTGGAGAAAAACAGGCTTTGCTATTGCAACCTCCAAAAGATCGTCATGTTGTTGTCTGAAACTTTTATGCCCTAGTACGCCTCGGTAGAATTGGCGCTGCTCTCGCCCACCGGCAACTCTAGCACAAACGTCGCGCCCTTTCCGATGCCTTCGCTCTCCGCCCACAAGCGACCACCATGCATCTCAACCAGGCGACGGCTGATTGGTAGGCCCAAGCCGGTGCCGCCCACCTTTCGAGTGGTCGAGCTATCCACTTGCGTAAAGGCCTCGAAAATCTCATCCAGTTTATTTCTCGGGATACCAATGCCCGTATCCTGGATGCGCAACTGCACCAAATCGCTGCCCGCCTCAGCGGATTGTCGCACCTTGTTCATAGTGATTGTAACGCCGCCTGCCTCCGTGAATTTGATGGCGTTCCCGATCAGATTCAGGAATATCTGTCGCATCCGAACCTGGTCTGCCATCACTCTCCAGTCTTCGGCTGGCGCCGCCTCAAGTTTCACGAAGAGATCTTTTTCCCTGGCCAGCGGCGCGCTTGTGCCAATTACATCCTCCATGAGCTCATACAGATCCACGGGTTCAGGGTTCAAACTCAGCCGCCCTGAGTCGATCTTCGCCATGTCAAGGACTTCATTGATCAGGTTTAGCAGGTGTTTACCGTTCTTTTCGATCAATTCCAGGTCCGCCAGCATCACTTCAGTCAGCGGGCCATCCAGTCCCTCCATGATCACCTGAGTAAAACCGAGGATCGAGTTCAGCGGCGTGCGCAATTCATGGCTCATGTTTGCCAGAAAGGCGGATTTCATGTTATCCAATTCGCGCAAGCGCTCTACTGTCGCCAGTTGTTCAGCGTAAAGTTTGGCATTTTGTAGCGCCACAGCGATCTGAGCAGCCAGCGTGCTATAGATGCGCACATCTTCCTCATGGAAGTGATTCAGCTTATCCGACTGCACGTCGAATACACCCAGCAGGCGATCACCAATGATCATTGGCACCGCCATTTCAGACAACGTATCCAGCAGCAGCGGATTGGGCAGATAACCGCTCTCGCGACGCACATCGTTTGCCACCTGCCCCTGGCGAGTTCGCGCTGCTCGAGCGACCAGCGAATCCTCCAGGGTGATTGGTATAGACCAGCCCTGAGCGGTCATGCTGCGTCCGACTTCACCTGCGCCAACGGTCAAGACTAGATTCTCACCAGCCTCGTCCACCAGGTAAATATGCGCATGATACAGCCCAAACCGCTCTTTCGTCAGGTCAACCACCTGTTGCAAAAGTTGCTCCGGGTCAAGGATGGTAGCCGTCGCCGTACCAACTTCAGCCACTGCCT
Organism: uncultured Anaerolinea sp.; assembly: GCA_964503145.1. Classification (GTDB taxonomy): domain Bacteria; phylum Chloroflexota; class Anaerolineae; order Anaerolineales; family UBA4823; genus RBG-16-57-11. The sequence continues at coordinate 195,389 of CAZCYV010000004.1, read as the reverse complement.
GAAGCTCCACTGCGCTCTTTTGGGTTTGCTCCATCAGCCTGGCGCGCTCAAGCGCCTGAGCCACCTGCTCAGAAACCGCTTGCAAGAAGGCCTCTTCTTCTTCGGTCAACGACCTGCTGACGTCCAACTTTACTCCCAATGCGCCAATAGGCTCACCGCGCACCTCCAGTGGCGCAACGTAGCCGCTGTTATTATCATCCATTAGCAAGCCTGCTCTGCTCTCCTGCTCCTGCATGGAGGCCGTTCTCACCGGCAGCAGTTCAACCTGATTGAAGACATATCCTCTGGCCTCATCGGTTAACTGGGCCTGATAAGCAGACCAGGCTTCACGACTCATCAGGCGCTGCAGAGCAGTCAACTCTTGCAGTCGAGAGCGCATCTCCTGCTGAAGCTTCAAACTTTGGATAGCCGTTGCGGCCTGAGCCACCAGGCTGCCAATGCGGCGGATATCCTGCTGCTCCAGAGTGAGCGGCTTGCCTGACTGACCTGACAATGCGCCAAACCATTGCCCGCCTGCCACCATCGGCCAGAAGACCTGACCACGAATGCCCAGTTGATCCACAGCAACCTCGCGTGTGGCCGGGTCAACGCGTTCGTCTGTCAGCATGTCCTTTACGACTAGAGGCAGACTGCGATCCATCATGCTCAAGAAGGGCAGTTCACGCATGTGATACACACTGCCAACCGACTCTTTGGAAGGCACACCTTCTCGCTCCCACACCGCCGCATTGACCATCGTTTCTGGGGGCTCTGTTTCCCAGGGGCGATCAAATAACTCGATAATCACCTGGTCGAGTTCATTCAACCGCGTCGTTTCTACCAAAGCCTTTAGGATTTCGTCCAGAGTTCCGGAGGCGATGATGCGAGCAGAGCCGGTGTACATCATCTGTGTTTCCGCCAGGCTGGCCTGAGTCTGTTCATACAAACGGGCGCTTTCTAGCGCCTGCGCAACCTGATCGGATACTTGCTCGACCAGCTTACGCTCCCCTTCGCTAAGCGGATGGATCGGGTCGTCAAACACGCCCAACTCGCCAATAATCTGGCCGCGAATGGAGAGCGGCACAAGGATATCCGCCTTAGGCTCAGCCCAATCTGCGGGATCAGCATCTCCACCTTGGCGATCACCATCGCCGATCGGGCGCACTTCCAGGTTCTCGTAGAGATAGGCATTGCAACCCTGAATCCGTTGTATAAACTCGTTCCAGCCTTCACGGTGCGATGAACGGTAAAGCAAATCCAATTCATGCAGGCGTTCTTCCATCTCCCGGCGCAAACGGGTGCTTTCGATCGCTACGGCAATCTGCCCACATAGACCTTCCAGCAGCAAGCGATCGTCTTCGCCGAGCACGCCCTCTCGGTCGCTCTGCACATCCAGCACGCCCAACACCTGGTCACGTAGCTTGATCGGCACTGCGATTTCGCCTTTCGTATCAGGCAGCAGCGGGTTCGACCGCCAATCCGGATCCGCCGCAACCGATGGGCGGAGTTGTGTCTCCCCAAGCGCAGCGGCCGTGCCGATCAGGCCCGTCCCTAACGGCAACTGGTGGCCTGCCTGCAGCATGCTCTGCCCCACATCACCATAGCCCGCAACCAGGATGACCGCATTTAGCGCAGGTTCATAGCGCAACAATTGGACGTGGTAGTAATCGAACCGCTCCTTTACCAGAGTGACCACGCTTTGAAATAGCGTTCGCAGATCCGGGGCCATAGCGATCTCTTGAGCGATCTGCGTGCTCACCTGTACTTGAAAACCGCGCCTTTCCAGGGTCTGCTGCAACTGGGCTTCTAGCCGCTTTTGCTCGGCCAGCAATGCCTCTGCATGAGCCTTTTCCCGCAAGATGGCTTCTTCCGCCTGTTTCCTGGGAGTGATGTCCTCATACATCCCCAACACAGCGAAGATGTTCCCCTGTGGATCGCGCATGGGGATCTTGCTGGTGCGCAACCAGATGATATTCCCCTCCGGCGTCGTCTGAGGCTCTTCGTAATCCAACTTTGCCACGCCGCTTTCGAGCACCGCCCGGTCGTCCGAGCGATACAGTTCCGCCTGTTCACGCCATGGCATGTCGAAATCGGTCTTTCCCACGATTTCATCCACAGAAGTCAGACCGGCGTCTTTGGCGAATTCCAGATTGCAACCCAAATAAACCAGATCGCGGTCTTTCCAGAAAACTGCCTGTGGAATATGCCCCAGCACCAGTTTGAGAAGCTCCAACTGTGTGTTGTAGTCTGCTCGCCCAAGCGGACCAGTCCCACCCTTTCTACCGACCGACGGGTTGCTCTTAACCAGGGTGGCTGCCTGCTTGGGGGTTGCCAGGTCGTCCGCTTGCTCGGTTGCCGCCGACCTGCCATTCGATCCATTTTGTTTTCCCAGCGCAAAACGCGCCTGTGATAATGATTGCCAGACCAATCGCGCTGCATCGAGATCTACCACCCGAGGCGTCACCGTCTGCTCCAGACAATCTAACCCCTGCAGCAATGCTTCCTTCGACAGGCCTCGTTGTAAGCGATCCTGCGCCCGGGCCATGAAATCATGCAAGAAGCGCTGACTATCGCCGGTCTCCAACACCGTCGCCACCAGATTGACATCCTGGCGCGCAAAGGCATGGGTGACCGAGACCGGCAGACAAACGAAATCGGGAATCGAGCGCAGGCTCTGGTTCAGCGCTTGAGCTATCTCCTCCAGACGCTGGCGTAATGGATTTAGCATGATGCGCTCATCGGTCATTGCTCACCTCCGACCACTCGACCGTGGTTCCCATTGTCCCCTGCTTGGGATCGCTCAGGTTTAGATACCCATGGGGTTTCGGTCTCTATGCTGTCCGTCAATCGGATAAAAGTCTTCCTTCCCAACGCATTGCCCAACTCACGCACTGCGGTGCGCAGAATCGTATCTGCATCGCTCGACGATCGTACTCGGGCGGTAATTTCTCTCAATCGCTGTTCGCGCTCGGCCGTGGACTGGATCTCTGCCAGCAACTTTGCTCGCTCGGTCACATCTCTGGCATAGCCGAGCAACCCAACTACATCGCCCTGGGCGTTGCGCAAGGCTGTCTTGAAAACATCGAAATAGCGCAACTGGCCGTTGATGAAATTTTTCTCCCCCAGAATGGTCTGCGTTTCTCCGGTTTTCAAAACCTTCTCATCATCCCACCAATATCCCTGGATGCCCCTCGTCGGATCACCCATAACGGCTTCCTTTGGGAAGCCCATCTCAAGGTCATTCTTCCCAATGAAATCATCCTTCTCGCGCCCAAGCGCAGAGGCAAAGCTCTGGTTGACGATGACGAAGCGATGATCGCGATCCTTGACAAAGATCCAATCTGGCGTGGCATCGATGATTGCCGCCAGCAACTCTGCGCGCGGGGGCATTCCAGCCATCTGGCCTGACTGCGTCTGATCCCATTCCTGCGCATTCTCCCCTGTCAGCGATACCGCAACAGGAGAAGCAGCGGGCGCTGGCGGTGCTGAGACTGCCTTGCCTGCCGGCCCTTTAGGTTCAACCGGGGGCAGCTCACCAGAGTCTGCATCGGGCAGCGTCGAAAACAATTCGTCAAGGCGATTCTTTAGATCGTCGCTTCGAGACATGCTGTCAACTCTCCTGCCAGTGCCCGGTATCCCTGTGCGCCTCGCGCGCTGGAAGCGTATAGGTTTACGGGACGGCCAAACATTGGACTTTCACGCAGCTTCACATCCAAAGGAATGACTGTATCGAACAACAGCCCGCCATACTTTCGCCGAAATTGATCCAGAAACAGCTTGCTCAGCTTCGTCCGCCCATCGAACAGTGTCACCAGTAATCGGTATTGCAGCCTGGGATTTGCTCGGCTTCGTAAGACGCCAAGCAACCGAAGATAAGTCTGCAAAGACTGTAGAGAATAATAGTCGCACGTCAGCGGGATCAGCGCCAGTTCAGCCGCTGCCAGGGCGTTGATCGTCAGCGGCCCAAATGAAGGTGGACAATCCATCAGCACGACGTCGTAGTAAGCATTTTGCAGCGTTTCCAGGCCGGTCCTGAGCCGAAATTCGTATTCCCGCGTGTTGTGGAGCATCTTTTCGACCAGGATCAGGCCTCGATTGGCCGGTACCAGATCCAGGTTGAAAATGGCCGTCTCGCGGCTCACTTCCAGCAAGGTCGCTTGCATCAATAGCGCGTCGCCCACCGTCCGGCGCAGGCTCTCAGGCTCGACCCCCAACGCCTGGGTCAGGTTACCTTGCGGGTCCAAATCCACCATCAGCACCCGCAATCCCATCTCAACCAGGCTGGCGCCCAAAGACAGGCAGGTAGTGGTCTTACCCACTCCCCCCTTTTGGCTGCTGATGGCAACTCGTTGCGCCTGTGTCTGACCTTGCTCGATCACCGATTGCACATCCATCGTACTGCTTCCCTCCAAAATCAACCTTCCATCGCTGGCTCTTTCGAGGCCTCGTTTGCGCTCTCAGCCTCGCCGCCGGGCGTCTGACCATTCGAACCATTGCCCTGTCCCAAATAGATGTAAGCCTGCGCGCCTAACGCGCGCCCAACCTGCTCCACGGCCCGACGTAGGATCGAGTCCACATCACTGGCAGCAAATACGCTTGCTGCGACCTGGCGCAGTTGCTGCTCTTGCCGGGCCTTCGCCTGAGCCTGCTCCAGCAACAACCGGCTCTCCACGGCAATCGCTGCCTGCCCAGCAATAGCCTTCAATTGCTGTATCTCATCCTCCACCGGCCCGATCTCCTGGCTGTGAACGCCAATCACAAAGCCAATGGATCGGTCGCCCAGGATCAGCGGGACGCCCGAAACGCTGGCGGCCGGCAGGTCGAGATCGAACAATCTCAGTACCCCCCGCGCCATTGGAGATGTTGAAGCTAATCCACTAATGATGGCAATCTGAACTTCATTCACCATACCATCCATTGCGCCGCTCATCAACTCTGCCGGATAGCGACGGGAGACTTGAACCGGTTGATTGCCGCGCCAGGCAACTGGGTAGATCCATTCGGGCATTTGCCCTCCACCCATCGGACGGTCGAAAACCCCCATCAGAAGCAACCGATCTGCCCGCCCCAGTAAAGTGTGCTCCGCCAGCGCAGTCAGAATATCCTTATAGCTCTCCGCCTGGTTCATCTGCGCAATAGCTGTATATAGCACCTCTGTCTTCGAAAGTGCCTTTTGGGTGCTTTGGAATAATCGGGCATTCTCCACCAATATGCCAACCTGCTGCCCGATTGCCTCTAACATCGAGAGCTTGGCTGGGCTGATCGTCTTGTTCCCTTCATCGAACAGGCAAATCGTGCCAATAATACGTCCTTTTGTCGATAATGCCAGCCCAAAGTACGAATGAAAACCCATCGCCAGCGGCCGCTGCATGGCCTGCCGCACAAAGTCATCCTCCAGGTTGGTCGCTCTTAGGTCTTCAGGTAACCGCTCAAGATCAGAGAGGATAACCGTATCGCCGCTGCGATACACTACATCGCAGGGTGTGCCGTCCAAACCCAGGGTGGTTAACTTGGTCACCATTGCTTCGGGCAGATTGCGATGCACCGCCAGGCTCAGCCTCTTCGTGAAAGTATCCTCAATGCTAATCAAGCCGGCTCCAAATTCAGCCACCCCCAAAATGCGATCCAAAATTTCAGCCAAAACCAGGTCGAGCTCAAGAGTACGGCTGGCGGCACGCGTCACCTCGTTCAGCGTTTCCATGTTGCTCAATGCTGCCTGGGTCTGGGCGGTCAGGCGCAAGCTATCGATGTGCGCGCTCAGGCTCTCCGCTACCGTCTGGATCAACGCCAGGTCTTCGTCGCTTAGAGACCGATCGCCTTCGAGTTCTAGCGCCCCGATCGGCGTCTCGCGCACCAACAGCGGTTGCCGAATGGTCGCCTCAGTTGACGCAGATGAATCGGAAGCCTCTACTTGCACCTGCGTCTGATCATAAACAAAACTGAGTTGATCTTGTAAGTCCTTCTGGTATTCCTGCCAACCCTGGCGGGTCAGACGACGGGCGGTCTCTTCCGCTTCCAGACGGTAGCGCTCGGCCTGAGCCAGCAAGCGCAGGTTTTCGATCTGGCGCGCAACCCGATCAGCCACGGCGTTAACCAATTCGACTTCGTCCGTCGTCCACGTACGGCCCTGGGGGCTTTCGAGGACAAGCACCCCAAGCGGCTCGCCCGAGATCGTGATCGGCGACTGCAAAACCCGTTGCGGGTCGAAATCCAATCCCTGATCACCGGGGCGCAAAGCGCCCTCCTCATACGCAAAAGAAATGGCCTCGCTTTGATGAACCGCGTCCAGGAATGCGCCCCAGTTCTGGCGGGTCATGGCCTGCATCTGGCGCTCCAATTGCTGCCGGGCCTCCTGGGCCTGAGAGAAAAGCTCCGCGTTTTCGATCGCCACCGCAAGTTGCCCGGCAAGCGCCTGCAGCACAGGCAAAACTTCGTCTGGGAAAGCTTGAGTTTGGTCGCTCTGCAGATCCAGCACCCCCACCAGTCGGTCGCCGACGGTCAAGGGGATCGCCGCCTCGGAACGCGTTTCGGGCAGCAGCGGATTTGGCCGGAATTTGTCGCTTTGGCGCACATCATCAACGATCACCGGTCGCTGTTCGATCGCCGCAGTGCCGTTGATCGAGGCCAGGCTCAGGGGCAAACGATGCCCACGACGCAGCAACTCTGCGCCCACCGCGCCGCTGCCGGCCCGCAAGACCAGGCTGCGCCGCGCTGAGTCGTATAGATAGACCTGCACATAGTACAACGCCATCTGCCTCTGCACCAAATCGACCGCCTTGGGGAGCAAATCTGTCAGGTCGGTCAATTCCGAAAGGGTTTGCGCCAGCCCTGCTACCAGGCGGATGTCGCGTTCTCGCGCCCGGGCGGACTGCTCATCATGAACATCAAGCTTACGCCTCTGTTCAGCGGCAGCCTGCAGTTCCCTGGCCAACCGCCGGTTTTCATTCACCTCGACCAATTGTCGGCCCAGGATCAGGCCTGTCAGAGCCATCGTGGTCAAGACCAAAGCAGTCATTGGCAATCCTTGCCGTAGCCCAACCACTGCTAACGCGACGACCAACGCATATCCCAACAGGCTCACAACCAGGGGCAACGCCTTGATCAACCGCTCGTAAAAACGGTCGAATGTTGGGGAGGGGCGCTGAATTTCTGGATAGTGCGCGCGCAGTGCCGCCAGTCCGACCAGGAAGTAGCCCATGATCCAGGTGATATCGACCCATTGCCCAGCGGCGTAAACTCCCGCGAGGCCGGCATAACCATAGATGAGGTCCCCAACAAATGTCACAGAAAATGCCGCGAAAAGCAAGCCCAACGAGACGAGCTGGCCTCGCTCCATACGTCGAAAGGCCAGCGAGAACACCCCCGCCAGTAGCACCAAGTCTGCTACCGGGTAGGCTGCGGCAAGCAAGCGGGTGAGCAGGTCGCTCTCCACATCGGCCATCGTCGGCGCCACCAGGAAATACCAGATCGGAAGCCAGGCCGCGACGGTCACAATAGCAACATCCAGGACGAGTTTCAGTCGCCACTCTCGGTTGCTGGCCGAGGCAGGGAAAAGGATCAACCCGATAAAGGCCAGTCCGTAATACGCCAGATAGAAGGGATCGGCCAGAGAAGGAAATGGCTCTTGCTGCGAGATGATCTCGAAATAAAACCACAGCACATCCGCCAGGAACGTCGAAAGCATCGCCAGGCCAATGAAAGTCCACCCCCAGCGCGCCCGCTTTAGCAGATCGGCCTTTCGAGCGACCATCATAGCGCAAAAGCCTGCGAAAAGGCTCATCGGCAAATAAGCCAGATCCGATATCAGGACAAGGTTTTCTTCGCCGCCCCACTTGAATACCAGCCACAAGGCAAAAACCAGCAGATAGCCGCCCATGGCCAGCCCCAGGATGCCCCACCCGCTTCGCAACCAATCCGGCGCCAGGAAATTCCACAGCTTAGGTTTCGTGGTCGGCGATGTCTGTTCAGGAAAGGTTTTCTGATTTTCGGCCATTTGATCCTCGCTCTGTGTGTGAAGGAGTCCACCCTGGCTCATTCATGGGTGCTTTTGCCATTGCCGCTGTTCTCAGCATGGTTGTCCTGGCCCATGGCGATCCTCACGCGCGTGCGCTCCATTCCCAACGCCCGCCCTAACTCGCGCACCGTGATCTGCAACGCGCGCTCTACCGAACGCGTCGACTGAATTTGCTGGACGATCTGGCTGGTCAGCGCCTCCCGCTGCGCCCGGCGCTGCGCCTGGGTGTATTGCTCGGCGTTGCGCAGGGCAATCGCCACCTGCGCAGCAATACCATACAACAATTCCATGTCATCCCGCCCCAGGCCGTAAACCGAATTCTGCTGCACATCCAGCACGCCCAGTACCTCATCACCCAACAGGATGGGCACAGCAATCTCGGCCCTGGTGTCCGGCAGCAATGGATTTGGCAACCAGTCCGGCTCTTGGGAGGTATCCGCCGCCAGCACAGCCGTCCCCGTCTCGGCTGCTCGACCAACCAAGCCCTTGCCCAATGGAATTTGATGACGGCGTTCGAGCATGATCCTGCCCGCCTCGCCCGTGCCGCCCATCATGACCAGGTTCGCTTTCTGCTCATCAAACAGATAGATGTGCACATGATAATAGTTGAACGCTTGCTGCAGCAACTGCACCACTTCGGTCACCAACTGAGAAGGGTTCAGGATCGTTGACAGGCGGCGGCCAACCTCGGCGCTCAGTTTGATTGCTCGCGTTCGGTCGGCCACGCGCTGCTCCAGTCCATCCAGAGTGCTGCGCAACTCCTGAGTCATCGTATTGAAGGTACTGGCAAGTAGTCCGACCTCGTCCGGAGTGCTGATTTTCGCCTGGGCGCGCAGATCGCCGGCGGCGACTTGTTCGGCTACCTGTTTCAAATGCATCAATGGCGCCGACAAGGCTTGCGAGACCAGGAACGCTACCCCGGCAATCAATGCCAACGCGGCAAGTGACAGAACCACAGCCAGCCGTGTCTGCGTCTCGACAGGAACCTGGACTTCGCGAACAGCCTGGCGAACCATCACGATCCATGGGGCCTCATCCAGATGCCTGACGGCGACCATCGCCGGCTCCCCATCGAAAACTTCTGCTGGCGCCGTAAAGATCGGGGTGTTCTTCGAAGCCAATATCCCTTCGACGACTTCCGGCTCGTTCCCTGCAAATTCGGTGCTTTCCCCGCCCGGCAGGCGGCGAGAGTTTTGCAACATTTTCACCTGAGCTTCGTTGAGCGGAGCAAAGCTCTTGTAGTTGCTCTCCGGCGAGTGGCTATCTGCCAGGCGAATATAGTAAGCATCGTCCAGCAATGCGCTGTTCAGCGCCAGCGCATCGGTTTTCCTTTCGCGCAACAGGATGGCCTGCAGGACGCGGGCATCGTAGCGCACCCTTAGGAGGCCGATGATTTCACCCCTATTGGTTCTGACCGGCGCAGCGATGAACAGGCCAGCCGCCTCGTCGAAATATATGTTCGAAACCGTGGGATAGCCTGAGAGCATAGTTTCGAGAAAATATTCCTGCCCAATTTCGCTTTTTCCAATGTTGTTTGGATCAATATCCTGGACAACTAAGCCGGTCGAGTCGATCAAAGCATAAGAGTTGATGAAGATTGGATCTCGCCGAGAGTAGTAGGCCAGGACTCGCCCCACCTTTTCGAAAAGGTCGCTTTCTTGTCTTGCCGGGCCTGGGAGGCTAAGCAAAGCCACAAAATCCGGCAGTTGCGCCTCGACGCGGATGGTAAACAACTCATTCCTGAGGTAGTTATCCACGCTGGTTGCGATCGTCTCTGCAGCTTCAGAAATCTTAGCCTGGGAAACCTCGTTTAAGTACTTGGTCGTCTGATAATTGTTGACCATGGCCAGAAGAGTCAAAGGGATCATCGCCACCGCTACAAATGCCATGATCAGCTTCACTCGCATGCTAAACCGACGATACTCTCGCAACACAAAGTATCCAAAGATGAGCAGCGCCACAATCAGGGTGATATTCGTGACCGGTTCACTAGACGTGGCATGTCGCATCGGCAGGAAATAATCGAGTAACACCCCGATCACCGCAGTAACAGCGACGCTGACAATCGCCAAACCGCCCAGCCTGGGCGGTAAAGTGGCCACACTCAGGCCGGCCATGATAATGATGGTGATGATGCCGACCTGGATCGAGCGTTGTTCCGTCACAAAAGGCATGATCAGCGGAATCAACGCAATCACAAAGGCTAACGCCAGCATGCCCCAATTGCCGCGCTTACGCCAGTTTAGCCAGGCAGCCGCGCCCGCAACCAAAGCCAGTGAGGCAGTAATATACGCTTCGGACGCATCGACCTGATTGCGGGCCGAAACCCATATCACCCCTATCGTGACAAAGATCATTAGAACCGCAATTAGCAAGCTCAGGCGCAACGCGTTTTGGCGGCGCTTTGCTTCTACCAGGTCGCCTGGTTCGCTGATGATCAATTGGAGTTCATCTGGCTGACTATTCATTCATTTTTCTCCTCAGGAGAAAGCCCTCCACCTCACAGGGTAATATCCTCTCGATGCTGTGCTATCTGGCAATGCAAACGCTATTGCGAAGACAGGGCGGTCAAGAAGCTGGTCTGGATCAGCCTTTCGAGCGGGACAAATTTCGATATATATCCCTGATCTCGCAAAAAATTCTGGTTTACGTTAATGGTGAAGTACAGCGAGCTAAAATCATCGCCAAATTGGAAGGCCGAAAGATTGTCTCTGAGTGTATAGACTTTGACTCCCTCCAGGCTGACTTCATCCTGGGATAAGCCAGAGTGTCGTGCAATCATTTCCACAGCCTGGTCTGGATTGGCGTTCAAGAAGCCCGCCGCTTCGATCCAGGCAGCGACAACCGCCTGAATGTCCTCAGGTCGTTCTTCAACTGTAGTTCGGCGAAAGATGAGTACATCGGTCAGCAATCCGGGCGCTTCGGCGTCTGAATAAACAACTTTGTTGCCTTTTTTGATCGCCTCTGTAACGAATTGCCCCCAGGTAAAACCAGCATCGATCGTCTCGCCCAAGGCTTCTGGCACTTCCTCGGGGATGATCGAAACCAACCTGACATCGTCAATGCTTAAACCATAGGCCTTGAGCATCTCCGCCACCAATAACTGACTCTGGATGACGGAGGCATCTACGCCCAATCTTTTGCCCTTGAGATCTCTTGGCGTTTGTATGCTCGCATCCCCAATGATCACGTTTGCCCCCTGCGGATAATCCGATACCAACACGATTTGCAAATCATCTGTGTTCGCCATCAACAAGACATCGGAAATCGTAGCATTAAAACTATCGATCTCACCAGAAAGCAACTGAGCCAACTGTTGCGAATAATCCTCACTATAAATTGTCTCCACCTCTGCCCCATACTTCTCATAGAGGCCCAGTTCCCCAGCCAGGACGATCGGATAATCACCTGGCCAGGCGTTCCAGGCTATTTTCAATGGTTTCTGAGTGTACGGATCTGCCTTTGAAAACCCGGAACATGCGCTCAGTAGCACACTCGATATCAGGAAAACCGCAAGAAATACTCGTTTCCTAGGTAACACTCTGACCTCCAGCGGTGTCTGGAACTTGATTCGTGTTTGATCTAGTTGGTTTTAACATGCTCCCGCCCGCCATTTGTTTGCAAGCGACTCACCCGAATAGCCGCTCGTGAAGCATCCAAAGCCTGACTCAGCTCCACCAGCGCTACCTGGAGCGTATCCTCGATGGTCAGGGTCTGTTGCAATTTCTGGCCGATCAGGTTGATCTTTGCCTCGCGCTCTGCCTTCTGTCGGGTTTGCGTGTAAAGCTGTGCGTTCTGCACCGCCACCGCTACCTGGTTGGCGACCGAGGTCAACAGGCTGACATCCTGCTCAGTCAAACCGTCAACCCTATCCTGCTGAACGTCCAAGACGCCCAGCACCTGTTTGCCGATCTTGATCGGCACAGCCACCTCCGAGCGCGTCTCTGGCAACAAGGGGTTCGGCAGCCAGTCCGGGTTCGCCGTGGTATCGCTCACCAGCACCACTTCACCGCTTTCCGCTGCCCGTCCCACCAGGCCACGACCCTTGGGGATTTTGTGCCCCCGGGCCAACATCTGCTGCCCTGCCTGGCTGGTGCCCCCCACCATCACCAGGTTTTCGCCAGCCTCGTCAAACAAGTAAATTTGGGCGTGGTAGTAATCAAATGCCTGCTGCACTTCATACACTACCGCCTTCACCAATTCATTCTGATCCAAAATCGTGGACAGGCGACGGCTGACTTCAGTGCTGGTTTGCAGCGCCCGGGTGCGCTCCGCGACGCGCTGCTCCAGCGTGGCCATCTGTTCGCGCAATTTACCGGTCATCGTGTTGAAAGCGATCGCTAAAACCCCGATTTCATCCTTGCTTTCCACCGAGGCTGTGCGTTCCAAATCTCCGCCAGCAATGGCTGTTGCAGTACGGGTAAGCTCGCTGATCGCCCGCAACCGCCTGTCTGACATAAATGCAGTGACCACCGCGAGCAGCACGACAATAATCCCAAGCACCATGGATTGGCTTAGAACCTGCTCGGCCAATGTACCCTGCGACACCGCCGTTGATTGAAGGTTTTCCAACACCTTGGCAGATAGATCATCTTGCAATCCTTTGAGCATCTCGATGTCACTATACAACGCAACGATCTGTCGGTTTATCTGCCTCGAGGAAACATTTGCTGAACGGGCCTCCATCAACTGTTGGACGCTGACTTGTAATCGGGTGACAACCTCTTCCAGCTCTGTAATGCTGCCTTGAATCTCAGGCACTGGATTTTCTTGCAAGTTTTCTAGGGACTCCCCAATGGTCAGTAAATCATTTTGAACATTTTCCTGGTATTCAACCCCTGGAATGACAAGGTACCTTTCCAGGTCAGCATCCAGTGCTGCTGTTGCAGCCGCCAGGTGTTGGAGATGATCCAGGTCCAAGCTATTATGAATGATCACCTCTGAGGAAGGGCTAATCTGACGCAGTTGTAAATAGCTTGCCGCTGCCATCACCAACACCAGCACAGTGACCATCAGGAAAGCGGACGAGATTCTCCTGCGGATGGATGGACCTAGCAATCGGCTAAGTGGATTCATGCTTTTTCCTCATTGTGATAAAACGGTTGGTTGGTCGCAGCGTCCAAGTGATCCTTCTGCATAACACCGGTAGATTATTGACTGGCACTATTCTCAAGGACCACGGCAGCATTCTTCAACAAGGATGGCGCAAAGACGACGTTCAGTCTATCTGCCAGGTCGAGGTTCAATATCAGATCACCTTTTTTATTATAGGTTACTGGAATTGCCGACACGGGCGTTCCATCGAGAATCCTGAGCGCCATTTCAGCCGACCACACCCCTTGCTCTTTGGCGCTCTTAGCCACTGTCAGCAGGCAATAAGGGGCCATCCAATCATTGATTGATCCGCTCGGAATTTTCGAGTTTTCCAAAACGAAACGCTTCATCTCAGTCTCGTCCCATGTTTCGCTGCCGGCGTTATTGCCAATAAACAGGATATCTACTTCATCCTGAGCCGCCAGGAAAGCTGCTTTGAACTCCTCCTGGGTTTTCACCCAATATGGTTTCAATTGACCTTTGAAGAACCGTTGGTTGTAAATATCCACTACTTTTCTCTCGGTTTCAGAATCAACCGTCAGATACCCCAACCGCTCTCCCTTTGCGTACGTCTTTAGCAGCTCAATCAACTGATCAGGTAGTTCAACCTCGATCATACCGGTAACATTACTGGCAGGGTATCCATAAGCTGAAGCATCCCAATTCACCCCGTTGAAGATAACCGGTATATCGGTCCCTTTTAAAAACGGCACGACCAGATATTTCTGCGCATTGTCATCGGACACAATTACGACATCGGGCTTAAAGGCATCGATCTCCGCCTTGGCCTTAATACCCGCCTGTTGCCCAAATTCAACATCCGGGTTCCGTTTGGTATCCATACGAAGGATCTTTAATTCCACCCCTGTACCGTCCAGTACTTCATGCAACCCGCTCTCGATCCCATCCGACCATGCATAACCCTCGTGGTAAGAGTTTACATACAGGATCTTCTTCCCGCTATAGCTAGATACCGCCGGCTCTTCCGTTTCAGTGGCCGTCGCTGGGGTCTTTGGAGCGCACCCACCCAATACGACGACTAGCATAATTGCCAGCATCAGCCATGACAACATCCCCCATAACGAAGCTTTCTTCAGCGTTTTCATAGATGTTCTCCTCATAAATTTCCTGAAATTTATCCTTCTTTAACTGAACTGCCCATAAAGGACAGGTAAATAACCATTTACAGTTCCTTAAGCTGGCGAGTAGGCCGGCAGCCGCACCGTAAACGCACTGCCTTCACCCAATTTGCTCTCTACATCGATCCGCCCGCCATGGTTCTCGACGATCGACTTCACGATCGCCAGGCCCAGGCCAGTGCCTTCGATATCTCTTGTAGCATCATTCTGTACCCGGAAAAATTTATTGAAGATATGCGGCAGATCCTGCGCCGGGATGCCAATACCGGTGTCCTGGAAGACTACGCGCACCATCTGCCCGTCCGTCAGTGTGCTGATCGTGATTTTCCCATCCTGGGGGGTATATTTAATCGCATTGCTCAACAGATTGTGCATCATTTGAAGCATCAGTTGTCGATCTCCACGCACCAAGAGTTGCGCCGAGCACAAGTTCTGAGCCATCGTTTGAGCCTTGGTTCGCGCCCGGTCTTCCAGCTCTTGCACAACCTGAGAGATCAAATCGTGGAGATCGAGCACCTCCATTTTCATCGGCATGCCGGACTCCAGCCGCGAGACCTCGAGCAGGTTCAACACCAGATCTCGCATCTGCGCTGCCGAGTGGCGGATGCGTCGGGTGAATTCCTCCTGCATCGGGTTCAGCGGCCCGGCGGCGGCCAGCAGGTCGTTGTAACCCATCACCGCCATAATCGGGTTTTTCAAGTCGTGTGAAGCCGCAGCGATATACTCATTTTTCAGCGCTGCCAGCGCTTTGAAGCGGCTAATATCATGCAAGACCGCAACGTGACCGCCCTCTTCGATTGGCGTGATGTACACCGAAAACACGCTGCCATCCGGCCAGTTGACCTCGCCCTGTTGATACACCCCGCTGGCCTGCGCCTGGCTCAGCAAGGCGATCAATTCATCGTATCCCTGTCCCAGGGGCAACGATTGGCCGACGCGCGCATCCGTATCGCTGAACAGGCACTCGCCAGCCGGATTTGCTAAAGTTAACCGCAGGTCAGAGTCGATCACCAGGATCGCATCCGCGGCGCTCTGCAGCACCGCCATCAGTCGGCGTTGCTCCTTCTCCACAGACTCGAATAACCCAACCCGCTCCAACGCCGAAACCACCTGCGTCGCCAGCGTTTCTAGCAAAGCACAATCCCGCTCTTGAAAGGCATTCGCCGCCGGATTGTAGATGGCCAGCGCGCCGCGTGGGCTGCCTTCGATTAACAGGGGCACTGCAATGGCCGATGGCGTCCGTTGAGGATCAGAAACCAGCACGGTCTTGCCGGTGCTCACCGCCTGTTGCGGAGCATCCACCATCAAGTCGGCGTCTATACCCCGCGCCTCTCCCACCATACTCTGTAGCGTCAGAGTCTCGGCGCCGCTGGCGATGCCATTCCAAACCGCCACAACCGGATAGCCCAGCTCCTCCTGAATCAACCGTGGCACGTGTTCCAACAATTCGCGCGAATGGGTAAAGCGCAGAATGCTCAACATAATCCGATTCAGCGCGCTCAACTCCTTCACCCGTCGGCGCTCCACATCGAAGAGTTGCGCGTTCTCGATAGCGATTGCCGCCTGGCTGGCAATAGCCTGGAGCAGTCCCTGATGCTCCTGGGTGAAATACGCAGGGTATTCGTGCGTCAACGTTAGCACACCGATGACATCATTCCGACCAAGCAATGGGACCGCCACAGCAGAGCCGGTTCGATCCTCCTTCAAACTGCGCCATCGTGGATCGACTCGAACATCTTCGATGACCGCCCCTTGACGCTCCGATAGGATGTGATCTGTCAACCCCCATCGGCGCGTCTGCTCGAATGTGAGAGACAATTCCTGCGATCCGCTTTCGTTCATCGCCCGCTGGCGTACATAGACCCGACCGTCGGGAAGCAAGATATCCAGCCGAGCGGAAGACGCTGCGAGTGTCTCTAGCGTTCGGTTAGTAACAATTTCCGCCAGGCTTGCAATATCGAGGTGAGCGCTCAACTCTTGCCCGATCAGGGGCAATACACCCAGTTCTTTCGTCCGCTGGCGCAAAATGTCTTCAGCTTGTTTAACCCGCAGCTTGGACTTAATCCGCGCGGCCAATTCGCGCCAGTCGAATGGCTTGATCACATAATCGTCGGCGCCGAGCGTCAAACCTTCACGCACGTCCCTCGGGCCGATGCGCGCGGCGCTGATCACAATGACCGGTATATGCGCAATGGCCGGATCGCTGCGCATCTCTGCCAGGACCTGAAAGCCATCTTTCTTGGGCATATTCACGTCTAAGAGTAAAAGATCGGGCGCTTCAGCTCTCAGCTTTTCCAGCGTTTCTTCCCCGTCTTGCGCCGAAAAGAACTCATACCCCTCGCTCTGCAAGCGAGTTGCCAATAAGCGCACATTGTCCGGGTAATCGTCGGCGATCAATATGCGGTAACTGCGCTGTTTCATTGCCGCTGTAGGCGCGGGCTGCTGCGCGGCGCGCAGCTCGTCGATCACTTTGGAGACGATTCCACGGATTTTATCCGGCTGCACTGGCTTGACCAGATAATCCTGGATGCCCAGCCGCTTTGCCGAGATCGCCAGACCCGGGGTATCGTATGCCGTAATCAGGATGGTGTGTGCTGGCTTTCGCTCTCCCTTCAATCTATCGATCAACTCCAACCCGTTCATGCCTGGCATCATAAAATCGGTGATCAGGATATCGACCATCTGATCGCCAATCTGTCGCAGCGCCTCCTCGCCGCCGGCGGCTGTAAGCACCTCCACGGGATGGTCAAATCGCGTCAGGACGCGCGCCAGCATGGTCGCCGTGTTGGGATGATCATCAACGATCAAGATTCTGATAGGAGACGAAGTCAATGTTGTCGCCATAAGGCCATCCCGATGCAAAGCCAGTACAAAAACGTCCAATCAAGACCGGAGCAAAGGATTGCTCCAATGTCTATTATGAACGAATTTTGAGCCAGGATCGGTTTGCCTTGGCGAGACTTAGTTAGGGAAAGTTGGTAGATGTGGGGTGATAAAGTCAGGTCAATCGACCAGTAGCCGATAACCCGTCCCACGAACGTTCAACAGATAACGGGGGTTTTGTGGATCACTCTCCAGCGCCTGGCGCAGCACATGCATATGCCACTTTGCCAGTTCGCGCGCCTCGACTCCATCCACCTGATAGTTTTGCGCCTCTGTCACCAGGGTCTGATAATTCACGACTTCTGGCGAATGCTGCGCTAAAACCACCAGATAGTCAAAAGTGGCAGGCGGCAGGTTCAAGACACGATCGCCAAAAGTCGCCCGTCTGGCCTGCAAATCCAGCACCATCCGCCCAAGTTTGAAAAAGCGATTCTGCGGTTCAGGAACAGACAAGGTCGCTGGTGGGGGCGCTGGCGATTCCTTTTCCAAACTGTGCAACTCGGCTTCCAGGCTCGCAATTTGCGCTCTCAGTTCCTGCTTGCGCCGCTCTACCGCCTGCTCATCCAGGATCACCCGGGTGCGCGCAACCAGAACCTCCGGATCGAAGGGCTTGAGCAAGTAGTCATTGGCACCCAGGCGCAGCGCCTCAACGGCTGATTGCAAAGTGCCATAACCGGTCAGCATAATCACAGGGAGCTTCGGCTGACGCTGCCGAATTTCTTTCAGAATTTGAATCCCATCCATTCCAGGGAGATGCAAATCCAGGTAGGCCAGGTCGAAGTTGTGTTGCTCGACCAATTCAAGCGCCTGCTGACCATTTGCGGCGACCTCTGTATCACATCCCGCTCGCTGTAGAATCCGCCCCAGCGTCTCACGCAAGCCCGCTTCATCGTCGATGATCAAAACCTTTCCGCCCATTCGAGTCACCCTTTCAGCCCCACTGCAATGCGATCTGTTGATCGGCATCGAAATGGTGAACCAACGGCAGCCAAACCCTGAATGTGGTACCCATATCCGGTTGGCTTTCAACTTCGATCCTTCCCTGGTGCCGCTGAACGATGTCGTAGGTGATCGCCAGCCCCAAGCCGGTTCCACCGTCTTTTGTCGTCACGAAAGGATCAAAAATATACGGCAGGATATCCGGCTGAATGCTTGGCCCACTGTCCGATACGCCAAGGATCACCCCTTGATGATCAGCGTCGTACTCGCTCCAGACATGAATTTGTCCTCCCTGATGGATGGCTTCGACCGCGTTCAAACAGATATTCAAAATAACCTGCTTGAGCTGATCCTTGATCGCCGGAATCATTGGCAACGCTTCATCCGGGGTGAAAATGAAGTCGATTCGATTATGTCGCAAATGAGTGGCAAGCAGCTTTTGGACATCTAACACCAAAGAATTGATTGAAGTGGGCTGAAACTCCTCGCTTACTGCAGGTCGATAAGTCTCACGCAAGCGGGCGATCAACTCAGCCATCCGATTCGCTTCATTCAAAACCGTTTGCAAATCTTCACGCGCTTGCGGAGATAAATTCTCTTCCAAATCGATTAAGTATAGGGCGTTCTGTATCGCCTGGAGTGGATTGTTCAACTCGTGAGCCACCGATGCAACGATCCTCCCCAAGGCCGCCAGCTTCTCCGCTTGAACGAGCTGCGCGCGAGTCTCCTTCTCATGTTTGAGCGCAGCTTGTAGATCGGCATATAGCCTGGCCTTGCCGATGGCTACCGCCGCCTGAACCCCCAATGTAGTCAACAACCGCTCATCATCCGCCGTGAAGACATTCGGGTATGGGCTATGCACACTCAGGGTTCCCAATCGTTTCTCTCCCGTGATAACAGGCGCCACCAGCAGCGAGCGGATTGGCGGCTCTTTCTGGTCGTCGGTTTTCACAGGGATGTAACGCGGGTCATTCAAGACATCTGCCACATTGATCGTTTTGCAACTCTCCAATACAATGCCAGCGATCCCTTCACCCAACTTGAAATTCAGGCGAGTCTTCAAGCTGGGTCGATCAGAACCCGAAATCGCTACGGGCTGCAAATAATCGCCGCTTTCATCCAGCAGATGCAAGATTGTACGGGTGGCCGATTTGATCAAGGTATTCGCAGCATCTGCAATCTGCTGCAAGGTGATATCCAGGTCAACCGTGCCCGCCAGCATCTGGCTGATCTCGAGCAGCGCTTGACTTTCCTGCAGTTGTTTTGCCAGTTGCTCCGAACTTACAGTGCCCAAGCGATCATCACTCCTATCAAACCCAAGACGATCCCAAGATGTAAAAACAGATTGGTTTCCACCAGCCAGCCTGCGCCAGGGATGAATTGGAGCAGGTAATTGATTGCAACCAGCAGGATAGCAATCACCAGGAGCAGACCTTTGCGCTGTGCCAGGGCTTCGGAAAGAAAGTCGAGCAAACGATTGAGTCTGTGTCCCATATCCGTCCTTCCCTTCCGCATCTATTCGTAATCTAAGTCCTCATCCGGTTGATCTTCCAGTACTACAGCCTCATACCCCTGACGCGCCCCAATCATAAACGGCCGATATCGCGCCACTAACCTCCCGGGGAGTTTCCCGTAGATATCGACTCCGCCGCGAGTATGCTCGGCGCGCTCCACCTGGCCGCTCTCATGGAATTGTGAGATCAGACCGCCTTGCTGATATGGAAGGTGCACCGCAACGCTGACAAGCCTTTCGAAGAGCTGTTCATTGACCGCATTCAACAACTCATCGATGCCCAAACCCGTCAAAGCAGAAATTGCCACCGAGTTCGGAAAATCCCGCAGGGCCTGGAGTGCTAATTCAGGAGCATCCAGTCGATCGATTTTATTGAGCACAGTCAACACCGGAATATGGCCAGCCTGGATTTCCGCCAATGTTTGATGCACCGCCTCCACTTGCTGACGTACATTGACATGCGTGCTGTCAACCACGTGGAGCAGCAAATCTGCCTCTGCGATTTCTTCCAGCGTGGCGCGAAAAGCAGCCACCAATTGGGTGGGTAGCTTCTGAATAAAACCAACGGTGTCGGTAAATAGCGCAGCGTGACCGCCTGGCAATTCCACCCGACGCGTGGTTGGATCCAGGGTGGCAAAGAGTTGGTCAGCTACGTACACATCTGCTTGCGCCAGGCGGTTCAGTAGCGTGGACTTGCCAGCATTGGTGTAGCCTACCAGGGTAACCAGTGGGATCTGCGAGCGCTTGCGCCGTTGACGATACTGCTGGCGATGCGTGCGCACTTTTTCCAATTCTTCTTTCAGGTGGTCAATGCGCCGGCGAATATCCCTGCGGTCCACTTCCAGTTGGGTCTCGCCAGGCCCACGCAGCCCAACACCGCCCACGCTACCTGTGCGTCCGCCGCCACCGCCCGCCTGACGCGCCAGGTGCGTCCAGGCGCGTGTCAATCGCGGCAACCGATATTCATACTGCGCCAGTTCGACTTGCAAGGCGCCTTCACGCGTATGTGCGTGTTGCGCAAAGATATCCAGGATCAAGGCTGTCCGATCCAAAACCCGCAAATCCTCACCAAAAATGCGCTCGAGCTCTCGCAAGTGCCTCGGCGATAGCTCATCATCGAATAGGATCACTTGGGCCTGATATTCATTCGCTAGGGCCTTGACTTCCTCCACCTTACCCGGCCCGATGAAAGTACTGGGATTGGGATGAGGCAACCGCTGTGTGGTCTGCCCAACCACCTCCAGGCCGGCAGTTTCTGCCAGCAATGCCAGTTCATTAAGCGAGTCACTTAAGCTGAGTAGTTCACGATCACCGTTGAACTCAACTCCAACCAGAAATGCTCGCTCCCGAGGCTGTTCAGTAAGTTCCGGCAATTTCTTTGCCATACTAGCTTTATCCTTCTGCAGGACTGAAGCTTAAGGTTCAATCCGCTTGATATCTACCCGTGAGTCGTTCATCGAACTAAACAATCTTGCAGTTCGTTCATCTGGGGGAGATTTGCGGATGGGCAGCAGGACGTGAAAAGTCGCCCCTGGGCACTTGACTTCGTCATACCCTTCCGACTCAACCCAAATCGAACCACCATGCGCCTCAACGATCCCTTTGGCAATTGGCAAACCCAACCCTGGCCCGCCGCCTTTGAATTTTGTCTTGCCGCTCGAATGCAGCGAGACTTCACCCAAAGAGCCAAACTTTTCGAAGATGCTGACGTGATCTTCAGGATCGATGCCGATTCCCGTATCTTGTATCGTTACCTCAATAAAACCGGGAAGCGTCCTGCCATCGACGGTGATCCTGCCGCCATCGGGAGTGTATTTGATCGCGTTCGAAAACATATTGCGGAACGCCTGGTGCAGACGCTCGCTATCCCCAAAAATCATTTCATTAGATCCTTCGAAGGGCACGATGGTCAAGAGCAACTGCCGCTCAGCGATTGTAGCTTCGAATTCCTTAGCCAGATCCTTGAACATTCGACTGAGCCAGATCGGTTGGAAGTTCAGCGCCAACAAGTTGTTATCGATCAAAGAAACATCGATCATATCGTCAACGATCTCGCGTAAGCGCCGGGTGCCATTGTCCATCCCTTTCAGCAGGATATTTGCCGGGTAATATTCGCCGCGATCGACAAGCTGATCGCGCAGCATCGCGGCATATCCCTCGATCAAAGTTAATGGCGTCCGCAGCTCATGTGCAGCGATAGCAATGAAATCAGACTTCCTCTTCTCCAGCCGCTTAAGAGCGCTATTGGCCCTTTCCAAATCCCAGGAAATATCCTGGATCATCCGCTCCAATTCCAAATGCGCAGAATGTTCCAAGGCATGCTGGAAGATCGGGGTAAGCGCCTCGATCAACGCCAGGGTATGTTGGTCATCCAGATTCTCACGCGCGATCTCATAAGTCGTCGATTGAATCTGATTGAGCATCAGAATCAAGCTAAATTCTCGATTATTTTTCCTGTCCTCTGGCATAGATTGGATCCAATCGCCCAAGACTGGATCCAGCCAGGCCGGGTCGCCTGTCTCGACCGCTTGATGAAGGCGGTTGTAGAATTGACTCAGTATTCCTTCGAAATGCTCGCGCAGTTCCTCCCCTCGAGCCAGTTGTCGAGTCAGGCGAAGGAGCCATGAGCGATGGATCAATTCGAGCGCTTCAACAACTCTCATTGTTCGTTTCCATAACCAGCGTCAATTTCTTTTCAAGTCCCGGCATCGATAAGATATTTTACAACAAAACCAGCTTGAAGTTGGTTTTTGCGTTTCCACGGGTGACAAGAGATAAAGTGGCTATGCGCATTACTCGGGAATTGAATACCCAGCCGCGCGCAAATAGGCTTCCAGGTCATCTAGCGCCCGCTGCGCATAAGCCTGATACCGTCTGCGTTTATCTCGGATGGTTTGTTCGCCGGTAAAGGGTGGCAGCAGACCAAAGTTTGCTTTCATCGGCTGAAAATCCGCTGCAGAAGCGTGGGTCACATAATAGCACAAACTTCCAATCATCGTCGTCACAGGTAATTCCAGAAGGGGCAGCCCGTTCAGCAAGCGTGCTGCATTCTGACCTGCCACCAATCCAGTGGCAATGTTTCCGGCATAACCCTCGACGCCCGTGATCTGCCCGGCAAAGAACAGACTTTCCCTGCCTCGAAATTGCATCGTTGGCTCAAGGCAGGCTGGCGAATAGATAAAGGTGTTTCGGTGCATCTGTCCATAGCGGGCAAAAACCGCTTGCTCCAGTCCTGGAATCAGTCGGAAGACCCGTTGTTGTTCGGAAAATTTCAGATTCGTCTGAAAACCTACCAGATTGTACAGCGTCCCCGCCAGGTTGTCCTGGCGCAATTGCACAACAGCATAGGGACGGTGTCCTGTATGGGGATCGGTCAACCCCATCGGGCGCATCGGTCCAAAAGCCAATGCCCGACGGTCTCGGCGGGCAAGCACCTCTATCGGAAGACACCCTTCGAAATATTGGGCTGGCCCAGCATGAACACCCTCCTCCGGAATGCGTTCGAACTCCTTTAGCACAATGCGTTCTGCGCTTAACAACGCATCTACGAAGCGATGGTATTCCGCCTCAGAAAGCGGGCAGTTAATGTAATCCCCGCTCTCCTGCTCCCCGCGTCCGTAACGAGAAGCGCGAAATGCTTTGGAAAAATCAATCGAATCTGCCAGAACCATCGGCGCAATTGCATCGAAGAAATACAAATGTCCCTGACCGGTGAGCTGCTCGATGGCCTTCGACAGCGGCTCAGAAGTCAACGGCCCCGAAGCAATGATTGTAACCCCCTGTGGGATGGATAAGACCTCTTCGCGCAGGACGTGTATGCGCGGATGGGCCTCGACTCGCTCAGTAACTTGTCGGGCAAAAGCTTCCCGATCGACCGCCAATGCGCCTCCCGCCGGAACCGCAGTTTCCTCGGCGCATTGGATGAGCAGACTTCCTAGCCGTCTCAATTCTCTCTTGAGAAGCCCTGAAGCCCGATCCACCAAATCAGACCCAAGCGAGTTCGAACATACCAACTCGGCAAGATAAGCGCCGACGTGAGCGCCCGTCTGCCTCCTCGGCCGCATCTCGTAAAGGATTACATCAGCGCCTAGCTGTGCGGCCTGCCAGGCCGCCTCACTGCCTGCCAGCCCGCCGCCAATCACGATCAACTCAGGCATATTCAAATTCTACCAGGAAAGAGTAGTATAATCATTTCATCTGACAAAGCGCCTTTATGGCGCAGGAGATGAGTTCACCAAGAAGTGGAGATTGGCTATGCAACTGGGTCCAACCGAACTGATCATCATCTTGATTATCGTGATCGTCCTCTTCGGCGTTGGTCGAATCAGTAAAATCGCCGGTGAAATGGGCAGTGGTATCCGCGCCTTCCGTGAAGGCTTGCGGAGCGACGATGACAAGGGTAAGGAAGAAAGTTCAAAAGAGCAATCTAACGAAACGCTACCCAAGCCTTGACCAGTTGAGTACCTGTGCTGAGCATTCGTAAAGAACCACCTCCGGGTTCGGAGGTGGTTGTTTAATCACTCTGACGCGTTGCCAATCCAGAATGCCGGTATTTGATTTCTCACCTTCTTGCCGCATCCACTATCTGGATGAAAATTCGTCTTCCCCGAATCCAGTGCTCTTGCTACATGGTCTAGGGGCAAACAGCCAATCCTGGCTGATGCAGACGCCTGCGCTACACCAGGCCGGCTTCCGCACCATTGCGCCAGACGCGCCAGGCTTTGGGCAATCCACCTATCCCGGTGGTCGCGCCTCAATCCAAAGCTTTACCAAACCAATCGTCACGTTGGTCGAAGCGCTGAAACTTTCCAGCCTGTCCATCGTCGGCATCTCGATGGGCGGAACCATGGCATTGCAATTCGCCCTCGACAACCCCCAATACGTCTCTCGCCTGGTCTTGGTCAATACCTTCGCCCGCCTGGATGTCACCCATCCCCGGATGATGCCATATTTTTTGATGCGCTTCATCCTGGTTCATACACTTGGGATTCCGACTCAGGCCAGAGCAGTAGCAAAGCGGATCTTTCCTCGCCCAGATCAGGAAACCCTGCGCCAGGGGTTGATCGAGCAAGTGCTTCAGGCCGACCCGCGCGCCTACCGCGCTGCAATGCGCGCCCTGGCGCGCTTCAATGTCCAGGATCGCTTAGGTGAAATCGCCTGTCCCACCCTGGTCGTCACCGGCGAGCGCGATACGACGGTTCCGGTGCACAACCAACAACGACTTGCTCAGGGCGTATCAAACGCCCGTCAGGTGATGATACCAGATGCCGGACACGCAATAACCGTGGAGAAGCCGGAAGCCTTCAACCAAGTTCTGGTAGAATTCTTGTGCAGTTAGAACAATAAGACTGGAGGAGATCATGCGCTACCGCATTTTCTTGTTGGTGTTTATCACACTTCTTTTTCTGTCGGCCAGCCCGATGAACCCGGCCGAAGCGCAGACTGCGGTCGTCCGTGCAGTGCTATTTTACTCAGACACATGCCCTCACTGCCACGAGGTCATGGAAGTGCATTTGCCGCCGTTGGCTCAAAAATACGGCCAGCAATTGGACATTGTTGGGATCGATGTCAACCATGAAGTTGGTTACGAAATGTATCAAGCCATGCTGGTCAAGTTCAATGTGCCCGATGAGCGCGTCGGCGTGCCGACCCTCGTCGTGGGGTCAGAAGTCTTAGTCGGCTCGGTTGAAATCCCAGAAAGGTTGCCAGGGATTATTGAGCAGGGATTGGCCAGCGGCGGGATCGATTGGCCAGATATCCCCGGACTCAGAACAGTACTCGAAGCCCAAACCGGCCCTTCAACCGAGCGGGTATCAACTGCCCCACAGGTCGAAACACCCGCTTCAACCGAAAATTCACCCGTTCTTGTTCAGCGTTTCATGATGGACCCACTGGCAAATACGATTGCCGTGGTCGTCCTGATCGGGATGATCGGCAGCGTTATGGCGGTTGGGTATCACTTTTTGCGCGGCTCAGATAGCCGTCTTTTCCATTGGCCAGGCGCGAGCATTCCCGTTTTAGCCCTCTTAGGTATAGGGGTCGCTTTCTATCTGTCCTATGTCGAGATCACGAAAACCGAAGCAATCTGCGGCCCGGTAGGAAATTGCAACAGCGTCCAGGAAAGCCCCTATGCATACCTGTTTGGGATCATCCCCGTGGGAGCCTTAGGGATGGCTGGCTATGCTGCCATTATCGCTTCCTGGCTGTTCAGTCAGTATGGCCCAAAATCCTGGTCGAAGTTCTTCAAACTGGCGATATGGGTCTTCGCCTGGTTCGGCATTCTGTTCTCGATCTACCTGACCTTCCTGGAGCCTTTTGTCATCGGCGCCACTTGCGCCTGGTGCATCGCGTCCGCCATCATCATTACCCTGATCTTCTGGGCGGCCACCGGGCCAGCGATAGACTCGCTCAAAATTCAGGATGAGCTCGACGAAGACCAGGTTGAGGAAGATAAAGTTTACCGCTCCTCGCCAGAAATGCAATAGCCCCAATGCACGAACTGCCGGTGACACAGAACATTTTAGAGGTTGCCCTTCGCCATGCCCAGCAATCGAACGCTCAGCGTATCATTAGCCTGAACATCGTTATTGGTCAGTTGGCGACATTTGTAGATGACTCAATTCAGTTTTACTGGGATCTGATTGCCCAAAACACGATTGCTGAAGGCGCAAAGCTGAACTTTCGCCGGATTCCCACAGAACTGCTCTGTCTGGAGTGCAACTATCGATATACGCCCGGACCAACCGAGCTGGCATGTCCCAGGTGTCAGAGCACAAACATAGAAATCGTCGCCGGCAAAGAATTCTATCTTGAGTCAATCGATATAGAATAATCCATTGGTCTGCCCTATGTAGCATGGAGAGACGCTCATGACCCAACGCATCCCTGTGGTAGAAAGAATACTGAACGCAAACGATCGTCTGGCACAGCAGAATCGCGCTCTCCTGGACGCGCACAAAGTTTTCAGCTTGAACTTTATGGCTTCCCCCGGAGCTGGAAAAACCTCGCTGATCGAGCGCACCATTGCCGGGCTGTCGGAACGGATGAGACTGGCGGTGATCGACGGCGATGTCGCCACCAGCCTGGATGCCGATCGCGCCGCAGCCGCCGGCGCCGTTGCGGTGCAGATCAACACCGGCGGCGAATGCCACCTGGATGCAGTGATGCTCCAGGGCGCCTTGCAGCAACTCGATCTGACGACAATTGACCTGTTGATCGTCGAAAACGTCGGAAATCTGATCTGCCCGGCTGGTTTCTTACTTGGCACCCATCGGAGTGTGTTGATCGCTTCGATACCCGAAGGCGCCGATAAGCCTTATAAATATCCTTCCATGTATCAGGGAGTCGATGTCCTGGTCATCAATAAGATTGACCTACTGCCCTACGTCGATTTCGATATGGAGTATTTTCGCCGCGGCGTCGAAGTCCTAAACCCAGGGGTTGTCACGTTTGCGGTATCCTGTCGTACTGGTGAAGGTCTTTCGGAATGGCTGAACTGGATTTCCCAGCAAGTGACAACCCATCGCGCCTGAATCGATCAAGGGCCTAAGCGCTCTCAGTCAAGTTATAATAGCCTGAATGGAGTCAATACAAGGTGCTCGAATTCATATTACCGGTGTAGTTCAAGGCGTCGGATTTCGTCCATTTGTCTACGCGCTGGCTTTGCGCCACGGCTTGAAAGGCTGGGTTCGCAATACCTCGGCTGGAGTGGATATCCAGGTCGATGGCGCTCCAAATGCACTAAGCGCCTTTATTGAACAACTGCGTTCCGAAGCGCCGCCTCTCGCGCGCATCGATCGGTTGGATTACGAGTATTGTCTGCCGAATGGATTTTCTGACTTTGAGATCATCGTATCACAACCGATCCCCGGCGCATTTCAACCCATCTCCCCCGATTTCAGCATCTGCGCAGACTGCCTGGCTGAGATGTTCGATCCCGCCGATCGGCGCTATCGCTATCCATTCACGAATTGCACCAACTGCGGGCCTCGCTTCACGATCATCGAGGATATCCCCTACGACCGTCCCAACACCACCATGGCGGCGTTCACCATGTGCCCCGACTGCGCCGCCGAATATCGCAACCCGCTCGATCGGCGCTTCCATGCACAACCTATCGCCTGCCCCACATGTGGACCGCATCTCTGGCTGGAATACACTAAGCGTCTTTCAAGAGCGGATGAAACAGGCGAAGCCGCCCTGCAAAAAGCGATCCGCTTGCTAAGCGAAGGACAGATTGTGGCAATCAAAGGCCTGGGCGGATTCCACCTCGCCTGTGACGCTCTCAATCCTAGCGCGGTTGCCCGCCTGCGACAGCGCAAACTGCGCGTGGACAAACCTTTTGCCTTGATGATGCCCGACTGCGCTACGGTTCAGGAGCACTGCTACGTGAGCCAGGCCGAGCAGTCCTTGTTAGAATCCCCCCAGCGACCAATCGTCATTTTGCAAAGACGGCCCAAATCATCCGTCGCCCGCGAAGTAGCACCAGGACAAGACACCCTGGGAGTCATGTTGCCCTACACGCCTTTGCATTATCTGTTATTTGCAGATATCCCAGGCGAAGCGCCGCATTCCAACCCACTTAAGGCTCTGGTGATGACCAGCGGCAATTTAAGCGAAGAGCCAATTGCCACCGATAACGATGAAGCCCGTTCGCGCCTGGCGCCCCTGGCAGACGCTT
This sequence comes from uncultured Anaerolinea sp., assembly GCA_964503145.1. GTDB lineage: Bacteria > Chloroflexota > Anaerolineae > Anaerolineales > UBA4823 > RBG-16-57-11. Next base: position 167,148 of record CAZCYV010000004.1, on the reverse strand, counting down.
TCTTGTTGCACAACCGCCCTATTCGCACCCGCTGCGACGATGCGGTGGTTCGTATGGTCGCCATCAGCCCAGACCATCACCCGTCAGAACTGCCGCTGCGACGCGGTCGAGGCTATGCGCCCTATCCGGTGCACCTCCCCTGGGAAACGCCGCCATTGCTGGCAGTCGGCGCAGAATTGAAAAACACCTTTTGCATCACGCGTCAGCAATACGCGTTTCTTAGCCATCACATCGGCGACCTGCAGAACTATGAAACCCTGCAATCTTTCGAAGATGGTATTCAGCACTTCGAGCGCCTGTTTCGCATTCAGCCCGCGCTGCTTGCATGCGATCTGCATCCCGATTATTTGGCTACACGCTATGCGCTGGATCGCGCCGAACGCCAATCGTTACCACTCATCCACATCCAGCACCACCATGCCCATATTGCTGCCTGCATGGTGGAGAATGGTCTGCCTGGGGATCAATCGGTGATCGGCGTCTCTTTCGACGGCACTGGCTATGGCGCCGATGGGGCTATCTGGGGCGGCGAGTTTCTGATCGCCGACTACCTGGGCTATCAAAGGCAACATCATTTGGATTATGTTCCCCTGCCAGGAGGCGACAAGGCCATTCACGAACCCTGGCGCATCGCCCTTGCTTGGCTCAAGCATTGTGGGATCCCTTGGTCGGATGACCTGGCTCCAGTACGTTTTGTTCGCGCTCATTACGTCAATCACCATCAGTTGCTTGGCGCGCTGGAACATCAGATAGAGAGTGGGCTAAACGCTCCGCGCACATCCAGCATGGGGCGCTTATTCGATGCTGTATCTGCGCTGGTGGGCGCGCGCCAAATCGCCAACTACGAAGCGCAGGCAGCAATTGAGTTCGAAGCAATTGCGGATCCGCTAGAGCAAGGCTCCTACCCGTTCACCATCGAAGATCAGGTCAAACTAGACCCCACCATCGCAGGTATCATCAGCGATTTGCGCGCAGGCGTCTCGCCACCGATCATCTCGGCGCGCTTTCACAATACGGTTGCGCAAATCGTAGTCCAAACCTGTAAAGCGCTCCGCCAACGGCATCAGATCAATCAGGTCTGCTTGAGCGGTGGAGTCTGGCAAAATGTCACCTTGCTCTCTAAGACAGCGCCTTTGCTCCATCAGGAAGGTTTTCAGATTTATTTCCACCGGCTTGTACCTCCCAACGATGGAGGTCTGGCGCTCGGTCAGGCAGCGATCGCTGCCCGTTGCGCCCAAACCGGACTTAGTCAATGAGCAAGCGATAATGAGGTGCTTATGTGTCTTGGTGTGCCCGGGAAAATCGTCGAGATTTATCAAGCGAACGGCCTCAAAATGGCAAAGATCGATTTTGGCGGCGTTGTTCGCGAAGCCTGCCTGGAATATGTGCCAGAAGCCCAGATCGGGGACTATGCGCTCATCCATGTAGGATTTGCGCTCAACCTGGTCAGTGAGCAAGAAGCCATGGAAACGCTTGATCTGCTTCGACAGATCAACGATTTGGGCAGCGAGATCGATATCGGAGACGCGCGGTGAAATTCGTTCAAGAATTTCGTGACCCTACAGCCGTCCAGACATTGGTCGAGGAAATCCGCCGCACCGTCACCCGCCCCTGGGTCTTGATGGAAATCTGCGGCGGCCAGACCCACGCCATCATGCGCTACGGGCTGGATCAATTGCTCCCCCCAGAAATTGAACTGGTGCACGGCCCGGGTTGTCCGGTCTGCGTAACTTCACTGGAGCTGATTGATAAAGCGCTGGCCATCGCTTCGCAGCCCGGGGTGATCTTCACCTCATACGGCGACATGCTGCGCGTGCCTGGCTCCAGACAGGATCTCTTTTCCGTGCGCGCGGCCGGCGGGGACGTGCGCGTCGTGTACTCGCCTCTGGATGCGATACGCCTGGCTCGTGAGAACACCGACAGGCAGGTCGTCTTTTTCGCAATCGGCTTCGAGACCACTGCGCCGGCCAACTGCATGAGCGTGCTCCAGGCGCAGTCGCTGGGATTGAGTAATTTCAGCCTGCTGGTCTCGCATGTATGCGTCCCCCCAGCCATGCGCGCCATCCTCGGTTCCCCAGCCAATCGCGTTCAGGGCTTTCTGGCAGCAGGTCATGTCTGCACGGTGATGGGATATTGGGAATATTTGCCCATCGCCAGGGAATTTGCCGTTCCCATTGTGGTCACCGGTTTCGAGCCGGTGGACATCCTGCAGGGAATCTTGATGGCCGTCCGCCAGCTTGAACAGGGTCGGGCTGAGGTCGAAAACGCCTATCCCCGCGTAGTCACCTATCAGGGAAATACACACGCCCAGAGCGTGATCCGTCAGGTTTTCACCGTGTGCGACCGTAAATGGCGGGGGATCGGCTTGATCCCTGCCAGCGGCTGGTGCTTGCGAGCGGAGTATGCCGAATTCGATGCCGAGCAGCGCTTTCCAGTTGACCAGATTCAGCCAGAGGAATCCTCCGTGTGCATTGCCGGCAAAATCCTTCAAGGGCTAAAAAAGCCGCACGAGTGTCCGGCCTTCGCCTCACAATGCACCCCAGAACACCCACTAGGCGCAACAATGGTCTCTTCAGAGGGTGCCTGTGCAGCCTATTACCGCTATGCGCGCGCCTGATCGGCCTATATCTGCAAGATGGAGCGCTTGATTTGACGACTCAAGATTTCCCCGATTTCCAGGGCCTTGTTTGCCCAGTGCCTCTCCCCCATCGTGAGCAGATCATGCTTGGGCATGGCAGCGGCGGCAAGATGTCCCATGATCTGATCGCTCGTACATTCCTGCCGGCCTTCAGCAATCCCAGCCTGGACGCGGGCGATGATGCTGGTGTAATCTCCCTGGAAAAGGGGCGCCTGGCAATCAGCACCGATTCGCATGTTGTCTGGCCGTTGTTCTTCCCGGGCGGCGATATTGGACGCCTGGCAGTGTGTGGCACCGTCAATGATGTTTCAATGATGGGCGCCAAACCGCTTTACCTGACCGCCGGTTTTATCCTTGAAGAAGGCCTGGATATCTCGGTTTTAGACCAGGTCGTTTCTTCGATGCGCGCCGCCGCCCAAGAGGCTGGCGTGGCCATCATCGCGGGAGATACCAAGGTGGTGCAAAAGGGCAAGGCGGATGGCTTGTATATCAACACTACTGGTGTGGGCATCATTCCCCCATCCGTGCAAATCTCCGGAGCTTTTGCCCGACCCGGCGACCTGGTCTTGCTCTCCGGGGCGATTGGCGAACACGGCATCGCGGTGCTGAGCGCCCGCGGCGACCTGGGATTTACCAGCGACGTCGAGAGCGACGTTGCGCCGCTGAATCATCTGGTGCAATCGATGCTTAAGGCGCCGCTTGATATCCACGCCCTGCGCGATCCAACCCGCGGCGGCCTGGCTACTACACTCAATGAGATCGCTCGTCAGTCTCAAGTGGGAATCTACATCGAGGAGGCGCTCATTCCTGTTAGGCCTGCCGTCGCCGCAGCCTGCGAAATGCTGGGCTTTGACCCTCTTTACATCGCCAACGAGGGCAAACTGGTCGCCTTTGTAGCGCCAGAGGCAGCCACGGACGTTCTGGAAATTATGCGCCAGGATCGCTACGGCAAAGAGGCGGCGATCATCGGGGAAGTTCGGGCTGAACCCCCAGGGCGCGTCTTGATACGCACAACTCTCGGCAGCACACGGCTGGTAGATGTCCCTTCCGGGGAAATCCTGCCGCGTATCTGCTAATCTTGCCTCTCGACCTTATCGACGATCACCCAGGCGTTGAAGCCATCCCGTTCGACCCGAGTCGATGCATTGGGATGTGAAAATAAACCCGCGATAGCCAATGGGGACAGAAAGTGACTACGCATCAACGCCAACTTCTCAGCCAGGGCCACCAACTTCACGCTGACTTTTTGGATGTCCGGCTCCTCGATAACAATCCGCCCCCCCGGTTTCACAATGCGCCATAACTCGGCTGCGGTTTTGCTTTGATCGCAGACATGATGAAGCGCATCGACCATGATCACGCGCTCGAAAGTCTCATCTGGAAAAGGCAGAGCCTCCGTGTGTGAACAAACCGTCCTCAGGCCGCCTTTCGCTTGCGCCTGTAACAGCATTTGAAATGACCCATCAGCAACGATCAGCTTATCGGCCATCCCCCGCAATGCCGCCGAAACTCTGCCGGTCCCGCCCCCCGCATCCAGCAGAGCGCCTTTGACCGGCAGATTTGCCGCCTCGATGAGCCTCTCGGCAGTACGAAGGCGGATGACCCAATCGTAAAATGGCGCAATGACTCCGAAGTGATCCAGGATAGGCATGCTGAAATCTGAGTGCGCAGCGCTAAAGCTTCTAACGGGATACCTGAGGCAAATAAACCGAATTTTCCAGAGAGATAGGGGTAAGGTTGATAATCAACAAATTCTGCTGGCAGGTAGCGTAGGTGCGAAAAACAAAAGGCAAAGAAAGTGGCCTCCCAGCCGGATCCAGGAGCTGTATTTTCAGGGTTTGGGAGGAAATTGGGCGATCGGCCAATTTTAGATGATACCCGCCCGCTCCTAGCCCCTGTGAACTTCCGGTGTAAACGTATTGAAGAATCTGACGGCCATCTAGCGTTCCATCCACCTTAATCATCAGGCCAGACAATGGAGAACCAGCCTGGTCGAACACCTGGCCGCCAACACCCAGCCAATTGCACCCTGCTGCTGTATCAACAAAATTTGGAATCGCTGCTGGTGTACCCCGCTGGAGAGAGTAAATCGTCTGATCGGCGACTGCATGGGCAGGAACTGTCAACGCAGCCACGAATGCCAACCCAAAGAAGGCTTTCCACAGCACAATTACTAGATGCCACAAGCCTCTGGGCCAGTCAGACCAAAGCATCAATACTCTTCCTCGTCATCCAACCAGAGTTCTTCGTCCTCTTCCTCCAGATCGATCTCTTCCCACTCGTCGGTTTCTTCCTCTTCCTCCTCCCATTCGTCTTCTACGTCGAGATCATCTGCCCTGGAAAAGGTCATACAACCGACATCCGGATCCAGTTCGATTGCTGCTGCACCGCAATAACCATCATCCAGGAACACGCAATCAATATAGTGACAGCGAATACGGGGCATTCAATCCTCCTAAACAAACAGATATTCAACATCCACTTGGCAACTCTCAATCGCCCAAGAACCAAACCTCGACCTGGGCACCGGTCGGGACGTATTTTACTCCAGATGGGATTAAAAGCAAGGCATTTGCCTGAACCAATGAGCGCAGATTCCCGGAACCCTGGTGACCTGTAAGGCGAACTGTCCATTCCCCTTCTTGCCAGTTGGCAATCGCCCGCAAGTAGGATTCACGCCCATCCGATTCAACTGGTTCTTGCAAACGCGCTTTCACGGTCGGGCGGCTCACATCACCCGCGCCCAACATTTTCATCAAGACTGGTCTCAAAAAGACCTCAAAACCGATGAACGCAGATACCGGATTTCCAGGTAAACCAGCAAAAGGAATGCCGCGAAAGTGGCCAAACGCCAACGGCTTGCCCGGGCGCATGTTAACCCGCCAAAAAACCAGCGCGCCATTTTGCTCGATCGCCGTACGGACGTAATCCAACGCGCCCACAGACACCCCTGCGGAAGAGACAATCAGGTCAATGCCAGCGTCTGCCGCCTGGGATAAAACCGTATGGATGGCATCCAACCGGTCTGGGACAATTCCCAAGGGCACCACTTCGCCGCCACATTGCTCCACCAGATCTGCCAGCATGACCGAATTGGAATCGTAAATCTTTCCTGGCCTCAGGGGTTGATCCACAGGGGTCAGTTCATCGCCACTGGAAAAGATCGCCACCCGCGGCCGGCGATGCACGCGCACGGTCGCCTGGCCCAACATGCACAATAAGCCCGCTTCTTGGGGGCGAATGCGACGGCCCGCCGGGATCACCACTTCCCCCCGGGCAACATCTTGCCCGACTGGTCTGATGTTCTCTCCCACGCGAGCGGGTCGAAAGATCCGCACCGCCTCCGGGGCCTCTGTCCCGCCCTGGCGCGCCTCAAAATCGGTATCTTCTATCGGAACGACAGCATCTGCGCCTTCGGGGATTGCGGCGCCGGTCATGATGCGCATTGCCTCGCCCGACCGAAGGTCGCGATCAGCAATAATCCCAGCCGGTATATCTCCCACGACTCGCAGAATCGCCGGATGCCCCTGGTTGGCTTGGGCAACATCCTTCGAGCGGACTGCAAATCCGTCCATGCTCGAGTTCGCAAAGAGCGGCAGATCGAAAGGGGCTACAACCGGCTCAGCCAGCACAAAGCCTGCTGCCGCGTTAACAGGTATTTGGATGACTTCAAGCGGGGAAAAATGATCCAGCAATCGCCGCCGTGCTACAGAAACATCGAGCAGTTCTTCGTCCCAGGTCATTCGGCGCGGAATTATACCACGTCATCCAGGACGCACTCGTCGCGCTTCCATCACATTTGGCAGGTTTTCCAACCGATCTAACAAGCGACTGAGTTGCAAAATATCTCGCACCTCGAGCACAAGGTCGAACACGGCCATGTTCCGACTGGTTTCCACCTTCACTTTGGGCATGTTCACCCCCTCATCGGCAATCAACGTGGAAACATCTCGCATCAGGCCATCACGATCGAATGCGCGGATGCGCACCGGAATCGGATAGGTCTCTTTTGGCTCGCCCCAGCTCACCCGCACCAACCGCTCACGGTCATCGATGCGCAAGATATTCGGACAATCTTTACGATGAATCGTTGCGCCCCGCCCACGCGTCACATAGCCGATGATTTCATCGCCGGGTGCAGGGTTGCAGCAACGTGCAAAGTTTGTCAATAGCCCCTTGAGGCCCAAAACGGTCACGGTCTCATCGCTCGGGGTCGCCGCCGCGCCGGGTTTACCTGTAGGCAACAGCGCCGCCTCAGCCGGCTTTTCTTCTCCTAATGTCAGGTATTTGACAATCTTGGCAATCGGCAAATCCCCTGTGCCAATCGCTTCATACAATTCCTCTACACCGCGCAATTCAAATTCACGCGCCAGCCGGTCAAGGTTGGTGTCGGTCAACCCCAGGCGCCGCAACTCTTTATCCAGCATCGCTTTGCCCTGGCTCATGTTTTTCTCGCGCGCCTGGCGCTTGAACCACTGGCGGATCTTGCTTCGCGCCCGTTGGGTTTTCACCAACCCAAGATTGGGATTCAACCAATCCAGGCTTGGACCGCCGCGCTTCGCCGTCAGGATTTCTACTTTATCGCCCGTTTTCAGAACGTAGTCCAAGGAGACCAGCTTGCCATTGACTTTAGCCCCGCGGCAACGGTGTCCAATATCGGTATGAACCTGATAGGCAAAGTCGATCGGGGTGGAACCTGCAGGCAAATCGATGATATCACCCCGCGGTGTGAAAACATACACCCGATCCTCGAAGACCTCGGTCTTCATGCTATCTACAAATTCGCCCGCATCCTCCACGTCCTGTCGCCAGTCCATTAACGAGCGAAGCCACAGGATGCGCCGCTCGTAATCCTCGTCGCGCCCAACCCCTTCCTTGTAGCGCCAGTGAGCTGCAATACCGTACTCGGCGTTTTGATGCATCTCTGGAGTTCGAATTTGGATTTCCAGAGTCAATCCGTCGTCATAAACCACCGCCGTATGCAATGAGCGGTAAAAGTTATCCTTTGGAGCAGCAATATAATCATCGAACTCGCCAGGGATGGGCCTCCAGCGATTGTGGATCAGACCCAGCGTTGTGTAGCAAGTTGTGACATCCGGCACGATGATTCGCACCCCGCGCACATCATGCACCTGATCGAAAGTCACCCCTTTGCGAACCATCTTTCGATAGATGGAGTAAATGTGCTTTGGACGCGCAGAAACTTCTGCTTGTATGCCAGCCTGAGCGAATACCTGCAACAGTTTTTTGCGGATCTCGGCCATCTCGGATTCGCGTTCCGAGCGTCGCTTCATTAGATTGTTCGAAATCTCGGTGTACTTTTCAGGGTTTACATACTTGAAAGCCAGATCCTCCAATTCCCACTTCATTTGCCAGATACCCAGGCGATTGGCCAGCGGCGCAAAGATGTCCAGCGTTTCCTGAGCGATTCGCCGCTGTTTGTGCGGAGGCATCTTCTCCAGGGTGCGCATATTATGCAGCCGATCCGCCAGCTTGATCAGCACAACGCGGATATCGTCCCCCATGGCGAGGAAGGTCTTACGTAGTGTCTCAGAAACCAGGTCGTGCTTTCTACTGCGCATGAGCTGCACGGCTTCTTCTGCAGGACCGACTTCCCCGCGCCGCTCCGCAACCTGGCGCATTTCCTCCTCTTGCACGGTTTCCCTCTCATGCTGGTCGCCCCGCGAAACGCGCGGCAACTGGGTCAACTTGGTAACGCCATCTACCAGCCGGGCGATCTCTTCTCCAAAATCCCTCTCGATATCTTCTAAAGTCAGAGAAGTATCTTCGACTGTGTCATGTAAGAGCGCCGCTGCCACTACCGCCGGCGGGACGCGCATTTCAGCCAGAATAGCAGCTACTTCCAGGCAATGGGTGATATACGGCTCTCCTGAGACACGTTTTTGCCCCTCGTGGGCGCGTTCCGCTACCCGATAGGCGCGCTCGATCAACCCTTGATCTGCAGGGGTGTAAGTCGGCGGTAATAACTGCATCAAATTCTCGAATTTCATAAATACAGACCTCTTTTCTTAACTAGTATAACCATCCCTGGTTGACACCGCAAGGGGGTTGTTCAATTCCGCTGGCCTGAATCTAGCACCAACCATCGCCATAGAATCTAGCAAAGCGCTTGCTTTTTAGCAATATATGGTGTAAAGTATAAATGTAACCCATCAATTCATTTCATTACACATTGTCTTGTACGATTAGTGACGCAGCATACGGAGGTCACGGTGCAATCCAAAACAAAGATATTGCTGATCACCTTGTTGGTGTTGGCTTTGGCTGGCCCACATCCGACCCTCGCAGCACCATCTGGTTCGACTATCCCCACCTTCTCGATCATCAATGTTGTTCCGGATACCAGCGTCACCATCTTGACCTATAACTTTCCAGCCAACCGCACTTTCGATGTCCTGATGGGGCCGATTAGCACTCGAGGTGTCGGCGGCGTCAAGGTTGCAACGATTAATTCCGGTGCGGGTGGTTCGTTTACCGTAACTTTCGACATCCCACCGGCCTTATTTGGACAGTACCAGATCGCCCTGCGCCTGGAGAACACCACTGGCTCTGGCTATTTTGCTTATAACTGGTTCTATAACAGGCGTTTTAGCAATCCGCCGGCGATCTCTGTGCCATCATTAGATAAGCCAAAGCCTTCGATTGCAATCGTCGACGTGGTGCCAGATCAATTCGTTAAGATCACCACCTACAATTTCCCGGCCAACGACCGCTTCGAGGTGTTGATGGGTTATATGGGCACTCGGGGCATCGGCGGCATCGTCGTGGATACCATCTTCACCGGATCCGGCGGCAGTTCGACCTACAATTTTGCCATACCCTTTGCGCTACGCGGCCAACCCCAAATCGCGATCCGATTGCAAAGCGTCACAGGCTCCGGTTATTATGCTTATCATTGGTTTGTGAACAACCCGGCAGGCCCGTATCCTTTACCGATTGCTCCCCCTCGGCCGGGCTATTCGGGTTTCCCGACCTTCACGATCACCCAAGTGGTTCGCAATCAGACAGTCACAATCCTGACCCACAATCTACCCCCCAATCATCGCTTTCAGGTCACCATGGGGCTGATGGGCACCCGTGGCATCGGCGGGTATGTCGTTGGCGCCATTGACGCTGGCGCAAACAGCGAGCAATCTCTCACGTTTGCCATCCCGGTCGAATTGTATGGCAAACGCCAGATTGCAATCCGATTGCAAAGCACAACAGGCTCATATTACGCGTACAACTGGTTCTATAACAGCAACTTCCCATAAACCCTGATGAACTCCCTTTCATTGATCCAGGAACTTCCAGCCGCAGCGCTCTGCAATCGCTGCGTTGCAGAGGAACTCGGCTTCCAGACGACGGACGAGCTTCCCGATCTTCAAGATGTCATCGGTCAACCGCGCGCTCTGCGCGCGCTGGAACTGGGGAGCGAAGTCGCCGGCCCAGGCTATAACATCTTCGTCCTGGGCCTGCCTGGTTCAGGGCGCACCACACTCAGCCAGGAATATTTGACGCGCAAAGCAGCTAAAGAACCCGTACCGGATGATTGTTGTTATGTGAACAATTTCTCCAACCCTCGCGCTCCCCGGCTTCTGCGCCTACCTGCCGGTCGCGGTGTCGAGCTAAGCAAGGATATCGACGAGCTAATTCATTACTGTGTGCGTGAGGCGCCGCGGGCTTTCGAAAGTCCGGAATACATTCAGGAACGCGACCGCCTGGTCGACGAGTTCAAGAAGAAACAGGAGGCGGAATTCCTGCGCCTTCAGGAATTTACACATAAGTACAACTTCGCCGTTGTCCGCACGCCCTTCGGTATCGTCCTGGTCCCCGCGCCGCAAGGTAAACCGCTCACGCCCGAAGAAGTAGAAAAATTATCTCCAGAGCAGCGCGCCAAACTTGAACAACTCCAAACCCGACTCGCCAGCGAAGTCGAGAATACGATCAACCGGCTGCGCGAATTGAGCAATGCCGCTTCGGAGCGCATCGATGAACTGAATCGAAACACGATGCTGTTCGTGCTCCAGCCGCTGATCAACAACCTGCAGGAAAAGTATGCAGGGATTGAGCAGGTGCTCTCTCATCTCGAATCTGTAAAGAACGATATCTTAGAAAACAATCACCAGTTTCGATCTCGCGAGGGCAGCGAAGCGCCCGGCGCGCAACCCGGCGGAAGGCCATGGCTGCAGCGCTATGCCGTTAACGTCCTTATCGATAACTCAGCGCTCCAGGGAGCGCCGGTAATTGTTGAAACCCATCCGGTTTATACGAACCTGGTCGGTCGCATCGAGCACGAAGTCATCATGGGCGCCACGCGCACCGATTTCACCATGATCCGACCCGGCGCGTTGCACCGCGCCAACGGCGGTTACCTGATTCTTCCTGCCCGTGATCTGTTGCTGAATCCATACGCCTGGGAAGGCCTCAAACGAATCCTACGCGATGGTTGCATCCGCATCGTGGAGTTGGGCACGCAACTCGGTCTGATCAGCACCGAGACCCTGGAGCCGGAGCCAGTACCGCTCAACCTTAAGGTGATCCTGGTAGGCACGCCTTTGCTATATTATCTACTCAAATTTTACGACGAAGATTTTTCCAAGCTGTTCAAAGTGCGCGCCGAATTTGCCGCCTTGATGGAACGCACTCCCGAAACCGAAAAAGAATATGGCCTGTTCGTCAAATCCGTGGTGCTGGATAATGGATTGCTTCCTTTCGATAACACCGCCGTTGCTCGCATTATTGAACATAGTTCAAGGATGGCAGAGGATCAGGAGAGGTTATCCACCCAATTTGGGCGTATTGCCGACCTGATCCGCGAAGCCTCGTTCTGGGCCCGAAAAGCACAGCCAGAGTCCCTTGATGCGCAGGTTGTCACCGCCAGGGATGTGCAGCGCGCAATAGACGAAAGCATCTATCGCAATAACCTGGTTGAGGAACGCCTGCAGCAACTGATCCAGCAAGGCACGATCATGATCGATGTCACCGGCATGGAAATCGGGCTCATCAACGCCCTGTCGGTGGTATCTCTAGGCGATTACACTTTTGGGCGCCCCAGCCGTCTGAGCGTAGCTGTGTCTTGTGGAAAGGCCGGGGTGATCGACATCGAGCGGCAAGCAAAACTTGGTGGACCGATCCATACCAAAGGCGTGATGATCCTGAGCGGCTATCTCCACAGTCGCTATGGCCGCACCGGTCCAATCAGCCTTTCGGCCAGCTTGACTTTCGAACAATCTTACAGCGAAGTCGAAGGGGATAGCGCCTCTGCCGCAGAGCTCATCGCCCTGATCTCGGCAATTGGGGAGATTCCCCTGCGCCAGGACTTAGCGATCACCGGTTCTGTGAACCAGCACGGCCAGATTCAAGCCATCGGCGGCGTCAACGAAAAAATCGAGGGCTTCTTTGCCATATGCGCCGAAAGGGGATTGACCGGCGACCAGGGTGTACTCATTCCACAGGCGAATCGGCGCAACCTGATGCTGCGTCAAGAGGTCATCGACGCCGTCAGCGCAGGGAAATTTCACATCTGGCCAATTACCACGATCGAGGAAGGTTTATCCTTGCTGACCGGGCTGGAGGTTGGTGAGGCGCAGCCAGACGGCAGCTATCCCGAAGGCACAATTAACCAGCGCGTGATGTCTCGCCTGGCTGAATTTGCGCGACTCTCTGAGCCAGCGCCGGCCGCAAAAACTACCAATTCCGACTCACAAGAAGACTAAGGGTTGATAAAACCGGGTTGCTGTGTAGGCTCTTCGGTAAATTCGACAGTTGGCGAGCGCGTAACGTCAAACGTCGCCTCCCAGGTGTACAGCTTCAAAGGCTGGCCATAAAAATACAGTTCGACAACACGCCGAAAGATCGGCGCGGCAATCTCGGACCCTTCGCCAGCGTTTTCTGCCACAACGGCGATGGCAATATCTGGCTTGTCGGCGCGCTCCGCAAAAGTGAAGCCGGCAAACCAGGCATGTGGTTCACTGGCAGATGAGGTTGCCGTGCCGGTCTTACCAGCCACAGGGATATCCAGGCCGGCCAGGGGGCGATAGGCTGTTCCAGGCGGCGTGCGGCTGGCGACGACGCCTTTCATCGCTTCCACGATGGTCTGCAATGTTGAAGATTGGATTGGCAGTTTCCCCTGCACTTCGGGCTTGAAGGTAAATGTCGCTTCACCACCTGGTGGCGCGATCTTCTCGATCACCTGGGGGCGATAAAGCGTGCCTCCATTTCCAAGAGCGGCAATGAAACGCGCCACTTGTAGTGGCGTAACTTGCATATCCCCCTGGCCAATCGCCAGGTTGGTCGCATCCACTGCGTTGCCTGGTTCAGGAATGTTTCCCGTTTGCTCCTCGACCCCTTCGATGCCGGTTTTGCTGCCCAATCCAAAGCCGCGCGACATTTCAGCAATTGCCTTAGTAAGACCAGAGTTATATAGGTCCAGGCCAATATGCCAGAACCAGGGATTACAGGAGCGTATCAAGCCTTGTGGGAGGGTCAGTAGGCCGCTGGGCTGCGTTTTCTCATCTTCCTGAAAATGGTCCCAGGTCCAATCATAGAGCGTCAGCCCGGGCAACTCAGTAAACTGATATTGGCAATCATAGGTGCTCTCTGGCGTGAACCGTCCACTTTCAAGGGCCGCCGCCATGGTGATAATCTTGAACACCGAACCAAGCGGGTACTGACCCTGGGTGGCGCGATTGAATTGCGGCAAGGCCGGGTCATTAACGATCTCTCCTAACAACGTATTCCAGTTATAGTTCTCGATCTCGAAGGCGTTTGGATCAAAGCCCGGAGAAGAAGCCATTGCCAGGACACGGCCAGTATCTCTTTCTAAAACCACGATTGCGCCCCTGTAAACCGACATCGCCTTTTGCACTTCGCGCTGAAAATCGCGATCCAGCGTCGTGGTGATCTCCTGGCCCGGCTCGCCTGCAACCGACCCTAGCTCACCGATTGGCCTTCCGTCCGGGCTGAACACGTACAGCGTGCCGCCTCGCTTGCCCATCAGGATGTTTTCGCCCCATTGCTCCAGGCCCTTACGGCCTACCCGATCATCGCTGCGATATCCCCTGCGGCGATATTCCGCCATCTCCTCCTGTTGGATGGCGCTGACATACCCAACAACATGCGGCGCGATGCCATTTCCATAATACAACCGACGCGAATACTCCGCAACAACCGCCGCTCCCCAGGTAGAAAGCTGCTGAAGCCGGCGCGGGTCTTGATCAACTGGTACCTCCCCAAGCGGGATGTACTCCCCAGGTAGAGCGGCTTCGATCTTGCTAGCGATAGTGTCATAGCGATAACCGGATAAGCCCGAAAGCAAAGAAATCAATCCGCTGTCCGCCTTTAGATCCACATAATCCGGCCAGACCCCAATTGCTGCAGCCGTAGTCTGGCTGGCCAACGGGTTTCCATTCCGATCATAGATCGCCGCGCGCGTCTGAGCGCTGCTATCCATTCTCAGGTAATTGCCGCCTGCCAGCTCCGGCAAGATCAGCCCATCGTTCCAATCGACCAGCCAGCGCCCTTGATCCAGCACCATCTCCATTTTCATCTCTCGGACGATATCTCCCAAGATATAAGACTTTAACGTGATCCGATAACCGACTTGAGCATTGGGTGCGCTGCTCCGAAAGTCGAGGATCTCATAGTTCAGTCCATTCATCCCGGCTTCGTTCGCCGCATCCAGATAGCGAGTGATGAAAGCCTCTTTCGAGATGCTGGCCTGGCTTTGGGGAGCTAGCAAGGCATACATCGTTTCGTAATCTTCAACCGTCCAGGCGTCCAAGAAAGCGCGCGCAGCCACCTGCGCGTCGGGAGCGCTAGTGGTATAGATTTGCGGAGGCCTCAGGGTATGGGTGGCGGTGGGCGTCATACTTTCTGTAAGTTTTCCACACGCAGCCAACAAAAATATCCCTACCGCACAAACGATTGCACAGAGGGACCTGACGCCCAGTCTCGCTAAAAACGGCTGATCCATCTTACCTGTCATATTGCCCGTTTCAGACACAATCCAGCATCATAAACCATTTTGTGATCCATGACAAGCTCCCCGGAAGAGGTCTAAGCCATACCTAAGGCATGGGCGAAGGAAAAACAAATCTGGTGTCATATTATTGTATATTTTATCTTGACAATTATTGTACATACTGATAAAATGGCAGCATGAATAATCTTGAAAGGATGAGAATCAAGGTGCACTATGGGATTGGCATTCTATCTCTCACTAAAAGAAATCTGGCGGAATAAGGGACGTTTTTTGCTTTTTTCGCTCGTGATTGCGTTGATCACCACACTGGTTTTGTTCATTGCCGCCCTGTCAGAAGGACTGGCAACTGCGAATAAACAATATCTGGAAAAAATCAACGCCCAGTTGCTGGTTTTTCAGAAAAATGTCGATTTATCCGTGAGCGTCAGCCGCATTGGCCTTTCCAAGCTCAACGACATCGAGCGCGTGGAAGGGGTACAGGCCGCGGGACCCATCGGCTTGAGCAATGGCACAATCGTTTTCACAGATGGCCGCGAAGATATCGATGTCTCTTTGATCGGAGTGGAAGCTGGTCGGCCGGGAGTACCGACGCTGTTAGAGGGAAAACCCCTGCTCATAAATCGCGGGTCGGACATCATTATTGACAAAAATATCGCCGATCAACGTGGGATCAGAGTTGGCGACTCGATTACCTTGAAGACCATCCAGGGCTCCAGCGAGGAATTCTACAAGCTCAATGTGATTGGGCTTACAGATGAGCAACAATACCTGTTCCAGCCATCGGTCTTTTTACCCTATCGCACCTGGGATCAGGTGCGCCCGCAAGGCGCTCCAGGTTCTATGCTCGTGGAGACCACATCCAACATGGTCGCCGTGCAAATCGCGCCGGGCTACACACTGGAAGAGGTCAAAACAAACCTCTTGAATAGCGTGAGGGATATTGACGTGGCGGATATCAAGACCGCTTATGAATCTTTGCCTGGTTACCAGGCACAGCAGAGCACGCTCAACACCCAAAGGGGCTTTACGCTGCTGATCGGCATCCTGGTCATCGGCGGCTTCTTTCAAATCCAGATGCTCCAAAAAATACCCCAGATCGGGGTGCTGAAAGCCATTGGGACATCGAATTTCGTCGTTGCCTTCGCGGTCGTCACTCAAATTATCCTCGTGACTACATTCGGAGTCCTGCTGGGCACACTGGTCACTTTGGGGCTGGGTGCAGGGATCGGCGGCGCAGTGCCCGTTATTTTTAATGGCGCTTCGGTAGCAATTGCGGTGATTACCCTATTATTGATTGGACCGATAGGCGGACTGGTTTCGGTGCGCCTGGCTGTGCGCGTCGAACCCTTAATCGCCCTGGGCCTTTCGAGCTGAGGAGAAACACAATGCCCCCCGTGATTGAAACCTATAACTTGACCAAGATTTATCCAGGCCCAAACAGCCTTTCTGTGGTAGCTGTAGAGAAGGCAAACATCACCGTCAACGCCGGCGAATTTGTCGCGTTGGTCGGCCCAAGCGGCTCAGGGAAGACTACCATGCTGGCTATGCTGGCTGCGCTTCTGGAGCCAACCGAAGGCCACATCTGTATCGACGGCGAGGAAATTGGACGCTTAAAAGACTCTCAACGGGTCAAATTCCGTCGAGAGAGGATAGGCTTCACCTTCCAGTCCAACAACCTTGTACCATATCTGACAGTTTTAGAAAACGTCGAGATGATGTTACGGCTCAACGGCCGTTACAGCCGGGCAGGGCGTGAAGAAGCCTTGAATTTGCTAGAGCGCCTGGGGCTATGTGAACGGCTCAACAGTTTGCCCAATCAACTTTCGGGCGGTCAACGTCAGCGGGTGGCGATCGCGCGTTCGATGATCCACGGTCCCAGCGTCATCCTGGCTGATGAGCCGACCGCCAGCCTGGATACAGAGCGCGCCTATCAGGTCACCCAACTTTACGCCGACCTGATCCACGAGAATAACAGAGCCGGGATCATGGTGACTCACGACCTGCGCATGTGCAAATACGTCGATAAAATTATCCAGATCGAGGATGGACGGATTTCCTCGATCCTCGAAAGCCGCGCCGAGATCGATGCACTGATTTCCTGCGCCTGATCTTTGCTTCTGTATTTTTTGCAGGCCTGCTGGCGATGGATGCACCAGCAGGCCTGCGCCTTTTATCATGTATAATGGGACATCTCACAGGGAACCTTTCTTCCTGCAGCATCGTCCTGATCAAGAACGAAACTTGCTTGTATGACCCGATAGGATCACTCATGTCGTACATCATCCGCATCATGCAACCACGTGCCGTCGCTCGCTTCATGCTTGCGCTGGGCGGATTGATTGCTAGCTTTATCTTTCTAGCCGATGGCTTCACACGCAATGTAAACGCCCAGACCACAACCCCGCCACCCCCGCTGACCGGCGTTCGGATGCAGGCGCGAGCATCCTTTGATGGTCACTTCAAGTATGGGGAATGGCTGCCAATCTGGGTCGAATTGGAAAACAACGGCCCAGATCGAGCTGCCGAGCTCCGCGCCCCGGTAATGACCAGCGCCGGGTTACAGGTTTACACCGTGCCGGTGGAATTAGCCGCAGGCGCCCGAAAACGCCTGGCGATTTACATACTTCCAAACAACTTCTCCAGGCAGATCGAGGTATCTTTGGTCTCCGATGAGCAAAAGCTGGCCGCCCAAAAAGTACAGTTGAACCCTGAACCAACGCTCACCTATCTGGTAGGGATCCTCTCCCCTCGACGAGGCGCGCTTTCGCTTATCGAAACTATCGCACTGCCGGGTATCAAGCGTCCGATTGTGCTGGTCGATGTTGCTCTGAACGAACTGCCAGGCCGAATGGAGGGCTTGCGATCATTCGATGCGCTGGTGTTCAACGACATTGATACGTCCAACCTGATCCCTGAGCAAGCGCAGGCGCTGGAAACCTGGGTCAGCCAGGGTGGACGCCTGGTGGTGGGCGGAGGCGCTGGCGCACAGCGCACCCTTGCTGGCATACCCAAGTCGCTTCTACCTTTGTCTGACCTATCGACCCAAGAATTGTCAGCGTTGCCTGGGCTGGAAGGATACATTGGCGGAGAAAAGCCGATCTTGATCCCTGGCCCCTTCCTCGTTGCCGCTGGCAAATCTGATACGTCCAGGGTTCTGGCTGAGCAGGACGGCTTGCCGCTGATGCAGGAATGGCCAATCGACCGCGGCTGGAGCAATTTCATCAGCCTGGAGCTAGCTGGCGCGCCATTGGACGCCTGGAATGGCGCAGCGGACTTCTGGCAAAAGTTACTTTCCCCCGGCGCATCCTTCCCCGAAGGCGCTCCGGTGGACATGTCCGCCCGGCAGCAGTTTGCCTCCAGCATGGTCTATCCGCTCAACAATCTGCCCATGTTAGATTTACCTTCGGTGCGCGGCCTGGCTCTGCTCCTGGGTCTATACATCCTTCTGGTCGGCCCGATCAATTATCTGGCGTTGCGCTCTCAAAAGCGCCTGCACCTTGCCTGGATCACGATCCCCTTGATCACGCTGATTTTTTCCGCTGCCTCTTTCGGGGTAGGTTACTTGCTGCATGGTACGGATATCTTTATCAACAAAATCGCCGTCCTGCAGCCGTTACCCTCTGGAAAAGCCAAAGTAGATAGCTTTATTGGCCTGTTCTCGCCTGCCCGCAGCGCCTACTCGGTGCGCGTGGATGGCGGCGGCCTGATCAGCCCTTTGAACGCCTATTTCGACCCCTGGACGAATCCCGAAACCACTAACATTCCCACCGGTCGGGCGATCACCCTGATCCAGGGCAATCCAGGGTATATTAACGGGCTAAGCGTCGATCAATGGTCGATGCAGAGCTTTTTCTCCGAAGGCTCGTTGCTAGACTTTGGCGAAATCGAGACAGATTTGCGGCTGCAAGGCGCTCGTATCGTTGGAGAACTGACCAACCGCAGCAACTATGATCTGAAAGACGCTGCACTGATCATGAACAACAGATTTGCGCGCCTGGGCGACCTGCCGCGCGGCCAGTCCGCGTCTGTTGAGTTAGAACTAGCCAACCCATCTAACCCCAATAACTTCGGCACGCCGATCAGCTACGCATTGTACGAAAAAGAGATTTCCAGCGCCAATGGGCCCCTCCCCCGGCAGATCGAAGTCCGCCGTTCGATCGTCGAAGCCCTGTTCGAACGCACGCCGCCCTTTATATCCGCCAGAAGGTCGCTCAGCCCAAACGCCTATATCTCCCAATCGCCTGTGCTGATAGGCTGGATGGATCAGGCGCCGCCGGAAATCAGCCTGGCAAATACCCAGCCCGCCCAACAAACCACAGCGTTGGTGGTGCTGCCAGTCAACTTGAGTTTTCCGGATAAAGGTCTGATCAGCCTGCCGCCCGGCCTGATTTCAGGGCGCCTGGTCGAAATGCCGAGAGACGGCGGGCAATGCGGAACGCCCGGAAGCGCGGCGGTTTTCATTGTCCGTGGCGAAGCCCAATTCGAATTCGCCCTGCCTTCGGATGTACAGGATATCGCCGCCGAAACCCTGATCCTCACGATCTTCAGCGATTCCGGCGCTTTCAGCCCGCCTCAAATCTCGATATTGAACCCTGACACAGGCGCCTGGGTCAACCTGGAGGGTGTCAATCAAGGCGCCAACTTGATCCCCAATGCAGCCAAATTCATCGATGACGCCGGGGTCATCAAAGTCACGCTGGCCACTGAAAACGCATCGAATTGCTTCTTTCTGGGCATGGGCCTGGAAGGCCGCCGCTGATTAAAGCACATGTACGCGATCACCACACGCAATCTCACTCGCCGTTTTGGCAAATTAGAGGCCGTGGAAAACCTGGATCTAAAGGTGCCTGCTGGCTCGCTCTTCGGCCTGATCGGACCCAACGGCGCCGGAAAGACGACCACGCTGCGCATGCTCGCCGGATTGCTAGAACCCACTGCGGGCGAAATCCGCATCAATGAGTTGCCTATACGCAAATACTGGCGCGAAATCCAGTGGCAGATCGGTTTCATGCCCGATTTTTTCGGCGTTTACGAAGACTTGCTGGTCTGGGAATACCTGGACTTTTTCGCCCGCTGCTATAAGCTGACCCCAGAACGCCGTCGCAAGACCATCAACGAGTTGCTAGAACTGGTCGATCTGAGCGAAAAGCGCGATGCCTACGTGCACACGCTTTCGCGCGGCATGCGCCAACGACTCTGCCTGGCCCATGCCCTGGTGCACGATCCGCATATCTTACTTCTGGATGAGCCAGCTTCCGGGCTTGACCCGCGCGCTCGCGTCGAAATGCGCGAACTCCTGCGCGAGCTCAGCACGATGGGCAAGACCATCTTGCTTAGCTCACATATCCTGACCGAGCTGGCCGAACTGTGCAACTGGATCGCCATTCTGGAGCGTGGGCGCCTGGTAGCCAGCGGGCCGCTGGAAGATATTCACCGCCAGGTCGCCGAGCACCGGCTGCTGCGCCTCCAGGTGCTCTCGGATTTAGAGAGGGTGGAAAGTATTCTCAAATCCCATCCTGGCGTGCGCCAGTTCTATGCCCCCGAAGCGACTGCACTTCAGTCTGCCAATGGCGCAGTTCGCCAAATGGAGGTCAAATTCGAAGGGGATGCTTCAGCCGCAGCAGACCTGCTTGAAACGCTGGTGCACGGCGGCGTCCGTTTGGCCTCTTTCAGTGAGGTGACGACAGACCTGGAAGAAGCCTTCCTGCGCTTGACGAAAGGGGAGGTCGCCTGATGTCTCGCCTATTACATTGGGAGCCTAATCCAATCATCGTCAAAGAACTACGCTCGCGCATGCGCGGCGGGCGCGCCTTTGCCACGTTGACCGGGGCTTTGATACTGTTGGCTGGGTGCGGTTATGCCATCTATCGCATTGCCCTGGTTGCCGTTGGATACACCAGCACGCCGCTCAGCCCACAGATCGGCCAGATCCTCTTCGCCGGGCTGGTCTTCATCGAATTGATGATCATCGCCGCCATCACGCCCTCGGTCACAGCCATGGCGATCAGCGGAGAAAAAGAAAAACAGACCTATGAGATGCTGATGGCAACGCCGCTCTCCCCCAGCAGCATCTTGTGGGGTAAATTGGTCGCCGCTCTGGGCTATGTCTTCCTGCTCATTTTCGCTGCTATTCCTCTTGCCAGTCTGGTTTTCGTCTTCGGCGGAGTTGCTGCCCGCGAGATGATCAAAGCCCTGATCATCCTGGTCATCGTGGCGGTGATGTTTGGCGTGATCGGCCTGTTCGCTTCTGCGCTATTCGGTCGTAGCGGGCGCTCCACGGCCGTTGCCTATCTCGTGGTAGTCTTCTTGCTTTTTGGCCCGCCAATTATCGCTGCTGGCGCGGGTATCTTAAGCCAGACCAATCCCCCACGCTGGATGTTGATCCTTAGCCCGGTGAGCGCGCTGGCCTCTGCACTCTCGCCTTCGGTCAACTTTCAGTATCTTGCGGGTATGTTCTGGATGTTAGGTGGCGCCTTTGGATGGATTGCCGGAGAACCGGCGATCAGCTTCACCAGCATTCCCCGGCCAATCTATCACTATAGCCTCCCAATCTATTTGTTAATCACATTGGTCCTATATTTGCTGGCCTCTCGACTGGTGCGGCCAGCCCGCCGCTGGCAATTTGAGTGGGCCGAGGCGCTGGTAGCTCTTGTAGTTGTGATCGGTCTCTTAGGGACGATCTCGGTCGGCTATGCTGCCACGACCAATCGCTACGAGAACATCAACATCGTCGTTCAGCCGACCGCTACGCCGTTTCCGACGCCAACGCCCTCGACGCTCGAACTAGAGCCCCAAACCACGCCCGCGCCGGGCGAAAGTGCGCCATCGGATGATCCTTCTCCCAAAGGCATGGTTGCTCCTGCAGAGCGGCTTTCGAACCAATGAACCGGACGCTAGAGCATTATCTTATCCGTTTCCGCCGCCGCCTGCGAGTTCTCGACGGCTGGCGTCTCGCACAGCACACGCTGTGGATGCCATGCGCCATCGCCTTGCTCGTTCAGATCTCCGGGCGTTTCCTACCCATCGAGCGGTTGGACGCGTGGAGCCTGGTGCCCTTTCCAATCTGGATTCTAACCTTGCTTATCTACTCCCTGTTCCGCCCGATGCCCATCTTGCAGGTGGCGCGACGTATCGATCTCGAACTACGCCTGCGCGAGCGCCTCTCCACCGCTGTGGTTTTCGGAAAGATGCAGGAATTTCCCGATTATGCCTATGCGCAGCTCGTCCAGGCCCAGCATGTAGATGCCCTGGATTGCGCTTCTCGCATCGTCTCGGCGAAAGACCTGCCTTTAGGCTGGTTCCCCAGGCCGTTGACCGCGTCGTTGATCCTGGTCTTGACCACCCTGGCTTCCGCCCTTCTCCCTAACCCGATGGATGCTGTCCTCGCTCAGCGTCAGGCTGTTCGTCAGGCAGCCGCCCGCCAGGCGGAGCGCGTCGAGCAGCTAAGCCGACAAATCGAGCAGACGCAGGAATTGTCCCCCGAAGAACGGCAAGAGCTATTGAGACAGCTAAAGGAGTTGGCCGAACAATTGCGCAGCAACCCAGGCGATCTTGAGCAATCGATCGCCGACATTTCCAATCTGGAGAAGCTGCTCGCCGAGCGCCTGGATCCGAACTTCACCATCCAAACGGCTAATTTGGAAGCGCTTGCTGCACAGCTAGCAGCTATTTCCGGCGCAGAGCGCAGCCCAGAGCAATCTGATGCTGAAGCGGCCGCCGAGGCGTTGGCGGAACTGGCCGCTCAGCTTCCCAATCTCTCTGCTGAGCAACAGCAGGAACTGACGCGCCAACTGGCCCAGATGGCAGCGCAGGCTGGTCAATCCGGCGACGCCCAGCTTGCTCAATCCCTGGCTGCGCTGGCGCAAGCTTTCCAGCAAGGCGATCCGCAGGCCACCAGCCAGGCTGCCCAGAGCGCGCAGCAGGCGCTCTCACAAGCGCAGGCTCGCCAGGCTCAACAAAACGCTTTGCAGCAAGCGATCAATCAGCTTCAGACGAGTCGCCAGGCACTTGCCCAGGCCGCGGGACAGAGCTCTCAACAGGCCGCCTTATCAACTGGACAGAACCCATCACAAGACCCAGGACAAAACCCAGGAAGCGGTACTGGACCATCCGGCAGCTATCAAGGTCAGCCCGGCAACAATGTGACGGGCGGCGGATCCAGGGCCAACACGTTGCCTCCGGCCGCCGGCGGCAGGGGCAACGTTCGCCCCCAGGGCGAAGCGCCAAACGTCGCCCCGAGTGAACTGAGTAACCAGGTCTATGCCCCCTGGCAGCGGCCAGCGAGCAGCGGCGGCGAATTGTTCATACCAGGGCAGGAGACTGGTCAGGGAGAAACCCAAACCACCCAAGGTCAGTCGAATTTGCCTGGCGTTTCCAACCCCTCCCTGGTGCCATACCAGCAAGTTTTCTTTAATTACCTTTCTGCTGCCAATCTGGCGTTGCAACAGAGCTATGTCCCGGCCGATCTGTCGGAATATATCCGCCAATATTTCTCCCAATTGAACCCCTGAGATAAACCATGGAAGCGATGCCCGAAACTCAAATCTCCCCAGAACAATTCTGCGCCACTGCCGAGGCCATCGAAGAACAGGTCGGCAAGGTCATTGTGGGGCAAAAAGAACTGGTGCGCCATACGCTCATCACCCTTCTGGCCGGGGGGAATGCCTTGCTCGAGGGTGTACCTGGCCTGGGCAAGACAATGCTCGTCCGAACCCTGGCTCAGGCCGTAGATTGCAGCTTTTCACGCATCCAGTTCACTCCTGATCTGATGCCAGCAGACATCGTTGGCACCAATCTGATCGCGGAAGACGAAAACGGTCGCCGGCGGTTCCAATTCGAGGCCGGACCAATCTTCGCCAACCTCGTCCTGGCAGACGAAATCAACCGCGCCACGCCCAAGACCCAGTCCGCTATGCTGGAAGCTATGCAGGAACACAGCGTCACCGTGGCCAAGGTCACCCGTCGTCTGCCAGAGCCATTTTTCGTTCTCGCCACCCAGAATCCTCTGGAAATGGAGGGCACGTATCCGTTACCCGAAGCGCAACTGGATCGTTTCTTTTTCAAGATCAATGTACCCTTCCCAAGCGTGGACGAGCTGGTCGAGATTGCCGACCGAACCACCACCACGCTATCGCCGCAGGCCAAACCCGCCGCCGACGCAAACATGTTGCAAGAAATGCAGCTTTTAGCCCGAGCGGTGCCCATCGCCCCGCATGTGACCGCATTCGCAGCCCGTTTACTCAAATCCACTCACCCAACAGATCCTGCCGCTCCACCCATCGTGCGCAACTATGTGCGCTATGGCGCCAGCCCGCGCGGCATGCAAGCAATGATTCTGGCGGGCAAAATCGTCGCCTTGATGGATAGACGATACAACGTTGCCTACGACGATATCCGCCAGGTGGCTATCCCCGCGTTACGCCATCGCTTGATCCTGAATTTTGAAGCTCAGGCCGAAGGAATCTCCACCGATGCGATCATCCAAGAGCTGCTCGAATATGTCCCAATCGAAGCGTAGAGCAAGGAGCATAGCGCACCTCCGGTAGGGACTTTCCTGACAAAATAGCCCTGGCATGCCATCCTATCTTTTCGACGAACCCTTCTTGCGCCGCCTGGAGAGCCTGGCTCTGCTTTATCGGCGCGCGGCCGCCAGCCAGATGCAGGGCGAACGGCGCAGCACCCAGCGCGGCCAGTCGGTGGAATTTTCGGATTTCCGTCCCTACGTGCCGGGAGACGATTTCCGTCGCATTGACTGGAACGCTTACGCCCGCCTGGAGCGTTTGTTCCTGAAGCTGTTCGTCGAAGAGCAGGATCTGGTCGTCCATATCCTGATCGATGGCAGCCGTTCTATGGATTGGGGCGCGCCAAATAAGCTGGCATACGCCGCTCGTCTGGCCGGAGCGCTGGGATACATCGCATTAGCTGGCTTAGACCGCGTCACCGTCACAATCTTGGGCTTGAATGGCCCGGCAGCCCGGCGCCATTTGCCGCCCTTGCGCGGCAAGCGCTCTGCTCTATTGCTCTTCAAGTTTCTGCAATCCCTGCAGGCGCAAGACGCCAAAATGCAATACGCCCAAACCCCTGGCGCGCCGGCAATTGCGCTTGGCGCGTACGCGGCAAACACGTCTCAGCCCGGCGCGCTGCTGTTGCTCTCGGATTTGATGGATGACGGCTGGAAAGCGGCGCTCAGCCGCCTGGCAGGGCGAGGGTTCGAAGTCTCGTTGCTGCATATCCTCTCCCCGGACGAACTGCGACCCGACCTGGAAGGCGATTTTCGTCTAATCGACTCGGAGACAGAGGCTGAGGTAGAGATCAGCGCTAACTTCGATACCCTGCAAAGCTATCGGCAAGCCCTAAGGGAGTGGCAGGCTTCCTGGCGCAGCTTCTGCACGGCGCGTCAGATGCATTACCTGCCCGTCGAGACCACCCAGCCTCTCGAAGAATTGCTCTTCGCCCGCCTGCCCCAACAAGGAGTGCTGCGATGAGCTTCCTGACTCCGGCGGCTTTCTTCTTATCCAGTCTGCTGCCGGTGATCGTCCTGATGTATTTGCTTAAGCTGCGCCGCACGGAGCGCCTCGTATCCAGCACTTACTTGTGGCGACAGATGGTGCGGGATGTGCAGGCGAATACGCCCTGGCAGCGCTTGCGCTATAATTTGCTGCTCTTGCTGCAATTATTGTTCCTCGTTTTCCTGATTTTAGCTCTGGCGCGCCCATATACGTATGCTCCTGGCATCTCTAGCCAGAACGCGGTGGTCATCATCGACACGTCCACCAGCATGGCGGCAATGGATGTATCGCCAAGCCGATTGGAAGCCGCGAAAAACCAGGCCTTTCGCCTGATAGAGGGCCTGCCCGATGCCGCCCGTGTTACCGTGATCGATGCTGGACAAAAAGCCAGGGTCCTGATCTCTTCCAGCACCGACTCATCGGCCATCCACCAGGCGATAGACAGCCTGCAACCCGGCGCAGGGGGCAGCGAATTAGACGTGGCGCTGCAGATTGCTTCAGCGATCGCCGCTCGACAGCCTGGAACGCATACGATCGTGCTTTCGGATGGCAACGTTTCCCTTCCAGATAGGATCATCCTCCCTGGAAAACTGACCTATTTCCCAATTGGCTTGCGCAATGAAAACCAGGCGATTAGCCTGCTCAACCTGCGCGCCGATCCCAATGGCGAACTGACTGCCTTCGCTCAAGTCGTCAATTACGGCGACGAACCGGTTCGACGTCGGATCGCCTTCTACGCCGATGGCCAGCTCGTGGATGCCTTCGATCTGCAAATACCTCCTGGCAATGGACAATCCATCTTGACGCAAAACATTGATCCCGCAACCGAGATGGTTGAAGCGCGTTTGTTGCCCGACTTGACAGCCGACTATTTGCCCGCGGATGACCAGGCTCTGGCCATCTATCAACCCGGCGAAACCATTTCGACCACGCTTGTGACCCCCGGCAATCTATTTCTGGAAACCGCTCTATCTCTGATGCCCAATCTGTCGGTCACTCTGGTCAACCCAACAGGCGTCAATGACCTGCCCCCGGCCGATCTCACCATTTTAGATGGGGTTGCGCCTATCACAGGCTCACTGCCAACAGGAAACCTGCTTTTCATTGGCCCCTTGCGCAGCACAGAGCTATTCACTGTTACTGGCTCGCTCCCCTCTCCGCGGTTAAACCCAATTCGCGCTGATCACCCACTGTTGCGCTTTGTTGATCTCAGCGGCGTGAATCTTCTCGACTCCGCCCGTATCCCTCTGCCCGAATGGGCGCAGCCGGTCATCGTTGCCGAGGATCCCTTGAACCCCGCTGAGACCGTGCCCTTGCTGTTTGCGGGCCAAAGCGAAGGGCGTCGTGTCGCCGTGATTGCATTCGACATCCGTCATTCCGACCTGCCGCTCAACATCGCCTTTCCAATACTTGTGACGAATTTAGTCGAATGGCTGGCGCCCAGCCGTAGCGGCATTCCTGCCAGCCTGGCCCCTGGCGAGACGCTCGCCTTTGTCCCTCCGACATCCACCTCCTCAGACGCCGCTACGATTACACGTCCGGATGGAATCATCGAACGCCCGGAAAGCCGCGACGGCCAACTGATCTACAGCCGCACCGACCAATTGGGGCTGTACCGCGTCGACCTGGGGAACGGGAAACCCATCTCTTTTACCGTGAACCTGTTTTCGCCGCAGGAGTCTCACATTGCGCCAGCGCAAGACCTGACTGCTGCGGGCGTGATTATCGCCGGCGCTGAAGGCGAAGCCCAATCTGTCGACTCCCAGGCCATACGGGAGTGGTGGCGTGGGCTGGCGCTGATCGCTCTGGGTCTTCTAACCGCTGAATGGCTGATTTACCATCGCCCCGTCCTTTCGATGATTTATCATCGGCTCACCGCCGAATTCAACCGCTGACTGAAATGAGTATCTCGCTGATTTATCCTGCTTATCTGTGGCTCTTGCTCCTGGCGCCGCTCACCCTGGCTCTGGGACTGATCGGTCACCCTTCAGGGAGCCGCCTGCGCCATTGGCTCGGTCTGTTGCTGCGTGTGTTTTTATTATTGGCAATCGTCCTGGCGCTGGCGGGCATCCAATTGCGGTTGAACACCAACTTACTGACCACCGTCTTTGTCCTGGACGTATCTGACAGCATCCCAGAGGCGGAACAAGCCCGCGGTGAGCAGTTCATCAAAGACGCGGTTGCATCGATGTCGCCCCGCGGAGAAGAGCGCGATCAGTTCGCCATTGTGCTCTTTGGCGAAGACGCCCTGGTAGAGAAACTGGTGGATTGGAAAACAGATCTGCAAGACCTGACCTCGATCCCAATCACCACCCGCACCGATATCGCCAGCGCTTTGCAACTGGCTCAGGCGATCCTCCCCGGTGAAGGCGCCCGGCGCATTGTGCTGCTCTCCGACGGACAAGAGAACCTCAGACAGGCTATGGAGCAAGCCACATTAGCAGGCGCCAGCCAGATCGAGATTCGCTACGTACCCCTCGGCGGCCCGGCTGGCGAGGTAGAAGTGCGCGTCGAGTCGCTCGATGCACCTGCAGAAGCGCGACAGGGAGAGCGAATCGAGCTTCAGGTGAACATCCATAGCACCGCTGCGGTCAATGGGACATTGCGGGTGTTCGACGATCGTTCCCTGGTTTACTCTCAGGAGCTTACCCTCAGCGAAGGGTTAACCAGGATACCGGTGTTATTGGAGCCAACCGATGTCGCCGGCTTTCGCCGTTTCCGTGCCCAGGTGACCCCCGATTGGGACACCCTGGTGCAGAACAACGAAGCCAGCGCGTTCACTATCGTGCACGGCCCACCCAACATCTTGATCGTCGAGGAGCAACCTGATGAAGCAGAGAATCTCGCCCGCGCCCTACAAAACGCCCGGATGAAACTCACCCGTTTACCGCCAGCGCAAATCCCCACCACGCTGAGTGAACTGGCGGATTACGACGCGGTGATCCTGGTCAACGTGCGCGCCGACGCGCTGCCCGAAGGCGCTATGCAGGCCTTGCCGGTTTTCGTGCGCGATCTGGGCCGCGGTCTGGTGATGATCGGCGGAGCGGACTCCTTCGGCGCTGGCGGCTATCTACGCACCCCTCTGGAGGATATCTTACCCGTTGACATGGATGTGCGCGACAAAGAATTGGAGGCCAATCTGGCTTTGGTGTTGGCGGTGGATAAATCGGGAAGCATGGGGCGATGCCATTGCGACAATCCCGATCTAAATCAAACTTACACTCGCCAGGAAGTTGGCCAATCCAAAGTCGATATCGCCAAAGAAGCGGTCATGCGCGCGGCCAGTGCCCTGGGCAATCAAGATTACCTCGGCGTGGTCGCTTTCGATGATCGGCCACACTGGATTCTCAATCTGAGCCGTCTCGTCGATCCGGCCAGCCTCGAAAATTCAATTGCTGCCTTTCAAGCTGAAGGTCAGACCAACCTGCAGGCCGGGGTTCAAGCGGCCTATGCGGCTTTGCAAGGGGTAGACGCACGGCGCAAGCACATCATCCTGATGACGGATGGTTGGGTACGCACTGGCGACCTGACCGAGATCGCCCAGGAGATGAAAGAACAGGGCATTACCTTGAGTGTGGTCGCTGCCGGCGAAGGTTCAGCGGAATACCTGGCGGCCCTTTCGCAACTGGGCGGAGGTAGTTTCTATCCTGCTACGGACATCTTTCGCGTCCCCGAGTTTTTCCTCAAAGAGACAGTTAAATCAGTGGGGGAGTACATCGTCGAGGAGCCATTTTTCCCACTGCCATCTGCCCCTGGGCCGGTGCTGCGCGGGCTGGAAACTTCTGCCCTGCCGCCCCTGCTTGGCTACAACGGGACGAGCGCCAAGAACACCGCTCGGATGGACTTGCTCACCCCGCGCGGCGATCCACTGCTTGCCACATGGCAGTATGGTCTGGGCCGTTCCGCCGCCTGGACTTCCGACTTGAAAGGTCAGTGGGCCAAAGAGTGGATCAACTGGCCTGGCTTTGAGCGTTTTGCGCCGCAACTGGTCGGTTGGGTGCTTCCCGCGCCCAAAGTAGAAGGGCTGGAAGCAGAAATTTCTTTGCATGAAAGCCAGGCTCTCATAAAGTTGCAGGCCATCGACTCCAATGGACAGCCGTTGAACTTCCTAAAGGGAAGCGCCACGATCATTGATCCCAACCTGGAAACCACGCAGGCGCCGCTTGAACAGGTGGGCGCCGGGCAATATCAGGCGGTTGCCCGCGTGATCAAACCCGGCGTCCACCTGGTACGCCTGGGCGTCAACCAGGGCGATCAGTCGCTCGGACAGGTCACTCTGGGGCTGGTCGTGCCCTACTCGCCAGAGTATCGCACCAGTGAAGTAAACGTCGGGCTACTTCATCAATTAGCAGGAATCACCGGGGGCGGCATTTTGAATCAAGCACCAGATGCGTTCGCTGAGCGTGAGACCCTGGAATTCATCCCCAAAGCGCGTGAGGTCTGGGCCCCGCTGCTGCTGCTTGCTGCCCTGCTGTTCCCGATCGACGTCGCGCTGAGGCGGGTGACGATCAGCCGTCGAGAGCTCTCCCAGGCACGCGTCTGGCTGCGTGAGCGGTTACGTTTTCGACACCGCCCCGCAGCCAGTCAACCGCGCCTGCTTGGACAACTTTTCCAGGCGCGCGATCGCGCCCGCCACCGTCGTGAGCCAATCGAAGCCTCGCCCGATCCGAATCGACCGCAGTCGGAAAGCCAACAGCCTCTGATCACCCACGGCGACCAGGCGCAATCAACTCAACCGTTGCCGGCGAAACCTCAGGGGTCAGACCAGCCACCCATCGATGACCCACTGGCCCGCTTGCGCCAGGCCAAGAAGCGCGCCCGCCGCTGATCATGTTTACAGCTTCCACGCGCTTCCATAACCGCGTCGATAAGAAGCAGTCGCCAAATCTCAAATCGAAAAATCTTCGCCATGCCACACGCCATGATCCGGCAAGTGCAGCGGCGGTGCATGCAACGGCGTATGTAACCTGGCGTGGCCTGTCAGGCGCTCCTCGAGCTCTTTGACGTGTTCCATTAGCGCAGCCAGCGACTCGCCGATGGCGTCAGGCAACCGCCCATGCTCGAGATCCGGCAGAGAAGACGGGTCACGCGGCTGGCTGCGCACCACTACCTGCCCTGGCACCCCTACCACCACCGAATTGGGCGGCACCGGCTTCACAACCACTGCGTTCGCTCCAATACGGCTGTTATCACCCACGGTGATTGCCCCCAGGATCTTTGCCCCCGCGCCAACCACTACATTGTCGCCCAACGTTGGATGGCGCTTGCCCTTGTTCAGGCTCGTGCCACCCAGGGTGACTCCATGGTAAAGCGTTACGCATCGGCCAATTTCCGCCGTCTCCCCGATCACCACCCCCATGCCATGATCAATAAACAGGTTCGGTCCGATCTTTGCACCCGGGTGGATTTCGATCCCCGTCAGGGCGCGCATCAATTGTGAAAACCAGCGCGCCAGCAGGCGCAGGTTATGCACCCACAGCCAATGCGAAAGCCGATGCCCCCAAACTGCATGTAAGCCCGGGTAGCATAGCAAGACCTCAATCGTGCTGCGCGCCGCCGGATCACGCTCAAAGACTGACTGAATATCCTCGCGAATGGTTCGTATTGCTTTGCTAAACATCTTCCGCCTCGATTCGCTCGATGCTTAAAACGCCTTGCATCAGTAAGCTATCCATGAATCCCTTCCTCACGAATCTGGCAGTGGACTGCTCTAATCCGCAAGATCAGCAAACAACGCTGTACTCAGGTAACGCTCGCCGAAGGAAGGAATGATTACTACAACGAGCTTGCCGGCATTCTCGCTCCGGCAAGCCACCTGCAGCGCAGCCCATGTCGCCGCGCCTGAAGAGATGCCCACCAGCAACCCCTCTTCTCGCGCCATGCGCCGCGCGGTTTCCATCGCATCTTCCGCCTTGACCCGGATGATCTCATCGTAGATGTGCGTGTTCAGCACCTCTGGCACAAAGCCGGCCCCAATCCCTTGAATCGGATGCGGGCCTTTCTGCCCGCCGGAGAGCACAGGCGAGGCATCCGGTTCGACAGCGATGCATCGAAATGATGGTTTACGCGCCTTAATCACCTCCCCCACACCGGTGATCGTCCCTCCCGTGCCAACGCCCGCCACCAGGATATCCACCGCACCGTCTGTATCTCGCCAGATCTCCTCCGCCGTTGTGCGGCGATGGATCTCCGGATTCGCCGGATTTTTGAACTGCTGCGGCATAAAATAGCGCGAATCAGAAGCCACCAACTCCTCTGCCTTGCGAATGGCGCCGGCCATACCCTCGCTGCCTGGCGTCAACACCAGCTCCGCCCCATAGGCGCGCAACAACATGCGCCGCTCTTTGCTCATCGTCTCCGGCATCGTCAGCACAAGCCTGTATCCTCGCGCGGCGCACACGAAAGCCAGCGCAATGCCGGTATTTCCGCTGGTCGGTTCTACGAGGATT
Source organism: uncultured Anaerolinea sp. (assembly GCA_964503145.1). Classification (GTDB taxonomy): domain Bacteria; phylum Chloroflexota; class Anaerolineae; order Anaerolineales; family UBA4823; genus RBG-16-57-11. The sequence continues at coordinate 135,567 of CAZCYV010000004.1, read as the reverse complement.
GTGTCTTCATGAATCAGCCCGGCCCTCTCAGCGGCTTCGATCATTGCCACGCCAATCCGGTCTTTCACGCTATGCGCCGGGTTGTAGAACTCCAACTTGGCGACTACTTCCGCGACCGCCCCTGCCGTCACCCGGCGTAGCCGCACCAAAGGGGTATTACCAACGAGTTCCGTCACATCATTTGCGATTTTCATCGTGATTCTCCAATTCTGGTCATTATGAGGTCGATGATGGTTAACAAAAAAACGGCCAACTGCTGCTGAGTGCTTGGCTCAGTTTTGCGTAAGCGCCAGACCAGGCGATTGCGTCAGACCAATTCTCGATCTGCGGGGTCGCTGTCCACCGCCTACGGCAGTTGGCCGCTGCGTTTTTGCTCGCTGGCGGTGGCTACAGCCCCCGCCTCAGACATCTGCAAGTGTGCATTTTCTTGGGTCCCTTGTTCACCATTGTGATCAGATTGCACCTATTTTAGAGAGGGATATGCCCTTTGTCAAGGGAATTGCAAGCCGAGATTTGCGCCTTGCCGTCTCTGATGAATAAGCAGGCGCCCAAACCTAGCAACTCCCATGCATCACATAATTTGTCAACTCGCTGACGCTCCATTCCGCAATGCCTAGTTTTTCCACAGTTCGCCCACGGCGGTAGTAATCGGTGCGATGGATGATGCAGGCTAACCGGATGATACTATCAATGCCCTTGGTCGAGACGCCATATCGTTCGCCCAGAGAGGCAATCGGCACCAGGCTCATGGGCACATCCTCCGTTATATAGCGATGATTCAACGTTGGCGGCGCTTGAATGCCATAATAGCCCGGCTGGTTGTGAATAGCTTCATGCAAATCCACCCCAGTGGTGTCGTAAGCGAGCTTAATCCACTCCAATGCGGTTCTTGCCCGAATGCCCAGTGCAGAAGCTACCGTCACCCGTTCCCGGTCCAAAACCTCCAGCACTCGCGCCACCGAGGGGGTCACGCCATCGATATAGAACTGAAACTCGCCCCGCGTCGACTCAATCCGTCCGGCGTTGAGCAAAGTGAGCGCTGGGTGAAAAATCGCCCCCATATTATTCAATCCGGTGTGTAGAACACTGGTGCCATCGATGAATTGTGGAAAAGCCGGGTGCAATGCATTGAGCACAAGCGGTGTGCAAGACGCAGGCAATGCCGCTATCGGCACCGACTCCTTGATCCGAAAAATGCGCGCTTGCGCTGGCCCATCCGACCGGCTGGCATAGATCAACGTCTCCGCCTCGGCAATCACCACATCTGCGCTACACCCTGCCTGCCGCAAGGTTTGGGCAAATTCCAGAGCGCCTCCAGTGCGTCCAGGATTCAATACCACTATCTGCCCATCTTCAAGGCTCAGCGCCGCAGCGCGAGCGATGTCGGCGTGAGCCGTAGAAGGCAGCACCACCATGACCACCTGCACCCCCTGCAAGGCCTCAGCGATATCCGACGTGACGCACTCCAACTCACCAAAACCCTGCGGCCCCCCTACAAAGCTGGAAAGTTCAATCCCCCCTCGCGCTTTGATGACCGCGGCATTTTCGGGTGTACGATTGAACAAACGCACTGGAAAGCCCATCAAAGCTAGATGGGCCGCCATGGCCTTACCGCCGTGACCTGCGCCAATGACTGCAAATCGTGTGGCCGTTTCCATCACAACCTCCTGTTTAGGAATGACTTCAACCTTTGGGGCTCTGTCAAGATCTTACCCTCGTCATCTACCGCCTGGCAAGCGCCTTCGACGATCCGGGTGCGGATCCTGCCCTGCCCAAATGGGTTGTTCTTCAACTGCGGCGCATCCAGAATGCCTTGTATCACGGCCTGTGCCAGTGTCTCGGCATCGATGAGTGGATCCACCACGCCGCGTGACGCCAAAGAAGAGATCGCTTCCAGAGTAATTTGCGCTTCGGAAATAAGTTCGTCTTTACGTTGTAAAACCTTTGGGTCAGCGCTCATATCCGGCATGCCGCCAGAGCTGGTCCCTCGCATGGCGTTCTCGATCGCTCGCCGCGCCAGCTTGCTGGCGATGATGACGTCTTCGGCAGTCGCTGCATGGTGCGCTTCCGTATGCCCCACAATGTGCACGATATCTGGCCTCAACGACATCTGTAGATAGATGCTTGTCGCCAAGTGCGCCCGAGCGGCCTCCGGATCGAGCGGGTAACTGAGCAGACCGGTGCGCGTCTGCAGCCAGACGCGAAACGACGGCGCTTGCTGACCCTCCTGTAACCGATCCTTCCCCAGAGACGAGATCATCTCGATAATCGCCAGCATCTTGGCCAGGTCCATCGCATCCGATAACCCGGGCGGGCTGTTGAACATGAGTTGGGCGATGTAATCTTTTACCCCGAATTTGTAAGCGTTGTAGGCCGACAGATACGCTGAAACCACGAAGACCACATCGGGGGCGTCTCGCATCCCCCAATGGTGCGGCTCATTCAGTTCGACCGGTACTCCTCGTTCTCCATACCAGGCCATCACGCGTTGATGTTCGCGGATCGAACCCGCCAGATCCCAGGGCCCACGTCCGTCCATCTGATTGAACCAGAATAGCGGAATGGCGCACCAGGCATTGTGGATTGTGTCCACATAGAGTTCAGCCAGGCGGATAAAATCATCTGTACCCGAATAGGTACGGAGCAAGGGATAGTTGCCCCTGCGACTGGCGTTATAAATCGCCCGGTAGTCTTCTGCGCTGCGTACAGGCACACCTCCCGCCCCGCGTCGGCGCGGATCCTGCCTTTCCGGGCGAAAGAAGTTCTCCTGCGCATCCTGGTCGATTCCCAGCGAGATGACGTCCAGCGCATGGGCTTCGGCGATTTGGGCGACCCCTTCCAGGGTGGCTTCCATCGTCGGCAATCCAAAATGATGGCGCAAGAGCGGGTAGGGGCGCTTCCAAAGGATGCGTTCAACGGTGGTTTGGGGGTAATCTATCGCAGCTTCGCCATCTCGCCCTTCACCCTTTAGATAAGCCAGAATTGCATCCGGCGGCTCGTTGCCGTCGAAGACGCGCTCGAAAAAACCCAACGCTTTCGCCCGCTCTGCTACTGGCGGTGTGCCGCCGAACACGAATCGTATTCCCTCTGCGTGCAATTCTGCGGCAGCCTCGGCAAACTCACCCAGCAGGCGTTCTCCATTCTCCGGAGTCAACCGATAGGAAACGCCGACCAGGTCCGCCTTCTCCTTTCTTGCGCTCTCCAACAGATCGTAAATAGGGACCGCAGGCCCTAAAAACACCGTCCGCCATCCGGCGGCTTCGGCCAGACGCAAGAAATTTGATACCCCCGCCACATGGACGCACTCCCCTAACGCCCCAGCGACAACCGTTTTCATTTTGACACGCTCCAGATATCTTATACAGATGGAAAAAATTCTGTCAAGGGAACGATACCCGCCCGCGACCAGGCTCACGCCACATGGCGATTGCCCACCGTCGAAGCGCGGATGATCAACTCTGGCTCTATCTGAATCTCGCTTGCCGAATCGGAGGAACCCATAATCCTATCCACCAACAAGCGCACAAGCTTACAGGCAATCTCATACACTGGCTGGTTGACCGTCGTCAGAGGCGGTTCGCTATAGACGGATTCGGCGATCCCATCGAACCCGGCAATCGCCAGGTCTTCTCCTGGCCGATATCCCAGTTCATGGGCAGCGTGCAGCGCCCCGATAGCAGTCAAATCATTAATGCAAGCAATAGCGGTTGGTGGGTCGGCTCTGCGCAGCAAGGCTAAGGCAGCCTGATAGCCTCCTTCCTGTGTGAGATCGCTTTCCACAATCAGGTCAGGAATCACCTCAAGATTATTCTCACAAAGCGCAATTTGATAACCTGCAATGCGGTCGGCCTGGATCTTCAGATATGGGCTGCCGCCGATATAGGCAATCCGACGATGCCCTAAATGAACCAGGTGCTCAACAAGCATACAAAAACCTTTTGTCCCATCGACAATCACGCATGTTTGTTCAACGGGCTCCAGAGATCGTTCGAATGTGACGAAAGGGAACTGGTTTTCTGCAAGAAAACGCACCCGCCAATCATACAGCCGCACGCGATTGAGGACGAAGCCATCCACCTTACGACCATGTAGCCAACGCTGATAGAGCTGATGTTCATCCGGGTGATCTGGAGGAGAGGTCGAAACCAGCAAGTCGAAGTTATTCCGAGCAGCCTCATCGCCCAGACCAGCGATGAATTCGGAGAAAAAAGGATCGGAAAATTGCGGCCGGTGCGCAGGTAAGATGTATCCGATGGTGTCGGAGCGCTTTCGTCGCAACTGTCTGGCGGCGCGATTGGGTTCATAACCCATTTCCTGCGCAGTTTTGGCCACCAGAACCCGCGTACTCTCTGCCACATCATCGTAACCATCTAGCGCTCGCGAGACAGTCGTGATGGACAAATTCAATCTTCTTGCCACATCTCGGATTGTCACTGACACAATCAACCCTCCAAAACGTTTTTGCTCTTTGCATTATACCATGACGCTGTTTTCGATTGCTTGGCCCGGGAGCACGGGGTTATAATTGTTGTCGATATGGAAAAGGAGAATTCACGCGCTCGCCGCTTACTTGTCACTGGCGCTACTGGTTATATCGGCGGAAGGCTCATCCCACGGCTTCTGGATGCTGGCTATAATGTGCGTTGCATGGTGCGAGATCCTTCTCGACTTCAAGGTCGTCCCTGGCTTCCGCATGTAGAGGTAGTCCAGGGAGATGTGCTGGATCCGCATAGTCTGTTGGCGCCTCTCCAAGGGATCGACACTGCCTATTATCTGATTCATAGCCTGAGCGCCGGGCATGACTTCTCCGAGCGTGACGTCATCGCTGCCCGGGCATTCGGCCAGGCGTGCCGCATTGCTGGCGTCAGGCGTATCATCTATCTGGGTGGATTAGGAGATCCTTCTGCTGAGCTATCCGAACACCTGCGCTCGCGTCAGCTCACCGGAGATGCGCTGCGCGAAGCCGGCGTGCCGGTCACCGAATTCCGCGCCGCTGTGATCGTCGGTGCCGGGTCGTTATCCTTTGAGATGGTGCGTTATCTGACCGAGCGCCTGCCAGTGATGATCTGCCCACGTTGGGTTTACACCCGCGTCCAACCCATCGCCATCCAAAATGTGTTGGATTATCTGGTCAGCGCCCTGGAGACGCCCGAAAGCGAGGGTCAAATCATCGAGATCGGCGGCGCCGATGTCCTCACCTATGGTGAAATGATGACCGGCTATGCCAAAGTGCGCGGTTTGCGCCGCTGGCTCATTCCAGTGCCGGTACTCACCCCGCGGCTTTCATCCTACTGGGTCCATCTGGTCACCCCCATCCCCGCCGCCATTGCTCGTCCGCTCATCGAGGGCCTTCACAACGAGGTCATCGTCCGCGACAACACAGCCACCCGCATTTTCCCGCATATCCGTTTGCTGGACTATGAAAGCGCGGTCAGCGCAGCTTTAAACAGCCTGCAAGCCGGGGATGTAGAAACCGCCTGGACCGATGCCCTGGTCACCACGCAAGGCGATATCCCACCTGTCATTCTAACCACCCAAGAAGGCATGGTGCTCGAGCATCGCCAATTGCTGCTGGATGTCTCTCCCGAGGCTGTATTTCGCGCCTTCTCGAGCCTGGGCGGCAAGCGAGGCTGGCTTTATATGAACTGGGCCTGGCAGATTCGCGGCGCCTTCGACCGCCTGGTGGGCGGTGTGGGCATGCGCCGCGGCCGCCGCGATCCATACGAAGTGCGCATCGGTGATGCCCTGGACTTCTGGCGCGTCGAGGCCGTCGAGCCTAGCCGCTTATTGCGCCTGCGCGCCGAGATGAAGGTCCCCGGTCAGGCCTGGCTTCAGTTCCAGGCCAAGCCCCAGGCAGATGGAAAAACATTGCTAATTCAGACGGCCTTCTTCGCACCCAAAGGTCTGCTCGGCTGGTTATACTGGTATGGACTCTACCCCATCCATGGCCTGATCTTTAGCGGCATGATCCGTAGAATAGGCGAGTTGGCAATAAAATCCGCTTAACCTCCCTTTATGGATGTTCTCAGCATCGGAGCGGATAAACTTCAGGTATTTCATCGCGTGGCCTTCTCGGGCGCAATTGGCTCTCCCCCCTACATCACTCCAACGTGAACCGCGTCGGATCATCTGTGAACTGCGTCCAGGCAATAACCGCACGCAACTCGATTTCGAATAGCCCGCCCTGATCCCACTGATCTGGTTTAGGGGCATAGCCGCGTTCGGCGTACTTTTCCGTATAAGCTCGCGCAATTTCTGCTGCCAGGTCAGTCGTCGGTCGCGTTAACTCTCTCGCCATCCCCTCTACGATCACGACATCTTCCCCGCTTTCCAGGTGCACAACGGCATGCGGATTTTGAGCGATGTTTCGCGCGTGGCGCGTTTCCGGACTGCCATCGAAATATAGCCTGTCGTTCACATACACCGCCCATTTAGGAACTGCATGTGGCCGGCCATCGGGTCGCACAGTGCACAACCAGTAATGTATCGCTTCGCTCAGACGGTTTTCTACATGGCTCCAGGGCAACAGCGCCTTGGGGTTTTCCAGGTAGCCTTTCGGGAAATGCGGTCGGGTGATCTTGGGGTCAGCCATCAGTAATTCTCCTCACAAAACGCTCACATCATGCACACCTGACTCCTCGCGCCCCGCCGGCGTGATTCGGATGAATTCCGCCTTCTCAAACAACTCATCCAGCGTCTCCGCTCCACAATAACTCATTCCAGAGCGTAAGCCACCCACCAGTTGGTGCAAAATGTCAAACACATCTCCACGATCCGGCACCACCGCTTCCACACCCTCTGGGATAACTTCGGTCAACTCATCTTCATCCACATCTCCGCCTTCGATCGCCTTGCGCGTCACATTCGCCGTGAGCGAGGCCATCCCGCGCACCAGTTTATACCGCCGGCCATTGCGCACCACTGGCGCGCCGGGGCTTTGATCCGTGCCCGCCAGCAGGCTGCCCAACATGACCGAGCTGGCTCCCGCCGCCAAAGCCTTGGTGATATCGCCAGAATTACGAATGCCGCCATCCGCGATGATCGGGATCCCTAATCGCCTGCCTTCTTCTGCGCACTCAGCCACAGCAGTAAGTTGCGGGACGCCAACGCCGGTCACCACTCGGGTGATGCAAATCGAGCCAGAGCCAACGCCCACTTTTACAGCATCTGCCCCCGCTTTGGCCAGATCGCGCACCGCCTCGGCAGTTGCGACATTTCCAGCAATGAGCGAAACATGAGGAAAGTCCCGCTTCAGCCGCTTCACGACCTCCAAAACATGCTCCATATGACCGTGCGCCACATCCAAAACCAGCACATCTGCCTCGGCTTCCACACAGGCGGCAATGCGCGGCATGTCCTGCTCGCGAATGCCGACTGCCGCTCCCACACGCAAACGGCCTTTCGCATCTTTCGTTGCCTGCGGGTGTTCTCGCAACTTAACAATGTCCCGTGCGGTGATCAACCCAACCACGTGATCTGACTCATCCACCAGCGGCAACTTCTCCACGCGATGGGCATACAGCTTGGACCTGGCTGCCTCCAGCGACTCGGTAGCGGTTGCCACAGCCAGACGTTCGCGCGGGGTCATCACGGTTTCCACCCGCACCGATTCGTCTAGCGCTAGCCGTAGATCTCGCGAAGATAGCATCCCCAATAGATGTTTTTCGGCATCTACCACCACCAGGCCGCCGATATTGATTTCCTCCATTTTCCTGCGGGCTTCTGCCAGCGTCGCCTCTGGCCCGATGGTGATGGGATCCTCTACCACATAACTTTCGGCGCGCTTCACCCGTCGCAGCATTTCCACCTGCTTTGCAATCGGCATAAATCGGTGCAACACGCCGATGCCGCCCGCCTGCGCCATGGCGATTGCCATCTCGCTTTCTGTCACTGTGTCCATATTGGCGCTGACAATCGGGATTGCCAGGCGAATGTGGCGCGTAAGCCAGGTGCTTGTGTTCACCGCGCTGCGGCTGCGAATTGCTGACCGCTTCGGAACCAGCAACACATCATCAAAAGTTAATCCAACCCCTGGACGCAGAATCATCTTCAGCCTCCGAGAAAATTTTATCCCTGCGATTTATCATTCTACCTCTATTGCCCCACATGTACAGATAATTTATTGTGCCACCCAAGATAGCGCTAAAACTCGCCGCCCATGGATCCTGAATAGCCGGTCAATTCCACGTAACCGTTGCCTTTCACCACACTCCCATCCTTAATACCAGTCACCCGCACTGCGCCCTCCCAATAGGCATAAGACACATTAAGCTCCTGATCGGCCATGTGCGGCTCGATAGCCAGTTCAATCCTTTGCAAGGGAACGCGAAGGTTCCACCGAGCGGGATAGACAGCCCCAGAGTGTGGGCTGGGCCAGCGGTCTGTCACCTCAATTGAGAAATCCTCCCAGCCAAGCCGGGTCGTGCGCCCATCCGCAGCTATCAGCATGCCGCTGGAAAATGGGTCAACACGACCATCCGCACGCCGGATCTGAAAAACCATCAGCTCGCTGCCATCGTCGAACTGGAGAGAGAACCAGTCCCAGCCAACCTGCTCCTGAGATAGAACGCTGGTACTCCATTCATGATCCATCCAACTCGTTCCGCTAACAGCATAAGTTTGACCCTCCACCGTCACTTTTCCTGACGACTGCAAACGCGTCAAGCTGTAATAGTATGAAGCCTGTCCAGGCTGGGCGCCTTTCTGGCTATAGCCCTGGTCGCCCTGCAAAATCGGTCCCTTCTGATCCAGCAAATCCAGCTCCAGAATAATCCCGCTTTGTGCGGCATACAGACGATAAGCGCAGAGAGGCTCAGAGCGCTCATGACATTCATCCGTTCGACCGGGAGTTTGTTCCACATACCAATCTTCCAACCAGACGCGAAAGGGCTCTGCCCCTGCCCCGGCCAGCCCAGCAGCGCCGCGAGAAAGCCGCTCAAAGGCGTGAAACTTACCGTCTGCGATATCGCTCACAGCAAAATGCGCCATATACACCTGCGAGGCCGCCCAATCCGAATCGCGCCTGGGCATCTGGGCAGGTGGTTGTAAGGCACGCCGGAAGAAAGTCAATTGAAAACCAAAGCGTCTTCCGTTCTCGGCCTGCAAATTACCCGTGTAGTACCACCACTCGGTTTGATAATCCAGATGCGGGCCATGGTCTAAAGGAAAGGTTAAGTCTTTTACTCCTGTGGCGCGTGCAAAGCCGCTGGTATCTGGAGCAGATGCCTGTGCAATCCGCGGTTGCAGCGATTCTTGCTCTCCACTACGTCGATAGAAAAAAAGGGTTGAAACTAATAAACCAAATAGTAATGTAACTGCTGCAATGATCAGTCCACGCTTCATCGTCTTCACCTTTTCCACGCTAAATCAACCAGAGCAATAACGCCATAAGCCAGAATAATTGAACCTGATATCCAGTTTACCCAGCGCAATCTGCCCGCGTGCGCTAACCAGCCCCGCAATATACCGCCAGACAGACTCAATGTTAACCACCACAATGTCGAACCGGTAAAAATGCCCATCACGATCTGAAAGCCACCCTCCATCACTCTGGCCGCGCCCAAACCTGCTAAGATAGCCGTGAAGGATAGGATGGTCATTGGGTTAGTCAAAGTGAGCAAGAAGGTCGAGCCAAAATCCTGAATGAGCACCCTGCAGTTCACTCGCCATTGCAACGAAGAACGTCCCTGCTCTGGCAAAATACTCGGCGCTACAGGCAAAGGTCTGGGCCTGTCAAACATCGTGCGCAATCCCAAATACAACAAAATGAAACCACCCATCCATTGTAACGCCGCACGCTGCTCTACCAAAAAACCGGCAACCGCCGTTAGCCCAACCGCTGCTATGCTGCCGTAAACCGCGTCGGCAGTCGCTGCACCTAAACCGGAAACAAAGCCAGACAGCCGCCCATAAGCCAGCGTGCGGCGGATGCACAGCACGCCGATTGGCCCCACCGGCGCAGCAATAGCGAAACCGATCAGAACACCGCGCAGGAACATCTTAGGCTCCAGGACTGCGGGATAATTGCAAACGAACGACCCCAACCACTACTCCGATCGCAGCGCTTCGGAAGCCAGCATCCGACCCATGCGCCACGCCGGATACAGTCCTGCAATCAGCGCCGCCAGGACTGCCACCAGCAGCGCCTGAACAAAGGGCAGCGCATCCACTTGCATTTGTAAAGTCCAGCCGAAGGATCGCCGGTTGATGATGAAAACCAGGATCAAGGCCAGGAGATAGCCTGTTGGCATCGAAAGCAACCCCGCAGCGCTGCCCATCAAACCGGTCTCGAGCAAGACCAGTCCCCAGAGTTGGCGCGCTGTCATCCCCACGGCGCGCAATATACCCAATTCGCGTTGCCGTTCCAGCTCCAGGCTGAGCAAAGCGCTCAACACGCCGATGAACGCCACGACCGTCGCCAGAAGTTGCAGAGCGCCTGTGATTGCGAAAGTTCGATCGAAAACCTCCAACACCTCCTGGCGTAGGGTTTGATTGGCGCGCACCGATAACCGCTGCACTGGGGCCAGACCTCGCTGCAACTGGATAGCCGTCTCGTCCACATCAACACCCGGGGAAAGCCTGAGCGCCATCGCCGAGATCTGTGTATCCTTCCACAGAGCCTGGTAAATCGGCAATGCCATCAGGACTGTACCCTGGGTGGAGGCATAATCATAGTAAATCCCGACCACGGGGAATTCTTGCAGCCCTTCCAGAGTCTCCAGTGTCACCCAGCCGCGATGCTGCGGCAATCCCACGCGATTCGCAAATGGTTCCGAGACGATCACTGCTCCTTGCAGCATGTTCTCCCAAAGCGCCTCAACCGGCACATCGATGGCTAAGAAAACCCGCTCCTGGCCGAGCCGGTCGTTGTCGGTAGCTGCTACCTGCACTAACCCATTGGGCGAATCCACATTTACCGAGCGCAGTACATAGACTTGCTCCACGCCAGGCCACGCTCGCGCTCTCTGGATCGCTTCAGGTTCTAAAGGCGCGGAGGGCGTGGTCGCGGTCAGACTGGGTGCAGCGATGTAAATATCACCTTGTAGGGTCTCCTCTAGCCAGGTGACCACTGTTTTACGAAAGCTGCTCACCATCAGGCTCACCCCAATAGTCACCGAAACGGCCACCATGAGCGCCATCATCGCAATCGCTGTGCGGCTGAGGGAATTGAGCACATTCCTCGGCGCCATTCTGCCTAGGCTGCCCCAAATCCTTCCCAGAAAAGGTGCAGAAACGCGCAGAAATAAGCTGGAAACAATCGGCACAAGCAGCGCACAGCCCACAATCACGGCAAAAGTACCTACAAAATTTACCACCAAGGAGGAAGCTGAGAAGTGCAACAAACCCGCACCGACCAGGATCAGACCCGAACCAAACCCGGCGGCTAAATCTAGCGCCCGGCGAGCCTTAAGTTCCAAACCGGAACGCGAAAGAGCAACCCGCGGCGGCACAGAGGCCGCTTCCCAGGCCGGAGGCGCAGCGGTGAGCAAGGTCGCTAATATTCCCAATAATCCACCTTTTAGCAGACTGAAGAGAGGAATTTGCAGCCCGCGCACCGTGACCACAAAAAACAGGTCGTTAATGGTTTGGGTCACCAGTTGCACTGCCCCCTGTCCCATCAAAACTCCCACCCCCATCCCTAGCAAAGCCCCCAGGAAGCCGGTGAGCAACGCCTCGCTTATCACCAGCATGAACACTTCCTGTCGTGTGACCCCTAAACATCGCAAGGTGCCGAACAAGGCGCGCCGTTGAACAACCGAAAAAGTGATCGTGTTATAGATCAAAAACATGCCAACCACCAGCGCCAGTAGGCTCAAGGCAGTCAAGTTAACCCGAAATGCAGCCGTCATCTGCTCCACGGTTCCGCTGCGCGCACTCACCGGATCTAATCTCGCCCCTTGCGGTAAGCGGGTTCTTAGCGCCTCTAATACGCCAGGATCGTCAGGCGGCGCAATCACGTCGATCCGATCTAAACGCTCCAAGCGGCCGGTCAGTTCCTGCGCCGTGGAAATGTCCGTCAAGATCAGACCTTGCAGCGCACGACGGCCGAGCGCATCTGTTTCCTGGATTACGCCGCTGATAAACGCGGCCTGCGTCTTGCCACTTAACTCCAGCGTGATCACCTGCCCAGGAGAAAGGACAAATTGCTCCGCCAGGCCCTGCGAAATCAGCACAGCCCCAGGCTGAGTGAGAAAGTCTCTCAAATCCAATACGCCGCGCCCGGCCACGCCAGCAGGGTCGCCCCCATAGCCAGCCCCCAAATAACTCCGAAAAGGCGCTTCTGCGAACGGATCTATGCCCAACAACTGCAACGGCTGATCACCTAACTGCGGTGAAACGACGTACTCGACGATCACCGGCGCCATTGGAAGGCCTGCCCCAGATCGCTTGAGGTCGGTATAAACCCTTGACTCCAGACCACTCGGTCCTCCCGTGATCTGGTGCGTGGCTTTTCCCACAACTGCTTCCGTGCTCAGGTCGAAGGCGCGACTGGCACTGGCGTTGGCCAGATCAATTGCCACCACCACTGCCACGCCGAGTGTAATCCCCAACACCATGAGCGCGGTTTGCCAGGGATGTCGCAGCAAATAGCGCCATCCAATTTGCCACAAAACTCTTTGCATCATCTCACTTATATCTTTTTTCGATACACCCGGTGATTCTTGTATGGCTGACCACCCAGATTGATCAGGTCATTGCGCATTTGCGCTGCGGTTTCAGCCACCTGCGTCATCTCGACGTGCTTGAAACCGAAATCTCGCACCGTTTTGCCCATCTCGGCATAGAGTAAGGCATTGCCACCATGCCCCTGAAATTCGGGCAAGATGCCGGCCCCATTGACCGAGACCCACTCTCTGCGGCGGAGCTCCAGCAAGATGTCAAAAATGCCAAACGGTAGCAATCTACCCTTAGATCGTTGCAGCGCCGGGGAGATATCCGGGAAGGCGAACAAAAAGCCGACCACATCCTCATGGTGCAGAATGATCTTGATCAGGCGATGGTCGGCCACCATCAGGATATTATCCACCACAAATTTGATCTCACGATCGGTCAGCGGGTAGTACTCCCAATTGTTCACAAAAGATTGATTATAGGTGCGCCCAATCTTCGGCGCCCAGGCCACCAGTTCCTTCTTGCTCTCGAAGCGCTTGACGCGCAACGAGCCTTTCCTTTCGACGCGTTCGGCGATGCTGTAAATCCGCTCGGGAAGTTCAAACGTGCGTGGATCAGCATAGCAAGAAACGAAATCCACCTCTTTCTCGAAGCCCATCGCTTCCATCAACTTGGGCAGATAGGGCTTGTTGTAATTCATCATCGTCATCATCTGACGGTGCTCGAATCCCTCCACCAGCATGCCATAGCCATCCAGCGCAGCAAATCCTTTCGGCCCGATGATCTCGTCCAGACCTCGCTGGCGCGCCCATTCAAAGGCGCGCTCAAACAGAGCCTGTGCAGTTTCCAAATTGTCTTCACATTCGAAAAAATAGAACTGCGCTCGTTTCGTGCCATGATAGGCATTGTAAGGCTTGTTCTCCATGACCGCCAGCCGCCCGACATCACGCCCATCACGCACCGCCACGAAGAAATCTGCGTCGGAATGTTCGTAAAAGGGATGCTTGTTTCGATCCAGCGTCCCCTCAACGTCGATCAAGATCGGCGGCACCCATTGTGGGGTATCTTGATAAAACTGGAATGGAATATGAGAAAAGCGTCGGCGATGAGCTTTCTTCTGAGTATCGAGCTTTTCGACGGCGAGCATGGGGGACTCCTTAATACTAGGATATGGGTCTATCGATGATAACACCATTGCTCAATCTGGGTTGCAACACACCAGGAGAAATTTCTTCCAGCTTGCCATCTCGCAAGAATAGCACCCGATCAGCGTATGCCGCGGCGTCGCTGCTGTGCGTCACCATAATCATATTCTTGCCTTCCTGCCGTGTCAGTCGGTCCAGCAGACTCAGCACTTGCATGCCGGTCTCCTCATCCAGATTCCCTGTAGGCTCATCGGCTAACAGCAAAAGCGGATCGTTCATCAGCGCGCGGGCAATAGCTACACGCTGCTGCTCGCCACCTGACAGGCGGTCAGGGAAAGTGGCTAGGCGGTCGGGCAATCCTACTGCCTCGAGTAATTCCTGGGCGCGACGACGCGCTTGCCGGCTGGGCAACCCGTTTAACTCTCCCGGCAAGGCCACGTTTTCCAACACCGTCAGCGTCGAAATCAGATTGAAGAACTGAAAAACGAAGCCGATTTTTTGTCGCCGAAACAGCGTGCGTTCGCGCTCATCCATTGCGGTCATCTCGGCGCCATTCACACAGATCGTCCCGCTGTCCGCCAGGTCAATTCCGCTGATCAGGTTGAGTAGTGTGCTCTTGCCGCTTCCGCTCTTCCCCAGTATCGCCACGCTCTCCCCGCAGGCGATTCTTGCGCTGGCGTTGCGCAGCACAACCCTCGACCGTCCCCCTTCCAGATAGGTTTTGGTCAAATTTTCGAAAACGATAAAATCTTCATTCATCCTGTTTGCTCACTTTTGCCGGTAAGCCACTAGAGCGCGCTCTTTAGCGAGCGCATGATCTACAACGGGCAAGGGATAGCCCCGGCCAATGACACATCCCGAAGCGCGTTGCACATCCGCTGGCATCTTCCAGGGTTCATGGATGAACTCGTCGGGCACATTCTGCAGCTCAGGCAACCAACGGCGAATGTAAGCCCCCTCAGGATCATGCTTCATGCTCTGCGAGACCGGATTGAAGATACGGAAATAGGGGGCAGCATCTGTGCCAGTGCCCGCCGTCCATTGCCAGCCGCCGTTGTTCGCAGCAGGGTCGCCGTCGATCAAATGTTGCATGAAGAACTTCTCTCCCCAGCGCCAATCGATCAGCAAATCTTTAGTCAAGAAAGAAGCCGCAATCATCCGACCGCGGTTGTGCATCCAGCCGCTCTCAACTAGCTGGCGCATGGCCGCGTCCACAACCGGATAGCCCGTGCGTCCTGCACACCATGCAGAAAACAAATCCGGGTTGTTCTCCCAGCCCACGTTCTGCAAGCGGAAGTTCTTGCGCCTGACTTGCGGGAAATGATATAGGATATGAATATAAAATTCGCGCCAGATCAGTTCGTTCAACCACATCTCGGCTCCCTTGCGTTCTTCCGCATCGGTTGCAGCGTGTATCGCCCTCATTGCAGCCGAGGCCGCCTGTCGCGGCGAGAGCATCCCAAACCGCAGATAAGGCGAGAGTTGCGACGTCCCGGTCAAGTCCTGGCGATCACGCCCTGAAGCATATCGGTAAATATAACCACCATTGACAAACCAATCCAAACGCCGTTGGGCTTCTTCCTCACCGGCGGGGAATCGAGACAGGACTGACGCGTCTCGTGAATCTGGTGCCGGCACACTCAAAATTCCGTCAGGGGTGCGGATGAGCACTGGAGCTTGGAAGGTTGCCTCGCTCGAGATCCCAGGCAACGCTTTCCAGGCGCGGCTGAAAGAAGTGAAAACCGTATATGGCGCGCCGTCCGGCTTAATCACGGTGCCTGGGGGGCGCACTGCCGGGCTCCCACACCAAACCAGCTTCGTTTTCCGGGAAATTTCGCCATCGCGTCGTCGCGCAAAGGGTGATACATCCGGCTCAGCAAAGATAGCTTCAGCCCCGGTTTCCGATATTAGCCGTAGGAGTTCTTCTGCCGGGTCGCCGCGCCGCAGAACCAGATAGCTGCCGCGCTGACGTAAGCTATTGTCTAGGCTCCGCAATCCCTGAAACAGAAAAGCCAGTCGCTTCTCACCGACATAGCCAGAGTTGAGCAGCCGGGGATCAAAAATAAAGGCCGGTATCACTTCCTCGGCCTGTTCCTGCGCACATATCAACGCTTGATTATCTGTGAGGCGCAGATCTCGACGTATCCACCAGATGGCGCGTTTCATCCTAAACCTGTTGGCTCAATTGGTCCAGCTCAGCTATTTCCTCCAGGCTCAACCGCCAGCCCAAGGCGCCAGCATTTTCCTGAGCCTGGCGTGCATTCTTTGCGCCCGGAATTGGCAATGCGCCTTTACAAATCAGCCAGTTCAACGCGACTTGTGAGGGCGTCTTGCCGCCATGCTCACGGCCAATCTCCCGCATTCGCTGGATCAGCGGCTGCACTCGCTCCAGGAAGGCGCGAGAATAGCGCCTGCCGCGCACCCCAGGCAGAGGTCGATCCGGAGTATATTTGCCCGTCAAAACGCCCTGAGCAATCGGACTGTAAGCGATCAAGCTAATCCCAAGTTCCTGGCAAGCTTCAAGCAGACCATTTCGCTCCACCCGGCGATCGAGCAGGTTGTAAGGCACCTGGTTCGAAGCCAGCGGCACGCCCCGCTTGGCCAGCACGGTATAGGCGCGGCGCATTTGCTCCTCATTGTAATTCGACACGCCCACTGCGCGCACCAACCCATCCTGTACGACATCCGCCAACGCATCCGCCCAGGTCTCGATAGGAACCGGAGGAAACGGCCAGTGGATCTGATAAAGGTCCACTCTCTGCACGCCCAACCTCTCCAGGCTGCGTTTCAATGCTTTCCGCAACGCGCTCTTACCCAAACGCCATGGGTAAGGCATGAACTTGGTGGCGATAACCACTGGCTCTCCACGCTCCGCAATGAATCTTCCCAACAACTGCTCTGATTTCCCAGACCCATACGCCTCAGCGGTATCCACCCAGTTGATGCCCGCTTCCAGACTGAGTTCAAAAGCCGCCCGGACATCGGCAACATCGTAACCTTGCCCAAAAGACCAGTAAAACCGATCTCCCCATGCCCATGCTCCCAAACCTAATGGGCTAACCCAAACATCCGTCTTACCCAGGGGGACCAAAGTCTCTTTGTCCAACTTGTACTCCATCTTCTGATCAACTCGGTCCATCAGTTGCCGCGATACGATAAACGATTGCCTTAGCTACCCAAGAATTGGGCAATCGTATCCTTGACGCGGAAATTGCGCATATACTCTGCAGCGTTTTCCGGCGTAAAAGGTCGAGGCTGACTCACAAAGCGATAAATTGCGTTATCGGTGGTCACATTGCTCACCGCCAATAGCTCCAATAGGCTGCGGGTCACGGGCGGATTAGGCAGCAAGGTCTCCATTATGAAAACAAAAGCCCGTAATAATGGCATTGGAAAGCGGATCATCAGGCGTTGTTTTCCGAGCGCCTTCAATGTGCGCCGCTCGATCTCCTCCAACGTCAGAACTTCTGGCCCGCCTAATTGATACACTTTGCCAATCGTCGTCGGATCATCGAGCGCCAGCCGGACGCAGGTTGCTACATCTTCCACCCAGACCGGTTGAAAGCGTGACGACTCATCGCCAACGATGGGAAATATGATCGGCGTTAGCGGGATCAGCCGGGCAAAGGAATTGGCAAACTCGTCCTCCGGCCCCCAGATCACCGAAGGTTGGAAAGCGGTCCATTCCAAACCCGAGGCTGCGACATAATCCTGGCCTTTGCCTTTCGACGCCAGAAAGCGATACGGCAATCTGGCATCTGCGCCAAGCTGCGAAATATAGATCAATCGATCCACCCCAACCGCCTTGGCAGCATCGACAACATTTACTGTACCCCGATAATTGATCTCTTCATAGGTGCGACCGCCCTTTTCGATAGCGATCGCCACTGTGTGCACAATTGCT
The DNA here is from genome assembly GCA_964503145.1 of uncultured Anaerolinea sp. Lineage (GTDB taxonomy): Bacteria > Chloroflexota > Anaerolineae > Anaerolineales > UBA4823 > RBG-16-57-11. The sequence goes on along the minus strand of CAZCYV010000004.1, from coordinate 117,906 downwards.
TTAGCGCCTTTGAATGCCGCAGCCAAAGTTTCTGGTCTGGTGACATCCGCTTCAACTAGCTCGACGTCCAGACCAACCAGACGCCCTTCTCTTTGCGCAAATGCCTTGCTCCGCACCATTGCGCGCACTGGCTTACCAGCCTCCACAAGCTGGCGAGTAATATGACTACCCAGATAGCCTGAAGCACCCGTTATAACGATCATATCGCACTCCTTTAGAGATCATTCTGGGATAGATTATAGTAGGAACAAGAATTTATGTCAAGATATTGTCCAATATTTCTTTCGAAAACCTTGACACAATTCGGTGATTCTGCTAAAATGCAGGTAAGACATTGCACATAATTTCGATTTTGGAGAACGTTTCATGATCCCTTTGCCAGATGTTTCCCTAGGCAGCAAAGAGCCTCTTTATAATATTGGTGTTGTTGCGCGAATGACCGGAGTCTCGATGGCTACTTTGCGCGCCTGGGAGCGCAGATACAATTTCCCCGAATCAGAGCGCACTTCGGGAGGGCATCGACTTTATTCAGAGCGGGATGTACTGCGATTACGCTGGGTAAAGGAGCGGATCGATGAGGGGATGCAAACTGCGCAGGCTATCAACGCCCTGCGCCACCAGGAACAAATCGGAGATCTTGCACTCGTCGAGCCGCTCCGACCTCCAGCGGAAGTTATCGAACCTAAAATCGAGAAATACACCCCGCACATCCCAGTCTTTCGCGAGAAGCTGGTTGAGGCTTTATTGCTGCGCGATCTGGTACGAGCCGACACGACCCTTGGCGAAGCCCTTGCGCTATCCTCGCCTGAAGACCTTATTCTGGATGTCATCGGCCCAGCCCTGGCCACGATTGGCGAGGCCTGGGAAGACGGGAAGATCAACATCGCCACCGAACACCTCGCCACCAATTACCTTCGCCAGCGATTGCTGATGTGGATGGTGAGCGGCCCACCGCCCCGCTTGATCAATCCTATTGTGCTTGCCTGCGCCCCCAACGAATGGCATGAAGGCAGCCTGTTGATCCTTGGGGCGCTGCTACGCAGACGGCGCTGGCCAGTCGCCTATCTCGGACAGGCTGTCCCCTTGCCAGACCTGGCCAGTTTTGTTCGTGATCTAAATCCCTCGATGATCGTCACCATTGCGATGACCGAGAACGCTGCCGCCGAGCTTTCCGAATGGCCAGTTTGGTTGCCGGATATCGCACAAACTGGCAAGCCGCCGGTTGGGTTTGGTGGGCGAATCTTTCGCATCCAGCCCGAATGGCGTCTCCGCATGGCAGGTATTTACCTCGGGGACAATTTCCGCGAGGGACTAACGACCATCGAACATCTCCTGGCTCATCTTGGATAAACCCATTCTCCCAATTTCTCGATACGAAGCGCATGGCGATAAACCATGCGCTTCGCAGTTCCTCACCTCCGCCGACCAATGATGAGCGCGAACCTGGCCGGCTCTCGTCGGCCACGCAGAAAAGCCAGCCAGGGGCGCAACGCCCAGCGCAAACCATAATAGGGCGTGATGATTTTCCACGCCATCCCCAACGCAGCATCTAGCTCTTGTAGCCGCTCAAACGTCAAATAATTTTCGCTAGGCAACGAATCGGATGCAAAGCCGTATTGGCGCTTGAACTGCTCATGGCGCTCTCGTACCATTGCTGCACCGCTCTCTGCCGCGCGGTAAATTGGGGTGTCTATCACCACAATCTGACCACTCCTCACCAGGACGCGTAATGCCTCCATGAGCGTCGCCAGGTAGTCAACAGAATAGTGCAAAGAAGAGTTGTAAATGACCAACTCAGCCTGTTCATCTGCCAGGGGTAAATGATCGAACTCTGCCTGGATCGGGGTAAAGCGGCTCTCATAATGCACATGCGCACCCAGCCCATCCAGCGGATTGGTCAGCAGATCTACCGCCGCCAGGATATGCCCGCGTTGGCTCAGACGATACGAGAGCCACCCATTTCCTGCCCCCAGATCCAGGATGCGCAATGGTCTATTTGCTCGGTTTTCGCGGGGAATGATTACGTTTTCGATCAAAGCCTCAAAACTGCGCCTGCGTATCGCCCACTCACCTATCCGCCGGCCGCTCAGATCAGTATATGGCAGCGCACGATAATACGCCGCCGCATCGGAGCCGCGTCCTTCCGCCTGCCGGATGGTCTCATAATCCTGGATAAAATCCCGATAATAGGCCATGCGATCCCCCGGCAACATGCGCCACACCCCTGCCACCCGCGGATACTCCGCTGCGCATGCGGAACAGCGCAGCAGGTCCCGCTGAATCATTGTCAGCTCACTACGGCATCCAGGACAGGCAAAAGTAAAATGGTCTTCAGCCATCAAGTTCCGGCCGCCTGCCCCGCTCGCTTTTCCAGCGTCAGGATGTAGAAATCGCCCCAACGATTGAACGGATAGCGATCCGCCAGCCGATCATCAAGCGCGCAGAGCATGTTGTACAGACGCGGAAAGCGATGCGCAAAAACTTTGTGATCAGCGGGCGGGGTGAACACCGAAAGCCCATCCAGTCGAAGTCGCCGGAAATTTCTCCCAAAGGCTTCGACCAACCGTCGAGGTGGGTGATACCAGGTCTTGAACACCACGCCCTCGACATGTGCCAGCGTCCCGTTACGGCGTAGCCTGCGCCGGGCAGTGCGGAAATCGCCCCGAAGCGCCTGAGCGATCTCCCACAGGCATATTGGCGGCATGACCACCCAGGTCATCCGGCCGCCAGGCGCCAGTACCCTATCCACACTACGCGCCATTTCCTTCAACTCTTCAACGCAATTGACGCCTCCCATATTGGAGAACACATAATCAAAAGACGCTACATCTAACCTATCCAAAGACTCAAAAGCGCATTGTTCTACCGACACTCGCTCTTCTAAACCATAACATGTGATCTTATGCTCGATTTCGCGCACCATTCCCCAGGACAGGTCCGTTGCGTGAACTCGAAAGCCCAATTGGGCAAAATAAACCGCATCTGCGCCGGTGCCAGCGTTCAATTCCAGGATACGATCGCCTGGCCTCAAGAATCTCAGCACATGTTGGCGAACCTTGTGGCGCATGCGCGTCAGATTCGGATGGTCCTTGCCAAAATCATCGTACAGACGTGCCTTGCGCGAGAAGGCTTCCGCAACGGCCAGATGATGTTCTTCCATATCGGACATGTGAATTCTCATGAGAGATGGGGCGATAGCCGAATGTCAACCACGTTGATCTCAATCTCTTTGGGGGGTGGGCCTCGCCGCCTCCGGTTGTGTCAAAGAGGGAGTGATGGGTTTCACGCCTCGATGCAGCGTTCGGGATAACCAATACAACTTAAAGCGTTCGAAAGGCAATCGAAAACTATAATACAACCCGCGCCTAAGCGCCTGCCAAAGTTCTCCATCCTTTGCCCTGGAAAAGCGCAACGTTTGCCAGGCTTTTCGCGCCCGAAACTCGCAATGCACTGTAGTATGGAGCTGGCGATAGAAAGCTGTGGGATATGGTCCCTGGTACAGCATCGCCAGGTCTTCTGAGTCGTACCAGTTCTGCTGTACACCGAGTTGGCTGCGCACCGCCTCATAGAACTTTGTCCCAGGAAGCGGATAAGCCACAGAAATGCCAATATCATCTGGTTGGCATTCCCGCACCATCTTCAAGGTCATCTCAATGTCCTGAAGCGTCTCACCGGGATAGCCAAACTGCAAGAAGAAGCCCACTTGTATCCCCTGCTCGCGGAGCATCGCGGTGGCCTGGTAAATCTGATCCACGCGGGTACCCTTTTCCATGGCATCCAGGATCGCTTGCGAACCAGACTCCGCTCCCACCCATACCACCTGCGCCCCGGCCCGTTTCAACGCCTGCACCTCGCCTGGCCGCAGCAGTAGATCGACCCGGCTCAGGCATTTGAAGGGTAGAGCAATGCCTTCTTCATCCAGAAGATCGGCAAAGCGCTGTACCCAGCCGGGCTTCAATCCGAAAATATCATCCACGATCCACAGGAAATCCGGCTGATAACATTCTTTGAGCCACTTGATTTCTGCAACGACGTTCTCCGGGCTGCGAGAATGGTAACGTTGACCCCAGATCGGCTTGGCGCACCAGTTACAGTGAAACGGGCATCCCCGCGTTGTCGCCAGATTCACGGCGAAGTAGCCGTGCCGCTGACGCCAGATTTCCCGATAGCGCGAGATATCCACCAAATCCCAGGCCGGAAAGGGCAAATCGTCCAGATTGGTTAAATCTGGACGGCGTGGGCTGCGCATGACCTGACCATCTCGCAGCCACGCTAATCCTGATATATCGGGTATATCCATAAGGCTGCGACCGCTCAACGCGTCGGTTAACTCCCCAAGTGTTTGCTCCCCTTCGCCGATCAAGATAAAATTGGCTCCTTGAGCCAGATACAGGTCAGGGTGATCGGTTGCGTCTGCGCCGCCAACGATCACTGTGCAGCCTCGCTGGCGCGCCATTTCGATCATCCGAAAAGCTGCCTGACGCATGCGCAACAAGCACATCTTGGAAAGATAATTGAAGTTGTCTTCATAAAGCACCGCCAGCCTCGGTTTAGCTCGATCCAACGCTTCCCCCCAGGCGATCTCCGACTCAGCTAACATGGCATCGAATAACCCGACTTCGTAACCGCGCTGGCGCAGATAGCTGGCTGCGTAAAGCGTTCCCAACGGCGGGTAAGGCTGCATCGCCTGCCAGAGCTTGGGGTCAAAGCGCAAAAAGTAGGACTGGCCCAATAGAATATCGCTCATGGCAACTCCCAAATTCCATCTTCCAACCCCAAAGCCCGCAGACGCGCCAGATACGCCTGTTGAGTCTTCCAGCCGTAGCCGCCAAAGTGGCCTTTGCAGCGCTCCGGGCAAAAGTCCGTCTCCGCGCCTGGGGTTTCCTGAGCGCGCAGCTTACGCACTTTACGGCGCATCTCCCAATCCTCGATCCACCGCACTGGGGGAAAGCTCAATATCTTTTCCGCCCACTTCCTGACTGGGGAAATTGCCCCCTCCGGCCGAGCCGCAAGCGAAGCCGGCCGCGGAGCATCGACCGCATTCGGCAAATAGGCGAGCATCCAGGCGTTCAATTCCCGCATTCGTTGATACACTCTCATTCCAGACAATGGGATCATCTGCGCCATTTCATGCGCCGTGTACAGATTCGTCTCCTGCAGCCTTAGGGCACTCTCGGCAAGGAAATAATTGGGGCAAATTTCATCTCCAAAGCGCCGCGCCGCCCGCACCAGGATCATCACCATGGCGCGACAGAGCCACAGCCTGCCGTTGGCCGTCACCACCAGGTAATCCAGGTCTGCGCCTTCTTCATTGCTCATCGCCAGCGCGCCTGTCACAGCCACCATGCGCACATATGGCAACGCTGCGATCCATTTCCCATATCGTAATGCCACAGGCCAACGTCGAGAGGCAATTTGTTCTCTTTTCTGACGCAGCCGCGCCAGGCCCTCACGGTTTGCCAGCGTGTAATAGCCCTGGGTAAAACGCAATTGCGAAATCTGTATCGATCCATCGCTCAGAACCATATCCACTTGCTCTTGGGTAGCCCGCACTCCAATCAAATAGCGCTGGATTTCATCAGCCCTGAGCGGATAATCAAAGACATCCGCATAGGCAACCGTCTTCAAGATAGCCGATTTGAGATCATCGAGCCTCGAGGCGACTTGCAAGCGGGTGAAATGGGATAACTCCAACCCGTTGGTCACGATTTCCGCTCCGTTCTCTGGCTGCGTTGGACAGTTACTGTTTGAAGAATAGAAAAACCAGAAGTGTAAAGCAAGCCAATCAAAAAGATGGCCGCATAAATTGCAATCAACCAGTTTCGCAGATACACCGCCAGGCTAATCGTCAACCCATTTAGCACAGCCAGCGCCAGCTCCAGGTAAACAATGCGGTCAAGGCGAAGCTGATAGCGCCGCTTGTGCCAGGCGTCTCCTCTATTGGAAACGCCAAACTTGGGGGTGCGTTCGAAGGCCGAAGCTGTTCCGCGCACCCCTTGTATCGCTGCCCTTACGGTATTCAGCATCATCCCTGCGCCAGCCGCCGAGATGAACAGCACGAACGGCAACTGCCGCCACCACTTTCGACCGAGTTGCTTTTGCGCCGCCAGGAAGAAAATCGTCGGCGCAAAAGCCGTCACATTGAACAGGATAGCGATCCCGAACAGGGAGATCAGCGACGGATAGCGCACCGACAGCAACAGCACGATCGGGTAGAGCAGGCTCAACGCAAAGAGCAGCAAATGCACCACATAGCCGGTCAAATGCAAGACTGCTTCTATCTTCTGCGAAAGGCTGATCGGTGCGCTCAAGACCTGTGGAATCAGGCGAACTGCACATTCGAAGCTGCCCCGTGCCCAGCGGTGTTGCTGACGGCGATAGGCATTGAAGCTCGCCGGTAACTCCGCCGGCACTTCGACATCTCGCAAGTAGAAGCCGCGCCAGCCCTTCAAGTAAGCTCGATAAGATAAGTCCAGATCCTCGGTCAGCGTTTCCGCTCTCCAACCACCCGCGTCGATGATCGCCTGGCGCCGCCACACACCTGCTGTGCCGTTGAAATTGAACCAATAGCTTGCGCCGCTGCGCGCCATCTGCTCGACCATGAAGTGTGCATCGATCGCCAGTGACTGAAGAAAAGTCAGCAAAGAATAGTCGCGGTTGACATGCCCCCACCGCGCCTGGATGAAAGCAATTGGACGGTCTCTTTCTCCGCGTTTTACGTAGAAGAAAGGGATAGTTCGTTTGAGGAAATCGGGCTTGGGGACGAAATCGGCGTCGAAGATCGCCATGAACTCACCACCGGCCTTCTCCAGGCCTTCAGCCAACGCCCCTGCTTTATAACCGGTGCGCACCTGGCGATGGAACACCTGGATGTTTACCCCCTGCGCCTGGAACCTTTCGACGGTCTTTGCGACGACTTGCGCCGTCTCATCCGTCGAATCATCCAGCACCTGAATTTCGAGCCGTTCCATTGGATACTCCAGGCGCGCGGCAGCCTCGATCAGGCGCTCAGCGACGTACATTTCATTGTAGATCGGCAACTGAACCGTCACCATTGGCCATTCAGCAATGATCGGCGGCTGAAGCTGTTGACGGCCCAGTTGGAACGAAAGCCAGGTCATGTAAAGAAAATTGACCCCATAGATGAACAGCAGACCTACCACGAACAAATACACGATTGCCACGGGCACAAGGAACAAATCTGACATCGATTTATGCCTCAGGAGGGGGGTTTTGGTAGGATGCCGCCCACAGGCCCCAGGCCAGCCAATGCCAGAAGCGGCCCGGCGCCAGCAACCAAGGATAATAATCAAAAAAGCCTACCACAGTCACTGCCAGCAACACGGCGCTGGAACCGATCAAAGCCGGCCCGAAGACCAATCGTTTCCGTCTAAACCACATCAATAGCCAGGGAGCCATCGCCGCCGACACGTAGAAAAATGCCCCGAACAGACCGGTCTCGGCTGCGGCGTGCAGTAGCACAACGTGTGGAGGTTGATAATCGAATGTCAATTCTGGCTCGACTTGCCGCAACGCCAGGGGGAATGTCCCTAACCCCACACCGTTCAACGCATTGGCAGCGAAGATCTGGTTGGCATATTGATTCAGTCGAGCGCGCTCGCTCAATGAGCGCATTTCGGCGTTGACCTCCTCGAAGGAACCGCCACGGTTCAATCGCACCCCCAGATAAGCCAGATTGGCCCAGATAAAGGGAACGGCGATGATGGCGGCGCTCAGGACAAGCGCGAAACTGCGCTCCAGAGCGAGTTTCTGCTTTCGCCAGACCATCAACCCAACCATCAGCGCAAAGCCCACCGCCAGAGCGACCCACGCCGAGCGGGAAAACGTCAGCAACAGCCCCACACTTCCCAGGGCAAAGATGCCTGTCGCTATCGTGCGCAGCTTTGACTCGGCCGCCACAATCCAGCTCCCTAACAAGACCAGCGAAAATGCCAGCAACCCGCCCAGGATGTTGGGGTGATCCGAAAGCCCATAGGCGCGCAGCGAACGCACTCCCTCCGCCCAAACGATGCTGACGCCACGCCAGGATGGATCCAGTTCGTATTCGCCCCAAAGTTGCAGTCCCAGATCGTGTTGCGCCAGCACCTGGGTGATTCCAACCGCCGACTGCACCAACAGTCCACCAGCGACCCCCCAGATCAAGACGCCCAGGCTTTTGATTTCGTTGACCACGAACAGATACAAACCAGCCGCCAGCAGCATTTGAATCCAGTGATAAACCGAGATTCGGATATCGATCGACAACAAGGCGCTGACCAGGCTCACCGTCAGGAGGCCAGCCAGCGGCAAAGCAAGCGCCAGCGGGCCGAAGGATATCCGTCGCCGCTGCAGGATCAAGCTCGCACTCCAAAAAAGCAGCGTTGCGACGACGAATACATCATGCAGGAAAATCAGTCCGCTAGTGTAATCCCCCCAAACTCGAGGGACATTCTGCGTGAAAAGCGACCAGCGATAGCGAAACGGCGCAAAGAAGATCGCTGCGCCAAGACTCAGACGCGCGACAGATACCATGAGAGCTGTTCCATCCAACTGGTCAGCCACTCCTCGCGGCAACGAGCGACCAATCCATTCAATGACTGTCAAAGGCTTCAACAGCCTTTCTTTCCCAGAGCGAACATACACCTCGCAACGCCGAAAACTATAACTTTTTGGGTATTATTTATCGACTTCCAAGAGCGAACAAATCCTGGCATCATCTAATTTATCTTACGAGTATAATTGTCACTCGGATTTATACCCGCGGAATAAATTGCATTCCGAAAAAATTCTCACGAGGTGTCTATGTCCACTCGCTCCGATCGCGCTCGGCGCCGCGCAGCCAGAATCCGCAATCAGCGGATCGCTATCCTGGCCCTGATCTTGTTGCTCATTGCTGGCGCGGCATTTCTTTACTACAACTACAGTACCTCTCGCCCCGACCAGCAAGCCTCTGGTCTGCCAGACATCACCAACCTGACCACGACTGCATCCGGTTTACAGTACAAAGATGTGACTGTTGGCAGCGGCGACGAAGCTCAGCCCGGCAAGACCGTCTCGGTTCATTACACGGGATGGTTAACGAACGGCGCGAAATTCGATTCATCCATCGACCGCGGCCAACCTTTTTCTTTCACCTTGGGCGCGGGCGGCGTAATCCCCGGCTGGGAGGAGGGCGTGGCAGGCATGAAGGTATCGGGTAAACGCATTCTGGTGATTCCGCCGGACCTCGCTTATGGGGCCAGCGGTGCAGGCGGCGTCATTCCACCGAATGCCACCCTGATCTTCGAAGTCGAATTGCTCGAGGTGAAATAATACCTGCTTTAAATTAGCCGATCAATTTCCCCTGAATCAGCAGCGAGGCGGTCGAAAACAACCACCTCGCTGTTCTCATTCTTTCTGACCCACTGCGCTCACAGCGTCAAAGGCTCTCCGATCATCTCGCTCAGCACTTTACCTAGTCGGGCAATCCCCTCGCGGATTTTTTCAGGCGTAGCATAGGAGAAATTGATGCGCATGGTGTTGTGTCCGCCGCCGGTTGGATAGAAAGGCGAACCAGGCACAAAAGCCACCTTCTGCTCGATGGCTACACGTAGCACTTCTGCCGAACTCAGCGTCTCAGGCAAGATGCCCCACAAGAACAGCCCGCCCTGAGGATGAGTCCATTCGACGCCAGGCGGGAAATAGGCGTCCATCGCCCCTAACATCACGTTCCGTCGCTCGCCATACACCTGGCGGATTAGTTTGATGTGCTTGTCAAGGAAGCCACCGCGTGAAACCTCATAAGCCACGATCTGGTTGAAAGTTGAAGTGTGCAAGTCAGCGCCCTGTTTCGCCTGAACCAGCTTGCGGATCACTTCGGGAGGCGCCACCACCCACGCCAGGCGAATGCCCGGCGACAGGATTTTCGAAAAAGTGCTCAGGTAGATCACGTTGCCGTGGTAGCACCCAACGTCATTGCGGTATTCGCTATCCATTACCACCACTGGCGGCAAGTGCTCGCCCTCATAGCGCAATTGCCCATAAGGATCGTCCTCGACAATTGGCACACCGTAGCGATCGGCCAGCTCGATCAACTTTGCCCGCCGCTCCACCGACAATGTCACCCCGGTGGGATTTTGGAAATTCGGCAGCACATAGATAAATTTCGGACCGCTGCGCAGAGCGTTTTCGAGTTCATCCGTCACCATTCCATCCTCATCCATTGGGACGGTGACATACTCTGCACCATACGCGCTCCAGGCCTGTATCGCGCCCAAATAGGTGGGCGATTCGACCAGGATGCGGTCGCCGGGGTTGATCAAGATCTTGCCCAAAAGGTCTAGAGCCTGCTGTGAACCCGAGGTAATCAGGATGTTTTCAGGGGTCACGTTGATCCCATAGCGCGCAGAATGGCGCACGATCAACTCGCGCAGCGGCATGTAGCCTTCCGTTGAACCGTACTGCAATGCCTGGGCGCCAAAATTGGTCAATACACGATCACAGGCCTCACGGAACTCTTCCGTAGGAAAAACATCTGGCGCTGGCAAACCGCCAGCAAAGGAAATCAAGTCGGGTTGTTCGGTCAGTTTGAGAAGTTCGCGAATGGCTGAGCTACCCATCCGCTGGGTTCGCTGTGCAAAGCGATGCTCCCATGGAGTTTGCATTTTCATCTCCTTATTTCACACGGTTCATCCCTATCAATTGCCCTGTTATGATTGTAGCTTGTTGAAATTTGGGGGTCAAGTGATAAATAGCATAATATAAGTCATGACCCTATGCAGTTAACCCATGCTGAATGCAAAGCGAGGTAAAATAGGTCGAACCCTTGTGGGGCGTAAGCCGATGACGCAGATCGACGTTGACACCCAACCCATGGATGATCCCCCAGAGCCGCCTCCTGCGCTGGCGATTCCACTGCCGGCGCGCGCCCGCCCCTGGTGGCAATCTATACGCCTGGATAAAATCGGCATCTTTCTGGCTAGCCTTTACCTGTTCATCCTCGCCATCTCGTTGATGAAGCAGGGCGCCAGCGCCCTGACGCCGCTCGTCCAAACCGTATTACAGGTCTCCAATCCGGTCAATGCGCTGGGGTTCGGCTGGCTATTTGCCTATGTCATCATGAGCGGATCGCCGGTCGCCGCCTCGGCGTTGACCTTTTTCGACGCCGGCGTTATCGACCAGCTTTCAGCCTTCGCTATGATCACCGGCAGCCGCCTGGGCGCCTCATTCATCGTCCTGTTCATTGGCTTCATTTACACCTTGCGCGGCCGCGACCGAGCCACCAGTCTGAGTATGGGCCTGCTCTCACTCAGCGTTACCGCAACCACATATTTGCCCGCGCTCTTCTTGGGCGCCATGTTTTTAAAGACCGGCGCTCTAGACCAGGTGCAACTTACCTCCGGAGCGCTGATCACTTCCTTTGTGGATCGGATGATCGATCCTGCGGTAAACTATATTGCCCATCTGCTGCCGGGGTGGTTGGTTTTCCTGGTTGGTCTGGGGATTATCCTGGTCAGCTTCAACCTGTTCGACAAATGCCTGCCGCAGATGACAATCAAAGAAAGTCGCGTCGGGTGGATGTCTCGTCTGGTCTATCGGCCAGCGGTCATGTTCGCCCTGGGCGCGCTGGTCACGCTGGTTTCCATGTCCGTCAGCCTCTCCCTGAGCATCCTTGTCCCGTTGAGTAGCCGCGGTTTCATCCGCCGCGAAAACGTCATCCCCTATATCATGGGCGCCAACATCACCACTTTTATCGATACTTTGCTTGCGGCTGTACTCCTTAATAATCCGCCTGCTTTCACAGTCGTCCTGGTAGAAATGTTCAGCGTCTCCTTGATCTCGATTGTCATCCTGAGCACGATTTATCCTTCCTACCTGCACCAGATGCTCAAATTCGTGGCACAGGTTACCTCCAGCAACCGCAATCTGGTTGCTTTCATGATCTTACTGCTGCTCATCCCGATTGCACTGTTACTGTTTTGAGAGGCCACCTATGCGCATTCTTATTGCTATCCATGACCCATCGAACGCCGATCAAGTTTTGCGCTGTGCAGCTCAATTCGCCCATTGCACAGATGAAACCTGTATGGTGCTTGCGCTGATCGAAAGCCCCAAACGGCCCTGGCGAGCCAGAGAATTGCCGGAACGTGCTCGAGAAATCCTTAACGCCCCCAATCTCGTTATCCAGCAGCGCGCCGGCGACCCATTGCGCGAAATCCTGGCTGAACTCAAGCGCAACCCCTACGATCTGCTGGTCGTTGGGGAAAGCGAGAGCGCGCAACCCGCTGTTCCCCTGCTGAGAGAGCGTATCGCTCACCGGTTGGCGGAAAACTCATATTGCCCTGTTCTGGTAGTCAGGGGCGCGGTGCGCCCATTCAAGCGCATCTTGATGTGCGACAGCGGCGCCGAAAATTCCGTGCTGCGCCGATTTACCGTGCAGTTGGCCGAGATGCTCGAAGGCGAGGAAGAAATAACCGTTTTGCACGTCATGTCTCAGATCAGCGCCGGTCCGGGCGTCCCTGGCCGTCAGTTGCGCGCCGATGTCCAGGAATTGATCGCCGAGGATGCGCCAGAGGGCCGCCTGCTGGCGCACGACCTGCGCCTGCTGAGTCGGCGCGGTATCCGGCCTGTCGCCAAGGTGCGCCATGGGCTGGTGGTTGACGAAATCTTAGCCGAGGCCCGCGCGGGCGATTACGATTTAGTGGTCATCGGCGCCCATCAAGAACAAGGCTGGCAGCGCTTCTTGCTCGACGATCTTGCGCATAAGATCCTGGCCCAGATGGATCGACCAGTGCTCGTGGTGCGTTAGCGGAACGGCAGCATTAGGCAAGACCTACAATTACGTTATTCGCGCCCGCGAAACTGGGGGATTGGGCTCTGCAAACTATGAAAGCGTCACCTGTCCAGCAGACACAGTAAAAATTTTCATGCCCATGGTTGAAAAACCATAGCGGGGACAACCTTTAAACCAGGCTTCCGCTCCAACCATTACTGGATGACCTTCCTCAATGCACTTTGTGCGGCGTAATACCCACTCATGCCATGCACTCCGCCTCCGGGCGGCGTCGCAGAGGAACAAAGGAAAACCCCTTTAAGCGGCGTCGAATAAGGATCCAGGCGCACTGCTGGACGGGTGAACTGTTGCAACAAATCCTGGACTCCTACATTGATGTCCCCTCCGACGTAGTTCGGGTTGTATGCTTCCATCTGCGCTGCATTGCGGGTGTAGCGCGACAGCACCCGTCTGCGAAAACCAGGGGCAAAACGTTCGATCTGCGCCTCGATCGGATCGGTCATATTCTCTCGTGAGCCGTTCGGCACATGGCAGTAAACCCATGCAGTATGGCAGCCCTCAGGGGCCCGGCTCGTGTCGAACAACGTATGCTGGGCCAGCAACACATAGGGCCGCGAGGGGTGTTCTCCGCGCATTACCGCCGCCTCTCCTCCGGCGATCTCCTCCAAACTACCTCCCAAATGGACAGTGGGCGCCTTTGCGCAGGCCTCGTCCTTCCAGGGGATTGGACCGTCCAGGGCGTAATCGATCTTGAAAACCCCGGGCCCATAACGATAGCGTTCGAGTTGCCGCCAATATCCCCCAGGAAGCCGCTCACCCAGGATGCGCAGAAAGTTACGCGGCGCCACATCGAAGAGAACTGCCTTATGTCCGGGCAACTGCTCCATCCGCTCGATCTGTAGCCCGGTGACAATTTCCCCGCCCAGTGAGGTTAAATACCCCGCCAGCGCGTTGCTGATCGACTGCGCCCCACCGCGCGGCAAAGGCCAACCTACGACATGCGCTAAAAGGCTGATCACGATGCCAAATGCTGCGCTGCCAGGCGTATGCAATGAGAGCTGGGAATGCCCGGCCATCCCGGCGAACATGGCGCGAGTGCGCGGGCTGCGAAAAGCCGTCCGCGCAAAGCCATATGCGGAAGCCAGGGCGTTGACTGCAAAGCGAGCATACGTGAGCGGTGCCCGCGGCGGCAGCGGGAGTGGACCTAGCAGATCCCATGAGAAGCGTTCCCAATCGTCCAGCAAAGGCTGCATCAAATGTCGATAGGCGCGCTCGTCCATTCCCAGGGAAGCAGCTGTACGCTCCAAGGAGCACTCCACCAGCACCGGACCGCCTTCGTCTAGCGGGTGCGCCAGCGCTACCGGAGGATTGATCCACTCCAGACCGTATCGATCCAATGGCAAAGTGCGGATGAAAGGGGAGGCCAGGGATAGGGGAAAGATCGCCGCGCACGAGTCATGGATAAATCCGGGCAGGGTCAATTCCGCCGAGCGCACCCCGCCGCCAATCGTGGTCTGTCCTTCGACGACAACCACCGTACAGCCCGCCTGCGCCAGGGCGATCGCTGCACATAACCCATTCGGCCCCGAACCCACTACCACTGCGTCATAGGCGCTGCGCAGAAACATTCAGCTTAACTTTCTCCTGATCCAGCGAATCGGAGCGGCCAGCGTATATAGCGTCGTGCGCACGCCGGCATTATTCCAGACGTTTTTTGCATAGGCCCATTGCAGCTTCGGATCCAGGCATTCCCGCGTCATTGTCACCTGGGCCTTCACCCCATAATGCGCTGCTAGCTCGGTCAACACGTGAATCCAAATGAACTCCTGCCGCGCTGCGCCACCCATGAATCGAAAGCCAAACTCGTAAATCGGGTCCGACGCTCGCTCATAGGACTGCACCTGAGCTACAGGAACGCCCTCTTCCTCATAGACGCTGAAATTATTCCAGCCTGCTACCGGAAAGCCCTCTGGCGTCATCACGCTGAACGACTCGTCATCGGCGTAAAGCACCATTACTCCGCTGGTCATCGGAACCACACCCGGGCGATTGTATCGCGCGGGGACAATCGGCAATGGGCTATCAATGAACATCACCTTGCCCGGTTTTACCCCTTCGGCGGGCGGATAGAACCGATTGCCCGGCGGTTGAAAGCGCGCAAAGTTCTCCTTCCAGGTTTGCATCACTTGCTCTGGGCTAAGCTCCAACCCGGTTAGACGCACCCGATAGGTCTTCTTCCATAACTGTCCAAAGCCCTGTAATGCGCCGATGGCATGCCGCCCCTGAATGTTGACCGCCGTCACGCCATCAGGGACGTGCTCCACATCTAAACGATCGACGGGGCCGGCCCACACGCCCTTGCGCTCATCTGCGCTGTTAATCTCCTTTTCGTTCACCCTGGCCTCCTAACAATATCAAATATTACAGAGCTTGCTTTCCAGTCTCATTACTTTCCTGCAGCGACTGCGCTGGCCTCATCAGAGTAGATCAAAATTGCCTCATTCAATCGCGTCAACTCGAAGATCTGACGATAGTGATCTGTCAGCCCGAAAGCCGCCAGGCGCTGCTTCTGCCGTTGCGCTCGGATCAACAACGTGACCAGCAACCCTATCCCTGAACTGTTCATGTACTCTAGCTCCATGAAATTGAGCAGAATGTTAACAGCGCCCTTCTCGGTCGCTTGTGTATAAGCGTTCATCAGTGCATCTTCTGCATAAGCGTTGATCTCTCCCTTGATGTCCAGGATGCTTGTTTTAGCATCCGCTTCACGGACGGTCAAACTAATATTGCCCTTGGTCATTGCTGCATCTCCTTTATCACAATATAGATTGAACAAAATCGAAGCTCACACCGCCGACAGAGCGCTGGCCTCATCCGAATAAATTGCCATAAAATCCGCTAAGCGCGTAATCTGGAATATCGTCACATAATGCTCGCTCAGGCCGAAGACCACCAGCTTTCGGCGATTCTTGCGCGCCTGAGCCAATAAACTCACAATGAGCGCGATGCCTGTGCTGTTGATATAGTTGACCTCCGTGAAGTTGAGCACAATTACAGCGGGGTCGAGTAGATCCGCCTCCTTGTATGCTGTGCTCAAGGCGTTTTCGGCAAAGGCGTTGACTTCGCCTTTTAGATCGATAATAATCGTCCCATCCATCCGACGCATCTGGGCTGTGAAGGGTTGCATCCTCATCGCATCACTCCTCGAATTTCATCACCAGCTCAACCGTGTGAGTGGTAGCATCCGACTTAACATTCATCTCATCCACCATGTTTTCAATGATAAACAACCCCCAACCTCGCGGCGATTGTAGTCCAGCCAGTTTAGCCTCCAGGTCCGGCTTCACCGGTTCGGGAATCTCCACTCCGCCACCGTAATCCGTGATCCGCACAATCAAAGCTTCGCTCGACGCCAACACCTGGATCTTTGTATCGAGATCGGCGCGATAATGATTGCCATGTTCCATGGCATTCATTGTCGTCTCTGCCACGGCGGTCTTCAAGCGCTCGACCTTCGCCGCAGAAAAGGGCAGCGCTTTTTCCCGAACCAGTTCAGCAACGCGCCGCATCGCCAGAAGTTCGTTTCCCGGTTGGCTGGGCAACGAGAACTCATCCAGAACCTTCCAGCCAGATCCGAGCGGATCACGCTCGATTGTTAGCAAGGTCACATCGTCCTCCTGTTCCCACTCCGGCCCGGTAAATTCTGCCAACGCCTGTTTCAGGGTATTAATAATATCAACCCCAGGCGGCTGCGCGCCGACGATTTCTCGCAGGCGCGGAAAACCAAACATCTCCTTGTTAGCATTATGCGCTTCTACCAATCCGTCGCTATAGAGCAAAAGCCGATCGCCGGGCTCTATTCGGCCGCCTGTTTCACTGTAACGCATTCCAGGCAGCAAACCAAGCGGCATGCCTGTAGCTCGTAGCTCAATCACGCCTTGGTGCGCGCTGCAGAGCGGTAGATTATGTCCAGCGTTCGCGAAGATAAATTCGCCAGTCGCCGGGTCAAGCAACAGATACAGGCAGGTGACGAACATATTGCGCGGGATGTCCGGGCAAAGCTGGTCATTGGCCCTGGCTAAAACCTCGCCGGGCGCGACCAATCGTTCAGCAGCAGCGCGCAACAAACTGCGTGCGGTTGCCATTACCAGGGCGGCCGGCACGCCTTTATCAGTTACATCCGCTACGATTACGCCCAAGTGCCCATCAGGGAACTCCAAAAAATCATAAAAATCGCCGCTCACGGCCCTGGCCGGTCGCCAATATGCCGCCACTCGCCAGCCTTCTAGAGCAGGCGTGGTGTCGGGAAGTAAAGTCTCCTGAATCACCCGCGCCACGCGCAACTCTTGTTCCACGCGTTCGCGCTCGCGTGCTTCGATTTGTTGCAAGCGAACCAACTGCGCTACCCGCAACGCTGGCGCGGCCTGGGTGGCCAGGGTATTCAGCAGCCGCTTGTCGTCTGTGGAATAATCCTGTTCGCTGCGCCGCGGCCCCAGATTCAGCAATCCGATCAATTCCCCCTGACTCACCAATGGCACGGTTAACTTGATGCCTGCATCTTTCATCATACGCAGAGCTGGAGAGTCGAGCTGCAACCTGTCAACCTCTACGACGCCGGAGGCCTTTAGAAAATAGCTCAAGAGCGGGTCGTCCGATGAGAGATCCATATCGAAGGATTGGATAGCCAGTAACGGTCTCTCCTCTGTATGGCCAGATTGCGGATCATTCGCAAACTTTGCCTTTAGCCATCGAAGTGGGCTGCCCAAAATATTCATTGTTTCAGAATCGACCATCCAGCGATATGAGAATATTCTACCAGCCGGGCGTCCATGTATCGTTACAACAGGCGTTACGGACGCTCTAGCTACGGACTTCCCATTCTGCGCCAGGCAGTTCAGCCAGGGCTTGCCATTCGGGTGAAAGCGGTTGCACTCCTAACTGCCTGATGACGCGACGGGCCGCCAAACCCAAAATTGAAGTGAACGTAGGGTAAGCAATTTGCAGTTCCGCTAATTGTTCCACCCACATATCCGCCGCCATTCCCGCCGCCGCGATCTGAACTACCTCCAGCGCCTGTTCACCGACTACATGCGCACCGAGAATGCGGTGTGTTTGTTGAGAGACGATCAGCTTGCACATCCCTACAGGATGACCATCAATCACCGCTCGATCAAGATCGCTATAAGGAACAATTGCAATTTCGATATCATATTCCTTACGCGCCTGTGCTTCTGTCAACCCCACCCCTCCATATTCCGGATCGGTAAAGCCGCCGTGCGGCACAATTTGATGCCTCAGCCGGGCGCCAACGCCCAATACCGCATTTTCCGCTGCGGTCAGCGCCTCGTAATTCGCGCTCTGCACCAGCATCATCCGCCCTGTAATATCGCCTGCGGCGAAAATATGCGGAGCGCTGGTGCGCTGGAAATCGTCCACACGCACATAAGGCCCAACCGTCTCGACCCCGGCTGCGGGTAAGTTCAACTCAGCCAAGTTGCCCACCCAACCGGTCGAAAGGATTACCGCTTCTGCCGCAATTTCCAAAGGTTCCCCCCCTTTGCGGTAAGTAAGGATTAGCCTATTACTTACCTTATCAATGCGTTCAACGGTCTCGATCTCAGTGATAATTTCTACACCTCTTTCGCGAAAGGATTCGGCGATCACTTGCGAGATAACTTCGTCTTCAACACCAAGGATGCGCGGCCCGCGTTCAAGGATGGTTATCTTCGCGCCGAAAGCCTCGAATATTGAAGCAAGCTGGCAGCCTGTCGCTGCGCCGCCTACTACCACCAGCGATGCAGGCAGTTTTTTCAGCGACCAGATATCACTATGGGTGTAAGCATATTCTGCGCCGGGAAAATCTAATCGCCGGGCTCTCCCGCCCACACACAGAATAAATTTTTCGGCCTCAAACTGCTGCCCATCGTCAACCTCAACGCGGTATGGGTTGATAAACCGAGCTGGTCCCGCTTCACTGATCACCTTCACACCCAGGTCACGCAAACGCCCAAGCAATTGCTTCTTTTCATGGATGCTATAAACCACCTGTTGAGTCCTCTTGATCAGGTATTCGAAATCCAGCTCTGGCGCACTGCCTTGCAGCCCGTATTCGGCGAACTGCTCCGCATCGCGCAGCAGCCGAGCAGCCTTCGCTAATACTCGGGTAGGCACACAGCCATCATTTGTGCATGTCCCCCCCATGCGCGCTTTTTCCAATAGCGTAACCTTCGCGCCAAGCTCCCTCGCACGGATAGCTGCCGTCACGCCCGAAGGCCCTCCACCCAACACAATTACTTCTGTCATCCTAGCCTCCTTTGAAATCCAGAAATCGTATTACCCGCAGCATAACTTTTCCTCTATGCTCTTCCACTAACCAGAGCACTACACCCTCTGGCTGAAGAGTCTCTTCACTCGCATCTAACAGACGAAAGGCAAGCTGGTCAATCTCGACTTCATCGCGCAGCGAAGCGCCAAATGACATGACCAACTTTTCAGCATCATACTTGCGTCGGTAGAAACGTCTGTCGATATTGCCTTGAATGCGCTCACGCAATGGGTTAAACAGCGCAGCGATCCCTAAAGTGGAACCGACCAGAGCAAGGTTATCGCCTCTGCCGATCAACCGATTGAACACGGTCTGCAGGAGCAAAACACTGACCCCATAAACTGCCGCTAATATAACGGTCAAGGCGCTGTACGCCAAGGTTCGCCGAATCAAAGCATCGATCTCCCAAAGCCGGTATTTCAAGATCGAAAGCATAATCGTCAAGGGTACCAGGGTGAGGCAAAACAAGACAAAGGGGATCTCGATCAACAAATAGATCATCAGCTTTGATCCGGGTTGACGCAATGCTGGCACAAGCAGGATAGGTAATGACACGGCAAACATTCCTACGGTGAACATTGAAAACCCAAAAACGACCCACTTGGTTTGTTGGCGCCGCACAGGATCTTTAACACGACTATAGCGGTATAGCTGAGCGAACAAGCCTGCCCCAAACCATATAAGCGAGATCGCCAGCACCCACAATTGCTCCTTTGTCCGCATGTCTGCCGGCGCAGCCATCGGTGCAAGCTGTGGAAATATCAGCCACGAAAGCCCATTCAAGAACCACAACACCAAAAGATGGCGCGTCCATCCAGGTGTGAATCGTCCATCTGGAAATGTAAACAGGACCGCCAGGCCAATCCCTACCCCGAGAGCACGAAAAGCATGATATCCAAGGGCGATCACTGCATCTGCTTTAGCCAGCACACCACTGATTGGGAGCGTCACTGCGCCGATGGCAACCATCATCAGAGAAATCAACAACGCCATCCAATCATTTGATTTGCGCATGAAGATCAAGATAGCCATGATCATCAGCGCTGCAGCAGCAAGGCAGTTCAGTGTGATCACATACCAGACAAAAAAGCGCATGCTCAATCCAATTTGTTCCAGTGAGGCTTCAAGGCCATAAGGATCGTTGGATAATTGATCCCAATATAAAGGCATTGAGCTTACCAGTATTGCCAGATAGATAACCGTCAAGGCTAACCAACCGATACGCGCAATCACCAATGGCCAGCCAGATAAACGGGTAGATTCTATCGAAGAGGATTTCGCTGCATTCATGGAACGCCTCAATCTCGCCCGACCAGCATTCTCTAGCTCTCCCTGCGCCCTTGCTTCACCGACTCGACGGCAGGCAGCCATAACGAAACGTGCTCAGGCTGTAGAACTTCATCCACCACCGTTTTGAGTGACGAAGTCAGGCGATTGATATCAGCTTCGTCGCGCGCCAACTCGGCGAATCTGGCCAATGCCTGTTCGGCATTATATTGACTGCGATAGAAGCGCCGATCTATTCCAGCCTGGATACGCCGGCGCAGCGGATTAATCATAGCGACAACCACGAGTGTAGTGCCAGCCAATGCATAGTTGGGCAGACCCTGCATCCAACCGGAGACCAACGCCTGGAGCGAGAACACAAGGAGGATATAGATTACTACCAGAGTGGCGCTCAAGATCGAGTAAATCAACGTTCGACGAATGAGCAAATCTATATCCCACAGGCGGTAGCGTAAGATCGAAAAGGTGATCGTGATCGGGATTGCCCCCACCATAATCAGAAATATGTACGGTGCAACCATCTGGAAAACCACCTGCGTCAGCTCCGGCTTGGCCAACCTAACCATTGCCTCTCGCAGCGGCACATAAACGCTGTACCCAATCACCACAATCGTTGCACCAAAGGTAATGTACTTCATCTGCTGGCGCTCCAGCGGCCCAGAAACATAGATGAAACGGTATATTTGTGAAAAGACCCCTATTCCCCACCAAAGCATCAACAAGATAAAACCTCTGACATCAATCGTGTAGGGATCACGGAAACTAAAAACCGACTCCGGGTCCAGCAGCCAGGCGATCACCCAGGCAATCCAGGCCAAAAAGAACAGCCGAATCCAGGTCGGCGAGTAATAACCGCCTGGGAAAAGGTAGAGGAAAAGGAAAGCCAGCCCCAGACCAACCCCCTTTGCCAGGCTGCCGATCAGAACGTTTGTTGGATCATTGCCCATCCAGGTGTGCAGCGTAGGCGTAATATGCAGCGCGAACGAGGCGAGTCCGGCTGCCGTGATGAGCGCCAGCCAGTTATCCGAGCGCCGGCTATAGATTAGGCCTGCATTCAGGCAATACAGCAGCATCACTCCACATTCAACCGCCAGCGCAGCGCCAGGGAAAACGCCTGTGTATAAGTCAATCGCCCCTGGATCCAGGTCGGTCGTCTGATGGAACACAGCCTGGGCCTCCAAGGCCAGCCCCTCCAACCAATCAGCGCGTTCAGGCAGAGCGATTAAGAACAGCGCCAGACTGGCGACGCTGGTCAGAGCAGAGAGCGCTCTGGCCAGCAACAATCGGTTGCCTTGAAGGGTTTGCCCAGGCGTTAATGTGGGGCGTAAAATCCAATTGATCATCTTGTTAATTTTCCAGGCAACACATTTATAGAGCCGGTGGATCATATTTTACTATTAAGACCTCTTTATTCATAAATTGCTCGCTTCCAATCCGCCACAACTCGATCATACTCCCTGGGCGTCCTCTCCTCGTTACAGAAGCCGTTACAAAATAATTTCTCTATAATATTCTCAATTCATTGGGCTGAAGCCAGTTTTCGGGTAGAATCGCTTATTATGTCCGTCAACACTCCGCCCGAGTTGTCTTTGTACTTCCTCGGTGCGGCGCGTCTGCTACGAAACGGTTTACCCATCCGACCTGATACCCGAAAGGCGATAGCTCTGCTGGCTTACCTGGTCGTGACCGGGCAACCACACTCCCGCGACGCTCTGGCTGTCCTATTCTATCCTGAAAACGACGAATCGCATGCCAGAGCCGCATTACGACGGACACTCTCCGCCCTCAACAAGGCGCTTGGGCAAGGCTACATCCGCCTCACAGGCGATCTCATTTCAATTGAGCCCTCCGAATCCGTGTGGGTAGATTCAATCGAATTTGTTCGATTGATTAAGCAAGCGCAAAGCTGCCAGCATGGCGCACAGCCCGACTCTCAACCAGGGCCGAGAGAAAGCTGTCCAGCCTGCCTGGAGTTGATGGAAAAGGCCGTAGACTTGTATCAAGGCGATTTTCTGGCTGGATTCTCGCTCAGAGACAGTCCCGGCTTCGATGAATGGCAATTCTTCAAAAGCGAGGAGCTTCGGCGCCTGTTTGCCTCCGCCCTGGAAGCGCTTGCCCGCAGCACAAGCCTCAATACCATGCACGAAAAGGCCATCGAATATGCCCGCCGTTGGGTCTCTCTGGATCCACTGGTGGAGGAGGCTCATCGCGAGTTAATGAAGTGTTACGCCCTGGCTGGGCAGAGAAACGCTGCGCTGCGCCAATATCAAGAGTGCGCCCGCATCCTGGAGAAAGAATTGGGCGTTGAGCCGCTCGAAGAAACCCAACGACTTTATCAAGAAATTCGGCACAACCGGTTTTCTACGCCAGGAGTGAAAGCCCAAACCGCTTCAGAGCATCCAGCGCCCTCCCAGGTATTAGCGCTGGATGCCCTGACCAGGGTCAAATTTCCTCTGGTCGGTCGATCACCCGAGACAGAGAGTCTGCTGCGCGCTTATCGGCAAGGCGCTCCGGCCGGTTATTTCTTCGCGCTCCAAGGAGAGGCCGGAATTGGCAAGACGCGCCTGGCAGAAGAGTTTAGCGCCTGGGCGCGCCAGCAAGGCGCACAGGTTCTCTCTGCACGCTGCTTCGAAGGTGAAGCAAGCCTGGCATATGCTCCCTTCATACAATTGCTTTCTGCTTCGCTCGAAGATCCCAGCAGCGAGACCAGGCTGGAAGGCTTAGAAGAAGAATGGTTAGAGCAGGGAGCCCGTTTGCTGCCCGCTTTACGCGCCAACAAAGAGACGCCAGCCCACAACGTTACCCCCAGTTCTCAGAGCTTGTTTTACGAAGGTTTGCGCCAGGTGTTCTTGCGTCTGACTTCTGGTCACCCGCCAGGCATCCTTTTTGTGGATGATTTACATTGGGCCGACCCGGCTTCGCTGGATTTTCTGGCCTACATGGTGCGCCGATTGCCCGGCAATTCGCTTTTTATTCTCTCTGCCTGGCGCGACGAAGACCTGCCCACACAAGCTCGCTTGCAGCATATCTTGGCCGATGCGCAACGCGCCCGGTATGCTACCGGTCTGCGCCTCAGCCGCTTACAGCCTGCTGCGGTAGCTGATCTGACTCGACAGGTAGCAGCTTATCAAGGCAGGCTGTCCGATGATTTTTCGAATCGCCTCTTTGCAGAAAGCGAAGGCCTGCCTTACTTCCTGGTCGAATATCTAGACGCGCTGATCCTCAGCCAGGGTGACTCCCTCAAAGTGGAGACCAATCTTACCGTCGCACAACAAAACTGGAATCTCCCTGAACGGGTGCGCGATTTACTGCGTCTGAGAATTGCGCAGGTGGATGAGTTGGCCCGCCAGTTGCTTGCTGCAGCAGCCATTATTGGCCGTTCCTTCGACTTCGAAACCCTTGTTGTTGCCAGCGGACGCAGCGAAATCGAAACCATCAACAGCCTGGAAACTCTACTGGCGCACCGATTGATCAAAGAATGCGCCGAGTGCGAATCGCCTGCTCCTTTGACTTACGACTTCGCGCACGACAAACTCCGCGCCCTGGTGTACGAAGAAACCAGCCTCACCCGCCGGCGTTTACTCCATCAGCGGGTTGCGGAAGCCCTGGCTGAACGCGCCCGGCACTCCCGCGACCCGGGGTTGACCGCCAGTTTGATCGCTCATCACTACCACCTGGCGGGCAGAGACCAAGAGGCCGCCGAATACCATCGCCAGGCCGGCGAGCATGCCAGGAGCCTGTTTGCCATTCAACAAGCGCTGGAACACTATTCCGCCGCCCTGGAAGCCGGCCATCCAGATCGACTTGGGTTGCTCGAGGCGGTTGGTGATATGCACACCTTGCTGGGTGGATACCCATCAGCCCTGGAACGTTATCACCAGGCCATCTTGATCGCAGTCAGTCTCAGAGATAGAGCGCGGATAACTCAGAAAATTGGCGCAGTACACCTCCGCCGTGGTGACTATGCGAAAGCAGTAGCACACTACCAAACTGCATTCCAAGCTATTGAAGCATCCGGTATATCTGATTCGCACAATGCGGCGCTCAGCGCGCGCATCCTGGCCGATTGGAGCCTGGCGGCCTACCATCTGGGCGAAATGGAAAACGCCCTCAACCTGGCGCAAAAAGCCCTGGAGCGCGCCGACGAAGCCAATACGCCACGCGCCCTGGCGCAGACCCATAACCTGTTAGGCGTGTTGGCCCGGCGCAGGGGCCAGTTTGCCACTGCTCAAAAACATCTGGAAGAAAGCCTGGCCCTGGCAGTCCGCTTGCAGGATGATGCCACACAAGCTGCAGCGCTGAACAACCTTGCCTTGCTGCTCAGCAAAGACGAAAAATTCAACCCACAAGCGATCAACTATGCGCAGGAAGCGCTGGCTTTATGTGAACGTCTGGGCGATCGGCATCGCGCCGCCGCCATCCATAACAACCTGGCAGATTTCTACCATCTGGCTGGGCAACCCGAGCTCGCCATTGAACATCTGAAAAAAGCCGTTGCTCTTTTCACCGAGATCGGCGGCGACGCCACAGACATGCAAGTCGAGGTGTGGAAGCTCACTGAATGGTAGATCAGCCCGATCAAATCAATCCTTGTGGAGGAATAATGACTGACCCAAGCTTCGATCAATCCTTACAAAAATACGCAGATATCATCGTCAAAATCGGCCTGAACTTACACCCAGGCCAACGGCTGATCGTCAACGCGCCTGTACAATCAGCGCCCCTGGTTCAAAAGATTGCCGTCAGCGCCTATCAAGCTGGCTGTCGATATGTGGACGTGGTGTACCGCGACGAACAAGTCCGGCTGGCCCGCCACCAATATGCGCCGCGAGACTCATTCGAGGAGTTCCCTGTTTATCTCGCTAAGGGCATTCTGGAGCATACCCAAAAAGGCGGCGCTTATCTGCAGATCACGGGTGAAGATCCAGACTTACTCGCCGGGCAAGACCCCGAATTGATCGCCATCGCCGAACGAACCTCACGGGTGCATATGAAGCCCGTCTATGATCTGCTGCACCGAAACGGCTTCAACTGGGCGATCGCAGGCTATCCAACACCCTCTTGGGCAAACAAGGTCTTCGCAGAACGAGCCCCCGAGGAACGGGAAGAGCGTCTATGGGAAGCTCTATTCAAAGTGTGCCGTATGGACATGCTGGACCCGGTCCTCGCCTGGCGTGAGCATATTGCTGATTTGAAAGCCCGCTGCGAGCACCTGAACGGGCGGCAATACCAGGCTTTGCACCTCTCTGCGCCAGGCACCGATCTAACTATCGGCCTGGCGCAAGACCACTTATGGCGTGGAGGCAGCATCCAAAGCGAACAGGGCATCGATTTTGTCCCCAACCTTCCCACAGAAGAAATTTTCACCTTGCCGCATCGAGAACGCATTAATGGTCATGTCACCGCCACCAAGCCCCTCAGCTATAGCGGCAGTTTGATCTCAGGTTTCAGTCTCTCCTTCACCAATGGACGCGTGACCCGCCTCAAAGCCGAACGCGGCGAAGACACGCTTAGGAAGATGATCGAATTAGACGAGGGCATGTCCAGCCTGGGCGAAGTGGCGCTCGTGCCCCATAGCTCCCCGGTATCTCAGGCCAATATCCTCTTTTTCAACACGCTGCTTGATGAGAATGCTGCCTGCCACATCGCCCTGGGCAGCGGCTTGAATTTCTGCCTGCAGAACGGCGAAAACCTTTCCGAAGAAGAATACACCCGTCGCGGTGGAAACACCAGCCTGGGGCACACAGACTTCATGATCGGTTCCGCCGAAATGGATATCGACGGGCTTACACTCGACGGCCATCGCGAGCCAGTAATGCGCCAGGGAGAGTGGGCGTTCACACCCTGATACGCGCAAACTGCGGTGACGACGGGCGATCTCATTCCCCATAGAACAAGATCGCCCGTCGTCACACTCCAGCCAGGCTGCTTCCTGGAGTCCTTGATTCGCCGCCCCGTGCTGTTGAATACACGAATGTTCGATTGTTGACATTCGATGATGATTTTTGTATAATTTGATTAGAATCAATCATATACCCTGATTGATCCCTGTTCCATAGACTTGCGCCTGTAAGCTGGCGTCCTCCGTCTCAATCTTAACAGCAAATGCGATGGCCCAATGATCCCAGAAGAACGCAGGAAATTGATCCTGGAGCAAGTAGAGACCAACAACGCCGTTTCCGTGGCCGATTTATGCGCCAGGCTCGATGTATCAGAAATGACCATCCGCCGCGATTTGCGCATTCTCTCCAATCAGGGGCTATTGTTGCGCGTGCATGGCGGCGCGGTATCTCGCCGCGGACGTTCCTACGAACCGCCCTATCTGGTGCGCGTCACGAGCAATGTCGAACTGAAAGAAGCCATTGGGCGGGAAGCTGCTCGCCTCGTGCAGGAAGGCGAATCGCTGGCCATCGATGTTGGGACGACTACATTGGAGGTCGCCAAGCACCTGGTCGGTGTCCCTAACCTGACCGTGGTCACTTCTAGCTTGAATATCGCCAACGTTTTGGCAGACTCCCCTAACATCCGCTTGATCGTTAGCGGCGGCGTTGTGCGTCCTCAAGAGCGCTCGCTGGTAGGCCATCTTGCCACGCGCACTTTCGAAGAATTCCAGGTGGACAAGGTCTTTATCGGCATCGGCGGCCTTCACCCAGAAGCTGGCCTATCTGAGTTCAACCTGGAAGACGCCCTGGTCAAACAGGCCATGATTCAGCATGCCGAACAGGTCATCGTGGTCGCCGATAGCACAAAACTCATGCGCACCTGCTTCGCGCTGGTCGCGCCGCTCTCTGTGGTGGATGTGGTCGTGACCGATTGGCTGGCATCTGAAGAAGCTATCAGTGTCTTGCAAGGCAAGGGCATCGAGGTGATTATTGCGCAGCAAACCCGTGTGAACGAAAGTTCGAGCAGAAGTTGAGTGCGACTTTGCGCTCAAGATCAGGAACCTCCGCTCAACTATCTTCGTCTTAATCTTCAATCTGCATCAGTGGAGAGGATTATGCGCACCAAAAACTACGCGGCCATAGCGGCTGCGCTGACCGCTTTGCTTATCGCCATTCTAGCTTGCAATCGCCCCCAACCAATCGCCACTCCGGCGATCGATCTGATCGTTGCTCAAACTCAGACCGCCATTGCTGTGGCTGAAATGCTGACCCCAGCTTCGACGGTCACCGCCACACCCGAGCCCCCGCCAACATCATCCCCGCCTACAGCCACGAATACGGCAATCCCGCAGGATCCCAACTGCACCGATAGAGCCCAATACATAAGCGAGACCATCCCGGATAACACCGAATTTGCCCCCGGCGCTCAATTCATCAAGACCTGGACCTTTAGGAACATCGGCACCTGCACCTGGACGCCCGAATACAAGCTGGTGTTCATCGAAGGCAATCCGATGGGCGGCACCAGCCCTGCGCCCATCGGACAAAGTGTGCCGCCCAACGGCACCATCCAGATTTATCTTCCGCAGACCGCTCCAGCCGAGCCGGGCGAACACCAGGGCTTTTGGAAACTGCAAAACCTGCGCGGCCAGGATTTCGGGCTTGGCAGCGATGCCAGCACCGCTTTTTGGGTCAAGATCAAAGTTTCTACCAGCGCGCCGCCGAGTAGCGGGCTGAACCTGGGAGCGCCCACCCGGTCGTTCAGCTTCGATGATAAAAAGGGTACGCCCTTCTTCCTTGGCGAAGACGAAGACATCAGCTTCGATATCGAAAACAGTGAGTTGATCCTGACCGCTTTCAGGCCGGCGGGAGACCTTTGGCGCGTAGCCGAGCTGGGTCAGTTCAGAAACTTGGCGCTGGAAGTTACCTTCCGCACCGGCAGCAGATGCGCCGGTCGAGACAGTTACGGCATCATTGTGCGCGCCCCCAGCCAGCCAGATAATATCATCGATAGCGCCTATGTGTTCAGCTTCAATTGTGATGGGCAATATCGCGTATATCGCATGGATAATGGGAGTTATACAGGGATCCAAAACTGGACTGCCAATCAAAATCTGCGTCCTGGGCCTGGGCAAAAGAACATCATGACCGTAAAGGCTCAGGATGATCTGCTACAACTCTATGCCAATGGCGCCCTGGTTTTCGAGTTCACCGATGCCACCCATACACGCGGTCTGATTGGCCTGTTGATCGGTTCGGGCGGCACGCAAAATTTCCAGGTGGCTGTAGAGCAGCTTGCCTATTGGGAGCTGCCTTAAGCGCAGCCTATTCCACCACAATCCCGCTCAGATCCTCTTTGGGCTGGGGATAAGCCATCTTCAGCCCCTTGAGCGTTTCTACCAGCAAGGTGGCAACCACCAGATTCCGGTACCATTTGTGGTTCGCCGGCACAACGAACCAGGGCGCCCAATCGGTGCTGGTTGTGTTAAGCGCATCCTCATAGGCTCTCATATAAGCCGACCATAGCTTACGCTCTTTCAGGTCGCCCACATTGAACTTCCATTGCTTGGTGGGGTCATACAGGCGCGCTTCCAGCCGCCTCTTCTGCTCCTCGAGACCGATGTGCAGAAAGAACTTCAAAATCGTGGCGCCCTCTTCTGCCAGCAGCCGTTCGAAGTCATTGATCTGTTGGTAGCGCTTGCTCCATACCGACTCCGGGACGAGGCTATGAACCCGCACAACCAGCACATCTTCGTAATGGCTGCGATTGAAGATCACGATCTCACCTTTGCCCGGAGTCTGCTTATGGATCCGCCACAGGTAATCGTGTTCCAGTTCTTCAGTCGTCGGCACCTTGAAGTTCGCCACGCGCACTCCTTGCGGATTGACCCCTTGAAAGACATGGCGAATAACCCCATCCTTGCCAGAGGTATCCATGCCCTGCAAGACGATGAGCAGCTTGTGCTTGCGCTCGGCATACAACAATTCCTGAAGCTCTTCCAGTTCCCGGTTAAGCCGATCAAGCAACTCGCCAGCCTGGTCCTTATCGCCATCGAACGCGCTTTGGTCGCCTGGATCCCATTCGCTCAATCGAACGGGTTGATTGGGTTTCACCTGGTAGCGTCTCATTCGTAGTCCTCCTGCTTCAGCATAGATCATCTGGTTCGCAGTTTTTCATGACCACCCCGCAGGTTCAATTCTAACACGCAAGCGCATATATTGAACGTTCTCTGGACAGAATTGCGCATCCCATGAAGAAGACCTCTAGGAACAGATAAAAGATCATCCAATCACGTGAACTTAAATCCTGTATAATCGGGACAATCTTTGTTTACCATTGGATGGCCGGTTTGTGAAGTCATACACAAACCTTGTAGAAGAAAATATTGGTGAAAACGATGAGCCGCGCTAACAAACCCATAGATTACATCCAGGTAGAGCCAGACCGTTGGGTAAGACAAAATTCCCAGATTATCGTCGAAGCGCCAGTTTCCCTGACCGTGAATGGAGAAGTCTGGCTCTCGTTCATGTGCACGCCGGTTGATCTTGAAGCCCTTGCGCTGGGATTTCTCTACAACGAAGGAGTGATCGCATCGCTCGACGATGTCGCCTCTGTGCACGTGTGCGCCAGCGGCGACAACGTCGATATCTGGCTGCATCACAGCGTGGAGCAGCCGCGGCGCTGGCGGCGCACCTCCGGTTGCACCGGGGGGGTGACCGCAGTTGAAGATGATCAGGTTCAAGACGCTTCTGAAATCCAAATTGTGCGCGCTAATGGAACAGGACTAACCCCACAGCAGATCAGCGATCTGATCGAAACGCTGTTCGAATCGCAAGACCTGTATCGTCAATCGGGTGGCGTCCATACTTCGGTGCTCACCGATGGGAGTGAAGTGCAGATCGTCGGCGAAGATATCGGGCGTCACAACACTCTGGATAAAATCGCCGGCCGCCTATTAATAAACCCCGTGGAGATGCGCCGACGGATCCTGCTGACCACCGGGCGGATCAGTTCCGAAATGATCCAAAAAGCCCGTCGTCTGGGAGCATCGGTAGTCATCTCACGCACCTCACCCAGCTCCCTCTCCATTGAATTGGCGCGCCAATGGGGGATTACCTTGATCGGCTACGCGAGAAGGAATCGTTTTCGGGTTTACACTCACCCTCAAAGGATCCTCAAAAATGAAGAACATCCGCAAAGCGAACTACAAACCACCCAACCCAACCATTCTCCAACTGGCTGAAAGGCACAATTACAGCGCCGAAGCGCTTCTAGAGGTGCTAAAGCAAGCCCAAGAGATTGAAGGCCATCTAAGCCCCGAGGTCATCACCGATGTAGCCCAGGCGCTGAAGACACCCGCCAGCCGCGCTCATGGGGTAGCGTCATTCTATTCGATGCTTGCGCTACGCCCCAGACCCAAGAACGTCCTGCGCGTATGTAACGGGCCGGTATGCTGGCTATGCGGCTCTGACAAGGTTCATCAAGCCATCGAGGCTCAAATTCAAGAACACCCCGATTGGACGGTTGAATCCACCAGCTGCCTGGGACTTTGCGACCGGGCGCCCGCTGTCCTGGTCAACGATGAACAGGCCGGTCCTATCAGCCTGGACCGCGCGGGCGAGCTATTCCAGAATTGGCGCGGCTACCCAACCAATTATTCCCACGCTCGCCCGGGTGAACTGCGCGTGATGATGGCCAAAGCAGGACAGATCGACCCAGATTCGCTCGACTCGGCGCTCCAACATGGCGCATATTGTGGCTTGGGCCAGGCGCTGGCCCGTTCGCCCGAGGAAGTTCTCACCGAGGTCGAAACCTCCGGCCTGGCAGGTCGGGGCGGCGCTGGCTTCCCGGTAGGCCGCAAATGGCGCTTCGTCGCTCAAGCCAATCGAACCCCAAAGTACATCATCTGTAACGCAGACGAGTCAGAGCCTTTGATCTTCAAAGACCGGGTGTTGATCGATACCAATCCTCACCAGATCCTCGAAGGGATGGCGATTGCCGGATATGCCTGCGGAGCAGAAGAGGCATTTATCTATATCCGCGGCGAATATGAATATCAAGCCCAGCGGCTGGAAAAGGCCATCCGGCAAGCTGAAGCAGCTGGCCTCCTGGGAGATCATGTACAAGGCAGCGCTTTTTCCTTCCATGTCCACGTCCACCGCGGGGCTGGCGCGTATATCTGCGGCGAAGAGACCGCTTTGATCGAATCTCTGGAAGGCAAGCGCGGCGAGCCCCGCATCCGCCCACCTTACCCGCCCAGCTTTGGCTATCACGGCTATCCCACCCTGGTCAACAACGTCGAGTCGTACGCGGCCGTTCCGGCTATTCTGTGCAATGGCGGGAAGTGGTATCGCTCGCTGAGCAACGCCCAGACCCCGGGCACAAAAATGTACATGGTGCTGGGGCATGTACACAGGCCAGGTCTCTTCGAAGCGCCATTTGGCCTGACTTTGCGCCAGGTGATCGAGGATTATGGCGGCGGCATGCTCCCAGGATCTACGTTTCGATTTGCCCTGACCGGCGGAGCAGCGGGAACGATTGTCCCGCCGCAACTCCTGGATATCCCTATCGATTACGCCTCAGGATCTAAAGGCGTCACTCTCGGTGCAGGAGCGTTCCTGATCTGCGACCAGAGTGTCTCGCCGGTGGCCCTCTTACACGAGCTGTTACGCTTCTTTTCCTACGAGTCCTGCGGAAAATGCACTCCCTGCCGCGTTGGGACGCACCGCGCGCTGCAAATATTGACCCGCCTGACCACTGGACAGGGTCAACCAGGCGATGTGGCCGAGCTGCACGCCTTGGCAGAAAACCTGCTGGATGCTTCTTTTTGTGGTTTAGGGCAATCGGTCTATACCCCGATCAAATCTGCCTTGACGCACTTTGCCCAAGACTTCCAGGCAGCCGAAGCGAACCGGCCAATTAGCAGATAAAAGGCGAATCACATGACCGTCAAAATCACCATCGACAACAAAACCATTGAAGCCCTTCCAGGCCAGAGCCTGCTGAGCGTGGCTCGCGAAAATGGGATCTTTATCCCTACTTTGTGCTACCATCGCGATCTAACTCCGACCGGAAATTGCCGAATCTGTGTGGTAGAGGTGCAAGGGCAACGCTTCTTGCAAACCGCTTGCGTCACAACAGTTTGGGATGGTATGCAGGTGCAAACGCATAGCGACCGCGTGGTCAGGTCTCGACGTAAGACGTTGGAACTGATGCTCGCCAATCATCCACCTGACTGTCTGACCTGCGATGCCAGCGGCGCGTGCGAGCTACAAGACCTGGCCTATGACTATAAAGTGGATATTCCAGAATGGGGCAGCAAAGGCACTCGCTATCCGGTGGACAGCGACCCCAACCCATTCGTCCGTGTGGACATGAACAAGTGCATCCTGTGCCGACGTTGTGTTCTGGCTTGCGAGGAGATCCAAGGGCGCTTTGTCTGGGGCGTGGCCTATCGCGGCTTCGAAGAACAGATCGTCGCCGGCGCTGGCGTGACCATGTTGGAGGCGCGCTGTGAATCATGCGGCCAGTGTGTGGCGTACTGCCCGACCGGGGCGCTGTCGGATCGCATGTCCTATGGGTTAGGCAGACCCCATCAGATCACAAAAGTCACCACGGTCTGCACCTATTGCGGCGTAGGCTGCCAATTCGATTTGAACGTCAAGGACGGTCGTATCATCGGCGTCACATCCAATCCAAATGCCCCGGTCAATGGTATGGCCCTGTGCGTCAAAGGTCGCTATGGATACGATTTCGTCCATCACCCCGACCGGCTGACTCGGCCAATGGTGCGAAAATACTTATTGGACGACTCACCCAGGCCAGCAGATCGTGGCGAATGGGTGGCGGTCGATTGGAATACAGCGCTGGAGATTACCGCCCGCAAGTTGAGCGTTACCCGCGATTCCTTTGGCCCGGATAGCATCGGCGTTCTGGCCTCTGCGAAATGCACCAACGAAGAAAATTACCTGATGAACAAGCTGGCCCGCCAGGTGCTGGGAACCAACAATATCGACCACTGTGCCCGTCTCTGCCATTCTAGCACCGTAGCCGGTTTGGCCACCGTCTTCGGCTCAGGCGCGATGACCAACCCAATGAACGACATCGCCGAAAACGCCAGGGCTATCCTGATCATTGGCTCCAACACCACCGAGCAGCACCCGGTATTCGGCATAAAGCTACGCCAGGCGGTACGCCAGCGCGGTGCCAAACTGGTGGTCGCCGACCCGCGACGCATCGATATCACCGAGTTCGCTGTGCTGCATCTACGCCAATGTCCCGGCACGGACATCCCACTGATCAATGGTTTGATGCACATTATCCTGCAAAATGGTCGGGAAGATCGCGAATTCATCGCCAGCAGGACCGAAGGCTTCGAGGATATGAAGGCGGTGATCGATGAATATCCACCCGAGGTTGTCGCTGAAATTACAGGCGTGCCGGTCGAGCAACTCTATCAGGCTGCCGAGATCCTGGCCACCAACAAACCGATGGCGGTCATCTGGGCGATGGGCATCACCCAGCACATTGTCGGTGTGCGCAATGTGATGGTTCTGGCCAATCTGCAAATGCTCTTGGGCAACCTGGGCATCCCCGGAGGAGGCGTGAATCCGCTGCGTGGTCAAAACAACGTTCAAGGCGCCTGCGATATGGGCGGCCTGCCCAATGTTTATCCCGGATATCAGAGCGTCAACGTCGAGGCAGCGCGCCAAAAGTTCGAAGCTGCCTGGGGTGCCAGCCTGTCGGATCAGATCGGCATGACCGTGACCGAAATGATCCCCGGGATCGAAAAGGGGAAGACCAAAGCTCTGTATATCCTGGGTGAAAACCCAATCATGAGTGACCCCGATACCAATCACATCCGCCACTGCCTGAGCATGTGTGATTTCGTGGTTTTACAGGAAATTTTCCCCTCGGAAACGGCTCATTACGCTGATGTGCTGCTGCCGGGTACCAGTTTCGCTGAAAAGAGCGGCACATTCACCAACACAGAACGACGCATCCAGATAGTGCGCAAAGCGATCCAACCGCCCGGTGAAGCACGGGAGGACTGGCAGATCATCGCCGATCTGGCGCGACATATCCTGGCGCAAGGGGGGCGCCCGATATCCGATGCGCCATTCGCTGGCTGGGACTACAGCAGTTCTTCTCAGATCATGGACGAGATCGCAGCGCTCACCCCCAGCTACGCCGGCGTCTCCCACGAACGGCTCGAGCGCGGCGAGCAGCTTCATTGGCCAGTCAAAGATAAGCAACACATGGGGACGCCAATCCTGCACGTAGGCCAGTTCACTCGCGGCAAAGGCAAATTCATGCCCATCGAGCATGTTCCGCCCCATGAATTGCCAGATGACGAATATCCCATGTTGCTGAACACCGGGCGCGTCATCTACCACTGGCATGGCGGAGAAATGACCCGCCGCGCTCAGGGTCTGATGGAAATCTATGGCACCGCGATGGTAGAAATCAACCCGGAAGACGCTTTGCGTCTGGGATTGAATGGCAGCCGCAGGGTTCGCATCACCTCCCGGCGCGGCAGCATCGAAGCCGAAGCCTGGGTGACCGATCGGGTTCCTCCAGGCACAGTATTTGCCAATTTCCATTTCCCTGGAGCCTCTGCCAATGAACTCACCGTCGCGGCGCTCGATCCGGTATCGAAGATCCCCGAATACAAGATTTGCGCAGTTCGGGTAGAGGCCATTTAGCCTTTCAAATCGCGTTTCTGTTGCGGATAAAGTGTTTTGGACAATCAAAATTGTCCAAAACACTTTTTTTATTCTCCGTTTTAGTGTATACTGATTGCATCTTTGCTGGTGTTTGCCCGGAGCATCATGATGCCTAACGTCCTTCAAAGATGGTTTGCTCTGTCTCTCATTTGTGCGCTCTTATTGAGCGCCTGTGGAACCCTGGCTGCACCCACACCCGCCCCCCTAATCCCTGGATTAGCCCAAACCCTGGCTGCAGAGACGCTGGCCGCACAGTTCGGTAAGGGGTCGAACCTGATCTCCCAGCAATTGCAAACCGCGCCTCAGGGCACCCTGGCCGCTTACGAATACCAGGCCACCAGCACCCCCGAACCTACCAGCACCCCTGTCCCGCCGCTGACTCTATTCCAGAACAGCCCGCAGCTTGGTCCGGCCGCTCAACCCGTCGAGACCTGCGTCAACGCGGCCGAATTCATTGGCGATGTCTCTATCCCCGATAATACGGTCATGAAAAAGGGTGCAAGGTTTGTAAAGACGTGGAAATTTAGAAATAGTGGCACTTGCACCTGGACACCCGACTATGCCATCGTCTTTATATGGGGCGACCGAATGGCGGGCGAGTCGCCCAAGCCTCTTGGTAGAACCGTACCACCCAACCAGGTTGTCGAAGTCTCCATCGAGCTGCAGGCGCCAAATGACCCTGGAGCATACCAGGGGAGCTGGATATTCGTGGACGCAAATGGGGAGCAATTTGGAACCGGGTATCGCGCCAGACAATTTTTCTGGGTAGCGATCATCGTCGAAGGCAAGCTGAACGGTCTGGGTCCGGGCGAGGGCTGCGTCGGCAAAGGCTGAAAGCGCTAGCCTGCTGGCGTGTATCGCCAGCCTCCAAACCTGGGTTGAACAAATCCTTTACCAAATGCTTATAGCTGATTTTCTTACAGGTGCATGAAATATGCTTACCCTACAAAAGCATAAGTTCATCGTTATTCTTCTGCAATTGTTCCTTTTGACCGCCTGCGCACAGGCGGATCCAACTCCCTTGGAGCGCTCTGAGCCGCCCTCCACAGCGCCGACGCCGGTGGTTGTGCGCATATTGAACCTCGACCTGGTTCGGGTCGCTTCGCCCACTGCTGCTGCGCCTACCCCAACCCCCTTACCCACCCTGGCGCCGCCTACCCTGTCGCAGCCCCCCGCCGAGCCTGCTGGGACGAACACAGCTCCTGCCTGCATCAACCGGGCTGAGTTCGTCAAAAATCTGATGATCGCCGACTTCACAGCCTTCAAGCCGGGCCAATCCTTCGCCAAAATCTGGCAGATCAAAAACACTGGCACCTGCGTTTGGACGACGGAATACGCCATTGTTTATGCTTCTGGCGAGTCTATGGGAAGCCCTGCCTCTGTTCCTCTGCCGCATCCGGTCAATCCTGGCGAGACGATCGATCTGCGATTGAACCTCGTTGCACCCGAAACCCCAAACACTTACACGGGCAACTGGTACTTGCAGGGTGCATCGGGGGCTCTCTTCGGCCTGGGCGCTGACGGTGTTCAACCGCTCAGCCTGACGATTGTCGTCAGACCGGTCAGGAGACCCCCAATATGACCCAAATGCAACCCCGATTCGTGAAATCGGGAACATTTTGAGCGCAAATTCCGTCTTTTCAGCAACTGCCTCTTGCGGTTGCTGAATTTTTTGTCTATACTAAGATTAATCGAGGATTGATTGCAGCGGAGGCACTCATGGATAAAAATTATCAACGCCTGACCCTTCTCGTCGTCCTGGCCTTTCTCATCTCGACAGCTTGCGGAATCAGTTCGCAGGCGGTATCCAGCGTCCCCGGTTGGCCTGAGACAGCTGCCGCTCAGACGTGGTCTGCCATGCAAACTTCGGCCTTTCTATCGGCCACTCCCACCTTCACCCCTCTGCCAGCGACAGACACCCCCCTCCCCACAGATACCCCAACCATCACCAACACCCCTACGCCGACGAACACCCTGATACCGGTGTTGACGCAGCGACCCACCAACACGCCGACGCTCACTCCCACCAATACGCGCGTGATTCCGACAGCCACTCGCATTCCTAGTGGAGGGGGTGGAGGCGGAGGCGGGGGTGGGGGGACCGGCGGGGGCGGCGGCACGCCTACGCCTTGCTACGCAGCCGAACTGGTCCGCCATGTGACCATCCCCAATGGTCAGATCTTGCCACCCAACACGACCTTTACTAAAATCTGGCGCATTAGGAACGTTGGTAGTTGCACCTGGCCGCGTGGTTCTTACATGGTGCCGGCGCGCAATAATCTATGGGTTGGCACAGCAGAGACCAACAACGGTACTGTTCGGCCTGGAGCAAGCGCAGATTACGCCGTGACGCTGACCTCGCCCACCTCTGATGGTGACTTCACCGGCGATTGGCTGCTGCGTGTGGCCCGGAACACCCAACTGGAGCCGCGCGACCGCGACGCCTTTCGGGTGCGCATCCGCGTCGCCAGCTCTCCGCCCACGATTTTATGGAACTTTGTCGATAACCTGTGCACCGCTCGTTGGAGAGGGAGTAACGACCGGGAAGTGAGTTGCCCCAGCAATCCTAGCAACCGCAACCCCTTCGTGCTCCGGGCAGCGCCGGCCACTCTCGAAGGCGGCGTTTCGGTGCCATCCGTGATTTGGGCGCAGCCAGCCTCCACCAGAAACGCGAGCATCACCGGAACCTTTCCTGGCCTGTATATTCGCGGCGACGAACGCTTTAGGGCGCGTGTAGGCTGCCTGCAAGGGTTTGACCGCTGTAACGTGCGCATGCAAGTATTCTACAGACCTCTGGGAGGAGACGAAGTCTTGCTGGCCAGCCTGGATGAAGTCCATGATGGCGCCTGGCATGATCTGGTCGCCGATTTCAGTCTGGCGCCTTTCGCCGGCAATTACGTCTCATTCATCCTGAAAGTCACCGCGCTGAGCGAGCGCGATCCATCGGCGGCCTGGTTTAACGTGGAACTGTTCCGTTAAGCGAAGCGAATTTTCGAGAGAACGGATGTCAACGGGCGGCTGCAACACAGCCGCCCGTTGACTCGCAGCAATTTGCCAAATCGATTTATTGAGACGCCTGCTGGGCTGTTATAATCAATCAGGCGCTCGTCTCATCAGGATTCTTTCGCCGGTCAAGAACAGGGCATGGCATCACCCAACATCCACAATCCCCATCTGAACGGAAATCCTTTCTTCTGGCCCGGGCAACAGGATGGTATCCTGCTCATTCATGGGTTCACCGCTACGGTCGCCGAAGTGCGTCCGCTTGCAGAAGCTCTGCATCGAGCCGGATACAGCATCGCTGCGCCTTTGTTACCCGGCCATTACACCAGACCCGAAGATCTCAACCGGGTCCGCTGGCAAGATTGGGTTGCAGCAGTACAGGAGACCTATCGCCAGCTTGCCGATCAGTGCGAGCGGGTGATCGTCGGCGGCGAATCGACCGGCGGGCTGCTCTCACTCTATCTCGCCGCCCAAATTCCACAAATCACCGCTCTGCTGCTCTACGCTCCGGCGCTCCGTTTAAACACCCACCCTTTCGACCGCCTCCGACTCTACCTGACCGCGCCTTTTCTCCCCTGGATTCCCAAAAACAACATGGATTCGGATGACCTGTGGCAAGGCTACCCGGTCAATCCACTTAAAGGTGTGATCCAACTCTTAGAACTACAAAAGCAGGTCAGACCTTTGCTCGGAAAAATCCACCAGCCAACCATGATCGTACAAGGCAGCTTGGATCAAACCGTGCATCCAGATGTTCCAGCAACGATCCACCGGCACATCCAATCCGAAGTGTGCGAAATTCATTGGATGAATCGATCAGGCCACTGCGTTATCCTGGATCAAGAGCGCCAGGAAGTTTTTGAGATCACTTTGCAGTTCATTGATCATGTGCTTCATACCCAAAAAAGTAGCGGCCATCGAGCCCAAAACTCTGCATAAATCAACCTGTGACCCCTGAGCCTGCCCTCGAGCCATCCAAAAAATGAACCCCTCCCAGGAAGCCACCTTGCTGAGCAGCCGACCTTTACGCTGGTATGACACTCTCACTATCAACGCGTACTTCTTCGGCTTGACGACCCTGTCCCAAACTATGACCCCGCTGATCGTGCCGTTGTTGGTGCAGCAATTCGTTGGGCTGGATAGACAAGGCGCCTACTACGGAAACATTCGCTTGTGGTCCTTGATGACCGCCCTGTTAGTCCAATCGCTGATGGGGATGCTCTCAGACCATAACACCTCGCGCTGGGGACGCCGTAGACCTTTCATTGTCGCGGGTACACTCGGAGTCGTGGCTGCGCTGCTGCTGGTCGGGTTGACGCTCGGCCTGGAGGGAGAAAATGGCTACTGGATCTTGTTCTTTATTATTCTTCTGATGATGGTTGCTGCCAACACCGCTCACGGCGCAGCACAGGGATTGATCCCTGACCTGGTGCCAGAGAATCGACACGGCGTCTATTCGGGCATCAAGGCGCTTTTGGAAGTGCCATTGCCGGTGATTGTGGTCTCACTGGTCATCGGTCGAATGATCGCCAATGGTGAACTGTTCGACGCCTTACTAGTCGCCATCGGATTGATCCTGCTGACGATGGGCATCACCATGTTTGCCCCTGAAAAGCCGTCTCGAAACGCACAACCGCTCAACTTTGCCCCATTTTTACGCCTGGTCGTTATGACCGGCTTGTTCACAGCCGTCGTTTTGGGGATTGGCTGGCTGGTGCGATCCACGGGGCAGTGGATTGGCCAGCTCAGCCTCGGCGCAGCGATAGGCGTCACGGGCCTGATCGGCTTCCTCGGCATGGCCGTTGCAATTGCGGTAGGAGTCTATTTCAGCATCCAAATCGGCCTTGGCAACGCCGCCCGCGAGAACCCATCCTATACCTGGTGGGTGATCAACCGACTGGCGTTCTTGGTCGGCTCTACTAACATTGCCAGCTTTGCGCTGTACTTTATGCAGGGACGTCTGAATCTCCCCGGAGAGCAGGCCGCCGAGCCTACCCGCTGGCTGCTGCTCATCGTTGGCGTGTTCATTCTGCTGGCTGCGCCGCCCAGCGGCTGGCTAACCGATCGCGTTGGACGCAAACCGATGGTGGCGATCAGCGGCCTGAGCGCCGCTCTCGGCGCGCTGATCCTGGTGCTGGTCGCCAATCTGGCAGCAATCTACATCGGTGGCATTCTGATCGGCATTGGCGCTGGGATTTTCTATACTGCCAATTGGGCAATGGGCGCCGATCTTGTCCCCAAATCTGAAGCGGGGCGCTATCTGGGGATATCGAATCTGGCCGGAGCAGGAGCAGGCGCCATCGGCGCGTACATCGGCGGCCCAATCGCTGACCACTTCACCCGCGTCGCGCCCTATGCCCCTGGAACAGGATATGTCTTGTTATATGCGATTTATGGGTTGCTGTTCGTTGCATCGGTTCTCGTGTTGCTGAAAATCGACTACCCGCAAACCAAACAGCAATCCAACTGAACCCATGAAATTCAATCCTCGCCAAACCTTTGTCGCCCTCAGCTATCCCAATTTTCGCCTTTGGTTCTTCGGCCAGATCACTTCACTGTTTGGCACCTGGATGCAAACCACCGCCCAGGGATTTCTGGTCTATGAGTTAACCCGCTCGCCAGCATTTCTAGGCTACGTCACCTTCGCCGCTGGTCTGCCAAGCTGGTTATTCATGCTGATCGGCGGCGTGGTCGCCGACCGTATCTCACGGCGTACTTTGCTGGTGATCACCCAAACCAGCATGATGGGTCTAGCGTTCATTTTAGCCGGGCTGACCTTCTCAGGCCTGGTGCAATCAATACACATCATCGTGTTGGCGTTTTTATTGGGCATCGCCAACGCTTTTGACGCCCCGGCCCGGCTTGCCCTGGCGCCTGAACTGGTTGACCGCCAGGATTTGACCAACGCCATCGCCCTAAACGCCACTATGTTCAATACAGCCACGGTGCTGGGGCCGACGGTCGGCGGTTTGGTGTATGCCGCCTTTGGCCCAGGCTGGTGTTTTACCATCAACGGCCTCTCATTCATTGCAGTGATCGCCGCCCTGCTGATGATGAACCTGCCCCAAAACTCCCTCCCTCCGCAGACCCGCACCTCGGCGTTCAAGGAAATTAAACAGGGTTTCGCCTACGTGCTTGCCCGTCCCACCATCCTGGCATTGATGGGCATTGTGCTAATGACCACAATGTTTGGGTTTTCTTTCGTTACCCTGCTTCCTGCATGGTCGGTGGAGGTGTTGAACGGCGATGTGCGCACCAATGGCCTGTTGTATTCCGCACGCGGGTTGGGCGCGCTGATCGGCGCTCTAAGTATCGCATCTTTGGGGCGGTTCAATTTCCGCGGTAAGCTACTCAGTGTGGGAACATTTTTGTTCCCAATTCTGCTCCTGGTCTTTTCGTTCCTGCGCTGGTTGCCGCTTTCTCTATTTGTCCTGGCCGGCGCAGGGGCTGCACTGGTGTTAGTGATGAACCTGGCCAATTCGCTGGTGCAAACCAGCACCGAGGACGAATTGCGCGGGCGCGTCACCAGCATCTACACCCTGACGTTCTTCGGCTTCATGCCGATCGGGGCATTGCTGATCGGACAGATCGCCGAACTTACCAGTGAACCTCTGGCCATCCAGATCGGCGGCTCAGTGCTGATCGTGTTCGCTCTGCTTACCTGGCTGTTTGCGCCCAGGTTGCGTGGTCTGGCCTAATTGATTCCTAAGGAGCGTGACATGCACCTCACCTTGAAATCCGTTGCCAACCAATGCCTGCGCCTGTATGCCCGAAACCGCTTGCCGCGCCTGGACGGTCAATTGCAACTCGCCGGATTAGGGCGTCCGGCGCAGATTTTGCGCGACGAATGGGGCGTGCCGCACATCTACGCGGAAAGCTTGAAAGATCTTTGCTTTGCGCAGGGTTTCGCCCACGCGCAAGACCGCCTGTGGCAGATGGAGTTCAATCGCCGCCTGGCCTCCGGTCGCCTGGCGGAAATCTTCGGACCCGTGGCCGTGCAAGTTGACCGCTGGGTGCGCACGCTCACCATTCGCCGGGTGGCAGAGTTCGAGGTCAGTCTGCTCTCTACTGAAGTGCGCGATCTGCTTCAGGCATATGCAAATGGCGTCAACGTCTGCATGGCGCAGCAGCGCCTGCCGATCGAGTTCAGTCTGCTGCGCTTCAGACCCAGGCCCTGGACCATCGCCGACTCGCTTTCGTGGATCAAAATGATGTCCTGGAGCCTGTCAGTAAACTGGGAAGCTGAGTTGCTACGCGCTAAACTGATTGCCCGGCTGGGGCCAGAAATGGCTGCGGATCTGGAACCGCTGCACTTGCAACGATGGCCTTACATACTGCCGCCAGAATTGAATGATGCCACTTTGGGGGCTTCGGCGCTTGAAACCGCCCAAAGAGGCAGACTTTACATGGGCCCATCCCCTTACGACGGACTCGGCAGCAACAACTGGGCGATCGCTGGCGAGCGCACCCAAAGCGGCAAACCAATCCTGGCCAATGATATGCATTTGCAACTCACTGCGCCTGCCATCTGGTACGAAAACCACTTAATCGGCGGTAACATCGACGCCACTGGCATCACTTTCCCGGGGATCCCCGGCGTCGTCGCCGGCCATAACGGTCGAGTCGCCTGGGGTTTCACCAATGGTTTCCCCGACGTGCAGGATTTATACATCGAGCGCCTGCGTCGCGGCCCAGACGGCCGCCTCCAGGCCGAGTACAATGGCGCCTGGGAAGATGTGCGCGTACTGCATGAGATCATCGAAGTCAAAGGCGAGGTGCCGGTGACCGAAGAAGTCATCATCACCCGCCACGGGCCGGTGATCAACAGCCTGGCTGCCGAGCTTTCGGGCGAAGAACCGCTGGCGCTGCGCTGGACCTCTCTCGAACCAGACAGGATGGCACACGCCATATTCGAGATGATGCGAGCGCGCAACTGCGCCGAATTCCATCAGGCATTACGCGAGTGGACCGCGCCGGTGCAGAATGTCGTCTATGCAGATATCGAAGGCAACATCGCCTACTCTTTCCCTGGCAAAATACCCATCCGAGCGAAATCCAGCGGGCGACTGCCCGTCCCCGGCTGGACAGATGAATATGAATGGCTGGGTTATTTCCCCTTCGAGGCCCTGCCTCACTTCTCGAATCCCCCCCAGGGCTTCATCGCCTCCGCCAATAACCGCGTATTCCGAGAGGATTATCCAATCGAGATCGAGTTGGAGCCCATTTCGGGCGACCGCGCTCAACGCATCGCCGAAATGATCCTCGACCCCACCCTGCGCCAGGAAGACGAAAAGATCGATTTGGGTTTCGTCCAAAAAATGCAGTATGATCAGGTGTCGCCCTCCGCACGGGTCATCCTGCGCCACCTGGTTCAGTTGCCATTGAACGTTTCTGCCCATCGACCCGAAACTGAAATCCATGCTGCGCTAAAACTGCTCAAAGCCTGGGACGGCGCGCTATCGGCCGATTCGCCCGCTACGGCAATCTATCAGGTATTTATCCACAAATTAGCAGAAATCCTGTTAGCACACAGGCTCGATCCACCCACCCCAAGAGGCAAACCAACCAAAGGCAACTCGGCGAAATCCAGCCTGACCAGCCGCTATTTAGGGCAGGGTCCAACGCCGGTCCTGGCAGAAACCAGCCTTTTCGCCGAGCGCTGGCTGCCCTGGCTGGCGCAGACCCTGGCCGATCCAGATGCATACTGGTTCGATCTGGGACATGGGGAAAAGCGAGATGAAGTCGTCCAAGAAGCCCTGCGCGCGGCCCTGGACGTTCTCAAGCTTCGCCTCGGATCCGACATGCAGCAATGGAGCTGGGGCAGGCTTCACCAATGCACCTTCCGTCATTCGCTTGGATCGCATCCGTTGCTGGCTGAGCTGTTCAATCGCGGACCATACCCGATTGGCGGAGATAGCACCACCATCTGGGCCACCGGCGCTGGCTACGAAGACTTCGATGTTCCGGCTTCGAGCGCAACATCCGATCCCGCTTCCACAGCCACCCCCATCATCATCGGCCCTCCCTACCGGATGATTGTTGACCTGGGAGACCTGCGCAATTCATTGAGCTTGTTGGCTCCAGGACAATCTGGCAACTTGGCAAGCCCGCATTACGACGACCAGATCCAGGCCTGGTTTCAAGGAAAATACCATCCGATGCTGTATTATCGCCAGGATGTGGAAGGCCATATGCGCCACCGCCTCGATCTGCTGCCGCGAATCTGAAACAGCCAGCGCGGAGGCATCTGGAGTATAATCACTTCAAACCGCTTTAGCCAGCAGATACTTTTTGAGGTTATGTCCACACAC
Source organism: uncultured Anaerolinea sp. (assembly GCA_964503145.1). Taxonomy (GTDB): domain Bacteria; phylum Chloroflexota; class Anaerolineae; order Anaerolineales; family UBA4823; genus RBG-16-57-11. Next base: position 73,599 of record CAZCYV010000004.1, on the reverse strand, counting down.
CCCCTTCGCATCTTTTCCGGTTCTGCCCATCCAGAGCTGGCCGCAGAAGTCGCCAGCATCCTTGGCCTGCGCGTCGGGAATGCTACCACGCAGCATCTGCCGGACAGCGAAGTCCACGTGATGATCGACGAGGTGGTTCGAGATCAAGATATCTTCCTGATCCAGCCCTGTTCGGTCCCGGTCAACGATAATCTGATGGAGTTGTTGCTGTATCTGGACGCCTTCCGCCGCGCCAGCGCCCATAGCGTCAGCCTGGTTATCCCCTATTTCCCTTACGCTCGTCAAGATCGGATGGCGCGGGGGCGCGAAGCCATTAGCGCCCGCGTGGTGGCCGACCTGCTCGAATCCCAGGGAGCGGCCAGGGTGATCTACGTGGACATCCACAACCGCGCCACCCAGGGCTTCTTCAAAATCCCGGTCGATCCGCTTACCGCCATCCCGCTGTTGGCAGAATATTTTTCCCGACCAGAGTTTGCCAACGCCGCGATTGTCAGCCCCGATGTTGGTCGCGCTGGCATGGCTGGCCGCTATGCGGAGCGGCTTAACCTGCCGCTGGTCATCATGCAGAAACGGCGTGTCAGCTTCAGCAAGACCGTGACCACCGATGTCGTCGGTGACATCGCTGGCCATCGCCCCATCATCATCGACGACTTGATGGCGGGCGGCAGCGTTCTGAAGCAACTCGACGCCCTGTACAGTCGCGGCGCAGAAGGTAAAGCGTATTTTGCGGTGACTCACGCCGTCCTTCTGCCCACTGCGCTGGAGATCATCGATCGGGATGAGCGCATCGAAAAGCTGGTTACCACAAACACCATCCCGATACCACCCGAAAAGCGCCACCCCAAGATCGAAGTCCTTTCCGTAGCCCCCATGCTGGCGGATATCATCAGCCGTATCCATCAGGGCGTCTCTATCTCCGAAAAACTGATCTTAGCCTAACCCGATATTCGCTCATGGAAACTCAACCCGCTGCCCGGCAAGACCTCGAGCAACCCGAGACGTTAATCCAAAGCGTTGAGCAATCTTCCGGCAAATGGTGGGTCCTGGTAGCCATTGGGGTGGGCACTTTCATGTCGGCCCTGGATGGCAGCGTCGTCAACATCTCTTTGCCATTGATCACCCGCACCTTCAACAGTTCGATCGCCGCCGCCGAATGGGTGGTCACGGTTTATTTACTGGTGCTCAGCGGCCTATTGCTCAGCTTTGGCAGGCTCGGAGACCTGCAAGGCCACAAACGGGTCTATGTCGCCGGTTTTGCGATCTTTGTTATCAGTTCAGCGCTGTGCGGCTTGGCCAACTCGATCTACACCTTGATCATCTATCGCGGCATTCAGGCGTTAGGCGGGGCGATGCTGATGGCCAACTCGCCCGCAATTTTAACCAAAAGCTTTCCCGCTCGGCAGCGGGGCCAGGCGTTGGGCTTACAAGCCACAATGACCTATCTGGGGCTGACGGTCGGCCCATCCCTGGGCGGCTGGCTGGCAGATCACTACACCTGGCGCTCCGTCTTTTACATCAACATCCCTGTCGGGCTGGCTGCAATGGCCTTGAGCGTTCGCTTTATTCGCGCCGATCACCCGGAGCAAACCCGTGAGCGATTCGACCCCCCTGGCGCTGCAACTTTCATCGCTGGGCTGGTGGCCTTGTTATTTGGCCTCAACCAGGGACACGCCTTGGGCTGGACGTCCCCGATCATCCTTGGATCACTGGCGGCCTCGATCCTGTTGTTGCTCTGGTTTGTGCGCCTGGAAAGCCGTGCGAAATACCCTATGCTCGACTTAAGACTCTTCCAGAGCTGGCCGTTTTCTGGAGCGGTCATCAGCGCAATCTTGAATTACATCTGCGTCTATACGATCATCTTTCTAATGCCTTTCTATCTAATCCAGGGGCGAAGCTTCACGCCCACCCAAACCGGTTTGATCCTGACCGCCATGCCCATCGTTATGGCGATCGTCGCCCCACTGAGCGGCACACTTTCGGACCGCATTGGCGCCCGTGGGCCGACGCTGATAGGGATGATGCTATTGGCCTGCGGTCTCTTCTTGCTCTCCGGGTTGGGACCAGCATCTCCCCCTTCCCAAATTGCCCTACGCCTGGGGGTCGCCGGTCTGGGCACCGGCATTTTCATCTCGCCGAACACAAGCGCTCTGATGGGCGCTGCGCCCCGCTCGCGCCAGGGAATCTCCGCCGGAATTTTAGCTACTTCCCGCAACGTCGGTATGGTGCTTGGGGTGGGCATTGCTGGCGCAGTGTTCACCACCGTACTCAGCCAGGTGGGTGAAACTCAAGCAACAGCCTTGTTCACCGCCCTAAGAATCAGCTTTTTCGTCTCGACAGGCATTGCCCTGCTGGGCCTGCTGATCACAGCCAGGCGCTAAGCTGAAAATTTATCCCGGGGTCGAACAAGAATATCTTCTTTACAGGAGGCAGAGCGTTATGTCAGACCTTTTCCTTACTTTTCCGAAGGGCTTCCTTTGGGGAGCCGCCACCGCCGCCTACCAAATCGAGGGAGCCGTGAATGAGGATGGTCGTGGCCCCTCGATCTGGGACACTTTCAGCCATACGCCAGGCAAAATCTACAACGGCGACACAGGGGACGTGGCCGATGACCACTATCATCGCTGGCAAGAAGACGTTTCCCTGATGGCCGCGATGGGTCTGAAAGCCTACCGCTTCTCGGTTGCCTGGCCGCGCATTCAACCGCTGGGAAAGGGCGACGCAAACCCCGCCGGTCTGGATTTTTACGATCGATTAGTGGATGGCTTACTTGCCAGGGATATCCAGCCCTGGATCACGCTCTATCACTGGGACCTGCCCCAGGCGCTGCAGGATCAGGGCGGCTGGGCAAACCGCCAGACCGCGGAATACTTTGCAGATTATGCCAGCCTCGTCGTCCGTCGACTCGGCGATCGGGTGCAGCACTGGATCACCCACAACGAGCCCTATGTCACTGCCTTCCTCGGACACCACTCCGGCTTGCACGCGCCGGGGATCCGCAATCTCCAAACTGCCCTGCAGGTCACCCACCATTTGCTTCTTTCCCATGGCCTGGCCATGCAGGCCATCCGCTCTGCCGCCTCGCAACCCCTCCAGGTGGGGATTACACTTAACCTGCATTCGATACACGCCGCATCCGAGAGCGAAGCCGATCTGAAAGCTGCGCGCCGCTTCGATGGCATCCAAAACCGTTTGTACCTCGACCCGCTGCTGGCCGGCGCATATCCGCAAGACCTGATAGATTTCTTCGGCCCACTCTTTCCCATCCCCAAGGCCGACGACCTGGAGACCATCCACGCCCCGATCGATTTCCTGGGCGTGAACAACTACTTTAGAATCATCATTCAAGATGACCCGGACAACCCTGAACTGAAGTTGCGCGAAATCCTGCTGCCGGGGCGTGAATACACCGAAATGTGGGAAATCTACCCTCAGGGGATTTACGAAGTGCTCGTCCGGGTATGGAACGACTACAGCCCGGCAAAGATTTACATCACCGAAAACGGCTGCGCCGTCACCGATGGCCTTGACGCCGATGGACGTGTGCGGGATTATCGGCGCATCCGCTTCCTGCGGGATTACCTGTTCCAGTGCTATCGCGCCATCGGCGATGGCGTCCCTCTGGCAGGTTACTTTGTCTGGTCGCTGATGGATAATTTCGAGTGGGCGTATGGGTACTCCAGGCGTTTTGGCGTCACCTACGTCGATTATGCAACGCAAAAACGCACCCTCAAAGATAGCGGCCTGTGGTATTCCCAGGTGATAAAAGCAAATGGTTTTGATCTCCATGCGGCAGAGCCGTTCTTTCCCCGCTGATTCGCCCGATTAACAGGTACTACGACGAGGAGATTCCATGGTACAAATCATCACGGATACCACCGCCTGCCTGCCGAACGAAATTGCCCGGCGCTATGCTATCCCGGTCATCCCACAGATCATCAATTTTGGGACGGAATCCTTCTACGAGGGGATCGACATCGATGTAGATACCTTCATGACCCGTCTGAAAACTTCTGCAGAGTTGCCCAAGACGGCCGCCCCGCCGCCGGAGCTTTTTGCGGAGCAATTTCAACGCTTGGCGGAAAAGGGCGAGCCAATCATCTGTATTCATCCATCCAGCGAGGTGAGTGGCACTGTGCGCTCGGCCATGGTCGCAGCAATGGACTTCCCCCAACTCGACATCCGCGTGATCGATACTCGCCTGATCGCCAGCCCGTTGGGCACCCTGGTACAACTCGCAGCGGAATGGGCGAGCGCCGGCCTGGACGCCGACACGATCGTATCTCGCGTCCAGGAGATGAGTCGGCGCTGCCGCATCTATTTCCTGGTGGATACACTGGAATATCTGGCGCGCGGCGGCCGTATTGGCGGAGCTGCCGCACTGCTGGGGAGCATGCTACAGATCAAGCCAATCCTGCGGCTGCACGATGGGTTAGTGGATCAGTATGAACGCGAACGCACCCAGAAGCGCGCCATCGCTCGTCTGAAGGAAATTGTCCTGGAGCAGGTCCCCACCGATGGCACAGCTTACATGAGCGTGATGTACGCCGGAAACAGAGCTGCAGGGCAAGCCCTGGCAGATGAATTGGGCAAAAAGATCAACCAGTCTGAGGTGCCGGTAGTCTCGATGCCCCCGGCGATCATTACCCACGGCGGGCCGGGCATTCTGGGGGTAGGCTTTTTCGTGAAGTGATAAGACCGTCCGAACGAAGCAAATCAAAGGGGCTGCCCCAACACAACCAGGCAGCCCCTTTGATTTAGTAGGTATAAAAACCCCTGCCGGTTTTGCGGCCCAGGTGCCCCGCATCCACCATCTTACGCAGCAAATAGGCAGGGCGATACTTGTCTTCGCCCAGATCACGCTGCAAGACTTCCATAACAGACAGCACCACATCCAGCCCCACCAGATCGGCCAGCGCCAGTGGTCCCATCGGGTGATTCATCCCCAGGCGCATCACAGTATCAATCGCCTCCGGCGTGCCAATTCCCTCTTGCAACGCGAAAATCGCCTCATTGATCATCGGGCACAGGATGCGGTTCGAGATGAATCCGGGCGAGTCCTTGGCCTCTACAGGCTCTTTTCCCATCGCCCGACACACCTCAACCACCCTGGCCATTGTCTCATCAGAAGTCGCTAGCCCGCGGATCACCTCCACCAGGCGCATTAGCGGCACAGGGTTCATAAAGTGCATTCCGATGACATTTTGTGGCCGGCGAGTCGCGGCAGCGATCCTGGTGATCGAGATCGAAGAGGTGTTCGAAGCCAGGATAGCCTCCGGCCTAGCGATCAAATCTAAATCGCTGAAAATCTTGAGTTTCAACTCCAGGTTTTCTGTTGCCGCCTCGATGATCAGGTCTGCCCCGCCAGCGCCATCCGTTTGTGTGGTGGTCGGGATCTCCAAAGCCGCGCGGCGTTGCTCAGGAGTGATTTTCTCCTTTTCCAGCAACTTATCCACCGACTTACTGATCGCCGCCTTTGCCCGATCCAACTGTTCTGGCGCAACATCCATCAAGGTGACCTGATAACCGCTGGTCGCCGCCGTCTGGGCAATTCCATTGCCCATCGTCCCTGCGCCGATGACGAAGATATGCTTGATCCCCGAAGTTAAGTCCACCATGATCGCCTCCTTCGAAAGCCGGCATGGCACGCCGCTTTACATGACTTCGACCGCCACACTGACCGCCTCGGCGCCGCCCAGGCACAGGCAAGCGATGCCGCGTTGCAAGCCGCGATCCCGCAGAGCATGAATTAAGGTGGTCAGGATACGCGCACCGCTGGCGCCGATCGGATGCCCCAAAGCGATAGCCCCGCCGTTCACATTCACCTTAGACCAATCCCAGCCCATATCCTGTAAAGCGTAGCCATTCGCCAGGACTTGCGCCGCAAATGCCTCGTTCAACTCGATCAGATCGACATCCGTCAGTTTCCAACCGATCTTGTTCAGCAAACTCGGGATCGCTCGGGCCGGCGCATCGAAGAGATATTTTGGTTCAACCGCGGCCTGTGCATAGCCGACGATGCGCGCCAGCGGCTTGAGCCCAAGCATTTCCGCCTTGCGGTAACTGGCCACAACGATGGCAGCCGCCCCGTCGTTCAAGCCTGGCGCGTTGCCCGCGGTCACCTTTCCGTCTTTCTGAAACGCTGGCTTCAACCCCGCCAGCACCTCAAGAGTCGTGTCGCGGCGCGGGGTCTCATCCGTGTCGAAGTAAGTGATTTCGCCCTTGCGCCCTTTTTGCTCTACTGGGACAATCTCGGCTTTGAATTTTCCATTGTCGATAGCTGAAATGGCTTTCATATGGCTCTGTAAAGCGTATTCATCCATCGCCTGGCGCGTAACCTCATATTCCTGGGCAATGAATTCTGCGGCGTCGCCCATCCCCCAATTTTCGAATGGGTCCCACAGCCCATCGTTCAGCAGCGCGTCGGTCAACTGGGCATGACCAAAACGCAGCGCGCCCGTACGCCCATCCACCAGGAATGGGGCGCGACTCATGTTTTCCATCCCGCCGCATACGAACAGATGCCCATCCTCGGCCTTGATTGCTTGCGCTGCCAATATGACGCTCTTGAGCGCCGATCCACAGACCTTGTTGATCGTAGCTGCCCCCACGCTGGGTGGAAGCCCGGCAAAGATCGCCGCCTGGCGGGCAGGCGCCTGACCTAAGCCAGCAGAAACCACATTGCCCAGCAAGACTTCATCGATCTCGGCTGGGTCTGGAATACCTGCCCGCTCGACAGCCGCTTTTACCACAATTGCGCCCAGCCTGGGCGCGGGGAAACCGCTCAGGCTGCCCTGGAAGCGCCCACTTGGCGTCCTAACAGCGCTGAGCACCACAGGGGTATTGCCATTCGGAATCATCACAGCCTCCTTTTCCCGAAAAGCCATCAGATGGGCGGTTATATGACTGCCAACGTTTCAATCTTCGCTTTTCCAGGCACCAAAGATGCGAGCGTAGGTGTCTGCAAGCGTTTCGGGGAGCACACGTGTGCTTGCCAGGGTAGCCATAAAATTGGTGTCGCCGCCCCAGCGCGGTACGACGTGCAAATGGACATGATCCAACACGCCTGCGCCGGCCGCTGCGCCGATGTTCAGGCCAATGTTGAATCCATGAGGTTGATAGACGCGTCGCAGAACGATCATAGACTGTGTCGTGAGCTCGATGATCTCGGCGCGCGTTTCAGCGTCCAATTGTTCGAGCGAAGCTTGATGATCGTAGGGTACAATCATGAGATGTCCCGTTGTGTACGGGTAACGATTCAGAATGACAAACGCCCGGCGTCCACGATATACGATTAAGTTCTCTGGTCCATCCGGGCGGCTCATTTCCTTGCAAAATACGCATGCATCTCTATTCTTGTTGCTTTGAATATACTCCATACGCCAGGGACACCACAGATAATCCAATGATCTGCTCCTTATCCAGGATGTGGGCGCCTGTGAAACAACCCTGGTTTATTGTAGCAAGAAAACTGCCTCTTGGGAATAGTTGACAGGCCATTCAAACCCGGTTATCCTTCTAATTCCAGGTTAGCCAAAATGACTCAGCTTCCGCTTTTCTCCCCACTTCTATGGAGCGTGTCCGATCTGACCCGCTACCTGCGGGATGTGCTGGAAAGCGACGAAACCCTGCAGGATTTATGGGTGCAGGGCGAGATATCCAATCTCTCGCGGCCGGTCTCCGGGCATCTGTATTTCACCCTGAAAGACAGCGCCAGCGCGTTGAAATGCGTCATGTGGCGCAACGCCGTCATCCGGCTGCCTTTTGCACTTCGTGACGGTCAGGCGGTGGAGGTACACGGCAGCTTGAGCATCTACGAGGCAGCCGGGCAGTATCAACTCTACGCCGATGTCATCCGCCCGGCCGGCGAGGGCATTCTCTATCAGGAATTCCTGAAGCTCAAAGCCAGATTGGAAGCCGAGGGACTGTTCGACCCCCAGCGCAAGCGTCCCATCCCCCGTTGGCCAGAGCGCATTGGCATCGTCACCTCTGCCACCGGTGCCGCCCTCAGAGATATGCTCAATACCATCCGCCGGCGCTATCCGCTCGTAGAGGTCGTCCTGGCGCCCACAGCCGTACAAGGCGAGGAAGCCCCAGCCGGGATCGTCGCTGCAATCCAGGCACTGAACAAGGCAGTGCATCCGGATGTTATCCTTTTGGCGCGCGGCGGCGGTTCGATCGAAGATCTGTGGGCCTTCAACGACGAGCGCGTCGCCCGCGCCATCGCTGCATCGCCTGCGCCCATCATCACCGGCATCGGACATGAGACCGATTTCACCATCGCCGATTTCGTCAGCGACCTGCGCGCCCCCACCCCAACGGCCGCCGCTGAGCTGGCAACCCCCAACCGCGCCGATCTACAGGCTGCCACAGATGAATTTCAAGCGCGGTTGCAACGCGCCATCCAGATCCGTCTTTCCGCCTGGCGCTGGGATCTGGACAGCCGGCGCAATAACCTGGTCTTGCATTCTCCCATCAGGAGGATACGCTCAGACCGGCAGCGCCTGGATGACCAGACGCGCCATCTGGCCACTTTGTTGGCGCACCAACTGGCCTTGCGCCGCATCCAGCTATCCAACATGCAAAAGAGCCTTTCTTCTCTAGACCCGCTTTCGATTTTGGAACGCGGCTATGCCCTGGTTTCACAGGCGGATGGACGCCTGGTGCGTTCCGTTCAGCAGGTAAAGCCCGGCGATTCACTGAGCGTGCGCGTCAAAGATGGCAGCTTCCCGGTGCAGGTTCAGCAAGATGGAGTTGAGCCGCAATGAGTGATGAACCTGCCGATCAACTAACCTCTGATCAGGTGACGCTCCTGACCGAGCTGGCAGAAAGCGAAAATGCTCGCCTGGAAGAGGCCGCCAGCCTGGTCACCCAGCAGGCTTTCAACCTGGGCTGCTTTATCGGTTTGCTTCCAGGCGGGTTGTTCCTCCTTCTCAGTTTCTTGCTCAGCGATTTCAGCATTATCGGGGCAGCCATCGCCCTGGTGTTGATCCTGATTGGACTGATCGCCTTCGCCAACCTGTCGGCCATGCTCGCCAGACGCAACACCATCCGCCGCGTATACCGCGAACAAAGCCTGGAAACGATCGAGAAGACGCTTCGAGAGGCTGGCCTGGATCGCGCTCAGTTCGAAGATATCGCACGCAGGGTGCTCCCGCCACACACTGCGCTCTTCAGCCTGCTGCCACCACCATCCATCGAATCCAAAGAACCAACCCTTGCTGACGAGGCCCAAAAATGAACGAAACCGAACCTGATTTCCCATTCGACAAAACCCCCGTCGAACAGCTTTCGTACGAACAGGCATTCAGCCAGCTTGATGAAATTGTAGCTGCTCTAGAGGGGGACGAGTTATCGCTGGAAACGGCGATGCGCCTGTATGAACGCGGCCAAAACCTGATCCGCCGCTGTTCTGAACTGCTTGAAGCGGCTGATTTGCGCGTACGTCAACTCTCAGGCGAAGAGCTGGTCGATTTCGAGCCATGAAAGCGCCCGAAATATTCAACAACCTCCCCCTGGATGTGGCCCTGATCGCCTGGATGATCGCGCAGATCATCAAGGTACCACTGACCTACATCGCCACCCGCCGCTGGAACTGGGCGCTCCTCGCCTCGCCAGGCGGCATGCCCAGCTCTCATTCCGCCCTGGTCGCCGGCGCGGCTCAAATGATCGGCTTGACCCAGGGTTTCGACTCTCCCTTGTTTGCCATCGCTTTTGTGCTGGCGATGATCGTCATTTATGACGCCACCGGCATACGTCGCCAGGCCGGAAGACATGCCCGTATCATCAATAAGATGATTCTGGATCTATCCAGTGGGCACCCACTCAAACAGGAGCAACTGCGCGAAGTGTTGGGCCACACCCCCCTTGAAGCGCTTGCCGGGACGGTGCTTGGTATCAGCGTGGCTCAGATCGCCTGGCTGATTGTAAATTAGGTTGCCACTACGGCCAGAAAACTTCGACGGTTTTTTTATTTTAGCACGGGGACATTTTGGGTGTTCTCGGCCTGAACGTAAGCAGCAGCCACCCAACCGCGCTCGCCTTCTGCGCTTTCGAATTTGATCGCCCACCAGGAGGCGTCTTCGCTCACCCCTACGATTTCGGCCATTTGACCTTGCTGCAACGTACCCACAATCGCATATTGTTTTCCAGGACCGGCGCGAATGTTCACCGTCCACGCCGCCACCAGGAATGGCTTGCCGGGCTGCGGAGAAGATACCCTATCCCCCGGCGTTGAAGATTCGGGTGTGAGCACCGGCACACCATCGCTGTTTCTCGCCACGATATAATCTTTGGCCACCCAGCCAGTGCGCTCAGCATCGCCGGGCAGGCGAATCGCCCACCACAACCGATCCGGGCTGACCCCGATGATCTCTGCTTCCTCTCCATTCTTGAGCAAACCGATCTTTTCGAAGCTCATGTCTGGCCCGCGGCGAACATTGACGTTCGCTACAGCCAGCGCAATGGCCATTTGCCCGGTAGAGCGCGTCTGGTTCACACCCGCGCCTTCAGTTCCCACCGTCGGCGCTTGTTCTGCGTTTTGTACAGTGACCTGACCAGCAGTCACCCAGCCCTGTCCATCCGCCAGGTAAGGCACCCGGATCGCCCACCACTGACGATCCGCGCTGACACCAATCACTGGTGCAATCTGGCCGCTCTCCAGGATCGCTACGGGTTGGGTTGCTTCAACAGGGCTGTCGTAAATCCCAACATTGGTCATTGCGCGCAGCCAGACGCCCTCGGCCGGGAAAGTCGGCTCAACTGCAGGCATCGATTGCGGCGTGAGCGTCGTCTCAACTGCTTCATCCGTACTGTTTCCAGGCAACCAGGCCTGAATTGCACCCCAGTTCAGCGGTCTGTCGGCAGCGCGCAACAACACCAATAACAGCAGCAATGCTGCCAGGTATGCCAGGATCGCAAGATAGATCTTTGTGGAGAGCGGCACTTGGCTCTTGGGTTTCATCCGGCCAACCGTCGCTTCAAGGCGCCCAATAAACACTTAACCTCGGCGACGCCTAAGAGGGCGATCGAAGCGCCGAAAGTTGTTACTCCAATCCCGAGACCGCCTCCAACCACCAACCAGGCTGCCTGTCCCTGGCTCCAGATCAGCCAGGCCCACAAACAGGCGCCCATAACCAGGGTGGCCAGGGAGGTTTTCACCATCCCGTCCAGGATCAATCCCCCCTCCAACCCGTCCAGGCGGCGGCGTATCAGCAAAACCAGGCCGCCCGCTTCCAGACCGGTAGCCAGCGAGTTCGCCAGCGCCAGCCCGCCATGTGCCAACCAATCCAGGCGGATGAACAGCGCTGAGAAGGCATAGCTGAACAGGACGTTCAGGCTCATTGCCACAATCCCAACCAGCACCGGCGTGCGCGTATCATGTAGCGAGTAGAAGGCGCGCGAAAGGATTTCGACCACCGTGTGGCCAACCAGCCCAATCGTGAACCATAACAATGCCCAAGCGACCAACTCCGTGGAACGCGCGTCGAACTGGCCGCGCTGGTAGAGCAAGGCAATCAAGGGTTTGCGCAGCAGGATCACTCCCACACTGGCAGGGATCGAGAGCAGCATCGCGCCGCGCAGACTCGCAGCCAGAGAAGAGCGCATCTCGTTGAGCTTGCCCAAAGCCACCTGCGCCGAAAGCGTGGGCATAGCTGCGATAGCGATCGACTGGGCGATCGCCGCCTGCGGCATCAACATCAGGCTGAAAGCCAGCACCAGAGCGATCACACTCCCCTCGACAAACTGCGAAGCCAGCCGCGTGTTGATCCAGAAATTTAGCTGTACGACAGCCACCCCTAACAGGCGCGGCGCCATCAGTCGCACCACCTCTAGCACATCCGGCGAGCCCCAGCCCAGGGACGGATAGTATTTGCCATTCAACCGCAACAGAGATGGAGTTTGCAGGAGCAAATGCAGCCCCGAACCAATCAACACCCCCCAGGCCAAGCCATAGATGCCCATCGAGGGCGCTAAAAACACAATCCCAAAGATCATTCCGACTTGGTACATGGCCGGAGCGAACGCTGGCCAGAAGAAGACCTGATTCGAATTCAAGATACCCATCACCAGGCCGCTCAGACCAAAGACAGCCGCAGAGGGCAACATCATGCGCAACAGAGTGATCGTCAGCTTTTCTTGTTCTGGGTCATCCGCAAAGCCGGGAGCCAGGATGTTGCGCACAATCCACGGGGCAAAGATTGCCGCCAGCGCGCACAGCACGATCAAAGACAACAAGATCAAGTTGCCAATCGCCGAAGCTAATTTCCAGGCCCGCTGGCGCTCCCCTTGAGTGAGCAGACCGGTGAACGTCGGAATGAAGGCCGAGGCCAGGGCGCCCCCAGCCACCAGGTTGAACAACGTCTCGGAAACCCGGTTGGCCGCGCTGAAGGCATCGATGCCCGCCTGCGTGCCAAAAGCGCTCGCCATCAAGATTTGCCGCGCCAAGCCAACCAGGTTGCTGGCAACGAAAGCAAGCATCACCGTTCCAGCCGCGCGGGCAATCTGTCGATTGGCGGTCTGCCCGGGTTTGTCCATATAGACGATTATAAACCATAGTATGCGGATGCCTGGCTGGCCGCTGTTCCCCAGCCCAAAATTTGCGCCTTGACACGATCATCTTACTCGTGGTAATATTTCGTCGCTAGGTTAATCCAGGATAAAAGGAGAAGGCGCATAATGGCAGGGTATTTCATCGTCATCGCTCGCTATCGCCCCGATTTCGGCAGCGATGCTGGCGTTTTACCTTGTCGGAGTGCGCCTGTTGACGGTTAGTCAACCTTTCTCTCGTGACCTAAGCCACGGGTGCACTCAAAGCCCCGTGGCTTTTTTATTCTCTATATCGATCGACATAACCAGAGCGAACCATGAACATTACACACGACCCACAATCCTATGACCTGAAGAACGTCATCACTTCGAACAAGTTGAAGGGCATGGCGCGCATGATGAGCGGATATGGCTGGCATTACCTGGGGGCCAACGGGAGCCTGGCGCTGGCCGCTCTGTTCAAGACCTCCACCTTCCTGCTCTTGCGCTTCTTCGCCGATTCGGTGGTCGGTCAACCGCAAAGCAATGCCCTTCTGCCCCTGGTGGCGCTGGGTTTCATCGCTTTCGCCGCCCTGGAGGGAACGTTTACCTATCTGAGCGGTCGAATGGCAGCCTACACCGCCGAGGGAGTGACGCGACGCTTGCGAAACTACCTGTTCGATCACATTCAACGCCTGAGCTTCGCCTATCACAGCAAGGCTCGCACTGGCGAGTTGATCGAGCGCGTCACCTCAGATGTGGACGCTGTGCGCCGCTTTTACTCCGAACAGGCCATCGGCGTGGGCCGCATTCTGCTGCTATTCATCATCAACTTCGTCGCCCTGGTTAGCTTGAACGCCTACCTGGCCCTGATTTCGGTTATCGCCGTGCCATTCATCATCGTGACTTCGATCCTGTTCTTCAAACGCCTGACGAAAGTTTACGAGCAATATCAGGAACAGGAAGCGGTGGTCTCCACCGTTTTACAAGAGAACCTGAGCGGTGTGCGCGTGGTCAAGGCTTTCGCCCGACAGGATTACGAGCGTTCTAAATTCGAGCGTGAGAATTGGGAAAAATTCCTGCGCGGTAGACGTCTGCTGCTGATGCACTCGCTCTTCTGGCCAGTCTCGGATATCATCTGTGCCACCCAGATGCTGGCTGGCTTCGTCATCGGCGCGCTGATGGCGATCGATGGCCAAATCACCGTAGGCACCTATCTGGCTTACGCCGGGTTGGTGGTATGGTTGATCTGGCCGATGCGCAACCTGGGCCGCCTGATCGTGCAGACCTCCACCGGCATGGTCTCCTTCGGCCGCGTGGTAGACATCATCAAAGAGGAGCGTGAGCCTCTGGATGCAGGCGATTACCAACCCACCTCCGAGCTGCAAGGCGAGATCGTATTCGATGGGGTTTGCTTCGAGTACGACGATCAAGAAAGCCCCGTACTCGAGGATATCTCGTTCGAGTGCCGGCCAGGGCAGGTCGTGGCCTTGCTCGGCTCAACTGGCTCGGGCAAAACCAGTTTAGTTAACCTGCTGCCGCGCTTCCATGAATATGGCGCCGGGAGCATCACCCTGGATGGCGTGGAATTGAACCGTTATCCACGCAAGTTCTTGCGCCAGCAGGTGGGCATCGTGGAACAGGAGCCCTTCCTGTTCTCCCGCTCGATTCGCGAGAACATCACCTATGGGGTTGGGCGAGATGTCACGCCAGAGGAAATCGAGGCTGCCGCTCGCGCCGCTGCAATCCATGATGTGATCGCTGCATTTCCGGAGGGTTATAACACCATTGTTGGCGAAAAGGGCGTTACCCTCTCCGGCGGCCAGAAACAGCGCGTGGCGATTGCCCGCACATTGATCAAGAACCCGCGCATCCTGATCCTGGACGACTCCACCTCCTCTGTGGATTCCGAAACAGAAGCAGAGATACGCGCGGCCCTGGATACCTTGATGAAAAACCGCACCACTTTTATCATCGCCCATCGCATCCAGAGCGTGATGAACGCCGACTTGATCCTGGTTTTAGACAAAGGTCGCATCGTTCAAAAAGGCACCCATGCAGAACTGGTAGCTCAGGAAGGCATTTACCGCCAGATCTTCGACATCCAGACGCGCATCGAAACCGAGCTGGAGAAGGAAATCAGCCAGACCGTAGAGCCTCTGGCGGCTGAAATCCAGGAACCAGAGCCCGCATGGGCCGACTAAGGACAATCTGTTTTACAGAACCATTCCAGAGCTCTGTGAAACCTGAAGGATAATCTGATGAGTGATCAATATTTCGAAGAAGAAGAGTTCAACACTCAGTTCAACGGCAAGACCGTGCTGCGCATTCTGGCGCAGACCCGACCCTACTGGCAATGGGTGCTTGGGTTCCTGGTTACTGTCATTCTGGTGTCCTTTTTAGATGGCTACTTCACCTTCCTAAACAAGCAGATCGTGGATGACGGTATCCTCGCCAGGGACAAAGACGCCCTGATCAGTATCGTGATTAAGTATGGCGCGCTAATGATCGTGCAGGCTTGCATGGTCTTCGGTTTCATTTACCTGGCGGGCGTGTTGGGCGAGCGAGTGCGCTACGACTTGCGCAAAAAGCTGTTCAACAATCTCCAGGATCTTTCTCTTTCCTACTACAGCCGCACGCCCGTAGGATGGATCATGTCGCGGGTGACCTCGGACACCGAACGCGTTTCCGAGCTGGTCACCTGGGGTCTGCTCGACGTAACCTGGGCGGTTTCCAACATCGCCACTGCGGCTTATTTTATGCTGGTGATCAACTGGAAACTCGGCCTGATGGTGCTGGCGATCATCCCGATCATTATCGTGGTGGCCATCCAGTTCCGCAAGAAGATCCTGACCGAATACCGCATGGTGCGGAAGATCAACTCGAAGATCACCGGCTCCTACAACGAGAACATCTCCGGTGTGCGCGTGGTTAAAGCCCTGGGGCGAGAGCAGGAGAACCTGCAAGAGTTCGGCCAACTCACATCGCAGATGTACCAGGCCAGCTACCGCGCAGCCTGGCTTTCTGCGTTGTTTCTTCCAGCCGTGCAAATCATCAGCGCCTTCGCTCTGGGCGCAGTGGCCTGGTATGGCGGGCTTCAGGCCAACGTAGCCGGCTTAACAATAGGCGGAATCCAGGCTTTTGTTTCCTACATTACCTTCATGATGTGGCCGATTCAAGACCTGGCGCGCGTCTATGCTGAAATGCAACAGTCGATCGCCTCCGCCGAGCGGATGTTCTCATTGATCGACGCCGTTCCTGAGGTGCGCGACCAGCCAGGGGCAATCGATCCCGGCAGCATCGCTGGCGATATCGAGTTCGACCATGTCGATTTCTACTACGAGGACGGAAAGCCCGTATTGCAAGATTTCACCCTGAAGGTGTGTCAGGGCGAGACCATTGCCCTGGTCGGCCCCACCGGCGGCGGTAAGACCACCATCGTCAACTTACTGTGCCGCTTCTACGAACCCAAGCGCGGCAGGATTCTGATTGCCGGATATGACTATACGCAATTAACCCTGCGCGCCATCCAGTCCCGCATCGGCGTCGTCCTGCAGACGCCGCACCTGTTCTCCGGAACCATCCGCGAGAACATCCGCTACGGCAATCTGCAGGCAACTGACGAGCAGGTCGAACAGGCTGCTCGCATCGCCGGCGCGCACGACTTCATCACGTCCTTCGAGAAGGGCTATGACGCCGAGGTTGGCGAAGGCGGCAATCTGCTCTCCACCGGGCAAAAACAACTCATCAGCCTGGCGCGTGCCGTTCTGGCTCAGCCGGAGATCTTCATCATGGACGAGGCAACCAGTTCGGTGGACACACTGACCGAAGCGCTGATCCAAAAGGGCATGGAGAACCTGATGCGCGGCCGCACCAGTTTCATCATCGCCCATCGCCTGTCCACTATCCGCCGCGCCGATCGTATCCTGGTGATCGAGAACGGTCGAATCGTCGAGATGGGCACGCACGCCGAATTGCTGCGCTTGCGCGGCCATTACTACAATCTGTACACCCGCCAGTTCCGCCAGGAAATGAGCCAGGAATACGAACTGGATAAGCTCATCGGCCTGGCAGCGGCTACATAGACTATAATTATTGCGCGTCGGCGCAGGCCTCCTGCGCCGACAACACATCTCCGAAATCGACGATGATCGAACGCCTGGACCAGACCTATCAGGCATATCCCCGCCAGTTCTGGCTGATGTTCGTGGGCATGTTCATCAGCACTGTCGGCGCTAGCATGATCTGGCCATTCCTGATGCTCTACGTGAGCAAGCAACTGTCAGCCCCACTAACCATCACTGCAAGTCTGCTGACGCTGAACGCCGGGACGGGATTGGTGGCCTCTTTCCTCGGCGGTCCGTTGATTGATCGTATCGGACGGAAATGGATTATGGCTGCCAGCCTGGCCAGCAACGGTCTAATGTACGTCTTTTTGGGCCATGCTGTCACCTTCCCTCAGTTCGCCCTCTTGCTGGGTTTTGGGGGCGCGGTCAACCCTCTCTATCGCTCTGCTGCCGACGCCATGGTCGCCGACCTGGTGCCTTCGGAAAGACGCATAGATGCCTACTCATTGATGCGCTGGAGCAACAACCTGGGCATTGCCATCGGACCGCTGATCGGTGGTTCCCTGGCAGCCTCCTCTTACACTCTGGCATTCTATGCCGCCGCTTGCGGCATGATCTTATACAGTCTGCTCCTGGCGCTCTTTGCCCATGAGACCCTCCCCTCGCGGCCAGCCGGCGCAGAGGCGCCTGTAACTCACAACCGCTTTGCCGGCTATCCGGTGATCCTGCGCGACCGGGCATTCGTGAGCTTCTGGGTTACCTTCACGATGGTCTCCGTCTGCGCGGTCTTGATGTGGACCATCATGCCTGTGTATGCCAATCGCACTTTTGGCGTTTCCGAAAACCTCTACAAATGGATCCCAGCTACCAACGCCATCATGGTGGTTACTTTGCAAACTTTAACCACCAGCGTGACTAAACGCTATGCGCCTTTGCTTGTCCTGTCTGTTGGCTCCTTCTTCTACGCCATTGCTGTCGGCGGCGTTGCCTTTGCCCAGGGTTTTCTGGGATTCTGGATTGCCATGGTGATTATGACCATCGGCGAACTGATCCTGGTGCCCACTTCCAGCACTTATGTGGCAAACCTGGCACCCATCGACATGCGCGGCCGTTACATGAGCCTTTTCGGCCTTTCCTGGCCGATTGGAGCGGGGATCGGCCCATTGATTGGCGGTATTCTGAGCGATTTGCTCGGTGCTCGCGCAACCTGGTACGGCGGCCTGGTGATCGGAATGCTTAGCGCAGCCGCATTTTTGCTGCTTTCGCGTCTTGCCCACGAGACCACGCAGGCCCAAACAATGCTGCCCACAGCTGAGAGCAGTGCAAATTCGGCTCTCGATGAATATCCATTTGCGCAGTAAAATCAGGGCATGAATCGCTCCACCCTGGGGATCTTAGCTGGCCTGGGCGCCGCCTCTATCTGGGGAGGGATGTATGTGGTCAGCAAGGTCGTCCTGGATATCATCCCCCCATTCACTCTGGTCACCCTGCGCCTCTTCCTGGGTATCGTCGTCCTATGGCTGCTTGTCGCTCGCCGCGGTGGCACAGGTTTCACTTTCAAGCAAATCCTGCTGGCAGTTGGCGTCGGCTGGGTGGGCTACGGGGTCTCGCTGGGCTTCCAATTCGTGGGCACGCGCCTCTCTACAGCCTCGAACGGCGCGCTGGTCACATCGGCGACGCCGGCTTTCGTCCTGCTCTTTGCCGCCTGGATCCTGGGCGAGCGCATCACCCCTAAACGACTTGCAGCCCTGCTCATCGCCTCGCTCGGCGTCGTCGCAGTGATCGACCCACGCACCGCGCAGTTTTCTTCCAGCTCGTTTCTTGGCAACTTGAGCCTGGTGGCTGCGGCGCTGACCTGGGCGTTATATTCGGTCCTGGTTCGCAAGGTTACCTTCGATCTGGACGTTTTACCGGCGACGATGGTCTTCTTCTGGGGCGGGTTACTGGTCTCGTTTCCCGCAGCGCTTTGGGAACTGCAGATCATCCCCCTCGGTCAGATCACCTGGAGCGTCGTCCTGGGCGTTTTGTATCTGGGGATCGTCTCCACCGCCCTGGCGATGTTCCTGTGGAACAAGGCTTTTGCCACCCTGGAAGCCGGCGTGGCATCGCTGACCTTCTTTGCCCAACCTGTGGTCGGCGCCAGCCTGGGCATGCTCTTTTTGAAAGAGCAACTTTCTCTGTTATTTATCTTTGGCGGCCTGTTGATTGGAATCGGATTATGGCTCGCCGCCCGTTCGAGCTAGATTCCCAGGCCAGCGCCAGGCCCGAGGCCCATCTTTGCATTTTTGCGGATTGCTTGACCAATTTTCTTTATTTCTGTACAATACAGGGCATTGTTGTACGTTAGACAATGGAAGTTCGTTTACCTCCTGCTGCAATAGAAGTTCATCAGACAAAAGCGTTCTTCACCTGAGCGCATGAAAGGAGGTGTTTCGCTAGGTCATACTGAAGGGTGTTCGCCACACGCCCCAGCTCCATTGGGGGCGACCAAATACCTTCTGACAACCAATTCTTTTTTCCTTAAGGAGGAGGAATACCGTATGAGCAAGCGAACGCTTTCCTTTGTTTCGCTGATTGTCATCACCACGCTTCTACTGGCAGCATGCGCTGGAGGCGGAGGTGGGGCAGGTGGCGCAGGCACGATCAAGATTGCCACGCAAAGCCCGCTCTCTGGCGGCCAATCCGCAATCGGTGTTGACATCAAGAACGGCGCTGAGCTGGCTCTCGAGCAGCTCAAAGGCCCATTAGAAGCGATGGGCTTCAAGGTCGAGCTTGCCCCCTTCGACGACCAGGCTAACCCAGATACCGGCGTCGCTAACGCTAAAAACATCGTCGCCGACCCGGCCATCTTGTGCGTCGTTGGTCACTACAATTCGGGCGTTCAGATCCCCTCGTCCGAGGTCTATCACACCTCACAACTGGCAAATGTCTCTCCGGCGAACACCAACCCCAAAGTGACCGACCGCGGTTATCCTGAAGTCAGCCGCCTGGTGGGGCGTGACGACGTACAGGGTGTGGTTGCCGCGCAGTTCGCCAACGAAATGGGCATGAAGAGCGCCTATGTCATTCACGACAAGACCGCCTACGGTCAGGGGATTGCTGAGTTCTTCAAGCGCGAAGCCGAGAGCAAGGGGATGTCCGTTCTGGGCTTCGAAGGCACCGAAGAAAAGGCTAACTTCGACGCCCTCTTAGCTCCATTGCTGGCGGCCAATCCAGATGTCGTCTTCTTCGGCGGCATCTATGACCAGGCCTCGGTGTTCTTCAAGCAGGCCCGCGAAAAGGGCTATATGGGGATGCTATTGAGCGATGACGGCTACGACTCGCCAGAGGCCATCAATATCGGCGGTCCCAGCCTGCTCGAGGGCGGCGGACTGTTCTACACCACCGTCGCCGGCCCGGCCAAGCTCTACCCTGGTACGGCCAAGTTCCAGGCCGATTTCAAGGCGAAGTATGGCGCTGACCCCAAGCCCTTTGCTGCCCAGGGCTACGATGCTATGGCTATCTGCCTGAAGGCCATTGAAAACGCGGCGAAGGAGGCGGGCAATAAGATGCCCACGCGGGAAGCCGTCACCAAAGCGGTTCGCGCTCTCAAAGACTTCCCTGGGATTACCGGCACCATCAACTTCAACGCCAAAGGCGACCTGACCACCGCTAAATACTTTGTCATTCAGGTGACTTCGGCCGACCCGGCCATGTGGAACGATAACAAGATCGCCAAGACTCTGGACATCGCTCCGCCACAATAATTTCGACGGCTAAACCCACCCGGCCCTCTCCCTTCGAGGGGGCCGGGAGTTTATTTGGGGTCCCAAGATGCGACGCATTTTTAACCTTACCCTGCTGCGCGAGATACTCCGCCCGCTTGGCCAGATCCTCGTATTCGTCGTTGCCAGCGGCTTTGTGCTATCGCTCTTGATGCTCGGTCTGGCGCTGTTGCTGCGCAATTCTCAGGTCAACCAGATCACCCTGGAGCGATACTCGATCGATCTGTTCACCTACACCCTGGTCAACTTGCCGCAAGTGCTGGTGGATGGTATAACGATCGGGTTTGTTTACGCTGCGATTGCCCTCGGCTACACCATGGTTTATGGGGTTTTGGAGTTCATCAACTTCGCCCATAGTGAAATCTTTGCCATCGGAGCGTTTGTCGGCGTCGAGGTGCTGATCTGGGCAGACGGCAGGGGATATCTGGGTGGCATTCCGCTTTGGGCTGCCTACAGTTGGCTGGTTATTGCGGTGGTCCTTGGAGCGATCCTCGCTGGAAGTACCGCAGTCGTCATGGAGCGCACCGCTTACCGCCCCTTGCGCAACGCCCCTCGACTGGTGCCGCTCATTTCGGCCATCGGCGTCTCGTTCTTTCTGCAGGACCTCATCCGTTTGACGGAAAGCCTGACCACCGGGCAGTTTCATCGAATCTTTCCCAACTTTGGCAATTTCGACAACCGCATCATTTTAGCAACCTTCAACACCAGCGGCCAGAAAGTTGATATCGGCATCCAGGTCAAATCGCTGATTGTTATCGTCGCGGCGGTGCTCATGGTGACCGGCCTGAACTATCTGGTCAATGCGACCAAACTGGGCAAGGCTATTCGCTCCGTCGCTCAGGATCGCTCCACGGCCAGCCTGATGGGGATCAATGTCAACCGCATCATCTCCTACACTTTCCTGATTGGCGGCCTGCTGGGTGGCGCGGCGGGCCTGCTGTATGCTTTAAAGTTCACCCGCATCGATCCCTTCGTCGGCTTCTTCCCCGGCCTGAAGGCTTTCACCGCCGCGGTCCTGGGCGGCATCGGTAACATCACCGGCGCCTTGCTCGGCGGTCTGGTGTTGGGGATGCTGGAGACTTTTGCCGGCTCTTATCTGTCGGTCTTCACCATGGGCGCCTTCGGCGCTGAATACAAAGACATCCTGGCTTTTGCCATTCTGATCGCAGTGCTCATTTTCCGCCCCTCCGGCTTGCTCGGCGAGCAGGTTGGGCAAAAGGCCTAGGAGGCTGCTATGGAGTTGATTTCAGGTTGGCTGAATAAGATCAAAAACTGGTTGGGACAAAGACGAAACGCCTCCATCGTCTATCTGGTCTATCTGGCGATCGGCACCCTTCTGGTGTACACTTCTCCACGCTCTTTGATTGCTTTCCTGATCTTCGCCTCGTCCAGCCTGTTGCTCTTTTACCTCAAGCTGAGCTATCGCTTCAAACTCGCCATGGCGCTGATCACCCTACTGGGCATTGTGCCGGTGATTGGCGTGCGCAACATCTTCTATCTGGAAGTGATCTTTCAAATCAGCGTCTTCGCCGCCCTGGCTCTGGGCCTGAACATCGTCGTTGGTTTCGCCGGCCTGCTCGACCTTGGGTATGTAGCCTTCTATGCTGTTGGCGCTTATCTTTGGGCTTTCTTTGGTTCTCAGCAACCGTTTTTGCTCAGAGAGATACCCGGCACTGCCCCGCCTGGAACGCCCTTTTTTTTGCCCGCCGATATGTTTTACCTGTTCATGTTTCTGGGCGTCATCGTAGCGGCGTTCACCGGCATCCTGCTGGGTCTGCCGGTGCTGCGTCTGCGCGGCGATTATCTCGCTATCGTCACCCTGGGCTTTGGCGAGGTGATCCGCGTGCTGGCCAACAACCTGGACAAGCCGCTGAACATCACCAACGGCCCTCAAGGGATTACACCGATTCAACGCCCGAGCCTGCCAGAACCGGTCTTGGACGCTCTACGCATTATCCTCAACCCACTGGTCGGGCACAACGTCTCCGAAAGCGAGTTTTACAACCTGTTCTTCTATCTCATGGCGTTGCTCGTTATCGTTATCGTGATTGTAGTCGTCCGCCGGTTGGATGACTCCAAGATCGGACGCGCCTGGACGGCGATCCGTGAAGACGAAACAGCTGCTATCGCGATGGGCATTCCGCTGGTCCGCTTGAAGCTGGCCGCTTTCGCTGCTGGCGCATCCTTCGCCGGAGTGATGGGGGTGTTATTCGCCGCCAGCCGCACCTTTGTTAGCCCGGAGTCTTTCTCGTTCATGCAGTCCATTGGGGTGCTTTCGATGGTGATCTTAGGAGGTCTCGGCAGCATACCCGGCGTGATCCTGGGTGCCGCAGTGGTGATCATCTTGAACCTCCAGGTTTTGCAAGGCTTCTCACTTTACTTAAGCCAGCTTCGCCAGAGCGACGCTGTGATCCCAATCATTAACTTCGCCTGGAAGGATCTCTCCACCCAGCTCGACCCGGCGAAATATCAACGCTTGCTCTTCGGCATCATCTTGATCGTAATGATGATCTATCGTCCAGCCGGGCTGATTCCGGCAGAACGGCGCAAGCGAGAGCTGAAATCCGAAGATCAGGACAACACCGACCAGGATGAAGCTGGACAGGAGGCTCCGAATGGCGCTTCTTGAAGCACGTCATGTCACCAAGCGCTTTGGCGGGCTGCAGGCAGTCAGCCAGATGGACTTCACCCTCGAACAGGGCCAAATCGTCAGCATCATCGGCCCCAATGGCGCCGGTAAGACCACGTTCTTCAACGCCCTGACCGGCATCTACAAGCCCGAGGAGGGCGAGATCACCTTCGATGGCCATAAGCTGGTCGGGTTGCGGCCCGATCAGATCACCACCTTGGGCATCGCCCGAACGTTCCAAAACATTCGCCTCTTTGGCAGCATGACCGTCATCGAGAACATCATGGTCGGGCTCTACCCGCGCTTAAAGCAGAGCGCCCTGGATGTGCTCGTGCAGACAAAACGGTTCAAAGAGGAGGAAAAGTTTGCCCATGCCCGCGCCGCCGAACTGATGACCTTCGTCGGCTTGAAGGGCGTCGGCGATGAACTGGCGCGCAACCTGCCCTACGGCGGCCAACGCCGCGTAGAAATCGCCCGCGCCCTGGCATCGAATCCCAAGCTCCTGCTGCTGGACGAGCCGACCGCCGGGATGAACCCGCGCGAAACCGACGACGCCGTCAACCTGTTCCGCCGCCTGCGCGACGAGCTGGGCGTCACAATCCTGCTGATCGAACACTCCATGCGGGTGGTAATGGACATCTCGGAGCGAATATCGGTCATGGACTATGGCATTAAAATTGCCGAAGGGTTGCCGGCTGAGATCGCCAACGACCCGCGGGTCATCGAAGCCTATCTAGGGCGCGGCGCAGCCGCCCTTGTCGATTAGGAGGCAGCTCATGAGCCTGCTCGAGCTGGAAAACGTTCACTCTTATTACGGCCATATTCACGCCTTACAAGGCATTTCCTTGCGCGTGGAAGAGGGAGAAATCGTCACCCTGATCGGCGCCAACGGCGCAGGCAAAAGCACCACGCTGCGCACCATCTCCGGCTTGATCAAACCTCGCCACGGGAGCGTTCGCCTGAAAGGCCGGGAGATTGCCGGTCTGCCGCCGCACGAAATTGTCGCCTTGGGAGTGGGGCATGTCCCCGAGGGGCGTGGTATTTTCCCGCGCCTGACGGTGCGCGAGAATCTGGAGATGGGCGCGTACTCCATCGACGACCCGGCGGAAGTGGAACGGCGCATGGAAGGCGTCTTCGAGCTTTTTCCCCGCCTGAAAGAACGGATCAATCAAAAAGGCGGCACGCTTTCCGGCGGTGAACAACAAATGCTCGCCACAGCCCGCGGCTTGATGCTCAAGCCGCGCATCCTGCTCATGGATGAACCATCCATGGGCCTGGCGCCTGTCCTGGTCGAAGCGATCTTCGATGTCATCAAGAAACTCAACCGCGAGGAGGGCACGACCATCTTACTGGTAGAACAGAACGCCTTGATGGCGCTCTCGATCGCCCATCGTGGATACGTGCTCCAAAACGGCCGCATGGTCATCGATGATACTGCTGAAAATCTCAAGAAGAACGAAATGGTGCGCGCTGCCTATCTGGGCGTTAAGTAACCCACAGGCGCTGACCAGATTCACGAAAAACCATAGCACATTTTACTTTGGAGGCCAAACCATGGCATACACAATGGATACCACCCTAGGCGATTTGCTCAAAGACCCGCGTGTCGTTGGCATCTTGAACCAATATATCCCCGGCATCGCGACTAATCCGATGGTGGCGATGGTACAGAACATGTCGCTGAACGCAATTGTCAGCATGCCTCAGGCGGCCGCGCTTGGTTTCACCAAGGAGAAAGCTGAAGCGATATTGGCCGAAGTGAACAAACTCGGTTAGCCGGGCTTTCTCTCCGGCATCGCCAGGATCGCCGGCAGCGTCAAGACCGAAAGTCCAGTGGCGATCAGGAAGCCGTTGTGCAGCCCAAAGCGGTCTCCCAACATCCCAACGACCAGCGTTCCTACAGGGCGCAGTAGAAATATCACCATCATGTAAAGCCCATTGGCGGTCGCTCGATGGTTCGGGAACTGCTCTTGAACGATCGCCAGCATCACCGGCATTACCGAAAAGCCGATAAAGCCCAACGCCAAGAGCAATGGGACGACTAGCCATCCCTGGACATTCAAGAAAACGGACATCAAGACGGTCGTCGCCACCGAACTCAAAAGCAGGATCTTTTTCCGTCCCACCTTGTCGCTCCACAGTCCCATGGGCAGCGATCCTGCTGCGCCCGCAAGTTCGATAATCGAAAGGCTGGCGCCAGCGACCCACAGGCTGGCGCCGCGCTGATTCATGTAGGTCGGCAGATAGGTGGTCAGGCTCTCGATCATCGGATTGCGGAACAGGTTGTAGAAAACGATAGGGATGAAGACTCCGCCCACCAGGGGCAGCATTTCGCCCAGCCTGCTGGTTTTCTCGGGCCGCCCGGCCACGCCGTGTAAGCGCCAAAACAGTACCAACGATGTCGCCCACCCCATAAAGATCAGCCTCCAGAAGCCATCCAGCGTCCAGGTGGTCACTGCCCACACCGCCAGCAACGGTCCCACCGTGAAGCCCAACGACCCGGCCGCCATGAACAGGCTCATCCCCAGTCCCACCTGTTTCCCCGAAAGGCGCGCCACCATCGCCGGCGCCGGAGCATGGAAGGCTGCGGTGCTCACCCCGGCCGCAAAGAGCAAGATCGCCAGGCTAAAATAACTCGGCGCAAGGCCGATCAGGCTGACCAGCGTGCCCGTCACCGCGGGAGCCAGGATGACAAAATAACGCACGCTGACCTTATCCGCAAGATAGCCGATGAACGGGTTGAGCACAGCCGGCAGTTGCATGATCGCGCTCAGCGAGCCCGCCGCAGTCAGGCTAAGCGATAACTTTTCGATCAACACCGGCAGCAAGGGCGCCACCGCCGAAGAATACACATCGTGGATGAAATGACCCAACAATATGGGCAGCGCTTGCAGACCCTGAAACGAAGTTCCCTTTTTTGCCGTTGCCAGTTCGACGCTCTCAGATATCATCTCGCTTCAGCCCTTCGTGCACCTGGGATATCCCATTATACTTGTGCATATCGCTTTGGTGAACCGGGAAACTTGACAGCGCAAAAGATAATCCCCGTGGCCGGGGATTATATCGCTAACATCGAAGGTTCGAATTGCGTTCTTTTGACAAGACGCAATTTACCCGCTCTGGGCTATAGCGCTTTATCGCTTATCGAGAGTGCAGCGCTGCACTTAATGCCCGTAATCGTTTCCCAGAATATAACTTTCCAGACGGTTGATGCGCTCCTGCTTGAAAGCGATGATGGCTTCCATCACATCACGCATCGAAACCAGCCCAACCAGTTTATCCCCTTCCTGAATCGGCAAGTGACGAATGTGGTACTTGGTCATCAGTTCCATGCACTCTTCCAGCGTGGAATCTAGGCATACTGTGACCATCTTCTTGGTCATAATATCCTGAATCGGGGTATTCACCGAGGAGCGTCCCATCAAGATAATCTTGCGGCAATAGTCGCGTTCGGTGAAGATCCCCACCATCTGATCGCCCTCGCAAACCATCACTGCGCCGACGTTGTTCTCGGCCATCAGCTGCAGCGCCCGATAAACCGTATCGGTGGGCGAGACACGCACATCGGGACTGGCGCCCTTTTTCTTGAGCAAGTCTCTCACTGTGATCATAGTCACCTCTTTTCAAAAACGGTTGTGAAAGAGCGATGCGACAGCGATGAGTGGATTATATCACTGTGCTTCATTCCCAAAATCCCTGCGATCATACGCTCGACCAGCCTGTTTCGCCACTGCTCAACCGCTGATAAACTTGCGCCACGGCCTGCCTAACGCTTTCTGACATGGGATAACCAAAAGCGACCACCTCCGGTTGAATGCCGAGCATTTCGACCTCAGGGACAAATTCGCTCAATGCCTGAACCAAAAAAGTCAGCGGCAGCGTGTGCGTGGTCATCAGAAAGGGATCATCTAATCTTTCGACCTGGATGCGCCGTATCGAGCCAGGCGGCAAATCCATGTCTGCCGCATCCACCACTAACACCTGCTCCGGCGCCAGCTCCCGCACTCGATGCAACACATTTTCAGGCGAAGACCCACCGTTGATCACTTCCCATGCTTCCAGCGGCGCCTCCCGTATCATCTGAGCGAGCAGCACCCCCGCGCCATCATCGCCCATCATGCCGTTGCCAACCGTAAGCACGAGCTTCTTCTTCATGAGCGCTTTCTCAACATCAAATACAACGCAGGTTCCTGGAGCATGGCCTGCAGTGATTGGGCAAGCGCAGGCATCCAGGAGGCATCTGCCCCACTCGTCTTTAGCAGAGGCAGGAGCATCTCCACGTGACCCCGATTGATCTCGATCTCCCCCCATTTCAGCACACCCGCCATCTTAGCGCGCCCCTCACCCTCCGGTAGACCCTCCAGCCACTGCGTAAACTCATCGAGCGGGATCTCGGCCAGGGTGGAGAAGCAATCCATCACCCCAACATGGTGCCCGACTGCCAGCGCGTAATACACCACCTGGCGGGCGCTTTCAGGCACGTCCTCCCGCCGGTTCACAAACTTACGGCTGAGCTGATAGACCACGACGCTAGCGCTCATCCTTCACGGCCATACGAGCTATCCAGCAGGATTTCCTGCAGGCGGCCCATGATCTCCGCCAGCCGTGGATCATCCCGCGTTTGGAGGTATTGATTCAGCGCCTCTGCAGCCTTTTGCAGATCGCCCTCGCGCAGCGGCTCTGCGATCAGACCCATATAAGCTTCGGCGATGCGCCTCCCGTGCCAGTAACCCGCCATGCGCCGCGCCTCCCGCTCGATCTCGATGCGCAGATCCAATGGGATCTCGGGATGTAGCAGCTTTGAACGCTCCCCCTCCTGCTGAACATGATGCACTGCTTTCATCTTCTGCTGCAGCAAACCCAGAGCAACTGCAAAACCATGAATGGTGGCCAACGGCGTCGGCGGACAGCCGGGAATGTACAGATCGATCGGCAGGATCTTATCCGCCCCACCCCAAACGCCATAAAGGTCATGAAAGATGCCGCCCGAGCAACCGCAAGCGCCGTACGCCACGCAAACTTTGGGATCAGGCGCGCCGTGATAGGCCCGCAGGGCCGGCAGGCGCATCGAGCGCGTCATTGCTCCAGTGTAAACCAGCACATCGGCGTGACGCGGCGATGAGACTACCTTGATACCAAACCGTTCGGCGTCGAAGATCGGGGTGATAGCGGCGAAAATCTCGATCTCGCAGCCGTTGCACCCACCACAGTCCACCCGATAAACATAGCAGGAACGCTGAATATCCTTGAGCAAGGCGCCTTTGAGTTTCTCTATCGCCTCGTCTGGGTGGACGGCGTATTGGCTGTCCGTTTTGATGTCATACCCTGCCATTCAACGCCTCCTGTACCACAGGCTTTACCTTGATCAGGTCGATCTTGCGCCGACATTCGGGACAGGCGCTGAGCAGCGCCTTTCGATTGGCGGCTTCTTCGGCCGGTAACCCAGCCTGATCTAGCAACGCCAGCACGTGGTCCAGTTCCTTGGCGGAAGCGAAATACGCCCCGCAGACGCTGCATGCCGCCAGCTTGAATTCTGCCCGAATGATGAGATCCTCCCTGCTGAAGGAAGCCAGCTCAAACTCGTGTCCTAACCTAATCGCCCCAGTCGGGCAAACCTCCTCGCACCGCGCGCAGAAAATACACCGCCCATAGAAGATCGACCAGGTGCGCGTGCCCAACTCCAGATCGGTCTCCATGGTCAGCGCATTAGGCGGGCAAGCAATGGTGCACGCCGCGCAGGCGATGCATTGTTCGGGGTTATACTCTGGCTTGCCACGAAATCCGGGTGCCACCTCCCCGGGCACAAAGGGATAGGGGACCGTTGCCTGTCCCACTTTCAACACTTCACGAAACAATTTGAGCACCTTATCACTCTCCTCCGGTACCGCAGACGCCTTGAAGCCGCTGCTTACCCATGCCTTGACTCGTCACGCCTTCAGAGGCGAGTCCTTTCGCTCCCGACAGTACCGCTCAAGCTCTTTGTAAGGCACGATCTTGACGTTCTTTTTTCGCACATCTACCACCGTCACCCGCTCAGTGCACGAATAACACGGATCGATGCTGGCCACGATCAGCGGCGCATCCGAAATTGTGTTGTTGCGCAACATATAGCGCAGAGGCGGCCAGTTGTTATAGCTCGACGCCCGGCAGCGCCAGCGATACAGCTTCTGATTATCACCCAGCATACTCCAGTGGATATCCTCCCCACGCGGCGCTTCGACGTATCCCAGGGCAAAGCTGTGCGGCTTATACGAAAAACCCTCCACCAGCACCGGCCCCTCCGGCATCGTCTCCAGACAGCGTTCGACCATCGAAAGCGACTCAAAGAACTCTTCCGCCCGGATCAGGGTGCGCGCCAGCACGTCGCAGCCATCCTTATACGTCAGCTTCCAGGGGACCCGATCATAGGCGCAGTATGGATGAATCACCCGGATATCCCGGGCGAAACCGGAACCCCGCAACGTTGGCCCTACGGGACTGTAGTCACGCGCCACCCCAGGCTCCAGGCGGCCAATGCCCTGGGTGCGTTGGACGATATACGGCGTCTCGAGCAACATGCCGACCAGATCAGCAACTTCTGTCCGTAGCTCGTTGATCCACTGTAGGGTCTGTGTGCGCTCTTCTTTCTGAATGTCCCGTCGCACGCCTCCAATCAGATTCATTCCATAAGTCTTGCGCGTGCCGGTGAGCAGTTCGGCCATCTTCATCGACTTCTCGCGCACGCGGAAAAATTGCATGAAACCGGTATCGAAACCAACGAAGTGACACGCCAATCCGAGGTTGAGCAGATGGCTATGCAAACGCTCGACTTCCAGAAGGATGGTGCGAATGTAATGCGCCCGCTCAGGAATCTGGATACCCAACGCCCTCTCGATCGAGTTGGAGTACGCCACATTGTGGGCGTAACCACAAATGCCGCAGATGCGGTCAGCCAGGAAGGTCACCTGATCGTAGTTCATGCGCGTCTCGGCCAGCTTCTCCATGCCGCGATGCACGTAGAACAAGCGGTAATCCGCGTCAACGATGTGTTCGCCATCCACATATAATCGGAAATGCCCTGGCTCATCGGAAGTGATATGCAGTGGCCCCAATGGAACTTGCACAATGCCCTCGCCTTCGACATCGATGAAATCGTATGTTTCCTCCTCGGTAACCGGCTCGGGCCGAAAACGGTAGTCCATCGTGTCCTTGCGCAGCGGATACAGTCCTTCTGGAAAATCATCGGGGAGCACCAACCGCCGTTCATCCGGCAGCCCAACCGGTTGTAAGCCAAACATATCGCGCACTTCCCGCTCATACCATACCGCTGCAGGCACGCGCGGCGTCACCGCAGGAAATTCGGGCTGGTGGGGCGGAATCAAAGCACGCACCACCATATAACAACTTTCCCCACCTTGATCGGGCGTCTGGCCATTGCCAGACTCGGGACCGCCCTCAACCGAAAGCACATAGTAAACAGCAAAATGGCCGTTCAGAGGCCGCTCGTCATTGCCGGCGACGACAGACAACCAGCCGCCATGCCCGTAATACAGGGTCTCTACGACCGCCGGCAGGCTATTCAAGTCAACTGTCAAAGTCACCTGGTCAGGCGCTTGCCAGGCTTCCTCTTGGATAGCTCTCCCAAACTTGTTGCGCAACGCCCTGACATATTTCTGGCCAATTTTGGTTTTCGCTTCCGTCAACGGCATCATGATGGTCTCCTTCTTTTTGCTCGCTCTGCTGCACGCTGCGCTACCTGCTCAAGGGATCAGAAATTGCCCGGCCTGCAGCAGGCCCACCGGCAAACTGGCAGAATCTATTCCCGCAAATAAACCCGCAGCGCCGGCGATGGGCGGATTGACCAGCACTTCCTGCATCGCCTGGTTCAGCAGAACGCCAACCTGCGGCGGCAAGTACAACCCAAGTAACACCACCAGGACCATCAGCACCGCCACCGGTGCCAGCATCGTAGTCTGGATCTCGCCTTTCGATACACCCTCTGGCAACTCTCCAAAGACGGAGGAGCTGATCACCCGCAAGAACGCTGCAAAGACCACCGCCAGGAACAAGACACAGGCGATCATCACCCAAACGAACCCGGAGGCAATGCCGGCGCTGATGATCGAAAACTTACTGATGAAGATGTTGAACGGTGGAGAGCCTACCAGCGCCAGCGCCCCGACCATCAGCAGAATGCTGGTGAACGGCGCAGCCTGCAACATCCCCTTGACTTTTCCCAGGTCGCGAGTGTGATATTTCATCAGGACATTACCG
>CAZCYV010000004.1:0-42261 GCA_964503145.1 uncultured Anaerolinea sp. | reverse complement strand
CATCCCCTTGACTTTTCCCAGGTCGCGAGTGTGATATTTCATCAGGACATTACCGGAAGTGCAAAACATTAATGACTTGACCAGGCTGTGGTTGATCGCCTGCAACAGCGCCGCCAGGATGCCCACCGGGCTGCCAATCCCGAATCCCAGCACGATAAGCCCAATGTTCTCCACGCTGGAATAAGCCAACAGGCGCTTGATATCCCGTTGCACGTACATAAACAGCGCCGAGGCGGCCACAGAAAGCCCGCCGAAGACCAGAAAAATATTTTGAGTGAATTGCGGATCAATCCCCTGGTTCAAGATGATCGCAAAGCGAATCACGACCAGCAGCGCGCAATTCAACAGCACCCCGGAGAGCAGCGCACTGACCGGACTGGGGGCTTCGCTATGGGCGTCTGGCAACCAGGCGTGCATTGGAAAGATGCCGGCCTTTGTCCCAAATCCGATCAGCACAAAGACAAATGCCAGTTTCAACAGCGTGGGGTCCAGGGCCTTAGCGTTTTGAACGATGCGCGTCCACAACACCGCTTCTTCGGGGATTTGCATGAAGTTCACCGCGTCCGAATACACCAGGATCGTGCCATACAGGCCAAATGCCACGCCCACCGTACAGATGATCACATACTTCCAGGCCGCTTCGAGCGATGAGCGATGCCCATAGATACCGACCAGGAACGCCGAGCCGAGTGTGGTCGCTTCCACTGCTACCCACATCATGATGATATTGTTCGCCGTCACTGCCAGCAGCATGGTGAACAAAAACAGGTTGAACAGGCCGTAATAAAAGCTGACCTGCGCCTCGTCCAGTTCGCCAGTCTTGACATCATTGCGAATGTACCCCAACGAATACAGCCCGACCAAAAAACCTACTACAGCGACGATCCCCAGGAACACCGCAGACAGGGCATCGACATGCAACCAGTCATGTAGCGACACCACGCCCCCTTGAACCAACACCCCCTGCACGACCAGCAGGCCCAACACCAACACCGCAGAGATACTGACCACATGGATCACTTCCACCAGCAGGACGGCCTTGCGACCCAGCCAGCGCATGGCGAACATGATCAGCGAAAGGGCCAGGGGGACCAGCAGGAGCCAGACCAGATAGTTGGGGTACATATCGCTTCTCCTATCCTCTCAGCGTGGTCAGGCTGGCAGCATCCAGGGTGTGCAAGCGGCGATAAATCTGGATAGCCAGTACAGCCATGATCACCACCCCGAACACCGCATCCGTAGCAATGCCAATTTCCACCAACTCAGGAGCGTTGTGCGCCAGCAGCGCCAGCGTCAGGTGCGAGCCATTTTCCATCAGACAAAAGCCCAGGACCTGCTTCAGCAGGTTCCGCTGCGTCAGGATGCACAGTTCTCCAAAGAAGAAGTGCGCCACTGATACCGCCAGGGCAGGCCTGAATTCGACGGCAATCTTCAAATCCAACTGATTAACCACAACGAACGAAATCACCAGCGTCGCCGCCGCCAGTATCAGCGATACCGCGGGTTTGACCGCCATCTGCGCTTGCTGCGCCTCGTCCACGCCCCGCTGGGCGCGATAGAGGATATAGGGCACCAGCAACACTTTTGTCACAAAGGCGCTGGCCGCCCACAGATAAAGCTGCCCGGCGTTCATGGTCGTTGCCAAAGCCAGGAAAATCAACACCAATACAAACGATTGCACCCCATACTGGATCGCCGACACGCGCAAACGTTTTGTCTCGATCACCAACAAAGAGGTCAGGATCAGCAAACCGCTCAAGCTGTTGATCAAGTCATAGTTGGTCATACATAACCTCCACCTTCCACCGTCTCAGCCCAACCAGGCGGCGGCAAAAAAGCCCGAAAGCAGCGTCAGGGTCGCCAATGTGATCAATACCGCCTGCATGGCGGGCGCCAGAGGCGTCGCCGCGTCCACTGCCTCAGACGGCGCGCCCGGCACGGTTGTGCTGAAGACCCAAAAGATCCATGCAAAGCTACCGACGGACTCCAGGATGGCGATGATCACCAGCGCCAACAAAAGCGGATGCGCCTGCGCAGCCTGAAAGCCACCAGCAAAGATGCTAAACTTGCTGAAGAAGCCATTGAAGGGCGGCACACCCGTGACACCCAGCGCTGCCACCGCAAAGCTCACCCCAACCACTGGCATCTTGCCAAGTATGCCGCGCAAATCGGGCAGCATTCGCGTACCTGTAGTGAAACTTAGCGCTCCGGCTACCAGGAAGAACAGGCTCTTGGCAAACGCGTGGTTGAAAATGTGCGCCACGGCGCCGTTGAACGCCAGCCCCGAGCCGAAAACCGAAAGCGACAACGCCAGGAAGATGTACGCAAGTTGTGTGATCGTCGAATACGCCAGGAGCTTTTTCATGTCTTTCTGCGGGAAATACATGGCAAAACCATAGACCATCGTCAGGATCGCCATTACCCCGCCAATCACCCCGACCACAGTCGGTACGCTCCCCGCCGAAACCAGACAGCGCGCCAGGATGTACACGCCTACTTTAACCATGGACGCCGCATGCAGGTAAGCGCTGATCGGCGTCGGCGCAACCATGGCATCGGGCAACCAGAAGTGAAATGGCAACTGCGCGGATTTCCCAAAGCCAGCGACCAGCACGCCCACCAGGATGACAATTTTTGCGCTGTCAGTCAAGCCAGCCAGCGCGGCCAGATCCAGGCTGCCGCTAACGGCAAAGAAATAGGCCGTGGCCAGATAAAGCCCCAATGAAGCCACCTGCGTCGTGATGATCGCCTTGAGCGCTGCCCGCCGCGCCTTCTCGTTGTCGTAGTAACCGATCAACCCCCATGAACACACCCCGGTGAGTTCGAAGAAGATCAACAGCCCCAACATCGTGGATGAGTAAATCACTCCCGCCATCGAACCAATGAACGCCAGCAAAAAGAAGTAATACCTCCGGAGCACTTTTTCCTCCGGGTGTTCACGGTTCTGCGGGGTCAGGTATGCGCCGGAATATACCACGATCAAGAATCCGACCAGGCTCAAAGCCATCCCGATCAAGACGCTGAGCCTATCCAGCACCACTCCAAAGACAAGCACATCGCCCAGGAAAACCAGCCCCACCGAGTCAGGCGCCTTTCCATTCTGGGTGAAGCTGATCAACACAAGCAAGCTGCACAGCGCCGAGGCAAGCGCGGTAACCTGGCTCAGCAGCTTGATCCAGGATCGCCGCGTAACTAAAACAAGCAGGCTGCCCACAAAGGGTAGCAGGATACTGGCAAGGATTAATCCGCTCATGCAGAGCACCTCCGCTAAACTAGACGTTTGCCAGGTAAAACACGAACGAGAGCACCGCTGCACCCAAAGCCAGCCAGGTGGCAGCAGGCGCCTTCAAAAAGCGCATCCGGGCCATAGCGTTCTCCAGCAGGGCTACGACGAAATAAACAATGGCCGCCTTGAGCAGAAAGATAGGGATGGCGATCAGCAGGCCTGCCGCAGAGATCCTGGTCATGCTCCCAAAAGGCACGAACAGCCCCAGGAAAAGCGCCACCAAAACAATCTGCTTCAAGTACAGGCCCCACTTCACCAGCGCCAGGGACCGTCCCGAATACTCGGAAAGCGGTCCTTCTTGCAGCTCTTGCTCTGCTTCAGCCAGGTCGAAAGGCAGCCTGCCCATTTCCACAAACATGACGAAGGCAAACGCAGCCATGCTGAGCCAGAAGGCCAGCGATAGCGGCATCGTGCCGTTGGCGACCTTGTAGCTGATCGTTCCCAGATTGGTGGAACCTGCCAACAAGGCCAGGACAAAGATAACCAGTATCAACGCTGGCTCGATCAAAGCTGCAATCAGCAACTCCCGTCGAGCGCTCACCCCGCCAAAAGTGCTGCCGGTGTCCAGCCCGGCGAGGGAGAAGAGCACTCGCGGCAGGACGAACAGATACGCCAGCAGGATCAGGTCCCCCACCACACCCAAAGGCGAGGCGGCCGCCAGCACAGGGGTGATCAGAGCTGCCAGCAGCACCGCCGCCATGCTGATCCAGGGCGCCGCCCTGAAAATCCAGCCGGCCTGCTCCGAAACCACCTCTTGCCGCTTCATCAACTTGACGAGGTCGCGGTAGTTCTGCAACAACGGCGGGCCTTTGCGCGTCTGAATCTTTGCTCGTAGCACGCGGGAAAAACCGGAGAACAACGGCGCAGCCAGCAAAAGCAGCGCAGCCTGGAGGACTCCGATGCCGATCAATCCAACCATGCTCATAGTCCGCTTCCTCCGAAGATGACAATCAACAAAATTGCCAGGGTGAGAATGATGTACAGACAGTACACCCGAATATCTCCCATCTGCAGCGCCTGGATCCATTGCCCAGCGGTCTCCACAAGGCGAGTAGTTGGCCGGGTGACAATGGTCTCCACTACTGGCTCCGCCCGACGGATCGTTCCCAGCGCCGCACGTGAAAACTCAGCGACGGCCGAGAAAGGCTTATCCATCAGCGTGCGCAGCCAGTAAAGCGGCTGGAACGAGACCCTTACGGGCTGATCAAAGTTACTGGCAGCGACGGACATTGAGGGAGAATAGCCATAACCACACGCCCAAGGCTCCACGTTGCTGCGCCGTCCAGCGCGCCTCCCGCCATACACTGCCACAATCACCAGCGGCGCTACCAACAGACCGAGCAATAACAGCGCTACCAGGGGCGGTGAAACCACAGCCTGGGTCACTTTTCCTGGAAAGATCTGCCAGCCATTGGAGACTGCTATCGCCGGGATGCGCGCCATGTCCGCGGAGACCCGGGCGATCCAGGGCGCAATCAACGGCGCGCCGATGCCCAGCGCCAGACAGCCCAGCGCCAAGTAGCCCAGGCTCAGCCGCGCCCCAAGCGGGGCTTCTTGCGCATCGGCGGCTTTCGGGCCTCGCGCCGGCCCCATAAAGGCGCCCGCATAGGCTTTGACGTACACCATCACTGCCAGCGCTCCCGCCAGGGCCAACACGACAGCCGTCAGCGGCGCAAAGACGCGCATCAGGAAAAACGGCATTTGGGCTGCGCTAAAGAAAGACTGGTAGGTAAACCATTCGCTGACGAACCCATTGAACGGCGGGACCGCCGTCGCCGACGCCGCGCCGATCAAGAAAGTCAACGCCGTCCAAGGCATGCAGCGCGCCAATCCGCCCATGCGATTCAGGTTGGCAGTCCCCGCGCCGCCAATCGCCGAGCCGGCGCCGAGGAAAAGCAACCCTTTGAAAAAGGCATGATTGAGCATATGGTATAGCGCTGCCAGAAACCCCACCCCTGCCAGCGCAGGCGACTGCGCCGCCAGACCGACCATACCCAGCCCGGCACCCATCAAGATGATCCCCACATTTTCCACGCTGGAGTAAGCCAACAAACGTTTGATATCTCGCTCCGCCAGGGCGTAAAACGCTCCGAGCGCTGCGGAGGTTGCCCCAAACACCAGCAGCAGGAAGCCCCACCACCAAGTTTGCGCCCCTAACAGATCGACGCAAATTCGCAAGATGCCGTAAATCGCTGTCTTTTTCATCACCCCCGACATCAGCGCCGATATCTGGTGAGGCGCAGCGTGATATGCGCCAGGCGTCCAAAAGTGCAGCGGAACCATGCCCGCTTTGGCGCCAAAACCAATGAATACCAGCAAGAAGACCAGATTCTTGACCCCAGGCGAAATCCAGGCTTGCCGCCACAGGCGAAAATCGAAGCTGCCCGTTTTCTGGAACATGAAGAAGAAAGCCGCCATGATGAGCGCCGCGCCGGCATGGGCTACCAGCATATAAACGTACCCGGTTTGGATCGACTCTCTCTTTTCTGTTTCCCAAATGACCAGAAAGTACGAAGCCAGGGTCATCAATTCCCAAAACAGCAGGAAGAAAAACGCATTGACCACTGTAACCACCAGTAACATGCTGCCCACAAACAGAGGTGTGAAGAATCCCACTGCCCTTTGACCCTCTCCTGAATCTAGCGAATACACATGGGTAGCCGCGCTGACCAGGGTGATCACCCCCACCAGCAAGGCCGAAAGCTGATCGATGCGCAAGATGCACCATCCAAAAGGAGCGATCTCGAATAGCCTGATCTCCGGCGCAGATGTGGAAAACAATGCTATGCCAGCGCATACGACCCCCGCCAGGGAACCCAGCAGCCCCAGCCAACCAGCCACATTTCTGGCCGCCCGTCCAGAACCATTCAGCAACAACGCTGCCAGGGCGGCAGCCAGGTACAAGATGATCGAGAGCAACAAGAGTTGGATCGCAGCCATTGATTTTGCTCCTGCCTCAGCTCGGATTAACCGGGCAGATTACAGTTACCCTTTGGTCACCACAGCCACTTGCTTCATCCTCTCAAAAAGCTGGCGTTGGCCCGTCGCCATTTCATCGGTGATCAGCACCAAAGCCTTATGTGGACAGGCTTCCACACAAGCCGGCCCTTCCTCACGAAAGTAGCACAAGTCACACTTTACCGCCACTGTTTTCTGGCCGATATTCCACTTCAGCAAGGATAGCTGCTCCTGATAGCTCAGCTCACGCAGGAACATCGGATCCGGTTGAAGCGGCGCATTCACGAAAGAGTAGAACCCAACGTTCAATTCCTGTCCAGGCACCGGCGTTCCCCCTGGCAAGATATTGCCAAAGGGGCACGCCAGTGCGCACATCTTGCAACCGATACACAGGCTCTCGTTGATCTGAATTGAATGATCCTCGTGCGTGATGGCTTTCACCGGACACACCAGGGCGCACATAGCGTCCTCGCAATGGCGGCACTGGATCGGCATTGTCCCCGCCGGAGTATGGGTCACATACAAGCGCGGGTACGCTTGCAGCCCGGCCTGGCGATGGCTTTCCGTGCAGGCAGCTACACAGGCGTAGCAGCCGATGCACTTGCGATTATCTGCGATCACAAAATAATTCATGTTTCACCACCGGCGTCGCTGAAATTCAATTCAAAGAGCGATCCGAGGTAAACAACGATCCAGGGATTTGTGCTATTTACCTCATTGTTTATTTACATGAAAATGAGAGTTCTGTCATCGGATGGACGTTGAACTTTCAGGGCGAGCTACTCAGGGGATACGCCCGCGTTTGTCGTGCGCGCGGCTCAACGATTGTCGAATGAGCGCTCAGCGATTCTCAACCATTTGCCCTTCCCGTTTATGCTATACTGTAATGGCAAAGGTTCATCTGGAGGAATTGTGTCGCGCATTCTTGGTCGACGCCTGTTCATCACCTTCATGGCGCTCCTCATCGGTTTGATGCTGACATGGGAGGTGCAAACCATCTTCCCCGAAGCTCTGTCGCCGCAGGCTGAACTTTTGCTGACGGCCCTGCTGCTCTTCCTGACCATTGGAACAGGCTTGTGGCTGGACAGCCGCCTACCTGCTGACACCAAAGGCCATGAGACTCCCTCCGTTCGCCGCCCATCAGTATTTGCTCAGGATAACGCCAGACCACCCAATCTGGAAAGCGAATTATTCCAGCTCAACCAGGAGCTTGTTTCGCGCTCTCAGGAGCAGAGCAACGAACTGGCGCGCCTGAACGTCGAACTTCAACTCCAGATCGCCATGCACAAGAAGGCCGAGCAGATGGCGCGGGTGAGCGAAGAGCGCTTTCGCAACATGGCAGATAACATCCAGGAAGGGCTGACGATCATCGAAAATGGCCGGCTGGTCTATCGCAATGAGCGCGCCTGCGAGATCTTCGGCGACTGCCCGGATACGGACCTGCACAACCGCATCCGCGAATTTGCCGCCCCCGAGGAACATATCCGCCTGGAACAAATCATCTCCCAGGCAGAGCGTACAGGGAGCTTCCCTAAGGAACTGGAGTTTTGGATTCTGCGTAAAGACGGCCAACGTCGCTGTATCCGTGAGCGCTATTCCTCCAATGTTATCGACGACGTCCACCGGACTTTTATCGTGACTTCTGACATCACCGACCAGGTGCAGGCATACCAGTCCCTCGAGCAAGCCGTGAATGAGCGCACGCGTGAGCTATCTACCATGTTAGATGTGTCGCGCCGCATCGCCTCCACCCTGGAACTGGAGCCTCTCCTTAACCTGATTCTGGATCAAATCCAGAATGTGATCCTTTTCAGCGGAGCGGCAATTTTTACCCTGGACGATGGGAAGTTACAGGTGGCCGCTTACCAGATCCCCCAGGCGATAGCCCAGAATCAAACGCTCTCCCTTAGCCTGGAAAATGCGGGGCCCTATCAGCCGGTCATCCGCGAAAAAAAAGTGCTGATCATGGATGACGTTCAAGGCGATACCCCATTGCTGCGCGCGTTTCGCGAGAGCGCCGGCAGCCAGCCTCTACCATCGTTCAAGCATGCCCGCTCATGGATAGGAGTGCCGCTCATCGTCCGCGATCAGGTGACCGGCTTGCTCAGCCTGACTTATCAGGAGCCCAATTATTACACCCAGCGGCACGCCAGAGTCGCCCTGACGATTGCGAACCAGGTGGCAGTGGCTATCGAAAATGCACGGCTATACGAAAAAGCCCAGAACCTCGCCGTGATCGAGGAACGCAGCCGCATCGCCCGCGAACTGCACGACTCGGTCACTCAATTGCTATACGGCATTTGTCTCTACTGCGCCGCCACCAGCCGCGCCATCCGCAGCGGCAACACCAGCCTGATCGAACAGAATCTCAGCGAGATCAAAGAGAATGCCTTGCAAGCGCTTCAAGAAATGCGCCTGCTGATCCTGGAGTTGAATCCCCCGCTATTACAGAGAGAAGGCCTGATCGCCGCTTTGCAGGCCAGCCTGGAAGCCATCGAGACGCGCACCGGCCTGGAGACCGAACTGGTGACCGACGGCATTCAACGCCTGCCGCGCCTCGTCGAGGCGCAACTTTACCGAATCGCCATGGAAGCCTTGAATAATCTTGTGCGCTACGCCCGCGCTAAGAAGGTGACGGTCAGTTTGCGATCGGATGGGAATTGGATCTGGATGGAGATCCGCGATAATGGCGTCGGATTCGATATCGATCAGGCGCGCAACAGTGGCGGCATGGGACTGCATAGCATGGAGCAACGCGCGCTGCAGCTCAAAGGGCGCTTGCAGGTGAACACGCAACCGGGCAGAGGAACGAGCATCCTCGTCGAAGCGCCGTTGATCGGCGTCGTCGCTGAGCCCGCATAACGCGGAGGAGAAGGAGCATGAGCCAGAAGATTCGCGTTCTGATCGTGGACGACCATCCGGTAGTGCGCCGAGGGATCAAATCTCTGTTGGCTGAAGAGGCGGATATCGAGGTCGTTGGAGAAGCAGCCAACGGAAAAGAGGCCATTCCGAAAGTCGCCGAGTTGCTTCCCGACGTGATCCTGATGGACCTGGTGATGCCAGAGATGAACGGCATCGAGGCTATTCGACAGATCACCGCCTCCCACCCCGATGCGCGCATCCTGGTCATGACCAGCTTCGCCGCCGACGATAAGGTCTTTCCATCTATCAAAGCGGGGGCTTTGGGATATCTCCTGAAAGACTCCGACCCAGAGGATCTGATCCGCATGATCCACCAGGTCTATCGCGGCGAACTTTCGATCCACCCTACCATTGCCCGCAAAGTGATCCAAGAGCTGAATCGGCCGGCTGAAGAGCCGTTGACACCCGATCCACTGACCGAACGCGAATTAGAAATCCTGCAATTGCTTGCCCAGGGCATCGAAAACAAAGAGATCGCCCACCGCCTGGTGCTGCGCGAAGCCACCGTGCGCACCCATGTCAGCAACATTCTCAGCAAACTGCACCTGGCGAACCGCGTCCAGGCCACGCTCTACGCCCTGCGCAAAGGCATCGCCACGCTGGGGGATAGCCAGTCGCCCAACGAACCCGATTAACCCTGGCATACGCTAAAGTCAATCGGTTTCCGCAACAAATGCGCATGCGACCGCCAACTTTGGCGGTCGCTTCGGTTGACCGAATCGACCTCAAAGATCAACGACAATCCAATGACAGAAAGCGCATTTTATTGTAAATAAAAACTGAGATGAAAGCGATTGTTCTCATCAAGTTCACCTCCCTGAATGTACTGGAGGGCTACCGGCGGCTGAAGCGCCTGGCATCCGTGACCGAAGCGTATATGGTCTACGGACGCTACGACGCGGTCGCTATGATCCAGGCCGACACTCTGGAACAGATGCGCCAGATCATCTTATCCGAAATACAACCGATTCCAGGTGTTATCGAAACGATGCCTTGCCTGATCCTGGAGGATGAAACCCAACCAGAGCGCAGCAAGCAGCCGCAAAATACCCTATCGCAGAGCGTATGATGAGGCCAAAATGAGCATGATCCGTTCCGTGGAAGATCTGACCAACGCCCGCCTGGAGGCTCTGGAGAGACAGCGCGCCATTGCTCAAAAGTACCGTTTCCACATCCGCATCAACATGGCGAGTTGCAGCATCGCTGCAGGAGCCCGCGACACTTTGAAGGCGATGAATCAGCTCATCGCCTCCGAGAGCATTCCCGGCGTCAGCGCCGACCAGGTTCACATCACGCAGACCGGCTGCAACGGCCTGTGCGCACTGGAGCCACTGGTGCAGGTGCAAATCGCCGATCAGCCGCCGGTCACCTATGGAAAAGTAAGACCAGAAGTGGCTCGCCGCATCCTGCAGGATCACCTTGGCAAAGGATTGATCGTCCAGGAAAACGTGATCGAGAATATTTGAGCCGGGAGGGACCTCTGCATGAGCGAGTTTGAAAAAGTTCGTTACGAAGTCACCGAAGAAAACCTGGATGCTGTGATCCAGGCCGCGGTCGAGCATCATGGCGACCAGCGGGATGCCCTGATCCCTATCCTGCAGGAAGTGAACCAGGCCTTCGGCTACATCCCTGCAGAAGCCCTAGGGAAGATCCGCCGTCGGATCAACGCTCCCGAAGAAGGCCTCTTCCTGGCAGATAGCCACCTGTTTGCGATTGCCAGCTTCTACCAGATGTTTTCGCTCAAGCCCACCGGCAAGCATATCATCCGCTTCTGTGAAAGCGCGCCCTGCCATGTGGTCGGTGGGCGTCAGGTCATCCAGGCATTGAAAGATTGGCTCAAGATCGAACCCGGCGAAACGACCCCCGATAAGCGTTGGACGCTGCTGCAAACCAGTTGCCTGGGCCTATGCGCAGTCGGGCCGGTGTTCATGGTGGACGACGACATCTATGGCAACGTCCGGCCCGAGCAGGTGCCTGCCATTCTGTTTCGTTATCGCGAGAAATAATGACCCCTCTTCCAACGAAATGCAACAGCGCGCCGTAGCCCAGCCGCGAATGAGGTGAGCGATGAAATTTATACGATCTATGGTCCTGGTCTCGAATGATCCTGTCAGCATCGAGCGCGGCGCCGAAACGATCTTCCGCGATTTACAGGCGGAGATCCGCGCGGCCGGCCTGCAAGATGAGATCAAGGTCAGCACCATCAGCACAATTAGCGAACGAGGTGACCTACCGCTGGTGATGATTTATCCTGAAGCCGTGGTCTACGCGCCGGTCAGCGCCGATGATGTGCCGATTCTGGTAGAAGAGCATCTGATCAAGGGGCACATCGTCAAGAGCCTGCTTGGTTTGATGCACGAGCCGGCTGGCGAGATCGCCTGGCTGCGCGCTCGAATGGGTGCCCTTCCCGTGCAACAGCGCATTGTGCTCGGGCGCGCCGGGCTGATCGATCCAGAAAGCCTGGATGATTATCTGATTCACGACGGTTACCTGGCTCTGGCGAAGGCATTGACCGAGATGAGCCCTGAACAGGTGATCAACGAGGTCGAAAAATCCGGTCTGCAGGGGCGCGGCGGGGCCGGCTTTCCCACCGGCCGCAAATGGGACTTTGTACGCAGCGCCCGCGGACAGCCCAAATACGTCATTTGCAACGCCGACGAAAGCGAGCCGGGCACCTTCAAAGATCGGCTTATCATCGAAGGCGACCCCTTCAGCATCATCGAGGCTATGACCATCGCCGGCTACGCTGTGGGCGCTGCGGAGGGCTACATCTACATCCGCGGCGAGTATAAGCTGGGCTACCGGAGACTGGAAAAGGCCATCCACCTGGCGCGTGAGCGCGGTCTGCTCGGCGATCAGATCCTTGGCAAGGACTTCCGTTTCGATATCCACCTGCACGCTGGAGCAGGCGCATACATCTGCGGCGAGGAGACCGCTCTGATCGAATCCATCGAGGGGAAACGCGGTCAGCCGCGCGCTCGACCACCCTACCCACCCACCTATGGCCTGTGGGGCAAGCCCACCCTGGTCAACAACGTCGAAACCCTGGCGAATATCCCCCACATCGTCCGCAACGGCGGCGAATGGTATCACCAGTTTGGCACCGAAAAGAGCCGCGGCACCAAGATCTACACCATCATGGGCAATGTGAACTTCACCGGCGTGATCGAGGTGCCTCTGGGCATCACTTTGAGAGAAGTCATCGAAATCTACGGCAGGGGGATGAAAAGGGGCGCCAATCTCAAGCTGGTTCAGACTGGCGGCTCCAGCGGCTCCATCGTCCCCGCCAGTCTGCAGGACACCCCCATGGATTTCGAATCCTGGCGCACCGCCGGCGCGTCCCTCGGCTCCGGGGCGTTGCTAATCTGCGACGAGCACACCTGCGTGGTGGATCTGGCGCGAGTGCTGTTGCAATTCTTCCGCTTCGAATGTTGCGCTAAATGCACCCCCTGCCGCACCGGCACCCAGCGCCTCTATACGCTCGTCTCCGACATCGCCGAAGGCCGCGGTACTTTGGAGAGCCTGGAGGTAATCCAGTCCCTGGGCCAGGAAATGGAGTTGCTCTCGAATTGCGGCCTGGGTCAGACCGCCTCGGTCGCCGTGCGCGACATTCTCAA
The DNA here is from genome assembly GCA_964503145.1 of uncultured Anaerolinea sp. Taxonomy (GTDB): domain Bacteria; phylum Chloroflexota; class Anaerolineae; order Anaerolineales; family UBA4823; genus RBG-16-57-11. The sequence goes on along the minus strand of CAZCYV010000004.1, from coordinate 29,478 downwards.
ACACTTCCGCCAGGAAGTCGAAGCGCACATCGTCCACCACACCTGCCCGGCGGGGGTCTGCAATCTACCTCAACCCGCTCCTGCAGCCCTGCTCGACTACGAGGCTTCAGCGGCTTGACGTGCAGAAGGAGATTTACCGATGATCAGCATTTCTATCAACGATCAAACCTATGAAGTCCCCGAGGGGTACACGGTGCTCCAGGCCGCCGAGTCGGTAGGCATCACCATCCCTACCCTGTGCTATCACAAAGACCTCAGCCCCTTCGGCGGCTGCCGCCTGTGTGTGGTGCAGGTGCGCGGCGCCCGCCTGCCGATGACTTCTTGCAATCTGCCGGTCAGTCCGGCCCTCGAAGTGCGCACTGAGTCCGAACCGGTGATCCGCTACCGCCGCGCAATACTGCGAATGCTGCTCTCGAACTACTATGACGCCGGCTATAAGCGCTACAATGACCATTTCGACATCGAACAGGACTCCGAGCTGGTCAAGTGGGCGCGCTTCTATGGCATCGATGTCCGCGCTCACATGGCAAAGAAGCCCTTCGAACCGATCGACAGCGATCCTAACCCCTTCGTCTGGGTGGACATGAACAAATGCATCCAGTGCACGCGTTGCGTGCGCGCCTGCGCCGAAATCCAGGGGCGCTTCGTCTGGTCGCAAGCTTATCGCGGTTACAAGGCGCGCATCATCGCCGGCGCCAACTCCACCATGCTTGCCTCGCGCTGCGAATCCTGCGGCGCCTGCGTGGCCTATTGCCCGACCGGCGCTCTGGATAACAAGATGTCCGTCACTGCCGGGCGCCCAGACCGCCTGGTGCGCACCACCTGCACCTACTGCGCTGTCGGCTGTCAGCTCGATCTAAACGTCAAAGACGACGTGGTCGGCGGCAGGGTCATCCGAGTGACATCGAACGCCGATCCGACAATCGCTTCGTTCAACGGCTTGCACCTGTGCGTGAAGGGACGCTACGGTCATGAGTTCATCCACCATGAACGCCGCCATACCCGCCCTCGCCTGCGCCAATATCTGCTCGACGGCAGCCATCGTCCCAGAAATCGAGGAGACAGCTCGCCTGCCAGCCGCTGGGTCGATGTGGACTGGAACACCGCCCTGGAAGTCGCCGCCGCAGGCCTGCTCAAAGCCCGAAATGAGAACAGCCGCGCCGGCGATAGCACAGCGATCGGCATCCTGGCCTCCGGCAGGCATCTCAACGAAGAAAATTACCTGCTGAACAAGCTCGCCCGACAGGTTCTGGGCACTAATCATATCGATCTGAGCGCCCATATCTACAACGCCAGCGTAGTGGAGGGCCTGCTGGAGGCGGCAGGCGTGCCGGCCATGACCGGCGATTTCGAGGAGGTCGCCAGCCAGGCCCGTTCGCTGCTCGTCATTGGGTCGAACCTCACCGAGCAACATCCCGTCTTTGGCGCCCGCATCCGCCAGGCGATCCTGCGCCGCAAGATCAAGATGGTAGTCGCCAGTCCAGACTTCGTCAACATCGCCGAGTACGCGGCCCTGCCGCTCTATCATCGTCCGAACACCGAAACCGCTCTGATCAACGGCTTGATGCACATCATTCTGGAGCAGGGCTGGGCCGATCCCCAGGCGATCGAGAAAAACCCGCACGGCTTCGAGGACTTCAAAGCTGTGATCGAGCGCTACACCCCGCAGTACGTCGCCGAAATCACCGGTCTCAGCCGCGAAGCGCTCTACCGGGCAGCCGAAATCCTGGCCCAAAACCGCCCGTCGGCGGTCATTTGGAGCGCTGTCCTGGCCCATCCCGCCGCTGCACGCGGGAACGTCCACAGCCTGGTCAACCTGCAACTTTTGCTGGGCAACCTGGAACTCCCAGGCGGCGGCCTGTACCCGCTGCGCTCCCTGGCCAACACACAAGGCGCGTGCGACATGGGGGCAAGTCCGGCGTTCCTGCCCGGCTATCAGCCGATAGCCGACGCGGAAGCGCAGCGCCAGTTCGAGTCGGCCTGGGGCGTTTCGCTGCCCCACACGCCCGGCCTGCCTGCCGCCGAAATCCTGGCCGCCGCCCGTCAGGGTCAGATCAAAGCGCTGTACATCTTGGGAGAAGACATCTTGAACGCCACGCCCGCCGCCGCCCAGGTGCGCAAGGACTTGGAAGCGTGTGATTTCGTCATCCTGCAAGAGATCATGCCATCCGAGACGACCCGCTACGCCGACGTACTGTTGCCCGGCGTCAGCTTTGCCGAAAAAACCGGCACCTACACCAGTGCCGAGCGCCGCGTTCAACTCGTCAAACAGGCGATTCAGCCCCTGGGTCAGGCGCGGCCCGACTGGCAAATCATCGCCGCCCTGGCGCGGCGCATCCTGGCGAACGGCGGGCGCGAGGTGGCCCCGGCGGCGTTCTCCGGCTGGGACTATGCCGACACGGGACAAATCATGCAAGAAATTGCCTCCTTGGTCCCGGCTTACACCGGCGTCTCACACGCCCGCCTTGCAAGCGGCGCGCGGCTGCATTGGCCCGTCCCCTCGCCCGAGCACCACGGCAGCCGCACCCTCCCGCCTCACCACCTCGTCTGGATCGCCGCTGAGCAGCTCCCCGTGGAGGCCGAGCGCCTACCAGAGATCGTCCTGGCATAGAGCCAGACCCTCTTAAAGCGGTATCGAACGGCCATTCCTGCTTTCGAAACGGGGATGGCCGTTCGATTGCATTTCTAACGTCCATGTCCCAGCCTGCTGGTTATTCCCACAGAGCGCTCAAGACATTGAGCTGCGTCAGGCGCAGCAAATCGCGCAAGTCGGGAGCTGGGTGTGGCACATCCAGGAAAACCGACTCGAATGGTCAGAAGAGATGCACCGCATCTTTGGCATCAGCAAGCAAGACTTCAGCGACAGACTGGCCGATGTGACCAACCAGGCGATCCATGCTGAGGACCGCTTGGCGATCGAGCAGGCCAACCGAAAGGTGATCGAAGAACTACGGCACACGCCGATAGAATACCACGCGGTACACCCTAAGGGGACAGTCCACATCACCTGTCGATGATCATGTTAAACTTGCAAGCGTTACGCTATGCATTCACGGATTATCGGGTTGCGCTGCAAACCTGCGAAACTAGCTTGCGCTCGGCGCTCAAACTCGATTGGGAAACGATCGAGTCGCATTATCGTGTCGAGTTTCGCATGGAGGATATCCAGGAAGCGATTCGCCATTCATTGGAAGAACTGACCCATATTTACGGCTTCTCCCAAAGGTTAAAAGACTTGGAAGGCGAGGCGCCAAAGATGCGCTATAACGATTTGATTGAGGTCTTGGAAGGTGCGATTGCTATCGTGGCCGAAGAGGCGCACGATCTGGTAGTTTTCGACCGTAAGTACGAAGGAAAAATCCCGCCGATCCTTTGTAACCAGCTCCACTTACAAACAGCTCTGCTCTACGTGTTGATCTATGGCGTTCAAGCGATCAAAAATCGGGGAAAGTTATCCATCTCCACCGCCTGTAACGACCATACCGTTCAGGTCATTGTAGAGACCAGCCCTTCACAATCATCGTCTTCTCTCTATCTTACTTCTGAATCGACGAATAATAAAGTACAACGAGAGGCGATGAGCCAACTGATCACCACAGTGTTGGACGAGATGGGTGGTGTTTTCTCGGTTCACGAAACCGACCACGCCGGCTTTGCCGCGACGGTCACCTTACCAATCGAATCGGCGACTTCAAAGCAACAACTTCCATGAACACGATTGCGGCTCGTTGCGTCTGAAATCTACCCCGGTCTGACTAGCAAGGTGCTTACCAAATCGCCTCTAAACAAATGCCCCCTACAAGTAGGGGGCAAAATGGGCGAAGAGGGGCTCGAACCCCCGACCTCCTCTGTGTAAGAGAGGCGCTCTGACCAACTGAGCTATTCGCCCTCTGAAGTTACACTCGCCATCCAGTAACTATGAGAAGCCGTCTTTAGTTGTTGAACTTATTTTCGGAAAATTATACCATAGAGGTGATCTGAGGTTTCCTACTGTTTCTGATGAGCCGGTTCCTGATCCGCTTGCTCGCCATACACTAACGACTTCTGGATGCTGGTCGCTCATGACAACCTGGAAGGGCGCACGTTAACCCTGCTGACCAGTGTGCCGTTGCTCGGCGAAACGGCTGTAAGCCGGGTTTACAGCGATTGGCGTCTGTACAGCCGCATCGAGCATGGCTACCGGACAATACTTCGATGGGTTGTTTCCGGTACTTAATTCCTATTGCTCTATATTTCCCATCAATTTTCACCTCCCTTTAATTTCTCAAGTTGTGGTAAGATGCAGGGAATAAGAGGCAAGGCGCGGATCTGCCTGCGGAGAACCTTGCGGGTTTCATTCTAGGCGCTGACTGCACCGGCCGAAAAGCAATCCCATCATAATCGGAGAGTCGAGTGGAAATGGAAGCAAAACTGTACGTTGGAAACCTGTCCTATACCAGCAGTGAAGACGACCTGAAAGCGTTGTTTGCACAGGCTGGCACGGTGAAGTCAGTAGCGATCATCAAAGACCGCGATACAGGCAGATCGAAGGGCTTTGGTTTTGTAGAAATGGGAACTGCAGAGGAAGCTCAAAAAGCGATCAACATGTTTCATAACTACCAGTTCCACCAGCGAACCTTGACGGTTAACCTGGCTCGTCCACGCGAAGACCGAGGGGGAAGTTTCCGTAACCGTTCTGGCGGAAGCGATCGTCGCCGCGAATATTAATATCTGGTCACTCCTAGAGGCGCGCCTGCTGGCAGTAAATTGCCAATGGGCGCGCTATTCCGTTAACTGTGTCTTGAATCTGTTCCTGTTTTGGTGTATTGTATAAACAGAATATCGGGCTGCACTATTCCTTTCCCAGACCAGGAGGCGTACCAATGAACGTGATCCGCTCAGGAAAAGGGCCCCTGCTTCAGCCTGTGGATATCCAGACATTCCGCGAATGGAACCGGCAAAAGAACAAAGCTCTTATCGACAAACGCATGAGCGAAGCAGAAGCCGTGCGTCGCTTCATCCGCGAAGGGATGTACATCGGCACCGAATTGTACGGAACTGTCCGCTGCCCAATGTCTCTGGTCAACGAGATCGTTCGTCAAGGGATCGGCAACCTGCGTGTTGCCGGGCAGGGCGTGCTAGAGTTGGATATGCTGCTCGCCGCCGGGCTTGTCAAAGCATTGGACATCACTTACATTGGCCTGGAAGTTTATGGCGTCTCCAACTGCCTGCGCCGGGAAGTAGAAAGCGGCCGCGTAGAGTCCTGCGCAGAGTGGAGCAATGCTGCGATTGCCTGGCGGTTCAAAGCTGCCGCCATGGGCGTACCTTTCTTGCCTGTGCGTAGTATGCTTGGGACCGATACGTTCGAATACAGCGCAGCCAAAGTTGTGCGTTGCCCATTCACGGACGAACCAATTTGCCTCTTGCCAGCGCTCGTATTGGATGTTGGGCTGATTCACGTTCACCGGGCAGATCGTTTTGGTAATGCCGAGATCGATGGCATCAGCGGTTTTGCCGCCGAGATGGCACGTGCGTCGAAAACGCTGATCATTAGCGCCGAACAAATCGTGGGCGAGGAAGTAATCCGCAGTCGCCCAGACCGCACGATCATACCCTACTACCTTGTGGACGCAGTGGTTGAGGCGCCGTATGGTTCGCACCCTGGCGAGATGTGCTACCTATATCGTCGCGACGAAGCCCAGATAAAAGAGTGGGTTCAGGCTTCTCAAGATCCAATCACAACACAGGCTTATCTGGAAAAATACATCTACAGCGTAAAAGACCACGCAGAATATCTGCAAAAGATCGGTCTTGAACGTTTGAACGCCCTAAGGGGAGGGAGCCATGCCTACTGAGCAACTGGTTGACGCGGGCCAGCCAACCTCTGGTCGGCCAATTTATAACGCTACTGAGTTGTTGATCTGCACTGCAGCCCGGCTAATGACCGATCGCACCACTGCTATTATTGGAACCGGTATTCCAATGTTGGCAGCCGCCCTGGCCCAGCGCATGCACGCCCCCAATCTTGTAGCAATATTTGAATTTGGCGGAATAGGGGCTATTCTGGAAGAGTTGCCTCGCGCCGTAGGCGGCGAGTGCACCTTCCATCGAGCAGTCGCCGCATCGGGTATCCTGGATGTCATCGAGACAGCTCAACGCGGCTTGATCGACTTCGGTTTTATTGGCGGAGCGCAGATCGATATGTATGGCAATCTAAACAGCACAGTCATTGGCGAACACGCCCACCCCAAGGTGCGCCTGCCAGGCAGCGGCGGCGCCAACGATATTGCTTCCCATTGTTGGCGCACCATCGCCATCATGCGCCACGACCGGAAACGATTCGTCCAAAAAGTCGACTTTATCACCACACCCGGCTATCTGAGCGGTCCAGGCGCGCGCGAGGCTTGCGGCCTGTATCCGGGAACTGGTCCATATCGCGTTGTGTCGAATCTGGGCGTCATGGGCTTTCATCCAGAGAGCAAGCGCATGATGTTGCTGGCTACTCAACCGGGTGTGACCATTGAACAGGTACTGGAAAACACCGGTTTCGAACTGCTCGTATCGCCAGAGGTGGTTACGAATCCGCCCCCCACCGCTGAAGAATTGCGCCTCTTACGCGAAGAGATTGATCCTGAGCACCTATATATATGACGAATTACCATCAGTCAAACCAGGCATACCCAATGCCATCGAATCGCGGTCAAAATCCACAGGGCGATCGGCGGGTAGCGATTTTGGGCGCACCCTATGACGCACATTCTTCGTTCCTGCGCGGTCCCGCCCTGGCTCCTCCGCGCATCCGTGCCACTTTACATTCTGGTTCTGCCAACTGGAGCACCGAACTCGGCGTGGACCTTTCCACAATCCCGGATTGGGACGATGTAGGCGATCTAGACCTTTCGTCGTCTGCAGACGCATTTGCTCGAATCGAAAAGGCAGTCGATGACTTACTACAAAGCGGAAGCCGGGTGCTTACGCTCGGCGGCGATCACGCGATCACCTATCCGATCCTGAGGGCTTTTGGCAAGCGAGTGCCCGGCCTGACGGTCCTGCAAATCGACGCCCACCCCGACCTCTACGATGAGCTGAATGGCGACCGGCATTCACATGCCTGTCCCTTTGCGCGCATCATGGAAACAAAATTGGTTCGTCATTTGGTTCAGGTGGGCATCCGCACACTAACACCCCACCAACGACAGCAAGCCCAAAAATTCGGCGTCGAAGTCATAGAAATGCGAAGCCTCGGCGCGTTTCGCGTCGATCAACTAAGCACACCGCTTTATATCTCCCTCGATCTGGACGCTTTGGACCCCGCCTTCGCCCCTGGGGTTTCACATTACGAGCCGGGCGGCTTAACCACACGCCAGGTTTTGGATCTGCTTCAGCAAACCCCTGGCCCTGTTGTCGGCGCTGACATCGTCGAATATAACCCAATACGCGATCCCCAGGATATCACCGCTATGCTTGCCAGCAAATTCACCAAAGAACTGCTGGGGCGCTTACTTGAACCCTGAACATTACTTCACCCAGTTGTGCCGGGATTTGTGCTAAAATCACGCCCATGAAGCCTCGTATCGTCTTCATGGGCTCGCCTGAATTCGCGGCGCCCTCGTTGCGACTCCTGGCGCAAAATTACCCCGTTGTTGGCGTTGTCACTCAGCCCGACCGCCCGTCTGGACGCGGTCAGACGCTCACTGCTTCCCCTGTTAAGCGTCTGGCGCTTGAGCTTGGCCTTCCCCTGATTCAGCCTGTGCGCCTCCGTCAACCGGAAGCCATGGAGCAACTTCGCCAGTGGTCGCCAGACTTGATCGTCGTGGCCGCCTTTGGTCAAATTCTCCGCTCAGAAGTTCTCGATTTGCCGCCGTTAGGCTGTCTCAATGTACACGCCTCCCTGCTTCCACGCTGGCGTGGCGCTGCGCCGATCAGCGCTGCTATATTGGCTGGCGACGCCCTGACCGGCGTCACCATCATGCGCATGGATCCGGGCATTGATACAGGGCCAATCCTGAGTCAGCGCGCTGAAGCCATCCGGCCAGACGACACAACCGCAACCCTATCCCAGCGCCTGGCAGTGCTTGGCGCCGAATTGCTGCTGGAAACCTTGCCAGGCTACTTAAGCGGCGAAATCCAGCCCCAAGCCCAGGACGATGCCCTGGCCACCTATGCACCCATGTTGAAAAAGGAAGATGGCATCCTGGATTTCGGTCGGCCCGCACTCGAATTAGAGCGTCAGGTGCGCGCCTTCCAGCCCTGGCCTGGAGCTTATATGGAGTGGTCAAATGGCCCCCTCAAGGTCCTGAAAGCCGCGGTGGACGAGGCGACTCAAGTCACGTCACCAGGTAAACGCCTTGTGCATCACGGCCTACCCGCTGTACAAACGGCCCGCGGTCTATTGTTGCTGGAAGAAGTTCAGCCCGCGGGCAAGAGACCGATGTCTGGGAAAGCCTTTCTACAAGGAGCCAGGAATTGGGCATGAGCCCCGGATCTTTGACTGAAAAACGCCTCTCGCTCTTCCCGGTCACCGCCCAAATCACGGGTGACCGGCTAAACATTGCATCGATGCCACTGGATGACCTGGCCGAAAAATATGGCACACCGCTATACCTTTATGACCAGGCAACGTTAGATCAATCAGTGCAGGAGTACTTTTCCGCCCTGTCCCAGTTTTACCCAGGCCCATCAGGCGTCACCTATGCTGGTAAAGCCTACTTAAGCCTGGCGATGGCCCAGTGGGCACGATCGCGAGGCTTGAAGCTAGACTGCACCGGTGCAGGTGAAATCTCCATTGCCGTCGCTGCCGGTGTCCCGCCAGGCCAGATCCTGGTACATGGCGTAAGTAAGAGTACTGAAGACCTTGAGTCTGCGATGACCCATGCCGGTACCATTGTGGTAGATAATTTGCATGAACTGTACCGCATCTTGGAGTTGCGATCGTCTGTTACCCACATACCTGATTTATGGTTGCGCCTTCGACCCGGGCTGGCAGTTGATACCCATGCCTACACGCAAACCGGGCAAGATGACAGCAAGTTTGGCATGAGCCCCTCCGAGCTGCTTCAAGCAGTTCACCTCTGTCAAGTCGCAGGTCTTCCGCTCACCGGGCTTCACTTTCATCAAGGCTCTCATTTTCACGATCCGACCCCGATTGCACCTGCCCTTGAGACCGCCCTCGATCTGATCGACGAATCCAGAGCATCACTGGGTTGGGCCCCCCAAGTGCTTTCACCCGGCGGCGGTTGGGGTGTGCCCTATCACGAGGATGATCTGCCCCACCAACCCATCGGAAGCTACGTAGGCTTTATCGCCGAAAGGCTGATAGCCGGTTGCAATCAGCGCAGTATCCCCTTGCCGGATCTGCAACTCGAGCCAGGGCGTAGCATCGTAGCCCGAGCTGGCGTTGCAGTGTATCGCGTGGAGGCAGTCAAAATCACACCCCATCGCCGCTGGCTGCTACTGGACGGTGGAATGGCAGACAACCCCCGCCCGGCGCTTTACCGTGCTCACTACACCGCCCTGCCCGTGCTTCGGCCCCAACGAGAACCAATCGGACCGGCCTGGCTGGCTGGCCCATATTGTGAAAGCGGCGATATTCTGATCGAAGCGTTGCCCATGGCAGAAATCCAGCCAGGTGAATGGGTAGCTATCCCGGTTAGCGGCGCTTATCAGTTGAGCATGAGCAGCAACTATAACGGCGCGCGCAGACCCGTCGTGCTATGGCTCACAGATGGCGAGGCTCGCCTGATTCAACGCCGGGAGACGCCGCAAGACTTGCTCAACCGAGACATACCCCTCGATTTCTAAACCAGCAAGACAGCCCAGAAACCATGCATCCCGCCACCCATTCCCTCTATCATGTCACCTTGTTGCGCCATGCCCAATCAGAGGGCAATGCCCAGGGAGTCTTACAAGGGCAAAGGGATTTTCCCTACGTAATTCTGGGGATCATCCCTCAAGCAAATTTTTACGGCCCCAGATTCCGCTTCCACAACGCTGCTTTTGCTTCACTGACTTATGACCCTTCCCGCCACGTCTGGTCCCTGGAGTCGCTCAACGATCGCACCCACTGGCCCAGGCCAGATTGACACCCAGACCGATTGAGCCCGTGACCATTGAAAATCCGGCATTGATAGCAAATCTCCTGAACAGGTATTTCAACTCATGCACTCTTCAGACCTCCTAAAAGTATTGGTCTTTGGGGCCGGGGCGGTGGGCGCTTATGTTGGCGGATCGCTCGCTCTATGCAATCATTATGTTGTTTTCCTGGAAAGACCCCAGGTAGCCGCCGAGTTGCGTTCTCGTGGCCTGAGGTTGAGTTTACCTTCAGGGAAACACACAATTGATAGCCCGCTCGTAGCCAACTCGCTGGAACAAGCTCTGGAACACAAGCCCTTCGATGTAGCAATTTTTGCCCTGAAATCCTTTGACACGGCTCCCGTTCTGCAAAGCTTACGTCCCTACACTGCCGACCTACCACCCATACTCTGCTTGCAAAACGGCGTCGAGAACGAACCCACAATTGCGGCTGCGCTGGGCGCTGAGAAAGTCATCCCCGGAACGCTGACCAGCGCAATCCAGAGGCTTGCTCCTGGCGAAGTTGTTCTGGAGCGTCTGCGCGGCATCGGCATCGCTGGTGAACAGCCAATTTCAAAGCGCCTCGTTGTTGCATTCAATCAGGCAGGGTTGAATGCCCGCCTCTTTCAGCGCCCAGCGGACATGAAGTGGTCCAAATTGCTTACAAACCTGATCTCGAACGCCACCTCTGCCATCTTAGACATGACCCCTGCTCAGGTCTTTGCCCACCCGGGTTTGTACCGGCTGGAGATTGCCCAGCTTCGCGAAGCATTAGCCGTTATGCGCGCCCAGAATATTCGGGTTGTTGACTTGCCGCGCACACCGGTGCGCCTTTTGGCTTTTGGCGTGCGCTGGCTGCCTTCAGGCCTTTCTCGCCCCCTGATCGCTCGGGGCGTTGGAAGCGGACGCGGTACCAAAATGCCGTCTTTTCATATCGATCTGCATTCCGGTCGTGGACAAAGCGAGGTGGATTATCTCAATGGTGCAGTCGTGCGAGCAGGCGATCGACTGGGGATTCCGACCCCAGCAAACAGGGTCTTGAGGGACACACTTCTGGCAATCACCCGCGGCGAACTACCGCCTGAAATTTTCTCAAAAAAGCCGGAGGCTTTGCTGGAACGGTTCCATAACATTCAGACACAAGACCGCTCCAGGCATGCCGACTAGGTGTTACAGTTCATCCCCGCCTCAGGTCAAGCGTATGAGCTATTCTTCGAAAATTGCAGATCACCTTTGCGAGGTGTGAGGCAGGCTGATTTCAGAGGATTTTACTACTCCGTAAAACAGCGGCAATGGCGGTACGGGGTCATCGCTCCACTCCAGGGCCGAGATCAAGCGGTGTTCTGCTGGTTCAATCAACTCTGCCCGGTTTGCATGGATCGTGAACACCGGTTGACCGGCTTCGACATAGTCGCCAACCTTTCGGTGCACAATAATTCCAACTGCATGATCTATAGAGTCCTCTTTTCTCGTTCGTCCCGCCCCTAAGGTTACCGAGGTCTCACCCACCATCCGTGCGTTGATCTCCTTCAAATACCCCGAACGCGGCGCTGTAAGTTCTTGAATGTAATTCGCTTTCGGAAGCTTTTCTGGCTGATCGACGTATGACACATCTCCACCTTGAGCCATCACTAATTTACGAAAATACTCAAATGAAGCTCCACTGGCAATAGCCCGTTCTGCCATTCGTCGCCCAGTTTGTTCGTCTTTTACCAGCTCTCCTAATACCAGCATATGACTTGCCACTTCCAAACAATGCTGGCGAAAATCTTCCGGGCCGCCGCCATGCAGTGTCTCAATTGCCTCTACCACTTCCAGCACATTGCCCACCGCGTAGCCCAGGGGTTGATTCATATCAGAAAGTAACGCCACAGCCTTGCGTTCGGTCAACCGCGCGATGTACACCATCGTTTCAGCCAGTGCTCGCGCCTCTTCAAGCGTGCTCATGAACGCTCCCTTGCCCCACTTAACATCCAATACGATCGCTTGCGCCCCTGCAGCGATTTTCTTGCTCATCACAGAGGATGCGATCAAAGGGATCGATTGCACTGTTCCGGTCACATCGCGCAGCGCGTACAATTTGCCATCCGCCGGCGCCAGGTCAATACTTTGCCCTGTCAGAACCAATTTAATTCGACGTAATTGGTCCAAAAATTCTTGAGTGGTTAGATTGGTGCGATAGCCAGGAATCGACTCCATCTTATCCAGCGTCCCGCCGCTAAACCCCAATCCATGGCCGGACATTTTGGCTACCGGCAACCCACAGGCTGCTACCGTCGGCTCGACCACCAACGTGGTCTTGTCTCCAACACCGCCGGTCGAATGTTTATCAACCGCAATTGGCACAACATCCGAAAGGTCCAGCACTTCGCCTGAATAGGCCATCGCAAGCGTCAGATCGGTGATCTCGCGCAGCGACATCCCATTTAGCACCACCGCCATCGCCCAGGCAGCTACCTGATAATCCGCAATTTCCCCTTTGACATACCCTTGGATGAAAAAATCAATCTCTTCGCGAGTTAGTTCCAACCGATCGCGCTTCTTGATAATGATGTCTACTGCACGCATAGTTATGCCTCCGTAAAGATGAGCCCCATTATAATAGGATATAATACGGCGAACAGGGCAGAACCTGCACGGATCGATGAACAGATATCTGGACAACGATACAGAAAAAGCCTTACAAGACACACTGGCGCGCTATGAAGCGCTGCATCGCGTCTCGCGCAGCCTGGCCGATGTTGACAACCTCAAAGCAGTGCTGCAAGCAATTGCCGACACAGCGGCTAACATTGTTGAGGCTAATCTGGTAACCATCCACAGCTTCGACCTCGTACGGCGAAAAGTGGAGTTAATCGTCCGCAGCGGCCCAGGAGCTACCGACCCGAATTCTGGCGAAACTACCTTTGCAGGCTCACCCTCCTGGGCCTTAGAAACCTGGCGCCCTGGACTCCGCTCCGACGCCGGACAACGTATCTGGCCTGGCAGCCCAAACGAACCGATACCCTGGACGACAATCACCGCGCCGATCATTTATTGCGAGCGCATCTTGGGCATCCTCAAAGTCTCTAATCCTGCGGGGCATGCGCCCTTTACTCAAGCGGACGAGACCTTTCTGGGTGCTCTGGCAAATCTGGCCGCCCTGGCGATAGAGGGAGATCGACTGCGTCGCGCCGAACGCCACCAACGGCGTCAAGCCGAAACCCTGCGCGAAGTAGCGCGAATTCTGAATTACAGCCTGGATCAGCAGCACGTCCTCGAATTGATCCTGGATCAGCTTGCTCGTGTGATCGAATACGATAGCGCCTCGATTATGCTGGTTGCCGATCAGCAGGTCCGTATGGTCGCTCACCGTAAGTTGCGCTTCGTTGAACAGGTCAATATCCCCGATCATATTCAGGCCTATCCCCATATCCTGGAAGTACTAGAGCGCCGTCGCCCTGTCATTATTGAGGACACCGAACAGGATCCACGCTGGCAATCTTTGCCGCAGGCCAGTTATATCCGCTGCTGGCTGGGTGTGCCGCTCATCGGGCGAGATCAGGTCATTGGGTTGCTGAACCTCGACAAAGAACAGCCCGGATACTACTCACAACAAGACGCCGCTCTGGCAGCTACATTTGCCAGCCAGGCCGCAATTGCCATTGAAAATGCCCGCTTGTACTCCGCTGAGCGCATGCGAGTGGAACAGTTGAACGCATTGCGGGCTACTGTTGCAGATATCTCTGCCGAACTGGAGCTGCCCCGCCTCTTACGCGCTATTCTGCAACGCGCGGTCACATTGCTACATGCCACCGGGGGTGATTTGGGGCTATTCGACGAAGATCGTGGCGAGATCCAGATCGTCGCCAGCCATAACATGGGCAAAGACTACACCGGCACCCGCATGCAGGTCGGCGAAGGCGCCATGGGGCAGGCGATCCAGAACCGTCGCCCGATCATCGTTGAGGATTACACTCGCTGGGAAAACGCCTCGCCTCAATATCGAGATGGCCCCTGGCATGCTGTCCTGGCAATACCATTTTTGGTTGGGCGCCGAATCGCTGGCGCTCTTGGTATCGTCGATCAGGATCCTGCACGTCGCTTCACCGCTTCTGATCAGCACTTGCTCAGCCTGTTTGCCCAACATGCAGCGATCGCCGTCGAGAATGCGCGCCTGTATCAGTCTGCGCGCGAGGCCGCCGAACGACGCGCAACCTTGCACCAGGTCTCCCAAGCGATTGTTGCTGCCAGCCTGGAACCCGAAGAAATCTACGCAGCGATACATCAAGCTGCGGCCCGGCTGATGGCTGCCGAAGCATTCGTGATCATCCGCTATGATGAAGAAAAAAATCTTCTATACCCGGTTTATCTGGTGGATCGCAGCAAACGCGTCCACAATACGGCGACGCCAGCCGATCATGGACTCAGCAGCCGGGTGATTTCTTCTGGCCAATCCCTTTATATTCCGGACACCTTGGATTCCGATCTGACGCTGGATATCATCCGCTTTGGCGACCCTGAACATGTACGTTCTGTATTGGCAGTGCCGATGCGCCTGCGCGGCAAAGTCGTAGGCATGCTCTCAGCTCAATCTTACCAGCCCAACGCCTATTCAGCTGAAGATCCTTTTTTGTTAGAGATGTTGGCTGCATATGCAGCAATAGCACTCGATAATGCCACTTTGTTTCAAAGCATCCAGCAACTCGCAATCACCGATCCGCTCACGGGAATTTACAATCGCAGGCAGCTCTTCGAGCTTGGGCATCGTGAATTCCAGCGCGCAAAGAGATTCAAACGCCCGCTCTCAACGCTGATGATCGACATCGACCGCTTCAAGAGCATCAACGACCAATACAGTCATGCAACTGGCGACGCAGTATTGCGTAGTCTTTCGGACCTGTTGAAAAACAGCGTCCGTGAATTTGATATCGTTGGCCGTTATGGAGGAGAAGAATTCGTCGTCATTTTGCCTGAGACGGAATTGTCGGCCTCTGTGGAGATTGCCGAAAGGTTAAGGATATTGATCAATAAGGCATTTGAAAGCGGCAAGCTCCCTCAAATCACCGTAAGCATTGGGGTGGCATCGATCAACCAAGATACGCCCGACCTGGATGCCCTTGTCGATGTTGCCGATGGCGCCATGTATATTGCAAAAAAATCAGGCGGAGATCGGATACACGCAATCAGCAATAATCCTACAGAATCAGCATAGCATCTCCAAAAGAGTAAAACCGATACCCTTCGCGCTTAGCAATTTCATAAGCTTCGAGAATCCTTTCGCGGCCTGCAAATGCGCTGACCAGCATGAGGAGAGTCGAGCGCGGCAAGTGAAAATTAGTGATTAACGCATCTACCGCACGAAATTTATAGCCTGGAAGAATAAATAAGTCGGTAGGGCCGCTAAAGGGTGCAATCCCAGTTGTGCCGCTTGCATGTCGTGCAGCGCTTTCCAAGGTGCGCACACTCGTTGTTCCCACTGCAATGATTCGGCCACCAGCGGCTCGTGTTTTGGCAATTTGCTCAGCCGTCTCCTGATCCACTTCGCACCATTCCGTATGGATTTTGTGTTTTCGCGGATCATCTTCAGTGACCGGGGCAAAAGTGTCTAAACCGACATGCAAAGTGACCTGAGCGAATTGCACTCCGATCGAACGCAAATGCTCCATCAACCCATGAGTGAAATGTAACCCAGCAGTCGGCGCTGCAACCGACCCTAGCGCTTGGGCATAGACGGTCTGATAACGCTCCGGGTCAGCGAGTGGCGTGTGGATATAGGGCGGCAAGGGGGCATGTCCAGCCCGATCGAAATACGGTTCAATCGGCTCAGCAAAACGGACGAACCGGCGTGAGCCATCTAACTCTTCGATGATTTCAGCCTTGGGACCATTGTCAACTGTCAATTGGCGGCCCCTGACAAGTCCCTTGCCTCCCACCAGGGTTTCCCAGATATGATCGTCAACTCTGCGCAACAGCAACAGCTCCACCTGGCCGCCAGTCTCTTTGCGAGCATACAGGCGCGCAGGTATGACGCGCGTCCTGTTTAGCACCAGCAGGTCGCCCGGACGCAAGAAATCCCCAAGCTGATAAAAGCAGGCGTGTTGGATTGCGCCCGACGATCGATCCAGGACGAGCAGCCTCGAATGATCACGCGGCTCCGCTGGCGTCTGGGCAATCAACTCAGGGGGAAGATCATAATCGAAATCGGACGTTTTCATCATCAGGAAAAGTCCTGCTAAAAGCCTTCCCGATATATCAGCGGCTGATTGCTGGATATCAAGGATGGGCTGCTAGCGGTTCATCAAGCGGGCGATGATGTTCAAAACAATGGTCAGGATAATCGAAAGCAGGAGCGAAGTGCCCAGAGCAATAACACAGGTCGCATTGCCGGTTTGAAAACGAATGTCCCCTGGCAAGCGACCAAAAGTGAGCCCCAAGCGCGAGAACAGATAGACCAGCACTCCTGCAATGATAAAGATTATCCCAAGAGTGATCAGTAACTTGGCAATCGACATCTCTAATTCACCTGCATGCAATGCCTGTTTACAACAACCTTGGCTGCTCATTCTTGGGGTAGGGAATTCCAAGGTGCTCGTACGCTCGCTGTGTAGCCATCCGTCCCTGAGGCGTGCGCTCTAAGAAGCCAAGCTGGAGCAGGTATGGTTCAACCACATCCATTACCGTATCCGCCTCCTCGCTGATCGAAGCTGCAATCGTGCTCAATCCCACCGGCCCGCCGTTGTAATTCTCGATGATCGTGCGCAACACCCGCCGATCGATATCATCCAACCCCAACGCATCGATGTCCAGCAAATCCAGCGCCTGTTGTGAGACAGCCCTCGTGATCACCCCGCCTGCGCGCACCTCGGCAAAATCCCGCACCCGGCGCAGCAAACGCAGAGCCACCCGCGGTGTCCCTCGGCCTCGTCGGGCAATCTCATCCACTCCTTCTTCATCTGCCCTAATCCCTAACACACGCGCCGCTCGACTGACAATTTCGTTCATGGCTGCAAGGTCATAAAAATCCAGGCGATAAACCGCCCCAAAGCGCGCCCTGAGAGGCGCAGTCATCAGCGCCAAACGCGTGGTTGCGCCAATCACTGTGAATCGTGGCAGCTTTAGGCGGATGGAACGCGCTGATGGCCCTTTGCCAATAATAATATCCAACGCAAAATCTTCCATGGCCGGGTAAAGCACCTCTTCAATCACCCGACCCAGGCGATGCACCTCATCGATAAAAAGGATATCGCCCATGCGCAGGTTGGTAAGGATGGCCGCAAGGTCTCCGGGGCGCTCGATCGCCGGCCCAGAAGTGATCTTGATATTGACACCCATTTCGTTCGACAGGATATGCGCCAGGGTAGTCTTACCTAACCCGGGTGGCCCATAGAACAGGACATGATCCAGCGGCTCGTTACGCTGGCGAGCTGCGGCGATCAAAATTGAGAGGTTTTCTTTGACCCGTTCTTGGCCGATCAGGTCAGATAAATAGCGTGGACGCAATGCCTGATCGAAGCGGTCTTCAGATTGTGGTTGGGGATTGACTAAGCGCGGAGGCGTTTCACTCATACGAAGGATTATAACTCATGAAATCCATCACAAAGCCAGAGAGCCGATGAGCCAGATTTGCACCCTTTTTGGTAGAATCTAATTATACAAGTGCCACAATCCTTTCCAGTTGCACTACAAAATAATATTTCGGATTCCAGAAAGCGCCACCATGAATAACCTTTACCCTTCTCACCATCCCCTAGTTGCACACAAATTGACCAAATTACGTGATCGTCACACAGAACCCAAAAAATTTCGCGAGCTGGTTCGAGAGATTGCTGCGCTGCTGACCTATGAGGCCACTACCGATCTGCTGCTGGATCAAACGGTCGTGGAGACGCCGCTTGCGCCTGCCGCTGGCAGCGTGCTGAGGGAACGAATCGGTTTGGTGCCAATCCTGCGCGCCGGGCTTGGAATGGTGGAAGGCGTATGGGAACTGATGCCATCCGCAGAGGTCTGGCACATCGGTCTATACCGGGATGAGCGCACACTCAAGCCAGTAGAATATTACAACAAACTTCCCATAGAACCAACCGTCTCCGTGTGCCTGGTATTAGACCCAATGCTTGCCACTGGCGGCTCAGCCGTAGCTACAGTGGATATTCTGAAGCGCTGGGGGGTGAAGCGAATCAAATTTGTTGGCCTGATCGGCGCCCCAGAAGGGATTGCGCGGCTGCAACAGGCTCACCCAGAAGTGCCAATACATCTAGCCGCCATTGATGAGCGGCTCAATGAAATGGGTTATATTTTGCCCGGCCTCGGCGACGCCGGCGACCGGCAATTTGGCACTGGTTAGGCGCTGAACTTCACTCCTCCGAATATACTTACGAGGGTATAAACCGGGGTGAACGAATGATCGCCTGGGTCTACATATTGAAGTATAATGCGAGTGAATTTTCTCTTAGATTTAATCTATTGGGGCCAACCAGCATCGTCGAAGTTAGGGCCAAACGAAATCGGGGCGCAGATCACGACAGGCCGCCGCAACCCGATTTGTACCCGCCGTTTGCATCCCGTTAGCTGCGAGTTCCTATGCCGACTTTTAAACTGATCGGTCGCTACCAGGTCAAGACTGAAATCGCCCGCGGCGGCATGGCGACAGTTTACCACGCCTATGACCCGCGTTTCGAGCGCGATGTCGCCATCAAAGTGCTACCACGCGCTCTGCTGCATGATCCCCAGTTTCGTGTCCGATTCGAGCGCGAAGCCAAAACGATTGCCCTCTTGGAGCATCCCGCGATTGTACCAGTGTATGATTTTGGCGAAGAGGATGAACAACCTTACATCGTGATGCGCCTGATGGCTGGCGGCTCTCTGACCGATCGTCTGCACAAAGGCCCCCTCGGCATCCAGGAAACAGCTCGAATCATCACGCGACTTGCGTCTGCG
This sequence comes from uncultured Anaerolinea sp., assembly GCA_964503145.1. Taxonomy (GTDB): domain Bacteria; phylum Chloroflexota; class Anaerolineae; order Anaerolineales; family UBA4823; genus RBG-16-57-11. The sequence continues at coordinate 10,509 of CAZCYV010000004.1, read as the reverse complement.
CTGGATGCAGCGCATGCCCGGAACATCGTCCATCGCGACCTCAAGCCGGGCAACATCTTGTTCGATCAATACGACAATGCGTATTTATCCGACTTTGGCATCGCTCGCATGTCCACCGGCGCTGCCACCACCTTGACAGGCGAGAGCATACTGGGCACTCCGGGCTACATGAGCCCGGAGCAAGTGCAAGGCGACAAATCGATCGATGGGCGAAGCGATGTCTATTCCCTGGGAGTATTGGTTTACCAAATGCTGGTGGGGCATATTCCTTACCAGGCCGATACGCCAGCCAAAGTCATGATGATGCACTTGCTGCAACCGGTTCCCGATATCCTGCAAGACCGCCCAGATCTGCCGGTTGGCGCACAGTCCCTGATCGCCCGTGCGATGGCCAAGAGGCCTGAAGATCGCTTCCCTACTACTGGCGAATTGGCGCAGAACCTGGAGAGGCTTATTCACCAGCCACCCGGCGAACCTGTGCTGATCGCTCCCGGCAAACCGGTCATTTCCAGCGCCATCGTTCAACCCGCCCAACCGCTCCCTGCATCCGAAGAGACCCGAGCGGCGCCTGAAAAGACGGCTGTTTCGACCCCAACGGAAGTGACACCTGCAGAAGAAGGCCCGCAAGAAGTCGTGGACGAGGGCGCCGTATTCGCGCCATCAGCTCCAGTTCAGGGCTTAGATCGGCGCAAGCCATCGTTGATGGTCATCGGCGGGGCAATTGCGGTCCTTGTACTTCTGGGGATTGTGATCGGTGTATTTGCTCTTGGCCGCCCAGGAAAGCAGGAAACAGCGCTGTTAGCGCCTGCCTCGCCAACGATGACCCTTGCTCTGGCTACGGATACTCCTGCGCCTACACAGACCCCTTCGGGCGAAAAAGTCGCGGTTTTGGCTCAAACCACCCCAGCAGCCGAACGCCAGGCCAGCCCTACAGCTACCAGGCTGCCTTCTCTTACGCCCACGATAGAGCCCAGTCCAACGTCCAGCCCCATCCCCGGCCCACCGATCATCGGCGGTGCAGATAAAATCGCCTACTTGAACGGCAACGAAATCTGGGTCTCGAACCTGGACGGATCGGGGGCTGAGCAACTCACGGGTGATGGCTCGATCAAAAGCAACCTTCAATGGGCGCCGGACGGACAGGCGGTCAATTTCATCTCTGGTAAGTGCGTGAATCGCGTGCGCCTGGCCGACAAGCAAATCGATACCATCGCCTGCTTCAATTTCTTGCAATATCTGAAAGCCTTCGAAGTCTCGCCGAACGGCCAACAAGTCGCCGCCAGCATGGATAACCAGTTATACATCCTGCCCTATGACTTAGATGTGCTTCGGTCTGTTTCCGTGCGCGGCGATCTGGCGCGCATTGCGCCATGCAAAGATTTCGCCCCCTACGAGCGCTACGTGGTGAAATTTCCCCGCTGGTCACGCGATGGCGCCCGCATTGCGATGATCCGTTGGGGGCTTGCCCGCGACATCGGCGCGGTGGACACCATAACCATCGAAGTCTTCGACAAATGTACGCCCTACCCAGATGTCTTGGATAACTTTCCCGCAGAGCGCTTCAAGCCTGAGGGTTTCGAAAATAATCCCACGCTGCTCAACTTTGGCTGGGATGGTCTGGATCTGTTTGCCTTCACGACGCAAGTGAGGAGCAATGGCTTTGGCAAGTTATACATTTACAACGGAGATCTCAAAAAGGGACAGGGCCCAGTCATTGCCATCGGCGAATGCTGCTATCGTGACCCAGTTTTCAGCCCAGACGGTTCGCACATTCTATTTGCCTATCAAGATTACACCGGCGGCGACAAATCGATCCGCCTCTACCTGATCCCCTTCGGCTCGCTGGGTACAGGCGCCAATTATCAACCCTTGAGCTTACCCGCTCTCGACCCATCATCTCAGCCGCAAGCCGCCCTACGACCTGCGCGCTGATTCCCAATCTCCAATGGAAAGCTCTGGGGCTGGGTCAATGCTCGGGGCGAATAAGGTATAATGGGCAAGTATTCTCGCTAAACCTGATCAAGACTAATCTAACAGGAGGTTCGCATGTTCGTTGGAGAGCGCATGTCTCATCCGGTGATTACCGTCTCCCCGGACTTACCCATTGTCGATGCCCTAAACTTGATGAAGCGTGAGCGCATTCGCCGCGCTCCAGTAGTGAAAGATGGCAAGATGGTGGGCATCGTCTCTGACAAAGACCTGCTCAATGCTTCTACCTCGCCAACGACGTCTTTGAGCGTTTGGGAGCTGAATTATTTGCTGAGCAAGATCACCGTCAAGGAGGTCATGTCCAAAAAAGTGCTCAGCGTCAGCGAAAACACACCCATTGAAGAAGCTGCCCGTATCATGGCAGATAACAAGATCGGCGGCCTGCCCGTCACTCGCGGCGATGAGGTGGTGGGCATCATCACCGAAACCGACCTGTTCAAAATTTTCCTGGAGTTGATGGGCGCTCGCGAACCCGGCGTGCGGGTCACTGCGCTGATCCCCGAACAGCGCGGCCAGCTCGCCAGGCTCACCCAGGCCGTCGCCAGCCAGGGAGGCAATTTCGTCGCTTTCGGCCAGTTCACCGGCGAGACGCCTGCCAGCCGCCTCCTGACCTTCAAAGTAGCTGGTCTCTCCGAAGATCAGGTGCGCGCCATCGTCGAACCTCTGGTGCTCAAGTTGATCGACATTCAGACGCGGAGTTGATCTTTTTTATTGCTGCCCGTCGCGCCTGCAGGAGCTGGAAAAGCCTCGACTTTGCCCCCTGCAGGCGATTTCGCATGGTATAAGAGCTGCGGATTAACACCTTGAAAAATAAGAACCTGTGGATTTTGTTCTTTACAATGATTGTGATCATGCTGGGATTTGGCATGATCATCCCGATTCTACCTTTCTATGTCAAAAGCTTTGGCGCCAGCGGCGGTGCTTTGGGCGCGCTGATGGCGACCTATGGCCTGTTGCAGTTCATCTTTGCCCCAATCTGGGGCAGCTTATCCGACCGCTATGGGCGTAAGCCCATCCTAATGATTGGCGTCCTGGGCAACGCCATCGCCCAGTTGCTTTTTGGCCTTTCCAGCGCGCTGTGGATGTTGTTTGCTGCGCGCATACTGGCCGGCGTTCTCTCCTCTGCTACGCTTCCCACAGCGATGGCGTATATCGGCGACAGCACTTCGAAAGAACAGCGCGGCGGAGGAATGGGCATGATCGGCGCGGCAATGGGCATCGGCATGGTGCTCGGCCCCGGGTTAGGGGGCGTTCTGGCAGCCCGCTCGCTCTCCACGCCGTTCTTCCTGGCTTCTGGGCTATCCGTCCTGGCGCTGCTGCTGGTTTATTTTGTACTCCCGGAGCCGCTTCGCGCTGCCGAAAGAACTGGGCCCGGCAAGATAGCTGGACTACAATTTGGTGCATTGTGGGCTGCCCTGCGCAGTCCGCTAGGGGTGCTATTGCTGATGTCGTTTCTGCTCACCTTCGCTCTTACCAATTTCGAGGCCATCTTTGGCTTGTACGCCAGCGACCGCTATGCATACACCCCGCAGCAAGTGGGCGGCATCCTGACGGTGATTGGCCTGATCTCTGCAGCTATGCAAGGTATTGCTACCGGTCCGCTTGCCAGACGCTTCGGCGAAGTCAACGTGATCCGTGTCTCGTTATTGAGCAGCGCGCTTGCCTTTTTTCTGATGACACAAGCGCAAAGCGCCTGGCAAATCCTGACAACGGTGTGTTACTTTGTGTTCAGCAACGCGCTGCTAAACCCTGCTGTTTCCTCGCTGATCTCCAAGCGCGCCTCTGGCGGCCAGGGCGTGGCGATGGGCGCCAATAATTCCTTCCAAAGCCTGGGACGGGTCATTGGGCCGCTATGGGCTGGCAACCTGTACGACATCGGTTACAACCTGCCCTATCTCACCGGCGCGTTTGTGATGCTGGTCGGTTTTGGGATCAGCATGAAGGCGCTGAAGGGAGAAACCGAAACTGCCGCACAACCTACATGACTTCCACGTTCTCTCCCCCTAAGCTTTATCTGGCTCGATCATTTCGCTGGCTCGCTAATACGCTGCCAGGCCGCCTCAACCGCATCCACTTCCTCGCGCCGCTCAGGATATTCTCCATAGCGCACCCGCACGTAAGCCTGGGTGATCAGCGCCAAATCTTCGCCGTGATTGGGGAAAATCTCGATCATTTCGGGCAAGAACTCCAGCGGCGTGCGAGCGGGTGGGCGCGGTTTGCTGCGCGCCGCGCATAGCGCCATCAGCTCCTGGTAAATGCGCCGGACACGCGCCGCGGCCAGTTGGCGCTGCGAAGGGCGCAGTCTGCCGATGAACTCATCCCAGGCATCTTGCAGCGCCTGGCGCACCAACCGCCGAACCTCCCCCTGACCCAAAATGCCCTGCGGCGCCTCAGGCTCGGGCGCATAAGCCTCGATCCATATCCGCCGGGCGCGCAGGTAAAGCAGTGCACCTAGAATTAACAGCCCTATCCAAAAGCACAACGCCGTCAGATAGATCGCTAACTCCGGCGGGCCTCCCGCTGTCTCTGGCATTGGATATGGATAAGGCCCCGGATAGGAAGTATCCAGGGTGTTTGGGTTTATGGTCGCATTGGACAAAATGGCTTCGAGCCAGTTCACCAGCGGCCAGATCACAAAAGAAACGATCACCACCGGCACGCTCAGCAAGACAAGGAACAGGGTGCCAAGCCAATCGAGGATCTGGTTGACCAGATCGAGCACCCAGGCATACTGGCCGCTGAGCAGGCTGCCCGCCAGCCCAGAAATCAGGATCACCAACCCCAACGCTCCCAGCACGCCCAGGAACCAACGCCGGTCATAGGGGCTTTTCTGCGCGCCGCGGGCCAACCCTACATAAGCGATGCGCGCCAGGATCATCCCAAACAGGCCGATGAACAGGAAACCCATCACGTACCCCAGCCCTGGCACCGGGAACCGCCAGTTCGCCACAAAGAAGATGTACACCATCATCATTGCCAGTCCCAGGCGGAAGCGCCTCCAAACGACGATCGGGCGCACGCCATCGAACGCCAGGGTGAAACCGCGGTACCAGACGAAAAATATATACCCGGCGATGATCAAGATGCCGATATCCAGGTTCACCAGGCCCTCGGAGAGCGCCATCTGCGTCGGCGTCCAAAGCTGCGCCTCGCCCGCTGCCAGCCCGACCAACAGCAGTGCGCCCAAAACGGCCAACTGCACCTGGCGCAAGAGACGCAACGCTTCCATCACCCGAGCGGCCAGGTAGGCGAGCACGAACATCCCCCCTAGCAGCGCCACGCTCATCCAAAGCTCCGGCGGCGCGCTCAAGCGCATCATCGCCTGAAACCAGGGAACGATCCAGCCCAGTTCGTAGGCGATCAGCAGCAGCGCGGCGACCATGGTCCACCAGCGCGTGGCGCTGCGGCCGTGGGCTTCCAGATGATCCGCAATCCGATCCGATGCAATCATGGAGCCTCAGCCTCGGAATGGGCGAAAGATCACCTGCACCCCGGGGATAGGCGGCGGGGGCTTGCGCGAGAAGCACAACAAGGTCACCCGCCGTCCGGAGCGGCGCAGGCGCAGCACTGCCTCTACCGTGGGCTCGTCGATCAACCCGGTGACGATCACCAATGAGCCGCCATAAGGCAGGCGCGGGGCCTCGGCCAGCAGGAAACGATCGAAAGAGCTGGTGACAAAGGGCGTCGCCCCCGCCAGCGCGCTGAGCAACTGGGCCAGTTGCCGCGGCGAGCGCCCCGGCGGGACGCGAAAGGGCTGATCGGCATGCGACAGGCAGGTGTTGGAGATCAGGCCCACTCGATAACCATCTTGCAGGCAGCGCGTGGCGACCGCCGCCGTCACGCGCACCAGATATTCCAACAACTCCGGATCGGTGCCCTCCCAATAGTGCGGCAGGGTGAGCACGTTCAGGCACACCACCACCATCTGCGCCGAGACGGGCTGATAGACCTTGACCATCAGTTGCCCGGTGTGGGCCGTTGTTGGCCAATGCACCCGACGGAAATCGTCCTGTGGCTGGTATTCGCGCACACCCATCATCTGATTGGGATCTTCGTACAGGCGGCGAGGCGCCTTGCGCTCGCCGTAGAGCGCCCCAGGCGGGAGTTGCAGCGCATCGTAATCCAGCGGCTCGGGGAACACGGTCAGATAATCCGTCGAAGGGTCTTCCCGCGTCACGCTGAAAAGGCCAAAAAGATCGCTAGATTCGAGCATCGGCGGCCCCAGGCGATACACCCCCCGTTTGCGCAACAACAGGGTAAAAGTGCGTCGATCGCGTTCAAACCAGCGCAGGCTGAATAACCCCATGATCAATCCCTGGTCGGGGATGTGCGTCGGGATCAGCAACGTCTCATCTTCCGGCCCCACCATCTGCGGCACCGCGTCCAGCACGCGCAGGTAGGGCATGGGCAAGAATTTGCGGTTTTCCACCTCCATCTTCATCTGGAGTGTTTCGTTCGGAAACCCGCGGCGGTACAAAAAGCGCCGCTGGAAAACCACGCCATCCAGAGCATGCCGCCGCCACCATTCCGCCACCCCGCTGATTGCCAGCAGCATCAGGGTGAACGCCGCCAGCGGGTAAGTCCGGCTGATCAGGCCGATGGCAAAGGCCAGCCCCAGGAACAACCACCAGTTGGCCGAGGTCAAATCAGCCCTCCACCGGCACCGGGACGGTATCCACGATCGCCGCCACCAGTTCCTCGGGGCGCCGGCCGCGCAGTTGCGCCTGCGAGGAGAGCATCATGCGATGGGTAAGCACGTGCGGAGCCAGGTATTTGACATCGTCCGGCAAGACGAAATCCCGCCCCTGGATCGCCGCCCAGGCCTGGGCCGACTGATATAAGGCCAGGGTGGCGCGGGGGCTGGCGCCCAGTTCGATCTCATGATGGCCGCGGGTGGCGCGGGCCACCTTGACGATATAATCGCGCACCGTCGGCTCCACCCGTACCTGACGGCGCTCGGCCTGCAAGGCGATGATCTCCTCGGGGGTGGTAACAGCTTCGAGGCTGGGCAGCGGGTCGGCCAGCCGGAAGCGTTCCAGGATGGCGGCCTCCTCCGTCTCTTCGGGATATCCAATGGCTATGCGCAACAAAAAGCGGTCCACCTGCGCCTCGGGCAGCGGGAAGGTGCCTTCCAGCTCGACCGGGTTCTGCGTCGCCAGCACCAGGAAAGGCCGCGGCAAATGATGGGTGACGCCGTCGATGGTCACCTGCCGCTCTTGCATGGCTTCGAGCAGGGCAGATTGGGTGCGAGGCGTGGCGCGGTTGATCTCGTCGGCCAGCACCACCTGGCTGATGATCGGGCCGGGACGAAACTCAAACTCGCCTTTCTTCTGGTTGAACCAGCTCAGCCCGGTGACGTCAGATGGCAGCAGGTCGGGGGTGAACTGGATACGGCGGAAGGTGCAGCCCAGCGAGGCCGCCAGGGCGCGCGCCAGGGTGGTCTTGCCGATGCCGGGGACGTCTTCGAGCAGGATATGGCCTTCGCACAGCACAGCGACCAGCGCCAGATTGATCGGCTCATCTTTGCCGACGATGACTTTCTGGATATTCTGGCGCAGACGGAGGGCGGTTTCAGCGATCATGAGCACCTCAGGTGAGAAAATCGGAGAGTCGAGAAGTAGCAATTAAGTTTATCAGACCTTTCAATTCTACACGCGCAAAGCCGGAAAAGTTCAAACCTTCCCTCTGCATGAATTTCGATATACCCCTCCGCCGACAACGCGTCGGCCAAGAAGTGACAATTGTCACCCAGAGAGGCAACGAATGGCACTTGATTCCGGCGGGCTTTTTTTTACCCTGGAATTGCGCTTCATTTGACGCAAGCAGACGATCCGCCCCGACCAGTACATCCTTTGTCAGGAGGGAACAGCCATGTTACTGTACTCGGCCTTGCGATCCCTGTGCCGGCTGGTCTTGCGTGCCCTGCATCTGTTCACGCTGCTGTCCTTGTTGCTCTCCTGGCTGCCGGCTCAGGCCGCAACGCCTACCGCAAGCGAGGAAGACCAGATATCGCCTGTGGCGGCAAACCACGCAGGCCTATCACTTCAAGGCTCCGACCTCCTGCCGGTCACGCAACCGTTGAGCGACGCCCTGGTTGCACCCACTCCGGTCGATCTGATCCCCGCACCCCAACCGATCACGGCTACACTGGAAACGCCCGTCGAACTAGAGCCGACGGTCGAGAAAGCTATAGCTCCCGCAACCGCGCCGCCTGCGCCTATCCGCATCCCGGTCACCGGCGGGGTGGCCGAAGGGCTTGGCGGACGGGTGCGGGTGACGTTCCCCGCCCAGGCGGCGGACCGAGCGTTGAACGTGTATATCCGTCAACCGTCAGCGCTGCCGGCTCCATCACCCAGTGGACGAGCTTTCGAGGTAATCGCTTTCGACGAAAGCGGGCAAGAGGTCGAGTCGTTTGCCAACCCGCTGACGCTGGAAGTGCGCTATGACGAAGCCTTGCTGACCGGCCCCGAAGACAGCCTGCAACTGCGTTACTACGATGAAGCCATGCAGGATTGGTATCCTATCGGCACCCAGGTGGACACAGAAGAAAACGTGCTGCGCGCCAGGCTGGACCACCTGACGGTCTTCGATACCGACTATGTCGATTGGGAAGCCTCGCGCTTGCCCTCGCTGCAGCCTTTTCAGACTGCCGCGTTTACCGGCGCGGCGACCGCGCCCTGCGGCTGGTGGGCGACGGGAGCTGGCGCTGCGGCTACCGCAACAACAGCGGCACGCTGAGCGACGGGGAAGGGCTGATGATGCAGTTCCTGGTGAGCGGGAGCACGACGCAGGTCAAAGTCGTGCTGGAGGCGGGGGCTTACCAGTGGGGGATCAAGGTGAACAGCGCCGGGGCGCTGGTGGCGTACAAGAAGGATGGCGTCGAGACCGAGCTGGGCACGCTGATCTCGGCGGCCAACTTCAAAAGGGATGCGTGGTACACCCTGCTGCTGATGCCCGACCAGGAGACCTTCGTGACCCGCGTGTGGGAGCGGGACAACCCCTGGTACCCCATGGGGAACGGGTATTATGCCGCCTTCCGGCCGGGGCTGAGCTGGCGTCTGCGGCTGGAAGCGCTGAACGGGACGCTGTGGGCGGATGCGCTGAGCGAAGGGCAGATCTACGAGGAGAGCACCAACCAGTACACTGCGGTGGCGCAGACCCTGGCGGCCACCCAGCCGTGCGGGGACGGCTACTGCTACACCGGGTTGGGTGTCTACTGGACGCGGCTGGATTCGGAAAAGGCGGCTACTTACGCACCTCTAGGCCCGGCCTTGCAGGCCACCCGCACCTGGTATCTGTATGACGCTTTTGCCAACCGCACCAAGACGCAGCAGGCGGCGTGGAACGCCGGGCAGGGGCGCTGGGACGATTACCGCATCCAGGTGAGCGGATTCTATCCCAACACCGGAGCGCCTTACCTGGTGGGGCTGCCGGGCTACAGCAACAGCTACCGCTGCCCGGCGGGGAGCATCAACGGGGCCTGCCTGAACGCCACGCTGACCAACGACCTGATCACCTCGTCAGTCTGGTACCTGTACGACGGCAGCACGACTTATTCCAACCCACCTGCGGCGGGCAAGCTGACCGGGCAGAGCATACTGCTGTACTACGCCGATGCGCAGAACTTCAACGATCCGCGCCGCCAGGATCAGCAATTCGGCTACGATGTTTACGGCAACCGGACGAGCCACTCGATCTACACCGGCGAGGGGACTTACACGTTGCGTTTCCAAGGCCAGCCTCGCACCACCACATACAGCTACGACCCGACCTACCACACCTACCTGCTCTCCGAGACCTCGCCCATGCCGGGGATGCCGACGACGACTTACACCTACGATTACAACGTCGGGCTGCCGGCCACGCTGACAGGGCCGAATGGGCCGAGCACGACCATCACGGTGACGTACGATACTTTCGGGCGGGTGCTCAACCTGATCCGCCCGGAGGACGACCTCGGCAGCCCCACGCTGCAGGCGATCTACAACGATCCGCCGGCCGCCAGCCGGCTGTGGGTGGAGCTGAGGCAGCGGGTCGAGGGGGGCCAGTACGCGGTATGGCGCAAGCATTACAATGGGCTGGGGCAGCTGATCCAGAGCCAGACGATGGGGGCGCAGGTGTGGGATACGGGCAGCGGGACGCAGGTGTCGCGCACGCTGGTGCAGGACACCTGGTACGACGCTTACGGGCAGGTGATCCGCCAGTCGACGCCGTATTCGTCCACGCAGACCAGCGGCTATATTACGCCTGTCCAGAGCATTCCGGCAACCTACACCAGCTACGACGGGCTGGGGCGCACGCTGCAGGTGACCGCCGCGGACAACACCAAGACGAAGTACGCCTATCTCGACCTGGAAATCCAGGTCACCGACGCCCTGACCCATACCACCAGCACCAGGCTCGACGTGTGGGGACGGACGGAGCAGGTGGTCCCGCCGGCCGGGCCGGAGGTGGAGTACACTTACGACACGCAAGACCGGCTGGTGAGCGCCAGCCGGGGCGGGGCGACCACCAGCCTGG
>CAZCYV010000003.1:0-264734 GCA_964503145.1 uncultured Anaerolinea sp. | reverse complement strand
CGATCACGACCTTTGCATACAGGTTGATGCTGCCTTCATTCTGCAGATCCTGGAGGGCCCTTGAACCCTCATAGGCCTTGAGCTCACTATCGAAACCAACTACTAGATACTTGTCCATGATATTTCTCCTTTTCTTCTTGAAATCTGACACATGTTCAATCTGAAATCTGATACACGAAGCAATTCATACTGACCGGTGCTCCGATCACATCCAACAAAGCCTTATTGGGTCATCATCATCTACCCGATGCGGCGGCTGACTCAAGCTCGTGCCGCAGTCCGCGCAGGCGGAAGGCGAAGACCATCTCCGAGATTCCGAAGACGATAGCATAAATGCCGATCATCCACACCAAGCTTACTGCGCCCGCGCCCGGAAATACGAACAGCAGAACGCCGAAGATAATAGAGAGCAGGCCGCCGAGGATATACATCCATTCACCCGTGATCACACGTCGGAGCTGGATAGCAGCCACGATCTCGAAAATGCCCGTGACCAGCGCCCAGGCGGCAATGAAATACACCAGGACGAGTGCGGTTACGTTGGGCCAGAAGAATGTCAACAACCCGACGAGGATCCCTACCAGGCCTTCCAACAGCACTGCCCACCAGCGGTCGAAGTAACCACGAGCAGCAATGCTGGCGAACACGGCGAAGATGCCATCCACCAACGCATAAGCGCCGAACACCAGAACCAGGGCTTGCAGCGCCTGTCCGGGCCAGATCAGCGCCAGGACGCCAAAGATGAGGGCGGCTACTCCGCGCACAGCGAACATCCACCAGTTTTGTGTAAATTTTTCTAACATGGGTTATTCCTCCAATTCATCATTTTCCTTAGATTGATTCTTGATTATTCTGATCATACACTCTGATGGGTAAGGTGTCATGAATCTAAAGTGCTATAAAAGTGCTATTGCTCCTGTGTCAGGAGAGCCCGCCGCCCAAACAAGCTCAGCCACATCATAAGCAGCCCGTGGATACCCTATCCGACGGGCATTTTGAGCCTGCTGGCGATACAGGCGCCAATCCGCTTCTAACCAGTGACACATCGTTTCGAGGACTTCGATCGGGTCGCGCGCCAGTACCCCGGCATTGCCGGAGACCACATGGTTTGCATTACCGGTTTCCTGACCAGGGATGACGTCGACCAGGATCATTGGCAGACCGCATGCCAGCGCCTCGGAGACTATCAAGCCACCGGCTTTGCTCAGGATACAGTCTGCAGCTCTCATAAAAGTCCCCATCTCAGCCACAAAATTGTAGCAATGCGTTTCTACGTGCCATTCCGTCTCCTGAAAGCGCTGGTAGAGCTCATCATCCCCGCCGGCGACAACCACTAACTGTAACGGCAATCCGGAATGATTCAGCACCCTCAACGCGTCGTATAGATGCTCGATACGCTTGCTCCCAACGGCAAGGATAGTGAATAGATCCGGACGCCATCCCAGGCTCTGCCGGAGGGAGGCCTGGTCCTGGTTCCCTTTCATAAGTTCTGGACGGACCGGGATACCTGTGATTTTAACCTTCTCGGGCGGCAGGCCGGCCGCGATTGCCAGGTCATAGACAGTTTTGGTGGGCACCAGGCATAGATCGGCGACCGGATGAAACCACAAGGATTGTACGGTTTCCAGGTCGGTGACTACGGTCAACAGTGGGATGTGTTGTTTTTCACTTGCAAACACTGCGGATAAAATGCCCTGGTAGAACAGATACGTGCAGACGATGACATCGGGTTGTTTCTGACGGATGATCGCGCGCAGGACGTTAAATAACGACAGGGTATAGGTGCTTTTAATCAGGTCGCCAACAAGCCGGGATTCGCTGACCTGGTATCCCAACTTATATAGCTCTGGCATCTCTCGGACCATCTTATCGTAGTCATGTTGATTTTCTCGAAAGAAAGCCGGGGCGCGGGGATCATCCAGTGGGTTGACGATTTCCACCTTGCAATCCTCCCCATGCGTTTCTTGCAGCGCTTCCGCAATCGCCTTCGCCGCGCTGCGATGTCCATAGCCATAATCGGCCGTCAAAATTAGGATTTGTTTCATACTCTCTCCAGACCCGAGTTCCTCATACTTAATCCGATCACAAACCAGCCTAAGCCGTAACCTGTTTCGAGGGCCTTTCAGCCGACACCTGGGCTTCTGTTTCTGTCTGAGATCCTGGCTGGCTCGCCACTTCCAGGATTTCCCGGAGCGACCAGAGGGCCTTGCCCGCGGTGTATGGGTAAGGCGCTTGCCAGGTGAATGGGGCCAAGGGGAATTCGTCTGGGTCGAAAAGCGGATATTCGCTAAGAGAAGGCCCTTTTCGCCGCAGGAAAATGCTTTCATTGTCTGCCCGGTCGACATCCTGGACCGGGACAACGATTTCACGAGTTACAAGGTTGCCATCTTTGATCTCGTTGGAGCGGACCACGACATGCGTGATCAGCCGGTCCTCGGGTCGGATCACCACCTGAGTGATAACCCCTTCCTCTAGATCCCTAGCGTACACAACGGCACCAATGCGAGGCTGCATCGTTCGTTTTGGTGGGGTTGGGCTTTCGCCTGTGATCCTTGGCATTGCAATCACGCCACGCACGCCGGACACCTCACCAGCTACTTTCTCCGCCACGTGCTGCAGCTCGCGGTTTGGCACTTCTCCACCAAGTTGAATCCACCCATGGAAGGCGTTCACGGGAATTATGAAGGGGCGAGTGCGCTCGTCTCGAGCCAGGTTCCCGGTAACCTGAATGGTCAAGTCGCGATCTGTAACCAGGTAGTTGTGAACTGACACGACTCCCGCAATGGAAAGGGCAATGCTTTCGATTCGCGGCAGGTTGTTTTCCTGGGCTATGTGCCCATACAGGTAGACTTCTCCGTCCTTTACATCGATCGACAGGCTGCCCAGATCCAGGGAGCGAATGGAATCTTCTTGCCACAACACATCCCAAATATCAGCCAGGATGCCGTCATCTGTTCGCAGGTGGTTGTGAACCTCCACGACGCCCAGGACGGTTTGGATGGTGCTCTCGACCAGCGGCTGGTTTTCCTGCTTGAGGTACCCATACATGTAGACTTCACCGAGCTCTACTTTGATCGACAGGCTGCCTAAATCCAGGGGCCGAATAGTCTCATCTTCCCGCAGCGCATCCCAAATGTTGGCCTGAATGCCGTCATTTGTTAGATTATGCTGCTTCGGATTCTGTTTTGAACTCATCATTTTCTATCTACCTCCATGGTATGCAGATTAAACAAAAAACCTCGCTCGTAGCTATTCACAGCATACTCGCGAGGTTACAGACTGTCATGAAACCAAAGTGCTATAAAAGTGTCAATTCAAATGGGGGATTTAGGGGATCAAACCCAACTGGCGGGCTTTCGAAACCGCCTGAGTGCGTTTCTTGACTTCGAGCTTTGCAAAGATATTATATACGTGGCGCTTGACGGTGTTGAGCGCCAGGTAAAGCTCAGCCGAGATTTCCTGATTGGATTTCCCCTCGGCGATCAAAGCCAGCACCTCCATCTCGCGCGCTGAGAGGGAAATGGGAAGACCATCTTCCAGGTGAGCGGTCGTCGGGCTTGCTCTACCTTTGTCTGGCCGTTGATCGAATTCTCGCCCGGTCTCCGTGCGCTGGATGGCTTCCAGCAAGCTGTCGAGAAAAGCCAGGGAGGGTAGATGGCTGCCAGATTCTTGCTGCACGGACCGGCACTGGCGCAGGAGATCGGCCAACCGCCGGCCCTCATCCAGGTAGACCCGTCGGTAGCCTTCCGGCTCACCCAACGCCAGAGCGCGCAGCAGGGTCTTTGCCGCGCCTTCGTCCCTCAGGGCAGACTGCAGCATTGCCTGCTGAACCAGAATCTGAATCTGCGAGGTCACCCGTTGAAGCCGCTCCGCTTCGAGCAAGAGCATCTCAAACAGCTCTGCGGCTTGCTGTAGATCGCCCGCTCTGCCTGTTTCTTGACCCTTGATCAGCAGGAACTTGGCTTGGGTGAGCAGCAAATATTCAAAGACGTGATACGGATAATTCTCTAAGGCGATCGGCGTGTTCAGATCGGGGAACCCACCTTTTTTCCACCATAGTTCGGCGGATGCCAGGTCGTCTCGCTGCAGGGCCAACCGGACTGCTACTACAGCTGCTACGACGTCATCCCACTCACTGGCATCCGTGCTGAGCGCCATGCGCTCGGCCTCCTCAATGACTTCCAGCGTGCCGGGGATATCCCCCATCGCCTGGCGCAGGCGGGCCAGAGCGATCACGCCATGCAGGCTGCCGATATACCACATCGATCGGGTGATCCGGACGCCGCGCTCCAGGTAATCCCTGGCTTCCTCCAGTAAGTCGTGTTCGAGCAAAATCTCTCCGAGCGCCATATCCACCAATCCGGCCAGGGGAAGCGGTTTCCCCTCCGGCCCCTGGGCCCAATACTGCACTCGTTGGAGGGTTTCCCACGCCTTGCTAAGCTGTCCTTGCAGCGCTTGCATATCTGCCAGTGCGCAGCCAGCAATGATCATCACGAATTGATTGTTCGCCTGTCGGGCAATCCTGGTCGCAGCGCGGGTGGACTCGATTGCTTTCTGGGTGTCGCCAGATAAGATGGAGGAGATGCTGTCGTTCAGGGCAACAATGCTGCGGAAATATGTGGAGCTGTAATATGCTCTCTCATCATAGAGATAGCCGGTCGCCTGCTGGGATAGCTCGGCGGCCTGCTCCATGTCGCCACGCGCCATAGCCAGGTAGGACTCACACAGCGCTAATCCACCTCGTATAATGGACCAATTTACTTTTTCAAAACCTGCGACGGATCCCAAATCATCCAGGATTGGCGCTGCAGCCGTTTGTTTTTCATGCTGGTCGAGCAACCGCCGTAACTCATCCAGCCAATCTTGTGCGAGGTCCGGTTGGTGGGTTACGATCAGCGCCCAGGCATAAGCCAGAATGAGGGGCGGGCGCTGGCGGGTGATATCATCCGGCAGCCTGCCTATCCAGCGAGCGAGCGCAGTCACTTCACCCATATTGATCATTGGTAAAGCGTTGCGCTCGATCAAATCCGTCGCCCATTCCATATCACCCGAAGCCAGCGCATGCCGAAATGCTTCACGAAGGTTGCCGTTCCCTTCGAGCCACAAAGCCGCCCGCTTATGCAGTCCCGGAATCTCCGTCGGGTTGACCTCCGCTTCTACCTGGCGTAAAAAGTCGGCAAATAAGGGATGGTAGCGGAACCACTCATGCTTCTCATCGAGCGCTGTTGTGAACAGATGGGCATGCTCAAGGCGGTTTAACATGACCGCTCCGTACCCCGGCTGGGCATCCGGGGTGACCACCGCCTCGCACAGAGGACCGCTGAGGCTCCCTAAGATGGAGCTTCTCAGCAGGAACTGGCGCATCTCTTCCGGCTGCCGGTCCAATACCTCTTCGGCTAGGAACTCTACCAGGTAGTGGGCGTCGCCTTGTAGGTTGGCCAGGTATAAGGTTGGATCCGCCTGATGCCGCAGAGAGATCGCAGCCATTTGCAGCGCGGTGATCCAGCCGTCCGTGCGTTCCTCCAGAGCCTGGACCGTCTCGGGTGGGAGCTCCAGCCCGACCGCCTGTTGGAAATACTGCACGACCTCCTCATCGGTAAAGCGCAGCTCGTCGGCGCCCAATTCGACCAGCCGGCCCTTGGCGCGCAGAAAGGCTAGATCCAGCTCGGGCTCGCTGCGGCTGGCGATCACCAGGTGCAGGTTGGGTGGTAGATATTTGAGAAGAAAGTTGACCCCCTGGAGAACCGCCGGATTTTCCAGGACATTGAAGTCGTCAAGCACCAGGGCGAAGTCTTTCGGTATGGAAGATAGCTCGTTGATCAATAGGGTCAGTCCCGCTTCCAATCCTGCTTCTATGGAAGATTGGGTAAAATCCAACGCTTCTTCCCCCAACCTGGCCTCAAGGTTTTGCATGGCGCCGATCAGATAGCGAAAAAAGCGGCTGAGATCGTTATCATCGCTGTCCAGGGTCAGCCAGGCGACGGAAAGACGGGTTTCTCTGGTCCATTCAAGTAGGAGTTGTGTCTTTCCAAAACCGGCAGGTGCAGCGAGCAGCGTCAAAGGGCCTTCTACGCCGCGATGGATCTGTTTCGTAAGGCGTGGCCGGGAAATGGTCCCAGACGGGATCGGGGGAATCGAGAATTTCGTTCGCAGGAGCGGCGGCTCTGTCAGGGTGGGCGAAGTAATGGCCATGCCCTACCTTTTCTTCCGAGAGAAAGCAACAAATTTGAACTATCCAGAAGAATAGCTATTACTTTATTATACCGGTTTTTCTCACCGTTCTTCAGCATTAGAACGGCATTATTGACATTCATATAAATGTGTTAAGATAGGTGTATGACATGGCAACCGAAAAACCTAACGCGAGAACAACAAGCTGAAAGGCGAGCAGAAGCGGTACGGCTGCTGAAAGCCGGAGAAATGAAGCAAGTCGAAATTGCGCGCTATCTGGGTGTGACCGAAGCAGCTGTTAGCAAGTGGAAGAGAAAACTTGCTGAAGAAGGACCAGAAGGGCTGCAGCTGCGGAAATCTAGCGGCAGACCGCCGCGATTGGATAAGACCGCTAAGCAGGCGCTGGTCAAGAAGTTGGAAGAAGGCGCAGTGGCGGCTGGTTTTCCAACCGAGCAGTGGACCCAGGCTCGGGTGAAGAAGGTGATTGAGCGTGAATTCGGAGTGCGCTATCATCAGAATTACATCAGCCGATTGTTGAAGGATCTGGGTTGGAGTGTGCAAAAACCAGACCTCAGAGCGATTGAACGGGATGAAGATCTGATCCGGGCCTGGTTGAGCCGGGATTGGCCAAGGATAAAAAAAGGCGCGGCGGCTCGGCGCAGAGATCGTATTTGGAGATGAATTTGGCTTCTCCAATGCAGAGCCGGTCAGCTTCACTTGGGCGCCGAAAGGGAAGACACCCCAACTGAAGCGGATTACCAAGTTTCGCCGGGAAACATCGACGATGGCTGGCTTGACGATTTCGGGCAAGATCTACAAACGACATTTTGATGGCTCGATCAATGCCGAAAAACTGGTGGTCGGATTGGAACACTTTGTTCGCCACATCAAAGGCCCATTCATCCTGATCTGGGATCGTTCCCGTATCCATAAGGCCAACCTCGTGAAAGCGTTTCTGGAGAAGCATCCGAATATCCATGTGGAGTACCTACCCGCTTATGCTCCAGAACTCAATCCGGAAGAATATTGCCATGGGAATGTCAAGCGCCGCATGAAAAATGCCATCTTGCACTCGAAAGATGAAATTCGCAGCTCTTTGGATCAAGGTTTCTCCCGATTACGTAAACGGCCAGATATCCTGCTCGGCTGCTTTCAGCATGCAGGTCTCAAACTTAACCGACTTTGGTAAATGTCAATAGTTGGCAAATGACAGGGTTATAGCCCTTCCAAGCCAGGTTCTGAAGAGCCTTGGTGAAAGCTCGGCCGGGTTACGAGCTATTCCCTTCTATCCTGAGTGGGATGCGCCAGGATACTGACAGGCAGTTGTGGATAGGGCAATTGGAATTATCTTTGGATAATTGCGATGTATAGGAAGATTTGGGACAACTGAGTACCGGTGTCAAAATCGTACTGCAGATGTCCCACAATGCCTTGACGAGAGCAGAGGAGTATATAGTACCAATGAGGGTATTGCACCTTAAAAGTTGAGATCGCCCAGCGGACACTGAGCGATCTCTGGTGTGGGGGCCACACCAAGGCGTAGCCGCCGTTCTTTGGCATCCGTTTTCCAACAGATCGAGAGCCGGTAGGCGGCGAAATCTGCCGATTTCGCTCGTACTTTACGCTCAGCGGAGAGGGTGGGATTCGAACCCACGGTGGATGCAAGATCCACAACGGTTTTCGAGACCGCCCCATTCGGCCGCTCTGGCACCTCTCCAATGAATTACACTGCGCTGTGCAGCGCCCCGTATTATAGCAAAGGTTGGCCTAAATTTCCACCACCGAGTGCAGTTCGGGATAGGCCACATTGCGCTGGCCCTGCTCGGCCAGTTTTTGCGTCAGCGCCTGCGCGGGTTTCGCCTCGCCGTGCACCAGGAAGATTTGCTGCAGGGTATCTTTGGCCGAGCGGGCGTATTCCAGCAGGAAGTTCTGCCCGCCATGCGCCGAAAGCCCGCCGATGGTCGCCACCTCTGCCCGCACCTGATATTCCTCGCCAAAGATCTTGACCTGTTTTTCTCGATCCGCCAGCCGTCGTCCCAGCGTCTCCGGCGCCTGCCAGGAAACAATCAGGATGGTGTTACGCGGGTTCTCGATGTTGTATTTCAGATGGTGGCGGATGCGCCCATTTTCCGCCATGCCCGAGGCGGAGATGATGATCATCGGATCCTTGCGCTCGTTCAACGCTTTGGAGTCGTCCGAGGAGCGGGTATAGACCAACTGGTCGAAGGCAAGCGCGGAGCGATGCCGCCCCTGGCGGATGAATTCGGCCGTTTCTTCATCGAAGCACTCCGGATGTGCGCGGAAGATCTCGGAGGCGTTGACCGCTAACGGGCTATCGACGATGACCGGGACGCGGGGAATGGTATTGCCCAGCATCATCTTGTTCAAGTTATAGACCAGGTCTTGGGTGCGGCCTACGGCGAAAGCCGGGATGATCACTTTGCCGCCGCGCTGGATTGTGCGCTGCACCACCTGGCGCAACTCTTCGTAGGCCTGCTCGGGGTCGCTGTGGGGTTTGTCGCCATAGGTGCACTCCATGATCAAAAAATCAGCCCGCTCCGGCAGCTCGGGGTCGCGGATCAGCGGCAGGCCGCGCCGCCCGATATCGCCCGAAAACCACAGCCGCAGCTTGCGTTTCCGGAACGGGCCGCGCTCTTCGATATCCAGCGCGACGGCCGCCGAACCCAGGATATGGCCGGCGTCGAAGAGCGTCGCTTGAACCCCTGGAACGACTTCGAAGAGTTGATGATAAGGAAGCGGTTTGAGATGCAACGCCACCTGCCCCGCATCCTCGATGGTGTACAACGGCTCAACCGGCGGTAAGTGTTTTTTAGCATTCTTGTAGTTGATGTTATTGGCATCCAATTCCTGGATGTGGGCCGAGTCCAGCAGCATGATGTTTGCCAGATGGCAGGTCGCCGGCGTGGCGTAGATGGGGCCCTGGAAGCCGGACTTGACCAGGTTCGGCAGGTTGCCGCTGTGGTCGATGTGGGCATGGGAAAGGATCACCGCATCTAATTTGCCTGGGTCGAAAGGGAAATTCCGGTTTCTTTCCATAGCCACCTTGCGCTTGCCCTGGTACAGGCCGCAATCCAACAAAATCCTGTACCCATTGACTTGCAACAGGTGCTGAGAGCCGGTCACTGTGTGGGCCGCGCCGTGAAAAGTGATTTTCATCCGTAAACCTCGGAAAAGGGGGTGGGCGCTTAGCTGGCTAGAAGCGCATCCAGGATTTCAGCGCCAAAGTGTTCCATTCGCCAGGGGAAATCTCGCAGCACATACGCCAGTTCTTGCGGATTTTGTGGGCCGCTCTCTGCCAGGGCGACCATCAAATCGCGCGGCAACACGACATCCGAGGCGACCCCAATTTTTTGCGCTGCGGCTTTACGCCAGTTGCGCAGCGATTCGAGCCGCGCCAGGTAGCGTTCGTCTGGCCGGGGGGCGCGCGGCGGGTAGAGCGGAGCGCTGTTCAGGCCGCGATTGACGGCGCGCAACAGATGCTGTCCATGCCGGTGCACCTGCACCGGGCTCATCCCAGGCAGACGGCGCAACTCCTCCAGATTTCGCGGCAACGCCGCAGCGATCGCCAGCAGGGTCTGATCATTGATCACCTTGAACAAGGGGCGATCCATTGCCTGTGCAACTTGATCCCGATAACGACACAACTCCTGCAAAACTGCGGCCTGCTGGGGGTAGAGGTCATGGGCGCCGCTGATCCGCCAGCAATCGGCTCCGCGGTTATCTGTGGCTGCGCGGCCGTTGCCCACCGAGGGCAGGTTGCAAACGTGGTTGAAATCCTCCTCGGCAAGCGGCAGCAAACCGCGTTCGATCAGTTCGGCTCTGATCAGTTGCCTGAGCGGAATCAGATAATGCGTGTCCATGCTGGCATATTCGAGCAGGCCGGGCGGCAGCGGACGCGCGCCCCAGTTCGCTCGCTGCTGGCGCTTATCCAGCGAGACGCCAAATTCAGCTTCCAGCATGGCCCCCAGGCCGACTTCGTTGCGCCCCAGAATGCGCGCCGCCAGCATGGTATCGAAAACATTGGCGCAGGTGAAGCCGAAGTCACGGTTCAGGCAAAACAGGTCGTATTCAGCGGCGTGGAACACCTTCTCGATGTGCGGATCGGCAAAGACCGGCGCCAGGGCAGAAATGTCATCCAACGCCAGCGGATCGACCAGGAAATCTTCCTGAGGCGTCGAGAATTGGATCAGGCAAACCCGCTCGCGATAGGCGTACAGGCTGTTGGACTCGGTGTCCACGGCGATCATCGCTTCGCCTTGCAGCGTTTCCGCCAGGCGGTTTAGCTCATCCGCTGTGGTGATGGGTGAGGGAGGTGTGGTGTTGGCAGGTGTCACAAAAACGAATTATATCTTATCTTATTAGCGCAAGTCCCCGCTGTTCAGCGCAGGCTTCAAAATGCAGGCTTCAAATGGACAACGCTTTCTCCATGATCAACGCATCTTCGGCGTCCTGATAATAGTTCGGCCAGATGCCAGCGCGCTGATAGCCGCTGGTTTGATAGAGCTGGATCGCGGCCAGATTAGAGATGCGCACGTTCAACCGCACCCGGGGCACATTGAGGCGCTGCTCGCATGCCTGTAACAAGGTTCGTCCGATGCCACGGCCGCGATACTCTGGCAGAACGGCGATGGTGGCGATCCAGGCCAGCTTTTCAAGTGGGCGCACATCGCCGGCGATGAAGCCGACCATCTGATCATCTACAACGGCGCGCAGGCGCACGATATTCGGCAGCGTCAGAACGCCGACCAGATCCCACAGGGGCCAGGCGTCTTTGGGGAAGCACACCCTTTCCAGGTATCTAAGGGCGTTCAAATCGCGCCAGGTAGCCGGCTCGATTAAAACCGTGCTGCCTGGCGCGATCATCTCGGCCTGACTCATTGACCCTTCTTGCCCTCGATGAAGTTCTCCAGCAGGCTGGTGAACTCCATTGGGAAGATGTACTTGGTTGCCGGGCTGGCGCCAAGGTTCTTAAGCGCCTCGAAGTACTGCAAGGTCATCGTCCTTTGATCCGCAGTTTGGGCGACCTCGTTGATGCGGGCTAAAGCGTTGGCGAAGCCCTCGGCGCGCAGGAGTTGCGCCTGTCGCTCACCTTCTGCGCGCAGGATAGCAGATTGCTTCTCGCCTTCGGCGCGCAGGATCGCCGCCTGTCTTTCGCCGTCCGCCACATTGATCGCCGCCTCACGCGTACCGGCCGATTCGGTTACCACCGCGCGGCGGATACGCTCAGCGGACATCTGGCGGTTCATTGCCTCCTGCACCTCGCGAGGCGGGATGATCTCGCGGATTTCCACATTAGTTACCTTAACCCCCCAGCGCTCGGTCACCTCGTCCAGTCGGGTGCGGAGCATGTTGTTAATATGTTCGCGTTCCGAAAGCACGTCATCCAACATCATGCTGCCGATGACTGCGCGCAGGGTGGTGGTTGCCATGCCCTGTGCCGCGGCATCGAAGTTACCCACTTGCAGCACGCTTTCCGTGGGGTCAAGCACCTTGTAGTACCACAAAAAATCGATCGAGATGGGAGCATTGTCTTTGGTAATAGAGGTCTGGTGAGGTATCTCGCGCACCTGCTCTCGCAAATCCACTTTGACAGCTCGATCTACCACCGGGATCAAGAACACGAGCCCAGGCCCTCGATTGCCAATACATCGTCCCAGGCGAAAGACCACCAGGCGTTGGTATTCAGGGACGATCCGAATGGCCGATGCGACCAGCGCCAATATGGCCAGCACCACCACGCCAATCAAGCATAAAATAGTAACACTTAGACCAGCATCCATTTTGTTAGCCTCCGATTCTGTATCAAACTGCTTCACCCAAAATGCTTCTGAATCTCAGCGGCGACCTGCTGAAGTTACAACTTACGTCAGGTCGTCGTCTTGTCTTGCTGGGAGGCTTCCAGAGCCTCCACCTTGAGGGTGAAACCCTCACGCTCAAGCACCCGCACGCGAGTGCCTGAAGGAATGGGCCGATCGCTGCGCGCGCTCCACAGTTCCCCGGCAACATAGACGGAGCCCTCCTGGTGAACATCTGTCTTGGTTTCGCCGATTGCACCGATCAGCGCTCGAAGATCCTGGCGTGGGGGGACGCTCTCGGTTTCGATCACTTTGCGCGCTACAAACCAGAAAAATCCCGCAGACAAAGTTGAAATCAGAATCGCCACATAAGGGTTTACCCCGGGTATCCACCACTCAGTTCCACGAAAAAGATATGCCGATCCGATCACGATCGCAGCAATCGAGGCCAGCAAGACCACGAGTTGCCGCGGTTTGCGGATCGAGACGACGAACAAGGCTGCACCAACCAGCAAGATCAACAGTGACCAGGCGTTGACGGATAGCTCATAGACGATGGTCAATGCTCCAGCGGCGAAGATCAGCGATAGAGCGATCAATTCGAGAAAGCCTGTGCCAGGAGCAGCCTGTGCCAGCACTGCGATGATCAACCCTGCAGCTAATAGCAGATAAGTGAATGTGGGGTCTTGCAGTAGTTCCATTTTTGACCGTCCTCTTGATGTAAACGCCAAACGCTGCCGTCATCCATTATACAACGATTGGCGATTGGCGGTATTAGCGTGTGATATAAATTCCGACCGCTGGTGAATGGCATGGTATGATTGACGCATGGTGGTAGCATATCTCCCAGGCGGCATTCCGATCTACGTTTTTTCGGCCTTTATTGGTTTTGGCGCTTGCCTGGGGTTGGGTTGGGTTGCCTGGCGGGCGAACCGAAAGCTGGCATTGCGACAGATAGAAGCCGGCATGTGGTCTTTGCTGGGCGGGCTGGTCGGAGGGCGCATCGCCTATGTGGCGGCGAACTGGCCCTATTTCCAGAGCAACTTTTCTGAGGGCCTTCAGTTCTATCGCGGAGGTCTTGCCTGGCCGGGCGCCCTGGCCGGAGGACTGCTGGCGCTGGCGGCCTTTACAGCCCTGAATCGCTTGCCTTTTTTGCAATGGGCGGACGATCTGCTCCCGTTGCTGGCGGCTGTCAGCGTCGCGGCGTGGCTGGGCTGCTGGGTGATCGGCTGCGCTTATGGCGCCCTCAGCAACGCCTGGTGGAGCATCCCTTCCTCGGATGAATGGGGGGTGATCGCCAATCGTTGGCCGGTGCAGATCTGGGCAGCAGCGCTCACCGTGGGGCTGTTTGCTCTGATCGATATCCGGGTTGGCGCTGCCCGCTCCAGGCCGGGATACCGCGCTTTGCTGGCGTTGCTTGGTCTATCCCTGATCCTGCTGGGGACGGCTTTCCTGCGCGCCGATCCTGTTCCAACCTGGGCTGGCGTACGGCTGGATGCCTGGGCAGCCGCCATTTATAGCGCGCTTGCTTTGATAAGTTTGATGGTTTATATGTACAATCTCACCCGAACAAAGGTCGATAAAACAAACAGCGCTGTGGAAACGGAGAAACGCGTTGACGATGAAGCTCAACCTGGCTCTAGCCCAAATCAATACCCGCCTGGGTGATGTCGAAGCGAACCTGTCGAAGCATCTGGAGATCATTGCCGAAGCCCGAGCTGGCGGCGCCGATTTGCTGGTCTTCCCCGAGCTCTCTCTGACCGGCTACGTGTTGCAGGACCTGGCAACGGCTGTGGCGCACCGGCCTACAGCCGATGACCCGATCTTCCGCCCTCTGCTGGAAGCCAGCCAGGGGATCGATCTGGTGGTGGGTTTCGTAGATGAGGACCGCCGACATCGCTTCTTTATTGCTTCGGCCTATCTTTCCAGGGGCCGGGTTTTGCACGTCCACCACAAGGTTTACTTGCCCACCTATGGGCTCTTTGATGAGGGCCGCTTTTTCGCCTGGGGGGATGCGGTGCAGGCGTTCGACACTCGCTTCGGCCGCCTGGGCATCCTGATCTGTGAGGATTTCTGGCACGCCTCGCCGCCATATCTGCTATGGCTGGATGGCGCGGAGGTGCTGATCTTCACCTCTGCTTCGCCCGGTCGGGGGTTGACCGCCGAACCCCAACTCGAGTCGGCGCGCTGGGTGGAGCATATCAACCGCGCCTATGCCAGCCTGTTCACCAACTTCGTCGCTCATGCTAACCGCGTTGGCTATGAGGATGGGCTGAACTTTTGGGGTGGCTCGACGGTGTTCGATCCGAACGGAGATTTGATCGTCAAGGCGCCATACCATGAGGAGGCGCTGACCCTGGCGGAAATCGACCTGAACCAGTTGCACCGCACCCGCGCCCGCCTGCCGTTGCTGCGTGATGAGCGCACGGCGCTGGTGATGCGGGAGATGCAACGCATCCTGAGCCAGGATCGACAGGGTGGCCGCTGAAGATAATAGCGTTTTCCTGCGCATTCGATCTCCAATGGCAAAGGTGTATAATCTATCCTAAGCGTTCGATTTTGGATCCGAACCTGGTAAATAATGGTCATGATAGATTTATCGATCAATGTCGATCTGGCGCGCAAGATCTTGACCGGCTTCATCCGCAGTGAGATCACCCGCGCCGGTTTCTCGCGGGCGGTGATCAACCTCTCGGGCGGGCTCGATTCCAGCCTGGCGTGCTACCTGGCTGCCGAAGCGCTGGGGAGCGAAAACGTGTTGGCCTTACGCCTGCCCTATAAAACCTCCTCGCCCGACTCGTTGGAACATGCCCAGATGGTGATCGATGCCCTGGGGATGCCCTCGTTGACGGTGCCGATCAGTGAGATGGTCGATCCGCTCATCGAGCGCTTTCCCGAAGCGGACCAGGTGCGGCGGGGCAACATGATGGCGCGCATGCGCATGATCGTGTTGTACGACCAATCCGAGGCTTTTCGCGGCCTGCCTGTTGGCACCAGCAACAAGACCGAAATCCTGCTGGGATACTCCACACTCTACGGCGACTCGGCCTGTGCGATCAACCCCCTGGGGGATCTTTACAAGACACAGTTGCGACAGCTTGCCTGGGCGATGGGCGTGCCGGCGCCGATCATCGAGAAGCCGCCGTCTGCAGACCTGTGGATTGGACAAACGGACGAAGGCGAGTTGGGGTTTACTTACGAAGAAGTGGACCGTTTGCTCTATTTGCTGGTCGATCAGCGCTTCAGCCCGGAGGAATGCATTCTGGCGGGCTTCGATGAGAAATTCGTCCGCAACGTGGTCAACCGCATGCGGCGCAATCACTTTAAGCGCATCCTGCCGCCAATCGCCAAGCTGAGCAACCGTACCATCGGGTATGATTTCCTCTACCTGCGAGATTGGGGAACCTGAAATTTCCGGCAGTTCAGCCTGCGAATTTTGCCGCGGCGCGTCTCTATAAAGCCAAAGGTTCATATGCGCCTGACAATACCGCCTTCTTTACGCCATCGTCGCTATCGGCTGCTCTGGTTTGGCCTGATGGTCTCCATCGCAGGCACACAGATGCAGATCTGGTCGATCTTCTGGCACATCCGCACGATCACCGATCAGCCCATCGCCCTGGGCGGCGTAGGCCTGGCGCGCATCATCCCTGTCATTTTGTTTTCTCTGATCGGCGGGGCGACGGCCGATGTGGCCAATCGGCGCAAGGTCATGTTCATCACCCAGACGGCCATGGCGCTGGGCGCGCTGACGCTGGCGCTGCTGACGTTCAGCGAGTCGGTCGCGCTGTGGCAGATTTACGCCCTGACGGCCCTGCAGGCAGTGGCAGTGGCCTTCGACACGCCGGCGCGCCAATCGCTGGTGCCGAATCTGGTGCCGCCGCGGGATCTGCCCAACGCCTTCAGCATGAGTTCATTGGCTTTTCAAACCGGCGCGATCGTCGGCCCGGCGTTGAGCGGCCTGGTCATCGCTTACCTGGGTCAGCCCTTCACCTACCTGTTCAACGCCATCTCTTATCTGGCGGTGCTGCTGGCTTTGCTGCTGATGGGCCCGGTAGAACAACAGGCGCGCCCGCAGGGGCGAACCTCGGTCAGCCTGTCTTCCATCCGCGAGGGGATCCAGTTCATCCTGAGCCAGCCGATCATCCTCTCCAGCATGATCCTGGATTTCTTCGCCACGTTCTTTTCCTCGGCCAACACGCTGATGCCGATCTTCGCTCGGGATATCCTCAAAGTCGGCGCTGTCGAATATGGCTGGCTTTCCTCGGCGCAATCGATTGGGGCGGTCAGCGCAGCGTTGGTCATCTCGCAACTCGGTCAGATCCGCCGCCAGGGGCCGACCTTCCTGGTTTCGGTGATCGTCTTTGGCCTGGCCACGATCCTGTTCGGCCTTTCGACCACGTTCTGGGGGGCGATGCTGGCATTGATCTTCGTCGGCGCGGCCGATTCGGTCAGCACCATCATCCGGAATACCATCCGCCAGTTACAGACCCCGGATTACCTGCGCGGGCGCATGACCAGCATCAATCAAATATTCTTCATGGGCGGGCCGCAGCTTGGTGAAGTGGAGGCAGGGGTGGTGGCGCAGCTCTTCGGAGCGCCAATGGCCGTGGTGAGCGGCGGCGTGGGCTGCATTCTGGCTGTGGCCTGGATCGCGCGCCGCTGGCCGCAGATCGCCCACTATAACGGCGATGAGCCGATGCGGGCTGGCGCAGCAGCAGATTGAGGTGGGGTGCGGCGATACTGCATCACTTCCTGCTCGAGCAGACCGGCAGTCGTCTGCTCAATGCGAACGCAACGATAGGAGCCTTGCTGGACGGGATCAGCCGCCGACCTCGCTCGCCTCAGGGTGAAGTTGCTCCCATTCTTCGATCAGCCGGTCAAGCTCATCCTGATAGCTTGCGTATTCCTGCCCCAGGCGCTGCACCTGTTGCAGATCCTTTGGCGGCGACTCTAGTTTGCGCGATAGGACAGCAATTTCCCCTTCCAGGTAGGCAATTCGCTCTTCGACCTGCTTCAAGCGGGCGCGCCGCTTTTTCTCCTCCGGCGTGACGCTCGCCAACGCGGGCTTTTTCGCTGCGACTTCTCGAGTCAAACCCACTTTGGCAGCCTGCGCCGCTTGTTGGCCTTCGAGATATTCGCGGTATTGCGTGTAGGTTCCATCGAACACCTGGAGCATGGCCTGTCCCGGCAGGATCTCCCAGATTTGTGTGCCCAATCCATCGATCAGGTAACGGTCATGCGAGACGAGCAAAATCGTCCCCTGATAATTCGCCAGCACCTCCTCCAGGATTTCTTGAGAGGGGATGTCCAGATGGTTGGTAGGCTCATCGAGCAGCAGCAGGTTGGCCTGCGTCAGAGAAAGTTTGGCCAGGGCCAGGCGGCCGCGCTCTCCGCCGGATAGCGTGCTCACCTTTTTGAAGACCTCATCGCCGGTAAACAGGTAGCGCGCCAGATAGTCGCGGATCTCGGCCAGGAGCATGTTCGGCGCCACCGATTCGATCTCTTCGACAAGGGTGTTCTCCGGATTGAGGCCTTCGTGCGCCTGGGCGAAATAACCGATGTGCAGGCTGGCGCCCAGCACGACTTCTCCTTCCAGGGGAGGCATTTGCCCCAGGATGGTCTTGAGAAAGGTCGTCTTACCAGCGCCATTTGGCCCGATGACTGCCGCGCACTCGCCGCGTTTGAGCAGCAGGTCGGGTGTGCGAAAGAGCGGGCGACCTTCATCCGGATAGCCAATAGCCAGGTCACGGGTGCGCAGCACCAGATCGCCGGAGCGCATGGCGGCTTTCAGGTTCATGTGCAAGCGCGGCGGGCGGCGGGTTGGAGGGCGCAGACCCTTGATTCGGCGCTCCAGTTCTTCCACGCCCATTGGGTGGTTGGAAATCTCCACTTCGTCGCTGATCTCCATCCAACTCTTATTCTGGATGGCGTCGAACCCAAGCATCTCGATGGCCTGCACCTCGCGGCTGAGACGACGTAGCTTGCCTTTGGCCTGCTGAACGCGCTGGCCCGAAATATTGCGCTTGATATAGTCCAATTCTTTCAGCAGACGGGTCATCTCGGTTTCATAAACCTGCTGGCGCAACTCCCAGCGCTCCTGGCGTTGCTGAACGTAGGCGCTGTAGTTGCCGCGGTACACTTCGAGTCCATTCGGCCGCATTTCCCAGATATGATCCACGGTGCGATCCAGGAAATAGCGATCATGGGAGACGATGAGCGTGGCGCCCTGCCACTGACTCAGGTAACCCTCCAGCCACTCGACCGCGTGAATGTCCAGATGGTTGGTCGGCTCATCCAGGATGAGCAAATCAGGCTCCGAGAGCAGCAAGCGCGCCAGCACGGCGCGGGTGCGCTGGCCGCCGGAAAGTTGCGGCAGCGGTCGCTCGAAATCTTGGGGGTCGAAGCCCAGGCCGCTCAGCGTCTGGCGGATGCGCGTCTCGTAGGTGTAGCCGCCGCGCCGTTCGAACTCATGCTGCAAAGAACCGTAGCGCTCCAAAGCTGCATCTGCCTGTTTGGGGTCGCTCATCGCTGCTTCCAGGCGGGCCAGTTCGTCTTCCAGCTCCAGCAGGTCCGCTAGTGCCCTCAGGCATTCCTGCCACAGCGTATGCGTCCCCTCCAGCATGGCCTCTTGTGGCAGATAGCCAATGCTCAAATGACGCGCCCGCTGAATGCTGCCGGCCGAAGGCTCCTCCAGACCGACTAACAGGCGCAGCAGAGTCGTCTTGCCCACCCCGTTCGGCCCGACGATGGCGATACGCGCCCCTTGTGGAATGCTCAGTGAGATTCCTCTAAAGATATCCACCGGCCCATAGGATTTGGCCAGGTCATTAGCGGTGATCAGCGACATATAGCAATCTTGTACAAAGGTTTCTGCAATCGGCAAAAGATTACGCGCATGCAGCTCTCTAACCGACAGTCAGATGCATGAGATACTGCGGCGCAATTATACCGTGTTATAATCGCTGCGGTTTGGGGCAAACCCAGACCATAGAACCAAAGGGTTTGTAAATGACCGAAAAGAAGGACAATAGGGCGAAAAAGGTAAGTCGATCTCAGCAGCAGGCCATTTTACGGGTCGCCTTGTGGGTGGGTTTTGGCGTTACCGCTCTCCTGATCGGCTATCTGACGTTCGTGACGGTGCGCGATTTTGTCGCGCACTGGCAGTTAACCAATTTGCCTGGGGTGAGCCTGGTGGATGCAACCCCCACGCCCGGGCCGGGGGGCGCCGCTCCTCTCGACTTAAGTTCCCCGCTAGACCCCGCGCTGGGTCCGACGCCGCCGCCATGGGATGGATCAAACCGCGTGTCTGTGTTGGTGATGGGCCTGGACTACCGCGACTGGGAGACGGGCGAAGGGCCGCCGCGCACCGACACCATGATCTTGTTCACGATCGATCCCATTCACCGCACCGCCGGCATCCTCTCGATCCCTCGCGATCTGTGGGTGAACATCCCCGGCTTTGAGTATGGCAGAATCAACACTGCCTACCAGTTGGGCGAGGCGTATCAGGTCCCTGGCGGCGGCCCGGCGCTGGCAGCCCAGACGGTCGAAGAACTGTTGGGCGTGCCGGTGGATTACTATGCTCAAATCGACTTTGGCGCTTTCGTGCGCTTCATCGATGAAATCGGCGGAGTCAAGGTGGAATTTACCGAGACGATCAAGCTGGATCCGCCAGGCGAGGGAAACACCAAGCGCTTCAAACCCGGGGTCTATAATTTGCCTGGAGAACTTGCTTTAGCTTATGTGCGCCTGCGCAAGACCGAAGGCGGCGATTTCGATCGTGCTCAGCGCCAACAGCAGGTGATCATGGGCATCCGAAAACAAATCCTGAACCATAAGCTGTTGCCAATGCTGATCTCCAAGGCCCCGGTGCTATATAACGAACTCTCTTCCGGGGTGCGCACCAACCTCAGCCTGGATCAGGCTATTCGGCTGGCATGGCTGGCCTCCCAAATCCCTGAAGAAAACATCAAGCGCGGCTCGATCGACTCGCAGCACGTTTCCTTTGCTAAATCCCCCGACGGCACGCAGGATGTGCTCAAGCCGATCACTGAAAAGATCCGCGCCTTGCGTGACGAGGTCTTTAGCGAGACCAATCCTGCTAGCCCGATCGCGGCCAACCTGGACATCGCCGAGTTGGTCCGGCAAGAGAACGCCAGAGTGCGAGTGCTGAACGGCAGTTCGACCGCGGGATTGGCGGCACGTACGGCAGATTTCCTGAAGAGCCAGGGGATCAACGTCATCGAAACCGGAAATGCTGATCAGTACACAGCCACCACACAGATCACCTTCTACACCGGTAAGCCTTACACGCTGAAATTCCTGGTGGACCTGATGAAAATCAACCAGTTTCGCATCCGCCATCTCTTTGATCCCAATACCACCGCCGATATTGTGGTCATCGTGGGCGACGATTGGGCCGTCTCCAATCCCATGCCATAGCGGTCTGCCTGCCGATCCCCAAGGCGAAAGACAGCGGGTAAACAAAGCGCAACCACGAATCCGGGCAAACATTTATCCCCAAACCCTCCTAAGATAGAGATGACCGCTCAGCCATCATTCTCCCATCGCCTCTGGAGCGCGATTATGCTGCTGGGAATTGTGGCCTTGGTTATATGGCTGCCGCGCGCCTTTGCGCTGGACCGATTTGTGGCCACCGATGAGGTGGTATGGCTGTGGCGTTCGGCGAATTTTTACTATTCCTTGGGGCAGCGCGATTTCGGCGCTACCTATCTATCCAAGCACCCCGGCGTCGTCACCCTATGGATCGAGACCGCCGCGTTTTTGCTGGATTTCCCCGAATACCGCGGCTTTGGGCAGGGCAAGCTGAACAAATATGCGTTGTTCGAGGCTTTGCTACGTTCCAAAGGCAAAGACCCGCACGATATCCTGGTCACCAGCCGCGGACTGACGGTGTTGCTAAACACGCTGTTGCTTTCGGCCAGTTTTCTCTATGCGCGGAGTTTATTTGGGACTCTGCCCTCGCTGATGGGCTTTCTATTGATCGCTTTCGATCCCTTTCATAATGGGATCACCCGCATGGCACATCTGGATGGCCCAATGGGCAGCTTTGCCTTTTTATCGCTGATGGCGTTTATCAACTTTGTGCACAACGGCCGACGCAGCAGAGACTTGTTCGTCTCGGCAATCGCAGGCGGCTTCTCGATTTTAGCCAAAATCCCCGGCTTCATCCTGTTCCCTGTTGTTGGGCTGATCGCTCTATTGGATTTTTGGGGCAAAAGGCGGGCGATATTTGCATCCTCCGGCAACCGAATCCGCCTCTGGTTTGAGACGCTGATCAGACCGCTTGCCATCTGGGCGTTGGCGGTGCTGCTCACAATTTTTGTGTTTTTCCCCGCCATGTGGGTTCGGCCGCGAGATACACTGGTCAAGCTGACGCTCTCGCCCTTGCAGGTGGCCGAGAACGTATTGGGCGACGATGATGAGGTCGAAAGGGAGCAAATCGAAATTCCAGCCAGGATCGTCGAAAAGCCGGTCGATTATCTGATACGATACCCCTATAAATACGTCTGGCGCAGCACCCCAATTGTCCTGGCAGGGTTGCTCCTGACGCTTGCAGCGTATATCTTCCGCATCGGCACCCTTGCAGAACTGCGAACCCGTCGGGCGATATTGAACTTGTTGCTTTTCGTGGTCGTCTATACGGCGGTCATGACAATTCCGCCCAAATCATCCGAGAAATATTATCTGCCGGTCTATACCGTGCTGGACCTGGTCGCAGGCATCGGGCTGTATGCTGGCGTCGCCTGGGTGAAGAAGTTCTTTCCTCCACGTATGCAAACCGCGATTCCCGCCGTGATCCTGGCCGCTTTGATTCTCACCCAGGCCTTGCTTGCTCTGCGCACCTTTCCCTACTACGTTACCTACTTCAACCCCTTGCTGGGCGGCAACCGCCGGGCCAATCAGGTTCTGATGATCGGATCAGGCGAGGGGCTAGACCTGGCGGCGGATTACCTGAACCGGAAGCCAAACGCAGAGCAACTAAAGGTCATGTCCTGGTACGGCATTGGCCCATTTTCCTATTACTTTGTTGGCGAAAGCGTCCCTCTGTATGGCTCCAGAGAATGGAGCGTACAGGAT
This sequence comes from uncultured Anaerolinea sp., assembly GCA_964503145.1. Classification (GTDB taxonomy): domain Bacteria; phylum Chloroflexota; class Anaerolineae; order Anaerolineales; family UBA4823; genus RBG-16-57-11. The sequence continues at coordinate 242,646 of CAZCYV010000003.1, read as the reverse complement.
ATCGCCCGGCTTCGGCAGGTGGACTATCTGGTGGTTTACTCCAACCAGTGGCGGCGTCAGCTTCCGGGAGGGCTGTTCCCCTGGCTAGAGGGTGTCGAGCCTGAGCAGCGCATCTGGTTTGACGGCATCGAGCTTGCGCGCATCTATAATGTCAAATCCTTCCCGCCCGAGAAGTTTTCAGTCCACCCTTAGAGGCGATGGATACGCTCGTCGGATCTATAGAGCGCGTGACTTACTACAACCCAGAAAACGGGTACAGTGTGCTGCGCTTACGCCCGGAAGGCGGCCGCCCGCCGGGTTTGAGCCGAGAGGGGCTGGCGACGGTCATCGGGAACTTGCCTGAGCTATCGCCTGGCGAGCACGTGAAGCTGCGCGGCGCCTGGGTGAATCATCCCAAACACGGTTTGCAATTTCAAGTGGAGGTCTGCGAGCAGACTCTGCCGGCCACGCTGGCGGGCATCCGCCGTTATCTCGGTTCTGGGCTGATCCGGGGCATTGGTCCGCGGCTCGCCGAGCGGATTGTCGCCCATTTTGGCGAGCGCACCCTGGAGGTCATCGAAGAACATCCCGAGCAGCTCGAGGCAGTGCCAGATATCGGTCCAAAGCGGGCAGGCAGCATCGCCTCCGCCTGGGAAGAGCAGAAACAGGTCAAAGAGATCATGCTGTTTCTGCACAGCCACGGGATCAGCACCAATCTGGCGATCAAGATCTACAAGCGCTATGGCAATCAGGCGTTGCAGGTGGTGCGTTCCGATCCATATCAGTTGGCGCGGGATATTTACGGAATTGGCTTTGTTACTGCTGACAAGATCGCTCAGGCGTTAGGGCTGCCGTCAGACCATCCGACGCGCATCCAGGCGGGCATCCTGCATGCCTTGAACCAGGCAACCGAGGATGGACACGTCTATCTGCCGCGACAGAAGCTGGTCGAGCAGGCTGCGCAAATCCTGAAAGTTCCGCCAGAGTTGATCACCCCGGCCATCGAAGCGCTGACGCAAAGCGAGTTCGTACGCCAGGATTGGGTTCCTCTCAGTCAGCAGGATTCAGAATCCGATTCACCCAAAGATGCGCAAGTTCATGGAGTGGGTGAAGCGGCTGTTGCCTATGGCGAACCAGCCATTTATCTATCGCCCCTGCATCATTCCGAGCAAGGCATCGCCAGCCGGCTGCGCGCTCTGGCGGATGCCATGCCTTCTCGATTGTCCGACATCCCGCCGGTTTTCACGGCGCTTGATCCAAAGCTATCTGCCGAACAGCAAGCCGCAGTGCGGATGGCCTTGGGCCACCCGGTGAGCATACTGACTGGCGGCCCGGGCACGGGCAAGACCACTACCCTGAAAGCGCTCATCGGCGTGGTCGAGGCGGCAGGCAAGCGCTATGCCCTGGCTTCGCCAACCGGCAGGGCCGCCAAGCGCCTGTCGCAGGCCACCGAGCGCCCTGCCAGCACCATCCATCGTTTGTTGGGCTATTCGCCTGGCGAGGGCTTCAAGCACAATCCGGGAAACCCACTGCTCATTGACTTGTTGGTGGTGGACGAGGCATCTATGTTGGATCAGCAACTGGCCTACCACCTGCTCAGAGCCTTGCAACCTGGGACGCACCTGCTGCTGGTGGGTGATGTCGACCAGCTTCCTTCTGTTGGGGCGGGGGATGTGTTGCGCGATGTGATCCGCAGTGGAGTTGCGCCGGTCACACGCCTGCGGGTCATCTTTCGCCAGGCGGCGCAGTCGCAGATCATCGCCAACGCCCACCGTATCAACCAGGGTCAGATGCCCATTTTCCCGAAAGATGCCGGCCAAGGACAGGATTTCTTCCTGTTTCCAGCGGAGACGCCTGAGGAAGCGGCCAATTGGGTGGTGGAGTTGGTTTGCAGCCGCATTCCGCAGAGGTTTGGTTTGCATCCCAGTCGGGATATTCAGGTGCTTTCACCGATGTACCGCGGCCCGGCGGGCGTCAGCGCGCTGAACGAGCGCCTGCAGGAGCGCCTGAACCCTGCCAGTCCGCTCAGGCCAGAGAAAAAGCTCTTTGGCCAGACCCTGCGCCCTGGCGACAAGTTGATGCAGATCCAGAACAATTATGACAAAGAAGTGTATAACGGCGATATCGGGATTTTGGCTCAGATCGATGCGATCGAGCATGCATTGACGGTGGATTTCGAGGGCCGAAAGGTGACCTATGATTGGAGCGAGGCCGACCAACTGGTTTTGGCTTATGCGGTCTCGGTGCATAAGGCCCAGGGCGCGGAATTCCCGGCGGTGGTGATGCCGCTGCTGACTCAACATTACATGATGCTGCAGCGCAACTTGCTCTACACCGCCGTCACCCGCGCCCGTCAGCTTTGCGTGCTGGTGGGCAGCCGCCGCGCCGTAGCCATTGCAGTGCAAAGCGACCGCATGGCCCGCCGTTTCACCGCTCTGGATTGGCGCCTCGGAAGGCCTCAGGGATTGGGCACATAGTCTGGAACAAGGATCACATTGTTCACAAACCAGTCCGAGCCGGCGATGCCGCCGCTTCCCCAGATTCCCTGGGCGCTAAAACGGACGATAATCTCCTTGCCCTTGTAATCGGATAGCTTGATAGCCTCTTGGATCCATCTGCCGCCAGATGATTTATTGGTAAGTCTCAGGAATGTGACCCATTGGCCGCCGATCTGCAGGTCAACGCTGGCGAGGCGCTTAAGGTCATATTTGTGCCAGAAGACCAGATACGGGTTTGGCCAGCTTGGGTCGATCAGCACTGGCTGCTTGCTGATCAGCACCAGATCGTAGGCCCCCAGATGTTTCTTGTAATCGTCGTCCATCTTCCAGCACTGCGCGTCTTTTACCAGGCAGCCGGAATTTAGCGCCGCCCATAAGCGTGTGCCCCAATCTTCGATAGGGACCGCTTCTGGCACAGGGACGGTCGTCGCAGCCAGCGGCGTATCCGTTGGCAAGGGAGGTTGCGTGGCTGCCTCGGTTGGAGATGGGGGCGGCGGTTCGCTGATCTGCGGTGGAGATGTGGGCGTTTCCCCAGCCGGCTGCGTAGCGGGTTGGGCGACCAGCCCGGCTTGCAGAGCGGTTGCGGTCTGGGCGATCAGCGTCTGCTGGATGCCGATGGCGATATCCGTCTGGCGGAGCGACAAATCCTCTCCGCCCTGCAGGCTGCAAGCCAATGCGGCCAATCCCAGGGCTAAGAGGGCGATGAGGGCGAGCAATGCTCCAGGGAGCGAAAAGGCGCCGCGCTGGCGAAGTTTCATTATTGCCTCCATATTCGAAATAAGTATGCAGTTGATTGAACGCTGACAGGCGTTTGACCGCATGGCAGCGCCGATCTGGCGCAAGGTCAACTTTGGCCAGCTGCCTGCTGCTTTTCCCAGGCTGTGCGCCAGGAGTCGTAGGCTTCGGCCCAGTTGCTCTCATCGACGATCAAGGTCTTGTCAACGCCATCCCGATCTAGGATGAAAAAGGTGAGTTCGCGTTTGCCATCATCGATCACCTCAGCAGTGCAATCTACCGGCGTGATCTCTTCGCGCAAAAAATGCCACCCGAAATGCGCTTCACAGGGAGCGTCCCAGCACTTGCAGCCTCTTCGATCCAGAATGATCTTCATTTCGACCTCCGTTTCCTGTCTAACTACTCATGACCACTAAGGTTGGACGAATTTCAACCGCCAGGCGCCCCAATACGGCGCGCCGCTCGTCGGGACGCACATCGCTCCGGCCAGGTCGGTCACCAATTGCCCATTTTCGCCCAGGCGCACAGAATACAGCGTGCCTTCCGCCAGGGTGTAGTCGGCATACCCCAGCCCTTTCTCCGGTTTGAGGCCTGTGTAAAACCGCTCCTGGCCGCCAGGCCAACTCACGATCACCAGCACCCCGGGCACTTGGCGGTTGAAACGATCCAGGGCCTCGATTTGCAATTGCGGCGCGCTGAGTGGTTGATCGCAGATCTTCTCCTGACTGAGCAGGACGAACGGCCCACCCGGCGTAGCTGTGTTCGTGGGCAACGGCGCCAGGGTATCCGATGGGCGCGCAGTCGGGCTTCCCGCTGAGGTGGGCGCCAGGAGCGGCGTCGAGGTGGGCGCGGGCGCCTCGGTAAGCTGTGCAGGGGGCGTCGGGGTGAAGGTGGGCGGCGGAGTCGGGCTTGGGGAAAGCGCCAGGCTGGCTGCGCTAGGCGATGCTGCATCCGAGGAAGGGGTCTCCAGCGGGGGGATAGCGCCAAGTGTGCGGGTTGGCTGGGGCAGGGGGGTAAATTGCTGCCGGGTGATCGCGATCCCCGGACCGGGCGGCGCCTGCCCCAGCGCGATGGCCAGCAGTCCCAGCGCGCGGGCGTCGCCATTCGAGCCTTGTTGCGCCAGGCTGCGCTGCGCCTGCTCTGTGAGCGCGCGGAACATATCTGCATCTTGGAGCAATTCCAGGCGTGCGCGAGCGCGCAGCAAGTCGCTGTTGCCCAGATAAGCTGCCGCGATCAGGGCGCGGTACTGGTCTTTGAAATCGGCGCGCAGAGACTCGGGCGACGTATCAACATACTTCACCGGCTGGAAGACCCAGGCATACAGCAACCCCAAGGATACCCCGATCACCAAGCCGGTCAACAAATACCAGGGACCACGATTCTCGCCGTTCATGGGGCCGCCGTACTCAAGCGCGATTCCAAAGTTTGCAACTCATTCCACAATGCCAGCATGCGGTTGATGTCAGTTTCGGCGTAGCCGTACTTTTGCGCAAACTGGATGGCTTGTCCCACGATCTCGCTGGGAGGGGCGTTGCCTAGCAGCGCCAGGCGGCGCACGGCCAGGCCCAGGTCGTTCTCACTTTGATAGGCCTCTGCCACCATTAAGACGTAGTCAGTCTTGTAATCGATGCGCAACGTATCCGGAGAGGTATCCACGTAGCGCACCGGGCTGATAATCCATCCATAGGCTAGCCCCAAAGCTACTCCAACCAGAATTGCGATGATAAACCCGATCCAGCGCGCCACCATCAGCCTTTTATCCCGCTCATTTTATAATATGTCAGCGAAACTTCTTCACGCGAGCGCTATCCGTGCAAGATCGATTCCAGGGCAGACAGAAGCAGCAGAATGTTCTCTTTTCGGCTGCTGAAGCCCATTAAGCCCACTCGCCAGACTTTGCCTTTCAATGGGCCAAAGCCGCTGGCAATTTCGATGTTGTATTCCTGGAGCAGCCGGTTGCGCACCTCCAGGTCATCGACACCGCTGGGGATTTGCGGAGTGGTGAGCGTCGCCAGCCGATAAGGGAGCGGCACTAGCGGCGGCAAATCCAGCGCTTCCAGGCCCTCCCAGAACATTTCGGCATTGGCGCGGTGGCGGGCGAAGCGCGCATCCAGACCTTCCTCCATCACCATGCGCAAACCCTCGCGCAGGGCATAGTGAAGGCTGATCGGCGCAGTATGGTGATACGCGCGGGGGCCTCCCCAATACTTTTCCAGGCCATTGAGGTCCAAATACCAGTTGGCCACCGGCGTCTTGCGGTTCTTCAGCGCTTCGCGGGCGCGTTCGCTGACCGTCAGCGGCGCCAGGCCAGGGGGGCATGAAAGGCTCTTCTGGGCTGCGCTATAAGCGACATCCACGCCCCAGCGGTCGATCTCCACGGGGATGCCTCCCAGCGAGGTCACTGTATCCAGCACCAGCAAGGCACCATTGCGGTGAGCGGCATCGGCGATCTCTGGGATGCCCGGCTGCAAAGCGCCGGTGGAGGTCTCCGCATGCACCAGGGCGATCAGCTTATAGGGTTTTGCTTTGAGCGCTGCTTCGATCTGCTGCGGGTCGAACACTTCCCCCCAAGGGCAATCCAGGCGATCGACCTCGGCCTGGTAGCGTTTGGCCATATCGTAAAGCCGCTCGCCGAAGAAGCCTATGACGCCGACCAGCACCCGGTCGCCCGGCTCGATGAAATTGCACAGCGCCGCTTCCATCCCGGCGCTTCCTGTGCCGGGGATGGCCAGGGTCAATTCATTCTGCGTCTGAAACACCTGGCGCAGCAGGCGCTGCTCTTCGTCCATGATCCTCAGAAATTCTGGATCGAGATGTCCGAGCAACGGCGTGGCCATCGCTCGCAGCACGCGCGGTGAGACCATGCTGGGTCCTGGCCCCAGCAAAATGCGCGAGGATGTATTCAGGTCGGTTATGGGTGCAAGCTCCATAGCGTCCTCCGTAGGTTCAAAGATATCTATAGTTTACATCCAGAATCGTTGAAAAGATAGGGGATTGTGACAATTTGCGCTTGCTTTGCGCCATAAAATCCTGTACAATGATAATGAGCAGTTTACCAAATAAAAAATACCGTTATCGATCGACCTTCAGACCATTCCAACATATCTTGCCAGGGGAGGGGAAACATTATGAACGTCATTAAGGTCTCAGGAACCTCGCGGACCTCTGCCGTGGCAGGCGCCATTGCCGGGGTCTTTCGGGAGAACAAGCGCGCCGAAGTTCAGGCTATTGGCGCGATCGCGGTGAACCAGGCTATCAAAGCCCTGGCTCTGGCGAAAAGTTATCTGAAGGAAGATGGTTATGAGATCGTCTTCATCCCGGAGTTTGTGGATGTAGAAATTGACGATAAAGTTCGCACTGCGATCAAATTTATCGTCGAGCTGCGTTAAACGCCGATTCAATTTAGGTCGAAACACACGGCTGGCAGGAAGGCAGGCTGGCCTTGTTGGCTTAGATTTTGCGCCGCGGGAGCGCCGTATCCTGCGGCGTAATTTTTTCTGCGCCGCAGGTATAATCGATTTCGAATGCGTTGTTCGATTGAGGAGTTGATTTGTCGAAACCAAGCGGCTTGTTCAGATTGCTGCTGATTGGTCTCTTCTTGTCGGCCTGTTCTGCGCCTGCCAGCGCTGGCGAGGGCCTGGTTCAGACTGTCCAGCCGACAGCCTTTGGGGCCCAAGCGAGGTTGACCGATCAAGCGCCTGGTGCCAGGTTGTCACCGACTGCATCCTCGACCCGCGCTCGCCCCGTTGACGCAGAAACGCCCACATCGATCAGGCCGCGCTCCAGCGCCTCGCCGACGCCAGGCCCGCCAGTCGCGCGCCGAACTGCAACCCCGACTCAGGCAAATTGCCTGGCCCAAGGCGGGCGTATCGAGACGGGCAGTCTGGAGACAAAGCTGCTCCGCCTGCCGCTGGTCTTTCGCATCTACACGCCGCCTTGCTATGAGCTGGCTGGAAATAAACGCTATCCGGTTCTTTATTTGTTTCACGGCCAAAGTTACACCGACGATCAATGGGACCGTATGGGGGTGGACGAGACGGCCGATCGGCTGATCGCAGATGGAGAGATGCCGCCTATCCTGATCGTGATGCCTTACGATCGTTATGGCGGACAACCCACCGAGACCGATTTCAGCCAGGCCATCACCGAAGTCCTGATCCCTTATATCGATCGCCGCTATCGCACTGTGCCCGACCGGGCGCATCGCGCGGTGGGCGGGCTTTCGCGCGGCGCGGGCTGGGCGGTGCATTTCGGCATATCCGAATGGAAGCTATTTGGGGCGTTGGGAGCGCACAGCGTGGCCGTCTTCCATACCGATGCTCAGCGTATGCGCACCTGGCTGGGTCAAATTCCACCAGACCAGTATCCGCGCATCTACATGGATATTGGGGATAAAGACCGGCCGGAGATTATGCGCTCGGCGCTGTGGTTCGAAGGCCTGCTCAACCAATATGATATCCCTCATGAATGGCATCTTTTTTCCGGCTATCATTCCGAAGAGTATTGGAAGGCTCACCTGGAACAATATCTGCGTTGGTACACTCAGGGTTGGTGGACTGAGGATGTCAAACTTCAATACAGTTTTATGCTGGATCCATACAATGATGCAATAAAACAGGGGGTGTTGCCTTATAAATGTCCTTAACGCCTGAAACATCCTTGAGGTCCAGCCTGGATTATTCATAGCACTGTAGGTCCTGCATGCCGTTTGATGTTCAACCGTGGCACCACAACTCTGCTTCCGCCTGGATTTGCCGGGGACGAGGCCCCCTCCCTCGGCCCCCATCCCGGAGAACCAGAGATTCAGAAGCCCCCAAAGGCTGGTGTCAAGATGGGCAGGCCACCACCTGAAACCCAATGTAGTGCTCCCGAAAGTACGGCCGTCCCTGCCGCGATGGACTCATCACATGACCCCACAATCACTGTCCACGGAGCCGCCAGCGCTGCCCTCCACAAGGCCGCCCCCAGCGCCGGCTGCTTTGGCGTGGGCGCCCAGAGCGATAGCGCCATCCCTGTCTGCAGCTTGAGCTCAGCCAGCCGGGCGCGTAGCTAGGTTAGTATTGCCTCAATCTGTTCATCCAGCGGGTTTTCGCTAGCCCGATCGCCCAAGGAGATAAGATCAACTCCTAAAGCGTCATTGAAACGGTATAACAAGTTTTTAAGGGACAGTGCAAATTTGTTTGACCTACTGACAACATTTTTCTTCCTGTCCCATTTTACCTTCCTGTCTAGGGGGGGAAACCAGTGAAGCGTCTTTTTCAACCTACTGTAGGCGATTTCTCAATTCTTGTAAATCTTGCTCCATCGTCTCGCCGCGGATGACGACAACCCGATAACCCAATCGGCGCAAAGCCTGGCGCTTGCGTTGATCTGTATCCTGGACGTAGTCCTGGTAATGGACAGATCCATCCACAAAGACCACGATGCGCGGCTCGTAATAGAAATCGGCGATAGCCACGGGAGCACCGTCTGCATCATAGAGCGTGCGCTGGGCGTCATCTGGCAAGCGCAGGTTGAGATCGTCCATACGCTGTAGCACCGCGGTTTCCAGGGGGGATTGACAAGCCTGCAGCAGGCTCTCTAAACGACCAGGATCCGAACCGAGGTGCGGTTCGACGCTCACCGACTGGACTCCTTCCAACCAATCCAAGACAGCCATGCGATCCATAAAGGCGTGATCGCGTTGGTTATAGAAGGATAGCAGGCATTCATAACAGGCTTGCTCACAACCTTCGGTGTCAGCATTGCCATGCAACAGCTCCCGCATACGGGTAAAAAGGGCGTTCATACGATCCGGTTCGCTGAGCGCGGAGAGTACGCCGCTGCCGCCGATCGAAATCTCGTAAAGTATGATCCTGGAATATTGCGGGTTGGCTGGATCGGGGAACAAAAAGCCACCTAGCTCGCTTTCGTCCACCTGGAATGTCACCATCAAGGCACGCAACAAGGCATTTTTGAGCGTAGTGTAAAACACTTCCGGCTGGACGCCTGCCGGCAGTGGTACATCGAAGATGGTTAGATCGCTGCGCTGCAAGTGGGTCAGCCAGATGCCATGCATCAAGTCATCCTGGCGCGCGCCCTGTAGGCATTCACCCTGCTGATTTATCGTGTGCACATGGTCACGTTCGGCCTCATCGGTCAACAACCAGGCATAGCATTTACGACACAAAGTGAAACCTGTGCTCTGCTCTTGTGGCCGGCGCGCGCCACGGTTGATCAGCATGATTTCGCCTTCATTTTCCAGGGATAGGGTCAATAAAACGCGCTCGCCTGCGCAAACATCGAATCGCCTGCTATAACCGCCACGCATATAATGAGGCGTGATTTCATATCCCAGGCGAAGACGCTCTTCTTCATCAGCCGTGATCCGGGCGCGGCGCATGGCAAACATATCACACAACGGCATGCCCATACGGGGGTGCGCAGCTTCCAGGCTCTGGCCACACTCGCAGGCTGCCCGGTTTACTGCCTGCTCACCCATATAACATCGCTCACAGGATGGGCATACCAACACCCATTCTGTATAAGGCTCTAGCTGCCGCGTCTTCGGCCGGCCATGGGTTACTTCGAAACGCTCACCTCGATAGTATACGAAATTGCCGGGCGCGTATTCACTCATTGCAATCGCCGGGCCGCGCGCCAATTCATCCTCCAACATGTCAAATGACAGATGGGCAGCTTCTGGCGGAAAAGCGTAACTTGGAAGAAAGCCTTCGCTGCCCAAATAACGATAGACATACCAGTCACCCTCGCCATTCCGCATCTCTTCTAGCTTTTTCTCAATCACCTGCCTGCGCCGGCTCATAGTTGGATCAACATTCTCGCGGCCCAGGATCAGGTTCAAGCTTTCCCGTTCAGCATCCAGGCGCTGGTATTCTGCTCGCCAACGTTCCATAGCCTGATCCAGATCGTCCATAAACGCGCGCACGGTTCGCTCCACGAAGTCGGTGGTAAACCATTCAAAGGTACTCATCTCCGGCACAAATGCTTCATAGACTGCCTGGCAGATCGCTGCGTGCTGCCGCTCCAGGCTATTTCGCCAGGCCGCAGCCAGATCGGGGCGGAGTGGGTAATTACCAAGCTCCAGATCAAGTAGCTCGCTAGGCCGAGATGGCAATCGTTCTCCGCCAGCCCGGCCCATGGTCTCCAGCACCAGTGCATGGATGTGTGTGCAAACCAGGTAGGGATTATCCAGGCGAAAACGCGGGGCTGCGATGGCGCCGGCAATCATCCGTTCTGGGAAGCGATAGAAGTATTGGTCGTGTGGACCGCGCGCTGCGCCCACACCTGCAAATACGGAGATGAGCGAAGGCTGCCCGCTACGCCCGGCGCGCCCGGCGCGCTGAGCATAGTTGCTTGGGCTGGGAGGTACGTTCCTTAACATAACCGCGCTCAGGTGTCCGATATCGATGCCAAGCTCCATAGTCGGGGTGCAAACCAGGACATTGAGCGGGTCGTCAGGATTACGAAAGCTGATCTCAATCTTCCGCCTTTCCTCACCCTTCACCTGTCCAGAGTGTTCCTCAGCCATCACACGCCCGGCTTGGCGGAGCGGCAGGGTATACATCTGACGGAAGTAGTTCTCGCCCACATCACGATGCTCTAATCGTGTGCGGCAGGTGGAGCCGGTGCAGACTCGAGCCTGGCGGAAGCGATGTACCGTCAGGCATTTGGGGCAGACCAGATGGTTTTCCGTCGGATCAGCCTGAAAGCGGATAACACCCGAGGGGATCATGTACAAACCATAGGGCGTGTTGTGGTCGGTTACCGTGTGGCGTTGCAAGAAGCCGATCTCCGGCTGGACCAGCTTGGCTACTAACTGGCCAATAAGCTCGTTTGCCTCATTCGACTGGAGATCCATTACCCGGCGCACCCAGGCGGTAAGCTGAGTGTTGGTCCCTGTGAACCGGAAAGACGTATAGCGGCGGCTCTCAGGCGCATCATCGCTGTAGCCAATCGGACCGTGGAACTCCTCATCGTGAAACATAACCTGATCATTCAACCGAGAAATCACATTGATGCGCAGGTTACCAGGTGAAAGGATATAAGGATGATGGATTGCCAGACGCTTACGCATCAAATCCAGAAAACCTAACAAGAGATCATAGCGTAAGTCGGGCTCGGCGTCAGCAAGCAACGGAATATCCATCCAGGCGCGATCATCGGCAGCAAACTCATCCAGACCTGTGTAGCTTACCTGAAGCAAGCCCACGTCCTCTAAGTTCTGATGTGTGCGGCGATGCGTACCGCGCAGCTCCTGTAAGGTCAAAAAACAGAGATATTCCTGATAGCGCTCGTCAACCTGCAAATCGCCTCCATAACGCCGCTCATCGCGGGCGTAATGCGGCAGCATTTCCTCGCTGCGCAGAAGGTTGAATATTGCCAGGCCGATTCCACCCAGGTCCTGGCCATAACGGCTGGACAACAAGGCCTGATACAAGGCACGGCGGAAGGCAAAGCGGTTGTGCAGGCTGTTCATGTGGGCCGATTGTAGAGCTGTGTCCTGTCGGTTATCTGAGAAAGCAATCACTTTTTTCTGCCCGCGTGGCAGGCTGCGAATTTGTGCGCTGATCAGCACATCGGTGGCCGTTGAGCGCCCAACAGAACCGAAGGTGAACAGTTTGTTGAACTCACGGCTCCGCTGGTCGTGGCTGATGCCACAGTTCGGACAGAATAAAAACGGTGCTGGAACAAAAATCGCCGGCAGTTGGGGATGATCACACTCTCCGTCAACAATTCCACATTGTGGGCAGATCTGACAGGGTTGCGGAGCTAGGTCTGCGTATTTCTGCATCAATCTTCCACGCGGCGTAAGCCAATGGTTTGGGAGCGGGTTGTTCTCTTCATCCCAATGTTGCAAGTATAGATAACCCAATCTACCGGCGCTGTCCACACTGTCTAATTCAGTGGAAGCCAGCTGCCCCTGCTCGCCAATCGAGACGCTGTAATACTCTTGCCCGCAGGCGCGGCAAAAAACCATGATAAATGTCGGCCGCTCCTCTCCCTTCTTGGCACAGACCGGGCAACTGCGCTCGCCGCGGTCGTTCAGATGAGGATTTTGCGCATCGATACAGGCCGAGATCGCTCGCCCCTGGGAGAAGAAGGCATGTAATTTCGGCGGCAGACCCTCCTGTATCAGTTCGTTTTCAACCTCAGCCTGATCGATCCCCAACTCCGCACCCAGATCAGCCACACTTCGGACCCGTTGGCTACCAGACTCCACGATCTGAAGCTGAGCTGCGCTCAACCGGTCTGACACAGGCGCATAGCTCTCGGTGATCACGTCGTCGGAACCGAAGGGCTCGCCGAAAAGCTGGCTGGCAAAACTGGCAATCGCTTGTGAAGCGCTCTCCTGACCGCTGCTCTCAACAGTGGCCGAAGTTCCAATGCAGCGCAGGCGACCGGCGGTGTGCGTGTGTTGCTTCAAGCGACGGATCAACGCAGCCACATCGGCGCCTCGCTTGCCGGAGTAGGTATGCACCTCGTCGAGAACTAGGAATTGAAGCACGCCCGGGTGGGCGAACAGGGTGCGGTCTTCAAAGCGGGTCAACAACAGCTCCAACATCACATAGTTGGTCATCAAAATATCCGGTGGGTTGGCCTGGATCTCCTCTCGGGACAAAACTTCGCAGTCGTAGGGCACCATTCGACCGGTCGACTCGCGATAACGCTGTAACGCTTCAGCCAGGGAGCTGGCCGTATCACCCGTGTATAACGCGATACGGACACCCGAAGCATGCAGTCGGCTGGCAAACTCATCGTACTGGCTGTTAGCCAGCGCGTTCATCGGATACACGATGACCGCCTTGATGCCACGTACACCGCGCTCCCTCTGGCGCAAACACTCGGAGATAATCGGAATGCCAAACACAAATGATTTACCCGAGCCTGTGCCAGTTGCGACGATCACATTTCTGCCATCCACAATTCGCCGGACTGCATCTGTCTGATGTCTATACGGGTGGATTGGGGTCGAGGCCGGGTCTTCAGCACTTCGGCGGAAGACCTGTAAAATGCCCCGATGGAGCAGGTTTTGAGACACAAGATCTTCAAGCCTTTCACCCAGGGCAAACGGGCGAGCAATCTGCACATAAGGCGGTTTCCACAGCAGTGAGCCGTTCTGGATGCGCTCTAAAACCCAGCGCTGGATTTCGGGGTTCTGAAAGCGCTGGAAGGTGCGTACGTATGCCAGATAATCCGCCTGCACCTGGCGCAGCACGGCAAAGGGATTGAGCATACCTACGGGTTGCTCGTCTTGTCGCGGCCTCCGTGTTTCATCTTGGTTAGCAGGCTCGGGTGAAACTGGTCGCTGGGCAGGAAGCTCAGCGGCGCGTTGCAAGGCCTGCAAGAAGACCATCTGAACAGCTGGCGTCATGCTGCTGAGATCGACCATGCCCATTAACGCCCCCTGATCGCGCGTTTCCAATACAGTTGAGATCAACTGAGCAAGGAAATCAACACTGACCTGCTCCACCCCGGTAAAATCCAACCGATTGCTCGGTTGGCGCAGCTCCTCGCCAATTTGGCGGGCAAGCGCCAGATCATTTACTAAGTCGCCTCGGTCCCGAATTTCTATTCGCATGTCTCATTTCTCCAATTCGATATACATGCTTACGCATCGCTAGAGCTATCGGAGTACTATCATGCAACCCGTTTCCCGAAAATCCATACATCGGTGCATTCCTGGGAATCATCCCCGAACCCGGCTTCGACCTGCACCCCGCGCACATAGTGAAGATCATCATCCGGGTAAAGGATGCCCGTGAAAGCGTCCACAATCAGCTTGGGGATGTTTTCCACATCCGGGTTCTGACGTTTTCTTTTACCGCGAGATTGCGCCACGGTGCAGCGGATCGCAAACACAAACCAGGAATAACCGACGCCTCTGCCCGGCTCCAGACCAGCCGCCTCACGTACCGAGGCCTTGTACTCCTGATCGCGAGTTGTCCCCCAGGTCTGCACTTTGGGGAGTGAGAAATGGGCAATCAAATCCAGCCCGGCCGGAAAATCAAATATCGTCATGATCTGCCCTGCAATGCAGCCTGATAAACTCGCCCGCACGTTCAAAATACTCGCTGCTGACCCGGCGCGCAGCCGGGTGCTTGGTCAGCAAATAACAACTCCCTGCCTTCTCGACCCAGGCGAAACCACCAGTAATGTTATCCTTGAACGGTTCACCGGCGATCTGCTCGAACCAGCGCCGGTAACTCATGCCATAACAGATCACCATATTGGGCCTGTGTTGCGCAATCATCCGGCGGATGCCTTCCAGCCGCATTGGCAGACAGGTCTTCTTGTATAATCGACGGCTGGCCAGGTAGGACAGGTCGAACCAATCACGATAATACCAGGCGCCGGTGTTTGGAGAAGGCAACGGCAGCAGCTCCAGCAGACAGGTTTCGCCGGCGGCCCGCCCGAGGGAATCCCTCTGATAGACCTTTACTTGGTCACCTTTGGATGACTTGCCGCTGGCCGCCAGGACCAGCCGGATCCAATGCGCCCAGGTATGCTGCAAAGCCACAGGGTCCTGAAAATGCTGGGGGATGCCAAGGCGACGGTGGAACTCGGCCAGGTCGGCGGTCTTTGGCTCACCCAGAGCGCGCCAGACCTGGAGGCGCATCTCAACCTCCTCCAGGCTCTCGCCGCCGCCTTCTTCCATTCCGATCAGCCAGTATCTCCCGGCAGGGTTGCCGTAACCGTAGAACTCATAGATGAATGCTTCGATCTGGTCAGAAAGCGACTTCATTGTGAACCTTTAAGTAATGACCAAGCCGCTTAACCAAAGGCGGCAAAACCAGTCGTATAAAGCCTTTCCAGCAGGCGGATGACACGGTTGGCAGTTCTCGGGTACAGGTAAGCCTGATTGCTAAAATTCGTAACGCTTCCGTCATCCTGCTGTTGGACTAACTGCTGAATGCTTGGGACGTCCGGCTGGTCTGGGTTCCGGCACCAAGCCAGGATGGCCTGCAGCGGTTTCTCCAGCCGGCCGCGCGAGCCGTGGAACTTGGGCAGCACCTTCATCAGCACGGCTGCGTCGAAGGGCGCATCTAACCCGCCGATCGAGCCATACACGCCGCTCGTCTCGGCGTTATCCAGAAAGGCGATGATCTCGTCGAACACACGAAAACCGAAGTGCAGTTCATACGGTTGAAGCAAGGTATTCAAGGACTGAAGCCGGGCGCGAACTTCCGGATGCCTATCCACATAAGTTGCAACCTGCTCTTTGTCCACCCCGTGAAACTTGCCATCTCGGGCAAAGCCGCGCAGCATCTCCTTGCGCTGCTCATCTGAAACATTCATCTCCGTTTGACCCGGCTCCGGCGAGTAGTCAGTAAAATCGACCTGAGTCAGCTCAATGGTAAACGCCCGGTCCAGGACCTTGGGGCTGAAGGCATGGGTGGTCTCATCGACGTTGACTGTGCCAATGACATACAGGTTGGGCGGCAACTGGATTTTCTTAGGAGGCGGGGAGCCTGTGCAATCATCGGGATAAGCCAGGCGAATGGCCTCCACTGTCCAGCCATCCTCGCTGCGGCCTGACTCGAGCACGCTGAGGAAGTCGGCAAAGTAGTATTCCACCCGGGCCAGGTTCATCTCGTCCAGGATCAGAAACCAGGCGTTTGCCTGCGCGCCGCGCGTCTGGTAATCTCGCACTGCCTTGAGCAAGAAGTGCAGGAATTCGGTCCACTCATACTCTTGGTTAAGTGGATTGTAATAGCCGAGCATAACCTTGCCATCGCGCCAATCCAGGCGAACCGAGAGGAAGAAAGTATTGCTATCTGATTCCTGTGGATCGATAACTGGAACAAATGCACCCTTTAATGCAACCGGCTCGGAGGAAAATCCATATAGTTGTTTGAACTTTGAATACGGGAGCGCCTCTGGTAGTTTATAGCGATGGGAGGCCTTCATCCAGGTCTTGAACTGCTTGTTGGGCTTACCATCTTCGTGGCGCTTGCCGAGCAGCTCCGGGCGGGTGATTTCCGGCCAGGGTGTCTCCATCCCGGCATCTTGCCTTGCTCGGGTTCGGAAATCTGTAATATGATAGGCTTCCTCAACCCGACCATCGTAATACAGGTATAGGTTGAATGGGAGACGGAGATCTTCAGAAATATCTTGGCGAATCGGGTAGGTCCAGTAATCCGCTCTTGCCTGTTCACGGGGAATCTCGTTATCTCCTAAAGGCTCCCTAAGTGCTCCAACCAAAGCCAGCTTGTGTGGATTAGGGAGCAGCCGGGAGAATTGCTGGGCCAGCTTGGTCTTGCCGGTGCCGCTGATGCCGGTCAGGATGACAAAGCCTTTGGTCTGGAGGGCGGTATAAAAGGCCGCAATCTGTTCTAGGGTAAAAGAGTAACCGTTTGCTTGCAGCGCAGATTGCATCAGGCTGAGCAGGTTTGAAAAGCCTTTTCCGTGAGCATTGGAAGCGTGAGTTGTCTGCTGCTGGCCATAATAATCCGGGTGTGGGATTTCGGGACCAAAGGTCCTTCGTAGAAATTCGACCACTGCCGGTCCATATTTTCTGAATTGGGTTGTCCGCATCCCCGGATGAAGCGATTTTTGCAGATAATCCGGGAAGGTGCGCCGGACAATCTCGATAGCAGCTAAATAATTCTTGGGATCACCAAATGGAATTCTGACGCTAACGCCATGTGGCAAAGATTTGAAACCACTAGTAATGCTACATCCCATTCCGGATAACTCCTGGCGATCCGTTTCACTGAGCGCCTCCTTATCAACAAATGCAATGATCCCTTGGAATCGGCTCCCCGATAAGTCCGCGCCGACTTCAAGTGTGTAAGATTGCCAGATCAGGAACGCCAGACCTCCTGTGAACTGATAAACAACCCAGCCCACTGGGCTGATGCTGTGAGCAGTCAGGATGTAATCGCGTAAAAGCTCAAGGGTGGCCTGGCGCATCTGTTGATCAGGCAAAGTTTGCTGAAAAAAAGTCCTCAAGCGATGGTTGAGTGGTCATTGGTTTCTCCTTGATTACAGGCGAGTAACTCTAATGAGGCGGTTGATGGACAAAGCGGCAGCGCGCCGACCCCGGAAGCATCCTCCAGCAAAATCTCACACAAACCGAGATCACCGCGTTTACCGGCCTCTCGATCCCAGAAAACTTGCTGCATGCCTGGGTAAACACTCACCGCAGCGCGCACACCCAGCGCGTCACGATAAGTGTGCATCTTGTAGATATCTTCCTGCACGGGCACACCATTTGATCGGTCAACCTCCTCGTCGTATATTTCTTCAATACGATTGTCCGCGGGTAACGTCATTCGGAATTTAGCATCAAAGACCACCTTTGGCTGGCCAGCCACAATCCAGATGACATCGGGGCGCAGGGCGACGGAATAAGAGTGGAACTGGCGATAGTCCTGACGGCAGAGCGGGTTATAGACCAGCTTGTAATCCTTCCCAAAAATCGCCTCGCTGCGCCAGTTCAGTCCGAATTTGTCGCTAGTGATCGTGTTAATCGCTGGCACAACTTCCAACACCTCGCCGATCGCTTCCGCCAGAGCAAAGAAGACCCAGAATTCATACAGCGTAGCCACATCGCGCAGGTCAATCGCCGCCTGCAGCGGGGCGAACAGCGGCCGGCGGGCTGACTGGAACTGCTGCCACAGGACGAACAGCTCGCGATAGCCTTCGCGGAACATCAGGATACGCGACTCGCCCGGCAGGCGCTGCATGACGCCCACTTCCGTGAACGTGTCGTGTTGCACCGCCTGGCACAGGGCGGCGCGCAGGTCGTTGATCAACCGGCTGGTCTGCGGAGGGAGATTGCCCCACCAGGGTTGGGCGGGCAGGGCGTCGGCGGCGCTCAGGAGCTGTTTCAGGAAGGCCAGGACGAAGCGGTTTTCGGGGGTGTCCAGGCTCTCCTCGGGCAGGCGCTGGTAGACGCGCTGCGGGGCATAGCCCTGCAACCGCTTGGCCAGGAGAAACCCGCCCGCCGGAGCCCATTCCGCCGGGTTGCGCAGGATATCCAGCACCACATCGGCATCCACCTCGCTGACCTGAGCCAGGGGGATGCGCTGCTCCAGGTCGCCCAGGACCCGGTGCGGGTGGGCCTGGATGGTGTTCAGCGCCTCTTCGATGGCGCGTTTATTCTGTCGAAGAAAGTGCAAGATGAAGAGCGGCGTCGGCGGGCGCCGGGCTTCGAGGGTGCTTTGCTGGGTTTCCGCACTGAAGGTGAAAGGCAGCCGGGCAACCCGGGCATACAGGTCCTCCAGCAGGGTTTTGAAAAAAGCCAGGTGGTCGGCAGGGTAGCCGAACTTCTGACTGATGACTTCCACCCGGGTTGGCGGTTCAAGCGGCCGACCATCCTTATAGGGCTGGAGCTCTGCCAGTCCGAGCTGGTTCTTAAATTTCAGCAGGAACAGGTCGCTACCGCGAACAGGCTCAAATCTTTGGCCTACCCGCAACTGGTTAACACCAGGTAGGTGCAGCAGGTAGTCCTGCCATTCGTAGATCCAGGCGTCCAGCGGACCGAAGGCAGCCGCGACCGGCTGAGCTACCGCCTCGGGAGGAAAGCCACCCTGGGAGAGAAGCTGCTCGATCAAGCCTGTGCTGGTCAATTACTCCTGCTCTCCGGGCGATGAAGATTCTTCAGCAAATTGAATAAGCTTGCTCTCGTCAAATTCAAAGAACTCTACCGCTTTCTTGGATATGCCGATTTCATACTGCATCAGCAAATCCAGCAATTTGCCGCCATCAATGAGGGTTATGGGCGCCGCGCCCTGCTCCAGGGCCGCTGATTTAGCCCCGCTGGAGAAGGTCCCTGTGCTGATGATCGTCCCTCGCATGGCTTTAAACCGGTGTAACGAACCACGTAACTGATCTAATGTCGTCCGATTGATGGATCCGCCATGGCGCTTGACCTGGACCACTTCACGCACTGAACTGATCCCCAGCTCGATATCGGCCACCACATCCACGCCTTTATCATTGCTGGGCGCCGTTACCGTCACGTTGCTATAGCCCATTTCCTCCAGCAGCAAGCTGACAATTTGCTCGAACCGGTACGGGTTCATGGTGGCCAGGTGGTCGGCCAGCTTCTGACGGGCCTCCTGGCTGATCTCCTGAGCCCGCTCTTGCAGCTGTGTTTGCTTCGTCGTGATCGCCCGACCCTGGATGCGGTCGGAATATTTCTGCAAACGCTTCAGGCCCGCATCGGTAATTTCATAAAACTGGCCGCTCCTGCGGATAAAACCGCGCTCGACCAAGTTAACCAAACGGTCATATAACGAGCCTTTATGGACAGCCAAACTACGGAATGTCGTATAGGTACTGCAGAAATAGATATAAGCAGGCAAGATCTCGCTCCGCCGACCCGGGCTGTGCTCGCTGACGATCTGCAGGATAGTGAGCAATCCCTCAGCCTGGTCGATCTGGGCAGTCACTTCACCTTCGGGTTGGTCCAGAAATTCCTGCCCCGCGGCGGTGATTTCCAAACAATCGGCTGCGTTGCGCGCAATCAGGTTGTGCTTGCTTGCGAGATACCAGCAGCCTCGGGTGTGGCGCGGGTTGACAGCCCCGCCCGTACCTTGCCAAATTTTCATGGCCAATGCCCGCTCCTCGCCATCCAGGCGCTGGGGTATCCATTCGTCCGGAGCCGTCCAATCTGCAGTTTCTTGCGGGCTGCCCTTTTGCTCCCAGATACGGTCGTACATCCTGCGATAGAGAGAATAGGATACACCCTGCATGACCTTCAAAAAGGCACGACCTTGTGAGTAGGTTGGCATACCCGGTGTGAGCGATAATAACGACTTGGCTGACATTGCATTCATGCAAGAACCTCCTGCTAAACAGGCGCCCGAAACCTAGCTTTGATGTTTCCGGTATCCTGGATCCTTCCCCTGATGCACGTCCCGCGTATGCTCCTCCCGATCAAACCCCAGCACCATCTTCCCACAGACCTTGCATTGGTATAGCCCGTAGTCCATCAACGGGAGCTGCCCGCCGGCGGAGGTGGACTTGGCCGGGCTGGCCTCGGTAGGGGATGCTTTGGCTGGCTCCGGTTTTGCCGGCGAAGCTTTGTCAGCCGGCTGCGCGGCCGGGGCGGCGGCCGGTTTTGCCTCCGGCTGGGGCGGGACGGCTTTGGCCGGCTGCGCCTCCCGGACAGGCGCCAGCTTGAGCGCCGGGAAAGAGGCCGGCTGCTGCAGGACCGACTCCTGCTGCATGGCGCGCGCTTCGGCAGGGATCAAATCGCTGCCGACCAGCCGGTCGTAGGCCTCCAGGCACAGGCGCTTGGTGCGGTATTCGCCGTATCTGGCCTCGTCTTTGCGGCGCACGATGGGGAAGGTGTCCAGGATGTAGGCGAACTCGTCCCGGGCCAGGCCATAGAGGTGGGCGTACAGCCCGTCCAGCTCGGCGCGCAGGTGGGAGCGGCGCTCTTCGTCCCATTTGAACGGCGGGCGCGGGAAACCCTCATGATTAGCTGGTTCAGTCCAATCTGGACGTACTGCGTTCAAGTGGCCGCCTTTTGTGGCAGCAGCATTTTCATCCCACTTTCTTAGGATTAACATTCTAAGAGAATCATTAGCCTCCATCCACAATTCATCAGCAAAACCTTGGATATCCCAGGAAGTAACAATTAGTTCCATAACTACTGGTATAAAAAGTTCCTGTAGCAACTGGGAATAGGTCTTAACAGCAATAATTGGCAACTGTTTTGCGATGAAGAAGTTTAGATGTGTTCCCCCCACTTTTTTTCTTGTTACAAAGTCAAATGGGAAATTGGAAAGATTTGCAACCAAGAAGGCAGAGTCTCGAGCCGATATTGCGTGTGGAATTAACAAAGGCGCATTATTTCCAAAGCCAGCAGCTGGCATAATGCAGAATATTGCTGTTCGTTCATTTGTGGAATTGGTAATGTCTCGAAATGCAAAAGCCCAATCTCTATCGTACTGAAATCTTTTCAGTACATCCGCCTTGTTTACCCAATACCAAGGTAATGAAAAATAATTGGGATCTAAATAATCCTTTTCACTAGGTGACGGTAATTGCGTATCACCTCTAGAAGGATGCTTTTCATAACTTCCATATCTATGATCGAAGTGCCAAAACATTTTAGCCTCGTATAATGGCAACCACTCATCTTCCCCTTGCACAAATCGGTTGCCAAACAGCCTGAAGCCCTCGGCCTCCAACTGCTCGCGTGTGCGAAATAAGCCGCTGTCGTTGGTCATGTGGAACATGGTCGCAAAGCTCACCCCCCAGGGGTTCTCACCGGTGGCTTCGTTCACCAGCACTGGCGCGGCGCGGTAGAGTTTGCGGGTTAGATCTGCGTCGGTACGGCTGCGAAAGACCGGGCAGGTGCGTGTGTTAGGGTTGAGGCGGGCAAAATCCGCGGCAGTGAGATGGAAGCGGCGCTGGGGATCAGTCAGGTCGTCGGTGGTGTGCAGGAAAAAGGCGAACTCGGCCGGTTTCTCATCCGGACCGGGTTCGCCAGGCTGGTCTGAAGGGTTGCGCAACGTCAACAAACAAAATTTATAAGAGCGATGGACACCCGGGAATATGCCTTTACGGTTTTCAAAATCATACAGGCTGGCCAATTGATTGTTCTCGACCAGGTCGGCAAAGAACTCCTTATTGGTGTAATCGGTGGCGATGCCGGAGGGCACGATGATACCGGCCCGCCCGCCTGGGGCGACCAGGTTGCGGTCATGCTCGGCAAAGACCGAATAGGTGTTGATATCGCCGCCGCTGGCCAATGGGAAGCGGCCCGAAGCGCGCAGGAATCTGGCCGTCGCCTCGGAATGGCGCAACGCCTGTCGATACAAATCCCATAACCCCGGGTTGTTTTGCGCCAGGGCGGCGATCAACCGGCGGCGGGCGGCGGCGTTGGGGGCTTCGGCGATCTCAGGCGCGTGAAGGCTGAAGAACTCCTTCTCCTGCAGCTTGATCCGCTCCCAGGGCGGGTTGCCCAGCACCACGTCGAAACCGGCGGCGCCCTGCCGGCCAAAGACTTCGGGGAACTCCAGCGGCCAGTGGAAGAAGCGGTGCTCGTGGCGCAGGCGCTCCACCTGGGCGACGAACTCCGCCTCGAAGGCGCCCGGGCCTTCGTCGCAGGCCAGGCGCAAGCGGGCCTCGGTGGGCGGCTCGAGCCGGTTGGCCAGCTCGGCCGTCCACGGCCAGAAGAAGGCCGCTGTCCACACGTCGGCGGCGAAGCGGCTCAGGCGGTGCAGCTCGGCTTCGGCCCAATTGTGGTAGCGGCGCTCAGCCTCGCCGGGATCGACCGGCCCTAACTCGGTGATCTCGGAGATGGACGGCGCCTCGCTCCCGTAAACTGCGGTCACCTGCCAGATGGAGCGCTGGCGGGCGCCGCGCTTGCGCTGCTCGAGCTCGCACCGGTTGCGCTCCCTGGCCGCCGAGGCGATGGCAACCTCGTCCATCGAGAGCGCATCGTAGGCCTTTGAGGGGATGGTCAGGGCGCTCAGGTCCAGGCTGGTCTCAGCCTCCAGGCGCACCGGCAAGCCCGGCCCGATCCCCACCAGCGAGTTGCCGCACTTGATGTGGTGGTCGAGGAAGTTGAGCGGCTGGTCCTCCACCACGGCGTTGATCCACAGCGAGACCTTGCACAATTCCACCGCCATCGGGTTGAGGTCCACGGCGTAGATGCAATGCGCCAGCACGTCCCGGCGGGCGCGGCGCACCAGGCGCTCGGACGGGTACAGGTCGCCGCCCCGGATCTGCGCCAGGCGCAGGCCCAGGAGGTTGTCGGCGGCGATCAGGAAAGCCCCCGAGCCGGCCGCCGGGTCGATCACTTTGATCGAGAGCAAAGCCGCCTCCGCCGCTTGGCGCTGCTCGGGCGAGAGGCGCTCGGGGTGGTCGGGGTCGAAGCCTGGCACGGCCGCTTCCAGGCGCTCTTCCAGCACCGGCAGCAGGGCGGATTGGATCAGCTCGTTGACCAGCGAGGGGTGGGTGTAATACGAGCCAGTGGTCTTGCGCTCCTTGCCGCGCGGGTCGAGGAAGAAAGTCCCGGCGGCGAGCGCCCGGTTTTCGACGGTTTCGGCGGCGGCGGCGATGCGCGGGGTGTAGTCCAGCAGGCTCTCATAGACGCTGCCCATCTCTTCCACCGACAGGTCGGCGTAGGAGATGCGCTGCAGCACGCCATCCCGCTCAATGGTGGTCAGGGCGCGCACCGCCCTCAGCAGGGCGTCGTTGCGCAGCGCCGGGGCGCCGTCCCCCGGGTCGTCCGGTGGGGTGAGCAGGGGCGTCTTGTGCATCGCAAATAGCGCCCCGTTGTAGCCATAGACGCCCAGCGCCGGAGCGCCGTGCTCGACCATGCGGAAGGCGGCCTTGAGACGTTCCCACAGATCGACGTGCGGGTCTTCACCCGCCGGACGCTCGGCCAGCGCTCGCAAAGCGGTCAGGCTGTACTCGTCCATGTACAGGCTGCCGCGCCCAGGGAACATGCCGCGCTGCTCGGCGAAGAGCAGGAACAGCATGCGGTAGATGGTGTGCAGGATGTCGTCGTAGAAGGCGCCGACGCCGATCTCGCCACTCTGCAGGCGGGCCGGCAGCCCGGGCGTGGCCTGCAGGAAGCCGTTGGCAAAAGTCTCGATGGCCTGGCGCACGTTCTTGCGCAGGTCCTCGCCCACCTTGACGCCGGTGGCCAGGGCGTGCTGGTAGAAGCTCTCCAGCGGGGTGGGGGTCTCGGCGATAGCTTCCTCGGTTGGCGCTTCCTCCTCTTCTTTGACGACCGGTTCGGCGGCGGCTTTGCCTCGCTTACGCGAGGCTTCGGCCGGAGTCGAGGCGGCGGTCGGCGCTGCCATGGGAATGAAACGGCTGGCATGGCACAGCCGGTAGAGGGCGCGGAAAGCGGCATAATCGCGGCTGGAGAAAATCCCCTGCAGGTCAAACTCAACATAGCCGCGGGTGTAGGTGTGGTGGTAATCGCGCAGCAGGCGCAGGCGCAGCCCGTCGCACAGCAGCCCCCAGCGCGCCTCCCGGTTCATGTTCAGATAGCGCTGTAGCAGGTCGTGCGGCGCCAGGCGGCGCAGGCCGCTCCCGGCTTCGCGGCGGGCGTCCAGGCCGCCGTCGCCGGGCAGCACGCTGTGCACCGGCACGCGCAGGAGGTCGGTCCCCAGCGGCAGGCCCAGGTGGCTGATCGGGAAGCGCAGGTCGTCCTGCAGGACCAGGTCGGCGCGCTGGTATTCCAGATTGAAGTCCAGCAGCGAGAACAGCGGGCGGATCCAGCGCTCGCGCAGTGTGGAGATATCCATCGCCGGCAGGTCACGCTCGAGGCCGTCCCAGCGCTCGACCAGCAGCTCCCAGGCCGCGCCGATGGTGCGCTCCAGCTCGGCCGGGGTGGGAGCCTTGCGCCCCGGCAGGGCGAAGGTCTCCGGCGCAGCCGCCGGGTGGTTGAAGGCCGGCTGCTGTACCGCTTCGATGAACTGGTGGGTCAGCAGCCCGCCGGAGAGGGTGATGTGGAGGGAGGGCATACTACAATACTTTTACCGTTAGAGCCGGTCCTATCCGTTAACGCGCAGACCGGGTGTGCTCTGGAAGAACACCGTAGCGTTCCTGATACAGGCGGTGTAGCTCCTCTTCGACCGCCGCCGGCCGCTCCGTCACCGCCCAGCGCACAAGCAATTGGTCTGGGTCCTCGAATTCCCGGATGCGTGCGCCGGTGGAATGGGAAAGCCGGCCCATCACCAGCCCACGCTTGATGCGCTTACGCAGGTTAGAGGCCTTGCCAATCGTTAGCCTTTCTTCGCCATGAACCCGTTTCACTTCATACACCCCAGGTTTCGCCGGCACCCTTGCGCCGCCCTGGTTAATGTTCAGGTCCAGCAGGCGCCAGGGCGTCCATTCCGACCACTCCAGGCAGATGCGAGGGATAATAATTTCCTGGTTTTCCATTGCTCGCATCACCCTATCGCCTGGCGGGTAAAGGCGCAGTAATCCAGCAGCCGGTCACGATAGAAGGTTTTCCGAATGCTGGGCTGGTGGGGGAAGGGGAAGACCGTCCGCCCGAGGATGTTCTCCTGCGGGGCAAGGCAGGAGAACGGGCCCTGCGCCCGGGTCTTCCAACCGGTCGTATAGCCCCAATAATCCCGTACCCTGGCTTTGCCTGGATCGCGGACCAGCAAGGTCAGCAGCGGCTCGCCCAGGGCGAGCACCGGGACGGAGGGAAACTCGGCCAGCTCTTCTTTCAACAAGGGCAGCCAGAACGGCAACGCTTCCTGGAAGACATCAATTTCTTTTATTTGTGTCGGCGGGGCCACAAGGAAATTTTTCAGTAAATTCGTGGCGTAAACGTTGCGGCTGAGCTCGATGCCCAACTCCCGGCAGACCTGCGACAGGTAATTCCATAGGTTGCCGCGGCTATCCAGATTCAGCACACAGCGGATCGTTTGCCGCGAGCGCTCATTCTTCACCGTGGGGTCCTGTCCCAGGATGATCAGGCGAATCTCCCCGCTGCCGCGGAAGCCCCGGGGGATTTCCAGGGATGAGTCAATATACCTCCCCAGTCGAGGGTGTTCAAGCAACTGCCCAAGCACCGTCTGGGCTTTTGCTGACGCCTCAATGCTATCCATCATCGCCAATCTTCTTGTTGAAATTACTTGCCAGGTCACTCTCTAGCTGCTGAGCGTAGGACCGGGCCCACAAGTAGCGATCCTTATCCCGCAAAGATAGGCCTTCCGGCGCGGCCTGGATGACCGCGTCGCGAAAGCGCAGGTAACCATCCCAAAGTTTTTCGAAGGCCCAAATATTGTTTAATCCCTGAAAGTCCCCCAATTGCGCGCATACCCGGGCATCATAGACGGTAAATTCATCCGGATAAAGGATGGTCAGAATGGCGGAGGCGGTGGGCAGCCAGATCTTCCACTCCTCAAACAGGTAACGCAGCCGGTCTTTGGCGCTCGCCTGGCGGTATATTCCAGCAGTTAACTGATGAACTGCCTCCCCAAGATCGTCTGAGCCTGCTTGAGCCAACAGGCGTTTCGCAGTGATCGACTTCATCCGGTTGGCCTTCCAGATGATGATGCAGAAGAAATCGAACACCGAGAGGTAGCCCTGGGCGTGGAAGCGCGGGCGAACCGTGTCGAGAAGATAGCCTTCGAGGTCGTAAAGCTGGAGGTAGTCGTTCGTATTCATCCCTAAGGTTGCAAAAGGTCCATCAAGCGGAAGAAGAAAAACCACACCAGGCCGATATCGGCCAGGCAAAAAACAAAAATGCCGAGATAGATCGCCAGGATTATCTTGGTCCAGGCCTTCTGGTTTTTGGGGAGCAATGCCTTGAATTTCTGCAGCCAAGGACTCCCCAACGGTTGTACGGCAGAGCCGATCGTGGCAAGAAATTTGCTCTTGCCGGGGGCCGGTGAAATCCCCGGCGTGCCGGATTGTGATGGCGCGGGTGCTGGGGACGACGCAGGTGTAACCGCAACCGGTGGGATGGGATTTGCAGGTAGCCGAGCGGGCGCTGCGACTGGTGAGGCGGGCTTTACGACAGGCATTGAGGGTGGAGTGACCGGCGAGGCGGCTTTGACTGTAGTCTGCGGCGCTGGCCCGGGGGCCATCCCGCTGTACGTTTTGTTGAGCTGTGTAATTACTTCCGGCGATTGGTCAAGACCCTTGTTAGGCGGCGCTTGTTTGGCGATTGGCGGCTGGCTGGCAGGCGATACGGTCTGCGGAACCGGGGTGGGGGCAGTGGGCATTGGCCAGGAGGTCTTGGGTGGGGGCAGCGGTTCAGGCTGCGGTGCTACCGGTTGGACAGCCTGGCTAACCCGCTGAGCGTTTTTCAGACGGAACTGCGCCTGCTCCTCAGTGATGATCTCAATGTCGGCCGGTGAGTCCAGGATGATTTCAGGCCGGCTTCCATATTGATTTGAGTAGACATGGATCAGTCCATTGACGCTGACCCATTTGTCATGATATTCTTGAGGATCTTTACCTGCAGCCTGTAACTGTTGAAGCGCTTCCGACCAAAGCACGACGGTGAAACACTGTGACCGCCAGTTCCCGAAATTCAAGAACACATAAGGTTTGCCATTCCGTTCAGAAAAACCCAGATGGTAGTCAGAGATTCTTCCAATTACAGTGACATAGTCTCCCTTATTTTTTAACAATGTATCTCGGTTTGAGGCGTTGAAAATTGGATATGCGCTCCGGTATATCTCCAGCGGTCGAGGTTGAACAGCCGGTGTAATAGCGATGGGCTTGTTTTGGAGGAAATCCTCCAGGCGGGGCATGTCTTGCAGCCTGGCTGTGCATAGCTCGCGGAATTGCCCAACAAACGGAGTCAACTCGGGAATGCCTGCCAGCCTGTCCAGGGCCAGCGATTGATCCGGGCGTATAAAATCCTCCCGGCGTAGGATCAAGCCTTCGCTGCCGACGGCAAACTCGTCGTAAAGCTGCGGCTGCAGGGCAAGCGCAGCCAACGAGAGGTAGATGACGATTTCAGAAAAGCGGTCTAGCTCCGGGCCAAAATCGTTCTCGCTGCGGGCAGGATGCTGAAAGTGAATATTCCCCAGCTCCCTGCTCAATTGACCTTTCAGCGCGGGCACGTACATGCCATCATAGTCGATTAGCACCATCTTCCCATTTCGGACAAGGATATTCAGCGGCGACAGATCGCCATGGGCAATGCCCAACCGGTCTAGCTCAGCCGCCACGCGCTTAAACTCTTGCGAAAGAAGGGCCATTTTGTGTGATTGATTGATATTGCTGTAGAGGAAGCTGCTGAGAGAATCGCCTTCCACCCAGTCCATTACTGTAATCGGATACCAGGCGTTGCGCCACAACACTCCCTCAGGGATATACTCGGTCCTGACAAAGAAATCCATTGGGTGGTGGGAGAGGAAATCGCAGATCAGCCGGTAACGCTGTTCCCTTTCCGGATCAGCCTGTTTGAAGCAGCGTATTGCATAGCGTTTATTGCTATCCCTCAAGCAGTAGGTTAGGACAAAGCCGCCCGAGCGCGCTCGGGGCATGCCCATTGGGTCCGTTTCAACCTGACAACCCCTCAAGTGAGGTGGTTTGATATTTACGCTGGGATGCTGGAGCAGCACCTGGTAGTCATTAATAGTTGGATACATCGTCGTCTTCAGATCCCGGGCATGGATAATTGTTGAGCAATGTGGATCCAGATCAAAGTGGTGTCATCGTTTTTGATGCAGCCTTCAGAGCGTAAAGATTGGATCCAATCCTCAAACGCCGATGGATTCGGATCATCGCCCAGACGATCGTGAAGTAAAGCCTGTAGATTGCGATTGGCTTCATGCTGTTTCAGCAAAAAACAGGCCAGGGCATCGGTTGCTAAAAGGAAATCGTCACCCGAGTTGCATTCCCTTTCTGTTTGATGAACATTAGACCAGAGTTGTCTGTTGCGCTCAGGGAGCGAGGACAGCAGGTATGGATCGCCGCTGAACCCAATTGAGTCCTTTATCGGAAAAGCGAATATGCAGTCGCCACCTCGAAGGTGGAGCAGATTCGTATCGCCGATGGCGAGTGCTTTCCACTTATAAGTCGGTGGACTGCTATCAGGATACTTTTTTATGCTCAGCCATAATAGCGTGGCGAATGAGCCCAGTTTGGCTTTTGCTTCTGCGTTCCAGGGTAAATTCATTTGGGAAAGCTTGTCGCCCCGGTCTTTTTGCGCTTCAGGGAGTATCGTTTTTTGGAGCCGAAACTTAGATGGAACATACTTGGAAGCATGCTTCACCAGGCAGCTTGCCCACAACCTTGAAAACCCGGTGCTGGTTGCGCCGTCAGAAATGGCGCAACGCAGCACCGGGTTCGCCCTTGCCCGGCCATGGGTATCTTCAACCTGAAAGAAATCCTCGTTTTCTTCAGCAGTATTGCCCGCTCTGGGGATTGAAAAAGACTTGTAGGAAAAAGTCACAGAGACTCCTTAGCGCAGATTAGCAGGTCGGGTGCCGATTTCCAAGGCATTGACGATTCCGGCAATATCGGAATTGTAGACCATGGCCCGCGCCCCTTGCGAAAAGTTGGTCCCTAAGAGGCTTTGGGCTGTATTGATCATTGCTTGAGTTAGATTGCTGCACATCTCGAACATCAATTTCGAGGGCGCATCAGGCAAGACCTCATCTGTATCGGGGAAGAAAATTTGCGTTGCCAGCGGGTTAGAGGATGCATGCAGGGTCATTAGGATGACGTTCCCATCCGAGGTAGCCAGGTCCTTGAGCGTCTGGGCAGGAAGGCGCGGATCGCCATCGTTGGCTTCGCCGTCGGTTAGGTTGATCACTGTAGGCGGATAGGCCATAGGATGCTCCTGGACCCACTGCTGCAGGATCTCCTGGGTACGGGTGAGCGCTTCGCACATCGGCGTGCGTCCATTAGCCAGCGGATCAATCCAGATCGGGAACTTGGTTGGAAGCTGAACATAGCCGCCCGCGCCGTCATATTGGGAAACCATGCGTTCCTCGATACGCAACGGATTATTTGCCAGTTCATCCACCCATACCAGCGGGGTTTCACTCGATCCGCCTGCAAGTACAGAGTCGACCACATTGCCATAACCGATTGCGCCAAACTGGAAATACCTGCGGATTTCGACATCCTTTGTAGCGGTGACAACCAGAGATTGGATGACCTTATTCAACGCATCGGCTACAAATTCGGCCTTTCTAGGATTGCCTTGTACACCCATGATTGGGTCCATCATTGACGAGGATTGATCGATTAGAAAGAAGAAACATGTTGGGTTGGTTCGACTGATTTCTGCCTGATAAGTCATGGTGTCCTCCGAAAAGTTTTTGTGATGTTCGTATGCTGATATATCCACTATAGCCAGGGGTTAAACCGGCCATAGCACCTTCACAGAAAGTAGATCCCAGGAACTAATTTTCAACCGGTCGGCGCCCTGCATCCAGCCGGCCTGGCGCTGCAACGTCTCACGCAGGCGCCAGCGCTCGATCTCGAGCGTTTGGCGGCGCTGCTCAATCGACTGCGTCAAGAGCATTTCCAGATCGGGGCGCTGCAGGGCATCGGACAGGACGTCGCGTGCTTCTCCCCAGGTGACCGTTCCCGCTGCTGGCTGGGCATCAAGCAAGCGGCGAGCCTGGTCTGTTTCCAATAGTTGGCTGCCATATAAGGGTATGGCAGTGGTCAGCAAGTCCTCCAGGATTTGCGGCGGTTGGGTTTGGGTGGTGTAGCGTACCAGCAGGGTGTACAGCGCTGTCATCTCCCCGACTTCCCGGGTCAGGGTTACGGCCGTGCGACCGTAGCGAATACGCCCTTCCGCCCCATCCCGGTCCGGCTCGAAGGCCTCCCGTTTGAGCATGTCCAGCATGCGGCGCACCAGTGGTTGGCCCAGGTCGAGCACCTCCACATCCGGGTGGTCCAATCCGAGCCGCGGGTCGAAGGTGGCCTTGGGGATTTGTGATCCGATTCCAGGCATCTGCAGGTCCGGATGATTGACCTGAATGCGCAGCCAGCCGTTGGCCTGCTCGTCCACACTGCAGTTCAGGCGATTAAGCCCACTGAGCACGAAGCGGCGGATTTCCTCTGCAGAGCCGACGGTCTGCTCGACTTGGTGCATCTGCTCTTCCACCACCTCCAGGCTGATGTCGGTCTGGCCGTAGAACGACTCATCCCGCATCCGGTCCAACAGCGCATCGCTGAACGGATCCTGGATCGGCTGGTCCGGCAGGGCGATCTGGTCGAATAGGCTGAGCTGTACCGGCCCCAGGTGCATACCCAGGCCGTGCTCGCGCAGGAAGTCCAGCAGGTTGTTTTCGTCGCCAAAGTACGGCGGGGAAAAACCATACTCCTGGCGGATCTGGCGCGCTTTGCGGATCAGCAAGCGAAGAATGGCTGCATCCAGGGTGTCATTCATCACCAGCGTGCGGATCACAACCGTGGCTTCCGGCTGGCCAAAGCGATCGATGCGCCCGTTGCGCTGCTCCAGGCGGTTGGGGTTCCAGGGCAGCTCGTAGTGGATCAACTGGCTGGACAGGCGCTGCAAGTTGACGCCTTCACTAATGGCGTCAGTAGCAACCATCACTGCGTCTTTAGCCGCCTCGAAGCGGTTGAAGGCTTCCTGTCGCTGGACCTCGCTCATGCCGCCATGTAATGTCACCACCTGGGCGTGACTGTACAGGTTGGACTTGCCGATCTGGCCGGCCAGGTATTCGAGCGTGTCGCGGTAGCGGGTGAAGATGATCACCTTGTGCCGCTGGGCCAACATAGCAGGCAAGGTGTTGCGCATCAAGTGCTGCAATTTGCTGTCTGCACTCGGCTTCACCTGAGCAGCCAGCGACTCCAGATGAACTAAAGCAGCCAGCTCGGCCTGTAACGCCCGTGGATCGCCTGGCGTCACCTTCTCCGAGCGGTCGACGATCTCGGTCTCATCGTATTGCTCGCCGACTTCTTCATCGAGCACATTGGCGCGCGCTGCCTCGAAGCTCAAGCCGGCACTTTCGTCGCTCAGCCCGGCCAGGCGCTGCTCCAATGCAAGCCGCCGGTTACGTAGCGAACAGCGCAGCGCCTCGGGCGAGGAGAGCGCCCGTTTGTGTAGGTGGAGCACGGCCCAGCCAGCTAATACCTGGATCTGCGCCTGCGCCCCGCGGGCGTTCTCCAGGATCAGCTCGCCATAGCCGCTCACCGCCTGGATCACTTCAAACTCCTGGTGCGAGGGTGTGATTGTCTCTTCCCGCTGGTCACGCTCCGGGAAGTGGCCATTGCGGCCATTCGCCGTCCGCGCATTTGCTTCTTGCAGCCACTGCTCGACGTCTTGCCTGCGGCGCTGGACAATGTGTCGCTGTGCGATCTCCCGGTGGATGACGGGCGCGTGTTGCGGGCCATCCACAATACCCACATCCAGCAATCGCAACAGGCTGGCAAACGAATCGGTATAACCATTGTGCGGGGTAGCGGTCAGCAGCAACAGATGGCGCACTTTTGGTGAGAAGGCCAGCGCCTGGCCCAGCTCCCAGCGGTCCATATTTACGCGCTGATCGGGGCCAGTCTGGTGCGGCTTGGCCATTTGGTGGGCCTCGTCCACCAGCACAATATCCCAGGGCACCTCCAGGATCTGGTTCTTGATCTCAGGGGACTTGGCATAATCGACAGAGACGATAAATGCGTTGTGGAATTCCAGCGGATTTGTACCTGCCGGCAGATCGCGCTCCAGGGCGCGGCGGTGGGTGCGCGAGAAGATAAACGCTTCCAGGTGAAAAAAGTAATCCAGCGCCTGGCGCCATTGCTCGCGCAGACTAGCCGGGCAGACAATCAACAGGCGGCGGGCCAAACCACGGCCCAGTAGTTCACTGATCACCAGGCCGGCCTCAACAGTTTTACCCAGGCCGATGTCGTCTGCAATCAGCAGACGTACGCGCGGCTGCTCCAATGCCATGATGAGTGGTACCAGCTGGTAGGCCACTGGGAGAGCACGTGAGCGCTGTAGGGCCAATAGCGGCGCTGTGCTGTGCACCATCGATAGCCGGAAAGCGCGCAGCATCAGGTCATGCGCTTGGGGCGTCCCCACCAGATTGGGATCGGGGATCGGCAAGCTGCCAGGCAGAACATCTTCTAGTGGCAGGTACAGGCGCGCCTGACGGGTGGCCTCATCCACTGCGGTGAGGTAAAGTACATCGTTTTCCTGGGCATCGACCCGCCATAGTCGGCGACGAGCCTGCACCAGGGTGCCTGGAGAATAAACTATCATGCAATCACACTCATAAAACAACAACGCCCGGCCTCTTGCGAAGATCGGGCGCCCCTTGTACAATGGACCTGCCGATGCGTCCCTACCACGCTAAAGCCACACCTCGCCTACAGCCATCGGGCGAGGTTTTATTATCATACCCCAGGAAATTATACATAACAATCGGTCAAATGTCATTTAATCGGCGTGAAAAATCTTAAGCTTTTAGGCAGAGCAATTATGCTATTATGCGGGTAAGGAAAGAGACCCTGCGGTGCGCGAGCACCCGGGGCATTGGTCACGCCGTCGTGACAGCCTGACGAAGTGAAGTATAGAATATTTCCGGGCCGTCCGCGCGTTGCGGGCGGCCTGGATGCGTCTGGTAGACCGCGCTCCAGGCAAGAAAAAAACTGGAGTTTGCAAGAATGGCAAGACGGAAAAAGACGTGGGTTGAAAGAACCAAGTACACTTTCTTGGACGATAACTGTGAGTTACCAGATTGCCTGGTTTTTGCAGTTTATCAAACTTGTAAACGACGGCTCGGTTGGGATATGGGTGTTACTCGCCAAAGCGAAACTTTTCGTAAAATTGAAACCTGGCTGCCCACCGAGATTCGATCGGCGGATGGATGAGACAGAAGAAGTGTTCCGGATGTTACAGGATGATCTCAAGCAACTCAAAACGTTGCGCGATGACCGGGATGAGATTGACGCCAGCCTGTTGTAGGTCCAGCAGTTATTCGACGCAATCTGTAGTAAACTGGCTGAGATCGACCAGTCGCCGGAAGAACTGGAAACAATGCCAGAAGATAACCGTTACTGGGTTCTTGAAAGGCGGCGGGAAATTATTCGGGCCCTGGTTGACCGCGCTGTGTACTCGGCTGGAAGCGTCCTGCTAGAGAGTGTGTTAGATGGGAGTGAAATATCGATATTTGACATAATATGGTTGGTGAGCCAGGGGTGTTATAATCGCCTCGACCCCGCCAATTGTCGATAGGCCATTCTGCTACAGCGATAGGAATTTGTCATGACCCTCAGCCATCTAGAAGTGCAACATATCGCCAGGCTGGCGCGCCTGCATTTGAGCCAGGAGGAACAGGAGCTGTATCGCGTGCAGCTTTCCACCATCCTGGATCACGTTGCCCGGTTGCAAACCCTGAACACCCATGAGATTCCGCCGACCTTCAGCGTCCTTCCACAGCGCAGTGTCATGCGCAACGATGAACCTGTGGCAGGGTTGGATGCCAGGGCTTTGTTACAGAACGCCCCCAAGGTCAAAGATGGGCAGTTTTGTATTCCGCCCGTGTTCGAATAGGTCATAGCCGAGGACGTTTGTCGAATGGCCGATTTGATCGATCTTTCAGTAGCGCAGATGGGAGGACTGCTGCGAGGCGGTGAACTCTCCAGCCGGGAACTTACCCAGGCGTTTATCGAGCGCATCGAGCGCCTGGAGCCAGATATTCACGCTTTCCTGACGCTGACGCCGGAACTGGCGCTGGCGCAGGCCAGGCGGGCTGATCAACAACTGGCGGACTGGCGCCGGGGTGCAAATGCGCCCTTGCCTGCTCTGCTGGGCATCCCCCTGGCGGTGAAGGACATCCTGTGCGTGGCTGGTGTGCGCTGCACTTGCGGCTCGCGCATCCTGGAGAATTTTGTCCCGCCTTACTCTGCCACGGCTGTAGAGCGGTTGCTGGCCGATGGGGCCGTGTTGCTGGGCAAGACGAACACGGATGAGTTCGCTATGGGTTCCTCTACGGAAAATTCCGCCTATGGTCCTACGCGTAATCCCTGGGATCGGGGCCGCGTGCCAGGTGGATCGAGCGGCGGCAGCGCGGCGGCGATCGCTGCCCGCATGGCGCCGCTGGCGCTGGGTACCGACACCGGTGGCAGCGTACGCCAGCCGGCCTCGCTGTGCGGCGTTACCGGCCTGAAGCCCACTTATGGGCGGGTCTCCCGTTTTGGGCTGGTGGCGTTTGGGTCGTCTCTGGATGTGGTAGGGGCTTTTGGCGTCAGCGCATCGGATATCGTTCCGCTGTTCACCTGCATGGCAGGGCATGACCCGAAAGACTCCACCTCGCTCGACTTGCCCGTCCCTGAAATCAGCCTGGATGCCTCCGCTGAACAAATCTTTGCCGGGCTACGGGTCGGGGTCCCCCGGGAATATTTCCGGGTCGATGTCGAAGGCGCCGAGATACAGCCCGAGGTCGAAGCCGGCGTGCGTCGGGCGATCGACTGGATGGGATCTTGCGGGGCAATCATCGAGGAAATCAGCCTGCCCCATACCGAGTATGCTCTGCCGGTGTATTACCTGATCGCCCCGGCGGAGGCCTCCGCCAATCTGGCGCGCTTCGATGGCGTGCGCTATGGGCTGCGGGTGGATGCGGATAGCCTGTGGGAGATGTTCTACAAAACCCGCGGGCAAGGTTTCGGTCCCGAAGTGAAACGGCGCATCATGCTGGGCACCTACGCCTTGTCGGCGGGTTATTATGAGGCTTACTACGGTCAGGCGCAGAAAGTGCGCACCCTGATCAAGGCAGATTTCGACACGGCTTTCGAGAAGGTGGACTTGATCGCTGCGCCGGTCACCCCTGGCACCGCCTTCCGCTTTGGCGAGCACAGCGAGAACCCTTTGGCGATGTATCTGCAGGATGTCTTCACGCTGCCTGCCAGCCTGGCCGGCATCCCGGGGATTTCGATGCCGGTGGGTTTTGACCGACAGAACCTTCCAATCGGGATGCAATTGCTGGCCGCGCCTTTCCAGGAAGAGCGACTGCTGTACGCTGCCCACGCTTATCAGCAGGCGACCGACTGGCATCTACGCCGCCCAAGTTTGCAATAATCTACTTCCAGGAGAAAAAATCATGCTTGCACCTCTACCCGATCGAGCGGTCGAGTTCATGGATTGGCCATGGACGCAGATCGAGCCATATTATCGTGAGCTGGCCGAACGCCCTCTCTCTGCCGACTCAGTCTCTGAGTGGTTGGCCGATTGGACTCAGTTGGCTGAACTTGTGCACGAGACTTATCAGCGCCGGTATGTGGCGATCACCGTAGATACCACGGATGAAGCTGCCAGGCTGCGGTATGAGGCATTCCTGGACGAAATCTATCCCCAGACGCAGGCCGCCGAGCAAATTTTGAAAGAAAAGCTGCTCGCCAGCGGCATGGAGCCCGAAGGTTTCGAGAGGCCGCTGCGCATCCTGCGCGCCGAAGCCGAGATTTTCCGCCAGGAAAACCTGCCGCTGCTGGCTCAGGAGCTAAAGCTGAGCGCCGAATACGATCAGATCATCGGCGCGCAGACGGTCCTTTGGGAAGGTCGTGAGGTCACTCTGGCGCAACTGCGCCCGGTTTTCCAGCACCCTGACCGGGCAAAACGTGAACGCGCCTGGCGGATGACAGCCGAACGCCAGCTTGCCGATCGACAGGCGATCAACGATCTGTGGAGCCAGTTGCTCCCGTTGCGCAGCCGGATCGCCGCGAATGCCGGCTTTCAGAATTACCGCGATTACCGCTGGAAGCAAATGCTGCGCTTCGACTATACCCCAGATGATTGCCTGCAGTTCCACGCGGCCATCGAAAAGGCGGCTGTGCCGGCGGCGCAACGGTTGTACGAAGCACGCCGTCGGCGGTTGGGCGTGGAGACGTTGCGCCCCTGGGATCTGGAAGTTGATCCGTTGGGCCGCCCTCCCCTGAAGCCTTACGAGCATATCGATCAGTTAGTCGGAGGGGCGGCGGCGATGTTCCATGCAGTAGACCCGCAGTTGGGTGCGTACTTCGACATCATGCGCTCCGAGGGCCTATTGGACCTGGAAAACCGCAAAGGCAAAGCCCCTGGCGGATACTGCACTGAATTTTTGGCCTCGCAGCGACCGTTCATCTTCATGAATGCGGTTGGTCTGCACGATGATCTGCAGACGCTGCTGCACGAAGGCGGCCACGCCTTTCACGTCTTTGAAACCAATCCATTGCCCTATATCCAGCAGAAGCAGGTCGGTTTGGAGTTCGCCGAGGTCGCTTCGATGGGTATGGAGATGCTCGCCTCGCCGTATTTCTCCGAGCCAGGGAAGTTTTATTCCGCTCAAGACGCCGCTCGCGCTCGCATCCAGCATTTGGAAGAATCGATCTGGTTCTGGCCGTACATGGCTGTGGTAGATGCATTCCAGCACTGGGTGTATGCCAACCCGCAGCTCGCCCAGCAGCCGGCCAGCCGGGATGCTTACTGGACGGAACTTTGGGACCGCTTTATGGTTGGTGTGGATTGGAGCGGCCTCGATGAAGAAAAGGCGACCGGCTGGCAGCGCAAGCTGCACATCACTCAATCGCCTTTCTATTACATCGAATATGGCCTGGCGCTGCTCGGCGCCATGCAGGTCTGGCGCAACGCCCGCAGGGATCAGGCGGAAGCGGTGCGCGCCTATCGGCGGGCGCTGGCGTTAGGCGGCACCGTTGGCTTGAAGGAGCTATATGCGGCTGCAGGGGTGAAACTCGCCTTTGACGCCGAGACCCTGCAGGAGGTGATCGAGCTGATGGAAGGTGCCATCCAGGAGTTGGAGAGTATGTATGTTTGAAGCTCTGCCCGACTCAGCTATCCCCTTTCTGGATTGTTCCTGGGAGCAGATCGAGCCCTTCTATCAGGACCTGCTCTCCCGCCCGCTGGATAACGAAAACGTAGAGCGGTGGTTGCTAGACTGGACGCGACTGGCTGATTTGATCGGGGAAGTGTATGCCCGCCTGAGTGTAGCGGTCACATTGGATACCGCCGATGCACAGGCAGAAGCTCGTTTCAATGCCTTCCTGGATCGGGTCCATCCGCAGGCTCAGGCCGCCGATCAGAAGCTAAAGGAGAAACTGCTGGCCAGTGGGCTGGAGCCGCCGGGTTTTGAGGTGCCGTTGCGCAAGATGCGCGCCGAGGCGGAGATTTTCCGCTCGGAGAACCTGCCGTTGCTTTCGCAAGAACGCAAATTAGCCTCCGAATATAACAAGATCATCGGCGCGCAGACGGTTGTCTGGGAGGGCGAAGAATTAACCTTGCAGCAGATGCGTCGGGCGTTGCAGAGTCCCGACCGCGCGAAGCGTGAGCGTGCCTGGCGGCTGATCGCCGAACGCCAGCTTGCAGATCGAGATCGGATCGACGATCTTTGGATGCGTTTCATGGAGCTGCGCGGCGCCCTGGCGAAAAACGCCGGCTATCCTGACTACCTGGCTTACTGCTGGCGGCAAATGTTGCGTCTGGATTACACGCCCCAGGAGAGCCTGCAGTTCCAGCAGGCCATCCAACAGGTGGTCGTCCCTGCAGCGACGCGGTTGTATGAGAGACGCCGCCGCGAGCTGGGCGTGGAGCGTCTGCGGCCATGGGATTTGGATCAGGACCTCTACCCGCTGGAGTTGCCGCCGCTGCCTGGCTACGGCAGCATCGGCGACCTGCCGCTCAAAGCCGAGGCGATTTTCCGTCGGGTGGATCCGCAACTGGGCGAGTACTTCCACGCGCTGCGAGCAGAAGGTCTGCTCGACCTGGACAACCGAAAGGGGAAGGCGCCCGGAGCTTATTGCACTTCTTATGCCGTTTTGAAACGGCCATTCATCTTCATGAACGGCGTTGGGCTGGCGAGCGATGTGCGCACCATTCTGCATGAATCGGGCCACGCCTTTCACAACTTCGAGCGCCTGCGCCTGCCCTACTACCAGCAGCGCATTCCTGGATTGGAGTTCGCCGAAGTGGCTTCGATGGCGATGGAGTTGCTGGCCTCGCCTTACCTGGACGCTCAGCCAGATGGGTTTTATCCGCCGGAAGCGGCTCGACGCTTCCGCATTGCTCACCTGGAGCATATCCTGGCTTTCTGGCCTTATATGGCTGTGGTGGATGCATTCCAGCATTGGGTATATACCCACCATGAACTGGCCTCCGATCCGGCGAATTGCGATGCGCAGTGGCTCGAATTGTGGCAGCGTTATCTGCCTGGCGTGGATTGGAGCGGACTGGATGAGGCGGCAATGACCGGCTGGCAGCGCAAACAGCACATCTTCCGCTACCCGCTCTACTACATCGAGTACGGTGTGGCGCAGCTTGGGGCGGTGCAGGTGTGGCGTAACGCGCTGAAGGATTCGCGTCGGGCGCTGGCCCAGTACCGTCAGGCGCTCAGCCTGGGGGGAACGGCCACGCTGCCGGAATTATACCGGGCAGCAGGCGCGCGCTTCGCCTTCGACGCCGAGACGCTGAGCGAGGCGGTAGCGTTGGTAGAGGAGAACATCAAGAGACTGGAGGCGGAAGGATAATGGAGTACATTAATCTGGGTCGTACAGGATTGAAAGTCTCGCGCATCTGTCTGGGGACGATGACTTATGGCTCGCCGCAGTGGCGGCCGTGGGTTTTGACCGAGGAACAAGGCCGGCCGTTCTTCAGGCGGGCGATCGAACTGGGGATCAACTTCTTCGATACGGCGGATATGTACTCGCGCGGCTTGAGCGAAGAGATCACCGGCCGCGCGCTGCGGGAATACGCTCGCCGTGAGGAAGTCGTTATCGCCACAAAAGTGTATTTCCCGATGGGCGATTCGCCCAATGAGCGCGGCTTATCGCGAGTGCACATTCTGAAAGCCATCGACGATTCGCTGCGCCGATTGGGTACCGATTACGTGGATCTTTACCAGATCCACCGCTACGACCCAACCACGCCGATCGAAGAGACGCTGGAGGCGCTGCACGATGTGGTCAAGGCAGGCAAGGCGCGCTATATTGGGGCGTCGAGCATGTACGCCTGGCAGTTCGCTCAAGCGCTGTATCTCTCTGAGAAGCACGGTTGGACGCGCTTCGTCTCCATGCAGAATCATTACAATCTGGTGTATCGGGAAGAAGAGCGCGAGATGCTGCCCTTATGCCGGGCAGAGGGCATTGGCGTGATCCCTTGGAGTCCGCTGGCGCGTGGCTTCCTGGCTGGCAACCGTCAGCAGCAGGGGTTTGGGGAGACTCTTCGGGCCCAGACGGACGATTATGCTCAGAGCATGTATTTCAAGGATGCAGACTTCGAGATTGCAGGGCGAGCAGCCGAACTGGCAGGGCAACGCGGGGCGACTCCGGCGCAAATCGCCCTGGCCTGGCTGCTGCACAAGCCCGGAGTGACCAGTCCAATCATCGGAGCGAGCAAGATGCACCACCTGGAAGAGGCGGTCGCTGCGTTGGAGATCCGGCTCTCCGAGGATGAGATGAAGTATTTGGAAGAGCGCTACCAGCCCCACCCGGTTTTAGGACACAGTTGACGATGTTTCACACCATTCCCCCATCCGTTTTGAATCGTATGGCCTATCTGGAAGCCATCGATGCTCGCGATCGGCAAGATGGCACGCCCAAGGCGCAGCGCCTGCGCCAGATCCCGCCGGAGACGGGGCGCTTTCTGGCGCTGCTGGCGGACGAACGCGTGGACGCTCTGGTTGTGCCGCTGGGCAAGGGGCTGTTGGTGGCGAAGGGAGCAAGCTGATTCGAACCTCGATGACCAGCTTGGGCCGGCCAGGGGATTCTGAGGGACGATGTAGGCAGCGCACGACGGGCTGACAGTTGAAGTCGGACAAGGGCAGGGAAAGGATCAAATCAGATCGTCGGGAGAAATGATGACAGGATCGACTGTGCCCGCTGTTGCTGATGTCGAGCGTATTGTTGCGCTCGCTGATCCAGCTCAGCGCAATCTGCAGATTACGCAGTGCTACTATGAGTTGTCACAGGCCATGACAGTGCGCACTGGTGCGAGCGCTAACTGGTGCACCTTCGCGACCTGGGCATCCAAGCAGGCTGGGCAGTCCATCCGCAAAGAAGATCTGCGACGGACTCTCGAACGGTTGCTGGATGAGCTTACCCACCCTAAGCGGGGCGAGGAGGACCTGGTTCGAGAGTTACAGGCAGCAGGGGTGCCGGGAGAGACCGAAGACATCCGGTCGGCGGCAAGAAATGCGGTGGACCTACGCCCGGCGGTCGAGCGGGTGAGCCAGGCAGTAGGGCGAGGGAATCTGAAAGTCTTTGCCGAAATTGGGCGCGAGTTCGCCCGCTTCTACGCCGAGTTTTTACAAGACTCCCAGCCGCACCAAGAGAAGCTGGAGCGTTTCTGCACCGGATTGCGCCCTGGCGAGCCGCCGGATGGTCAGCGTTATCTACGCCAGGCGTTTAAGCGTTACTACCAGGCGTTCTTTATCGACGATCCCAAGAAACGCGCCGAGTTGCTGCTGTGCGCCAATCTGGAGATCGGCTTCCACGAGCAAGCCCGCTTGCAACCCGAGATTGCTGAGGCCTTAGAGGCAGCATTCGTCAGCGGCGCCCAGTTCACCCTGCGCCTGTTGAAAGCCAGTTTCCCTTTTTATGGCCTGTTCGCTTCGGCGGGGTGGCTGATACGGCAACTGTTAGGACGCCCAACGGCGCTGGATGGCGCCATTCAGGCGTTGTTAAACGACCTGCGGCGGAGAATGCGCCATATTTTCACCGCAACGATGATGACCATCCGTTTCCCACCGGATCAAGTGGTGAAATTGGGCGATGACCTGCGCAGGGGTTTCCCAGACTGGCTGCGGCAGATTAGCGAACCCGATTTGCTGGCGCTGCTGGCACAGATTGACCCGACGCCGGATAGCATCAGTGGATCTGGGGCAACGGATTGGGCTGACTTGCCTGACCGCTTACATTTCATCGCTGATTTGTTCCGCTGCTTTCAAGAAACAGGCGAGTTGTTCGAGGCGCCGTTTACGCCGGAGCAGACCGCAGCGTTGAAAGCCGGACGCATGCCGCCGGGGCCGTTGTGAAGCCGGTTAGCGGAGGCGGTGTAGGCTTATAGCACCAGGGATAGGGGAAGTCGTTTCCACGGCGCCGAGTTCTGCCAGATTCCGGCATCAAGCAACAAAAAACCAGCGCACACTGCCTGGATAATGCAGTGTGCGCTGGTTTGTCGAGAGCAATTCCTCAATCGATTTTCCCTGTCGCAATCGCCTGCTTCACCTCGCCGATCGCTCGCGTCACCTGGATCTCGCGCGGGCAGGCGTCGGTGCAGTTGAAAATGGTGTGGCAACGATAGACGCCAAACTGGTCGTTCAGGATTGCCAGACGCTCGGCGGCGGCGCGATCGCGGCTGTCGAAGATGAAACGGTGCGCAGCGACGATTGCCGCCGGGCCGACATACTGGTCGTTAGCCCAGAAGGATGGGCAAGAGGTTGTGCAGCAGGCGCACAGAATGCACTTGGTGGTGTCGTCGAAGCGTTCGCGCTCTTCTGGGCTTTGCAGGCGCTCCTGTTTAGGCGGGGGCTCGTCGTTGACCAGGTAGGGCATCACCGAGCGGTAGTTAGCAAAGAACGGCTCCATATCCACGATGAGATCTTTGATGATTGGCAGGCCGAGAAGCGGCTCGACGGTGATCTTGCTGGTGTTTAGCTCTTTCACCAGAATCTTGCACGCCAGGCGGTTGCGCCCGTTGATCCGCATCGCATCGGAACCACAAATGCCGTGCGCGCAGGAGCGGCGGAAGGACAGGGTCCCGTCGAAGTTCCCTTTGATGTATTCCAGCAAGTCCAACACCCGGTCGGTAGGCTCGGCTTCGAGTTTGTAGCTCTCGTAGCGCGGTTTTTTATCGGTTTCCGGGTTGTAGCGGAAGATTTTCAGCGTAACCTGCATGGTGACCTCCGGATATCAATAAACCCGTTCTTTTGGCGGATACTTGGTAATCGTCACCGGCTTATAGCCCAGGGTGATTTGGCCGTCTTTGTACCAGGCTAACGTGTGTTTCAGCCAGTTGGCGTCATCGCGGTTGGGATAGTCTTCTCTGGCGTGACCGCCGCGGCTTTCGGTGCGCGCCAGCGCAGAGACGGTAGTAATCTCTGCCAGATCGAGGAGGTTGCTCAGTTCCCAAATGTTCATCAACTCGGTGTTGAAGATTTTGCCCTGATCCGGGCGGCGGACGCGCTTGAGGCGCTCCTGCAGTTCGTGCACTTTATCCAGGGCGCGCTGCATGCCTTCCTGAGTGCGGAAAACGCCGACCTCATCGAACATGACCGCCTTCATCTCGTTGGCGATGGTGTAGGCTTTTTCGTCGCCTTCGCTGTTGCGAATAGCATCTAGCTGCTGGCGGACGAATTCTGTGGGATCGGCGGGCAGTGGCTGGAAAGCAGCCCCCTGCGAGTATTCGGCCGCCCTGAGTCCGGCATACTTGCCGAAGACGATCAAATCGAGCAGCGAGTTGGTGCCCAGGCGATTAGCGCCATGCACCGAGACGCAGGCGCACTCCCCGGCGGCGTATAACCCCGGCAGGACCGTGTTTTGTTCGTCGATCACCACCTCGCCAAATTTGTTCGTTGGGATGCCGCCCATAGCGTAGTGCGCAGTAGGCTGTACCGGCATGGGCTGAGAAACCGGATCGACCCCCAGATAGGTGCGGGCGAAATCGACGATGTCGGGCAGCTTGGAGAGCAACTCCTCGCCGGTGACGACGTAGGGCGAGCCATCTGCTCGCTTGCGCCCATCCAGCGCAGCATATTTGTTCACCGTCTCGGGGCGCATATCCAGATACAGATAACGCTTTCCACCGATGCCGCGCCCTTCCCGCATTTCCAGATACATCGCCCGGCTGACCACATCGCGCGACGCCAGGTCCTTGACTTTAGGGGCGTACTTTTCCATGAAGCGTTCCCCCTTGTCATTGATCAAAACGCCGCCTTCGCCGCGCACCCCTTCAGTGATCAGAATCCCCAGGCGGTAGATGCCCGTGGGGTGAAACTGGAAGAACTCCATATCTTCCAGCGGGATGCCGCGGCGCATAGCAATCGCCGGCCCGTCGCCGGTGAAGGTATAGGCGTTGGAGGTGATTTCCCAAATGCGTCCATGTCCTCCGGTGGCAAAGATGACGGCTTTGGCATGGAAGGTGTGCAACTCGCCGGTGGCAAGCTCCAGGGCGATCACACCGGCAGCCGCGCCGTTCTCGATCAGCACATCCAGCACCTGGAACTCGTCGTAAAAGTTGACGTGGTGCTTGATGCATTGCTGGTACAGCGTTTGCAGGATCATGTGGCCGGTGCGATCAGCCGCGTAGCAGGCCCGCGGCACCGGCTTGCCGGTGATGTTGTTGGTGTGGCCGCCAAAGGGCCGCTGAGCGATGCGACCCTCGGCCGTGCGCGAGAAGGGCAGCCCGTAATGTTCCAATTCGTAAACCGCTTGCAACGCCTCGAAACACATGAATTCAATAGCGTCCTGGTCTCCCAGGTAATCGCTGCCTTTCACCGTGTCGAAGGTGTGCCATTCGGGGTGATCTTCGCCCTCGTTTCCCAAAGCTGCGCCGACGCCACCCTGGGCGGTGCCGGTGTGTGAGCGGGTGGGGTAGAGCTTGCTGAGCACCGCAGTGCTGGCGGTTTTGGAGGCGTAAAGCGCCGCCATCAGCCCCGCCCCGCCGGCGCCGACCACTACAACGTCAAATTGATGATAATTGCCCATAATGTCTCCTGTGA
Organism: uncultured Anaerolinea sp.; assembly: GCA_964503145.1. Classification (GTDB taxonomy): domain Bacteria; phylum Chloroflexota; class Anaerolineae; order Anaerolineales; family UBA4823; genus RBG-16-57-11. The sequence goes on along the minus strand of CAZCYV010000003.1, from coordinate 198,353 downwards.
TCAAGCCACTGGATCAGGTGATGATGTTGCCCTGGATCAACTGCCAGCCAACCAGCAAGAAGAACATCCACAGCAGGAAAAGCACCCCGCGCAGCAAGGTGCGCAGCCAGGTACCGCCCACATAGTCTTCGATCACCTGGCGAACGCCGTTCAGGCCGTGGGTGACGGCGAAGAACAACATCAGGTATTGCATGATCTGCCACCAGGCGTGCGACCAGGCAGCCGCATCTGGCACCAGGGTGCTCACGTGGGTGGGGATGGGGAAAAATGCCCAGCGGGCCAGCGTTCCAATATCCACAAAACCGCCGGTTTGAAAATAAAGGCGCGCTTCCATCCAGAAGGCGCCAGCGATGCCAATGAACGCAAACAGGATCATGAACAGGCCAGAGATGCGGATAAAAATCCACATCAGGTATTCCAGGCTGAAGCCAACGCGCGGGGCTGGTCGGACGCTCATTTTCTGTGGACTCCTTTCATAGAGTTTGCCCTAACCACCGCTAAAATGGATCAACAACATGATCAGCGCGGTCACGCCGAACAGCGGGATAAAGATCAGCCACTGCGCCCAGGTGATTTCCCTCTGATATTCCAGGAACTTAGGCCAGAAATCCAGCAAGATCACGCGCAGTCCGTGCAGGGCGTGGAAATAGACGATAAACACCACCAGGATTTGGAAATACACCGACATGTAGATGCTGTTGATCGTATCTGCCAGCAGGCTGCTGCCGAACACCTGGGTGGACAACGAAGCCAGCATGTGCAGAGCGACGAACACCACGATCCCAATACCACTCCAGCGATGGAGCCTCCAGGACAGCATGTTGATTCCCCCTTGATAACGAATGCCATCCAGGCCAATCGACCGTTTTAGAGCCATGAACGCCTCCTTTTCGATGGTCATAATGGATGCGAGCCAGCTTTTTGCGTTCGCTGGGCAGGCGCGGCGTGAACTTTAAACACCTGTCATGTGAGCGCTTTTAATGAATTATCCCATCAATCATTTCTGTGAGGGCAGTGACAATACTCATGCTTTGGGGCTTTCAGAAATCATAGATGGGATAGCCCGAATGTAATTATTTTACCCTGTATTCATCGTTTAGACTTGAATTTAGCACTCAATGCGGGTAAAATCGTTGTGAAAGATGTAACGAAGCAAAGACAGAAAACGCATTTATTGGTGGTCGTTCGGAGAAATCTGAGCCCCAGTTTCGTGAAAAACAAAAACCGCAAATTGTCTCAGGAGGAATTGCATGGCCAAGTCTCCCCATCTCACCCGCAATGATTTCGTCAAAGCGATGGTGGGCATTTTGGGCACGATTATGGGAGTGGTTGTGGGCCTGCCTGCGATCGGCTATCTGGTTGGTCCGTTTCTGAAGATCAGGCCATCCGACGCCTGGATACCCCTCGGCCCGCTCGAAAATTATCCGGTGGGTACGCCCACGCCGTTCAGCTTTACCCGTACCAAGATCAACGGCTGGGAGCGCACCACCAACAGTTACGGCGTGTACGTCTATCGCAAGACGGATAGCGAAATCATCGTATTCTCGAATGTTTGCACGCATCTGGCCTGTCGGGTGAAGTGGGAGGATGAGAACCGGGTTTATCACTGCCCCTGCCATGACGCCCGCTTTGGATCCGAAGGCGAGATCATCGAGGGGCCGCAAAACCGCCCGATGGATCGCTATGAGCACAAAATCGAAGATGGCACACTGATGATCCATTTCACGGAAGGCTAGCCTATGACTGCGAAACTGATCAACTGGTTGGACGAGCGCCTGGGTCTGCAGGGGATTTATTCTACTGTACTGGATCGCAAGGTGCCCAAGGTGAATTGGTGGTTCACCCTGGGCAGCGCCAGTCTGTTTCTTTTCGTAATGCAAGGCATAACGGGCATTTTTCTGACCGTTTACTATGTCCCTTCTCCAGATCATGCTTACGATAGTATTCAGTACATCATGAACGATGTGCCTTTTGGCTGGTTGATCCGCGGCATCCATCATTGGGGCGCTTCCCTGATGGTGATCTTCGTCTTTGTCCATATGCTGCGCACCTTTTTCTTCGGCGCTTATAAGTATCCCCGCGAGCTGACCTGGGTCACAGGGGCCGTATTGCTGCTGACTACGCTGGGGATGGGTTTCACCGGCTATCTGTTGCCCTGGAATCAGCGAGCTTATTGGGCGACCACCGTCGGTACGCAGATCGCCGGACAGGTTCCGCTCATTGGCCCATATATCACTCAGGTGCTGCGCGGCGGCACAGATCTGAGTGGCGTCACCCTGGCCCGCTTCTTCGCCGTCCATATCTGGTTCTTGCCGGCGATCATTGTGGCGATGATTAGCGTCCATATGTACCTGATCATCCGACTGGGCATCGCTGGCGTGCCGGGCGAAGAGGATTGAACGAAAGGACATACAGAATGGGTGTAACCGAGAAGTTCAAGAGAAAATATCACGAGCGCTACCAGCAGGCCAAACAGAAGGGGATCAAGTTCTACCCCGATGTCATCTACAAAGACCTGCTGGTGTCTTTTGCTTTATTTATCGTCTTGATCCTTTTGGCTACTTTTGTGGGTGTGGCCAACGAGCCCAAGGCCGATCCGAGCGATTCGAGCTATATCCCGCGCCCGGAATGGTATTTCCTCTTCTTGTATGAGATGTTGAAGTTCTTCCCTGGGGCGCTGGAAGTGGTGGGCACCTTTATCATCCCCACGATCGCCGTGCTGGCGCTGTTCTTGTTGCCGTTTATCGACCGCAACCCCAGCCGCTACTTTGGCAATCGCAAGGTGGCCATCAGCGTGATGGGGGTGATTGTGCTTGGGATGATCGGGTTGACGGTTCGCTCGGTGGTCACTGCACACCCAGTGGAAGAAACTGTGACGGTCGCGGCTACCTTACCGGAGAAAATCATCGCCGGGCAAAATCTGTACTCCGTTCATTGCGTGGAGTGTCACGGCGCGGAAGGAGAGGGCGGCGAGATTAAAGGTGTGGAGGGCCTGGAAGGCTTCATCATGAAGCCGATTAACAGCCAGGATCAGATGTACACCCGCACCGACGAGACCCTGTTCAACGTGATCTCTTACGGCCAGCCAGACTTGGGCATGCCGCCCTACGGCAAGGCGTATGGCGGTGAACTGGGGGTAGGAGATATCGAGGCCATCGTGGCGTTCATGCGTTATACCTGGGATGACCGCGCCGAGATCCCGCAAGAAGCGAGCGCCGCCTTTGCCGCGCCGCCGCTGCGTCCAGATGAGATTCCTTCTTATGAGGTGCATATTTCCTGGCTCTCCAAACGCTATTGCGTCTCCTGCCATCGCTCGGGTTCTACCAAAAAGAACCAGAATTATTATATGGAGAGCTATGAAGAGATCATGCAGAGCGGCGATCATGCGCCGAACGTCATCCCCGGCGATCTGAACAGCAACCTCTATCTGATGGTGCTGCGCCAGGAGATCGAAGCCGGCGGCGCGATGCCCCCCAGCCAGCCGCTGAAGCCGGAGTATGTGGAATGGTTGCGCCGCTGGATCGAAGCAGGAGCGCCGAACACGTCCGCCGATGCGGCGGCGGCCTCCGGCGCGGCAACGCCCACCGTGCCGTTAACGACGACCGTGACGATCCCTGAGGCGACCTCTGTAGCGACACCTACTCCGTAAGCCATAAAAAAAACCGCCCGGCCGGGCGGTTTTTTTATCCATTCGAACGTCCCTTATGGATTACATGTGCTGGATCACCGCGTCGCCGAACTGCGAGGTGCTGAGTTTGACGGCGCCTTCCATCAGGCGATGAAAGTCGTAGGTGACCGTCTTGGCGGCAATTGCGCCTTCCATGCCGCGTATCACGGCGTCGGCGGCTTCCTTCCACCCCATATAGCGCAGCATCATCTCCCCAGATAGGATCACCGAACCGGGGTTGACCACATCCTTATCAGCATACTTTGGCGCGGTTCCGTGAGTAGCCTCGAAGACGGCATGACCGGTGGCGTAGTTGATGTTGCCGCCGGGGGCAATCCCGATCCCACCCACCTGAGCGGCGAGCGCGTCCGAAAGGTAGTCGCCGTTTAGATTCATCGTCGCCAACACGTCGAACTCTTTGGCGCGGGTGATGGTTTGCTGAAAGACGATGTCGGCGATCACATCTTTGATCAACAGCTTTCCTGCCTTGAGCGCCGCGTCCTGTTCGGCGTTTGCAGCTTCTTCGCTTTCGTCCGAGCGGGTGCGCTCCCATTGCGCCCAGGTGTACACCCGGTCGCCAAATTCGCGCTCTGCCACTTCATAGCCCCAGTTGCGGAACGCCCCTTCGGTGAACTTCATGATGTTGCCTTTGTGCACCAGGGTAACGCTTTTCCGGCCGTTATCCAACGCCCATTGGATCGCTGCCCGCACCAGGCGGGTGGTGCCTTCTTTCGACACGGGTTTGATGCCAATCCCAGCGGTGTCCGGAAAGCGGATTTTGGCATATTCTTTGGGAAAGTGCTCTTTGAGAAGGTCTTTGAAGCGCTGATTTTCTGCCGTACCGAACTCGAACTCGATGCCGGTGTAGATGTCTTCGGTGTTTTCGCGGAAGATCACCATATCGACATCTTCGGGATGCTTGACCGGAGACGGCACACCGGGGAAGTAGCGCACCGGGCGCTGGCACACATACAGGTCCAGCGCCTTGCGCAGGGCGACATTCAACGAGCGGATGCCGCCGCCGATCGGCGTCGTCAGCGGGCCTTTGATACCCACCAGGAACTCGTTGAAGGCCTGGATGGTCTCTTCTGGCAACCAGGAGCCGAAATTGTTATAAGCTTTTTCGCCCGCATAGACTTCCATCCACTGGATCGAGCGCCTTCCGCCATAGGCCTTTTCGACTGCGGCATCGAGTACGCGCTTTGAGGCTCGCCAGATATCCCGCCCGGTGCCATCACCCTCCACGAATGGAATGATCGGATGGTCAGGGACCTGCAGCTTTCCATCTTTGATGGTGATTTTCTCTCCGTTGGCGGGGACGTTGATGATTTGATAACCCATAGTTCATCTCCCTTGCAAAAGGATACGCTTAAGCAGAATGCATTATAGCAAACAACGTGACAATTGTCATATGACGATTTGGTCAGCTATCGATTACCGAAACAGATCAGACATGCTATAATGCCTTCCGACCTGGAGACGACAATGATCGACGACAAAATTGCCCTTCAAATCCCCGAAAATGGACAAACCAAACTGGACTGGCACGCGCTGGGCGCGGAAGACGTTCTGAAGCAGCTCAATACCTACGCCGAGCAGGGCTTGAGCGAACAAGAAGCCGCCCATCGCCTGGAAGTATATGGGCCGAACCAACTTGCTGAGGCGCCTCCTACGCCTTTTTGGAAGAGGTTGTTGGATCAGTTCAATAACTTCCTGGTCATTCTCTTGATCGTCGCTTCGGTGATCTCGGCCTTTTTGGGCGACTATGTGGAAGCAGCGGCGATCATGGCGATCGTTTTATTGAACGCCATTTTGGGGGTCATTCAGGAGGGGCGCGCCGAGCAGGCGCTGGCCGCCCTGCGCAAACTATCGGCCCCCGATGCGCATGTGATTCGGGATGGCGTCCGGAAGGTCATCCCATCCACCCAACTCGTCCCCGGCGATGTGGTTTTGCTGGAAGCCGGCAACTACGTACCGGCGGACTTGCGCCTTTTGGAGGCGGTCAATCTGCGCATCGAAGAAGCCGCGCTGACCGGGGAGTCGGTGCCGGTGCAGAAGGATGCCAGCGTTCGTTTGCAAGCCGAGATTCCGCTGGGCGATCGCCGGAACAGCGCCTTTATGGGCACAGTGGTCAACTATGGCCGTGGCAAAGGGGTGGTGATCAGCACCGGCATGTTCACCCAGATGGGCATGATTGCCAAGATGCTCCAATCGGTGGAAGAGGAAGAAACCCCTCTGCAACGCAGGTTGGAGCAATTGGGAAAGACGCTGGGAGTAGCCGCACTCACCATCTGCGCCATTGTGTTCCTCGTTGGATGGCTGCGCGGCCATGAGATCATCGAAATGTTCATGATTGCCGTCAGCCTGGCAATTGCTGCTGTGCCGGAGGGCCTGCCGGCGGTGGTCACCATCAGCCTGGCTTTGGGAATGCGGGAAATGATCCGCCGCCATGCGCTGATCCGCCGTCTTTCCTCGGTGGAAACACTTGGCTCTACCACCGTCATCTGTTCAGATAAGACCGGCACCCTGACCCAGAACGAGATGACCGCCACGCGCATGTGGGTGGATGGCCAGTTTATTTCGATCACCGGCAGCGGATATGCGCCAGTGGGCGAATTTCAAATTGACAACCAGCGCATCGATCTCAAGAATTATCCTGGCGCGCTGACCAACCTGTGGGCGGCCGCTTTGAACAACGATGCTGGCCTGGAGGTGAGCGGCACCAGCGATGGCAAGCCCACCTATCGCATGGTGGGTGATCCCACTGAAGGTGCGCTAATTGTGGCGACAGCCAAGGCCGGTCCTTCGGTGGCTGAGTTGAACAAGGCTTACCCTCGGGTTCAGGAGGTGCCCTTCGACTCGGCTCGCAAGCGCATGGTTACGATCCATGAAATCAAGGATATGCGGCCGGACGACATTTCGCCATTCTATGAAAATTCGGTTCGCCAAAAGTATGCGATTATCGTCAAAGGCGCTCCGGATGTGGTGCTCGACCTATGTAAGTACCGCTTGCGCATTGATGACCAGTATGTCGAGATGGACGAACGCCAGCGCATGGAGGTTTTGGCGGCCAACGACCGCATGACCCAGGATGCGCTGCGCGTTTTGGGCACTGCCTACCGGCTGACCGATGAGTTGCCAGATGTCTCTAATCCCGAGGAACTCGAGAAAGACCTGATCTTCATTGGCCTGATCGGCATGATCGATCCTCCGCGGCCGGAGGTCCCGCCCGCCCTGGCTACCGCTCGCCGCGCTGGCATCCGCACGGTGATGATCACGGGCGATTATGCCAATACTGCGCGGGCGATTGCCGAGTCGATCGGCTTGTTGCGCCCAGGGCACCAGGTGCTCACCGGTCCAGAGCTGGACCGAATGGATGACACTACCTTGCAGCGCAACATCGAAACCATCGATGTCTTCGCCCGCGTCTCTCCAGAGCACAAGCTGCGTATTGTCGAGGCTTTGCGCGCCAATGATGAAGTTGTGGCGATGACCGGGGATGGCGTGAACGACGCCCCCTCGATCAAGCGCGCCGATATCGGCATCGCCATGGGCATCACCGGGACGGATGTGGCGAAAGAGAGCGCTGATATGGTGCTGACCGACGATAACTACGTCAGCATTGTTGCGGCGGTGGAACAAGGGCGTATCATCTACGACAACATCCGCAAGTTCGTGTTCTTCCTGCTCTCATCGAACGTCGCCGAGATCATGATCATCTTCCTGGCGACTCTCGCCGGGCTGCCCACGCCGTTGACGGCGATTCAGTTGTTATGGTTGAATTTGCTCACCGATGGCGCGCCAGCTTTAGCGCTGGCGATGGAGAAGGGCGACCCCGACATCATGCGCCGCCGCCCACGACCGACGAACGAACCAATCATCAATCGCAGTATGGGCCTGGGCATTTTCATCCAGACGATCACTCAGACTGGCGCAACCCTGACGGCCTTCTCCCTCGGCCTGATCTGGCATTTGCAGCAGTCTCTGCCCGCTGGCGTCAATCCATTCCTTCAGTTGTTCAGCTTCGATTGGCGGGGAGTGGATGTCCAGTCGGCCGAGACCATGGCTTTTGTCACTCTATCTCTGTGCGAGCTATTCCGCGCTTATACGGTGCGCTCCGAGCGCCTGTCGATCTTCCGGATCGGCGTGTTCTCAAATCGCTATATGCAGTATGCCGTTGGCCTGTCCATCGCTCTGCTGCTGTTGGTGGTCAGCGTGCCATTCCTGCAGCCGATCTTCAATACCCATTTCATGACCGGCAGAGAATGGTTGACGGTGTTGAGCCTGGCTCTGATCCCGGCGACTGCCGAAGAGATCACCAAGGCTTATTTGCGCTGGCAGGACCGCAAGCGAGTGATCGCCGATTAATGCCCCTTGTCTGGCATGGCGAGCGATGCTATACTTGTGTGTGGTCCGTGTAACGGCGCGTGGTGTTGGAATGTTGGTGATCTCGGAAGTGATGAGCATGTTTGATCGTGATCTGGCTTATTCAATCGACCAGACGAAATTGTTACATGCAGTTTGCCGGCGAGCAGGCATTCCGCGCCACGCCAATGTGCCTAAACGCAGTCATAAAAGGGGGGCTCCGGACTGAGGAGAAGTCCGCGCATATTTGCCTTAAGCAGCGCTTCCCGAAAAGTCCGCTCCCTGCTCGATTGGGACCCTTTTCGGGAAGTTTTTTCTACTGGTTCAAAGGAATGTTCAGATGAATGAGAAGAGTGACAAAAACGATGACGACCCACTGAGTGCATCGAAGAAACCACCCTGACCCTAAATGACCAACCGGGCAGTTTGCTCGCAGACAAGGAGTTGAACATGATCACGATTTACAAGAACAACGAAACCGGGCTGATTCGCCTGCCTGAGCCGGTCAAAGGAAGCTGGATCAATGTCATCAACCCCTCCCCCGAAGAAATCGCTCAACTTCAGGCATTGGGCGTACCTCAGGACTATATCATCTATCCGCTCGACCTGGACGAGCGCGCCCGTACCGAGCGCGAAAACGGTGAGTTGCTGATTGTTTTGCGCATTCCGTATTTTCAAGGCGCTCAAGCGGATGTCCCTTATATCACCATACCACTTGGCATCATCCTGACCGAAAATCATATTCTGACCATCTGTAGGATGGAGAACGATATCACCAGCGAGCTTGCCAATGGGAGGGTCAAAGATTTGGTGACCGCCAAGCGGCTGCGCTTTGTGCTACGCCTCTTGCTGCACACCGCAAACAAGTATCTGATCTATCTGCGGGAGATCACCAAAGTGGTTGACGCCCTGGAAGACCAACTCCAGCAGTCGACGCGCAACAAAGAGGTGCTCGACCTGCTCAAATATCAGAAAAGTCTGACTTATTTCACGACGGCGCTCAAATCGAATGAACTGATGATGGAACGGCTACAACGCAGCCAGTTGCTGCGCACTTACCCGGAAGACGAGGATTTGCTGGAGGACGTGCTGACCGAGAACCAGCAGGCCATCGAAATGACCAACATCACCAGCAACATTCTCAGCAATATGATGGATGCGTTCGCCTCGATTATCTCGAACAACCTGAATGCGGTGATGAAGTTCCTGGCAGCGATCACGATTGTGCTCAGCTTGCCCACCATGGTGGCCAGTTTCTTCGGCATGAACGTCCATCTGCCGTTTGAGGTGCATCCTCAAGCGTTTCTGCTTATCCTGCTGATCTCAGTTGCAATCAGCCTGTCTGCAGTGTACATCTTTTGGAGGCGTGACTGGTTTTAGCTGTCTGGCGGTTTCGAAACGGCGCCAGTGAGCATATTGGCTGTTGCAGCCAGAGAGAGCGAAAAGGCGAAACTGAGCCGGTGGATTGGGCTTGGGCCGAGCCGACCCAGGGCCAGCCGATGCGCCGGTGTGCCATAGCCTTTGTGCTGCGCAAAGCCATACCCCGGATAAATCAGGTCGAGCTGGCGCAGCAGGGCGTCCCTCTCGGTCTTGGCGAGAATGGAGGCGGCTGCGATGCTGAGGGAGCGTTGATCGCCCTTGACCAAGTTGGTTTGGGGAACCTCTATTTCTGGTAATTCCAGGAAATCCACTAACAGGTGCTGTGGCGGCAACCGAAGACCCTGCAGCGCTCGCTTCACTGCCAGGCGGGTAGCCGGGACAATGCCCAGCGTGTCGATTTCACGATGCCCTGCGAAGCCAACCGCGTATGCTTGTGCCGCGCGCTTGATTTGTTCTGCCCACAATTCCCGTTCGGTCGGCGTCATCTGCTTCGAATCGCGCACCCCATTCAGGTGGTTCATCAGGCCAGGATCGGCAGGCAGGATAACTGCGCCTGCCGCCACCGGCCCGGCCAGCGCGCCTCGCCCCGCTTCGTCCACACCAGCCACATACTGGACGCCCCTTTCCCAAAGCTGCATTTCGAAAGCCAGGTCTGGTCGAGGTGGTATCTGGCTAGAGTCGAATTTCTGCGCCGCCATTTCGGCCTCACATTTTGCTCAAAGGGATTTCGGTATTCTCAGGTGCTACGCTTTGCGATACAGGCCGCGGCGGTCGTTGAGACGGATTTTAAGGATGTCCAATATCATCTTTGGCGTGTCCTGGTACAAATTGACTTTGCTCTCTGACATGAAGTACCAGGGGATGGGGATCTCGGTGATCCGGTAACCGCGTTTTCGGGCGATAAATAACACTTCGACATCGAAGGCCCAGCCTGACATTGTCTGGCTGCGAAACAGATCTTCTGCAACGGCGGCGCGAAAGCACTTGAAGCCGCATTGTGTGTCTTGCAGGCCAGGTAAAGCCAATAATCGAATGATCAGATTGATAACCCGCCCGCCAAGGTGCCTGTACAAAGGCTCCTCATACCGCACCGCGCCGGGCGCTTCGCGCGAGCCGATGGCAATGTCGAAATCCGTTTGAAGCGGCGGGAGAAAGCGGTTGATTTCGTCTATGGGCATGGATAAATCGGCGTCGCACATGAAACGGAACTGGCCGGAGGCTTCTAACATGCCGCGTTTGACCGCGCGACCTTTGCCGCGCTGTTCTTCCCGAACGACGCGCAGCCAGGAATGCTGACGAGAAAACTCATCCGCAATTTGAAACGTGCGATCCTGGCTGCCGTTTTCCACCACCAGCACTTCGGTCAGATAGCTTTGTCGTTCGATGAACTGACGCGTTTTTTCCAGGGTGGTAGGCAGGCGCCGTTCTTCATTGTATGCCGGGATGATTATGGAGAGCAAGGGGGTGGCCAAGCGCGAGTGTCCGGGTTTCAGGTGATGATCAACACCACCAGGATCATGGTAATGAGAATCAGCACGTTGATCACCAACAGTGCGCCCAGGATCAGCCATTGGCGCCGCGTGAAGGCTGCCCGCCGTGACAGACGCCTGATGATTTCTGGCTCGCGGGTGTCCAGGGCAGCAGAGAGTTGCACCGATAGAATATCTTTCTTCGGCGAAACGGCTTTGGGGGCGCTTTCGGCCTCCTCGAAGATTTCTTGCCCGGGGATGCCTGGAATAGAGGCCAATTTCAGGTCGGGTGATTGCAATCTCCGAACAATTTCCTGGATGTTTTCAGGGCTAAGCACGGGCTTGTTTTGTAGCAGGTTGGCGGCAAACCGCACAATGGCATCGGACCGAACTAATCGAGCAGGCGCTCGCGTCGCATCAATATGGGCGCCGGGTTGAGTGAACAGGATCACCGGTTCGACGGCTGGAACTGCCAGACCCTGGCTGTTCAGCAGAGCCATCAGGCGTTGTGCAATGGCCGCTGTTCTTGCCGGCAGGTTCACTCGCGCCGGTTGGAATTTTTGGGTTTGATTGTCCATCTCCTCCCACTGATCGTCCACCGCCCGAAAAACGCCTTTGACGGGGCTGGCTTCGATCAAGCAGATGCCCGGTGGTCCGACCAGAATGAGCGGCAATGGCGGCTCGACCCCTGGGATTGCCGCGTTTTGCAATAAGACAAAGCGGTTATCCAGCACTTTTTTCAAAATCTGGGTGACGGTTTCTTGCGCTTTGGGGCCGCTCTTGCGCTGTAAAAAGCCCAGACCACTTATCATTCGTCTGAGCGCTTCGGGCTTTTGATGATCGTTTTCCGCTGCCTTGCAGTCGATTACTTTCATACGATGCGTAAATTCAGAGGATTGGCACGTCTTCCAGTCGATCCTGGTTGCTTTGAACCCCATCGGTCACCACGATCTCCTGGCCATTGTTCTGATACAGACGCACCGGTTTGCCAAGCTCGAAAGTGCTGGCCATTCTCTCGACGCGCTGACCGGACATGAACGATTTTCCCGATTTCAGATGCTCAATCAAAGTCTGGCGGTCGATCAAAACTCGATCTGAATAGGTAGGCCCCCGACGTAGATAGGCGCGCACCCACTTTATCTTTCCGTCCGGGTCATAGCGCACAGCCTCAATGACTCCGTCGATCTTTGGCTTTGCCATTCATCCCCTCCACAGAGGTGATCATTTGGATTTTATTGTGTATGCCGCGACTGTCGGCTGTAGTCGGGGCGGGCGGACTCGAACCGCCGACCCCCGCGTCCCAAACGCGGTGCGCTACCGAACTGCGCCACACCCCGAGTACGGTGAGTATAATGCGAAGTACTCTCTACCGTCAAGGAGCATCTGTATGGAATTTGCTGTTCCACTTGTAAAGAGTTTGCGATGTACTCTGCGGTGCTGTTTGTAAGGATGAGCAATGTTGCCGTATTTCTATCATGCTCATCACAGCTTGCACAATGAGGATCTCTCCTTCTGGCTCGACCTCGCCGCTGAGCATCCCGGCGCGATCCTGGAATTGGGCTGTGGTACGGGGCGGGTGTTGTTGCCGCTGGCGCGTTCCGGGCGTATGGTTGTCGGTCTGGATCGCAATGCTGAGATGCTGGCATTCCTGAGGGACTCCTTGCCTGTGGAATTGCGCCGGTCTGTGCTGATATTTCAGGCGGATTTCACTTGCTTCCATCTTTCGAGGGCGTTCGATCTGATCCTCATGCCCTGCAACACTTTCAGCACTCTTTCGTTCGAGGATCGGCAGGCTGTTCTGAGCTGTGCGCGCCAGCATCTCACCCCTGGGGGCGTTTTCGCCGCCAGTTTGCCCAACCCGGACTGGCTGCGCAGACTGCCTTCACGATCCTCAGCGGAGCTGGAAGATATTTTTCGTCATCCGTTGGATGGCCAGCCTGTGCAAGTGAGCAGCGCCTGGCGGCGCACACGCCAGGCGTTCATCCTGGATTGGTTTTATGACCATCTGAAACCAGATGGGACCGTCACGCGCCTGGCGGTTCAATCGAAGCATGATCTGACGCCAGCCGCGCAGTACCTGGAGCAGATTCGCTCCGCCGGATTTGGGCAGGTGCAGTCGTTTGGCGGCTTCGATGGTTCCCCCTTCACGCCGGATTCGCCTGAATGGATTTTCCTTGCCAGTTAGCCGCAATTAAAAAGCCAGGGGATTGGCGGGGCAATTGTCCTGCCAATCCCCTGAGATAGTCAAGCCAGTCTAATATCGTAGCAAAGCTCCAATCTGACCAAAGCCATTACGTATTTGATCGTTGTGCAGCACTTCGACTTCGCCGCCAGACTGCATCACCTGGCGCACGGCGAGTTCCACAGCATCCGGGATTTGCTCGGTTTCGCCATCGCAGAAGGGACAGGCGCCCATCGGCAGCGATGAGATATATCCGCAGCTTTTGCAGCGGAATCCAGGGGCGCGGTAGCCGTCTCGAATGACCAAGCTCTGAACCCGCCCTTCGCGGATAGCGCTCAAGGTGTCTTCCAATCCGACCACGCCGCCGCGACCTTTAGCGGCGTTGGTGACGATTGTATCCACCAACTGCGATTCCCGTCGGCGTTCAGCCTCTTTCCCAACCTGCATCGCGCGTTCCAAAACCTCCACATGGCTGGCGTTCATAGGGATCGAAAATGTCCCCATGACCAGACTCTGCCAGGCCTTTGGCAGGTGGCTGCGAAACAAGGCCACATTTTCCTCTGTACCGCCAATTAGAATCCGACGCACGTTGTTCTCAGCGAAGAAGCGGGTGGCAGCTTCGACAGCCTCCTTTACGTTTCGCTCGGCCACCTCCTCTTCGTAATCCGTCTGACCAGCGGTTCCGCCGCGTCGGCCGGCTGCCTGTGAACCGCCGCCGCGCTTGGTATGGCGTATTGCTTCGCCGACCACGCCTTCCTGTTCTCGAAGTTCTCCCAGGTGGAAGTAGAACAGCCGGGCGCCCTGTTTATCTACCAGTACGACGCCATACCCTCCATAGGAATCCAACAAATCGGCCAGAGGTTTGACATAAGGGCGATCATTGATCCGTACGCGGTCACGCGTAGACACCGCCAATGGAAAAGACTTGAAAAACCCATCCGCTGCACAGGAGAACACGGCGACGCTGCGGCCCGACCAATCGTGCTCATGTTCGAAATAGCGCAGGACGGCTTCAACATCTTCGGCCATTTCTACATCTTTGAGCATGGTGCGCAACCGCAGTTTGTAAGCGTCTGCGTTGCCTTCAGCAGGATCGGTGTTCAGATAGATGCTGAGCACCGGTTGCGAAGGTTGATAGTGAAGCAATTCCTGCACATCACGATCGGATAACATGGTTGCCTCCTATTTGGATCTAAAGTTTTAACAGGGCAAAATGGATGAAAGGCAAGCGGGAATAACCTTGTTCTCAATCGACGCCCATGGCGGGCAAGAGGGAGAGCTGAGCATAACTGAGAAGCGTGCCATTAACAACTCCTCGCTGTTGAGATAGACCACACCCCCAAAGAAAATCTTATATGCACTTATATTGTATCTTTTTGAGTGAGGCAAAGTCAAGCCTTTAAGACGATATTTATAGAATTCTAACTGAGGCGGAACTTGTGGACATCGGTTTTGGGTAATCGCCTCCCGTTTTTTGCCTAACCGTGCTATGATTATATAGCGATGAAGAGCGCTCGGGAGCGAATTCTACTGGTCGAAAGCGATCCGGAAATCAGCGATCTGGTAGCCCGTCAGACTTTGCAGGCGATGGGCTATCAGGTTCAGGTGACGCACGCTGCTTCGCTGGCGATTCAAGAAGCCAGCCGCTACGCGCCGGATATCATCATCACTAATATGAATTTGCCGGATCTGAGCGGCAAAGATTTGTTGGTGGCGCTGAACTCCCAGGGTGTGTACGCCCCGGTGATTGTGATTGCCCATAAAGGCATGGAGGGTGATCTGGTTCAGGCATTTCGGTTGGGGGCGACCGATTATTTGCTCTGGCCGATGCGCGAGGCCGAGGTGGTTGCGGCAGTGGAACGGGTGCTCAAGCAGGTGCGCGCCCGCCGCGAGCGCGAGACCCTGGCGCGCCAGTTGAAGCAGACGAATGACGAGCTTCAACAGCGGGTTCGAGAGCTGACCACCATCTTTGCCATCGGTAAGGCAGTGACTTCGATCACCAATCAGCGCGAGTTGTTCGAAAAAATTGTGGAAGGCGCGGTTTACGTCACCGAAGCGGACTGCGGCTGGCTTCTGTTGCGGGAGGAGCGCACCAAAGTCTTTCGCCTGGCTGCGCAGCGCAATTTGCCTAAGTCGATTGCTTCCAAGGTCAATCAGCCCTGGGATGATGGAATCAGCTCCCTGGTAGCGCTATCTGGCGAGACGCTCTCGATCTCAGGGGAGCCTTTGACGCGATTTAAGGTTTCGCAGCTTGGGCAATCAGCCCTGGTGGTGCCGGTAAAACTCAAGAAGGAAGTGATGGGATTGCTGGTTGTGGTTCGCAAAGCTCCCAATCCATTCAGTCCCAGTAACCGCACTTTGCTAGAGGCCGTCGCTGATTATGCTTCGATTTCGTTAGTCAATGCCAGACTATTCCGTGTGTTGGAGGAGCGCGCTCGTTCATTACAACAGGCTGCAGAAGCAGCTCAGGCCAACGAGCGAAAAAAAGCCGAATTGATTGCAAACCTGCAAAAACAGTTGGTCAAACCTTTGGCAGAAGTCACCGCGACGATTGACCACATGCTGATTGGGGAAACGATGCGCCTGAATGCGGCGCAGAAGAGCGTCCTCCGTTCGGCGGTGAAGAATTTGCATACGATTTCGAACCTGGTCGAGTCGCTGAACAAAACAGATTGAGCGAAGGCCGGCGCTGGCCATGGCTGAACCTGGATCGAATCACAAATCGAATGGACATGTGCCAAACGCCGAGGAAATCCGTTTTATGGCTTTAGTTATCTGAGTGTGGGTGAAGAGTCTGTCTTCTAAATGGCCAACGCACATATTTTATTGATCGCCTCTGTTTCCGAAGTCTCTCGAACCCTGCGGGAAGCTGTGCTCGTCCCCGCCGGTTATCGCGTCACCCAGGTGAATGAATGGGAAGACGCGAAGTATGTATTGCAGCAGAGAGATGCACCCGACCTGGTGATCGTCAGCGAGGCGTCGGATCATCAGAATTCTTCCGAGCAGGTTCGCTCTTTGACCCGACGATATCCATTTCTTCCGGTATTGCTGTTGCCCGAGAGCATTTCTCAAAATGGCGTGGTGCAGGCAATGCGCAACGGATATTTCGACTGCCTGGAAATTCCCCTCCAGCCGCAGGAGGTGCTACGAACAGTCGACCGTGCGTTGGATCGCCGCCAGCGCTGGATCGAGCAGGCTCGTTTGGAGGCCCGCCAAAACACCGCCTCGCTGAAGAAGCGCATGAGCAGCCTGGAGGCAATCGAACGCATCGGGCAAAAGGTCACCTCGCTGCTGGATTTGGACAGCGTACTCGCCTCCGTGGTGGATGCTGCGGTTGAGTTAACCGGTGCAGAAGAGGGCAGCCTGCTCTTGCTGGACGAGAGCACCGGGGAACTTTACATTCGAGCGGAGCGGAACTTCCAACAGGAAATCGTCAGCACCTTCCGAATCCCGGTGAGCGATCCGCTTGCGGCGCAGGCATTGCGCACCGGCAAACCTCTGCTAATCAATGAAAAATCTCCTAAAAAGATAAAAACTGCATTTCTTGTTCATTCATTGCTCTATGTCCCATTGATTGCTCAGGATCACGCGATTGGCATCTTGGAAGTTGACCACCGTCAGCGGGGAAGAAGCTTCGATAAAGATCACATTACGCTGTTGAGCGCTCTTGCTGATTACGCCGCTATTGCCATCGAGAACGCGCGCCTGTATGCTCGCTCCGAGTCCGAGCGATTGAGGCTGGAGACGATCCTGACCGGAATCGAAGAGGCAGTAGTGGTGGTGGATCATGACCGGCGGTTGGTGTTAATCAACCGCAAAGCCTGTGAAGCTTTCGGGATTACAGAGCAGAATGTGATCGGTCGGCGGGCGCGCGAAGTATTGCCCCCATCGGAGTTGCTGGAAACTTTGGTGGATCCCAACCCTACTGTGCCATCGCGTCTCGAAATTCCGCTGGAAGATGGCCGGGTGCTGAATGCGCAGATCACCTCCCTGCCGGAAATCGGTCTGGTCGTGACCATGCAGGACATCACCCACCTGAAAGAGTTGGATCGCATCAAGAGCGACTTCGTCAACACGGTTTCCCATGATCTGCGTTCGCCGCTGACTGCGATTCTGGGATATGTGGAATTGATTGGGCGGGTGGGCACCTTAAATCCCCAGCAGCATGAGTTTATCCATCGTATTGAGATCAGTGTGCATAATATTACGGCGCTGATCAATGACCTGCTCGATCTGGGGCGGATCGAGGCGGGATTCGATGTCCGTAAAGAGGTCGTGCCGCTTGCTGCTCTGATCCACTACACTTTGGATGGCATGAAAAACCGCTTCGCTGAGAAATCACAGAATTTGCAGGTCAGCATCGCAGATCACCTGCCCCCGGTGCTTGGCAACCCCATTCGCCTGCGCCAGATGCTCAACAATCTTCTCACTAACTCGATTAAATATACGCCGGTGGGAGGAACGATCACCGTACAGGCGCACTCCGAAGCCGGGCAGATCATCCTGCAAGTTACCGACAATGGATTGGGGATTCCGCCTGCGGATCAGCCGTACATCTTCGATAAGTTCTATCGCGCCAGTAACGTACCCCTGGATGCGCCTGGGACAGGGTTGGGTTTGGCGATTGTCAAGTCAATCGTCGAAAACCATCTGGGCCGGGTGTGGGTCGACTCGGTATTAGGCCAGGGGACGACCTTCACTATCGTCCTGCCCACAGTAGATCAAGAGCTATAAAGCGGGAACCGAAAGTGGCTGTTAAGGCAGCCTCCGCCGGGACGGTGAGGAGACCAGGCGGAGGCTTTCGCCAAAGGAGGAAACAGCGATGAGCAACTTTGGAAATAAGCTGTTCTCGTTATCTGCCTGTATCATATCGGATAAATGGCTCGCTGGTCATTGTCATAAGTCATGTTTTTTATGTGATATTTCTCACAAGCTGCTCTGCCCCCTTTAGGCTCGGTTTAGATTTTCTTAAGTGCGTCGTCCCAGGCGAGCGAAACTTTCTTTTTGCAGCCAGGCGCCGCGAAAAGTGTCAATTTCGGTGCTCAACTGCATCCAATCGGGCACCATGAGCACCAGACCGGTGGTCGTCTGGGCAAACATGGTGTCTGGCAGGAACAATTTTAGCAGAGCAGGAGGGAGGGGAAAGCCTCTCAATTCGACTACCAGAGCGGTTTTGCCGTAGAAGGGTTCCAGGTAGCTGCGCTGAGCCCAACTGGCTTTCTCTGGCGGGAAGAGTTGTTGGGTCAGAGCCGGGCGCACGCTGCGCATGCGCTTATACGAAATTCGAAAGCTCAGGAACGGGGTGACGATTCTCAAGCATTCGTTTTGCGCCTGCACGTAAGCCACGAACCGCGCCAGGAAAGCGAACGCGCTGAGCGCAAAAGCGACCACCACGATCACCACTAACCAAATATCGCTGGACATTCCCAGGATCTGAACCGGCTTGATGAGGTTGAAACCGGCGATGATGGCTGTCACTGACCCCAACGCCAGGGTGGATTTCCAGACCCGGTCCATCGTGCGCCGATAGAACAACAAGGGGTGACGGGCGCCAGAGCGTCTTGATTTCATCTCGCCGATTCCTTATGAATTGCACGGGTTTTCCCGAGTGGGAAGCGTAAACCAAAAGGTGCTGCCCTGGCCCAGGGCTGCGGAGCAGCCAATCTTGCCGCCCATAAGCTCCACCAGCCGCTTGGCCACGTTCAACCCCAGCCCCCAGCCCTGCTGTTCGCGCACCGCCGCATCTTCGGAGCGGAAGAATTGGGTGAAGAGCATTTCCTGGTCTTCGGCGCTGATGCCGATTCCATTGTCGATTACTTCCACCCTTACGAATGCCTCTTCCGCCTGAGCCGTCACGCGGATTTTGCCCCCGGCGGGGGTGTATTTGATGGCATTGCTCAACAGGTTGGTCAGCACCTGCACTAGGCGGTTTGGATCGGCATAGACCTGTGGCAAATCGGCAGGGACCTCTTGCGTGAGCGTTTGCTCCTTTTCTTCCAGCCTGGTACTCAAGTTGCAAACAGTTTCATCCAGGTGTTCCTGCAGCGAGATATAGGTGCACTCCAGCTTCAGCCGCCCGGTTTCGATGCGCGAGATGTCCGAGAGATCGGATACCAGCGCCGACATGCGATCCACGTTATTGCGAATCACGGACAGAAAGTTGAGCTGTTGCTCGTTGAGCGGGCCTACCGCGCCCTGGCGCAGCAGATCGGTGTACCCCTTGATCGATGTCATCGGGATGCGCAGTTCGTGAGTCACCACCGAGACGAACTTCGTTTTGGCCTGGTTGGCCTGCTGAACGGCCTGATACAGCAAGGCGTTCTCGATCGCCGAGGCCGCTCGCCCGCACAGGTAGCTCAGGAAACGCATGTCGGAGATGGAGAACGGTTCCTGTCGCTCTAACAAGATGGCGCCCAGAGTTCGCCCGCTGTGTTGGATCGGCGCAGCCAGGTAATATGGCGGGGACTCCGTTTTCGACGCCTGGGGTGTTGCTTCGGCCATCGCCGACGAGACCAGTTCCTCTACCGGCAGCGCCGACCCACTCGGATATGCCTCGATCTTGGCCTCTGCATTTCTGAGCACCACCCACACCTGGTCGGCATTTTCTATTTCCTTGGCCCACTTGCGGGTGATCTCTACCACTCGGTCGATGTCCAGATGAGTGTTTAGCTCACGGTCGATTTGCGCCAGCGTTTCCAATTCAGCGACGCGTTGCGCCAAAGCCTGATCGGTGCGGGTGTAAAGGCGGGCGTTTTCGATGGCGATGGCAGCCTGGATGGCGAAGGCGCTGAGCAACTCCAAATCCTGGGGGGTGAAAACGCCTGTCTGGGCGCGATGATCGACATAAATTGCCCCAATCGTTTTTCCCCGCAGCAGCAATGGGGCGCATAAGATAGAGCGCAGGGCATAAAAGACAACCGAGTGATGGTGGGCGAAGCGCGGGTCGCTTTGCGCGTCGGTGGTGATCACGCCCTTGCCTTTTTCGATTACCGAATTGATCACCGTCCGGCTGACTTCCATATCCTTAGGGCCTAAGGTCTCCTGACTATAGTTGCGCGCTGCCCGCAATCGCCAATTGCCGGTCTCTGGCTCGAGAAGCATCAGAAAACCGCGTTCTGCCCCGGTGAGTCCGATCACCGCATCCATGACCTGAGTCAGAACCTCGTCCAGGTTCAAGGAAGTGCCCAATGCCTGCGTCACTCGATACAGGGCGGCCAGTCGAGCGTGTTCCTGATCCAAAGGCGCCTCTGGGGAGATTTCACTCAGTTGTTTTTGAGCCTTCAATACCGCCGCCCGAACCTCGTTTGGCAGTGGATAGGCATTCAATTCTCTCAGAGCTTCGCCCAGCGCATCCAGCTTGCTGCGAGCGGGGGTCTCAGCCATCCGCATTCTTCTCCTTCAAGATCGTGGCATAAAATTCGCAAAGGTTTTGCACAGGGCACCGATCGCAATATGGGCGTCGCGCCTGGCAGACTTCCCGCCCCAGGCGGATCAAGTTGAGATGCGCGGCGTAATACGCCTGGGGCGGGAAAAGCTTGGCCAGATGCTCATGCGCCTGGTCTGCGCTCAGGTGGTCAGGCCGCAGCCCAAGCCTTCCGCTGACCCGGTAGATATGGGTATCCACCGGGAAGGCGGGCTTCCCCAAAGAAAACAGCAGCACAATCGAAGCCGTCTTTGGGCCGACTCCTTTGAAGCTCATCAACCAATCTCTGGCCTGCGCTTCGGGCAGGTCGCTGAGGAAATCCAGGCTTAGCTCGCCGCGTTGGCGGGTGATTTCACGCAGCACATTTTGAATGCGTGGGCCTTTCTGGTTTGCCAGTCCCGCCGGACGGATGGCGTCGATCACCTCCTGTTCCTCAGCGTCGCGCACTGCCTGCCAAGTGGGAAAGCGCTGGCGCAACGCCTGGAAGGCGCGATCGCGGTTGGCGTCATTGGTGTTTTGGGAAAGGATGGTGGACACCAGTTCATCGAGCGGCGGCAGCGGATTGCGCCACTCTGGATGACCGTAAGCCTCCAGCAGTTTTTCGTGGATTGCGTGCGCTCGCTCCGTCAATTCCATGATGGCCTGCACTTGCAGCCTATGCCCAGTTCAAACGAAAGGCCGGGTAGGAAGAGCCGACCTCGATCTTGCGCCAGTTGTGTCGCGGCAGGCAGGGGCCAAAGTCGCTTAGCGCGGCTTGCTCGGCTTCGCTCAGCGCGTTCAACTGTCGTAGCACCTCCAGGCTGACGGCCGCGCGCACGAGCTGACGGCCATCGCCATCGGCGATCTTCAAGGCGATCCCCAGCGCCGGGGAGTTGGGGCCGAGCGCGCCCGGCATGATGCCGATGCCTTGAAAAGCTTCGGCGCCGCCTTTGGACACGATTCGCCCCTGAGCGACTTGCATCAGGCGAGTGTCGAAGCGCCCGGGCCCGGCGACCATGTCCGGGTGATTCATCATCGCTGCGGTGATCGTCTGGCAGGCTTTTGCCCGTTCTGGAGGTTGCACGCCTCCCGCTTGTGGGTCACTCAGGCGTGCAAAGCCCAGGGCGGCGAAGCGCAGCGGAACGGCGAAATTGGGCGCCGAACAGCCGTCGATGCCCAGGGCGACCTGCTCCGCGTCGAGGCCGCACATCTCCGCAAATGTGCTCAGGATCTCTCGCTGCAATGGATGGGTGGGGTCGATGTAGGGCAGGTCTGGTTGGATAGTCTCCCCGCGGAGTTGCTTGAGCCGCACATAAGCCAGCATCCCGCTGTGCTTGCCCGAGCAATTGTGCCGGATAGGGGTGGGCGCCTCTTTGCGTTCGCGCAGCACGGCTGCCATCGCCGGGTCTAATGGCTCGTGGGTACCGCAAAGCAATTCACTTTCCTGGATGCCGGCTTTGGCCTGGATCGAGCGGGCTACCGCCACGTGTTCATCCATGCCGGAGTGCGAAGCGCAGAGCAGAGCGATCTCTTTTGAGGTCAGCCCAAAGGCTTCGTGCCCGCCGCTCTCGATGAATGGCAGAGCCTGGAAGGGCTTGGCGGTGGAGCGCAAGAAGGTCACTGCGTTGGGGTCTCCATACCATGCAATCAGTTTGCCGTTGACATCCACCACGGCTACCGCGCCGTCGTGGATCGACTCGACCGTCTTACCCCGAGTCAATTCGTAAACAGGAAGATAGGGCGTATCAGTCATTTGAGAATTTTGTTTTCGATGTCGAGATTTTGGATGTGTGCCGAGCCCAGAGACATCTGGGGTTCTTTCATTGCTCTTCTTCTTCGATCTCCGGCTGGCCGATCACGGTGGACGGCCGATAGCGCCTGGCAAAGCACTGGTACAGGCCGTAGGTCAACCGGGTGGTGTAGAGGTCTTGCAGCTTGGAGGGAAAACTGAATTGCGCCAAAAGCGGCCCTGCCATTTCCTGGGCAGCTTCCGGTGAGGCGTTTTTAGCAGCGAGTTGTTCCATCTTTTGCAGGATCTCGTTCAGCATCTTGCGCAGGCGGCGCACATCCTCGATTTTAGCCAGCCCCCCTCGGCCGCTGACGATCCTGTAATCAGCGTAGTTTTTCAGCAGGTCGTCCAGGCTGTCCAGCCAGGCGTTTAGATCTGCCTGCGCCAGGAACGGCGGCTGATTGATCACCAGGGTGTCGCCGACGAACATTGTTTTGGCGGCTGGCAGGATCACCCAGATCGATCCCGGCGTAGGCCCTGGATGATGCTCAAGAATGACCTCTGGCGCTCCCCAGTGCAGCGACATGCGTTCCGTGAAGGTGATGTCAGGAGACGCCCAGCGCATGCCGATGGCATCGCTATAAGTCTCCCAGGCCGCGCCGGTCTCTACGCTTTGCCCTTTGAAGATCGTAGGGCGATTGCGGAAGACGTGCGCTGCCTTCTGATGGGCGACGATGGTGCATTCCAGCGCGCGCGTCCCTAGTGTGCGGTCTGGGTGAGCATCCAGGCTGACCAGCAGCCGATTTGCGCTGCCCCGCTGGGTCATCACTGCCGCTCGCCAGGCGCGCGTATCCTCTGGCCGTATCGGCGCGTCGATCAAGATCGTCCCTTGGGAAAAGATCAAAGCGCCGACCGTCACGCCCAGATAAGAGTCTTCGAAAACGATGCCATTTTCAATCTGCTGCATAAACTTTTGAACTCATTTCTTGTGAGATGACAGTGTATAAGTTTACCACCGCTGGCGGGTCAATTTTCTTGGGCAATGGGCAGGGTGAATTTGAACAGCGCGCCTGCGCCGGGTTTGCTCTCCACCCAGATCTGCCCGCCATGACCCTCCACAGCCAGACGGCAGTAGGCCAGCCCGAGCCCAAGACCTCGTCCATTATCCAGCGTGTTTAGACGGGTGTATTTTTCGAAGATGCGCTGGTGATTGCTCGGTGCGATCCCTGGGCCGCTATCTTTGATGCTCGTCAACAGCATTTCGCCTTGTTGTTTGACCGTAATCTGAATTTTGCCCTGCCCGGTGGTGAACTTCACTGCGTTTTCTAGCAAATTGAGTAAAACGCGTAAAATCATTTCTTCATCAACATATACAAGTGGCAGATGAGCGCTGAGGTGGGTGCTGATTTTCAGCCCTTTGGCCCTGGCGATCGGCAACACCAGGTTTTTGGCCTGGTGGATGAGCGCTCGCATGGAGCTCGGTTTGCGACTGGTGATGATTTGACCTGCCTCGAGGCGGTCGATATCCAACAATGTATCGATCAGACGTTGGATGCGCTCGGCGGAGCGCTGGGCGATTTCCACCATGGATTGCGCCGTTGCATCCTGGGCGCAGGCGGGCAAGGACGAAAGCACCTCCAGGCTGGAAACGATGTTGGAGAGCGGCGAGCGAATGTCGTGATAAACCATCGCGATCAGGTCCTCCCGAAGCCTGTCCGGGCTCTTCTCGGGGGACTGACGCGCCTGTTTGGGCCGGTCGGCATTCGGTCGGTCAGTTGCGCTGTTCACAGGTTGGATCATCCATCGACTCGTGCGCCAGATTCTCCGGGCTCTGGGGGACCCAGAGTAATTTGCCTTAGTATAGCATATCGATGCGCCTGAGAGCGCAGCAAATTAGCGCCCCTGGAGCATTGGCAACTCGAGCATCAGCGCTTCTGTCAGAAGCCTAGGGTTTACGTTGCGCTCCAGCCGCTCCAGGGAGCGCTCAATTGCGGCGGTGCAGCGATGGGCGACCGGTCTGCCCAGTTGTTGAGCGAGTTGCTCGACCTCTTCCTGGCGGTCGAGATTGCTGATCGGCGCGGCAGCGCCGCTGGCCTTGAGCAGTACATCGCGCCAATAGGACAACCACACCAGGAGCAAACTGCGCAGGGTTTCCTTGTCTTTAGCCAGCGGCTCGGCGTAGCTGAACCGCTCCACACGGTTGGCGCTCAGCAAGCGGTGATGGTCGTTCAACCAGGTCTGACGCTGTGTCATGCGTTCTGGATTTTGATGCAGTTGCAGGGCGAAGCCGAGTCTGCCATTCGAGATATGCGCCAGCAACTCCGCTTCGTCTGGCGGCAACCCCCAGTGTTCCTGCAATCCCTGGCTGGTCTGCTCCAGGGAAAGCGGCCGCAAATGCAGCACCTCGCAGCGCGAGACGATGGTGGGCAACAGGCTTTCGGCGCTCTCAGCGGTCAGTAGCAACACCACTTGTGGGCCTGGTTCCTCGAGGGTTTTCAACAGGGCGTTCATGGCGGACTCGTGAGCTTCTTCGAAGCGCAGCAACAAGGCCACGCGGTAGCGAGCCTGGTAGGGATGCAACGCCAGGCTGCGCTGCAACTCGCGCACCTGGTCCACCTTGAGAACGCCACCCTCCTGCTCTGCCTGCACCACCGCCAGGTCGGGGTGTTGCATCCGTTCGATCTGAGCGCAGTTGCGGCACAGACCGCAAAATTCACCTGGGGCAGGCGGTTGAGTGCAGTTCAGCGCCTGCGCCATCTTGATGGCCAGCGTGCGGCGGCCCACACCGCGCGGGCCGGTAAACAGGTAGGCATGGCGCACCCGTTGATGGGCGATGTGTTCACGCAGCAACGTCACCGCCCAGTCGTGTCCCAGCAGGTTCCAGTTCATCCAGATGATTTTAGCGCAACGCAGGCAGATTGGCAACGGCCATGCTATAATGGTCAGGTTTCACTCAAAATGTAGCGGTAGAACGATGGATTTCCTGGCAGATTTGAACTCACAGCAGCAGCAAGCCGTCGCGGCAGGGCTGGGGCCGGTGCTGGTCATGGCTGGCCCTGGCTCGGGCAAAACCCGCGTGCTCACCCGACGCATTGCTTACCTGATCGGCGCTATGGGCGTGCGGCCTTATGGCATTTTGGCGGTTACCTTCACCAACAAAGCCGCCCGCGAGATGGAAAGCCGCGTCGCTGCCCTGGTGGGGGAGAGCATCCATGGACTGACCCTGGGCACGTTTCACGCCTTCTGCGCGCGCCTCCTGCGGCGCGAAGCGGAACACCTGCCCATCCAGTCGAACTTTGTCATCTTCGACCAAGATGACCAGATTGACCTGGTCAAGCGCGCCATCGCCGATTTGAACCTGGACGAGAAACGTTACCGGCCTGCGGGCGTGCACGCAGCCATCTCGAACGCCAAGAACGAGCTGGTTTTGCCGGACCAGTTTCCGATTACCAATTATCGCGATGAAGTGGTGCAGCGCATCTATCGCCGCTATCAGGAGTTGCTGCTGGCCAACAACGCCGTGGATTTCGATGATCTGCTGCTTTGGGCGGCTCAATTGCTGGATGAGAACACCGCCGTTCGGGAGCGCTATGCCCGCCGCTACGAACATATCCTGGTGGACGAGTTTCAGGATACCAACCAGGCGCAGTACCGCCTCCTGCGTCATCTGGCCAGCTATCATGGCAACCTCTTCGTCGTTGGAGACGCCGATCAGTCGATCTATCGCTGGCGCGGCGCGGATTACCGCAATGTCCTGCGATTTGAGGAGGATTTCCCTGATGCGCGAGTCATCTTGCTCGAGCAGAACTATCGCTCGACCCAGAACATTCTGAATGTCGCGATGGCGGTGATCGATCGAAATCCCCAGCGCACGGCCAAACGCCTGTTCACCGACCGCGGCGATGGCCCTAAGGTGGTCTTCTATGAGGCGTACGATGATCGGGTGGAGGCGGCCTTTGTGGTAGATACGATCGCCAGCCTGGTGGCGCGCCAGCAGGCCAGGCCAGGGGATTTTGCGGTGATGTATCGCACCAACGCGCAGTCCCGTCTTCTCGAAGAGGCATTCCTGGCTGCGGGCCTGCCCTATAAGCTGGTGGGCGCCCAGCGCTTCTACGGTCGCCGCGAAATCAAGGATGTGATCGCCTACCTGCGATTGGTGCACAATCCCAATGATGAGCTTAGCCTGACCCGGGCGATCAACACACCGCCGCGCGGCATCGGCTTGAAGAGTTTCGAGGCCTTACACGCTCAGGCGCGACGGCTAGGCCTGTCTCCTGGAGTGTTGCTGCTGCGGATGTGGCAGGAACCCGACCTGGTGCCGAGCGAGGCAATTGGCGGCCGCGCTCGCCTGGTCCTGGGCAATTTCAGCGGTTTGCTGGCAAGCTGGGTCGATAAAAAAGAAATCTTTCCGCCGCTGGCCTTAATGGATCTGATCCTGGAAGATATCCATTATCGCGATTACATCGACGATGGCACAGAAGAAGGGCAGGATCGCTGGGAGAATGTGTTGGAACTGAAACGATTGGCGGCTGAGTTTCAGGATCAAGGCCTGGAAGCCTTTCTGGAACGCGTGGCGTTGGTTTCCGATCAGGATACCCTGGAAAATGGCGCCAACAGCCCGACCCTGCTCACCCTGCACGCCGCCAAGGGGCTAGAGTTCGCCAACGTGTTCATCACCGGTTTGAACGACGGCATCCTGCCGCACAGCCGCTCCTTCGATGACCCCGAGGCGATGTTGGAGGAAAGACGCCTGTTCTATGTGGGCATCACCCGGGCGAAGGACCGGCTGTTCCTGAGTTGCTCCCAGAACCGTTCAGCTTATGGTTATGCCGAGCCAATGGTCGCCTCGCGTTTCCTGGATGATATCCCTTACAAGCTGCTGGATGAGACTCAGCCGGCGCGTTCGCGCAGCCGATCGGGCACCCCTGCTCAACGCCGTCCGGAACGTTGGACGATGCCAGAACGGGCGTCGGCTGCCGGCTCTGCACCGACCAAACCGCGCTTTCAGCCGGGGATGCGCGTTCTGCATCCAAGCTGGGGAGAGGGGATGGTGCTCAACACCAGTTTGCAAGATGGCGATGAGATCGTCGATGTTTACTTTGCGGATATCGGCCTGAAACGCGTGGTTGCTTCCCTGGCCCGTTTGGAGATCAAGGTATAATTTCTCGCGTTATGCCCGTCCTGGATCGCCAGTCTCTCGAATTTATCAGCCGCAGCGCCGAACAGACGCGCCGCGTGGGCATGCGCCTGGGTGCGCTGCTTCAGCCGGGCGATCTGGTGTGCCTGATTGGCGAGTTGGGCGCAGGAAAGACCACCCTGGTTCAAGGGATTGCAGCAGGTTGGGGTTCACTGGATGTAGCCAACAGTCCCACCTTTGTGCTGGTGAACGTCTATCGCCGCCCGGAGGGTGGTCAGCTTTACCATCTGGATGGCTATCGCTTGAGCGGCCCGGCAGAAGCCGTTGATCTGGACCTGGATGCGCTACTGGAAAGCGGCCCCCTGGTCATCGAGTGGGCAGATCGCATCCAGGCGGCGTTGCCGGCGGAACGCTTCTGGGTGGAGTTGCACTGGGTGGACGAGAACCAGCGTGACATGGTGTTCACTGCATGCGGACCGCGCTACCAATCGCTGTTGATTGAACTGCGCAAACAAATCTTTGGAGTGCGGTGATGCGAGCCCATGCCACCCTGCTTCTGGCGCTGGATACTTCCACCCGCACAGTCGGCCTGGCGCTCTACGATGGCGTACAGGTGCTGAACGAGACAGTGTGGACCAGCAAGGATTACCATACCGTGGAATTGGCTCCGGCGGTAGCGCAGGCCTTTCAGCGTGCGGACGTGAGCGCGGATGACCTGGGGGCGCTGGGGGTGGCGTTGGGGCCTGGTTCGTTCACCGGGCTTCGGGTGGGGCTGGCGCTGGCCAAAGGTCTGGCGCTGGCGCGCGGCCTGCCGCTGATCGGCATCCCCACGCTGGATTTTCTGGCCGCTGCGCAACCACCCCTGGAAATGCCTCTGGCGGCGGTGTTGCGCGCCGGGCGCGGTCGGCTGGGGGTGGGCTGGTATGAACTGGTTGAAGGAAGCTGGCAGTCAATCCAAAAGGTCGAAGTTCTGTCTCTGGAAGAGCTGGCAAACAAGGTGCAGCAGCCCATCATGGTCTGCGGGGAGTTATCCAGAGAAGATCGTGAGTTTCTGACCGGCAACCAGCCTGACA
The DNA here is from genome assembly GCA_964503145.1 of uncultured Anaerolinea sp. Lineage (GTDB taxonomy): Bacteria > Chloroflexota > Anaerolineae > Anaerolineales > UBA4823 > RBG-16-57-11. Next base: position 169,949 of record CAZCYV010000003.1, on the reverse strand, counting down.
TTCACCTTGCTTCGCCAACCCGATCGCTGCGTCGGCCGTCGTATCTTGCAGAGCTGGCCTGGAGACGTTGGAAAGCCGGGGATGTGGATCAGCCAGCCTCCCTGGCGCCAATTTACCTGCACTACAACGAGCCAATCTCGGTATGAGCATATCTTTGCAGGTGGATGATACGACTATCTTGATTCGCCGCATGCAGGCGGACGATCTGGAACAGGTGCACGCCATCGATAAGATTTCCTTTACGATGCCCTGGCCGGAAAGCGCTTATCGGTACGAGTTGCTGGATAACCCGAATTCTCTCTTGTGGGTGGCCGAGGCGCACGAGCCTGATGGTACGCAGCGTGTGGTCGGCATGGTGGTCGTCTGGCTGGTGGTAGATGAGGCGCACATCGCGACCATCGCAGTTCATCCCGAATATCGCGGCCGGGGCATTGCTGGAGAGTTGCTCTGTGTGGCTTTGATCGACTCCATCGAAAGGGGCATGCGCAGCGCTACCCTGGAAGTGCGCGCTCGCAACCTGATCGCTCAGCATTTGTACCAGAGATTTCGTTTCCAGGTGGCCGGTGTGCGCCCACGCTATTACCGTGATAACTTTGAAGATGCGTTGATCATGACCGCTCACAAGCTGGATCAAGATTACTTACAGTGGTTGAAAGATGGCGGCTGGAAGGCGAGCGCTGAGCGGTCCAAACAAAGTCCAGGAGAATGATCATGATGGCCGATGATGAGCTAAAGCGAATTGCCCAGGAAGTTTCCGGATGCACCAAATGCCCCTTGCATCATTCACGTAAGCTGGCTGTACCTGGTGAGGGTCCGTCCAATGCCGAGATCATGTTCATTGGCGAAGGCCCTGGCTTTCACGAAAACGAACAGGGCCGGCCTTTCGTAGGCGCAGCGGGTAAATATCTGGATGAATTGCTGGCCAAGATTAACCTGAAGCGCTCCCAGGTGTTCATCGCCAACGTGGTCAAGTGCCGCCCGCCGGGCAATCGCGATCCGATGCCGGAGGAATTGGACGCCTGCCGCCCCTATCTGGAGCGCCAGATCAACGCCATCAACCCAAAAGTGATCGTCACCCTGGGGCGTTTCTCTATGGCTAACTTTATGCCCAACGCCAAGATCAGCAGCGTCCATGGCCAGGCGGTGAAAGTAAAGGGGCGAATAGTGATTGCCATGTACCACCCGGCGGCTGCGTTGCATCAGCAATCCTTAAAACCCATCATCGAACAGGATTTCGCTCGGCTGCCAGAGCTGATCGCCCAGGCTGCGCAGGCGCCAGAACCGCCTCCAGAAACTGCTCCCGAAGTAAAAAAGGAGCCAAAACAACTCAGTCTGTTCTGAACCCAAGATGAACCCGATCCGGATTCTGTATGACAGATTACCGGCTTCACTGCGGGCTGGATTGCGCTCTATGTTGCCGGACCGTCTGCTGCGCTGGTATGCCCATCGCAACACCGATGTCTATCTCATCTCCTACCCCAAGTGTGGTAGAACCTGGCTGCGGTTGATGATCGGCCGGGCGATCAGTCAGCATTTCCACCTGCCGGAGACTGAGGAGGTGCTTTTCATCCGCTCCAATCGGCGCTATCATCCGCAAGTGCCGCGGGTGAGGGTAATCCACGACAACCGCCCGATGTTGCGCGCGCCTGAAGAATTGGAAACAGACAAAAGCCGTTATCGTGAAAAGAAGGTTATTTTCCTGGTCCGCGATCCCAGAGACGTGATCGTCTCCAGCTATTTCGAGATGAAGAACCGCGGCCGCCTGTTTGGGGACAATCCTTATGAGCAGCGCAGCGCAACTTTCGAAGGCAGCCTGCAGGAATTCATCTATCAGCCACGGGGCGGCTTTGAAACCCTGCTCAGGTACTATAATATCTGGGCGCAGAACCGCCACCTCCCCCAGGGTTTCTTGTTGGTGCGCTATGAAGATATGAAAGCCAATCCTGGGGCGGAGTTGCGCCGGGTGCTGGATTTCCTTGGCCTTCGGGCGATCTCGCAGGAAGTCATCGATGAAGCGGTGAGCTTTGCTTCATTCGACAACATGAGAAAAATGGAAGCGGAGGGGCGTTTTCACAGTGGTATGCTTAAGCCCGCCAATTTGACTGACCAGGAAAGTTATAAAACTCGCAAAGGAAAGACCAAAGGCTATGTGGATTACCTGAGCGCTGAAGAAGTCGAAGCGCTGAACAGGAGAATGTACGCAGAATTGGATCCTTATTTTGGATATACTCAGGATCTGGAAGTTGCATTTTTGAAGGTTGCATCCATATCCGATGCGCCTCATCCAAACCAAGCTGAACAGGACCAAATATGATGAACTCAACGAAACAATTTCTTTTAGAACAGCTCCAAAATCGATCTGCCCGGGTTGCCATCCTGGGACTGGGCTATGTGGGGCTGCCGCTGGCGGTGGTGTTTGCCGACGCCGGTTTCGATGTGACGGGGATCGATCCCGATCAGAGCAAGGTGGACTCGATCCGCAACGGCGTCAGCCACATTCAGGACGTGCCTACCGAACAGGTGGCTCGCCTGGTGGCGGCGGGCAAACTGCATGCGACGACTGATTTTTCGGTCCTCGGCCAGGCCGATGCAGTCAGCATCTGCGTTCCTACTCCGCTGCGCAAGACGGGCGACCCCGACCTTTCGTTCATCCTGAGCGCCACCGAGGAACTGGCCAAATATATGCATCCCGGCATGGTCGTGGTGCTCGAATCGACCACCTACCCGGGCACGACTCGCGAGGTGCTGCTGCCTAAGCTGGGAGAAGAGAAAGGCCTGACGGTCGGCAAGGATTTCTTCCTGGCCTTCTCGCCAGAGCGGGTGGATCCCGGCCGCCAGGACTGGACGACCCTCAACACTCCCAAGGTCATCGGCGGCATCACCCAAGACTGCAGCGAGGTCTCCGCGGCCTGGTATAGCCAGGCGTTGCAGACGGTCGTGCCGGTCTCTTCGGCGGAGGTCGCCGAGATGGCCAAATTGTTGGAAAATACCTTCCGCATGATCAACATTGGCCTGGTCAACGAGATGGCGCTGATGTGCGATCGGTTGGGCGTCGATGTATGGGAGGTGATCGATGCCGCGGCGACCAAACCGTTCGGCTTTATGAAGTTCACCCCTGGGCCGGGCCTGGGCGGACATTGTATCCCCATCGATCCGCTCTATCTATCCTGGAAATTGCGCGCCCTGAACTACACCGCCCGCTTCATCGAGCTGGCCTCCGAAATCAACACCAACATGCCGCGCTACGTGGTAGGTAAGGTGCAGGACGGTTTGAACGAATACGGCAAGCCGATCAAGGGCAGCCATGTGCTGGTGTTGGGCGCAGCCTATAAGCCAGATATCGACGATCTGCGCGAGTCGCCTGCGCTGGATGTGATCGGCTTGCTGGAGCATAAAGGCGCTAGAGTGGATTATCACGATCCTTATATCCCTGCCATCCGGCATGAGGGCCGCCTGATGCACAGCGTTCCCGACCTGATGGAAGCCGTCCGCCAGGCGGATTGCGTCGTCATCGTCACCAACCATAAGGTTTATGATTATCCGGCGATCTTGCGCGAAGCGAAGCTGATCGTGGACACCCGCAACGCGCTGGGCGCCAGCGGAAAGAACAACCCGAAAGTGGTGCGCTTGTAGCAGAGGTCGAAGAAAGGGCGAAATGGCAAACTACCTGGTGACCGGGGCTGCCGGTTTTATCGGCTCGCGCGTGGCAGAGCTGCTGATGGATGCCGGCGACCGCGTCATCGGCATCGACAACCTGAACGATGCCTATGATGTGCGGATCAAGTACTGGCGGCTAAACCGCCTGTTGGGGCGCCCAGATTTCACCTTTCACCAGTTGGATATCAGCGACCGCCGCGCCCTGGAGAGCGCTCAGTTGGCCGAGCAGCTACAGGCGGCAGCCCTGGACGGGGTGATCAACCTGGCGGCGCGGGCGGGCGTTCGCCAGTCGGTGGAGAACCCGTGGGTGTATGTTGAAACCAACGTGACCGGCACACTCAATTTGTTGGAGCTTTGTCGCCGCTGGCAGATCCCCAAGTTCATCCTCGCTTCGACTTCCAGCATCTATGGCGCCGATCCGCCCTTGCCGACGCCAGAAGAGGCCAGCAGCGACCGCCCCTTGCAGCCCTACGCCGCCAGCAAGAAGGGGGCTGAGGCGCTTTGCCACGCTTATCACTTTCTCTACGACATCGATGTGACGGTCTTCCGTTATTTCACGGTGTACGGACCCGCCGGTCGGCCGGATATGTCCATGTTCCGCTTTACGCAATGGATCAGCGAAGGCCGACCGGTGCGTCTGAACGGCGACGGTACACAGTCGCGCGGCTTCACTTACGTCGATGATATCGCTCGCGGTACCATCCTGGGTTTGAAGCCATTGGGTTATGAGATCATCAACCTGGGCGGGCATGAGACCATCACGATCAACGAGCTGATCAACCTGCTCGAAGAGTTGATCGGCAAGAAGGCGCAGATCCAGTTCCTGCCCGCCAACCCTGCCGACATGCTGGCAAATTGGGCGAATATCGAAAAGGCAAAAAACCTTCTGGGTTGGGAGCCGAGGGTAAGCCTGCTCCAGGGGGTTTCGCGCCTGGTCGAATGGTACAACGCTGAGCGCGATTGGGCCCGAATGGTGGACACGGGCTGATCCCCTGCTGCGCCCATCGCCCCAAATGTGATGCTCAAAAATCCGCTCCTGCGGCGCGTCATCAAGAATTCGGGTTACCTGTTCAGCACCACCGGCGTGTCTGCCGGCCTGGGCATGCTGCAAGGCATCCTGGTGGCGCGCTTGCTGGGCGTACAGGGTTATGGCCTTGTGGGGGTGATTACCCTGTTCACCGGCACGGTGAACAACCTGATCTCCTTCCGCATGGGCGAGTTGGTGATCAAGTTTGTAGGCGAGTACACCGAAGCAGGCGAGGAGCCGCAGGCCGCGGCGGTGTTCAAGCTGGCGGCGCTGGTCGAGATGGGCGCCTCCATTGTGGCGTTTGTCCTGTTATTGTTGTTGGCGCCGCTGGCAGCCACCTACCTGGCCAAGGATGCCGCCCTAGCCGACCTTTTCGTGGTCTATGGACTGGTCGTCCTGGCCAATCTGATCGCCGAAAGCTCGACCGGTCTGCTGCAGATATTCGACCGGTTTCGCCCCATTGCTCTCTGGGGATTGGTCGGCAGTGGGGTCACACTGGCGCTGGTCGCGTTGGTCTATGGGTTGCAGGGGGGCCTGGAGGGGGTCTTGCTGGCTTATCTGGTCGGTAAGACCGTCGGCGCGTTGGGGTTGTCCTGGCTGGCGGTGGTCGAGGCCGGCCGCCGTTGGGGCAGCAGCTGGTGGCGCGCCTCGATCCAACCGTTGAGAGCGCGCTTGCCTGAACTGGCGCGTTTCGCGGTCAGCACGAATATCAGCGCTTCGGTCAGTCTGATCACCAAAGACAGCGAACTTTTATGGGTTTCTCTGTTTCGTAACCCGGTTGAGACGGGGTTTTATCGTCTGGCGTTGACGATATCTAACCTGGTGCAAATGCCGGTCAGCCCGCTGCCACAGGCGACCTACCCGGAGCTTTCGCGCCAGGCGGCGCGCCAGGAATGGGGAGCCATGCGCCAACTGCTGCGCCAGGGCGCCTGGCTGGCTGGAGGTTACACCCTGGCGGCAGCGATTTTCTTGCTCATCTTTGGTCAGCCATTGATCGGTTGGCTCTATACGCCGCAGTTCTTGCCCGCCTATCCAGCGCTGCTGATCGTGTTGCTCGGTTATCTGGCGGCCAATACGTTCTACTGGCGGCGCTCGGCGCTCCTGGCGTTGGGCCGGGCTGATTTCCCGGCCAAAGTTAACCTGGCATTGGCTGGAGTAAAGATGGTGGGCATCTTACTGCTGGTGCCGCGCTATGGCTACTTAGCCAGCGCGGCGCTGCTGGTGGGTTTCTATTGGATCGGTACACTCATCACTGTGTGGAAAGTGTACGCTTTGCTACCCAAAGAAAGCCATGCAGCATGAAGATCGCGGTGATTGCTCCGACTGAAATCCCTGCGCGCCGCGCCAACACCTTGCAAGTGATGAAGATGACCCAGGCGCTGGCGCAGATCGGGCATGAGGTGTTTTTGCTCGCCCCTAAAACTGGCCGAAATCTGTCGCCGCCGGGGGCCGGAAATTGGGATGAACTGGCCAGTCACTATGGATTGCGAGTTTCCTTTCCAGTCGAGTGGTTACTCGCCTCGCCTCGATTGCGGCGCTATGATTTTAGCTGGAGGGCCGTGCAGCGGGCGCGCCGCTGGCAGGCCGATTTGATCTATACGCGCCTGCCCCAGGCGGCTGCGCTTGCCAGCCAGTTGGGCCTTCCTGTGATCCTGGAAATCCACGACCTGCCGCAGGGCGTCCTTGGGCCGCAGCTCTTACGCTGGTTCCTGAATGGCCCAGGGGCGCGTCGCCTGGTGGTGATCACCCAGGCGTTGCTCAACGACTTACAAGTCCGCTTCGGTTTGGCGGTGGACTCGCCGCTTGTGGTGATTGCTCCAGACGGCGTCGATCTGGAGCGCTATGCTGGGTTGCCCCAGCCAGAGGCGGCGCGGCGGGCGCTGGCGCAGGGCGAAGGCGCGGAATGGCGCGCTGCGCTGCATGTGGAACGCTTCACGGCAGGCTATACCGGGCACTTGTACGCCGGTCGCGGCGTGGAGATGCTCCTGGCGCTTGCGGCGCGTCTGCCAGAAATGAATTTCCTGGTGGTCGGGGGCGAGCCGGAAGATGTGGAACGCCTGCGACAGAGCGCTTTATCTGCCCGGCTGCACAACCTGTTGTTGACCGGCTTCGTGCCCAATGCTGAACTGCCGCGCTATCAGGCTGCCTGCGACGTGTTGCTGATGCCCTATCAGCGGCAGGTCGCGGCTTCCTCGGGCGGCGATATTGCCCGCTACCTTAGCCCAATGAAACTGTTCGAGTATCTGGCCAGTGGGCGGCCGATCATTTCGAGCGATCTGCCGGTGTTGCAGGAGGCGCTCAACTCGGAGAATTCGATCCTGCTGCCGGGGGATGATCCTGATGCCTGGGCTGCTGCCCTTCAGCGGTTGGCTGCGGATCCGGGACTGCGGCGACGGCTGGCAGATCGAGCGCAACGCGACGCGCAACAATACACCTGGGAGGCCAGGGCGAGAAAAATTCTACCCGAATCGCTCTCGGCTGGTGGTAAGATAGAACGATAAAAATTCAGGAAGGCGTTGAAACTTTTGAAGAACAAATGGCTGTTGATGTTTCTGGGCGGATTTGCCCTGTTGGTCTTGAGCCTGGCCCTGGCCTGGGTATCGGCCAGTTTTCGTAATTTTAACGGTTGGTCGGCGTTTTTGATTCTCTTGCTGCTGTCGGCAGGTCTGTTCATTGGGGTTTGGTGGCTGCTTCGCAGCGAACGTTTGCCCAACTGGCTGCTCGTGCTGACGATTGGCGCGGCGTTGTTGCATCTGGCGGCGGGCGTGTTCTGGTTGAAGGCGCTGCCGCGCTGGGGGCATGGCACGGCTGCGGAGAAGGCTGGTTACGTCATGGCGGATGCTTACGCCCGCGATACCCTGGCCTGGAGATTGGCCAGCAGCGATCGCCCCCTGCCGGCGGCCTTTGTCAACAACCGCCGGGTCGATCAATATGGCGGGATGCTCTTTCTGAGCGCCTTTATCTACCGCTATTTCCCTGCGCCTTATCACATGCCCCTTTTGACGTTGACCCTGGCGGCGATCGTTTCCGCCCTGGCGCTGCCATTCGTCTGGGCGTTCGCCCGCCTGGCCTGGGGCGACCTCGAAGCGCGCCTGGCTGTCTGGATTATGCTGTTATACCCGGAAGCGATCTTGCTGGGCAGTTCACAGATGCGCGAGGCGTTTCTGGTGACGTTCATCGTGGCCGCTTTTTATGGATTGTTACGGTATGAACGGGATCGCTCCCTGGCGGGTCTGGCCTGGATATTGCTGCCACTGGCCTTTTGTCTGCCGTTTTCCCCCCCGGTCGCTTTACTGGCTTTGGCTTCGTTGATCTTCCTGGCGGTTGTGCTGCGCTTCTCCCGCATGGGCATTCACATTGGTCAGCGCCGTCTGTGGATAGGCCTGGGGATATTGCTGGTGTTGGTCTTCATTGGGTTGTATCTGGTTCTGCGCCAGTTCACCCCTGCTGGCATGGTCAACCCGTTCGAAATGTTAAGTTGGTGGATCAACCACACGGCGAAGTGGCAGGCATATATCAGCATCCACGCCTCGGGTTGGATGCAGAAAGTGCTCCGAGGGGCGCCTGAGGGGCTCAAAATAAGCGCCATTGTGATCTACGGGGTTGTGCAACCGTTCTTACCTGCTGCTCTGATCGCCGGCAGCAGCGCCCCCATCTGGTATGGTGTGGCGATCTGGCGTGCGATTGGATGGACCTTCTTGCTGGCTCTGACGCTCTACGCGCCGATTCTGGCGCTGCGCTCTCGGCGGAATCGCGCCTTCAACCTGGCCCTGTCCCTGATCGTCTGGGGGGTGATCCTGATTGCTTCTTACCGCGCTGGCGGAGACCTGTGGGATAACCCGCGCTATCGCACGGCGTTCGCCGGATTGCAGGTCGCGCTATCGGCCTGGGTGTGGATCGAGCATCGGCGTATGGCAGATAACTGGCTGCGTCGGGCCGTCCTGGCGATTGGCTCGATCATGCTGTGGTTTTTGCCCTGGTATCTGCGGCGCTACACGCCCTTCACCTGGCCGGTGGTGGATTTGGTCAAGACGGTCGGTCTTGGTCTGGCGACGGCGTTTTTGTTGGTCTTATGGGACTGGGCGCGCGCCCAGCCGCTGGTTGTGAACGCCCCGTCTGAGGCGCCGGCGCTTGATGAAGTTCAGCCGATAGCCGAGAAGATATAAGCCGCGATGTCTTTCGATTCCTGGATGCGACGCTGGCTCCGACGGCCGCTGCTGGCCGAAGTGTTGGCCGGTATCGGCGCATTATGGTACACCCTGCAGCTCTGGGGGTTTGCCCATATGCAGGAGTCGGTGCTGGACGAGGGCGCTTACGTTTACAAAGGATACCTGTTCGCTACCGGGCAGTACACCCCCTTTCAGCCCTATGGCCCATGGACCAACCATATGCCGCTGGCCTTCTTGATCCCGGGCTACATTCAACTTCTATTCGGGCCGGGCATCCGCACGGCTCGCTATGCCGCCATCGTCCTGGCGGTGCTGATGCTGCTGGGGATGTGGATCCTGGGACGTCGCTTCGGCGGGAGATGGTGGGGCGCGGCGGTAGTCTGGACGCTGGCGCTCAACCCGGCTTTGCTCAAAGCCTATAGCACGGCGGTATCGCAGGGGCTGGTCGCCTGCATGCTGGTCTGGGTGCTGGCGCTGGTCATGGGCGAGCGTCGCCCTGTCTGGCAAATCGTGCTGAGCGCAGCGCTGGCGGGTTTGATGGGCGTGACGCGCATCAACATGCTGCCTGTATTACCGCTTTTGGTGCTCTATGTTCTGTGGCAGCATGGTCTGAAACCGGCAATATTCGCCGCGCTGGCGGGTGGGGCGACCGTGGTCTTCTGGCATGCGCTCTACTGGCCAGAGATCCTTCAGTTGTGGGCGCGACTGCCCCGCGCGTGGACGCCTTTCCTGGATGCCTGGCGTCTGCCACACGGCTACAAGTCGATCTGGAAGCCCAGCGTAACGCTTGCGGAGCGGGTTGCCAGCTTTTTCCAGACCATTCAGTTTCATTTCACTTCCATGGTGGGTGTGCTGGCGGCGATCCTGCTCTGGCCAAGTCGAAAACGCTGGCGCAGTAAAGCCGACTTTCGCAGCGCGGTCTTCTTGTTGACGTTATTTGTGGCGCTTCTCTTGATCCATATGCGAGAAGCTCTGGGCAAAGAGTATTGCGTTTTCTGTATGGCGGGTTATGTCGCCTTTTTCTCTGTGGTCGGGATCCTGCTGGTTGCGCTGACGGCGTCGGCTTGGCGGCAGCAACTGCCCGTCTGGCTGCAGGGGTTGATTGCGTTGCTCGTCATTGGTATTTCTGCCGGAATCGGTTATGGCTCCTTCGAGATGATTGGATATCCGCTCTATAACCTGAGCATCCCCCAGTGGCTGATCGGTTCATCTACGCCTGGTTATGCGCCTTTGGGCGCAGTTCTGGTCAACCGGTTCGGCCTGGAAGCGGCGCTTCTGCGGCGCTTGCTGCCGCTCGTCTTTGGCGCGATGGTGGGGGCTTTGGTGTTGGCTATGGCGATGATTGCGAAATATCTGGCAGATCGTCGGGCGTCGTCCCAGGCTGATCGTCGCGCGCCTGATCGCTCCGGGGCCGAAGGAGAGATGGATGCGCAGGCGCCAAAAGCCAGGCCATCCTATGGCTATTGGGCAGTGGTGGTATTCCTGGCGGCGGGGACGCTCCTTGCGCCGACGCCGCTCCTCGGCGGGAGCTACCGCTCCTATGATTGTAGCGGGGATGTCATCGCCTCCTATGAGGCGGTTGGCAGGTATCTGGCGAAGAACATCCCCCAAGGCTCCCGCGTGTACTGGCGCGGCCAGCTTTCGGTCGTCCCGCTGCTGTACGTTCCGGACATCCGCATATATCCGGCGCAGATCAATGGCGATTATTCCTTCCTGGTCAGCGGGGATGATCTGGATTTGATCGTCCGCTTTGGAAGGTGGAACCAGGCGTTGGCTGAACAGTGGGCTGCCGAGGCGGATTATGTGCTGATCGAGCAGCGTCGGTTTCGCGGTTGGCTGCGAGACTTGATGCTTGCCGGCGGTTACGAAGAACTGGGGCCTGCGCCGCTCACCGTCGCCTGCCGGGACAATTCACGCATTCGCATCTTCAAGAGATTGCCCTAATAGCGGTTTGAGCGACCCAGCTGGCCAGTTGTCTATTTCAGCCAGTGGCTCAGGTCGCGTTGGATCAAATCCTGGAGTTGCAGGATGTCTTCACGATAGTATTCGGTCAGTTCGGCGCGCAGATCAGCCGGGAAGGACAGCTTCTCTAAATCGTGGATCACCCACTCGAAGGCCGCATGGCGCATCTTTGGGGGAAGATAAGGGCGCAAGGCTACCCGCAGGCGATTGGAACGCGTCCACAAGGCGCGCAGCAGCGGATTGCGAATGATGCCCGAGGCGTTGTGCCTGTGAGACAGGTCTGGCGTAAAGCTCTCATCCACCCCAATGAAGCGAAAGAGGCTGTGCATCAATCCCTGCGGGTCCTGGATCAGATCCTCGAGCAGACTGATATGCAATTGTTCACGCGGGAAATATTCCAGGTAGCGCTTGAGCGAGGCAAAGTAGAAACCGCGATCCAGATAGCGGCAAAACTCCCACCCATCCCGCTTTCCCTGGCGGTCCTCGGCAATCGCCTGGGCAAAGTCTTTGGCCGGCTCCAGGCCGTCGCGCTGGTTGTGAGCGAAAGCCGAAAAAGCGCGATCTGCCGGCTGGCGGAGGATGACGATCAACCTTGCGTCAGGTATGAATTGGCAGATGTTTTGGGGCGCAGCCGGGCTGGAGAGATAGCGCACAGACGATTCGCCGATAGCCCTGGCCTGACCAGCGTTTTTGAAAAGCTTCTGGTATTCGTCCAGACGGGTCACCAAGCGGTTGCGCAACTTCTCGGCGCCGGGGCCATTCATTCTTAGCGATTGTCCGTAGGCCCAGAAAAACCCCGCCTCTTTCACCGGGCACATGTAAACCTCGGGATGCTGGCCAAGCCCATAGTGCAGGGTGGTGGTTCCGGCCTTTGGCGCTCCGATGATGAGAAATGTGGGCAGTTTCATCGAGGTCTTCGTCCCATCTCGAGTCTATGGCTGTTTTGGCAAGCGGATTTTGTAATCGTTTGCCGGCAGGTCCTGGCTCCTGACGCCGGTGGATTGGTAGAAATGGTCTTCGAACGAGAGGGGTGGGGCGCCGAAATGTTCGGGCAACTCTTTGATATCGTAAACCGATTCATTGGGGTCGGATATGAATTTATAAACGTCGTCCACTTTCAGGTCGCGCAGATCGAAGGTGATGAGTTCGTTCTTGCTGCCCATGAGCAGCCGGTTGCCGGAAACCTGCGTCACACCGCGCAAGAATCCATCGGTGACTCGGGTATCTGAGAGCACCTGGCCGGTGTCGGGAGAAAAGCGCACCACCGACCCAGCCGTAGTGTTGAGGTAGATCACGGTTTCATCTGGCAGAGCCAGCAAACTGTGGCTGGGCACCGTGACGCCGTTCAGAGCCAGCGCCAGGCGGTGCTGGCCGTCCGGCGAAAAGCGAAATACCGCCGAGCGGGCGCGAGCAGGCTGGACGACCAGATCGGAATGCATGTTCTTCTTCAGGCGCAACCAGGAGCGCAGGCGTCGATTCGCTGCCAGGAGGCGCGGCCAGATGCCCGCCCGCACCAGGCGCGCTTTGATGCGCAGCAGCGCCGAGAAGCCTGTCCCAAGCACCAGACCTAGAGACACGAGCATTTCACCGTTGGAGAGAAAGCAGATGCTGTTGACGTGAGCATGATCGTAGGTCTCCTCGTCATGGGTGCGTGGGTCGCGAAAATCTATGCTTCCCTGACGCACTGACTCGGGGGTGAATAATATCCGCGGTTGCCACTTCAGGGTTTTGGTGGCAAGCGATGGTTGGCGCATGTAGAAGTGACTCAGCAGCCTGCCGCTGAGGTCGAATTGCAAAAGCAGATCGTTGCGCGCTGCAGTAACCCAGAGCGTCTCGCCCTGGAAGTGGATATCGTGGATGGCTGCTGCAGAGGGGTGGCTGATGATTCCCTGCAAGTCCCATGTGGGGCTGTAGAGATAAACAATCGAGGCGTTGGCGATGGCAATTCGGTCGGGCGCGACGCTGATGCCGCGGCTGCCGCGCATACCGCCGCGGGGATTGGTATCCACCTCCCGATACGCCGGCTCGATCATTACCGATCGCTGAAGAACCTTGCGCTGCTCCGCATCGACCAGGTAAATATATCCTGATGGCTCAGTGTGCGGCGTATGGCGGCGGATGGTGGTAATCAGGAAACGTCTCATGATTTCATGGTCTGGTATTCAGGGTTATCAGTTTGTTCAGTATATCCTTCAGATGAGCGGCTTCAGGCGCGGCTGAGCAATTGTTCATACACGGCGAGGTGGCGGTTGATCGCCTGTTCGGTAGAAAAAGTCTGGCGTACATAAGCGCGTCCCTGGTCGGCCAGCTCCTTCCAGCGATTCCCTTCCAGCAGCGTTTCCAGTCCGCTGACAAAGTCGTCATCCCGAACGTGGAAGCCAAATTTCGAGGCAAACCCATCTGGGTCAACCGCGCTCAGAATGGCGCAGCCGTGGGCGCATGCCTCGATGAAGGCATTTGGCAGGCCCTCTCGAGCAGCGGTGTTGACCAAAATCCAACTGCGACCCAGCAGTTTACTCAGTTCGTCACTGCGGAACTGGTCGATGAATCCAAGCATCTTCAAGTTGGGCAGGCCTCCATAGGTGGCTCGCAGATGGTTGTCCCATTCGGGGTTGCGGCTCTTCCCAGCCGCCAGGAATTCGACTTCTGGAAAGGACTTGGCCAGTTCGAAGAATATTTCGGGGCGTTTACGCTTGTCCCAGCGTGAAACGAAGCAAACCGTTGGCCGAGCGGCTTTCTCGAGCTTTTCGGGGATATCTACCGGGGTGGGCAGAAATAGGGGATCGGCTGTCAGGCCGTACTTGCGGCGCGCCTTGGGCGCGATCATCAGTGCCGCCGCGTACCAGCCATCAGCGCGGCGGACGGCGCTCTTGACCAGGGCGTTGTCCTCGTAAATCCAGTTGCCGATCACCTGGGCCGGATTGAGAGAGGGGAGGCGAAATTCCGTTCGCCAGTCGGTTGGTTCGCGGGGGTCGCGGAAGGTGATAATATGTTTGCGCTCGGGCATGGCGCGCATCGCCAGATAGGTGCCCATGGAAGGCTCTTCGGAGTGATAAATATCGGCGTCGGCCTGCCGGTATAATTTGCCGCTCGCCAGCATCTCATGGGGCTTGAAGCCTAGCACGCGTATGCCATCCAGCTCTTCGACCGGAAGCTGGTCGCCCCGGCGCGGGACGACGGCGGTCACCTGCACGCCACGCCGAGCCAGCTCACGACCGATGATGCGTGTGGCGCGGCCGAAGCCGCCGTATTTGCCCCAGGCAAATATTTCAACCGAAATCAGGCAAATGCGCACTCAAGGCTCCTCGAAATGATCCGCTTGCTGGCTTTCCAGGGTGGAGCGGTTGGGTAATAAAGGTCGGTCGTGGCGCAACAGCCAGATGGCTTCGACAATGCCGCCGGTCACGGCGATCAGAATGCCGCGCACAAACAGCAGGAACGACAACGCCAGCGCCAGCTCTGCGCCGATCCCCAGGCTGGCCATCAGCGCGACGATGGTGACTTCTCGGATGCCCAGCCCTCCGGCTGCGGCGAAGGGAAGCTGCGTCAGCAACTGCACCAGGGCCAGGATCCAACCCACTTCTATGAAACTGATGTCGATGCGCAGCGATTGCGCCAGCACAGTTCCCGAAGCGATGCCGGACAACGTCGATGCCGCTCCTGCTGAGACTGCCAGAAGCAGATCCGGCGCTGGTATCTCCGCAAAGGCGGATATGGCTTTGAAGAATTTTTCCACCCGCCGGATCAATGGCCCAGCGTAAGCCGGCAAGTGAGGCGTCAGCTGGTTTGTGAACCAACCATACAGAGGCAGACTGTAGCGGGTGATGACGATCCAGGCAAGGATGATGCCGAGCAGCAGCAGGATCATCCAACCGGTGCTGAGCTGGAAGATCGTTTGATCGCTCGCCAGGTAGAATCCCAGGCCGATGGCGATGGTCAAAAAAGTCTCCAGCACCCGGAAGAAGGCCAGCGCGGCCAGGGATTCGGCGATCTTTCTTCCAGGTTGGGACAAGCGATACCAGCGCAAGCCGCTGCCGACGAGTGAGGTGGGCATGAACTGACTATAAAATTTTACGGCCAGGTTGATCGCCAGGATCGAGAGCACGCCATGCTCGATCCCCTGGTTTTTGGTCAGCGGTTTCATCTCCACTGCCGTCAGAGCGGTGGAAAGGAAGCCCAACGCCATGCCGGTTGCCAGGAGGCCTGGATCGGCGTTCAACAGGGCCTGGATGACCTGCTCAACAGGGATGACCCAGAAAAGCGCAACGAACAGGCCGATGAGCAAAGCCAGCTTGACGAAGGCGCGGGTGCGGCGCGCTTCGAGCGTGTTGCTCTGCAGGAACCAGCGTATCGGTTGAGTCAATTGCATGACCTGGAAAGACCCGAAATACACCTTTGCAAACCCCTTACGGGCCGTCGTATTGAGTTTTGACGGGGTTCTAGCGGTTTGCAAGCTTCGATTTTAGCACACATTCGCCCTGTGCTGCAAAGTGAAAAAAATGCGGCGTCAAAGAGCGTTATAATTCGTCTGGTTTTTTTATTTCTGCGCCGAGGAAAATGCATGAGGCTCTCGATCGTCGTCCCGGTTTACAACGAAGCGGAAAATCTCGAACAACTTCACCAGGCAATCCACAACGCCCTGCAAAACCAAACCCACCTGAATTGGGAAATCATCTTCGTCAATGATGGCAGCAAGGATGGCAGTCAGCAGAAGCTCGAGGAATTGCAACGGCGCGCCCCGGACGCCACTCGTGTCATCGAGTTGAGGCGAAATTTCGGCCAGACCGCTGCCATCGCTGCAGGGATCGATCACGCCATGGGGGATGTCATCGTCCTGATGGACGCCGACCTGCAGAACGACCCGGCGGATATCCCGATGATGCTCGATCTGATCGAGCAAGGATATGACGTTGTCAGCGGCTGGCGGGTGAACCGAAAGGACAAGTTCTTCACGCGGGTGTTGCCTTCGCGCCTGGCAAATGGGCTGATTTCCTTGGTGACCGGTGTTCATTTGCATGATTATGGGTGCACGTTAAAGGCCTATCGGCGCGAAGTGTTAACCGGCTTCCGTCTGTACGGCGAAATGCACCGCTTCATCCCCGCTTACGCTCATTCGGTGGGCGCCAGGATGATCGAGGTGCCGGTTCAGCACCACCCCAGGCGCTTTGGCAAAACCAAGTATGGCCTGACCCGCACCTTGAAGGTCATCCTGGATTTATTTACAGTAAAGTTCCTCATCAGTTATGCCAATAAACCGATTTACCTGTTCGGAGGGACGGGCTTGTTGCTCATGTTGGGCAGCGCTGTGACCTTGCTGTATCTGATCGTCCGTCGGCTTTGGATAGGCACATCGGTCACGCGCTCCCCTTATCTGCCTATCGCCATCATGTTTTTCATCTTGGGTTTTCAATCGATCCTCATGGGCCTGATTGCTGAACTGCTGGTGCGCACCTATCACGAGGCGCAGAGCAAGCCCACCTATACCATACGAAGGGCGATTGGTTTTTCTGAAGAATAACCCCGGTTTATGCGCATTCTGGTCTTGATTTATGAATATCCTCCGGTTGGCGGAGGCGGCGGCATGGTGGCGCGCGAGGTCAGCCAGGGCCTGGTTCAACTGGGGCATGAAGTGCATGTCATCACCGCGCACTATAAGAGCCTGCCCCGCCAGGAGGCGCTGGAAGGGGTTCAGGTCCTGCGCATCCCGGCAGCCCGGCGCTCATTGCATCGGGCCAGCCTGGTGGATATGTTCTTTTTTGTAGTTTCGGGGATCTGGTTTGCGTTGGGCCATCTGCGCCGCTGGCGGCCAGATGTCATCCATGTCCATTTTGCAGTGCCAAGCGGACCGGTCGCCTGGGTGGTATCGCGGCTCACGGGCATCCCTTACGTGCTGACTGCGCATCTTGGGGATGTGCCTGGAGGCGTGCCCGATAAGACCGCAAACTGGTTCCGCTGGATATACCCTTTTACCCCGGCCATCTGGCGCGACGCGACACGGGTGGTGGCGGTCAGCAACCATACGCGCCAGCTTGCGCTGCAGCATTATCCAGTGGACATCCAGGTCATCCCCAACGGCGTGGATCGAGATAGGCTGAATCCGGGCGAACTGTGCGTGAACCGCCCGCCTCGGATCCTGTTTGCCGGGCGCTTCGTGAACCAGAAGAACCCGCTTCAAATTATTGCGACGCTAAAGGCTCTGGAGGATCTGGAATGGGATTGTGTGTTGGCGGGCGACGGGCCGCTGCGCGAAAAAATGACGCAGCGAATCCGATCATTTGGCCTCGAAAATCGTGTTCACCTGACCGGCTGGGTCGCCCCAGAAGAAGTCATCCAATGGATGCGCAGCAGCGATATCCTGTTCATGCCTTCCCATTCGGAGGGTTTGCCCGTAGTAGGGGTGCAGTCCCTGGCAATGGGGCTGGCTATCGTCGCTTCCCCCAGCGGCGGCTTCATCGATCTGGTGGATTATGGAGTCAATGGCTATCTGATCGATGTGAATCGGCCTGAGGGCTATGAACTTGCCTTGCGCGAGCTGCTTTCCGATCCTGAGCGCCTGCTCGAAGCGCGCCAGGCCAGTCGCCGGAAAGCCCAGGCATTTGATTTGCACGCCATCGTCCGGGCATACGAAGCGCTGTTCCTTGCTGTAGCCCATAGGTAAATGTAGATGCTGTATTGGAGCCGTACCGGGAGTTACCTGGAACTGTTCGCCTGGCTGGCGCTGAGCGGTCTGAGTTGTTTGGGGGGCTGGTTGCTCTGTGTGCATGTCATCCGGCTACGCTGGCGGGAACGATTGTTCACCGGCATTGCCTGCGGCAGCATGCTTTTGATGCTGCTGAGTAACCTGTATGCCCAGTTGATGCCATTGCGAACTGCCTTTTGGACCAGCGCCCTGACTGTATTTGGTTTAGGCCTGATCGCGGCCTGGCGTTCTCCATGGCGACCGCGCTTCCCACTGGGTGATTTTCGGGTTTGGGGGCAATGGCTGACATTCCTTATTTTCTTTCTCTTCTTCATGCTGCTAAACCGTGGGTTGGCGATTTTCGATGATTTCGTCAATCTGCCGATGGTTGCCACGCTCGCCATGGGGGACGTGCCGCCGCATTTCTACCTGAATCCCGAGAAGATGTTGGACCACCATTACGGTATGCACCTGCTGGCCGCCGGTATGGTGGTTATTGGCGGTTTTTTCCCCTTTAGCGCATTGGAGGTGTACAAGGCCTTCTCGATGACTTTGGGTCTCCTGTTGCCCTGGCTATGGTATCGTCGCTATATCAAGGGCGCGCAATCCTGGCTTTGGCTGGGCCTGTTTATTCTGTTTGCAGGGGGAACGCGTTGGCTGCTGCTGCTCGTCCCGCAGGGGCAATTAGAGGCGCTGAGCCAGGGCGTTCAGATGCTGGGTTCTGCGGCGCAAACGGCCAGCGATCTGCCAGGTGCATTGATTAAGGGATGGAATATCGAAGGCGGCGGTCCATTGCCATTCCCTTTTGCGTTTGTTAACGGCATCACAACGCCGCTTACCCTGGCCATGAGCAGCAAAGGCGGATGGCCCATCCTGGCGCTCTTGTTGATCCTGGCGCTGCGTCGCTGGCGTCCCGCCCAGGGATTACTGTTTGGGGCGGTTTTGGCAGCAAGCGCATTGGTCTCCGAAACCACGTTCGTCGCTGCCTGGGGAGGCATTGCGATAGGGGTCATATTGGCGCTGGGCAGGCGCGCCCTGCTCCATCAGCCATTGTCCGGCCTTTCCAATTGGCTTTGGCCTTTGTTACCGGGCGCTGCGCTGGCGCCTGTGATGGGGGGCGCGCTGACAGTCACCTTGCAAAACGTGTTCCTTTCCGCGCGGGGAGCGGAGGTCACCTCAATTATGGTGCCTCCCATCGGCTTTCGCTGGCCCCCGGCGTTGCTTTCTGGCCATTTAGGGGCTTTGTCCATCACCGACCCGGGGCAACTGGTGATTGCCCTGGCGGAAATTGGCCCTTTGCTGCTGCTTGCGCCGCAAGTGAGTTGGGCAGCCATAGGGTACATTCGCTCTCGCAAATTATTTGCGGGCGGCCTGGCGATCATGGCAATTTTGAACTTTTCAATTCCCCTGGTGCTCCGTTTTGTCGAACGTGACCGGGATATTGTCCGCCTCACCGCTGAAGCCCTGAAAATATGGGCGTTACTTGGAGTGCCTTATGCGTGGCTGGCCTTCCAGCGCGGCGGCAGGCTGGCCCGTTCGACGATTGCTTTGGCGTACGCACTTACTGTTCTGGGCGGGCTGGCGCTGCTGCCTTCTCAATTGATCGCCATTTCTCGCCCTCAGCTCTCCTCTTTTATCGACCGGCCCGATGCGATCTTGAGCCGCAGATATTGGGATCGTTTAGAAGAGGACGCCTGGGTATTGGATCCCAGTTATCCCTATCGCCCGGTGGTGCTCTTCGGGCGCAGCACTGGACCGGCTTATGAAACGATCTATTATCGACTGGCATCTTTCGATGCGTTGCTTAAGGATCCGGACCCCGTTGCTTTCGCTCGCGCTGGTTATGACTATGTTTACCTGGAGCGCGCGTCCTGGCAAAGGCTCAATCGTCAACAGCGTCGTGCTTTTCAACGACCTTGTGTGCAGTTGGTGGCGGAGCAGAAGTCAGCGTCGGATGATTTCCGCTGGCTCTTGGATATCCACGCTTGCAGCGTGGACGCAAGCCGCAGCGCTGAGCCAGGGGGGATTTCGATGGCAAAAATCACCCCCGAACATCCCGGGAGCAGGGTTATAATTCAGCGGCTGAATTTTGGAGATTGCATTGAGCGCTGTCGATAAAGTGCTGTGAAGATGAGCGAGGTCTTTATTCGCTGGCGAAGCCTTTGGGCGAGGGTCAATAAGCCTTTCGTCCTGCGCATCGTTGGTACATTGGTCTCGGTGATACTGTTGATCGATTTGCTCTACCAGCAAGGCTGGGAGCAAATCCTGGCCGTGATCCAGCAGATCCCCGCCTGGCGGCTGCTCCTGGCGTTGGGGTTGATGGTAATTTCGCGCCTAGCTGTGGCTGCTCGATGGCAGGCTCTGTTGCGTTCGGCGGATTTCTCGGGCAATAGCCCCTTGCCCTTTCGCCAGACCCTACGCCTCACCTTTGCTGGCCTTTTCGCCTCCAACTTCCTGCCCACCACGGTGGGAGGCGACCTGGTGCGCTTCGCCGGTTTGGTGCAGCTTCGTTACGATGGGGCGGTGGGTGCGGCTTCGCTGATCGCCGATCGGCTGGTGGGCATGGCTGGCATGGCAATGGCGGTTCCTTTCAGTTTCCCGGTGCTTTTCAGCGCCGATTGGACAGGGTTGTATGACAGGTTGTCGGCGCAGACGAGCCAAGGCTATCCTGCCTGGGGCGCATCCATTTTCGGCCAGTGGTTCAACCGCATCTGGTCAAAAGGCCGGCGAGCTTTGCAGCGAATTTACGAAGCGCTCACATTTTGGTTGAAGCAACCCCGCGCATTGGCTGCTTCGCTGGGGTTTACGTGGGTCAACATGCTGTGCCTGTTCGCCGTGCTGAGCCTGGTGGTCAACAGGCAGGGGCAGGGGATGCCGTATTGGTTGATCGGTGGGCTGTATAGCCTGGTCTATTTCGTGACGCTGATCCCAATTTCGATCAATGGATATGGCCTGCAAGAGTTCAGCATGACGCTGATCTTTTCTAACCTGGGCCGCGCCTCGCTCAGTGAGGGGCTGGCCGCGGCATTGCTGTTTCGCACGATCATGATGCTGGTCAGCTTGCCGGGGGCGCTGTTTGTGCCCGATATCCTAGCCGCCAAGCGGAAATCATCGGTCGCAGGCGCTGAACAGATTGGGAAGGGAAGCGATTATTCGTGAAACGCACGCTTGGATTGATTCTTTTTCTTGGATTCAGCTTCATTGCTCCGGCGCTGATCTTTGGGCCTTATGCGCAGGCGATGCAGAGCCATTGGGCGCGCCAGGCGGTCTTCTGGGCGGCGGCGCTGGCAGCAAGCCTGGGGTTGAGCCTCTGGGCGCAGCGCGATGAGCCACATCCTTTGCTCGATCGTTGGTGGAAATGTGTCCTGATTGCGGCGATCCTGCAGGCGGGTTTGTATGTGGCGGCGTCGCACTTGCCCGATATTTCGACCTATCCCTTGACGATGGGATGGTCGGAGACCAGCCGCTACTACAATGCGTCGCTGTTCTTTTCTCGGCGTATTTACGGCGTCTCTACACCGCCCACCGTCCTGCATCCCAGTCGCTATCTGTTGCAGGCCGTGCCATTCCTGTTGGGCGATTTTCCGCTGTGGTTTCATCGCGCCTGGCAGGTCTTTTTGTGGCTAGTGATGCCCACGTTGACGGCCCTGGTTTTGGTCCGGCGATTCCAGTTGCGGGATCGGGTGCTGGCCTGGGCGGTCTTCGGCGTAACATTTGTCTATTTGATGATCGGGCCGGTTTACTACCATTTGCTGGTGCCGGTGATCCTGATGCTGTGGCTATTTCACACCGGCTCGAACCAGCCCATGCCTGCAGGGCAGTTCGAGCGCTGGCGCGGGATCGTGTCGCTCTTTGCTTTATTGGTGGCATCGGCGTGGGCGGGAATCAGCCGCGTGAATTGGTTCCCCATGCCGGGCATGCTGGCGATTGCCCTGATCTTAATGGAACGGCCGATTGAACCTGTGGATGAATCGGCGCCGGGGCCTCGCTATCTACCCACCTGGCCTGCGCTTGTAAGATATGTTTTGCGCCTGGCGGGTTGGGGCATTGTGGGAGTTGCCACGGCTGTCGCTTCGCAGGCGCTTTACATTTTCTGGTCCGGGAACGAGGCAGAACACTTTACCACCAGCTTTACTTCGGACCTGCTCTGGCGTCGCCTGTTGCCCAATGCTTCGTTTCCGCTGGGGCTGTTGCCGGCCATCTCGATCGTTTCTCTGCCGGTCTTCCTGGTCATTCTGGGCAAGCTCTTGGACGCAAGCCCTGATCATGCGCTCTGGAAGCGAGTTCACTGGTTGCGCTGGCTGGGCCTGGCGGGCGAATTGGCGATTCTGTTCGTCGGCGGTGCGATTGTCAGCGTGAAGATCGGCGGCGGCAGCAATCTACACAACATGGATGCCTACATGGTGCTGTTGTTGATCGTCGGAATGTATTTCTATCTGGACAGGGTAAAAGCCGATTTTGGCGCGCCGCCTGCTGAGCAACCTCGCCCGGCCTTGCGCCGACTACCTCCTGAGGCGTTGATTAACGGCGGAGTGGCTCTGATGGTGATCGCCTCGGCTTTCTTCACCGTGTATTCGCGCAAGCCGCCAGCGCCTTTCCCGGCCCCGGCTGTGGTTCAGGCCGGGCTGGAACAGGTCACGAAATTCGCTCAAAGAGCCAGCCAACAAGGCGGCGAAGTATTGTTTCTCACCAATCGGCACTTGCTGACCTTTGGAATGATCGAAGGCGTAAAACTGGCGCCAGAGTACGAGCGGGTGTTCCTGATGGAAGCCGCAATGTCCAACGCAGTGGACTATCTCGGCCAGTTCCGCAAAGATATGGAACAGCAGCGTTTTGCCGTGATCATTAGCGAGCCGCTTTCGACGCGCTATAAAAGCCCGCACGAGTCTTTCGGGTCGGAAAACAACGCCTGGGTTCGCCGGGTGTCGCAGATCGTTCTGTGCTATTACTATCCGGTCGAGACCTTGCGCGAACTCCAGATGCAGATCCTGATCCCGCGCGCCAATGTCCGCAAGAATTGTCCCACAAATTGACCCGTGGCAATCGGGCGACTCTGAGTGATTGGGCGCTGATGACGCCGGGCCGAAAACTCGGACAAAATCGATCCTTGACCAATCCCTGGATACGGTTATAATTCAACGGCTGAATTTTGGATATGACGAGCGAACTTCTGACCGAGCGCGAGCGAACCCTGCTCGAGGAAATCGAACACGACCCAGATGTGACTCAGGCTTCCCTGGCCTCCCAGCTCGGGGTGGCGGTGGGCACAGTGAACTGGCATCTCAAACGCCTGATTGCCAAAGGCTATGTGAAGGTCAAACGCGCCCGGCGGCGGAAGTTGCGCTATATCATCACGCCAGAAGGCCTGGCGTTTCGCGCCATGCTGACGGTCAACTACATCGAAACGTCGATGCGGCTTTATCGCAAGACGCGCCAGCATGTGCGTGAGCTTTTGACCCAGGTCCGCCAGGCTGGCTATGACCATGTGTATATCGTCGGCGACGGCGATATTGCCGATATCTGCCGCCTTACCTGTCTGGAGATGGGTGTGCGGGCGGTTGAGCGCGGCGCCGCGGCGCCGGGCGAGTGCACGCCTGCCCTGGAGGTCATCGGGACGCGCGTCTTCTTGCGCCTGGAGGAGCTGGAGAGGGAACAAAGTGGATAATTACTGGACGAATCGGCGGGTGTGTGTGACCGGCGGGGCCGGTTTCTTGGGCTCTTACGTGGTGCGCCTGTTGCAGGAGCGCGGCGCCAAAGAGGTGTTCGTGCCTCGAATAGAGCAATATGACCTGGTGCAACTCGAAGCAATCCAGCGTATGCTCAAAGACGCGCGGCCGGATGTCATCATCCATCTGGCTGCGCTGGTTGGCGGGATTGGCGCCAATCGCGCCCGCCCGGCGGAGTTCTTTTACGTCAACCTGATGATGGGCGTGCAATTGATCCATGAAGCCTGGAAGTTTGGCGTGGAAAAGTTCGTTGCCGTTGGCACCATCTGCGCTTACCCGAAATACACCCCTGTGCCTTTCAAAGAAGAAGACCTGTGGAATGGTTATCCCGAGGAGACCAATGCCCCGTATGGGCTGGCCAAGAAGATGCTCCTGGTGCAGGCGCAGGCCTATCGCCAGCAATATGGCTTCAATGCAATTTATCCATTACCGGTGAACCTGTATGGGCCTGGGGATAACTTCGACCTGGAGACCAGCCATGTCATTCCAGCCCTGATCCGCAAGTTCATCGAAGCCAGGGAAAGAAACGAGCAGCAGGTTGTCTTATGGGGCGACGGTTCACCGACGCGCGAGTTTCTCTACGTTGAGGATGCTGCCGAAGGGCTACTGCTAGCGACCGAGCGCTATGACGGTCCAGAGCCGTTCAACCTGGGTTCTGGTCAGGAAATCCGGATTAAGGACCTGGCGCAGTTGATCGCCCGTTTGACGGATTTTCAGGGCGAGATCGTCTGGGATACCAGCAAGCCCAATGGTCAGCCTCGTCGCTCCCTGGATACGTCCCGCGCGGAGCGGCTGTTTGGCTTTCGGGCGCATACCCCGCTGGAACAGGGCTTACAGCAGACCATTGCCTGGTACAAAGAGAACCGCCACAAGATACGATGATCCAAAAAGCGTTTAATAAGTCTTTGTTTGAGACGAATGGCCAGGAGACGGTGCTTTTCATCCGCCCCTCCAGTGGCTGGTCGGCTCTCGACCTGAAAGAACTGTGGCATTTCCGCGAGTTGATTTACTTTCTGACCTGGCGGGATGTCAAAGTTCGCTATAAGCAAACCGCCTTGGGCGCAGCCTGGGCGATACTTCAGCCGTTTATGACCATGGTCGTCTTTACGATCTTTTTCGGGCGGCTGGCGAAGGTGCCTTCGGATAACGTCCCCTACCCGATTTTTTCCTACACGGCGCTGTTGCCCTGGGGTCTATTCACCAAGGCTCTCACAGATGCAGGCCGCTCGCTGGTCGCCCATCGCTCAATGATCACCAAGATCTATTTCCCGCGCCTGGCGATTCCCATTGCCTCGGTGCTCGGCGGCGTGGTCGATTTTGCGCTGGCCTTTCTTGTCCTGCTGGGCATGATGCTGTACTACACCTATGCGCCCGACAGCGGATACCGGTTTGAACTCACTCCTGCGCTGCTTACCTTGCCCCTGTTCCTGCTTTTGGCGATCATCACCGCGTTGGGGGTGGGCCTGTGGCTTTCGGCGCTCAACGTTCTTTACCGGGATATCGGCTACATCCTTCCATTTTTGACTCAGTTCTGGCTGTTCATCACGCCGGTAGCTTATCCTGCCAGCATGATCCCGGAGAAGTGGCGGCTGATCTACGCCTTGAACCCGATGACGGGCGTGGTCGAAGGGTTCCGCTGGGTCTTGTTGGGCACGCTGGAGTCGCCTGGGCCGATGCTGGCCGTCTCCACCGTTATTGCCATCCTGGTGCTGATCTCGGGACTGTTCTATTTTCGGCGCATGGAGCGCACCTTTGCGGACACCGTGTGATGACCGATAATATTGCCATCCGGGTTGAAGATCTGGGCAAGTGGTACCGGCTGGGCGCTGGGGTTGGTGCGGGGCGCCCGCGGCAGGATTATCGCACCCTGCGCGAGACGTTGGTGAGCGCCATTGCCGCGCCTTTGCGCCGCAAAACTTTGGGCCATGGAAATCCAGGGCCAATGCCGTTGAGCGAGGAGTATATTTGGGCGCTGCGCAACGTCTCGTTCGAGGTGCGCAAAGGGCAGGTGATTGGCGTGATCGGGCGCAACGGCGCTGGAAAAAGCACCCTGCTCAAAATCCTCTCGCGGGTCACCGAACCGACCGAAGGTTATGCGGAAGTGCATGGGCGAGTGGGTTCGTTGCTCGAAGTGGGCACCGGTTTTCATCCCGAGTTGACCGGGCGTGAGAATATCTATCTCAATGGCGCCATCTTGGGCATGAAGCGTCAGGAGATCGAGCGGAAATTCGATGAGATTGTGGATTTCTCGGGCGTGGAGAAGTTCATCGATACGCCGGTCAAGCGTTATTCCAGTGGGATGTACCTGCGGCTGGCGTTTGCCGTTGCCGCACATTTGGAGCCGGAAATCCTGGTGGTGGATGAGGTCTTGGCGGTTGGCGACGCCGAATTCCAGCGTAAGTGCCTGGGAAAGATGAGTGATGTAGCTCAGGAAGGGCGCACGGTTCTATTTGTCAGCCACAATATGTCGGCTATCTTGCATCTGACAGAAGAGGCGATTGTGTTGGACAAAGGCCGCCTGGTGCATCGTTCCGCCACCCCCGAAGCGGTGGATTACTACATGTCCTCCGGCCTGGCGCAGGTCGGCGAGCGCGTCTGGACAGCGGACGAAGTGCCCGCTGACGCCGCGCCATTCCGGCCGTTGTCGCTGCGCCTGAAAAATCGACTGGGGCAAGTCGTGGACACAGTCCGCTCGACGGAGCCTTTCTACGTTGAAGTGGAATATGTGTTGGATGCGCCCATCCCTGCTCTGCGCGTCGGGCTGTATCTGACCACCGCGCGCGGCGAATACGTCTGGGCTTCCTTCGATACCGACGACCAGGCGCAGTACCAGGCCTTCCCGGTGCGCCAGGCGGGGCGGGCGATCAGCCGTTGCACCATCCCAGCCGATTTGCTGAACGAAGGGCGCTATATCCTGGGGCTGAATGCCAGTTCTTATCGCCTGCGGCGTTATTTCCAGGAGGAACAGGCGCTTTCTTTCACGGTGGACGCTACCGACGCGCCCGGCTCGCAATGGCCAGAGCTGCGCCTGGGGCCGGTGCGCCCGCGGCTGGCATGGCAGATCGAGACGGAAGGTCAGGTCGAACCTGCTGCGGCGGCTCGGAAAGGCGAACGAGGATGATCACCAAGCGCACGGTTAAGCAGGTTTTGGGCAAGTTGCCGCTGACGGCAGAGGTGTACTGGCGTTTTGTGCAGCAAGGCAAACCGCCGTCTAAAAGTTTCTCTCTGCGCAAGCTGGAGAAGAGCCTGTCGGAATGGCGTGCACAGGCGCAGGCGGCGCGAACCAACCTCCCGTCCGGCATGCCCCAACGGCGCATTCTGGTCTTTGCCACCTTGCGCTATTGGATCGAACATGCCACGCTCTTGAGCACTGCGCTTGCCGGTCTTGGGCATCGGGTGACCCTGGCCTTTCTGCCCTACGCGAACTTCCGCCGGCCGTATCAACGCTTCGATATCCGTCGCCAGAACGCCTATGCTCGCCAGGTGTTGCAACAGGCTCATCCGCTGGTTCAAACCGTTTCATTGCTGGATATCAAGCCCGCTGCGGGCCGGGCTTTCTCCGCAGAATTGTTCCACGCAATCCAGCAAGTCTCGATCCGCGACACCCAATACACCCTGCAGATCGAAGAGGTCGATCTGGGCGGCGGCGATAGCGAGTCGGCCCGCATGTATCGGTTACGCCTGGAGAGGAATCTACAGGCCGCCGCGGCGCTACTGGGTTGGTTGCAGTCCCTGGGACCTGAAGGACGCCCGGATTTGGTGATCACCCCCAATGGCAGCATCCTGGAGATGGGTGCAGTCTATCAGGTGGCGCGCGTTCAAGGTTTGCCGGTGGTCACCTATGAATTTGGCGAGCAGCGCGGTCGCATCTGGTTCGCTCAAAACAGCGAGGTAATGCTTCAGGAAACGGATGATCTTTGGGCGGCGCACAAGGATCGCCCGTTGACCGAGAGCCAGTGGACGCAGATCCGCGCCTTGTATGACTCGCGCCAGAATGGACGCCTGTGGCAAAACTTTGCCCGCTTATGGCAAGGGACGCCCAGCCTGGGAGGGGAGCAGGTTCGCCAGTCTCTGGGGCTGGACTCGCGGCCGGTGGTCTTGCTGGCCGCCAATGTGATCGGCGATAGCCTCACCCTGGGACGGCAGATTTTCTCTCGAGATATGACCGAATGGCTTCAACGCAGCGTGCAGTTTTTTGCTCAAAGGCCAGAGGTGCAACTGGTGGTGCGCATCCACCCCGGCGAGCGTTATCTGAAAGGCCCCTCGGTGGCTCAGGTGGTGCGTGAGGCTCTGCCCCAGCTCCCCGCGCATATCCACCTGGTGCAGGCGTTGGATCCGATCAACACTTATGATCTGGTGCAGGCCGCCGATCTGGGCCTGGCTTACACCACCACCGTGGGCATGGAGATGCCGATGAGCGGCGTGCCGGTCATCGTGGGCGGTAAGACGCACTATCGCGGCAAGGGCTTTACCTTTGACCCAACGAGTTGGGACGAGTATTTCCATTTGATCGAACGCTTGCTCTCGCAGCCGGAGGCGCGCCGGTTGAGCCGCCCTCAGGTGGAACTGGCCTGGAAATACGCCTACCATTTCTTCTTTGACTATCCCACGCCATTTCCCTGGCATCTGTTGAGCTTTTGGGATGAATTACAGGAATGGTCGGTGGCCCGCGCTCTCTCGCCTGAGGGGCTGGAGGCCTTTGGGAATACTTTTCGCTGGCTGGCCGGCGAGCCGCGGCGCTGGGATGTAACTCGCTGAGCAGAAGATTTCGAGGCCTGATGAGCGAAGTTAAGCAAGAGGTTCAGCAGTTCTACGATCAAATTGGCTGGAAGCTGGTCAGCCAGGACGTCTATCAAAACGCCCGCTATGAAGACCTGCGGCCGGTTTCCCGTGAGTACATCCATGACTGCCATATGCGGGTGGCGCGCCACCTGAAACCGCAAGGGCGCTACCTGCTCGACGCCGGTTCTGGTCCCGTTCAATATCCGGAATATCTCGAATATTCACGGGGTTACCAGTTTCGCTTGTGCGCGGATATTTCGATCACTGCCTTGAGAGAGGCGCGCAAACGCGTGGGCGAGCAGGGGTTGTACGTGGTGGCGGATATCGCCAACTTGCCCTTCAAGCCCGGTGTTTTCGATGGCGTCGTCACTTTACACACCATTCACCATCTACCCGAAGGAGAGCATCTAAGCGCTTTCGAGGAGCTATATCGTGTGCTTGCCCCAGGGAGCACGGCGGTGGTAGTCAATGGCTGGGATCATTCGACGCTGATGGCGCTGGCTGAGCCGTTTGTCCGGTTGGGCAATTCGCTGCGCTATGTGTTCGATCGGCTTGGCGGCAGGAAAAGCCAGTCCGAATCCGACGCCTCGCTACCGCGCCGCAATCCTGCCAAAAGCAAAAAGGCGCATAAACTCGAGACCGGTAAGGGCACCTTCACCGAAAAGCACGACGCTGCCTGGGTCGAGACGCTGGTGGGGCAGCGGATGCCGGTCGAGATTCTGGTCTGGCGCAGTGTCACGGTGCGCTTCATGCGCGCCCTGATCCACCCGCGCCTGGGTGGGCGCGCATTTTTGCGCCTGTTGTTCTGGCTGGAGGAGCGCTTTCCGCATTTCTTTGGCGAGCATGGCAAGTACCCGCTGATTGTGATCCGAAAATCCGAGGAGGCAAAGGTCGCCCAATGAACTGGAGTGAAAAGGTCGTGCTGGTTACCGGCGGCACGGGATCGTTTGGCAAGAAGTTTATCGAGATCATGCTGAAAGAGTATCAACCGGCGAAGCTGATCATCTTCAGCCGGGACGAACTCAAGCAGCATGAGATGCGCATCAGCGGCTTCGACCATCCCAGCCTGCGCTATTTCATCGGAGATGTGCGTGATCTGCCGCGCTTGCGTCGCGCCATGCATGGGGTTGATGTAGTCATCCATGCCGCCGCGCTCAAGCAAGTGCCTGCGTGCGAATACAATCCCATGGAGGCCATTAAGACCAACATCCTGGGTAGCAGCAACGTGATCGACGCCGCCCTGGATGCGGGCGTTCAGAAAGTCATGGCGCTCAGCACGGATAAAGCAGTCAGCCCGATCAACCTGTATGGCGCGACCAAACTGGCCGCCGAAAAGCTTTTCGTGCAGAGCAATGCTTATGCCGCCGGGACGAAGACCCGTTTTAGCTGTGTGCGCTATGGCAACGTGGTCGGCAGCCGGGGTAGCGTGGTGCCGTTGTTCATCAAGCAGCGCGCCAATGGCAAACTCACCGTCACCGACCTGCGTATGACCCGCTTCTGGCTTACCCTGGAGCAGGGGGTGCGCTTCGTCATCCGCTGCACTGAGTTGATGCAAGGCGGGGAGGTGTTCGTGCCCAAGATCCCCTCCACGCGAATCGTTGATCTGGCCAACGTGATCGCTCCTGGGGCCGAACTGGAAGTCATCGGCATCCGACCCGGCGAAAAGTTGCACGAATTGCTGATCAATGAAGACGAGGCGCGCTCTACCCTCGAGCGCCCGGATATGTTCGTGGTCACACCGACCGCCACACTGTGGCAGCGTGACCTCAAGTACGAGGGCGACCCGCTGCCGGAAGGTTTTCGCTACGCCAGCGATACCAACCCGCAGTGGCTGAGTGTGGAGCAGATTCGCCAGTTCATCGCCCCTTTCGAGGAGGCCAATCTGCAAGAGTTTTAGCTTTAGCCTGCCCTGACAGGTAAAATTCAGGGTTCGTTTTTTTGCCCCATGTGGGAGGCAGTCCGTGCGCAGACGCCGCATCTTGATCACTGGAGCCAGCGGACTGCTCGGCCTGAACACGGCGTTGGAGGCAGCCAAAGAGCACGATGTCATCGGGCAAGTCAATCTCCACCTGCTGCGCGTCGATGCCTTCTCCATCCTTCAGGCCGATCTACTGGCCCCCGGCGCGCTCGAGCGCTTGCTGGACCAGACCCAACCGGAATGGGTCATCCACTGCGCCGCGCTGGCGGATGTGGACGCTTGTGAGAACCATCCGCAGCTAGCGCGCCAACTGAATAGCGAAATCCCCGGTCAACTGGCTGAACTTGTCGCCAGGGGCGGAGCGCGCCTGCTGCACGTCTCCACCGATGCCGTGTTCGATGGCCAGCGCGGCGGCTACACCGAAGAGGATGCTCCCAACCCTCTGGGCGTCTATGCTCAAACTAAGCTGGATGGCGAACGCGCCGTGCTATCGGCGAACTCGCAGGCGATCGTTGCCCGCGTCAATCTATTCGGCTGGAGCTTATCCGGCAAGCGCAGCCTGGCGGAGTTCTTCTTCAACAAGCTCTCCGCAGGCGAGCCGTGTTTGGGTTTCACCGATGTCTTTTTCTGCCCCATGCTGGCCAATGACCTGGGCCGGGTTTTCCTGAAGATGCTCGACGCCGGCCTGAGCGGGCTATACCACGCGGTCGGCAGCGAGTGCCTCAGCAAGTACGAATTCGGCTTGCGCATCGCCCAGCACTTCGGCCTGGACGAGCGCCTGATCGCCCCCAAATCGGTGCAAGACGCCGGCTTGAAAGCCGCCCGCTCTCCCAACCTGACCCTCAAGATCGACAAGCTTATCCACGCTTTGGGACAACCTATCCCTGGTCTATCCGCAGGTTTGGAAAGGTTTTACACCCTTTATCAACAGGGTTATCCACAATGGATTGGGGGGTTCTCGTTGCCTAATACGGGATGATCGTCGCCAAATGCAATTTGTGATATGTAAACCTATGTCTCAACCTTTCGAGAGGAAACTATGGACATAAAAATTGGGAATCGTCTCATCGGACCCAACCACCCCACCTATTTCATCGCCGACATCGCCGCCAACCACGACGGCGATCTGGAGCGCGCTAAAATGCTCATTCGCCTGGCTAAGGAAGCCGGGGCCGACGCCGCCAAGTTTCAGAATTTCAGCGCCCCCAAGATCGTCTCCGACTACGGCTTTCGCCACATGGGCGGGCAGGTCTCGCATCAGGCGAGTTGGAAGAAGTCGGTTTTCGAGGTCTATCAGTCTGCCTCCATCCCCTTCGAGTGGACGCTCACGTTGGCAGAGGAGTGCCGGGAAGTTGGCATTGATTATTTCTCTTCCCCGTATGACTTCGAAGCCATCGACTGGCTCGATCCCTATGTGGAAATGTACAAGGCTGGCTCGGGCGAAATCGACTGGATCGAGGCTTTGGAGCGCATGGCGAGTAAGGGCAAGCCCTTCTTCGTCGCCACCGGCGCATCGACCATCGGGGAGGTGCAGCGCGCCGTGCATGCCATTCTCAAGCTCAACAAACAGTTGGTGCTGATGCAATGCAACACCAACTACACTGCCAGCCCCGACAACTACGACCATCTGCATCTGAACGTTCTCAAGACCTATGCCACGATGTTCCCCGACGTCATCCTGGGCCTCTCCGATCATACTCATGCCCTGGCTCCGGTCCTGGGCGCGGTGGCGTTGGGGGCGCGGGTGATCGAACGCCATTTCACCGATGACAACAACCGCGAAGGCCCGGATCATAAGTTCGCCATGAACCCTGAGAACTGGGCCAGGATGGTCGAGGAGACCCGCTTGCTGGAGCGCGCCCTGGGTTCGCCAGACAAGTTCATCGCCGACAACGAACGCGAGACGGCCATCGTTCAGCGGCGTTGCCTGCGCGCCGCTCGCGATATCCGCGCTGGCGAGGTCTTCACCCGAGATATGATCGACGTGCTGCGCCCCGCCACCCCGGGGGCGATCAAACCCTCCGAGATTGAGGCTGTGATCGGCACGAAAGCGTTGCACGATCTGCCGTTTGGGAAAGAACTGCGCTGGACGGATTTGGGGGCTTAGCTTTGCGCTTGCCGAACGGCGGGGCTTTGCGGCAACGCAAATCGTGAAATGAAAATTCTATATTTCAGCCGCGATTACACCACCCACGACCATCGTTTCCTGTCGGCGCTGGCGAAGAGCGACCACCAGGTGTTCTATCTACGCCTGGAGCGGCGCGGCCCGCAGCTCGAAGATCGAGCGCTGCCGCCCGAAATCGAGATCGTCCCCTGGAGCGGCGGCAAGGCCCCGGTCGGCCTGAAGGACGGGCCGCGGCTGTGGTACGAACTGAAGCAGATCATCCGGCGCATCCAGCCCGACATCCTGCACGCCGGACCGCTGCAACGTTCGGCCTTTCTGGCCGCTCTGACCGGTTTTCAACCGCTGGTCAGCATGTCCTGGGGCTATGATCTGCTCTATGATGCGCAACGCAACGCCGCCTGGCGCTGGGCCACGCAATACACCCTGCGGCATAGCGCTGCCCTGGTTGGGGATTGCGACACGATCCGTCGGCTCGCCATTTCCTTTGGTATGCCCGATGAGCGTATCGTCACCTTCCCCTGGGGCGTCGATCTGGAGCACTTTACTCCAGGCGACCGTTGGGCCACGCAGCAACAGACGCCTCCCGCGGACAGGCCGTTCACCTTGCTCTCCACGCGCAGTTGGGAGCCGATCTATGGCGTCGAGACCATCGCCCGCGCCTTCACTCTGGCAGCCCGAGAGCGGCCGGCGCTCCGCCTGATCATGCTGGGCAACGGCTCTCAGGCTGGCTTGTTGCGCCAGATTTTCTCTCAGCATGGCGTGTCCGAAGGCGCAAGCCAGGCAATTGCTCCGAGCGTGCTGATGCCCGGGCAGGCAGGTTTTGACGATCTGCCCCGCTTTTATCGGTCGGCTGATCTCTATGTCGCCGCGACCCACAGCGATGGCGCATCCATCTCTTTGCTAGAAGCGATGGCCTGTGGTTGCCCGGCGCTGGTATCGGATATCCCCGGCAACCGGGAATGGGTTACGCCCGGCGAAAACGGCTGGTTGTTCCCGGTGGACGACGCTAACGCCCTGGCGCAGGCGATTCTGCAGGCAATCGAGCAACGCGATCGCTTAGCGGAGATGGGCCAGGCGGCGCGGCGCCTGGTCGAGCGGCGCGCAGATTGGTCGCAGAACTTCCCCCGACTTTTCGACGCCTATCGCATCGCCCGAACCCTGGGCATGAAGCCAGGAAAGTGAAACCCCCTCACACCGTCGCCATTATCCAGGCTCGCATGAGTTCTTCCCGCCTGCCGGGAAAAGTGCTGCGAGAGATCGCCGGCCGACCCATGCTGGCGTGGGTCGTCGAACGGACGCGGCGAGCCAGGATGATCGATCAGGTTCTCGTTGCGACCACCAGCGAATTGGGCGACGATCCGATCGCCGATTATTGCCGCTCGCAGGGTTATCCTGTGTACCGCGGCAGCTTGCACGATGTGCTCGACCGCTATTACCAGGCGGCGCGCCAGGCGGGGGCGGAAAACGTGGTGCGCATCACCGCCGATTGTCCGTTGATCGATCCTGTCGTGGTGGATCGCACCGTCGAGGCCTTCCGTGGCGCACCGCTGCCTCACTTGCAATGCCTGAATCCGGATCTCCCGGGCGACTATGCTTTCTGCGCCAATCGTTTGCCGCCGCCCTGGGGGCGCACCTATCCCATTGGGCTGGACACGGAAGTGTGTACTTTTCAGGGGCTGGAGATCGCCTGGCAGGAGGCTCAGGAACCGCATCAGCGTGAGCATGTTATGCCCTATTTCTATGATCATCAGGAGCGCTTCAAGATCCTGCTGGTGCATCATGAAAAAGACTACGGCTCGCTGCGCCTGACGGTGGATACCCCAGAGGATCTCGAATTGCTGAACCAGGTCTGCGCCCGCTTCCCCGGTCGAGATGACTTTTCCTGGTTGGAGGTGGTGGCCTTGCTGGAGCGACAGCCAGAGTTGTTGGCGATCAATGCGCAGGTGCAGCACAAGCACTACCGAGAGGTGGACGAACGCCGCGCAGCGCAAGGATGAACTCGATGCCCTTCTTGACGATCTTTTCCGCACCTAAACCGTTCAC
Source organism: uncultured Anaerolinea sp. (assembly GCA_964503145.1). GTDB lineage: Bacteria > Chloroflexota > Anaerolineae > Anaerolineales > UBA4823 > RBG-16-57-11. The sequence goes on along the minus strand of CAZCYV010000003.1, from coordinate 135,861 downwards.
CAACCCCCACATTGCGATCATCCAGCGCAACGCCCTCCAGTCGTGGCTGCACCTCGGTCCAGAGGTGGAAGCTATGCTGGTGGGCCAGGAGCCAGGGATGGCCGAGGTGGCGGCGGAATACGACGTGCGCCTGTTGCCAGAAGTGCGGCGCACCGAATCTGGGACGCCGCTGGTAAGCTCGATCTTTGCTCTGGCGCGTCAGGCCAGCGCCAGCCCCTATCTGGGGTATGTCAATGGTGATATCCTGCTCTTGCCAGATGTCCTGGAAGCTACCCGGCAGATCGCCGGGCAGATCAGCGGCCCGTTTCTGCTCATCGGCCAGCGATGGGATCTGGATGTGCGGGAATTGCTGGACTTCTCGCCGGGTTGGGAGGGGCGTCTGCGCGCGGATGTACAGGCGCGCGGCCAGCTTCACCGTCCCGCAGGCAGCGATTATTTTATCTTTCCCCGTTCGGCGTTTGCCGAGATGCCCGATTTCGCCATTGGGCGCGCTGGCTGGGACAACTGGATGATCTATCACGCTCGGCAGCAGGGCTGGCCAGTGATCGATGGCACGCCTTCTGTGATGATCATCCATCAGAATCACGATTACAGCCATCTGCCCGGCGGCAAACCCCATTACGACCATCAGGAAAGCCATCTGAACGTCTCCAGGGCTGGCGGGCTGGCCCACATGTACATGGTCTTGGACGCCGACTGGCAACTCAGAAATGGGCGTGTGCAGCGCCCTGCGCCGACCCTGGCGCGCCTGGTGCGCTCCGTCGAGCGTTGGCTGACCCCAAAAGACGGCAGTCTGCGCGGGGCGCGCGGCGCTCTGACCCGCCGCATCCGACGCATGCGCAGAAAGATGTACGGGTGATATGGCGCGGATCGGGATCAATCCGGCGCGTGGGCAGATGACCGATTACCGGCCGGCGGAGGTGACGCTGGCGATGGTCACCTATATCCCTGGCCTGGACGGCTACTTCGAGCATCGGCTGGAGGTGCTTAAGCTGGCGCTGGCCAGCCTTTGGGCGCACACACCGCCGCCGTACGACCTGATGATCTTCGATAACGCCAGTTGCCCCCAGGTGGTGAATTACCTGCGCCAGATGCAGGAGCAGGGACGGATCAACTATCTGATCCTGGCCGAACGCAACATTGGCAAGATCGACGCGCTGCGCGTGCTCTTTAGCGCCGCCCCAGGCGAGATCATCGCCTACAGCGACGACGATATCTTCTTCTATCCGGGCTGGCTCGAAGCGCATCTCGAAATTCTGGAATGTTTCCCTCAAGCCGGGATGATCAGCGGCATCGCGGTGCGCAACGCCGCCGGGCATGCCCGCCGCAGCCTGGATCAGCTTGCCGAACGGGGCGCGCCGGGTTTGTCCGTCTTGCGCGAGCGGCGCATCCCTGATGCCTGGGAGGTCGACTGGGCTGCCAGCACCGGTCGCGATCCGCAGGAGCATCTGCTCGCCACTCGAGACCACCTGGATCTGGTCTTCCACGCAGAGAAGCCGGACGGCGGCGCCTGCGAAGCGATCGGTTCGGCTAATCACTTTCAGTTTGTCACCCCAAAGGAAGTGATCCTGAAAGCTCTGCCTTCCTCCTGGACGGGCAAGCTGATGGGTTCGATGATCGAACTGGACGAAGCGATCGATCGCCTGGGGTATCTGCGCCTGTCAACGGTCGAGCGCTACACGCGCCACCTTGGCAACGCCCTGAGCGCCGAAGTGATCGCTGAAGCGGCTCATCTGGGGCTTGATCTCGCCGGGCGCGCCGCGCCTGCCGCCGGGAAACGCAAGGGCAGGCACTGGCTCTTGCGCCTGCCGGGGAGCCGCCGGGTGCTTACTGGTTTATATCAGCGCCTGTTCAAGATTCTCTATCGTTGAGCATGATCGACGACCTGCGCGACCGACCGGTATTCATCTGCGGCCATCCGAAGTCCGGCACCAGCCTGCTGCGGGCGATCCTGGATTCGCATCCTCAGTTGATTGTCTATCCCGAAGAGACGATCTTCTTCCGACGTTTTCTGCCCCGTGCGGTTGGTCTCGACCTGGAGGGTCAGTTGGCTCTGGCGGAGGAGACCCTGATTCACATCTTTCAATGGCGTCGCGATCAGCCGGTTGCCAGTCAGGCCGGTTTCCCCGATCGGGACTACTCGGCGATCTCGTTCGAGCAGGTGCGCCGGATATTGCGCCGGTTCTCCGAGGGGCGCCATCGCCATCCCGGCGACGTGCTCAGCGCCGCCATCCTGGCTTATGGAGAGGTGAGCGGGTTGGCGACGCCTGCGAGTCGTGGGTGGGTGGAGAAATCGCCTTACAATGAATATTACGCCGGGCAGATATTCGCCTGGTGGCCCGAGGCGCGCTGTATCCACATCTTGCGCGATCCGCGTGACAACTATGTCTCTTATCGCCGCAAGCACCCTGACTGGCAGCCAGAGTTTTTCGCTGCGAACTGGCGGCGCTCAACGCGCGCCGGGGTGGAAAATCGTCAGCGTTTTGGCCCAGCGCGCTACCTCATTCTGCGCTACGAGGATCTGACGCAATCGCCAGAGGCTGCGCTGCGTCAACTCACGGACTTCTTGGAGATCGATTGGGATGCCTCGCTGGCGGCGCCGACCCGGGCCGGCGCACAGTGGGCCGGCAATTCCATGTTTTCGGAGCAATTCCAGGGCATCAGCGCCGCGCCTGTGGCCCGCTGGCGAGATCGGCTGTCGCCGGAAGATGCGGCGGTCATCGAGCAAATAGCCGGCGCTCAGATGGATGAATTTGGCTACCCGCGCCTGGCGAATGGCCTGGCAGCGCTCAAAGCGCGTTATCGCGCTCTCGTCTGGCCGCTGCGCCGGCGGCTGGCCCGCTTTCGGCGCCAGAACTTGCTTTTTGATTCCGCCGATGATCGCTCTGACGAATAAATTCGCCTAAATTTCCGCCGAAGCCGATTATGCCTTATTCACTCAGACAGAGGTTCTTGATGGCTCTGCGCCTGCTACGCCGCGGTGAAGCGCCTCGCCCCTTGCGTCGTGAAGTGCCGCCCATCTCGATGGAAGAAGTCGCTGAGATCAGGACGTTCTTTCCGCTGGAGAAATTCTTTATTTTTGGGCATGCCCGCTCGGGCACCACAATGTTGGCTCGCCTGATCCGCCTGCATCCGGAAGTACACTGCAACTATCAGGCGCATTTCTTCACCCGTGCGCCGCTGTTGGAGAGTCTGGTGGCCGATCCCGAAGTGGGCGAATGGCTGGCGCGGGGCAGCAACCGCTGGAACCGCGGCAGGGATCTTTCGCCGGTGGTCTTGCGCGCTGCGGCCGACTACATCCTGGAGCGTGAGGCGCGCCTGGAGGGCAAACGCATCGTGGGCGACAAAAGCCCGAACAGCCTGCTGGATGGCGAAGCAGTGCGCCTGATGCATAAGGTCTATCCGGATGGCAGCCTGATTTTCATCGTCCGCGATGGGCGAGATGCCGCGATTTCGCACCGCTTTCAGTCCTTTGTCGAGTTCCCTGAGCGGCTCTCTCGGGAAGATCAGCGCATCCGTGCCCGATTTGCCAGCGACCCGCAGCCTTTTCTGTCGGGCGAGCAATCGATCTTTACCGAAGAGGGCATCCTGCAGGCGGCGCAGGGCTGGGTGCGCAACGTCTCCCAAACTGATCAGCAGGGACGATTGCTGTTTGGCGAGCGCTATCTGTCCCTGCGGTATGAGGATTTGCTCAGCCAGCCCTGGGAGCAAATGACGCGGATTTGGGATTTCCTGGGCGCAAGCCCCGGCGATGAAGCGCTGCGGCAGGCGCTGGCGCAGGAAATGACGCGCAACCCGGATGCGGAGTGGCAACAGCAGAAGGCCAGAGACATCGCTCATGCCTTGCAAAAAGGCAAGCGGGGCACCTGGCGCGAACTGTTCACCCACCGCGACCGCCAGGTCTTTCGCCAGATCGCCGACGAGACTCTGCTGGCCTGGGGATACGAGGCCACGCCATGAAGATCCTGATCGCCGGTTTCGGCTCGATTGGGCGACGTCATTTCCGCAACTTGCTCGCCCTGGGCGAACGGGACATCCTGTTTTACCGTTCTGGCCGCAGCACGCTGCCGGACGACGAATTAAAAGGCTTTCCCGTAGAGACCGACCTGAAAGCTGCCCTGGCTCACCGTCCGCAGGCGGTGATCGTCGCCAACCCCACTGCGCTGCATCTGGATGTTGCCATCCCTGCCGCCGAGGCCGGCTGTAGCCTTTTCCTGGAGAAGCCGATTTCGCATACGATGGATGGGATGCCGGCCTTGCGCGCGGCCGTCCAGGCCGGCGGGGGCAGGGTTCTGGTGGGTTACCAGTTTCGCTTTCACCCGGGGCTGCGCCAGATCAAGCATTTGATCGAAGCTGGCGCAATCGGTCGCCTGGTTTCTGTGCAGGCGCATTGGGGCGAATACCTGCCCGGCTGGCACCCCTGGGAGGATTATCGCCAGGGATACAGCGCCCGGCGGGATCTGGGGGGCGGGGTGGTTTTGACCCTGAGTCACCCGCTGGATTATCTACGCTGGCTGATGGGCGAGGTGGCCTCGCTTTGGGCTTTCACCGGACAATTGAGCGACCTGGAGTTGAGCGTCGAGGACGTTGCCGAGATTGGCTTGCACTTTACCAGCGGCGCCCTGGGAGGGGTACACCTGGACTACTGCCAGCGCCCGCCTTCCCATCGCCTGGAGATCATCGGGACGCAAGGGACGCTGCGCTGGGATAGCGCCGATGGCGTCGCTCGACTTTACCTCGCCAGTCAGGATCAGTGGCAGTCGTTTCCGGCGCCGCAGGGTTTCGAGCGCAATACCCTGTTCCTGGAGCAGATGCGCCATTTCCTGGCCGTGGCGCGCGGCGAGGCTGATCCGCTGTGCACTCTGGAAGACGGCATCCAGGCGCTACGGCTGGCTCTGGCGGCGCACCTTTCGCAATCGCAAGGCAGGCGCATCGATCTATAAAAAGCTGCTATAATAGCCGCTTGTGCTATCATAACGAACCAATGCAAGGGAGATACATTATCTATGTCACATATATCTAAAGATGGAGGTTTGATCAGCCCCTATGGTGGAAAGCTGGTCAATTTGGTCGCTACCGGCGAGGAGCGCGAAGAGCTATTGGCGCGAGCCAACAAGCTGCCGTCGGTGCAAATCTCGGCGCGCGCCTTGTGCGATCTTGAACTGCTGGCCACAGGCGCGTTTTCGCCCCTGGATCGCTTTATGGGTAAGGCAGATTACGAGCGTGTGCTCACCGAGATGCGCTTGAGCAATGGCGTGCTTTTCCCAATTCCGGTCACGCTGCCGATCGATGAAAGCGCCATGCCCACCTGGGGCGAAGCCATCACTCTGAACGACGCCCGTAACAACACCCTGGCGATCATGCAGATTGAGGAAGTTTACCACTACGATCCACAACGCGAGGCCCGATTGGTGTTGGGCACCACCGATCCCAAGCATCCGCTGGTGTCTGAGATGGTCCGCTGGGGCAAGGTGTACGTCTCCGGCGAGTTGAAGGTGATCAACCTGCCGGTCTATCATGACTTCGTCGAACTGCGCCGTACTCCAGCCGAAGTGCGCGCCATACTGGAACGCATGGGCCACGCCAACGTCGTCGCCTTCCAGACGCGTAACCCGATGCACCGCATCCATGAGGAACTGACCAAACGGGCGGCGGAAGAGGTCGATGGTAGCTTACTGATCCATCCGGTTGTTGGGTTGACTCGCCCGGGCGATGTGGATCATTACACCCGCGTGCGCGTCTATCGCGCCCTTGCGGAGAACTACTATGATCCGAGTCGCACCCTGCTCAGCCTGTTCCCGCTGGCCATGCGCATGGCAGGCCCGCGCGAAGCGCTGTGGCACGCCATCATCCGCCGCAACTACGGCGCCAATCATCTGATCATCGGCCGCGACCACGCCGGACCCGGCAACGACAGCCAGGGCAAGCCGTTCTATGGGCCTTACGAGGCGCAGCAGATGCTGGCGCAGTATGCGAACGAGATCGGCGTCAAGCCGGTGGAGTTCAAGGAACTGGTGTACCTGGCGGATGAAGACCGATACGAAGAGATCACCAAAGTGCCCGAATCGGCGCGCATTTTCAGCATTTCCGGCACGCAGGTGCGTGAAGAATACCTGGCGAAGGGTAAGCTTTTGCCCGAGTGGTTCACGCGCAAGGAAACTGCCGAAATCTTGCAGCAAATGTACCCGCCGCGCCACAAGCAGGGCATCTGCATCTGGTTCACCGGTTTGAGTGGATCGGGCAAATCGACCACCGCAGAGGTGTTGACCTCGCTGCTGCTGGAGCGCGGCCGCCAGGTGACGTTGCTGGACGGTGATGTGGTGCGCACGCACCTGTCCAAAGGCCTGGGCTTTTCCCGCGAAGACCGCGATACCAACATCCTGCGCATCGGCTTTGTCGCCAGCGAGATTGCCCGTCATGGCGGCACCGTGATCTGCGCAGCGATCAGCCCTTATCGCGCCACCCGCAATGAGGTGCGCAAGATGGTGGGCGAGAACTTCATCGAGGTATTCGTAGATACCCCCATCGAGGTCTGTGAGCAGCGGGATGTCAAGGGCCTGTATGCCCGCGCTCGCCGCGGCCAGATCACCGGCTTCACTGGCGTGGACGATCCGTATGAAGCGCCCGTGAACCCGGAGATCGTGCTGGACACGGTCAACGCCGATCCGACTACCAACGCGCGCAAGATTATTGCTTTCCTGGAAGAAAAGGGTCTGCTGTTGCCGGTCAACAACAAGAACGGTGGAGAGGCGACGGAAGCGTTGCAACCTGCTGCGGCCAACGCCTAGGCGCCTGACAAGACCAGAGCCGCGGCTTCTGTAATCAGCAAGGACAGCCCGGCGACGACCTGTGTCGTTGCCGGGTCTGCATCACTGCTTATCTTGCCCGGCTGTAATGCTGGATGTTCGATCCCATGAATCCGCATATGTTCCCCAAGGATCTTGCTGAAACGCCTTCTGTGCTGGAACTGTTCAATTTGAACGGTCGGGCGGCGATCGTCACCGGCGGCGCGGGTCTGCTTGGTGCGCAGTTTTGCCGCACATTGGCGCAGGCCGGCGCGCAGGTGGTGGTCGCCGATGTCAATCGCCTGGCAGGCGAACAGGTGGCCGACGCCTTGACCCGCGAAGGCTATCCGGTGATCGCCGTGCAGGTTGATGTCGCCGATCCGGTGTCTGTACGCAACCTGGTTGCTGCGACGATCCAGGCGTTCGGGCGGCTGGATATCCTGGTCAACAGCGCGGCGCTGGATCCGAAATTCGACCCCCAGCACGAAGACCTCTCCCTGGGGGATGGGGCGTTCGAGCGCTTTCCCCTGCAGGCCTGGGATCAGGCGCTGGCGGTCAATCTGACCGGCGCTTTCCTGTGCTGCCAGGCCGCTGTTCAGCCGATGTTGGAGCAAGGCGGAGGCGTGATCATTAACCTCTCGTCGATCTATGGGCTGGCAGGGCCGGATCAGCGCATTTACCAGTTGCCCGGGCAGGCTCCAAAGTACAAGCCGGTGTACTATTCAGTGACCAAGGCAGGCATCCTGGGGCTGACGCGCTATCTCGCCGCCTACTACGCCGGGCGGAATATCCGCGTCAACGCGCTGACTCCTGGCGGTGTGTACAACGGGCATGAGCCGGCCTTTGTGGAGGCATACTCTGCCCGGGCTGTGCTGGGGCGCATGGCAGAGAAGAACGAGATGAACGGCGCGCTGTTGTTCCTGGCGTCGGACGCTTCGGCGTATATGACCGGCGCTAATCTGATCGTGGATGGCGGCTGGACGGCCTGGTAGATGAGTGAGATCCTGGCCCTGATCCCCGCGCGCGGCGGCTCGAAGACGATCCCGCGCAAAAACATCCGCCTCTTTGCCGGACATCCGCTGATCGCTTACAGCATTGCCGCCGGCCTGGCCTCTGAGCTGGTCTCCCGCGTGGTGGTGTCCACAGATGACCCGGAGATTGCCGCCATTGCCAGGAACTATGGCGCAGAGGCGCCTTTCTTGCGACCGGTAGAACTATCTCAAGATCACACGCCAGATTTGCCCGTTTTCCAGCATGCCCTGGAATGGCTGGCCGAGAACGAAGGCTATCGGCCTGAGATTGTGGTGCAACTCCGCCCTACTTCGCCTTTTCGGCGCGTCTGGCATATCGATCAGGCAATCTATCGCCTGTTGGAGCACCCTGAGGCCGACTCGGTGCGCACAGTGTGCGTGCCCTTCCAGAACCCGTATAAGATGTGGCGCATCGACGCGCAGGGGTTCTTGCAGCCGCTGCTGAGCGGCGAGTTTCCTGAACCCTACAACATGCCCCGACAGCTTCTCCCAGAAGTCTATTGGCAGACCGGCTATGTGGACGCGGTCTGGGCAGATACGATCCTGCAAAAAGGCTCCATGACCGGCGAGCGCATCCTGCCCCTGGTTATCGAACCCAGCGAATGGATCGACATCGACTCGCCCGACGATTGGCGTCGCGCCGAGCGCCTGCTGGAGAGCGGCGAGATCACACCCCAGGACTTAGGATTTCACCCGTCATTGAGCGGAGGTTAAACGCTATGCCCGTTATCCAGATTGGCGACCGGCTGGTTGGCGATGGCCAACCCACCTATGTCATCGCCGAGATCGGCGTCAACCACAATGGTTTCCTCGACCTGGCCCTAAAGTTGATCGACGTGGCAGTCGATGCCGGGGCCGACGCGGTCAAATTCCAGAAGCGTAAGCTGGAGAAGCTCTACGCCAAAAAATATCTGGAAAACGCCAATGCCGGCGAGAAAACCCTGCGCTATCTGCTGCCTATCCTGCAGCAGGTTGAACTCTCAGACGAAGATTACTATCGCATCGTCGAATATTGTTGCAAGAAGGGCATCACCTTTCTGTGCTCTGCTTTCGACATAGAGAGCGCCGACTTCCTCGAAAGCCTGGGCGTCCCGGCTTATAAGGTGGCCTCGGCCGATCTGACCAACCTGCCGCTGCTCGATCATCTGGTCTCTAAGGGTAAACCCCTGATCCTGTCCACCGGTATGTCGCATATGCACGAGGTTGAGTTGACGGTGGAGTTCCTGAAGGAGCGCAAGGCCGAGTTCGCCTTATTGCACTGCAACAGCACCTATCCAGCAGCCTTCGAGGACATCAATTTGCGGTTTATGGATCAACTGCGCCGCTTTGGCGTCCCAGTGGGCTACTCCGGGCATGAGCGCGGCATTGCCGTTTCCACCGTGGCTTCGGCGCTTGGCGCCAGCATCATCGAGCGTCATCTGACCTTAGACCGCACGATGGATGGTCCCGATCACGCCGCCAGCCTGGAGCCGCAGGGCTTCAAGAAGATGGTGCGCGATATCCGCCAGGTTGCCCTGGCGCTTGGCACCGGCGAGGAGAAGTACATCTCGCGCGGCGAGATTCTGAACCGCGAAGTGCTTGGGAAGAGCCTGGTCGCGGCGCGGCGCATCCTGCCCGGAGAGGTGATCACCTCCGAGATGGTGGCTGTCAAAGGCCCGGCGCTGGGCCTGTCGCCGCAAAACTATACTCGCTTGCTGGGGCGAACCGCCGAGCGCGTGATCGAGGAGGACGAACCCTTCCTGGACCAGGACCTGGGCCTGAAGGTCACCCTGGATGTGGAACATGTTTTGCCCATGGAGTACGGCTTCACGGTGCGCTTCCGGGATTTCGCGGGCATGCTGGCTTACCGCCCGCGCATGTTGGAGTTTCATTTCACTGATCAAGACCTGGACGAGCATTACCCTGGCGATGATTTCAGCCAGGGTTCCGCGCAGCCGCTTAAGCTGGTGGTGCATGCGCCGGAGTTTTGGGAGCGCTCGCTGGTCGATCTTTGCGCCCTGGATGAGCGGCAGCGCAAAGCTTCGCGGGATTTGTTACAAAAGACGATCAACCTGACGCGCGAGATGGCGCCTTACTTCGTAGGCACGCCGAAGGTGGTCATCCATCCCGGGGCGATGAGCCTGGATCATCCAATTGCCGATAAGGCGGCTCTGTACGATAATCTGCGCCGTTCGGTGAGCGAACTGGATCACCAGGGCGTCGAGTTGTTGTTGGAAAACCTGCCGCCTCACCCCTGGTATTTTGGCGGGCAGTGGCTGACCAACGCCTTTATGGACGCTCAAGAAATCGTGGATTTCATCACCCCGTTAGGATTGAAATTTTGCTACGACTCATCGCATCACAAGCTGTACTGCAATTGGGCGCATGTGGATTTTTATGAGCAGTTGAAGCTCTTGTTGCCGTACATCGGCCATCTGCATCTATCGGATGGGGCTGGCCTGGATGGCGAGGGGCTTCAAATTGGCGAAGGGGCGATCGATTGGGTGCGCTTCTTCCGCGTGCTGGGCGAGTATCACGGCACAATGATCCCGGAAATCTGGCGCGGTCACCAGCGCGGCGGCGAGGGTTTCTTGATCGCCATTCAGCGGCTGAGCGAGGCCTACGCCGCCAGCCGCTCTGCAGCCGACTGAAAGCATCTGCGTGCAACAGATGACAGACGAGCAATATGCCTAAGTCGAACCTGTGGTCCAGGATTTCTGGTTGGCGCAATCACCTCTTGGTGATCCGCATGGCGCGTCAGGTTGCGGCGCATATCCCCAAGACTTCCACCGCGCAACCGGTGGCGTTCTTCAACGCCTCGGCGCGCATCACCGGCATGAGTCAGAACGCGGCTTTTGCCCTGCTGACCAGTTGGTCATTGCGCCTGGCGGGCGTGCCGGTGCGACACTTCGTCTGCCAGTCTGGGATGAGCCATTGCGTGCTCGGCACAGATCGCCAGGACCATCACAAGGCTCCACCCTGTCGGGCGTGCGTGCGGCAGTCGCGCCGCTTGTACACCAGTTCGGATGTGTACTGGTTTGGTTATCATGCCGATGACGACCTGGCTGCCGCCATCCAGGATTTGAACGTCGATGAACTGAGCGGGTTCGAGTACAAAACCGTCAAAGGCTCGCTGGTTACGCCAGGCCTTACAATTCCGCTTGGCCGCCTGGTGCTGCCTTCGTTGCGCTGGGCGTTGCGCCGCCACTCCTTGCCCGACGATGAAGCCACGCGCTATCTGCTACGCCAGTATATTCTCTCGGCGTACAACATCGCTCAGGAATTCTCGGCTTTTTTGGACCAGACCAAACCCTCGGCGGCAGTGATCTTCAACGGCGTGATGTATCCTGAAGCCACGGCCCGCTGGGTAGCGCAGGCGCGCGGCCTGCGGGTGATCACCTACGAGGTCGGCTTTCAGCGCTATTCGGCGTTTTTCACCGAGGGAGATGCCACTGCGTATCCTATCCAGCTCCCCAAAGATTTCGAGTTGACTCCGGAGCAGAACGCTCGCCTGGACGAATACCTGCAAAAGCGCTTCCAGGGGCAATTCACGATGGCCGGCATTCGTTTCTGGCCTGAAATGCGCGGCCTGGATCAGGCGTTTTTGCACAAAGCTGCTCGCTTCCGGCAAATCGTGCCAGTGTTCACCAATGTAGTCTATGACACCAGTCAGGTGCATGCCAACCAGGTGTTTCCGCATATGTTCGCCTGGCTGGACAGCGTTCTGGAGTTGATACGTTCCCATCCGGAGACGCTGTTCGTCATCCGCGCCCATCCGGATGAGATGCGCCCAGGGACCGCCAAGCAAAGCCGTGAGAGCGTGCGCGATTGGGTGATCGCCAATGGGTTGAAAAAGCTGCCGAATGTGGTCTTCATCGATTCGCAGGAATATATCAGCTCCTACGAGCTAATCCAGCGATCTAAATTCGTCATGGTTTACAATTCGTCCATCGGCATGGAGGCGGTTTTGTTGGGCGCACCGGTGTTATGTGGCGGTAAGGCGCGCTACACGCAGTACCCTATGGTTTTCTTGCCCGAAACCCCGCAGGCTTATCTGGAAAAGGCGCAGGAGTTTCTGAGCGCCGAGACCATCGAATTGCCGCCAGAATTTCAACGCAACGCGCGGCGCTTCCTATACTATCAGCTTTTCCGCTCGTCGCTCAGCTTCGAGAAATTCTTGAAAGATGTGCGTCGCAAGGGCTATGTGCAATTGCGATCTTTTGCCTGGCAAGACTTGCTGCCGGAAAACTCGCCTACCATGCAGGTCCTGGTAGATGGCATCGCTGGCGAGAGCCTGGAACGCCAGGCGCGCCTGCGCAGCAAAGATGGCAACGGCGAAAGGACGCTTTTTCTGGTGGAGGAGCAAGGGTAATGGCAGCGCTCGAACTTGGGGGAAAACAGGATTGCATCGAAATCCTGTCTGTGGATTTGCTCGATCGCCATCGTGGGCGCGTCGAGGACCTGAAGCGCCTGGCTGGCTCGTTGGGCCTGGAGTTTGGCTGGCACTATCTGCTGGACCTGACCTGGATTTTGAGCCTGCTGGGCGATGCAGATGGGTTGCAGGTGATGGATGCTGGCGCAGGGACGGGCATCCTGCAATGGTATCTGGCAAGAGAAGGCGCTCGAGTGATCAGCGTGGATCGCCTCAGCCGGGCGGCGCTGCCGTTGCGTTTTCGCCGCCGTTTTCGGGTCGAGGGTTTGCGTGGTCAGGTGGATCTGTTGCCCGCCAGTCGCGTGTTCCTACGCAATTTTCGTCGTCAGGCGCCAGGCTCCTGGGCGCGCCGCTGGTTGGGGCGCGTTGCGGCTCAGGCCAGAGATGTGTGGGGTTGGATGCAAGCGCCGCTGGGCGAGGGCTGTGTACTGATTTACAATCAGGACCTGAGCCAACTGGTCGATATCGCTGCCGATTCGCTGGACGCTGTGGTGGCGGTCTCGGCGTTGGAGCACAATACGCCCGAAGGCTTAAGCGCCGTGGTGCGAGAATTGATGCGCGTGCTCAAGCCGGGCGGCGTCTTGCTGGCGACTTTGACCGCCGCCAGGGATCAGGATTGGTGGCATGAAGCCTCCAGCGGCTGGTGTTACTCCGAGGGGACTCTGCGGCGACTGTTCGACCTGCCGCCGGATGCGCCGTCGAATTATGACCGCTATGACGAGTTGTTCGAAGCGCTGAAGAACTGCGCCGAACTGCGAGACAACCTGGCGCGTTTTTATTTCCTCTCCGAGGATAAAGGCATGCCCGGCGGGGTATGGAATCCCCAATACCAGCCGGTAGGTGTGTGTAAAGTCAAGCCAGTTGGCTGAGAAAAAGAATTGCAGGAGTTGTCGATGAGTTCGAATCCATCTCTGGTTGCCCGGGTGCAGGCGTTGCTGGCGGAGGCGATCCAGGTACCTCCGGAACTGGTAACCCCCGACCTGGCTTTCGGTGATCTGCCGCAATGGGATTCGCTGGGTCATATGGAGGTGATGCTGCGCCTGGAGGAACAATTTGGCGTGGTCATCGATACGGATACCATCGCCCGGTTGATCAGCATCCCAGAAATCTGCAAATATTTGGAAGCTAATCATCATGTCGGGTGAATTCATGGTCAAACCCCAACGTATCGAATTTGCCCCCGCCGTGGACATCCCGGATTTCCTGACCGGCGAGATACAGTCCAAGCTGGCTTATGTGGACGAACGTATCCTTCGGGCGCAGGTGAGCAGCGATCACATCCTGCTCGAGGTCTCACCCTGGGACGAAAGTCAATCCACTGCCGAGTTGGAGGAAAAAGTGCAGCGCGTGGTCCTTTCGATGGCCAGGGGCGCCTTCAAGCCCAAGGTGCAAGTGCTGGAGGATCACCTGGATCGGCCGGTCTTATATCGGGATGACCCATTGCCGGAGTTGCTGGCCCGCGGGGAGGTCAGCCAGGAAGCCGATGGCATCTACGCCTTAGGCCCGCTGATGACCTATCTGATCGATTTTTTCGAAACCCAATTCCTGGCTCTGGCCGATTCCTTCGCTGCTGCGCCTTATCGCTTTCCCACCCTGATCCCGGCGCACTATCTGGAGCGGGTGAATTACTTTCGCGCTTTTCCTCATTCGCTGACCTTTGTGACGCACCTGCGCGAAGACCTGGACGTGATCGATAATTTCTCCCAGCACGCCGCCTGCGGCCCACACGGGCTGGAGACGCCGCCGGAGTCGTTCGCCGCGATCCAGGCCTTGCTGTCGCCGGCGGTGTGTTATCACTTATATTTTGCCTTGGCGGATAAGCCTCTGCCCGGCGGGAGGGCGATTGCGACGGCGGTCGGCAACTGCTTCCGCTACGAGGCGATCAACCTGGCTTCGCTGGAGCGAATGTGGAATTTCACCATGCGCGAGGTGATCTTTGTCGGCCCAAAGGACTTCGTGCTGGAAAATCGCGAAATTGCCCGTCAGCGCATGGCAGCCTTCTTCGAGCAGATCGGCCTGGCCTACCGCGTCGAGAGCGCCAACGATCCCTTTTTCATCGGCGAGTTTCGCAAGCAGGCGGCTTTCCAAAGCGCTTTTCAGTTGAAATACGAAATCCGCGCCCGCTTACCCTTCAAGGACTCGACCCTGGCGGTTGGCTCTTACAACTATCATCAGGACTTCTTCGGGCGCAGCCTGAACATCAGCCTGCCCGATGGCTCGCCAGCGCATACCGGCTGTGTGGCTTTTGGCCTGGAGCGCATCGCCTTTGCCTTCCTGGCGCAGTTTGGCCTGGATCCGGCCGGGTGGCCTGCGCCGGTTCGAGAGCATCTGCCCTTGTAGCTCTTCGTCTCCCGCTGTTTCACCCCCTGTCAACAGCGCTACGGTTGCACCTGGTTGTCACCCTGATCACTGGAGCGTAAATCCATGACCGAAGACAAGATCATCTATCGCGAGGCCACTGAGGCTGATTTCCCTGTTGTGGCCTCGATGTACGCCAAACTGGATCAGCTACTGCGCCAGCACACCTATAATTTCCCTGTCGTCGAAAACGTCGGTGAGCTTTGGCTGGATATGTTCCGCCGCACCCTGGGGCGCTTTAGCGTCCTGTATGTCGCCGAGCACGAGGGCGAAGTGGTGGGGTTCATCGTCGCCCGCTTGAAGCGCGTCCCCGAATACCTGGGCGGGGTGATGGTCGGCGAATTGAAGGATATGTGGGTGGAGCACAAAGTGCGCCGCCTGGGCATTGGCGAAAAGCTGCTTCGCCTGGCGATCGAATGGTGCCGTGCGCAGAATGTCTATTCCGTCGAGGCGCAGATCTTGCTGGGCAACGAGCCGATCATCAAGCTGGTCGAATACCTAGGGATGAAGAAAGAACTTTACCAGTTTCGCATGATGTGGCCTGACTATAACGAAAGCCAGGGTTGAGCCTGGGGTGGGAATTAAGAGCATCAAGCGCAAGGGCAGGCCGATCCTGATGCCCTGCCCTGGAGTGATCGCCGATGCGTGAAGTCACCAAAGAGCAGGTGGTTGCCTGCCTGACCAGCCTGGGCATCTGCTCTGGGGATGGTTTGCTGGTGCATTCGGCCGTGCAATACCTGGGTCGCCCGCAGGGCGGCGTGGGCATGTATCTGGAGGCTATCCTATCCGTGATCGGCGCCGAGGGCACGGTGGTCGTCCCCACCTTTAACTTTGGTTTTGCCAAAGGCGAACCCTATGATCCGGCCGAGACGCCTTCGCAGGGCATGGGCGCGTTTTCCGAATATGTGCGTCGGTTGCCTGAGGGGCGGCGCACCTCGCACCCCATGCAATCCGTGGCTGCGGTGGGGCGCTACGCCGACGACCTGGCAGGCCGCGACACCGCTTCGGCTTTCGATCCAGGCTCGGCTTTCGAGCGTATGCTCGAATTAGATTTCAAGCTGCTTCTATTGGGCGCGGATTCGCGGGCCACTTCTATGTTTCATTACTGCGAACAGCGCGCCAATGTGCCTTACCGCTATTGGAAAGAATTCACTGGCGAAGTTCGCACCTCCGAGGGCTGGCAAACGCGCACCTACCGCATGTTCGTGCGCGACCTGGAATTGAATCCGCAGCTTACCCTGGAACCTGTGGTGGCTTACATGCAAGCGCGCGGCGAATGGGTCTCGGCGCCGCTGAATTACGGGCAGGTCACGACTTGCCGTCTGGCCGACTTCGTCGCCGCCGCCGACCGATTCCTGGCTCAAGATCCCTGGTCGCTGGTGTTGAATCGGCCAGCAACGCGTTAGCCCATCAACGGCGATGGCCTCAATCTTCCCTGCGATAACTTCAACCTCGAGCGCTTATGACCTCCATGTATGAACTGATCCAGGAGCTGTGGTTCCTGCAGCGCAATCTGGTCTCGGATGACTACGACCGGGCGCTATATCGCCTGGCGGATGAATTGGATGGACGCATGACCATCCACGAATATCCCAGCGGCGAGCCGTGCTGGACTTGGCGCGTGCCGGAGAAGTGGACCTGCCACGCGGCTTACCTGGAGACGTTGGACGGCCGGCGCTTGATCGACTTCGCCGACCACCCGCTGTATGTGGTTTCCTATTCGCTGCCCTACGATGGCGTGGTCAGCCGCCAGGAGTTGCTGGCGCATCTGCATGTCCACCCGCGCCTGCCGGAGGCGATCCCCTTTGTGTTCAAGTATTATCAGCGGGATTGGGGGCTATGCGCCTCCCAACGCCTGCGCGATTCGCTTAGCGACGATGCCTATCGGGTGGTCATCCGCACCGCCTTCGAGCCGGGTACGCTAAAGGTGGGCGAAGTGGTCGTCCCAGGCGAGAGCGACGAAACCTTCGTCCTGGTCGCGCATCTGTGCCATCCAGCGATGGTCAACGACGACCTCACCGGCGTGGTGGTCGGTCTGGATGTGACCAGGGCGTTACTGGCTGGCCCCAAGCCACACTACACCTACCGCCTGCTGATCCTGCCGGAGACGATTGGGTCGGTGGCTTACCTGAGCCATAACGAGGATCTGATCCCCAAGATGGTCGGCGGGTTGTTCCTGGAGATGCTGGGAAACGATGCGCCACATGCGTTACAGGGGTCGTTCATTTCGCAAAGCCAGCCTGACCGGTGTTTCATCACCGCCTTGCCTGGGCTGGATCCACAGAGTTACCACGCACCCTATCGCATGGTGATCAACAACGACGAGCGCCAGTTCAACGCGCCGGGGGTGCGCGTGCCGATGCTCTCGCTTTCTCGCGTGCTCCGCCGTGATTCGCCGGAGTGGCCTTATCCCGAATATCATTCCAGCCTGGACACCCCTGCCATCGTCACCCCAGAGCGCCTGGAGGCTTCCAGGCAAGTGGTGCTGGGATTGATCCAGGCCTGGGAACGCAACTGCTATGTGGTCAACCGCTTCAAGGGCGAAGTCTTTTGCTCGGGATATGGCATCTGGATCGATTACCGGGTAAATCCGGAAGGTCATCGCCGCCTGTTCGAGATCATGGAGCGCTGCGATGGCGAGCGCAGCGTCGCGGATATTGCTACAGAATTGGGTATTCCCTTCCAGGCGGTCTGGGAGGTGGTCAGCCTGCTGCATGAGAAGGGGCTGGTCGGCTATAGCCGTGTCCCGCAGCCCACGCGGCCGCGGTGATTCTCACATGGATGCTTTCTACACTGCCAAACATCTGCTCAAATTGGTTCGCTGGCAGGGGCGGCGGGCTGCGGCAGCCTTGCGCTGGGGGCCTTCGGCGCTTCGGCAGACTCCCGCTGTGCTGGGCAATGCTATGCCCAAATCCGGTTCGCATCTGATCAATCAGGTAGTGCAGGGGCTGACCCGCCTGGGGCCTTTTGTCAACACGGGCTTTCCGCCGGTCAACCGTGACGAGGTGAACACCAAACTGCCTGACGAAGAGGTGCTTGCCAACTTGCAGCGCATGCGTCCGGGCGATGTCGCTTACGGCTATATCAAAGCCCATCCACCCTTTATATCCCTGCTCACTCAGCCAGGATGGGCGACGATCTTCGTCTATCGCGACCCGCGCGATATGCTCGTCTCGCACGTCTTTTACGCCACCCAAATGCACACAGGCCACGGCATGCATCGCTATTACACCGAGACTTTGCAAAGCATGGAAGAGCGCCTCAATGCCGCTATCCAGGGGGTGGATGAGCCTGGCGCTGAGCTTTCCCCGATCCGCGCCCGATACGAGGGCTACCTGGGCTGGCTGGAGCAGCCAGAGGTGTTGTGCCTGCGCTTCGAGGACTTGATCCTGGATCGCCCGGCTGCGTTGGGGCGCATCCTGGATTATCTGGCGCAGCGCGGCTTCACCTCTCGTTTGCCTCGTGAACAGGAGATCGCTATTCTGGAGCAGGCGATTGCTCCCAAGAAGTCTGGCACCTTTCGCAAAGGCCAGCCCGGCAACTGGCGCGAGCATTTCACGGAGGCCAATAAGGCTTTCTTTAAGCAGCAGGCCGGCGATTTGCTCATCCGCTTGGGATACGAGAAAGATCACAACTGGTAAGATGACCCTGAACCCGAAAATGCGCCTGGTCGTTTGGGCGCGCCTGCTGCGCCGCTCCGCCCGACGCGCGCAGCAAACCCTGCGCTTCGGCGCCCTCTCCGCCACGCCGATCTTCTTCGCCAATTCGTTTCCCAAGAGCGGCACGCATCTGTTGACCCAGGTGCTGCATGGCTTTGCCCGCCTGGGTCCGGCGGTGGACAGTGGCTTGCCGGCTGTGGTCACCTTTGATGGCTTCACCGGTCGTCAGCGGTCTGAGCAGGAGATCCTGGCCGATCTGTGCCGTTTCTTGCCGGGCGATATCGGCTATGGGCATGTGCATGCCCTCCCCGAAGCAGTGGATTGGGCTTGCCAGCCGAATGTGGCGTTTTACTTCATCCTGCGTGATCCACGTGATGTGGTCGTCTCGCACGTCCATTACGTCGCCGAGATGGCGCCCGCGCACATCCATCATCGTTACTACCATGAAATCCTGCGCAGTTTCGATGAACGTCTGAGCGCCAGCATTGCAGGCGTTCCGGCGCAGGAGTTGAGCAAGGCCAGCCAGGGCAGGCCGATCTATGAGCCTTTGCCAGATATTCGGGCGCGCTTCGCCCCTTATCTCGGCTGGCTGGAGCGACCCGAAGTGCTCGTCTTGCGGTACGAGGATTTCATCCGTGATCGAACTCTGACGTTGGGGCGGGTGCTCGATCATGCTCTGGCGCGCGGTTTCAAGCTGGCGGTTGACCGTCATACGGCGCTGCAGATGCTGGCTGAAGGCATCGATCCATCCCGTTCGCCGACTTTTCGCAGCGGTAAAATTGGCGGCTGGCGGCAGAGTTTCCGTCCGGAGCATGTCGCTCTTTTCGAGCAGGTAGCAGGCGATCTGTTATTCGCTTTAGGATATGAGTGAAGCAATCCATCAACCGGTGTCGATCATTATCCGCGCCTACAATGAAGCGCGCCACCTTTGTCGCCTGTTGGACGGCATCCTTCAACAGACAATCAAGAACGTGGAGATCATTCTGGTCGATTCGGGTTCCACCGACGGCACGCTTGAGCTGGCTGCTGGTTATCCAGTTCGGGTGGTGCATATCGCTCCAGACGAGTTCACTTTTGGCCGCTCGCTCAACCGTGGACTGAGCCAGGCGACCGGCGAGCTGGCCGTGATCGCCAGCGCGCATGTCTATCCGGTCTATCCAGATTGGTTGGAGCGCCTGCTGGCGCCGTTCTCGGATCCGCAAGTTGGTTTGTCCTATGGCAAGCAACGCGGCGCTCCGAGCACGCATTTTTCGGAGCACCAGGTGTTTGCTCACTGGTTTCCCGATGTCTCCCAAAGCCGCCAGCCTCACCCGTTCTGTAACAACGCCAATGCTGCCATCCGCCGTAGCCTGTGGCAGACCCGTCCCTATGACGAGACGCTGACCGGTCTGGAGGACTTGGCCTGGGCCAAGGCGATCCAGGAAGCGGGTTATGGGATCGCTTATGTCGCCGAGGCTGAAGTGATCCATATCCACAACGAGACGCTGCGCGGTGTGTATAATCGCTATCGCCGCGAGGCGATGGCTTTGAAGCAAATCTATCCCAAAGAGCGTTTCTCTCTCTTTGACTTTGTACGCCTGTATTTTGGCAATGTCGTCAGCGATGTGTGGCACGCCGCCCATCAGGGCGTCTTGCTGTCCAACTGGAAGAGCATTTTCTGGTTCCGTCTGGCTCAATTTTGGGGCGCATATCAAGGGTTTCGTCACCCTGGCCCTGTGACCGCTCAGCTTCGCCAGACGTTTTACTATCCGCGGGGCCTAGGCGATCTCTCGACCGTCTCGGATCGGAAGGTCAGTCCAATCAATTACGAGCAGGTCAATTTGGAGAGGTAAGATCGATTCAGAGACCTCGAATCCATGGCAGAAGCAAAATATGATCGAAATGGAAGCGATCCAGTGGAATAGATGGACAGATTAGTTGCTTTGGTTCCCATGCGTCACCATTCTCAGCGCGTGCCTGGCAAGAACTACCGCCCGCTGGCCGGTAAGCCGCTGTATCAGCATATCGTCGAGACCTTGCTGGCCTGTCCGGAGGTCGCTCAGGTCGTGGTGGACACCGATAGTCCACCGATCATCGCCGGGTTACAGAAGGATTTCCCGCAGGTCGTTGTGCTGGAACGGCCTGAGCGTCTGCGCGCCGACCACATCCCGATGAACGAGATCCTGGCCTATGATACCGAGCAGGTATCTGCCGATTTCTACCTGCAGACTCACAGCACCAACCCCTTATTGCGTCCCCAAACCATCTCGGCAGCTATCCAGGCATTGCTTTCCAACTACCCGATGTACGACTCACTCTTCTCTGTCACCCGACTGCAAACTCGCCTGTGGGATCAGCTTGGCCGGGCGATCAACCACAATGCGGCAATCCTGCTCCAGACTCAGGATCTCCCACCCGTCTATGAAGAAAATTCCTGCCTGTATATCTTCACCCGCCAGACGCTGCTGGCGCGGCGCAATCGCCTGGGAGAGCGACCGCTGATGTACCCCATCCATCCCGCCGAAGCCTGGGATATTGACGAAGAACTGGATTTCGAAATCGTCAACTTCTTGATGAGCCGTTCGCAACCTTGAGAGAAAGCCAATGCCCACCGTTCTTGTCTCCGCCCCCTACATGATCCCCATCATCGACCGCTTCCGCCCGCTGTTGGAGGGTTACGGCGTCGAGCTGGTTGTTGTGCCAGTGAAAGAGCGCCTCAACGAGCAAGAGTTGCTTGCCCTGGCGGGAACTTTCGATGGCGCGCTGTGCGGCGATGACCAGTACACCGAGCGGGTGCTACAGGCGTGCGCCCCGCGCCTGAAGGTGATTTCCAAATGGGGCACCGGGATCGACTCGATCGACCAGCGGGCTTGCGCTCGTCTGGGGATCATGATTGGACGCACTCCGAACGCCTTCACGCTGCCCGTGGCCGATACGGTCTTTGGCTATATGCTGGCTTTTGTGCGCCGTCAGCCATGGATGGACCGCGCCATGAAAAACGGCATCTGGGATAAGTTGCCCGGGCGCTCCCTGAGCGAATGCACCCTGGGAGTGGTGGGCGTGGGCAACATTGGCAAGGCGGTCATCCGCCGGGCGCGTGCCTTCGGCATGCATATCCTGGGCAACGATATCGTCGAGATTGCGCCGGACTTCATCCGTGAGAACGAATTTGAGGTGACTTCCCTGGAGGAGTTGCTGGCGCGCTCGGACTTCGTCAGCCTGAACTGTGACCTGAATCCTACCAGCTATCATCTGATGAATGCGCGCACGCTTGCCTTGATGCGGCCTTTGGCGGTTCTGATCAACACCGCTCGCGGCCCGGTGGTGGATGAGGCGGCGTTGATTGCCGCCCTGCAGCAGGGGACGATCGCCGGAGCCGCGCTGGATGTGTACGAAGTAGAACCGTTGCCGCTGGATAGCCCGCTGCTGAAAATGGACAATGTGATGCTGGCGCCGCACAATGCCAACTCCAGCCCAGCGGCGTGGGAGCGGGTGCATCGCAACACGGTGCGCAATTTGCTCATTGGTCTGGGGTTCACGCCGCCGGAAAAGATCGATTTCTGAAGAGGACGAGAGATGCCAGAGGTTTCGAAAGAGAAAAAGGTGATGCTGATCACCGGCGCGGCCGGGGGCATCGGCCGGGCCACGGTGCAGCTATTTGCCCGTCAGGGCTGGCGGGTGATCGGGGTGGATCGCTCTGCCTTCGGTCAAGATTTTCCCGCAGATGGCTTGTTCATCCAGGCCGATATTTCAATCGGTGAAAACCTGGAGTCGATCTTCCAGCAAGCCCGGGCGTTCACCGACAAATTGCACGCCCTGGTGAACAACGCGGCGGTTCAGGTCGCCAAGCCTTTGATCGAGACCAGCGTCGCCGAGTGGGATGCGGTGATGGCTTCTAACCTGCGTTCGGTCTTCCTGGGGATCAAGCTGGCTCACCCATTGTTCCTCGCTGCTGGCGGAGGGGCGATCGTCAACGTTTCTTCTGTCCATGCCATTGCCACTTCGGCCAACATCGCCGCCTACGCGGCCAGCAAGGGCGGCCTGCTGGCGCTGACGCGCGCGGTCGCCATCGAGTTCGCCCGAGATAACATTCGCTGCAATGCCGTGTTGCCCGGCGCCGTGGACACGCCAATGCTGCGCGCCGGACTGAATCGCGGGCATGTCAGCGGAGACGATATCCTTCAACGCCTGGATAACCTGGCTCGTAAAACCGTCAATGGCCGGGTGGGTCAGCCAGAAGAGATCGCCCATGCGATCTATTTCCTGGCAGACGACACCCAGTCTTCCTTCATGACTGGCCAGGCGCTGGTGGTGGATGGCGGCGCAACGGCGCGGCTGAGCACCGAATAATGCCGTCGAGCAAGATATGGGCGAGTTGAAAGAAAGTCTGAAGCGCCTCACGCCCCGGCCAGTGTGGCAGGCTGCGCGCAGCGCCTGGCACGGGCTGCAAAATGCCGCCCTATGGCCCGAGGCGACTTTTCATCCCTGGCGACGAGCCAGCATCCGCCGGTTAGGGGAGTTGAAAGACATCCATCGCGGCCAGCGCTGCTTTATCATTGGCAATGGGCCCAGTCTCAAACAGACCGACTTGAAGCGTCTGCGAGATGAGTTCACCTTTGGGATGAACCGCATCTATCTGGGTTTTCCGGAGATGGGTTTCCAGACCACCTATTTTCTCACCGTCAACAGTTTGGTGATCGAGCAATGCGCTCAGGACATTCGCGCCCTGACCATGCCGCGTTTTGTCTGCTGGCGGTCGCACAAAGTGATTGGTACTGCGCCCGACTTGAACTTCCTGCACACCACTTACACCGGTCCAAAGTTCGCCACCGACGCCCGCGGCCGTCTGTGGGAGAGCGCCACGGTGACTTATGTGGCGCTGCAACTGGCCTACCACATGGGCTTCGAGACGGTGATCCTGATCGGCGTGGATCATAACTACAGCGCCCAAGGCAAGCCGAACACCACAGTCGTTTCGCAGGGCGACGACCGTGATCACTTCAACCCGAACTACTTTGGCAAGGGTTTTCGCTGGCAGTTGCCCGATCTGGAGACTTCTGAGCGGGGCTATCGAATGGCGCGGCAGGCTTACGAGAAAGCCGGTCGGCAGGTGCTGGATGCCACCGTGGGGGGCAAGTTGACCATTTTCCCCAAGGTGGATTATGACTCCCTTTTCTGACGTAAAGATCATCAAAGGCCGACTCAGTTGAAACGCGTTCACATTGCCTGGATCGCCCTGGCGTTGCTGGTGCTGGGCGCAGGCCTGCGCTTGTATGATCTGACCGATCAACCGATCGACTTCCACGCCACACGCCAGTTGCGCGGCGCCCTGGTAGCGCGGGGGATGTACTACGGGATGCTCGAAGATGTTGACCCGGCGATTCGCCAGCAAGCGTTATCCTTCTGGGCTTCGACCGGGGCGTACGAGCCGCCCATCCTGGAGCGTATGGTTGCGCTCACCTATCTGCTGATCGGGCGCGAGGCCTTCTGGATTGCCCGCATTTACAACACGATTTTTTGGCTCGTCGGGGCGATGGCGGTATTCTTTCTGGCGAGACGCATGACCGCTCTATCCAATTCAAGAGAGAATGCGTCCACGCAAGATGTGGCATCCTGGATCGCTGCGTTGGTTTCCCTGGCCTATGTACTGGTCTTGCCGTTCAGCGTCCAGGCAAGCCGCTCTTTTCAGCCCGACCCGGGCATGACCATGTGGCTCAGCCTCTCGGCGCTGGCGTTCTATCGCTGGTCGGAAGCGCAGGCCAAGACTGCATCAGGCTGGAAATGGGCGTTATTGGCGGGCGTCTTCTCTGGGCTGGCTGTGCTGACCAAGGCCGTGGCGATCTTTGTCGTCGGTGGGGCGTTTTTGGGGCTGATCCTGTTTCATCTGCTGGTGAGCCAGACAAGACCGTTGGGCGCCGCCTGGCTCCGGCAGCTGCGCAATCCTCAGATCTGGCTGATTCCGCTTCTAATGATCGCCCCAACTGCGCTTTACTATTCCACCCGCCAGGGGCGGGCGGCGGAATATTTCTCCTCCTGGACGCTTTCCCTCTCTCACTTGCTGCTCCAGCCGCGCTTCTATCTGGGTTGGCTGAACCTGGTGCAACAATTGCTGACTCCGGTTGCGCTCCTCGCTGCACTGATCGGGTTGTACCTGGCGCAGGGGCGTGCTCGCTGGCTGTTGGCCGGGCTGTGGTTGGGTTATCTGGCCTATGGCCTGTTTCTGCCCTACCAGATGGATACGCACAGCTATTATCACCTGATGTTGGTGCCGATGGTAGCTTTGTCCTTCTCTCCGCTGGTGCAACGCGGAACAAGTTTGCTGCTGCGCTCGTCTCGCTTGAGTCAGGCGGTTGCCGCAGGGCTTGCCTTGCTGTTGACGCTTTTCCTGTCCTGGCAATCGCTGATCCCACTGTATAGCCGGGATTACCGCAGCGAACCCGCCTATTGGCAGGAAATCGCCTCCCGATTGCCCGCAGATGGCAAGATCATTGCTCTCACCCAGGACTATGGTTATCGCCTGATGTATTACGGCTGGCGCAAGGTAGCCCTTTGGCCGAACCGGGGCGAAATCCGTCTGACCAATCTGCGCGGCAGCAGCAAGGAATTCGACGAATTCTTCGCCAAACGCATCCAGGATAAGAGCTACTTTCTGATCACCGCTTTCAAGCAGTACGAAGATCAACCCGCACTGCAACAAATGCTCACCCAACACTATCTGATCCTGGCGCAGACACCGGGGTACATCATCTTCGATCTGACCCGGCCTCTCGAGGAGCCTGCCCCATGAGCCTGGCTTCGGACTTTGGCCGGCATGACGCCATGGATTCGCCGTCGATTCGTGTTTCGATCATCACGCCTTCTTACAACCAGGCGAATTACCTCGAGCAGACCATTCAATCTGTCCTGGCTCAAGACTATCCGCAGCTTGAATATATCATCATCGATGGCGCTTCCACGGATGGCAGCGTCGAGATCATCCGTCGCTATGCCGATCGCCTGGCATATTGGGTCTCCGAGCCGGATCGCGGCCAGGCAGAAGCGATCAACAAAGGTTTTCAGCGCGCCAGCGGCGATGTCGTGGCCTGGCTCAATTCTGATGACATCTATTTGCCCGGCGCGGTCGCGCGCGCTGTCGCCGCCCTGGCCGCCGATCCTGGGCTGGGTTTTGTCTATGGCGATGCGCTGACCATCGATGCTCAGGGCAGGCCGCTTCACCCGCTGGTTTTTGGGAATTGGGGATTGGAGGAACTAATCCGCTTTCGCATCATCTGTCAGCCGGCGGTATTCATGCGACGCTCGGCGCTGGAACAGGCCGGCTATCTGGATGCGGCGTATCATATGATGCTGGATCATCAGTTGTGGATACGTCTGGCACAGCGAGCGCCGATCCGGTATCTTGGAGAAGCGGGGCGCTTTGTCCCCCTGGCAGCTGCGCGCCACCATCCGGCAGCCAAAAACGCCGCACAGCCGGAGAAATTTGCCCAAGAGACTCTGGGCGTGCTGCAATGGATGCATACGCAGCCCGACCTGCAGGCGCGCCTTGCCCGCAGCCGGCGCCAGGTCTATGGAGGAGCCTATCGGCTGGCGGCGCGCTATCTGCTGGAGGGGGGCGCCTACGCCAGGGCATTGGCTGCGTATAGCCGTGCATTTGTGACCTGGCCGAGTTACACGATAAAACATTGGCACCGCATCCTTTACGCCGCGCTGAGCCTGGTGGGGTTTGGCAGCTTGATGGATCGTGTGCGCCAGCGCAACGCGGTTCGGCGGCAGGCGCAGTTGATCGCCAAACTTAGGGGCCTGGCAACCGAGTCAACCGACGAATTTGTTTCTTCCGCCTGGATGGGCTGGCCTGGGTTATGCCTGGACTAGACCGCTCACCGATCCTGGTGACCGGGGCGCATCGCACCGGCACTACCTGGGTAGGGAAAATGCTGGCAGCGAACCCGGAAGTGGCTTATATCAGCGAGCCATTGAACGTCCTTCATCGTCCGGGCGTGCTGCGGGTTCCTACGCCGCACTGGTACACCTATATCTGCCACGACAACGAAGCCCAATTTCTCCCGGCCTTCCAGGAGACGTTGAGCTTTCGTTATCATCTGCTTGCAGAGATTTCGTCTCTGCGCTCGCTTAAAGACTTCGGGCGGATGGTGCGGGATGTCGGCATTTTTCTGCGCGGCAAGCTGCGCCGTCAGCGCCCATTGCTCAAAGACCCGTTTGCGGTTTTTTCGGCGCCCTGGTTTGCTAATCGTCTGGGTTGTCGGGTGGTCATCACCGTACGCCATCCGGCTGCGTTTGCCAGCAGCCTGAAGCGCCTGAACTGGCCTTTCGATTTCACTCACTTGCTGGCGCAGCCCTTGCTGATGCGCGATGAACTGGAGCCTTTTCGAGGTATGCTGCAACAGTGTGCACAAGCGCCGGGCGATATCATCGAGCAGGCCAGCTTGCTGTGGCGTCTGGTTTACCAGGCGGTGGCGCGCTATTGTCGGCGGCATCCCGAATTCCGAGTCGTGCGGCATGAAGACCTCTCCCTGGAGCCCGTTTTGAGGTTTCGTCAGCTTTATGCTGAGTTGGGCCTGGAGTTTTCCCCTGGGGTTCAGCAGGCGATCCTGGCTGCAAGCAGTTCCGAGAATCCTCAGGAGTTATCCCGCCGTTCGGTACATTCCGTGCGCCTGGACAGCCGGGCCAATCTGCACAACTGGAAGCGTCGACTGAGTCGGGAAGAGATTGCGCATGTGCGCCGACTGACCGAAGAGACTGCTGCCTTGTTTTACCCCGAAATCACCTGGGAGTAACCCGAGAGTTTTATTTTATACTATATGCCTACCTCGATGCCTCTCGTGTCGATTGTCACACCATCGTACAACCAGGCGCGTTTTTTGGAAGAGACCATCCGGTCAGTGTTAGAGCAAGACTATCCGCATATCGAGTATCTAATCGTGGATGGCGGTTCGACGGATGACAGTTTGGAGATCATCCAACGTTACGCAGATCGCCTGGCCTGGTGGGTCTCCGAACGCGACCAGGGTCAGACGGATGCAATCAACAAGGGCTTTGCCCGCGCCCGCGGAGAAATCTTTGCCTGGCTGAATTCGGATGACACTTACGCTCCTGGCGCAATCTCCCAGGCGGTGGCATTCCTGTTGTCTCATCCGCAGGCAGGGATGGTGTACGGCGATGCCAACCTGATCGATGAAAACGGCCGGGTGATCGGCAAATTTCCGGCCAGACAAACGGACTACCGTCGTCTGAAACGGGGCTATGTGCATATCCCTCAACAGGCTTCCTTTTTCCGCGCCAGCCTATGGAAGCAGGTCGGTCCCCTGGATCCTACGTTCTACTTCGCGATGGACTACGATCTTTGGGTGCGCATCGCCCGTTTGGCGCCTTTGTACTATGTACCGAGCCTATGGGCAAACTTCCGCCTGCACGATACCGGCAAATCTGTCGTCGCAGATGACCGCTGCTGGCCTGAAATGCTGCGCGTCCACTGGCGCGAGGGTGGAAGCTGGTTCTCCTGGCTGGTTTTGAAGGCGAAGCTGCGGCCGCTGGTTTATGCCTGGCTTCCGTTGCGCTGGAGGCTATGGCTCCGGCGTATGCTATAATCGAATTCACTGTCTGCATTGCTCTGATGGACAAAGCTGAATCACCTCCTGCTTATGACTCTTCCCAGCGCGGCTTGCCCGCGCTGGAAGAATTACGCGAACTGTATCGCTACCGCAACCTGGTTTTCCAGACGGTACGGCGCAACATCGTGGTGCGCTATAAACGCTCCGTGTTGGGAATCGCCTGGACGATGCTCAACCCTCTGGGCACGACCCTGATCCTCACCTTCGTCTTCTCCAGAGTGTTTGGCGGTCCTTCCAGTTACGCGGTTTATGTGTTGAGCGGGCTGATCTGTTGGATCTTCTTCGCCCAGGCGACCAACGATGCCATGCATAACCTGATTTGGGGGGGCGGGCTGCTCAAGCGCATCTACATCCCGCGCACGGTTTTCGCTGTCTCTTCTGTGGCTACCGGACTGATCAACATTGCCCTGGCTCTGATCCCATTGCTACTTGTCATGCTGGTTACCGGCGTCATGCCTCGATTGAGCATGCTGGTCTTGCCAATCCCTGCTCTTTTTCTGGCGATGTTTGCGCTGGGCGTGGGGCTGGTGCTTTCGACGATCGCCATCTATTTCGTGGATGTGACTGAGATGTACACCATCCTGCTGACGGCCTGGTTCTATCTCAGTCCGGTCATTTATAAGCCCGAACTATTACCGCAAGAATACGCCTGGATCGTCCTGTTGAACCCGATGTATTACCTGATCAATTTATTCCGTGCGCCAATCTTCGATGGGCGGATCCCCAGCTTGCCAGAGTTCCTGGTAGCCGGAGGGATTGCCCTGGTCACCTTGCTGGCCGGCTGGTTGATCTTCTCTCAGCAATCTGATGAACTCGCTTACCGTGTCTGAGAAAATGCCCGAAACTGCTTCGGTGGTTACGACCATCCCCTTCGAACCGACGGAAGAGGCGATCTTGCTGGAGGGCGTTGGGGTGCGCTATCGCGCCGCCAGCGAGCGTATTCCGTCTATCAAGGAATATACCATCCGCTGGGTGCAGGGGAAAATCAAGCACCGGGAGTTCTGGGCGTTGCGCGACGTGACGCTGAACATCATGCGCGGCGAGACGTTTGGGTTGATTGGTCCGAACGGCGCCGGGAAAAGCACCCTGCTCAAGCTAATTGCCCGCGTCCTGCGGCCCACCCAGGGACGCGTGCGGGTCTGGGGGAATGTGGCCCCGCTGCTCGAATTTGGCGCCGGCTTTCATCCTGAGTTGACCGGACGGGAGAACGTCTATCTGAACGGTGCGCTGCTCGGTTTCAGCCGCAAGGAGATGGATGAAAAGTTCAAGCGCATTGTCGATTTTGCTGAGCTGTGGGATTTTATCGATGCGCCGATGCGCACCTATTCGTCCGGCATGTGGGCGCGCCTGGGTTTCGCCGTCGCCACGGACATCAAGCCAGACATTCTGATCATCGACGAAGTGCTCTCGGTGGGCGATGAAGCCTTTCAGCGCAAAAGCTATGCGCGCATGCAAGAATTCCGCGAGCAGGGGGCAACCATCCTGTTGGTCTCTCACAGCATGGATCTCATTCAGCAAATGTGTCAGCGTGCGGCCTGGTTGGATCATGGGCAACTGAAAGCGGTTGGCAAGCCCGAAGAGGTCATCCAGGCCTATCGCCAGAGCCAGGCCTGATTCGCATCTCCCCGGATTGTGGATTGAAAGCAAATAAACAGCACAGACATTGGCGGCTGGCGGCTGTTCTGGCGACCCTCATCTGCTTGCTTAAAGGTACCACCGCACCGGTGGTATATCTGCCGCTGGTCATCCACAGCCTGCCGATCCAATTCGATACGCCGATTTGGGTGCACAATGACCCTCCAGCGTCCCATGAAGTCGCTCATTTCAGGCGCGCTTTCCAGTTGCAGATGCCTCTAGAAGCGGCAGAGTTGCACATTTTCGCCGATACGCGCTACGAAGTATGGCTGGATGGCGTTTGGTTGGGGCGTGGGCCGGCGCGTTTTTCTCAGACTTTGCGAGAGTTTGATGTCTATGAATTGGGGCAGCTTGCACCCGGTGAGCACCTGATCGCCGTCATCGTGCAGTGGGCGCCCAATGCCCGGCGTTCGGAATCCACTGCCCCAATGTTGCTTGCCCATCTTCAGGGGAACACCCAGAACGGCCTGGCGACCCTGGCGCGCACCGGCGCAGGCTGGAAGGTGCGGCTCTCCAATGCCTGGAGAGCTGATGCGCAACCGGTCGATACGCGCTCGCTGATTGGACCGACGGAGTTGCTGGATTTCCGCTTGTTGCCCCTTGGTTGGTTTCAGCCCGGCTTCGATGATCGAGATTGGCCTTTGGCGGTCGTCCGCAGCGCGGGCGTTCAACCTGCTGGACCAGTCTCATATGCGCCGCGCTCGATCCCGCAGCTCGAAAATGTGCCCATGCCGGCCGCCGTTCAGGATGCTGGTTTGCTCTCCCCAGGATTTCTGGTTGGAGAGGTTCTCCCGTCTGCGGACGACCGTTATACATTGTATTTCTCGACCCAGCAGGGGCGAGAATTAATATTAGAGACGCTATCCAGTGGGCCGCCAGATGTGGAGGCGTTCAAGGTTGATGGCGAGCATCTCACTTGGCAGCCCGCTGGCGCCACCCGGCCGGATGTGTATCGCGCTATCACCCCGATTGGTTCCGGCGCGCACCGTCTGGTGATCAAGAACATCCCTGCACAAGGGGTCACTTTTAGCGTTTCTGCGCCTGGGGTGTTGTTCCGTGATTTTCCATTTCAGCAAGGCCGTCATGCAGGCAGACGTCTGCTTTTGGCCGAGCCGATGAGCGACCGGGATAAAGTCAAGGCGCTCGAAACCTCGAACGGCTACAACCTGGAATTCAACGCCCTTCCGGCTTATCTGGTTTTGGATTTGGGACGCACCGTTCATGGGCGTGTGGTCGCCGAGGTCACTGGCCCGCGGGGGGCGGTGGTGGATATCGGTTGGGATGAGCGCCTATGGACAGATGCTCGCCGCCCGTTGCCCTACCCGGGTTCGATGTATCCCGAATGGAATCAGGTGGATTCGTGGGTGCTGGATGGCGGCGCACGTCAACTCACCACGCTGGACGCTCGCGCCGGGCGCTATCTCCTGATCGCGGTTTGGGGGAGCGGCCCGGTGCGCTTCGAGAAGCTGCGCATGTACGAAGAGCGTTATCCAGCGGCTCAAGCGGGCGAGTTTCACTCGTCCGATCCCTTGCTGGATCGCATCTGGCAGGTGGGGGTAGATACATTGCGCCCCAACATGACCGATGCGCTCACGGATACCCCCTGGCGAGAGCGCGGGCAGTGGTGGGGAGACGCTTATATCGAGGATCTGGTCGGCCGGATTGCATTTGGTGATACCGCTTTACTGCGCCGCGGCCTGATCTATATGGCAGATGCGCTGCGCGATTCGCCGGCGCCGGGTAAAGCGCCCAACAACGGCGGGCTGTACATGCTGGACTACACCATGCTCTGGGTGCATAATCTGGCAAATGAAGTCATCGCAACGGGTGATGTCGCATTGGCGCGACGTTTGTATCCATCGCTCCAGCAAGCTATCCGGGGTATGGAAAGTCGGATTAACCCGCAAACCGGCCTCTTGGATTTGCCGCGCGGTCATTGGTCCGCGACGGCTTACATTGACCTGTTGGGTTTTAGCAGCCGTTATGGCCAGTCCGCCGCCCTGAATGCGCTATACGCTCAGACCTTTCATGAAGCCGCCAGGATCGCCGGGGCAGTCGGCGATGCAGACCAGGCAGCCTTGTGGGATGAGCGGGCATTGCAAGTGCAGGCCAGTCTGAACGCGCTCCTGTATCGACCGCTCGAAGGCCGTTACCTGAGCAGCATCTACCAGGGAGCGCCTGTGGCCCCTGCGCTCCACGCGCAGGCCTGGCCTTTGGCCTATGGGTTAACGCCGCCGGGTGAGCAGGCTCGCGTTGCAGACGCCTTATTGGAGATGCTTTCGCCACAACCCGCTCAGGCCAATGTGGGCATTTATGGGATGCATTGGGTGCTGCGGGCGTTGGGCGAGGCGGGCTATATCGAGCGAGCGGTGCAGGTGATCCGCTTGTATTATGGCTATTTGCTGGATGCTGGCGCAACGACCTGGTGGGAGGGCTTCACTGCGGATTCTGCCCCTAGCGCCAGTTATTCGCACGGCTGGGGCGGAACGCCAACCTGGTTTCTCACCACCTATGTGCTGGGAGCAGAACGGCTTGGGCCGAATGCCTGGCGGGTGAAGCCGTCCTTCGAGGGCGTCGAGTCTGCCTCTGGCGTTTTGCCGCTGAGCGCTGGCGCCCTGCAGGTGGAATGGAAACGCCCTGCGTGCGGCGAATTTGCGTTGCGGATTCAGTCGCCGGCAGGTTCGCAAGGCGAATTGGCGCTTCCGCCATTTCATCCAGAGATGAGACTGAGGTTGAATGGGGAACCGATCGATTTGAATGGGCTTGCCGTAAAGGAATGGAAATCTAGCGGCGAAATGGTGGTGACGCTTGGCGTAAGCGGGGGTACATATGAGGTCGTTGGAGGATATCCATGCGGCCAATGAGGACAAGATGTTTGTATTGCCGGAGGCGCGGCGAAAGCCTCATGGCGCTGGACATTCGACCAGCATGGTTTCGAACGCGCCGTGGTATGAAGCGTGCATTTTCTTCGTAACGATCTGACAATTTTCGAGCAGAGGCGCAGCAGCTTTGCGATACAGAGAGACATGCGCCAGCAGCCAGAACCGACGATGAGCCCGAATCTGCTCCACGCTCTTGTTGTGCCTTTCCGTCAACGTCTGCTCGAAAAGGCGGTCCGCGTCGACCATCTGGTATCGGAAGGTTCCGCTGTTCGGGCTGACGGGCTTTGGGTTGAGATAGACGCGTGCGTTTGTGATGTAAAATCCAATTGCCAGGTCGGTCGAATGGTGCAAACTCACAATGCGGTCGCCGGGTTGTAAGTTTTCTCGAAGGTCCAAAACTGCCAGACCTTCGGGGCTTTTGGGAATAGCCCAATAGGCTTGTAAACTGAGCCAACTCAAGGATAGTATCGCTGCACATAGCCCTATCGTTGCTGCTGCGCCCCATCTGGTCGAATGAAAAAATCGCTGGTGAAGCTCACTCAGCCCGTTCCCTATCAAGATGTAAAACGCCGGAAGTAGAACCAGGAACTGCCGCGCTTCGGGGAGCGGGAGTTTGATTTGCAAGAAAGGGCTGACAAGAAAGAACAAGACGAGAGGGAAAGACACCTGAGCGATGATATAAGTCAGTTTCCTGTCGCGAAGTCTTAATTCCCTAAGGACGGCCAGGATCGAGAGCCCAATCACCGCAATCGGCAAGACCGAATGCGCCGGGTTGAATCCATAGCGCAACGGTTCGCCCGCAAACAGGGTTTGCAGAGTCCGCCACAAAGTGAGCGAAGCGCTTTCCCCGTGCTTCCCGAGCGTGTTGAGCAGGCTGCTGCCGGCAAATGGGATGAGCAATGCTGCCCCAAGGATGATCGATGAGCAGCTTGCCCAGTAAATGACCCGCCGATAGTTCCATAAGCCCAGGTATGCCATTTGAGTGGCGGCGAGCATCAGGTAAGAGTAGCCCAGATAAAGGCCGAACAAATTCGCAATTGCCCAGGCAATCCATCTTCCCGCTTTGGCAGGCTCTTCGAGTATCGTGGTGGTCAGCCAGGTGGATATCGAGGCTGCAAAAATCGTCAGCGCATAAGGTCTGGCCTCCTGGCTGTAGAAAATCAGGGATGGGGAGGCGACCGCGGCAAGGCAACACAGAATGCTGCCGAGGTCATTTGCGGTTTTTCGGGCTGCGAGCCAAATCGCCAGAATCGTGAGCACCCCGCAAACTACAGGCAAAATCCTCCAGCCCAGTTCGCTCTTCACCTGACCGGAACCAGAGAGAACCCACTGAATGAGGTAATACAGCGGGGGATGCGGATCTGTCCAACTGTTGTTGAGAATCTCCCAAAACCCAAGCCTGGCCAGGCGATAGCCGTATATTTCATCCAGCCATAACGGGCTGTGGATATGATACAGGCGCAATGCAAATGCTAAACTTAGGACCAGGCCGAGCAGGGATTTTCTAGGCACGAATTGATCGTCTCTTTGTGGGTGTGCAGGGTGAAAAGCCTGGGCTGATTATATCACCTGCAAGACAGGGCGATTTCCGGAGGCCCTGGCGTGTTTTTGAGGCTGCCAGGAGGCCTTACAAGGCTGCTGTCAGAATCGCAGCACTGTCTGAGAGTGTGGGCTACAGGTGTGTGGTAAAATCACTGGCACTATTAGCGGCGACGTCGTCAGGGAACGGTTAGAGTGCAGAGTTATCCGAAAGTCAAGCCAGGGCAACAGGCCATCCTGGCGTTGCTGATTCTGTTTGCTATCTTGCCGGTATGGAGTATCGGTTGGGCTTCACCGCCTGCCGAGACAGACCTTCCTCAGATTGAGTACCCCTACACCATTTTCCTCCCCATCGCCACGCGCAACTATCCTCGGCTGCCTTCGATATTCGGTGTCGAGGTGACCTCTTTAAGCTCTGCTAAAATCGATAGCGCCAAAAACGCCAGCGTTTATTGGACGCGCAATTTCAGCTTCTCCTGGGCGAGCATCGAACCGGTGCGCACTTCGCCACCCACTTATAACTGGAGTGTTGTGAATGAAGCCGGCCTGATCGAAGCCGCCGCGAAAGGGTTGAAAGTTGTCGCTACAGTAAAGTTCACCCCTGGTTGGGCGCAGAAATATCCGGGTGTATCCTGTGGGCCGGTGGCGGTAAACGCCATGGATGAGTTCGCTCAGTTTATGGGCAACCTTGTGGCGCGTTACAGCGCGCCTCCCTACCACGTGAAGTATTGGGAGATCGGCAACGAAGTGGATATAGATCCGGGGCTGGTGCCGCCAGACAATATCTTTGGTTGCTGGGGCGATCAAGATGATCGCTATTACGGCGGCGGTTACTTCGCAGATATGCTGCGCTGGGTTTACCCGGCGATGAAAGCCGCCGATCAGGATGCAACGGTGTTGATTGGCGGTCTGCTGCTGGATTGCGACCCGACCAACCCTCCACCTGGCAAGTCGTGTAAGCCGTCCCGGTTTTTAGAGGGCATTCTGCGCAATCAGGGCGGCGCCTTTTTCGATGCCGTCAGCTTCCATGCCTTTGCCATTTACTCTGCGGGACAGATATCCGAAACGTCCCTTTCCTGGGCGGCGCGCGGCGGCGTTCTGCTCGGCAAGATCAATTTCTTGCGCGAGGTGATGGCCAGCTATGGCGTTAGCAAGCCCTTGATGATCACCGAGGCTGCGGTCGTTTGCCCGGAGTGGGCCTCCGACTGTAACCCAGTGAGCAGCGATTTTCTCGAAGCGCAAGCCGATTACGTTACCTGGCTGTTTTTGCGCAGCTGGGCCGCCAACATTGGCGGCGTGATGTGGTACACCCTCGAAGATTCCGGATGGCGTTCCTCTGGCCTGCATCTGTCCAACACACCCAAACCGGCATATTTTGCCTATCAATTTGCCGCTAAAGAGTTAGAAGAAGCGACAATGGCAGGAGCATTGACCCAATATCCGGGCCTGAGCGGATATGCGTTTCGCTCGCCAGGAAAACGCATCTGGGTGCTCTGGTCTCCAAGCCGCGCCAATACGGTGATCAATTTGCCGGGCGAAACGCTGATCGTCTATGACAAATATGGCGCTGTGATGACGCCTGTGGCGGGTCAGATCACCGTGAACTCTCCGGTGTACATCGAATTATCCCCTTGATGCGCTCTCGAGCGTTCATCCTCGATCGCCGCAACTCCTGGCTTCGCAACGCGGATTATCTGGCCTACCTGGTGCTGGTCACTGGGGTGTTGTTTGCCCGATACGCCAACTGGGCCTATGACGATCCTTATATCGCCTATCGTTATGTGCATAATCTGATTAGCGGGGCCGGTTTCGTTTACAACCCAGGCGAGAGGATTCTGAGCACCACCACGCCGCTTTATGTGCTTGTACTCGCCGCGTTGACGCCCCTGCCTGTGGATTTGCCGCACCTGTCCAATTTAGTAGGGGCGTTTTGCCTGGCTTGCGGCGGTCTGTTGCTTTGGGATTTAGCGCGTTCCTGGGATGCGCCGGTAGCCGGTTGGGTTAGCCTGATCCTATATCCCGGTTTCCCCCTTCTGACGGCTACGCTCGGGTCTGAAATGCCGCTGTACCTGGCGCTATGCCTGGGCTCATTGGCCGGGTATGCGCGCCAGCAGTATAGCCTTGCGGCAGGGTTTGCCGCCCTGGCGACCCTGACGCGGCCCGATGGCCTGATCCTGGCCATGCTCTTAGCGGCGCATTATTGGGCGACAAATCGCAAGCCGCTTCCCTGGCGCTCGATGGCCTGGTTTGCTCTGATCACCTTGCCCTGGGTGTTGTTTGCCTGGGCTTACTTTGGCTCGCCGATACCCGTCACGTTGGCTGCAAAACAACACCAGGGCTCGATGGTGATCAGCCAACGCTTTGCCGCAGGGTTGATCACCACAATCGGTCCTTACCTGCGTTGGCCTTTCTTCTGGCTGCAATTGATACTGGTCGGTATTGGCCTTGTCTATTCATTTTGGGCGGCGCGGCGTTGGATTCTGTTGTGGGCCTGGGCGGGGCTGTATTTTGCAGGGTACGCGCTGTTGGGTGTCAGCCGCTATTTTTGGTATTATGCCCCGTTGGCCCCCGGCTTTATCGCCGCGATCGGCGTTGGAGTGATGGCGCTGCACAGGGGAGCTGGGGTTTTGGGCCGCTCTGCCTCCAGGGCCGGATATCTGCTGCTCGGGTTGGCTGTTGTATTCCTGTTCCTGAGTCAGTCTCAATTGATGTGGCGACAGGCGAGCGCGGGCGACCTGCGCTATCCGGTCTTTCGTTTGGTGGGGGAGTGGCTGGCTGCGAATACCCCGCCGGATGCATCGGTGGGCATGCTCGAGATCGGGGTGATCGGTTATTACGCCGATCGACCGGTGGTGGATTTTGCTGGCCTGGTGCAGCCGGAGGTAGGGCTTCAACTGCGAGATAGCGCCTCTTATGAAGGCGCGGCTCTCTGGGCAATGCGGCGTTATCGTCCCGATTATCTGGTGCTGCGTGAGAAATTGTTCCCCAGTTTGGAGGCGGATTACGTGGCCCGTTATTGCCGGCAAGTGCAACAATTTCCTGCCAGCGATAGCTATCCCTGGTCCATTGCGATTTATTCTTGTCATTCGGGCAATTAATTGGGGAAGATTTGCTATAATCGGGTGGTGGGAAAAAGCCAGCCGTTGGAGGCCCGATGCAGTTTTTGCCGACCGAAATTCCTGATATTGTGATCGTCGAGCCGAAAGTGTTTGGCGATGAACGCGGCTTCTTCATGGAGACCTATCGTGAAGAGCTTTTCACCCAAGCTGGCATCCCTGCGAGGTTCGTCCAGGATAACCACTCCGGCTCGCGGCAAGGGGTGTTGCGCGGTTTGCATTATCAGATCAAACAACCGCAGGGGAAATTGGTCAGGGTGATCGTGGGCGAAGTTTTCGATGTGGCGGTGGACTTGCGCCGGAGTTCACCCACCTTCGGTCGCTGGCTTGGTGTGCATCTCTCGGCGCAGAACCGGCGACAGGTCTGGGTACCTCCCGGTTTTGCTCATGGCTTTTACGTCTTGAGCGAGTGGGCAGAGTTGTTCTATAAAACCACGGATTATTACGCCCCTCAATGGGAGCGCACCTTGCTGTGGAACGACCCCAGAGTAGGTATTGACTGGCCCCTCTTGCCAGGCATGCCTCCGGCGCTCTCGCACAAAGACCTGCACGGTTCGACGCTGGATCAGGCGGAATTGTTCGATTGAGGCGAATATGCAAAACATTCTAGTCACTGGCGGAGCCGGCTTTATTGGCTCGAATTTTGTCCGTTATCTGCTCAACGCGGATCCCGGGGTGCGGATTATCAACCTGGATGCGCTCACCTATGCCGGCAGCCTGGAGAACTTGAAGGATCTGCCTGATCCGCAGCGCCACATTTTCGTTCGCGGCGATATCTGCGACCGGGCATTGGTAGATGGCCTGTTGGCTCAATACCAGATCGACACCATTGTCCATTTTGCTGCCGAGACGCACGTCGATCGCTCGATCTTGGGCCCAGAGCAGTTTATCCGCACTAACGTGATGGGCACATTCACTTTGCTCGAAGCGGCCCGCCATTATTGGCTGGATGGGAAGGCGGCCTCCGCTGCGCCGCAACAGGTGCGCTTCCACCACATTTCCACCGATGAGGTTTATGGCTCGCTTGCGCCGGATGATCCACCCTTTTCAGAGACCACCCCTTACGCCCCGCGCTCGCCTTACGCAGCTTCGAAAGCTGCCAGCGATCATCTGGTGCGCGCCTATGGACATACCTATGGACTGCCTTTCACGATCACCAATTGCTCCAACAATTATGGGCCTTATCAGTTTCCGGAGAAGTTGATCCCACTGATGATCTTGAACGCTTTGGAGGGGCGGCCATTGCCGGTTTACGGAGACGGGCAGCAGATTCGAGATTGGCTGTATGTGGATGACCATTGTGAAGCCATCCTGACCGTTCTACGCCAGGGGCGGGTTGGCGAGAGCTATAACATCGGCGGCGGCAACCAGCCTACGAACCTGACGGTGGTTCACGAGATTTGCGAAATCCTGGATGAGCTTCAACCGAATTCACCCCATACGCCGCATAGCCAGTTGATCCAATATGTCAAGGATCGCCCAGGTCACGATCGGCGCTATGCCATGGACATCTCATTCATCGAGCGCGAACTCGGCTGGCGGCCGAAGCAGTCATTGACCACCGGTCTGGCCAGGACGGTTCAGTGGTATTTGGAGCATCCCTCCTGGATCGAAGCCATCCGCCAGCAGCAAGATTACCAGGGCTGGCTGGCCAAAAATTACGGCGAACGCGAATCTTCGAAGTAAAGACAGGTGAGAACATGAAAGGTATCATTCTGGCTGGCGGGCACGGCACTCGCCTCTATCCTTTGACTCTGGGCATCAGCAAGCAGATGCTCCCCGTGTATGATAAGCCGATGATCTATTACCCGCTCTCGATGCTGATGCTGGCCGGCATTCGGGAAATCCTGATCATCAGCACCCCTGCTGCCCTGCCGCTCTTTGAGGCCATGCTGGGGGATGGCCGCCAATGGGGGTTGCGCTTTGCCTATACCCCCCAGGCCGAGCCGCGCGGCCTGGCGGATGCTTTCCTGGTCAACCCGGAATTCATTGGAAAGGACCCGGTCTGTTTGATCCTGGGAGACAACATCTTCTACGGTCAAGGGTTGCCCGCCAGGCTGCAAAAAGCCGCCCAATTGGAACGGGGCGCGTTGATCTTTGCCTACCCGGTGCGCGATCCCGAGCGCTATGGCGTGGTCGAGTTCGATGAGACGGGTAAAGCGCTGAGCATCGAGGAAAAGCCCCAAAAACCCCGCTCGCATTACGCTGTTCCCGGGTTGTATTTCTATGACAACGACGTGGTAGAGATCGCCCGTAACCTTAAGCCCTCGCCGCGTGGCGAATTGGAGATCACCGATGTCAATCAGGTGTACCTGGAGCGCGGCGAGTTGCGCGTCGAAGTAATGGGGCGAGGGGTTGCCTGGCTTGACGCCGGCACGCATGAGTCCCTGCTCCAGGCGGCTAACTTCGTGCAGGCGGTGGAAGAGCGCCAGGGGATGATGATCTCCTGCCCGGAGGAGATTGCCTACCGCCGGGGTTTCATCACCAAGCAGGATTTGCGCAATCTTGCCGAGCGCTATCGAGGCAACCAGTATGGCGCCTATCTGTTGCGTCTGGCGCAAGATGATCTGCCCTTTATGAACAGTTAGACGATTTGATCAGGCTCATCATCCTTTTGCCATGAATGTCATTCTGCTGGTGGGAAAGCGCGGTCAATTGGGGTGGGAACTGCACCGGGCTTTACTTCCTTTGGGTCGGGTGGTCGCCCTGGATTTTCCGGAAATTGACATTTCCGATCCCGGCTCGATCCGGCAGGTCGTCGAAGAATTGCGCCCTGCGGCAATTCTGAACGCCGCAGCATACACCGCCGTGGACCGCGCCGAGAGCGAGCCAGAGCTGGCTCTGGCAGTCAACGGGCGCGCGCCTGGCTACTTGGCCGAAGCCGCCGCCTCGGTTCGTGCTGCTTTGGTTCATATTTCTACTGATTACGTCTTTGACGGCGCCAAAGGATCGCCCTATGTGGAGGAGGATCCTCCACATCCGTTGAGCGTTTATGGGCAGAGCAAGCTGGCTGGTGAAGAGGCTGTTGCTCAGGTGGATGGCGCCCACATTATTTTACGCACGAGTTGGATGTACAGCCTGCGGCGCGATAACTTCGTGTCCAAAGTACTGCGCTGGGCGCGCGAGCAGACCACACTGCGGGTGGTTTCAGATCAGGTGAGCAACCCCACCTGGGCGCGTCCGTTCGCAGAGGCTATCGCCCAGATGTTAGCGATGAGTGGACGCGATTTGTTCGCCTGGCTGCAAGAGCGAAAAGGCATCTATCATCTGGCAGGGGATGGCTATGCCAGCCGCTTCGAGTGGGCGCAAGAAATCCTGCGCCTGGATCCCCATCCAGACGAGCAGGTCGTCCGGGAAGTCTTGCCGGCCTTGACCGCCGATTTCCCCACACCTGCTCAGCGGCCGCTGTTCTCTGCGCTGGATTGCGGGCGGTTCACCCGGATTTTTGGGCTGCGCTTGCCGCCCTGGCAAGAGGCTTTGCGGCTGGCAATGCAGCCGGATTAGACCAATTTGTTCGGACCACTTTGTCCAGATTATGGAGTAAGCTTACAATGGAACCCATTCAACTGTTTGTCCCATCCTTTCGGATTGAGGAATGCCTGGCAGAAATCCGAATTTGCCTTGAAAAAGGCTGGACCGGCCTGGGGTTTAAGACCGTCGAATTGGAAGATGCGTGGAAGCAATACACCGGCCTGCCTCATGCCCATTTCTTGAATTCAGCAACCTCGGGCCTGCATCTGGCGGTGCGAATATTGAAAGAACAAAACGCCTGGCAAGATGGCGATGAGGTGATCACCACACCGCTGACCTTCGTCTCCACCAACCATGCGATTCTGTACGAAAACCTTCAGCCGGTTTTTGCCGATGTGGACGATTATCTGTGCCTGGATCC
The DNA here is from genome assembly GCA_964503145.1 of uncultured Anaerolinea sp. Taxonomy (GTDB): domain Bacteria; phylum Chloroflexota; class Anaerolineae; order Anaerolineales; family UBA4823; genus RBG-16-57-11. The sequence goes on along the minus strand of CAZCYV010000003.1, from coordinate 94,948 downwards.
GGCTTCCATCGCTGAGCGCATCACGCCGCGCACGCGGGCGGTGATGTACGTCGGCCTGGGGGGGAACACGGGTCAGTTGAAGGAGGTGGTCAGGCTGTGCCAGGAGCGCGGCCTGAAGCTCATCCTGGACGCCTCGCACATGACGGGCACGCGCTGGAAAGGCGGCGGTCATGTTGGCGCAGAGGCGGATGTCTCGATCTTCAGTTTTCAAGCGGTCAAAAATTTGCCCACCGCCGATTCGGGCATGATCTGCTTTCGCCAAGCGGAGCTGGACGAAGAAGTGCGCAAGTGGACCTGGCTGGGTATTAACAAAGATACCTACTCGCGCACGACTTCGCAAGGCACTTACAAATGGTACTACGATGTCGAGCACGTCGGTTACAAGTATCACGGCAATTCCATCATGGCGGCGATTGGCCTGGTCTCGATCCGCTACGTCGATCCAGACAACGCCTACCGCCGCCAGCTCGCTGACTGGTACGATGAGATGCTCGCCGATGAGCCGCGCATCCGCCGGGTACCCATGTCGCCGGATTGCATCCCCTCCCGCCACCTGTATCAGATCGAAGTTGACCGCCGCGATGAGGTGATGCTGGCGCTCAACCAGGCCCAGATTTACCCCGGTGTGCACTATCGCGATAACACGCAATACCGCATGTACGCCTATGCCAGGGGAACCTGCCCGCGCGCCCATGCCGCCAGCGAGCGGATCATCTCGCTGCCCATGCATATGCACCTTACCTACCGGCACATCCAGCACATCACCCAGTCGTTGAAGCAGATTGTGCAGTATCTGGGGCGGTAAGCGAGATGCCAAAGCGCTCCTTGCCGGCCATTGAGAATCGGTCAGTTCGTCTGCGCCTGCTGCGGCAAGAAGATCTGCCATTGACGTTACATTGGCGCAACCTGGATCACATCCGCCGCTGGTTTTTTCATTCGGACTTGATCACCCCCAATCAACACGCCCGCTGGTTCGAGCAGTATTGTGAGCGCGACGATGATTTCTTATTCGTCATCGAGGATGTCCAGGCGGGGTACAAACCGGTAGGGCAAGTGGCGCTCTATCATATCGATTGGGAACAAAGGCGAGCTGAATTCGGGCGCTTGATGATTGGTGAGGCCAGCGCTGCTGGGAAAGGGCTGGCTTTTGCCGCCACCCAGCTTGCTTTGCAGATCGCCTTTCAGTCTTTGGGCCTGCAAGAGGTTTACCTGGAAGTTTACGCCGACAATCAGCGGGCAATTGCGATCTACCAGGGGACAGGTTTCGAAACGGTCGCACAGCGTGAGAATATTTGCACCATGAGCATAACCCCTGCTCAATTCTACAAGATCGATGGATCTGGATAAGGTCGCTAATAGACAGCTCAGGCTGGTTGCTGGCGCTTCACGGTGGCCGAGGTTTTCCCGGTTATGGCTGATCAGCATCCTTTTAACGGGCCTGGTCTTGCGGTCGGTGGTCCTCTGGGCCACCGACCCTCTCATTTGGTCTGATTCCAGCGGGTATCTGTATCAAGCCCAGGGTATTATGAATGGGGATCTCTCGCGCGACGTGGGCGTACGGACGCCCGCGTATCCTCTTTTGATCATCCTGGCAGGAAACGATATAAACCGCACGGTAAACCTCGCTACAGTATTCCCATCCGCCCTTTGATATCCATTGTGGTGTTTTCCACGGCCTGTTTGGCGTTCAGGCGCTGGCAGTATGCCAGATCGCCAGCCGCAGGATATCACTTTTGACGCTGCCTGATCAGATTGGCAAGCTGGCTGACGGAGTCAAACGTGGCCGCGTTAAGCTCGGTGTCGTCGATGCGCACGCCCCAGCTTTCTTCCACAAACATTGCCAGATCGACCAGGTGAAATGAGTCGATTAGCCCACTGGAGATCAATGGTTCTTCCCAGCCTAGTTGATAGTTAGATCGCTTGATGATCTGCGTCGTGATGTAGTGGCGCAAGCTCTCTTCCATATCTGTGGGCATTGAATCAATCTCCCTGGGGCGCTTCGCCCGACAAAAATTGTTGGATGTATTTCTCTCGATTGGCGGAACGGGAAATTTTGCCGCTCGAAGTCTTGATCAGCCATTTGCGTTCCACCAGGCGCACTTCTCCCAGAGCGACCTCGCTGCGCTGCACCACTCTGGTGCGCAGATCCATTTCGATTCTGCGCCGCTCTTCGTCTGATAAGTGGTCACGCTCCAATTCACACACCATAACGACGCTTTCCGACCCTAGCGCCTTGTCCAGCATCCCGAACGCCACGCAGCGCCCAGGGACCAGACCGGGCGTGCTGTTGGCGATCGCCTCCAGGTCCTGAGGGTAAATGTTCTTTCCGCCGACGATGATCAGGTCTTTTTTGCGCCCGGTGATGTACAACTCACCGTTCGCCAGGTAACCCATATCGCCGGTGTGATACCAGCCTTGGTGGATTGCCTGAGCGGTGATCTCTGGACGGCGATAGTAGCCGCTCAACATGCAGTTGCTGCGCAGGGCGACCTCGCCCACCTGGCGTTCGGGCAGGCGGCTGCCATGACTGTCAACGATGCAGATTTCTGTCCCCTGGATGGGGGATCCGCAGCTCACCATGGGAGAAGCACCCTCGGCGAATGGGGCGGCGGGTTCGGCGCAACGCTTTTCTTGCAAGGTTCGCGTGTGCACCCAGTCCACATGGGGGGGTGCGCCGATAGGAGTCTGCGTCACGGCGAAGGTGTTTTCTGCCATCGCGTAACACACGGCAAGCGCCTCGGTGCGCACACCATAGGGCGCAAATTTTTCCAAAAAGATCTGATGGCTTTCCAGGAAGACCGGCTCTGAGCAGTTGATCAGCGCCCGCAGACAACTCAAGTCGATGCCTGTCAGGTCTCCAGGACGAATAACGCGCGCTGAATGGTTATAGGCGAAATTTGGCAGCCAGCATAGCGTGCCGCGGTGGCGGTGAATCGCCTGCAACAGGACTTTGGGATCGCGCACCCATTTGAAGGGTGACATCAGCACCAATGGCACGCCTGCAACCAGCGGCATGACAAAGCCGGCGATCAACCCCATATCGTGGTACAGCGGCAACCAGCTCACGACGACATCTTGTTCGGAGAGCTGGATGGCGCGGCTGTATGCCTCGATCTGGTTCAGCACAGCGCGGTGCGAAAGCGCCACGCCCTTCTGCAGTCCGGTAGTGCCGCTGCTGTGCTGCAGGAAGGCGATCTTGTCGTCGCTATATTCCGGCCAGGCCTGATCGATGCCGGCGTGCGTGATCTCTGGTATGTCGTCTGTGCTCAGCACAGCGCAGCCTGTCCCAGCCAGAAGCGTCCCAAGCTCATCTTTGAACTCTGGAAAAGTGATCACCGCTCGCGCCCTGGCATGAGCGATCAGCTCGCGCACGCGCTGTAAATAGATCACCGGATCGAGTTTTTCGGTCAAGAACGGGAAAATCGAGGCAATCGCCCCCAGGTACATTGCTCCCCAAAAAGCGAACAACACGGTCTGCGAGTGGCGCAGTACCAGGATCACCAGATCTTCGGGTTGAACGCCGATGGCTTGCAAGGCGCGAGCATATCGTGAAGCCTGGTCGTGAAACTGGCGGGCGGTGAAAGCCTGTTCACTGCCGTCGTCTTCGATGAATATCAGGGCCAGCTGCTCTGGATCAGTGCTTGCACGGCGGATGATGGTTTCGGTCAGCGTACGAGATGGGGTAGAAAACACCCCCGGATTTTATCATAAGAGAGCCATTCTCCGACGAACGAAGCTTTGCTGGTTAGTACCCAGGTGGGATTGGGTTGGATTTTCAGGCATCGAAGAGATTGGTTTAACTGGATCGTAATCTTCCCCTTACGAAACCGTTAACAGGCCTGGCAGGGTTCCATGCCATAATGGGACGCAGCAAAAATGTCGAAGCAGCCCTATCAAACTAAGGTGGTTGGATAATGCTCCAAAAAATCATCCGAGCGGTGCTGTTTCTGGCGATATTAGCCTGTCTGGGCGGACTGACGTCCGCTGTGTTAGCGCAGGAAGAATCGCCGGACGCGCCCACTGCGTTTTCCGTTAATAGCAACCTGGATCTGAGCGACGCGAATCCGGGCAATGGCGTCTGCGCGGCGAGCAATGGTCAGTGCACGCTGCGGGCGGCGGTGGAAGAGGCCAATGCTCTAGCGGGCCCGAACGAAATAAATATCCCGGCGATGACGGTCGTACTGACGATGAATCAGCCCCTGCGGATATTAAACGGCCCGTCGGATGACTCCTTAAGGATCTATGGCGCTGGCCGGGACCAGACCATCATCGATGGAAATAATGCTACTCAAGTGTTCAATTTCGCAGTATATACCGGGGTGCATTCGATTTCTAATCTGACCATCCGCAACGCCAATAATCAGAGTTCCGATGCCAAGGCCCGGCATGGAGGTGGAATTTTCAACGAAGCCATCTTGACCCTGACTAACGTGACAGTGACCAGCTGTCGAGCCTTTGATGGCGGCGGAGTCTACAACGAGTACGCATTCGGCGCAAATGTGCCGACATTGAACCTGAATTCTGTGGTCTTGAGCAACAATACAGCGACGGCTACAACGGTGGGTTTTGGCGGCGGCGGATTGTTCAATGGCAGTCGGTTGAACGGCAACGATGTCATCATCTCCGGCAATCAGGCCAATTTACAAGGCGGGGGCCTCTACAATAATTCCTATCAGTCCGAAATTGTTCTGCGCAACTTCACCATCAGTAACAATTGGGCTGTTTTCGGTGGAGGGATTAACAGCGACGAGACCTCTCTGCCGAATAATTATGCTCTGGTTCTCGAAAATGGCAGCATCTATGGGAATACAGCCAACTGTTGTGCTCCCTCCAGCAACTCAGCGGTAGGAGGCGCTGGAATTTATAACAACACGGCCATTATGCGGCTGACGAACGTCGCAATTTACAACAATGTGGTCCCTGATACCGTCAAGGCAGGCGGATATGGCGGCGGGATCGTCAATATCCAATATATGGATCTCACCAATGTATCGATTACCGGCAACCAGGCCACTTATGGGGCCGGGATCTTCAATGGGAATTACAACAGTTTGCCCAACCAGATGAACCTGGTCAATGTGACGCTGAGCAACAACATTGGCCCACAATCAACCAGCCCAGGTAGCGAAGGGGCCGCTGTGTTTAACGTTTCTCGTGGCCGTCTAAGGATGATTAATACCACGGTTACCCAGAACCGAGCCGTATTGACTGGCGGGGTGGCCAACAAAAGCAGCACAGCGCTCGAATTGAAGAACACCATCCTGGCCGGTAACACAGATAATTACAGTGCCGGGGACTGCACCGGGCCTTTGGCTTCCCTGGGGTACAACATTGTTGGCGATGCCACAGGCAGCCGCACCTATCCATGCACTTTTTCATCTCAGGCGACAGACAGGCTTGATACCATCCCCCTGATGGGGCCGTTAACGGGTTTACCCTCCTATCATCCTTTGCTTTTGGGCAGCCTGGCGATCAATACTGGCACGCTTAACCAATGCCCGGCGAACGACATTGCTGGTCACGCTCGGCCTTATGGGCCGACTTGTGACATTGGCTCCTATGAGTATGTTGGGGACATTAACTATATCGAGGTCTTTTTGCCGCTGGCAATACGCTGACCCTGCACAGCGTTCCAGGTAGCTTTGATTTAGCGTAAATCCCTGAGCAGCGATTTTCTCCGAGTAATCAAAGCTTTCCTGGGTATTTGCCCGTATCGTCGATAACTGTCGTAGCGTCTATTTCGCTCAACGGCTATCTGGCGGGCTCGTTTCCTCCTGGATGTTATAATATTCCTTCTTTAGACCTGCGTTCGCGAATTTCTGGAGTCTGGTATGATTTTTGTCCGGGATTTCTTGTTCGATCAGCAAGTTCTGATTTCCCCATCCGCAAACCCATCTCCTAAAGTCTCTATTATTCTCCCTACTTATTGCAGGTGCAAAGAAGGCTTATTGGAGCGCTCGATCAAGAGCGTTCTGGCGCAGCGCTTTACGGATTTCGAGCTGCTGATCATGGATGATGGTTCAACGGATGGCTCCGCAGACTTGATTGAGCGCTATCGAGCGAAAGATCCGCGCATTATTCACGTTCGCCATGAGCAAAATAGTGGGCTCCCTGGTTTAAGGGTGAACGAAGGTATCGAGTTGGCGCGTGGCGAATACCTTGCCTTCCAGTTCGATGATGATGTCTGGCTGGAAAACGCTTTACAGGATCTGATCAGCGAGGCCCAAAGGCACCCCGAACCCGTCGTAGTGGTGGGTAGAGCCCAAATGAACACCCGTTTAGGGAAAGCCTCGATTCCACCCGCCAACGTTGAACTAGTTGACCTGATGGTCAATAATCGCTTCGCCAACAACAGCGTGTTGTTCCCACGCCAGCTGGTGAACACTCTGGGCATGTACGACCCACATATCGGTATGCGCCGCCTGACCGATTGGGATCTCTGGCTGCGCTACTATCGCCATGTGCCATTTGTCATCATTGACCGAGTTGTTGCGAATGTCTATGAGAGCAACGTAGGCGCGATTGGGGTGACAGTTCCATGGGACCTGAGCCTGTTTCGGTACATCCACAACATCCCGCGAGATCATTTGCTGACCTTACAAAGTTGGCGAGATTACCCCGTGGATGGGTTGAATATTGGCGGCGTCGAAGTGGAAGGGGAAATCCGCCGCCGCCTTTATGAAGACCAAATTGTGCCTTTTTATTTTAAGCATCGCCATCAATTCCCTAACCTGGATAGCTTTCCGGTCACCCTGCTGCCGTCGCCGCGTAAATATTTTCTGTACACAAAGCAATCTTACGATGTGTGCAACGATGTGACCATCACCCATTACGACGGCCGGGCACATCAACGCGGTAGCTTCAAAGGATATTACCAGCCGCTGGATGAAGTAACCTCGAACTGGGTGAGGGAAGCGGACCTGGCCCTGTTGATGCGCTCTGTCGAGGATAAGGCGCTGGAAATTTCTGCCCAGGCGCAGGCCTCAGGTCGTCCGCTTGGGCTCTATTTAGACGACGATTTGTTCACCTTTCATGAGTATGGTTCAACTTTTGATTACCTTGCCCCTGGTCGTCCTCTTTATCGGAATTTGACGGAGCTTGCTTCTCAGGTAGACGCGATCCTGGTTACCAACGATTTCATTGCTCGATCAGCTTCGGTTCATAATCCCAGGATCGTTCCGCACAATAACACCGTTCCCGAGGAATATTTGCCGACCCGGCCTCATCCCCGGGGCACGCCTTTGCGAATTGGCTATGCTGGTACGGGCTATCGGATTGACGAGTTCCGCCTGTTATGGGACGCCTTTGTTCGGATTTCGCAGGAATATGGCGAGCAAATTTGCTTTGAATTTTGGGGGATCGATATCAGTGACTTGCCAGCATTAACCTCGCCTGTCGTCCAAAGGCCATTTACTTTCAGTTATTTGTATTACCTGGATGAACTGAAGGAATCCGGCTTTGATATTATGGTCTCACCCTTGCTTGAGCAACCCCGGCCCAGGCTTGGTAAATCGCTCATCAAATACTATGAGACCGCAGTCGCTGGAGCGTTGGGTATCTTCTCGGATTCTCCGCAATATGCGGCGTTGCTGCATGGCATCACCTGCCTAAAGGCAAGAAATGAGCCCGAAAGTTGGTATCAGGCTTTGAAAGATGCCATCGAAATGAGTTCAGCAGATTTTGATCGTTTGCGGTCCAACTGCCTGGCCCATGTTATAGAGGAGTACAGCGCATCTGCGCAGATCGACCTCCACGAAGCTGCCCTGCGAGCGTTGGAATTTCACGGTAAGACGCGCGCCGGTCGCCACGCGGACGGTCGTCCGCGGGTGGTTTATGTGCTGCATTCGGCGCATTACGGCGGCGCAGAGATTCAGCTCTGGCGTCGTTTGCGCCTGATAAAACGCTATGGGGTTCAACCAGTTGTGGTCATCCCGGCCGTGCTGAAGGATACCGAGAACGGTCGCCGGCTGAAAGATGCTATGGCTCTAGAGGGTATCGAACTGGATGCAGCGGAATATACCTGTTTTACGGAGCCGCGCAGCCCAAGCGAATTCTTTAGCGCCCTCGAACACAGCCAGATCGAAGCACTGCTGAAAAAGCATTCGCCTGTACTCGTCCATACTGTGACGTTTATTCCCTCCTTCGGCCAGGTGTGTCTCAAAATGGGGATCCCTCATGTCGCTACGCTCTACGCCGTGCAAGACGATTTTGCCTGGCAAGGGGACGCTCCCGGTTTTGTTCACTGTTCCCTTGTGCAATCGGATTGTCTGCGCTACGCCAAACGTTGGGGAGAGCTGCTGCAGACACCCTATGTCTGTTCCCGAGATGTGGCGCCTGAAAGCACGTTTAAGCTTGGGCAACGGAAGGCATTTCAAAACTACGAAATTGGCAGAGACAATGCCCAAATCAGGCGGTTAAAGCTTGTTGTGACCGGCACCTTCCAAGCGCGTAAGCAGCAATTGGAGACCATCCTGGCGGCTGGCCGCTTGAAGGAAGAGGGTTATAAATTCCAGTTGGACTTTTACGGCTACACACATTTTTTCCCGGAATATCTTCAGCAATGCCAGATGGCAATCCAATCCCGGGGGCTTCAGGATGTCGTTGCGATTCACGACTTTTCAGAAGCCATCGAACAGATTTTGGGGGATGCTGATATTTTGCTGAGCCTGTCCACGTATGAAAGTTTCCCGGGCTCCATCAAAGACGCCATGGCGGCAGGGGTTTTCGTTGTAGCAACTCCGGTCGGGGGGGTAGCGGAGTTAATCATAGATGGCGTCTCCGGTTTGTTATGTAAAGGCACTTCCGTCGAAGATTTGGTAGAGGGTATGCGTCGGGCATTGGATCTCACACCGGAGCAGAGGCAACGAATTGCTGAACAGGCCCGACGCGTGGCGCGCCTGGAATTTCACCCCTATCGCACGGCCAACGACCTTTTTCGCATGTACAACTTGGCGATCGATTTGACGGCTAAGGGGAAGCCAGCCTTTGCGTTGCCATCCAGCCCGCCAACTATTCGCCCGGAGCGCCGTGCTCGCGCCCGCATCAAAGCGCCCGCCAACCCGCCCGCTGGTCTGATGCCTATTGGGGCAGGAGTGCTGTACACTCTGACGCCCGAACAGGACCATTGGAGCGGCTTGGATGTGCTGTTTGAGATCAACGCCAGGCCAACCACCGGGCAGTTGCAACTCAGAATATCCACCCAAAGCGGCGACCTGCTGCGCACAGCCACGTGCGAGGTGAGCAATTTGCGTGAAGCAAGCTGGCTGGAGCTACGGTTCCCTCCGATCAGGAACGCCGCCGGGCAAACTTTCCGGTTAGAATTGAAGTTCGTCAGCACGCAACCTGGTGCGCTGGTGAGCTTGTACGAAGGCTCGCCGCCGAAGCCTCGGCTGGTGCGCGCCTTGAACCGAATTTTGCGCAAAGCCGGCCTCCGGCTGCGCGGCGGACAGTTGTATTGCCAGTTGTGGTATGACCAGGATTAGGAGTTTCAAACATGCCCGGAAATTCTCCCAGCTATTTCCCTAGGCTGCTGCTGGTCATCCCCGATAGTCTGCCCTCCGCCACGATCTACATCATCAAGCCGCTTACTGAGCTGGAGCGCCAGAACCGGCTCAAGTTCAGTGTGACAACAGAAGCGGAAGCGACAGTGGCGCGCCTGCATGCCAGCGACATCGTTCTGTTTTGCCGAAATATCGAACCATCTTCGGATTGGATCCTGGAAGAATGTCTCTATCGAGGCATCCCAACGGTTTATGACCTGGACGATAACCTCTGGGAAGTGCCGGAGGGTCTGAAATACACGGCTTACTATAACGCGCCGGAGCGTATCCAGCAAATGGAGCGCTTTCTCAGCCGGGTGAACCTGGTGCGCGTGTACAGCAAACCGCTAGTGGAACGGGCGATGCGTTTCAACTCCAATGTCAACCTGGTTGTTCCGTGTATCGACATGAAGCTGGTGCCCAGGGTTGCTCTACCCCGCAGGGATAACAAGATTCGCATCACCTATGTCACCGGGCGCGGCAGCAGCGATTCGCTGATTTCGCTTTTCAGCCAGGATCTGCTCAAACTGTTAGACGCCTATCCCGATACGATTGAGATGTATTGGTGGGGCGAAGTCCCGCCCGAATTTGCTCACCATCCTTCTACCCGGCTGGTGCCGATCATTCATGAATATGATCAATATCTTCATTATCTTTCGCACGAAGGTTTCGACATCGGCCTGGCACCTCTGACGCCGACTTCCTTCAACCTCTCCAAGACCAATACGAAGTTTCGCGACTACGGCGCTTGCCGCATACCCGGCATTTATTCAGATGTGGAAGTGTATTCTTGTTGCGTCGAGCACGAAAAAACCGGCTTGCTGGTACGCAACGTCCCTGGCGCATGGTTTGAAGCCATGCAGCGTTTGCTGATCGACATCGAATTGCGCGAGCAGATCAAAGAGGCTGCCTATAAATATGTGGATAGCAATTATCGCCAGGAGTTGGTGGAATTGCAATGGCTGGAGTTGATCGATGCTTTGCTGGCCGCCAGGCACAAATCTGCCTATGCACCGCTCCCAGCATCCCGACCGTCCCTCTGCGTCAGTCTCAATGTCGAAACGACCTCGCCGCCTGGGTTCATCAGTGTTAGCCCGCAGGCTGCTCCTGGGGTGCAGGTGATCGCAGCTCCTGATCAGCCTTTGCCTTTTGCGGCAGATTGTGTGGATGCGTTGCTGGCGGATCAATTCATAGAGCGGGGAGACAATCCAGCGCTGGCTATGGCTGAAATCTATCGGGTGTGTCGGCACGGCGCTCAGGTGAGCCTCTACGCCAGGTATTCGATTTCATCGGTATTACCGGAAGGTGAAGATCGACCCTATTCGTTCAACGAGGAAACTCCACGTCGTTGGACGCAGGCAGAGCCGCCGGTGTATCAAATCCAGGCCGGGCGCGGCAGATTCGAAGCGCGAGCAAATCTGGCGCCGGGGAGCGTCGCTCCTGCAGCAGGGATCGATCTGCGTTGCCTGGGAATGGAGTTTTTCGATTCTCCGGCTTATCTTAGCCTTCCGGAACAGCAAAAGCGACACATGCGTCAGCAAGATGCGGCGCTCTGTCAGCGCATCCTGTACCATTGTGTGGCGGTCAAACGCCCTATTTTGGAAGAGGATTGGCAGCATTGGATGCAAATCCCATTCGTCGATCCTCCAGAAGCGCTGATCAGCCGCTTGCGAGATGACGCCGAGATTTTGAAAGACGCGGTCGTGCAAAACCACGCTGAAATCCGCGACCTGCGCGAAAAGCTCAGGAGCAAAGAGATCGAAGTGATCACGCGCAACAGCGAGCTAGAATTACAGATGCCGCTGGCCAGACTGTTGGCGCAAGAGATGGACGCCTACCGTAACCGCAAGATCATCCGACTCATTGAGCGCCTGATCGATCGCGTGGATTACGCTGCTCATATCTCCTCCGCTTACCGACAAATGCTGGATGACAGCTTGATCTTCTTTCATCCTCTGAAAGGCTATCGGCTGCGCCCTAGCCAGAACCTGCAGCGAGTTCCCCATTTGACCTACCCGATTCGACTGCCAAGATCCGGCTTGAGACGCTTATCGATTGCTGCTGTGATCGATTTGTACCCTCGTGTCGGGATGTTGGGCGTGCAAATCCTGGGGCGCGGCAAAGTGCTGGGCTCCGCAGTCGTTTCGGCGCGGGATATCCGGGCGGATGCGCCGGTGGTCTTCAGTTTCTACCCCATTGCGAACGAGGCCGGCGAGCGAGTTGAATTGCAGATCTACGCCAGGGATTTAGACGCGCCGCTGCGAATTTATGAGTGGCATCGCTATCCATTTTGGGGGTTGGGGGATCCCCAGGTCAAGCCGTTTTGCAGTTTCGACTTTTATTCTTCCGAGTCACGAGAGCGCGGGTGAGTCAATCGACGCCGCGAATCCTGGCCATTCTGCCCGGTTTCATGCCTTCCACCTTGATGTGTGTGGTCAGGCCTTTGCTTGGCTTACAGCAAGCGGGGCGAATCTGTTTTCGGGTTGCCCTGGAGGCCTATTTCGATGCAGCAGAGTTGCGCCAGGCCGACCTGGTGGTTTTCTGCCGCAACCTGGAACCGCGCTATGCGTACATCCTGGATGCTGTGCTGACAAATCGCCTGCCTTACGTGTATGACATCGATGACAATTTGTACGAAGTGCCGGCCAATATCGCGGATGGCGAGTACTACCGCAGTCCAGAACGCGCTGCGTTGCTTACCCGTTACCTACGCTCAGCGGATCTGGTGCGCGTCTATTCCGCGGCTTTGTTGGAAAGAATCCGCCCGCTGAACGGGCGTACGCTTCAGGTGGCAGCCGTATTAGACTGGCGATTGATCCGTTCCCCCGGCGCGCCTGGGGATGATAAAGTCAAAATTGTGTATAGCACCAGCCGTCACGATGATCATCTGTTTTCTATCTTCACTCCTGCATTGCAGCAGGTGATGCAAAACTACGCTGGTCGAGTAGAAGCGCATTTTCTGGGTTTTATCCCGCCGGAGTTTCGGGGAAAACCGGGTGTGCATTACCAAAGGTACGATTCGAATTACGAGCGATACATGCGCCGCTTCTCCAGCGCCGGATATGCTATTGGCCTTGCGCCAATGCTGGATGACCCATTTCATCGCGCCAAGACCAACAACAAATTTCGTGAGTACGGCGCCAGCGGGATTGCAGGCGTTTATTCGGATGTGCCCCTGTACTCGTCCTGGGTGGAGGATGGTCAGACCGGCTTGCTGGTGGAAAACCAGACGGATGCCTGGTATGCTGCCCTGGCGAAATTGATCGAAGACGCCGATCTGCGACAGCGGATTTCCCGCCAGGCGCAAGAAAGAGTGCGTCAGTTGTACTCCGAAGAGCGGTTTGAGCAGGTATGGTGGGAGCAGATACAGGCCGTCTTACGCTTGCCAGCGGACAAGGCTTCCACCCAAGTGGCCTCAGTGCAGCCCACTGCTGAGTTGCCGATGGTTTCGGCGTCTGCGCCGGCCCCTTCCAAGATGCAGATCTGGCGCAGGATGTTCCAGCGGGGTATGGCGCGGATGACCGAGGGAGAGCTGGGGCGCGTGTTCTTTCACCTTCGCTTTCATTTGGAAAACCTGTGGTGGTTGTTCAAGGTCAACCGGCTCAAGCGGCTATGAACCTGGCCTCGGGTGACGCAGCGCCGCTGGTCTCGGTGCTGGTGCTGAACTGGAACGGGGCAGACTGCCTGCCGCGTTGCCTGGATGCCTTGCAGGCGCAGACGTTCCGCAATTTCGAAGTCCTGGTGCTGGACAACGCTTCCACGGATCACTCCGTGGATCAACTCGCGGCGCGCTGGCCGGGCTTTCGCCTGGTGCGTTTCGAGCGCAACCTGGGTTTTTCGCTGGCGAACAACCGCGGCGCCAGTCTGGCGCGCGGCCGCTGGCTGGTTTTTTTGAATAACGATGCTTTTCCACAGCCAGATTGGCTGGAACGCCTGGTCGATGCTGCCAGCACATCGCCGGAGTTTTCGTCCTTTGCTTCGCGCCTGATGTACGCCAATGACCCGAATCGCGTGCAGTCTGCCGGCGATTTGTGCCATATCAGCGGTTTTGCCTGGTCGCGAGGCAATGGTCTTCCCGTTGGACCAGAATATCTGGAGCAAGCCGAGGTGTTCAGCCCTTGCGGGGCTGCTGCCATGTACTCACGTCAGGCGTTCCTGGAGGTGGGAGGTTTCTGTGAAGCGTTCATCAGTCATCTGGAGGATGTGGACCTTGGCTTCCGTTTGCGCCTGATGGGACATCGCTGCCTCTACGTCCCATCTGCCGTGGTGTTGCATCTAGTCTCTGCTGCCTATGGCGTCGAAAGCAAGCGGACGGTGTACCAGGTGCAACGGAATGTGGTCTGGATGTATGTTGCCGACATGCCCGCAGAGCTGTTCTGGAAGTACTTGCCCGCGCACTTGTTAGCTAACCTGGTTTTCCTCGCCTATTACACCGTGCGAGGCAGGGGGCGGGCTGTCTGGCGCGCCAAGCTGGACGCGCTGCGCGGTTTGCCTGGGGCGTTGCGCCGTCGGCGCGAATTACAAAGCGCGCGCAAGGCTTCAGCAGCCGATATCGATCGCTGTCTGGACCACGGCTGGTTCAGCCCATACCTTTTGGGAAGGGACCGCCGCAGGCAAAATCCGACGACGCCTCAGCCAGCCTCCCTGGATGCCCATGAATGACCCGGATCAGCGGATGCACCATCTGGAGGCGTACGTTTTCGAGCATCCAGCCGGTGTTGGCTCTACGCAGGTAGGAAAAAAGATCCTGCTGACCACCCCCCAGGGGGGGCGCGTGGTGGTTGACCGCCTGATGTTGCAGACCTGGCAGCACGCAGATGGTCGGCTTGGAAAGGACATCCTGGACTATTTTCAATCTAGAGGGTTGGAGCGGCAGGAGGTAGCTGCTGCGCTGGCCTGTCTCGTCCATGCAGGATTACTTTCGACAGGGGAAGAGACACCGATCAGTTCGAACGCGCCCCTGCCGGGGCATCAGGGCAGCCCCCTGGTCTCTGTAGTGATCGTTAGCTACAACAGCCTGGCCTGGCTGCCAGCCTGTCTGGCTTCGCTGCGCCTGCAAACCTACAGGCCTCTGGAAATCATCGCGATTGATAACGCTTCCACAGATGGCTCGGCAGAGTGGCTGGCAGCGCATCAAGCTGAGCTTGCCCTGCTGCGCCTTGAGCGGCCCTGCTCGCTGTCCAGGGCGATCAATCGAGGGATCGAAGCGGCGCGTGGCGAATATATCTTGTTGCTCAATCCGGATGTGACGCTGGATGCGCAGGCTGTTGCTTTTATGGTCGAAACCGCCCGAAACGATGCCAGCATCGCCGCGGTGGCCGGCAAATTGCGCTTGCTTTGGGCTCCAGCTTTTCTGAACGGGATCGGCAATCTGGTCGGGGCGCTCTCTTGGGGCGTGGATAACGGCCTGGGGTATTTGGATTTGGGCCAGTTCGATCATTGGACTGAACTACCCTCGGCCTGTTTCGCTGCTGCGTTGTTGTCTGCGAAGGTGCTGCGTGAAATCGGGCCTCTGGACGAAGGGTTTCCTATGTACTACGAGGACAGCGAATGGTGTTACCGGGCGCGCTTGCTAGGTTATGCGGTGCGCCCTGCTCAGCGGGCAGTGATCTATCACGCTTTCAGTGGCCGTGTTCCCGATGGCGCAGAGCATGGCCTGGATGCAACCAAGCTGCAGCGCGTGGCTTATGGGCGACTGCGGTTCATCACCCTGCTGCTTGGGCGGGGTTATCTGCTGCGCTTTTTATGCGCCTATCTTTTGGAAGATGTGTTACAAGGCATGATCGGTTTGATTCGCGGCCGATGGGGACATTTTCGGGCTTATTGGCGGGCATGGGGAAGTTATTTGGCTTCGTTGCGCCTGTTGCGCCAGAAGCGGAAACTCCTGCAGGCGCGTCGCAGGCGCACAGACCGCGAGCTTTTTGACCTGCAACGCCGTATTCCGGCGCCTCTGGTTTGGCGCGGCTTGCCGCTGCTGACCTGGGATATTGTTCGTTATGAGTATCTGCCCTGGATCGAACGCGGCCAATCCCCTCGCCCGAAAATGACTTTGGGGCGGGCGCTCTCGATCTGGCGAGTCGAAGGCCTTGCGGCGCTGGCGCACCGTATCGGGCGCGACATTCTTTGGAGATGGATGCAACCCTAGCCGGGTTGCGCAGAGCAGCGGATGCGCATCGGTTTTGACGCCACAGCATTACCTGCTGAGCCTGTGGGCGCAGGGCGCTACATTGTGCGCCTGGCGCGGGCGCTGGCTGCTCAGGGCGCGGAGCATGAGTTGATCATTTTTGTTCAGCGTCCCCGGCGCACTTTGATCGACACACCCCCGCTGCAGAATGTGCAGTGGGTCGAAACCCAAGAGATGCGTCCAGCGCTTCGCCTGCTCTGGGAACAGACTGTGTTGCCGCAGCTTGTGCGCCGATTGGGCCTCGACTTGTTGCACTCGCCTCATTATACCCGGCCGCTCTTTCTTCCTTGCGCCTCGGTGGTGACTTTCCACGATATGACATTTTTCCTCTATCCCCAGTTGCATACTCGCGCCAAGCGCATTTTCTTCCCCTGGATGATGCGCCGAAGCGCCCGCCTGGCGGAGGCAATCATGGCCGATTCCGAGAGCACGTACCGGGATGCGATGCGGATATTGGGCATCCCGGCAGTGAAGATCACCACTGTGCCATTGGGGATTGGCGAGGAGTTTCATCCGATCACCGACGCTCGGCTGTTGGACGACTGCCGCCAGAGATACAACCTTCCAGAGCGCTTTGTGCTTTACGTGGGGTTAGTGGAGCCGCGCAAAAACCTGCCGCTGTTGCTGCAGGCCTATGCCCGCCTAGCGCAGCAAGACGATCCCCCACCGCTGGTTGTGGTGGGTCGCATGGGCTGGATGTACGAAGAAGTGTTCCGCCAGATCGAATCCTTGCAATTGCAGCAAAGGGTGCAATTCACCGGTTATGTCCCAGATCAAGATTTGCCGTTGGTTTATAATCTGGCACAGTGTTTGCTCTATCCATCGCGTTACGAGGGCTTTGGCTTCCCCCCTTTAGAGGCGATGGCTTGTGGGACGCCCGTGATCACCACTGCCAGTTCGGCAATGCAGGATCAGGTGGGTGAAGCCGGCTTGCTCGTTCCGCCGCAGGACGAGCAGGCGCTCTTTCAAGCTATGCGGCGATTGTTGCACGACCACGCTTTGCAAGAGGAGCTATCCAGGCGCGGACGGGAGCAAGCCAGAAAATTTACATGGGAACAGACGGCTTTCAAAACGTTGCAAGTGTATCGGCAGGCAGTCGCGACCCATCTGAAGCGATAGATGTCTCGGTGTGTATTGTGACCTATCGTGCTCGAGACCTGCTGCGCGATTGTTTGCACTCGCTGTATCAAAACACACATCTCAGCTTCGAGGTGATTGTGGTTGATAACGGCTCAGGGGATGGGGTGATTGAGATGCTGCGCCAGGAATTCCCCGAAGTTCGAGTGGTGGAAAACCGGGAGAACGCTGGTTATACTCGCCCGATGAACCAGGCGTTACGCCTGGGGCGTGGTCGTTACCTGTTGCAGCTCAACCCGGATACGCTCGTTTTGCCCGAGGCGATCGATCGGATGGTGGCTTTTATGGAGCAGCATCTCGAAGCAGGCATCTGCGGCCCCAAGGTGCTGAACCGTGATCTCACGCTCCAA
Source organism: uncultured Anaerolinea sp. (assembly GCA_964503145.1). Lineage (GTDB taxonomy): Bacteria > Chloroflexota > Anaerolineae > Anaerolineales > UBA4823 > RBG-16-57-11. The sequence continues at coordinate 77,738 of CAZCYV010000003.1, read as the reverse complement.
AAGCCGTGTCGGCGCGGCGAACCTCGCCCCTGGGCGGTGCTGACATATTTTCTGGGCCTATCGGCGTTGTTCCCCCGCAGCCGCCTGTTCAATCAATACCTGCTGACATATCTCGACGAGGACGAGATCAACTCTGTCGATGGCGTGGCCGGGTCATGCATGTTGGCGCGCCGCGCTGTGGTCGAGCAGATTGGTTATTTGGACGAGCGCTACTTTGCCTATCAGGAGGATGCCGATTTTTGCTTTCGCGCCCGCCAGGCTGGCTGGAAGGTGTATTACATGCCCGAAGCCCAGATCATTCACTTTGGCAGCCTGGGCGGTTCACGAGTACAGCCCTACCGCTCTATCTACGAATGGCACCGATCCTATTTCGTTTACTATCGACAGCATCTGGCAAAAGACTATTTCTTTTTGCTCAACTGGTTGTACTATCTGGCGATGTTGCTGAAGCTGGGTTGGGCGCTGGCGGTCAATTTCTTGCGTTCGGAAAAGTTTGCTGGCTCCCGTAAGCCCTGAGGTTTGCTACACCGGCGCACAATGGACGCAGACATTTCGGCGATTTATCTGGTCATCCGGGCTTTGCTGACCTCGCTGGCCCTGGTGATCCTGTTGGGCTGGCTGAGCATCCGATTGGCCTGGCGGATCAAATTGATCGACCGACCTGGAAGCGCGCCCCACAAGCTTCACGCCCAACCAACTCCCCTGGCGGGCGGGCTGGCCCTGATCCTGACTTTATTTCTGTGTGAGTGGCTTTTGGGCAGTCTTGGCGATGTGCCCATTCGGGCCGCCTTTCTGGCGGTCGTTCCGGTTTTTCTCTTTGGCCTATGGGATGACTATAAAGTTCTTTCGCCGCCGGTTAAGCTCTTGGGCCAGGTCGCTGGAGCGGTGGTTTTAATCCATCAAGGAGTGTTCATTCGAATTTTCGAATCGCCCGAGTTTTTCTTCTCTGGAAGCGGGCTTTTCTTCCGCTACCTGGACTGGTTGCTGACCATCTTCTGGGTGGTGGGCGTCACGAATGCCTTTAATTTCGTGGATAGCATGGATGGCCTGGCCGTAGGTTTGGGCGGGATGGCGGCGGCGTTTTTCATCCTGCTGACCCTGGACGCCGATCAGCCGCTACTTGCCCAGCATAGTGCGCTGATCGTTGGCGTGTGCATGGGGCTGTATTTCTACAACGCTCCGCCTGCGCTTCTCTTCCTGGGCGATTCGGGCGCCCAGAGCCTGGGTTTGATCCTGGCTGCGCTGGCCATCGGTTATCGCCCACAAGGCGCCTTTCAGACATCTTCCTGGCTCGTGCCGGTGATCTTGCTGGCGGTCCCCATTTTTGACGCCCTGTTGGTGATCGTCTCCCGTCTGCGACGAGGGCGTCCAATCTATTCTGCTGCGCTGGATCATACCTATCATCGTCTAATGGCGCTGGTCGAATCGCCAAACCGCGCCGTTTTGATCATGCAGATCACGGCTTTTGGACTGAATTGCCTGGCCTTCTTGGGCTTGAACCAGCCTCCATTAGTGGCTAACGCGATTTACTTTTCGGTGATCCTGCTGGGGGTCGGCGCGCTGGCCTTTCTGGACCGACGCCAGTTTTGGGTATAATCGGGTGAATGATGTCTGGTGTGGATGCCGCCTACGAGTGGTCTTTCCGCGATGAAGCGTTGGCCGCCACGCATCGCTGGCACATCATTGTGCTGTTTTGTCTGGCGGGCAGCCTGGCCGGCTGGCTGGTTTCCCTGCTGCTCCCTTCGCCGCATCGGGCGACGAAGGAGCTGTTCGTTGGGTTGAACGTTTCTCGTTCTGCGGGCAATCCCGGATCTGCTTTACAGGCCAGCCTGCCTATTCAAAGCGCCAATGATTACAAAAACTGGCAGATGTCCAGCTTGAATAGCGTCATTTATAAAGACAGCATCCTGGATGAGACGCTGTCTCGGCTTCGATTGGTCGATCCATACTGGCAGGGGGTCAGCCGGCAAGACCTGGCTGAGATGCTGCATGTGTACTGGCGCAATGCCGGTAAATGGCGCCTGGTGGCCGAGCATGAAGATCCACTGCGCGCCGCTCAGGTGGTCATCGCCTGGCAGGATGTGGTGGTCGAGCAGGTGCACGCCGCGGTTGCTCAGGCGCAGAACGCCCTGTTACTCGGCGATGAATGGGAAGCCGTTGCCCAAGAAAAGGCGCGGTTGGTCAGCCAGAAGGCAGAGATGGATCAAATTCGCCGCGAATTGCTTGCCTGGCGAGATCGTCTGTCTCAGCGTTCTGAAAGCCAGCCTGTAGCTGAAGCGGAAAGACTGATGCTCGTCGGACTTTTGGATCGGTTGCAGCAAGATGGCGCATGGCAGACTTTTCTGGCAACCCTTCCAGGTTCTGGGTCTTCGAACGGCACTTTTACAGCCTGGATCGAACAGGCATTGCTGATCCTGGAAGGACAGGCCCAGATTTTACAGGCGCATATCGATGAAATCGAACAACAGCAGGCGCTGCTGGCTCAGCGCTACACCCAAGCTTTAGATGACAGTCTGGGACTATCGCCAGAGCTTCTGGTACAGAAGATCAGCGATCGAAAATTGGAGCAGACGGTCGTGCGCTCTACTGGCATTGCCATCCTGGTGGGGGCGGGGATTGGCCTGATCCTCTGGTGCCTGATCTGGTTGGTTGCGCCAGCGATACGGATGAAAGCATGATTCTGAACAGGCTCCGCCTGGCGCTACGGACTCTTCGGCGCCTTGCCTGGGTCTTGTTGCTCATCGCGCTGCCGGTGACCAGCTTTCCTTATTTCCCGCCAGCTATGGGCGGCGAGGCGCTGGTCCGCCCGCTCTCGCTCTATCCGCTGGCGGTTTTGATTCTGCTGGTCGTGTTGCCCAAACTGTTGAGCCAGCCGGTTTCGAAGACGGTGTTGACCCTGGCGCCGTTCGTGCTGGTGGCTGTCGCCAGTTCTTTGCTCTCCTTAATGCGCGGCATCGAACCCGCGCTGGGAATCTCTGTAGAAGCGCGCGTCTTGCGCGGCGTCATCACCCTGCTGATCGGCTGCGCCTTTTATCTGACTCTGGTGCTGCTGCACGACACAGTCGAAGATCTGCGTTTCTCGCTGCGCTGGATCTATGCTGGCGGGGCGTTGGCTTTGTTGTGGGGTTCGATCCAGGCGCTCAATATCGCCTTCCCTTCGCCCTCCCTGTTCGCCTTCTTAGAGCGCGCCCAGACGTACATCTCGATCCGCCCATTGCGAGCGGATCGGATCGCCGGCCTGACTTATGAGCCGCACTGGTTTGCCGAGCAGATCATTCTGCTCGTCTTGCCCTGGTCCCTGGCGGCGGTCCTGAACAATTACACAGTTTTTCGTCGCCGGCGGCGCTGGCTGACGGTGGAATGGCTGATCGTTGGCTGGTCGGTGTTGCTACTGCCGTTCACCTTTTCTCGCTCCGGCCTGATGAACCTGGTCATCCTGATGGTGATGAGTTTTTTGCTCTTCCGCTCGCGTCTGCCGCAGGAGAAAAGGGAGGTTTTGCCTGAGAGTGCCGGGATGCGCCAAAGGCTTTCCCCATTGCAGCGTCGGATGGTTGAGTCTTTTCTCGTATTGCTGGTCGTGATCCTGCCGATCTATCTGGTCGGCACTCGAAATGCCTTCTTCGCCCGCCTGTGGCAATATTGGCGCAATCCAGGAGGCAGCTTGCAAGGATATCTGAGCTACCTTGGGTTTGACGCCCGTGTGGTTTACGCCCAGGCGGCGTTCAACACCTATCTGGCTCATCCGGTCCTGGGCGTGGGGTTAGGGAACTACGCCTTCTACTTCGAGGAGATGTTGCCTTATCGCCCGATTGCGGAAGTCCCCGAGGTCTTGCTGATGATCACCCCGGAACCGGGGCGCGATCGGCTGATCACTGCTAAAAACCTTTATCTGCGCTTGCTGGCCGAAACCGGCGTTGTCGGCGCAGTGACCTTCCTGGCGTTCGTGATCGCCAACCTGGGATGCGCGTTGTATCTGTGGCTGTCCCGGCAGAAGGAATGGGAGTACTGGGGCGCCGCCAGCCTGTGTGGCTTGCTGGCTTTTTCTCTCTCAGCGCTCACCTTCGATTCGTTCGTGATCCCAAATATGTGGGTGCTTTTCGGTTTGATCACTGCAGCCGCCTGTGTCAACCTGAACTGTTCGCAGAAGCGAGCGGCAAAAGTATGAATCGATTCTGGAATTTGCGCGACGAATATTACCGTTTGCTTCACCGCTGGCCGGCAATGGTCGCTGCTTTTGCGGTGGGGTGTTTGTTGGGTTTGCTGGCGGCCTACCTCTGGCCGGCTTATTTCAGGGCCAGCCGGCAAGTCTATGTAGGGCTGAACGCTTACCGCACTTATTCGGATACCAATTTCCTGGCGCTGGCCAAGCCGCGCTACTCCAATGTCGATAACTATCACTATTGGCAGATGAACCAGTTGAATACCGTCCTCTCGATGGATGCGTTGCTGCAGGAGACCCTGGATGAACTGCGCCAGTCGGACGCTTATTGGGAGAACGTGGACGTCGCAGGATTTCGGGATCTGCTCGATACGGAATGGCGCACGGCTGGCGAGTGGACTCTGACGGTATCGCACCCAGACCAGGCGCGCGCCCGGCAGGCTTTGGAAGCGTGGAGCGATCTGGCGGTGCAGCGTGTGCAACGCGCTGTGGGCGCGGCCCGAGAGGTGATTTTCATCGATCAGGAGATCGAGCAGGTAACAAAGAACTTGTTCGCTGCCCGACAGCGTCAGCAGGCGCTGTCTGCCAGTCGAAAGAATCTGCAGGGCTGGCTTGAGCGCGCCGCAGGCCTGCCGGAAGACCAGCCCTTGTCGCCCCCGGAGAGATGGCAGGTCTATTCGTTTGCGGTCAGCCTGGCGCTGGATAATCCGCCGTGGCGGGCGATCCTGGAAAGCCAGCCGGATGCCGATGCGCCGCCGGATGCCTATCGCCGCTGGGTGGAGACGGTGTTGCAACAAATCGATTTAGAACTGGCGGAGCTCCCGCCGCAGATCACCGCTCTCGAACAGGAACGCGCCGCCCTTGAAGACGAATACACTGCCGAATCTGCCCTGAGCTTCAGCCTTTCACCCAATCTGGAAATCGAGCGCTTTGGGCCGGTGAGCGCCCGCCTCGTTCGCCCTACGACGACGATGATTCTGATTGGCGGCTTTGCTGGTTTCCTGGTGTATTTGCTGCTCGAGTTGGTTGGGATCAGCCGGAGGGTCCAGGCGCGTGAATAAGGCTGGTTGGGCTAAGCTGGCGACTCGAGTGATAGGCGTCGCCTGGGCTTTTTTCTTCCTCTCTTTGACTGTGACCAGCTTCCCTTACCTGCCAGAACAGCTGGGCGGGAAGACTCTGGTGCGACCGTTGGCCGTCTATCCCTTGGTCGTGCTGGTCTTTCTGGTGACTTTGCCTCGCCTGCTCAAGCGCCCGCTTCCTCAGACCTTCCTGCCGTTGCTGGCTTTCATCCTGGCGGCGATGATCAGCTCGCTGGCCGCCTTTGCGAGCGATCTGGAGGCATTTCGCGGCGTCAGCCTGGGCGATCGTTTCCTGCGCAACCTGCTGACGTTGGGCCTGGGCGTGGCCATTTACATGACGGTTTCGCTCCTGCCGCGGAATTGGGACGATCTGCGATATTCTCTGCGCTGGTTGTACGCCGGATTTGCTCTGGCGCTGGCCTGGGGGACCCTGCAAATCCCTTATGTGATCCACTTCCACCAAAAATACTATAAGTGGATCAATTCGTTACAAAGCTACGTCTCTACACGGAAGCTGTTCACCACCCGCATTTCTGGTTTGACCTATGAACCCAAGTGGTTCGCCGAGCAGATTTGTTTTCTGCTCATGCCCTGGCTGCTGAGTTCGGTTTTGAATGGGCGGAGTGTTTTTCCGTGGCGCTATCGTTGGATCACGGTGGAATGGTTGTTGCTCGCCTGGTCTGCAGGTGTGTTGGTGTTCACCTACTCTCGGACGGGGCTGTTCATCCTGGCAGTGTTGGCGTTCTTGAGTTACTGGTTGTATCGGATGCGATCACCTAAGAGCGCAAATCGGGCGCGACAGGCGCAGCGCCCTATCTGGAGAGCGGTGGAGGCGATTACATTGCTGGCACTCCTGGCGGGAGGGATCTTCCTGGTTGGCTCTCAGAACGCCTATTTCTCTCGCTTGTGGCGCTACTGGACGGAGGGCAAAGCGCGTTCGCGCACCTATCTGGAGTTCATTGCTTTTGAGCAGCGCTTCGTTTACTGGGCGACTGCCATGCGCATCTACGATCAAAACCCGCTGCTTGGTGTTGGCCTGGGAAACTACGCCTTTTATTTCCCTGAACTGCTCCCCAACCAGCCCTATGACGAGCAGAGAGAGGTCATGCGCCAGATCACGCCTGGCGAAGGGCGCGACCGACTGATCACCCCCAAGAACCTCTACGCCCGGCTGATCGCCGAGACCGGCCTGCCTGGCACCGTCCTGTTCAGCGCGTTCTTGTTCGCTGTCATGGGCTGCATCTTGTATCTGTGGTTTTCGCCAGATCCAGAGCAGAAATATTGGGCGATGAGCGGATTTCTGGCAATGGTGGTTTTTGGCTTTGTGATCTTCTCGTTCGATTCGTTTTCCATACCCAATATGTGGGTTGTATTTGGTTTAATTACGGCAGCTTCCCATTTGGAGGACCCCGGAGCGCCCCAAGAGACGGCGGCCGCCTCCTGATATACAGCCATGCTGGATACGCTGAGGACCTCTAAGATAGCGGCGCTGACCGCTTGGCGCGTTTACTTTGCGCTGGCGATCCTGCAAACCTGCCTGGCTCTGGCGCTCCTCTTTCAGACGCGTTCTGCAGACAGCGCCGGATTGGCGCTGGGAATTTCGCCCGTTCGCCTGATCCTGATCCTGGGCCTGGCGGCGCTGGGGGTGCTTTTTCTCGGACTGTTTTTGGAGAGCTGGATTGCGCCCCGCAGGTTCGAACGAAGCTGGGAGAGATTAGCCTTTATCTTAAGTCGTCGCTGGCTGTGGAACACGATTCTGCTGGTATGCAGTGCGGTTTTCTTGCTGGGCCTTCTTTCTATTGCGCAGTTGACCGATGTCCAGGAACCGTTCACCCGGGTTTTCTTCGACCGACTGAAGCCGCTGGTGGTCTGGTTCGTCGGGCTAGGCGCGCAAACAGCGATCGCCTTGCTTGCCTTGCGCCATGGCCGGGAAATATTTTCTCTGCGCCCTCAGGGCCGCCTGTTCTATTTTGTCTTATTTGTCTTTTTGGTTATCTTTTGGGGATGGTCATGGGCAGCGCGCATGGTGATGCCCCTCGAGTCACAACGCGTGGGCTGGAACCTGATGGGTGTTCCGGTCGTCGAGTGGCAGGTTTTGACGGCTTGGCTGGCTGGGATGTTGACCCTGCTGGTGGTGACCTGTTTGGATCGCCCCTCGCCACCTACCACCTGGCTCAGGCGTTTCGCCCTGCGTCGGTTCGATCTGATCTTGGGGTTGTTGATCTGGCTGGCAGCGGTGGTCATCTGGCAAGGGATGCCCCTGGCGCCGAGCTGGTTTGTGACCAAACCGGCGCCTCCGAATTATGAGTTCTATCCCAACTCGGATGCGCTGGCCTATGATGCCATGGCGCAGTCGGCTCTGGTGGGCGAAGGCTATCGCTTCTATAGTTTGTTGTATGCGCGGCGCCCTCTGCTGGCCATGTACCTGACTTTGCTGCGTCTGTTGGGTGGGCAGGGGTACGAGCAGGTCGTCTTTCTCCAAATATTGGTGCTGGCCTGGATACCAGTTTTGGTCTATTGGTTGACCAAAGCATTGCACAATCGAGTATCCGGGGTCATTGCAGCCTCGTTGATCATCCAGCGTGAAGCAAATTCGATCTGGCTGACCGAGCGTATCACTACGTCGCACGTTAAGTTGCTGATGGCCGACCTGCCCGCCATGCTCGTCACGGTTTTGTTCGTTTTGCTGGGGGTGGTCTGGTTGCAACACCTGGCTGAAAGGAAATTGCTGGCCTTAATCTGCGGCGGCACGCTGGGATTGGCAATGCTGGTCCGCCCGGAGGCCTTTGTTTTCGCCATACCCTTGCTGCTGATCTGTGCACTGCTGTTGTGGAAAGATGGCGGGTGGCGTCTTTGGCTCCAAAGCGGCGTGCTGTTCAGCCTGGGGCTGTTGCTGGTCATCTCGCCCTGGATATGGCGCAATTATGCGACCACTGGCGAAATCTTTTTCGACAGTCCATTGCACAATACCAGTCTGATACAGCAGCGCTTTCAAGTCGAACCAGGAGCGCCTGATCTGCCAGCGGAGGACGCTGAAACCCCAACTACGGCAGAGTCTGCACCCTTGCCCGCACCACCTCGGGAATCGACGCGGCCTTCGACTTCGCCGCTGTCGCAAACCCAGCCGCCTGCTCCAACCCCTGAAACATCCAACTTACGCCTTCGGCGCCAGGTGAATCAGTTATTTGGGCGGGTGCTACAGGAGCCGGATGTCCTTGCTCGGGCCTCGCTGGCCCATTATCTCAACAGCCAGGTGCAATCCCTGCTGATCTTGCCGGCTGTTTTTCGCGGTACAGAGGGCCTCATCGCCTGGTTGGGACACCGCTCGGCCGAAAGACTATGGGAAGACTGCTGCGGGGCGACCTCGTACATTCGCCGCGCTCCCTTCTGGCGGCAGTGGGATGGCCGCTTTCCGGCAAGCACCTGGGTCGCGCTCAGCTTGAATCTGCTGCTGATCGCTTATGGGATCAACACAGCCTGGAAGCGGAAACGCTGGATAGGGAGCCTGCCATTGGCTTTTGGGTTGACATATTTGCTTGCAAATGCCCTCTTCCGTAATTCGGGGGGGCGGTATATCCTGCCGGTAGATTGGGCGACCCTGGTTTATTTCAGCATTGGCCTGGCTCAGTTCACCCAGGCAGCAGTCGGATATCTACGGGATGTGCCGGTGGCGAAAATATCGTCGGATGAGGCCAGGCCAGCTAATGAGCCACGCCTCCCTTCGCCGCGCTTGCCCCTGTTTTACTTTGCATCGATTGGATTGTTCTTGCTGGGTTGTGCTGTGCCATTTGTGGAGGCCAGTTTTCCACGACGGTACGACGAGGCCGTGCGCGATGCCATGATCTCAGTGCTGCTCAGGTCAGAGCGTTTGTCTGAAACGCAGCGTGGCGATCTATACCTGTTCATCGTGCGCGGCGGAAACGCTTTTGCTGGCCGTGCCCTCTATCCGCGTTTTTTCCCGGCCAATGCTGGCGACCCGGGGAGGAGCAAAAAAGATCCGTTTGCGCCAAGATCATATCCACGGATGGTTTTTTATCTTGCTGGCTCACAAAATTCGACCCTGTCGCTCCCGATCGAGGCCGAGCCGGAGCGATTTCCAAATGCTCAGGATGTGCTGGTTGTGGGGTGTAACCCGCGTGATCTGCTATTGGTAGCGTTATTTTCCCCTGAGGGTGCGATTGACGCCATATACTTGCGTTCGGATCTTCCTTCCAGGCTGAGATGTCCTTTGCCCCCGGTTCCTGGAGCCGATAATTAAAGGGTGCGCATGAAAAACGATTCAAAGATTTTATGGTCACTGGTAAGCTGCGCCGTCGCTGTGGTGATCGTTTGCAGCCTTTGTGTTCCGTCCATTCTAGGGGTTTATCTCTATTTCGTTTCACGTGAGACTCCCGTCGCTCAAGTCAGCAGACCGCTCCAATCCACTGAGCGCCCGACCAGCGCTCTGGAGCCGGGCGAAACAGCCACGGCTGTTCGGACGTCGCCGCAACAGCCTACGGAGGCGGCGCCCCCTGTCTCGGGAGGCTCGCCGGTGCAGCCAGCGATCCTGGCCTCTGGCGCGGCCGCTGAGACCAAGCAAGCCTTCGAAAACGCCCTGGTTCCAATCAACGACCCGATCGATCTGGCCCGGCGGTTGCAGGGCAAGCGGGACCTGCCGCGCAACCTGGAGTTTTCCTCAGAGACCTATCGAGTGGGCGACAGGCGTTCTTTTTGGATCACCAATACGGATACCAATCAGAACTCGCAGATCAATGCCACCCTGGCCTATATCAGCGAGCATGTCTATTTCTGGGTTGAGGACAGTGTCCGGTATAGCCAACGCGAGGTAAAGGCGCTGGTTGATACTTTCGATAGCCAGATCTATCCCCGCAATCGGGAATTCTTCGGTTCGGAATGGACCCCTGGCGTGGACGCGGATCCTCATCTTTATATCCTCTATTCCCCTGGTCTGGGCGCGTCGGTGGCAGCGTATTTTTCATCGATAGATCAGTACCTTCCACAAGTGCGCCAGTACTCGAATGGCCATGAAATGTTCCTGCTCAACGCCGATAATTTGGACCTGGGGAGCAAATTCGCCTACGGCGTCCTGGCGCACGAATTCCAGCATATGATCCACTGGTATCGTGATCGCAATGAAGAAACCTGGCTGAACGAGGGCTTTTCCGATCTGGCGATGCTGCTCAATGGCTATTCCATAGGCGGCGCCGATCGCGTCTATGTGGACGATCCCGATATTCAACTCACCGATTGGCCCTCCGAACCCGCCAATCGCTCTGCGCATTATGGCGCTGCTTTCTTGTTTCTGGCTTATTTTCTGGATCGCTTTGGAGAGGACGCTACCAAGGCCCTGGTTGCCGAACCCAGCAACGGCATGGTGAGCATCGATAAGGTGCTCGCGTCGATGGGCGCAAAGGACGGCCAGACGGGCACTCCCATTGGAGCGGATGATGTCTTTGCCGATTGGGTGCTTGCCTCGTATTTGCAGGACAAAAGAATCGCAGATGGTCGTTATACTTACCACAACTATCCGGGCGCGCCCAAACCCGGTGTGACCGAGGATGTCGAAGAATGCCCTGTTGAGATTGGCGAGCGCGACGTCAGGCAGTATGGCGTGGACTACGTCAGTCTCCGGTGCCGCGGAGAGTTCATCCTTCGCTTCCAGGGCGCTCAGCAGGTGAGTGTTCTGCCGGTAGAGCCGCACTCTGGCGCCTATATGTTTTATTCCAACCAGGGCGACGAGTCGGACATGACGCTGACGCGCACCTTCGATTTCACGGAATCGTCTGGCCCACTGACGTTGACTTACTGGACCTGGTACGATCTGGAAAAAGATTACGATTATGTGTATCTGACCGCTTCGGAGGATGGTGAAAACTGGAGCATCCTGACTACCCCTTCGGGTACGGCGAACAACCCGGCGGGCAACAGTTATGGTTGGGGCTACAATGGCCTGAGCGGCGATGGGCCGGTCTGGATTCAGGAGCGAGTGGATCTCTCCCAGTTTGCTGGGAAGGAAGTCCAGATTCGCTTCGAATATATCACCGATGCTGCGGTGAACGGCGAAGGCTTCTTGCTGGATGATGTATCCGTGCCGGAGATCGGCTATTTCACCGATTTCGAGAACGACGATGGCGGCTGGCTGGCGCAAGGCTTTGTGCGCATTCAAAACGCCCTTCCCCAGACCTTCCGCCTGGCGCTCATCCGCCAGGGGCGCAATACAACCATTGAGCAGATTACGCTCCCACAGGGCAATCTGGTGGAAATTCCGCTCACTTTTGACAGAGACGTGAAAGAGATCATTCTGGTGGTTTCGGGCACCACGCGCTTTACCCGCCAGGCTGCGCCATACTCGATCAGCCTGTTGCCCCGTTGAGCGCGCGGTCGGTAAATGAAACACAAGGCGCCGGGTGATTGCATCTTCGCCCGGCGCCTTGCGTTTTTCGAAAAGCGCAGATTTATGATTCGCCTGCTTTGCGCGGAGCGCGCAATGCGGCAAGCTGCTGTTCTAGCTCGGCGCGGCGTTGCTGCGCCGCCTGGCTGACTTCGGCGCGAATGCGATTGGCTTCGTTCTGCATCTGGGTGCGCAATTCCTCGCCCGAATAAGGCGCAAGGAGCAGCCCAATAGCCGCGCCCACCAGCCCCCCGAGGATGAAACCTTCCAGGAATCGGGTTATGCTTCTCATCGGATCCCTAGCCTCGCTTTCTGTGTTTGACTTCGACAAGACGATTATAACGTAGATTTTCGATTGTATAATAAGGGGCATGATTATTCTGTCGATTGGAATGCCACGGGCTGGTTCCGGCTGGTATTACAACCTTACGAATGACTTGATGCTGATCAGCGGGGCGCAAGATGCACGCCAGATACGTCAGCGGTATCATTTGCAGAACATCCTTACCGAAGTAAACTGCAACATCGGCGCGTTGACCCCACGGCGATTGCTGGCAGTGCTGGCGCCTTCTTTGCTCGGCAACACCTTTGTCATCAAGGCCCACGCCGGGCCGACGCCCCTTGCGCTGGCGTTGATCCGTATGGGCCTCATCCGTCCAACGTACATCTATCGTGACCCGCGCGACGCTTTGCTATCGGCGATTGAAAATGGGCGTCGCGCCCTGGAACAGGGGCGCACGAATGCTTTCACCCACTTGGTGGATTTCGATGCTGCGCTGGAATTTATGCTCGATTCCGTGCGCGTTTGGGAAGGCTGGATGCGCTGCGAACAGGCGCTGCACACCCGCTACGAGGATTTGCTGACCCATTATGATCAGCAGGTCGCCAATCTGATCGAATTTTTGCATCTGGATCGGTCGAATCCGGGCCTGGCGGAGGTCGTCGAGCGGTATCGGCCAGAGAAGGCGCAGCCGGACCAGAGGGGCATTCATTTCAGCCAGGGCAAGATCGGCCGTTTTCGTCAAAAGATGAGCCCAGAGCAGCAGCAGGTCTTGACCGAAGCGCTGGGGCCCTATCTGGCGCGCATGGGTTACAGCGCATAAGCGGAGCAGTTTCACTGGGGCAGGGTGTTTCATCGTGGTGAAATTCAGCCGCTGGCAGTCCAGACATCTTGAGATCATTGCCTCTTGCGAAAAATCTCATCTTTGGGCATAATAGCTCTTGCAGCCTGGATCAGGCAAGACCGGGACTGCGAATAACAACCGAGATAGATGCCAAACTTTCATTTCTGGCCTCTACCTGACCAAAGGAGAGTACCATGTCCACAGAAGCCCCCCCGCTCGTCTCGAATTCTGTTAAACGCAAGAAGGTCACCACGCAGACGTTGCGCGCCTGTAAGCAAAACGGTGAGATCATCACCATGCTCACCGCGTATGATTACCCCACCGCTCTGGCGATCGATCAGGCAGGCATCGATGTCATCCTGGTCGGCGACTCTCTGGGGATGGTGGTGCTTGGATACCCCAACACGTTGCCGGTCACCATGGAGGACATGCTGCACCATTGCAAAGCTGTAGCCCGCGGCGCACAGTACGCCTTGCTGGTCGGCGATATGCCGTTCATGTCTTATCAGGTCTCGACCAGCGAGGCGGTGCGCAACGCCGGGCGCTTCCTTCAGGAAGCCGGCATGGATGCGGTCAAGCTCGAAGGCGGCCGTGAGCGGCTGGAGACGATCCGCGCCATCCGAGATGCTGGCATCCCGGTGATGGGGCACCTGGGCCTCACGCCGCAGAGTGTCCATCAGTTGGGTGGCTTTCGTCCACAGGGGCGCGAAGCTGCTGCAGCCCAGCGACTGCTCGAAGACGCCCTGTTGCTTCAGGAGGCGGGCTGCTTCAGCATCGTGCTGGAATCGTTGCCTGCGCGTCTGGCGCGATTGATTTCTGAGCGCCTGGAAATCCCCACCATCGGTATCGGAGCCGGCGTCGGCTGCGACGGCCAGGTTTTGGTCACCCACGACCTGTTGGGGCTGTTCGAACGCTTCACGCCGCGGTTCGTCAAGAAGTATGCCGACCTGCATGCGGAGATGGCGCGCGCCTTCACTGCCTACCGCCTGGACGTGGAGGATCGACTCTTCCCTGCCGAGGAACACTCGATCGAGATGCCCGATGCAGAGTGGCAGGCTTTTTTGGATGCTGTGAGTCATGCCAAGGGGTAAGAACGAGCCGATCCTGGTGGTCGGCACTGGGGCGATGGCTTGCCTGTTTGCTGCGCGCCTGGTCGCCTCGGACGCGCCGGTGGTCATGCTGGGTACCTGGGCGCAAGGTTTGCAGGCCTTGCAAAGGGACGGCGTGGGTGTGATCCAGGGAGATGGTCAGGGACGATATTACCCGGTGCGCGCAGTTGCCGATCCGCGGGATTGCGGCCAGGTCCGTTACGCTCTGGTGCTGGTGAAATCCTGGCAAACGGCCCGGGTTGCCCGGCAAATGGCCGAATGTCTGGATGCCGAAGGGTTGGTGCTCACCCTGCAGAATGGGCTGGGTAACTTCGAGCAGCTCGTTCAGACGCTGGGGAGCGAACGCGCGGCTTTGGGCGTTACCACCGCCGGCGCGACATTGCTCGGACCGGGGCGGGTGCGACCGGTGGGCGAGGCGAGAGTGACGCTCAGCGAGCACCCCCGCCTGCCGCCGCTGGCGGACATCTTGCAGGGGGCGGGCTTCGGGGTCGAAGCGACCAAAGATGCCGTTGGATTGCTCTGGGGCAAGCTGGTGATCAACGCCGCCATCAACCCGCTGACGGCGTTGATGGGCGTTTTGAACGGCGAGTTGCTCGAACGACCTTCGGCGCGCCAGTTGATGCAGGCAGTTGCCCTCGAAGCCGCCGCTGTGGCGGCGGCCCAGGGAATCCATTTACCCTACTCCGATCCAGCGGCGGCCGTCGAGGCAGTCGCCCGACGCACGGCGGCGAATCGCTCATCCATGTTGCAGGACATTCAGCGCCATGCCCCGACGGAGATCGACGCCATCTGCGGCGCCATCGTCCGGGCGGGTGAACAGGTTAATGTGCCCACACCGCTCAACCGCGCCTTGCTCTATCTGGTGAAGGCCCTGGCTCAGGAAGGAGAGGGCCAGACCTTGGGATCGACAAACGATGAAATTCAGGCGAGATCACCATGAAAACAGTGACTGCTCTTTCAGACTTGCGCCTTGCCCGTCGGGAACTCCGCACGCCAGTGGGTTTTGTGCCCACGATGGGTTATTTGCATGAAGGCCACCTTTCCCTGGTGCGCGCCGCCAGGGCGGACTGCGCCAGCGTTGTCGTGAGCATTTTTGTCAACCCGACTCAGTTTGGCCCTAACGAGGACCTGGCCACGTATCCGCGCGATTTGCCGCGCGATCTCCAGTTGCTGGAACAGGAAGGCGTTGATCTGGTCTGGACGCCTACTGCCGAAGAGATGTATCCGGTGGATTACCAGACCTGGGTCACCGTTGAAGAGGTTGCCAGGCCGCTGGAGGGCAGCATGCGCCCAGGACACTTCCGCGGTGTAGCGACGGTGGTGGCCAAACTCTTTAACGCCGTGCAGCCCGACAAGGCTTACTTCGGTCAGAAGGACGCCCAGCAGGCGGTGGTCATCCGCCAGATGGTGCGCGATCTGAATTTCAACCTGGAGGTGGTGGTTTGCCCGATTGTGCGTGAGCCGGATGGGCTGGCAATGTCCAGCCGGAATACTTATCTGACGCCGGAAGAGCGCCGTGCGGCGACTGTGCTCTATCGCGCCCTGTGCGCCGCCCGCCAGGCTTTCGAGGCTGGCGAGAGAGATGCCGGGCGCCTGCGCCAGATCATGACGGAGATCATCCAGGGCGAGCCGCTGGCGCGCTTGCAGTACGCCTCATGCGCCGATCCGTTCACCCTGGCCGAAATCCAGGGTTCGATCCCGCGACGCGCCTTGCTCTCGATGGCGGTTTATATCGGCAAGACGCGGCTGATCGACAATATGATCTTAGGAGCTACGGACGATGTTGCTGGCCATTGATCTGGGAAATACTAACCTGACTTTGGGCCTGTATCAGGGCGAAGAACTGGGGCCGCGCTGGCGGCTGGCGACCGTGCACGACCGCATGCCCGACGAGTATGGATTGCAAATCCTGGGCCTGTTAGCCCATGCCGGTTACCGCCCCGACCAACTGAGCGGTGTGTGCCTGGCGTCGGTGGTGCCGCCGTTGACAGGTAGATTGGTCGAAGCATGCCGCGCCTATCTGAACCAGGATCCACTGGTCGTGGATGCGGGGGTAAAAACCGGGGTGCGCATCCGCTATGAGGACCCGCGCGCTGTCGGCGCAGATCGCATCGTGGACGCGGTCGCGGTGCTGCGCTACTATGGCGGCCCGGCCTGCGTGGTGGACTTCGGCACGGCCACCACTTTCGATGCCATTTCGGCAGAGGGCGATTATTTGGGGGGCGCCATTGCCCCGGGCATCGGCATTGCTGCTGAGGCCCTTTATCTGCGCACGGCCAAGCTAGCCAGGGTGGATTTGCAACGCCCTCCTAACGTCATCGGCCGCAACACAGTACACGCCATGCAGTCTGGCCTGCTCTTCGGCTATGTCGCCCTGGTGGAAGGCATGGTGGCGCGTTTTCGCGCCGAGTTGGGTCCGAAGATGAAGGTCATTGCCACGGGCGGTCTGGCGGAGATCGTTGCCCGGGAGACCAACGTGATCGAGATTATTGCCCCCTGGCTGACGCTGGACGGTTTGCGGATCGTTTGGGATTTAAATCGCTGATTGAGGAAAAGTGTTTCATGGAGACGGCCGCACCTTTGCGGCTTGAATGGTCTCCAAGTGCCTGAGTTTAAGTTATCGCCGCTGCTGGAATCGCTGCCGGGCAGCGGCGATTGGCATTCTCTCATCTTGCCTTTAATGTTCTTTCATGGCCGACTCAGGTCGTTCTGTATAATATAAATTACATTCTCCTCACTCACAAAACCGCGTATCGGCCTGGATGGCAGACCAGCCTGGAGCGCGGTTTTTGTGTTCTAAAGGGAGAAAGTTGCGCTGACCGGAGCGGCAGGCCGATCGGTGGGGCGCAGCGGCAGGACGACGTGAAATTGACTCCCCGGGCACTTGACTTCGTCATAACCGGGGCTTTCGACCCAGATACGTCCATGATGCGCTTCGACGATGCCTTTTGCAATTGCCAGTCCCAGCCCCGGCCCCCCGCCCTTGAATTTGGTCTTTCCCGACGAGTGCAGTTCTAACTCGCCAGTCTGGTAGAACTTGGCGAAGATCAGTTCGTGGTATCGTGGATCGATGCCAATGCCGGTATCGCTGACCGTGATCTCCACGCCGCCGATTGGCATATCGCTGGCGTTTGGCGGCAACTCCCTTCCAGAGATGGTGATCTTGCCGCCATCGGGGGTGTACTTGATCGCGTTGATCACCAGATGATGGAAGACTTTTTGCAGCGCCACCATGTCTGCGGTGATGGATGGCAGCTCATCCAGGTTTTCCAGGGTGATCGTCTGCTTGCGGGCTTCGTGGTCCTTTTTCAACTCGTTGCATACTGAGCGGATCAGGCTGCTCAATGAAATCGGTTGCGGTTCCAATGTCAGCGCCCGCGAGTCGATTTTCGCCATGTCCAACATGGTATCCACGATCTCGTGCAGGCGCACGGTGCCGGCGTGCATTTTGCTCAGCAATTGTTTGTAGTACTCGTTTTGCTGGATATCCGGATCATCCAAGAGCATCTGGCTGGCGCCGCTGATCAACGTCAGCGGCGTGCGCAGTTCGTGCGAGGCGATGCTGATGAAGTCCGATTTGGTTTTATCCAGCCGCTCCAGATGTCGGTTTGCCTGATCCAGTGCGGAGTAGGCACGGCGGAATTCGTTGTTGAGCCGCATCAGCCCCTCCACCAGGCGGGTGTTTTCCAACGCCACGGCCGTCTGGTCGGCCAGGGTGCTCAGCAGGTTCAGATCCTGAGGGGTGTATTCCGCCCCAGAACGCTTTGGCCCCAACGCCAAGAGACCGATCCATTCGTTTTTGGCGTAGATCGGCACATAAATTTCGACATCCAACCCAGACAGCCATTGGCGCTCTTCTGACGGCATACTGCGAAATGTCGCCCTTTGATCCAACTCGAACTGGGATAGCGGTTTATATTCCTCTCGAAAATAGGCTACGAAAGGGCTTTCTTCGCTGAACTTGCCGGATTCCGGGTTGACCTCCCCCATCCCTCGGACGCCACGCAGGCAGATCCGCCGATGCTCCTCGCCGTTCTTCTCCGCATCAACCAGGAAGAGATAACCGTGCTGAACGCCCAAAAATTCGGAGGCCGTGCCCACGGCCAATGTGGCCAGTTTGTTCAAGTCCAGGATATGGGTGATGCTCTGGCTGTATTGGCGCAGCATACCGGTGGGGTCTTGCGCTTTCTGGATCGACCAGCTTTCGATGCGCTTTTGGATGCGGTTGAGCAAGGGGTTGAGCAGGAAGACCAGGATGGACGCTGCGCCCATTCCGACCCAGAGCGGATTCAGGCGATCCCAATCCTTGAACACGATTTGCGCCAGGGTAAAAGCGCCGCCGTAGATGCCCAGCGCCGCGGCCACATAGAAAGCAAGCCCGAGCGAACGCCGGGAGATATGTCCGATGCTGGGCAGCCGGCGAGCGCCGATCACATAGGCCATTAGCACCGCGCTTGCCAGGTGAAACAGGTTCCCCAAACTGGCTTGGTCGGCGAAGAGCAGCCCATTGCCAATGATCACCAGCGTCAGCAAGATCGCCCAATAAGGGATCAATGTGGAATAGCGTGAGGAGCGGCGCAGCGCCTGAATGGTCAGCAAGGCCGTGGTGCCCATAAAGACTGCCCATCCGCCGATGGCCGCCAGGTGTCTCGCCTCAACTCGTTCAAGCGTCCTGCCAGCCGGCAACGGCAGCTGTTCGGGGAAAGCGATAAAGCCGGTGAGTGCGACGCCCAGAATCACGAGCGCTGCAATTCCAATCCTCGCCCATAAGGTGGGTCGGTCTTTTGATGAGAACAGCGAGCGCGTCAGGAATAGAAGCGTGACTGCCAGCAGGAAGCTGCCGTAAAGCTGCGCGATATCCAGAAGTTCGGGCGCCAGTCGGTCAAGCTGCCCGAAAGCTCGCAGCGCCTGCTCCAAAGCCCAGGCCAGAGAAAGCGAACAATAAAGCAATGCCAGCCTGGCGGCCGACGGGCGGTGTTGCCGCTGCCTGAAAATCCACACCCCGCTCAGCAGGTATCCCAGGCTGGCAATCAGCAGAACCATAATGCTTGTGCTCATCATTCCCATTGGAGCGAGCGACTCAAGCTGCGCGCAACATCTCTCGGTTCAATCGTTGCGGGGAAAACGGACATCTCTGGAGCGTCATTGGCGCCTAATAGGCGCAAGATTTCGCCGCCAGGGCTGCGCCGATGATCCCCGCTTCATTTAGCGTTTTTGCCGGGATGATCTCTGCCTGGATGTGGATCTCGGGCATAAATTGGTCAAAATTCTTGCTGACCCCACCTCCCAGGATGATCAGATCTGGCCACAGAAGTTTTTCCAACGTGTTCAAGTAGCGGTTGAACCGTCGTCCCCACTTTTTCCAGGAGAGTTTCTCTCGCTTGCGCGCGGCGTCCGAGGCGTAAGCTTCGGCCTCCCGGCCTCCCATTTCGATATGCCCAAATTCCATGTTTGGCGCGAGATGACCATCGGTGAACAAGGCCGTTCCGATGCCTGTACCGACCGTCACGATCAGCACCATGCCCATTCGCCCTCGGCCCGCTCCAAAGGTCATTTCAGCCAGCCCGGCGGCATCGGCGTCATTGATCACACACACCGGGCAACCGGTTGCGTCGGCGAACAGACTGGCTGCGTTGGTTCCAATCCATTTTTTAGAGACGTTCGCGGCAGTATAGACGACGCCGTTGCGGATCACTGCCGGGAAACCGCATCCGATTGGCCCATTCCAGGCGAAGTGTTTTGCTACTTGCGCCACCACCTTTGCCACTGCTTCGGGTTTGGCTGGCTGGGGGGTAGGAATACGATGGCGGGGGGCGAGCATTTCGCCGCTCTCGATGTTTACAGGAGCGCCTTTGATCCCTGAGCCGCCGATGTCAATTCCCAAGATTTCCACTGCAACCTCCAACTCTCTCTTTTTACGCGGAATTAATTCCACCCGCCATGATTATATCCTTCATTTTTGTGAAAGGCTATTGAAAATGATCACCTTTTGGCATGTTCTTTCGTCTGTCTTCGGGTTGACAAGATCAAGCCCGTCTCGTAAAATCACAGGCAACCCTCAACCGAGAGTATGTCAACCGTTTTTCGCCAATTTTGTTTGCCAAAGGGACCCGCCTCAGGAGGAAACATGAATCAGCCAGCCAGTAGTCCGAACGAAAACGATCAGGAGTTCTACTACCCATCACCCGACGTGATCGAATCGGCGCATGTAAAAGAATACGAGGCGCTCTATCGCCGTTCGCTCGAAGACCCCGAGAGCTTTTGGGCGGAGCGCGCCGAAGAATTGGAGTGGTATCAGAAGTGGGAAAAGGTGCTGGATGACAGCAACCCACCCTTCTACAAATGGTTCGTGGGCGCCAAGACCAACATCGTCCATAACGCCCTCGATCGCCACATGCACACCTACCGCAAGAACAAGCTGGCGCTGATTTGGGAGGGCGAGCCGGGCGATACGCGCACCTTTTCTTACTTCTCGCTCAATCGGGAAGTGTGCAAATTTGCCAACGTGCTGCGCAGCATGGGGGTGAAGAAAGGCGACATCGTCACTATCTATTTGCCGCGCATCCCCGAGCAGGTCATCGCCATGCTGGCCTGCGCCAAGATCGGCGCGCCGCATAGCGTGGTGTACGGCGGGTTCAGCGTCGAGGCGCTCGCAGAACGCATCGAAGACGCCCACAGTCGGGTGTTGATCACTGCTGATGGCGGTTGGCTGCGCGGCAAAGTGGTTGCTCTCAAGGACATCGCCGACGAAGCTATGGCGCGCCAGCCCACCATCGAGGCCTGCATTGTGGTCAAGCGCACCGGGCAGGATATTTACATGGAAGCAGGGCGTGATTACTGGTATCACGACCTGATGAGCCTGCCGATCTCCTCCCCGGCGTGTTTCACCGAAGCCATGGACGCTGAAGACCCGCTCTTCATCCTGTACACCTCTGGGACGACTGGCCGCCCGAAGGGGATTCTGCACACCCACGGCGGGTACATGGTCTATACCTATACCACGCTGAAGTACGTCTTCGACATCAAAGACGAAGATCGCTATTGGTGCGCCGCGGATCCCGGCTGGATCACCGGCCATAGTTACATTGTTTACGCCCCGCTGCTGAATGGGGCTACTCTCTTCATATACGAGGGCGCTCCCAATCATCCTTACCCCAACCGCTGGTGGCGCATGGTGGAGTATTATGGGATCACCATCCTTTACACTGCGCCCACCGCCATCCGCGGCCTGATGCGCTATGGCGACAACTGGGCGAACCGCCACGATCTGAGCAGTCTGCGGCTGTTGGGTAGCGTGGGCGAGCCGATCAACCCTGAAGCCTGGCGCTGGTATTTCAACGTCATCGGCAAGCGCCAGTGCCCGATCATGGACACCTGGTGGCAAACGGAGACCGGCGGCTTCATGATTACCCCGTTGCCGATCACGCCGCTCAAGCCCGGTTCTGCTACCCGCCCGTTCTTTGGTATCGATGTGGACATCGTTGATGACCACGGCAAGCCGGTGGGCGTCGGGGAGGAGGGCTATCTGGTGGTCAAGAAGCCCTGGCCGGGGATGCTGCGCACCATCTATGGCGATCCTGAGCGTTTCAAGAGCCAGTATTACGGCAAGTTCGGGAATATGTACCAGACCGGCGATTCGGCGCGCAAGGATAAAGATGGCTATATCTGGATCATTGGGCGCATCGATGATGTCATCAAGGTCAGCGGCTACCGTCTGGGCACCGCCGAGGTCGAGAGCGCCCTGGTCAGCCATCCCGCTGTCGCCGAAGCGGCTGCGATTGGCCTGCCGCATGAGATCAAGGGCAACGCCATCCATACCTACGTGATCTTGAAAGCCGGTGTGGAGAAGAGCGACAAGCTGGTCGAAGAGTTGCGCAACCATGTCGGCCACGAGATCGGCCCCATCGCCAAACCGGATTCGATCACTTTCGTCGATAGCCTGCCCAAGACGCGCAGCGGCAAGATCATGCGCCGCGTCTTGCGCGCCCGGGCGATGGGCGTTCCCGAAGGCGATATCAGCACGTTGGAAGAATGACTGCCCCGCTTGGTTTTTAGCTGCAGGGAGTGCAAGTCTTCGACTTTGCGCTCCCTGTTTGCTTTTCAGTTTATACCCGCCGATGGTGCAGGTGCGGGGTGTTCCTGGCGCAGTCGAGGCCTGGCTCAATCAAAGCTCGAAAGATTGACGCCATTCGCTGAGGGAGTGGCTGCTCTGGGTGATATAATCGTTGTTTGCGCCTCTGGTGAGCCTGGCTCAAATTACCCTTCGGCGCAAGTGGATCACTATGCTGCAAGAAAAGAATCACAAACTCGCCATCATCTTTGACTTTGGCAATGTATTGGTGGACTGGGACCCGCGCTACCTGTACCGCAAACTGCTGGATGGGGAGCAAGCCATCGACCGATTCTTGAACGAAGTCGGTTTCTTTCAGTGGAACATTCAGCACGACGCCGGCCGACCCTTCGATGAGTCGATCGCCGAGTTGTGCGCTCGCTTTCCTCAGTACTGTGACTTGATCCGCGCCTACGACTTGCGCTACGAAGAGTCCATCTCTGGCCCCATCTGGCCCACCGTGGAAATCTTGCGCAGCCTCAAGGAGGCTGGATATCCGCTCTACGCTTTGAGCAACTGGCCTGCGGATAAGTTCGACCTGGTGCGACCGAAGTATGAGTTCTTTTCCTGGTTCGATGACATGGTCATCTCCGGCAAGGTGCGCATTGCCAAGCCCGACCCGCGCATCTTCGAACTGCTACTAGAGCGCATTGGTCGCCCGGCGCAGGAGTGTCTGTTCATCGATGACTCGCCGAAGAACATCGCGGTCGCTCAGTCGATGAATTTCAACACCATCCTGTTTCATTCGGCGGATCAGCTTAGGCGCGAGTTACCATCGTATATCGGCCAGGAGGTCTTTGCTCGTTAGGTGGGCGATGGCGATCGGCGCTTACCGCTCGAATATCAATGCAACAGCATGTCAATGCAACAGCATTGACATCGACGCCCATTTGGGCTAAACTATTTGTGCGTATCGTAAAATCTTATCCGCAAAAAGCTATGAAGAGGACGAGTAGGCGTCGAAACGGCGGCCCAGAGAGCGGTTCCAGGTGAAAGTCCCGCCCGTACGCCGGCGCTGAATGGCCCTTGGAGCTGCAAGGTGAAAAGCCAAAAGCTTAGCGCTTGGCGCTAAGCGCTAATGGCTAATTAGCCTGCGCCGGAGTTGCCGCCGTTATCCGGGCAAAGGGTATAAGCAGCCGCCCTCGGGCGCTGCCGTACTCGATCGCTGTGAAGCTGGCTTATCAACCCCGTCGCATCACTGGCGGGGTTATCACTTAATTGCTAAGGACGCACAGGAGGCACACCATGATGAAAATCGAACTCGTCTATTGCCAGGTTTGACGCTACACCGAGCGGGCCACCAGTTTGGCGGCTGAACTGCTCAAGAACTTCGAGGCTCAAATTGAGTCGTTGACCTTGATCCCTTCGGACGGCGGCCGGTTTGAGCTGAGCGTCAACGGGAATCTGCTTTATTCTAAGTTACGCACCGGTCGCCATGCCGCACCCGGCGAGGCGATCGACCTGGTGAAAAAATTCTTGCTGGAGGGCAAATGACCCCAATGAAGAAAGGCCGCGTCTTTTCCGGCGCCCGTCCCACCGGCCGCCAGCATTTAGGCAACTATTTGGGTGCCATCCAAAACTATGTGGCGTTGCAGGATGAGTACGATTGCGTTTACTGCATCGTCGATATCCATGCCCTGACCACTGTGGAGACCACCGAAAACCTGCGCCAGAACATCTATGAGATGGCCCTGGACTTCCTGGCTGCGGGCATTCGGCCCGAAGAGTCGATCATCTTCGTCCAGTCGAGCGTGCCAGAAGTCACCGAGTTGCACACCTATCTGTCCATGGTCACTCCGCTGGGCAAGCTGACCGATCTGCCGACCTTCAAGGAGAAAGCGCGCCAGCAGCCGCACAACGTCAATTATGGCCTGGTAGGCTATCCGGTGTTGATGACCGCTGATATTGTGCTCTACAAGGCAGACTTGGTGCCGGTTGGCGTCGATCAGGCGCCGCACATCGAGTTCGCCCGCGAGACGGTGCGCTCGTTCAACTATCGCTACAACACCAACGTGTTGGTTGAACCGCAGATGAAAGCCACCGAGGTGCCCAAAGTTTTGGGCATCGACGGGCAGCAGAAGATGAGCAAGAGCCTGAACAACCACATCGAACTGGCCGCAACCCCCGAGGAGACGACTCAGCGGGTGATGCAGATGGTCACCGATCCGCAGCGCATCAAGCGCTCCGATCCCGGCAATCCGGATGTCTGCAACGTCTTCTCGATGCATAAGGTCTTCTCCTCGCCCGACGAAGTGGCTATGGTGAATGTGGAATGCCGCAGGGCTGGCATTGGCTGCGTGCAGTGCAAACAGCTCTTTGCGCGCAACCTGAACCGTAGCCTGGAGCCGTTCCGCGCCCGCCGCGCCGAACTGGCCCAGGATCCCGATCTGGTATGGGACGTGCTGCGGGATGGCCAGCGGCGCGCCAGCGCCATCGCCC
Source organism: uncultured Anaerolinea sp. (assembly GCA_964503145.1). Classification (GTDB taxonomy): domain Bacteria; phylum Chloroflexota; class Anaerolineae; order Anaerolineales; family UBA4823; genus RBG-16-57-11. Next base: position 53,327 of record CAZCYV010000003.1, on the reverse strand, counting down.
GCCAGACCATCCTCGAGGTGAAACAGGCGATTGGCCTCCCCCTACTGGGAGCGGAGCAGCCCACCCCCAGCCGCGCTCAGCCCATGCCATGAGGATCGTCCTGCAGCGCGTGTCTCACGGCCGCGTCTCGGTGGATGGCAAAACCATCGCCGAGATCGGCCTGGGATTGGTGATCCTGGTCGGCGTTGCTCCGCAGGATGGCGAGGAACAGGCGCGCTACCTGGCGGAGAAGATTGCCAATCTGCGCATCTTCGAAGACGACCAGGGCAAGATCAACCGATCATTGCTGGAAGTGGGCGGGGCGGCGATCGTTGTTTCGCAATTCACGCTGTACGCCGACACCCGCAAGGGCCGCCGCCCCTCCTTCACGGACGCCGCGCTGCCCGAGGTCGCCCGGCCGCTGGTCGAACGCTTCGCCGATCTGTTGCGCGCCCAGGGCGTTCCCGTCCAGACCGGAGAATTTGGCGCGCACATGCTGGTCGAGATCGCCAATGATGGGCCGGTGACCATCTGGATGGAGCGCGAGTAGTTTTACCATCCGCTACGCCACAGTACGGCGTCTAGCTGTACTGCCGCCGCCCCTGCGGTTTGCATTGCCTCCGCCTGCTCCACCCGGTACACGCCTCCCCCGCCGATCACCGGAACGCCCAGCCCGCTGAGCGCCTTTACCGCCGCCAGCGCCTGCGGAAAGATCGCCGGGCCATACAGCCGCCCACGCGCCAGATCTCCATCGGGGGCAGGCAGCAACCCTCGCGGCGGACCCAGGCTGAATGCTGCCAATCCCTCCGGCTTGACATTGGTTTTCGTCAGCGCCTGACCCAGTTCGACCGCCCGCTCCAACGGCAGGCGCACGATCACAGGGAGTTCACCCGTCGCGGCCTGCACCAGCGCGGCCGCTTGCCCTGCTTCGATCTCCGGCGGTAAGCCCATTTCCAGCCCGGCTACCCCTGGCAAGCCCTCCAACCACCGGACCGCTTGCAACAACTCTTCCGCGCGCTGGCAAAGCAAATGTACCAAGACCGGGATCGGCGAGCGCTCCCACGCCTCGGCGTAGCGGCGCAGGATCGTCCGTAAGCCAGGATTGGGATAACCGGTGTGCAACAGAAACCCGCCAGGATAGGCGATGTAACGCACGCCATGCGCGGGGCTACGCGCCTCCAGGCTGATGGGGTGGGTCACGAACGCGCCCAGCCGGGCCAGATCGATCGGGCCGTGACGGTCGGGGGCGAACCCCAGGCTGCCGGCGGCGTTCATCCAGGGCGGATCGAAGGCGAGGTCGAACTTCATCCCTTCTCTTCACACTTTTGGCAGTAAATCGAGTAGATCGAACACCGGCCCGTCGCGGCAGGCCATTTCCCAGCCGCGGCGCGTCTCGACGGCGCACGCTCCACAGTCCGCCAGTCCGCCGCAGGGCATCGCCAGGCGCACCAGCGCTTGCGCTGGGCAGGGTAGGGCGCGGGCGGCCCGCTCCACTCCTAGGAGGCGACTCAGCGTAGGAAGCGCTTGCGGCGCCAGTCCCAGCGCCAGGTAATCCGCCCAGACCAGCGCCTCGCTCAACGTCTCCAGCGGGTTGACCTCCACGGCGGCAGGCAAGGCGGCAGGGGCATAATCGGTGAACAGGGCTACCGCCGCCCCCTGATCCAGGGCGTTTTGCATCAGGGGCTGCAAGCAAGCGATGTGCTCATCCGGGCTGGCCAACGCCAGGCGGCGAAGCTCTCGCGGCGGGGTGAAACCACGCCCGAGCGGGCCGCGCAGTTGCAGAGGCGCGCCTGGCTCCCAGGCGATCGGGATGGGTGTCGCTGTTCGAAACCCCTTGCCCTCGGGGCGGCTCATGAACAGCGGCGTTGCCAGCGGCGCATCTATGTCTTCCGGCGACCAGGCCATCACGTATCGCCCTGCCGCCGGGATAGCCGATGGAGGACACTCGATCCAGGCCGTGCGCCCCAGGCCGACCTGCCAGGAAATTTCCCGAACGACGCCGGTGTAGGTCCGCATGGCTGCATCCTAACATGGTTTACCGCTATAAGAAAGGGTGCATTGGGCATAAAGGCGCGCCAGCGCAAATAATAAGTGAGTGTATAATTCATGGTTGTTCCTCGAATAAGGACCGCTGCTCATCCAAGGAGTTTCGTTCACATGAATGTCACCACTGTATTGGACACCCTGGTTGTTTTCTTGTGGTTGTTGTTTGCAGGCCTGGTCGTTTTGGCTGTCATTCGGGCCTCGCGCGCTCGTCCTGTGAAAGGCATCAGCCTGTCAATCCTGGTCACCGGCTTGAGCGCCGTGATCATCAGCTTGATCAGTGCTGGCCTGGTGTTCATCCGTCCAGAGGAGCGCGGCGTGGTCATCTCTGCGATTGCACCTAAGGGTTACCGAGAGCAGGCCTTACAGCCAGGACTGAACTGGATTGTGCCCTTCTTTGAGACGGTGAAAACGTATCCCATTTCGCGCCAGACCTATACCATGTCGATAGCCCGATCAGAAGGCCAGCTACAGGGCGATGACTCGATCCTGGCCCGCACTGCGGATGGGCAGGAAGTTTCTATTGATGCCTCGGTGATTTATTCTATCGATCCAAACGAGGTGGTGCAGATCCAGATCAACTGGCAAGATCGCTACGCTTCCGATCTTGTCCGCCCGCTGACTCGTGGCGTGATCCGGGATGTGGTTGCCCAATATGGCGTACAGGAAGTTTACAGCACCAAGCGCACGGAAATGACCCAGAGGATCTTAGAGATCTTGGGCAGGAAGCTCGATGAGAATGGCCTGATATTGAGTGATTTCGTGTTGCGCAACATCACTTTCTCGCCGGAGTATGCGGCCTCAGTGGAGCAAAAGCAGATCGCCGAGCAACAAGCTCAGCAAGCCCGTTATGTGGTCGAGCAGCGCAAGCAGGAAGCCGAGCAGGCCCGCCAGGTCGCCCAGGGCGCGGCAGATGCGGCAGTGATCAGGGCCAAAGGCGAGGCTGATGCCCGGCTGATCCAGGCCGAGGCCGAAGCCAGAGCGCTGGAGCAGATCGCCCGAGCCCTGGAAGGACGCCCAGAATTGCTGCAATACAACTTCATCCTTAAACTATCGCCTGGGGTGCAGACGATCTTCTTGCCCAACGACGTGCCCTATCTGTTCCCGCTGCCGACCGCCGGCGCCTCCACATCGCCGGTGCCCACCGATCTGCTGCCTATCCCAACGCCGACGCCAACTCCGACCGCCACACCCTGATCTGGCGACGTAGCCGGAAGAAATTTCGAGGAGGAATATTGGATTCACAAGGGCCGCCCGATAGTGGAAAACAGATCCGCCTGACCACCCTGTCCAGTTGCGCTGGCTGAGCGTCGAAGCTGAATGCGGAAACGCTGGCGCAGGTTCTGCGTCCACTACGCAATCTGTTCGACCCCAAGGATTACCCTGACCTGCTCGTAGGCCTGGGTGAGCCGGACGACGCTGCCGTCTGGCGGCTGGATGAGGCGCGCGCCCTGGTGGCGACCACCGACTTCTTCACCCCGGTGGTTGATGACCCTTATGATTATGGCGCAATTGCGGCTGCCAATGCGCTCTCCGATGTCTATGCTATGGGCGGGAAGCCCTTCCTGGCGCTCAACATCGCCGCCTTGCCGCCCAATTTGCCCACCTCGCTCAGCGCTGAGATTTTGCGCGGCGGCGCTGAGAAAGTGCGCGAGGCGGGCGTGGTGCTGGCAGGCGGCCATACCGTGCAAGATAAAGAACCCAAGTATGGTTTGATCGTCCTCGGTTTTGCCCACCCCGAGCGGATCATCTCGAAGGGCGGCGCCCGACCCGGCGACAGGCTGGTGCTCAGCAAGCCGCTTGGCTTTGGCACGGTGACCACCGCCTTGAAACGTGGCCAGGTTGATCCGGCGGATCTGGCGGAGGCGGTGGATTGGATGAAGCGTCTGAACAAGACTGCCGCTGAACTGGCCGTCGAGTTTGGGCTGTGCGGCGGGACCGACGTGACCGGATTCAGCTTGCTCGGCCATGCCTGCGAAATCGCCGATGCTTCGGGCGTCCGGCTGCGCTTCTTCTTTGATCAGATCCCCTTCATCCGCGGCGCCCGCGGCTACGCCGAGCAGTGGATTTTCCCCGGCGGCTCTGTAGATAACCGCCTGTATTATGGCTCTCAGGTCGATTTTGCGCCACAGATCAGCGAGGCTTGCCAGATGCTGCTCTTCGACGCGCAGACCAGCGGTGGCCTGCTGTTATGCGTCCCGGCTGAAAAGCTCTCTGATCTATTCCAGCGCGCGGCGCAGGTGGGTCAAACCCTGTGGGAGGTGGGGGAAGTCATCGACGGCCAGGGGATCGAGGTACTCGAAAACCGTGGCTGAGCCGATATTCAACTCGCGGCGTTCGCCAGTTTATAGCACCCGTGGCATCGTCGCCGCCTCTCAGCCGCTGGCTGTTGCCGCGGGGCTGGAAGTGCTCTCCAAAGGGGGAAACGCCGCTGACGCTGCTATTGCTACGGCTGCGGCGTTGAATGTGACCGAACCGACTTCCACCGGTCTGGGGGGCGACTGCTTTGCGCTCTATTACCATGCTCAGACCGGCCGGGTGTACGCGCTGAACGGTTCGGGCCGCGCTCCGGCTGCGTTGACCCTGGAACGCCTGCGCGCCGAGGGCTTCTCTGATGAATTGCCCCCTTACCATGCCCATACCGTCACCGTGCCTGGGGCGTGCGCGGGCTGGTGCGATCTGATCGAACGCTTTGGCGGCCTGCCTCTAAGCGCGATCCTTTCCCCGGCCATCCGGCTGGCGGAGCAGGGTTATCCGGTCGCGCCATTGACTGCACATGCCTGGGAGCGCGGGGCGCAGCGGCAGCTTCGCACCGCGCCAGGCGGCGTCGAACTGACGATCGACGGGCGCGCCCCGCGAGCGGGTGAGATCTTCCGCAATCCTGGCCTGGGGCGCACCCTGCAAGTCATCGCCGAAGGCGGCAAACGCGCTTTCTATCAAGGCCAGATCGCCGAAGCAATCGCCGCAGCAGTCCAGGCGGCCGGTGGATGTATGACCCTGGATGACCTGGCCGAACACACCAGCACCTGGGAAGAACCCATCAGTACGCTCTACCGCGGCTACCGTTTGTGGGAATGTCCGCCCAATGGCCAGGGGTTGACGGCTTTGTTGGCCTTGAACATCCTCGAAGGTTTCGATCTTGCCGTTCTTGAGCCCCTCTCCGCTCGCCGCTTGCATCTGCAAATTGAGGCGCTACGCCTGGCGTTTGCCGACACACGCTGGTATGTGGCCGATCCGATGTTTACGCCTGTGCCTGTGGATGAACTGCTGGACAAGGGCTATGCTGCCCGTCGCCGGGCGCTGATCCGACTGGACCGGGCCACCCTGGGTCAACAGCGTGGCGCACCGGTCGCCTCCTCTGACACGGTGTATCTCAGCGTGGTCGATTCGCAGGGCAACGCCTGCTCTTTCATTAACAGCAACTACATGGGTTTTGGAACCGGAATTGTGCCCTCTGGCTGGGGCTTCAGCCTGCAAAACCGCGGCCATAACTTCAGCCTGGACCCGGCGCATCCCAACGCGCTGGCGCCGCGCAAACGACCCTACCACACGATCATCCCGGCGATGGTCACCCGACCGGCGGCCTCGCCGGCTCTGCCGGAGGTTTTGTTTGCCTGTTTTGGGGTGATGGGGGGCTTTATGCAACCGCAAGGCCATCTGCAAGTGCTGGTTGCACTGGTGGATGATGGACTCGATCCGCAGGCGGCGCTGGATCGCCCGCGCTTTTGTATCACTCAGGGAGAACCCAGCAGCGAAGTCGCTCTGGAGGAGGGCATTCCGGTGGCCGAGATGGCCGCCCTGGCAGAAATGGGACATCCTGTGACGCCGGTCAGCGGTTTTGGCCGGGCTGTGTTTGGGCGCGGCCAGGTCATCCTGCGCGATCCGGAAAGCGGCGTCCTGTGCGCCGGCAGCGACCCGCGCGCGGATGGTTGCGCAATGACCTATTGACACGCAGCAGGGCAGGTGGTACTCTTAACTTGAGAATTCTGGCTAGAGATGGGGAGTTGAACGTGAGAAAGCTGCTGAAAGATTACCGCCTTGAATTCATCACCGGCATCCTGGCGATGGTGGGCCTTTTTCTAGTCAGCCAGCGCGGCATGGTAGAGATCCTTTTGAAGCAAAGTTTTCTCTCATTCCAAAACAGTTTGGCTTTGATGGATCGACTGCTGTTTGTCGAACTGCCCCAACAATTGCGCGACATCCCGCTCTCGACTCTGGTGGGCTGGCTGTTGTTGCTGCTGGTGATCCCCTTTGCGATCTATCGCGTGCGCTACCGTTTCTCCGTTTCTGAGCACTGGCGGGCCTCTGTTTGCCCGAAGTGCGGCAGCGAAATCCAGCGCGTGCACCGGGGTTTCCTTGATCGCCTGCTTTCTCACACTCTATTGCCCTCCGCCAGGCGCTATCGATGCGAAAACGCGGATTGCAACTGGAACGGCTTAAGGCGCCGCCGTCACCATGATCACACCTCACCCTCCTTGCAAGACGCCCCAGATCACTTGTAAAAGGCGCAGCACAGCGATCGGGTCGATCATCTGCGGCCTTTGCGTCGCTCCGCTGGCTGGCAGTTGAGAGCCGCCGCTATCTAAAAGAAACTGGGGCGTCTCGGTCGTTTGAGATGCCCCAGGGCGCTAAGATCGGGTTGAACTGTCGTCAGGCCTGAACCACTTTCAAATGGGGGAAGAACTGATGCACCGTACCGGCGACCCAGCCGTGCAGAGTGGTTGGAGAGAGTGGGCAACCCAGGCACGCCCCGCCAAGGCGCACCTTCAGCGTGTCCCCTTCCAGCGACACCATCTCCACCGAGCCGCCATGATACTGTTCGATGTAGGCGTTGAGGTTGTCCAACAAGGCGCGCACTTGGGTTTCAAGTTCCGAATTGAGTTCGTTCGCATCTTTTGTGGTCATCTCTCTGGTCTCCTGAACGTTTCCCATGATACCTGATAAACACTTGGTGCCTGCTAGGCGTGTTTTTCGGCGCCCACCGAACGGTTGGAGTCGATGTTTAACCCTTGTTCGAGCATCATCAAAATCTGTGGATGTGTGTGGCGCAGCCGTTCAGCGATCACCTGCGCCAGGCGTTCGAGCAGCAAGTTCGCCGTTTCGGGATGCACCTCGGCAAATCGACGCAGTTCCTGACTACGCACCCGCAAGAGCTGACTGTGGGTGGCGCAGATTGCAGAGGAAGTGTAAAACGGGCTGCCAATCGCTGCCGACCAGCCCACCACACCCTCCTTGTGCACCCGCGTGAGCACCAGAGCTGGCCCATCCTCCGGCTTGTAGCGGATGATGACCTCGCCCTCGACGACGATGTAAAGATGCTCGGCCTGGTCGCCCTGTTCGAATAAGATCGTGCCCGCAGGCGTATAGCTGAACAGGAACAATGGCCGCAGGCATTTTCTCTCGCCTGGGCTGAAGCCTTCGAAAAGGCTCAAATTGTCTAATGGATTGCCGCACATAAGGTTAATTGCGATTTTCCTTGCTAAAATTTACTCCAGAATGCCCCCCTTTATAAAGTGGCAAATGTCATCAAACTGCCGACAAAAATCACCTGGCAATCATACGGATTCGTGACTTATGTTATGTATGGATAGCAAAGCGCGGCGCGAATTTGCGCTGCGCAAATTTAGCGCAGCGCAAATTCGATCAGGCATCGATTGGAATTGTGGCTGGACGGATTTAGGGTTATTTGCCCAGCTTCTTGCGGAAAGCTTCGGTCAGCGGCGGCAGGATGGCGTACAAATCGCCCACCACGCCGTAGCGCGCCAGCTTGAAGATCGGCGCATCGGCGTCTTTGTTGATCGCCACAATCACCTTGCTTGAGCGCATCCCTGCCTGATGTTGGATCGCTCCGGAGATGCCGCAAGCGATGTACAGGTCTGGGGCAACCACTTTGCCGGTCTGTCCCACCTGATGCACATAGGGGATATAGCCGGCGTCCACCGCCGCCCGGCTGGCGCCCACAGCGCCGCCGAGCACGCTCGCCAGTTCTCCTACCAGTTTGAAGCCCTGTTGTGCGCGCCAGATTTCCGCCTGCTTTTCATCCATGTCTGCCGGCGGGGTCAGGGTCGGGTTGTTGGCCACACCGCGCCCGCCGGAAACGATCACATTGGCGTCGGTCAGGCTCACGCCGCCTTCGGCCTGGGCATAGCCGGTCACCTTGCTACGGATCTCGCCTTCGGGCATTACAGCTTCCAGGCGCACAGGTTCGCCCTTGCGCGAGGCATCGCCTTGCGGCTTCTTGAACGCCCGGATGCGCGTGGTGATGATCGCCGGCTGGGTCGCGCACACTGCTTTGGCGATCAACTTTCCGGCATACACCGGACGGGTGGCGACCACTTTGCCGTCTTCCACATCCACTGCGGTCACATCCGGCATCACCCCGCCGCCCAGGTCCACGGCGCACATGGCGGCCAGCTCGCGCCCGCGGGTGGTGGTGGGAAACAGCAAGGCGCTGGCGTTTTGTTCCCGAGCTGCTTTTGCCACGACCGCGGTGTAGGGTTCGGCGCGATAATCCGCAAGGCTGGGGTCGTCGCAATAAAATACCTCTTCAGGGCCATACTGGAAGGTCTGCTCAGCGACGACCTTTGAGTCTGCTCCCAGGGTCAGGGCGGCCACGCTGCTCCCCAGCTTCTCTGCCAGGGTGTAGGCGGCGCTGATGACTTCCCAAGAGGCTGGCAGCGCCGCGCCTTTGAATTGATCGATGTAAACCAGGATTTTGCCGCTCATCACAGCACCTTCTCCTCGAGGATCTTCTCTGCCAGCTTTTCGGCGATATCCTGCGGGCTGTCGCCCGTGATGATCTCCGTCTTGACCTCGCGCACCGGTGGGTTGACCACCTCCGGCCAGCTCACCGCTGAGGATGGCGGACTGATGCCCAGATCGTCCAGCGTCCACACCGGAATCGTGGCCCGTGAGGCCTTGCGGATGCCCATGAACGAGGGATAGCGCGGCTCGCCGATGTCTTTGGAAACGCTAATGGCCGCCGGAAGTTTGCTCTCCACCTGTTGCCGGCCTTCTTCGATCGAGCGCTCGACCAGGATGCCTGCGCCGCCCGCCTGCACGCTGGAGACCAGGCTGAGCATTGGCCAGCCCAGCAAGCGCGCCGTCTGCGCGCCGGTGACGCCCATATCGCCATCGATGGCTTGCTTGCCAAAGACTGCCAGATCCACTCCGCCGACCTTCTGAATGGCGGCTGCCAGCACGCGCGCGATCGCTTGGCTGTCTGCACCCTCCAGCGCCGGATCCGAGATCAGGACCGCCTGCCCGCAGCCCATCGCCAGGGCCGTCTTGAGCGCCTCTTTGGCGCTTTCGCCGCCCACGCTGATCGCCGTCACCTCGCCGTTGGTCGCCTCCTGAAGCATCAATGCCGCCTCAACGGCGTATTCGTCCCAGGGATTCATCACCAGAGGAGCGTCTCCCCAGGTCACCCGCCCACCCTCCGCCACGACTTTGGCGGCGCTATCGGGCACTTGCTTGATGCACACAACGATATTCAAGTTGACCTCCTTTCGCCTGTTTTGAGTTTTTGGAATTTAGATGCTCGGACGATCAATTTTGCCAGACCTCCGGATCATAGGCTGGCATTTCACAGCGCAGCGGGGCGTCCTGGCGATATCCCAGAGCGTATCCAGCCTGCATCAATTGGTGGATTTCGCTGGTGCCCTCGTAGATCACGGCGCCTTTGGCGTTGCGCAGGTAGCGTTCCACGTCATATTCGTCGCTATAGCCGTATGCCCCGTGGATTTGCACCGCTTCCGAAGCCGCCTGAAAGGACGCCTCGGTGGCGTACCACTTCGCTAATGAGGTCTCCCGCGTGTTGCGCAAGCCCTGGTTCTTCATCCAGCCAGCCCGCAAATATAATAGACGCGCTGCGTCATAAGATTGTACCATAGAAGCAATTTTTTGTTGGATGAGCTGGAATTTGCCGATCTCGCGTCCGAACGCCTTGCGCTCGTTGGCGTACTTCACGCTGGCTTCCAGGCAAGCGCGGATCAGCCCGGTGGCCCCGGCGGCCACGGTGTAGCGTCCGTTGTCCAGGCATGACATGGCGATCTTGAAACCTTCGCCCTCTTCACCGATGCGGTTCTCCAGGGGAATGCGCACATCTTGTAAGGAAATCCAGCCGGTGGAGCCGGCGCGCATCCCCAACTTGCCGTGTAAGTCGCCAACTTGGACGCCTGGGCGGTCTAATTCGACCATAAACGCGCTCAGTCCTTCGTGTGGCTCGGCCTGCGGATCGGTGCGCGCCACCCACAGGCAATGATGCGCCTTGGTTGCCAGCGAGATCCACATCTTCTCGCCGTTCAGCACATATTCGCTCCCCTGGCGGCGAGCGGTGCTGCGGATCGCCGCCACGTCTGACCCCGCCCCTGACTCGGTCAGCCCAAAGCAACCCACCTTTTCGCCTCGCCCCTGCGGGGTCAGAAAGCGCTGCTTCTGCTCCTCCGTGCCCCACTGCAACAGCCCCAGGCTGTTCAACCCCATGTGCACCGACATCACCACCCGCAGAGTCGAGTCGACCGCCTCCAGTTCCTCGCAGACCAGCCCCAGGGTGATGTAATCCATTCCCTGTCCCCCGTAGCGCACCGGCAGGCAGATTCCCAGGATGCCTAACTCCGCCATGCGCGGCAGGATGAAATCCGCCATCTGTTGTTTGCGATCTTGTTCTTTGATGATCGAAGCTACCTCCTTCTGCACAAAGTCGCGCACCATCTGTTGCGCCATGCGTTGCTCTTCAGTGAGTTCGAAATCCATGCCTGCCCTCCCGCTATTCGCGTTGGTTTCTGGCTTTATTATACTGCTTACCGATAGCGAGAAGCTATCGAGCGAGACAAGACGGTTTGCTTTGCTCCCCTGCGCAAGTAGAGTAAAATCACGGCATGGAAATCTTGTTGATTGCCGATGAACGGATGATCTTTTGCCCCGGCGTCCGCGATGAAACCCAGTTCGTTGGGCGGGAGGCCAGCATGGGCAAAGCCAGCGCATCCCCAGAGTGATGAAACGCCGTCGCGTCGAGGCTGGTCTCGCCCCTCGTCTGTTGTTGCTTTTTGTTTGCGTGCTGGTGCTCGGTCTGTCGCCGCGTCCGCATGCCTTCGACCAGGCTCTGCGCCAGGCAAACCGCTCGCTGGCCGATGATCTGCCGCAGCGCGCCTCCCAGGCGGTAGCTGAGGCTGCACGCCTGGCCCCGTGGCGCGCCGACCTGTGGGAGCTTGCTGGCGTGTATGCTTTCCAGGCGGAGGATCCAGAAGCAGCGATCGAATACCTGGAGGCGGCCCAACACAGGATTGCCCCATCCCTTCTATCGCTGCAATCGTTGACCATCCTTGGGCAGGCCTACTGGCAGGCTGGCGACGCGGCGTCTGCTTTTCGCGTTTGGGGGCAGGCCATCGATGCCTACGGCCCTTCGGTGCAGGTCTTGGAGCAGCTTGTTGCGGCGCATCTGGAGCAGGGCGACTATCCTGACGCCATCGCGCATTTGAAGACCCTGGCCGAGTTGCAACCGCAGGATGCAGAGCTGCACTACAAGTTGGGCCTGTTGCTCGCCGCTCTAGATCCTCCCGCTGCCCAGTCTTACCTGGATCGCGCCGCGCAGTTGGACGCTCGCCGCCAATCTGCGGCCGCCGATATCCGTCGGGCGGTGCTCAGCGCGCGCTTTGCTGAGGATCCCGCTTATACCTTGCTGACCAGTGGGCGAGCATTGGCCGCCATAGGGGAATGGAGTGCAGCGGCGCAGGCTTTTCATCGGGCGGCCACGCTGCGCCCAGACTATGCCGAGGCCTGGGCTTATCTGGGCGAATCCCTGCAACATGGGGCTGAGGGCACCCTCATCCTTGTGCCGGTCAACCGCGGTGATGGCCTGGCAGAACTGCGCAAAGCCCTGGAACTCGATCCCAACTCCCTGGCCGCGCACACCTTCTTGGCGCTGTACTACGCCCGCCGCGGCAGCTTCGATCTGGCGCAAGAGGCTCTCCAAAAGGCGGTTGCTTTGGAACCCGGAAATCTGGCCTTGAAGGTGCAGCTTGCAGGCCTGTTGGCCGCCTCCGGCGACCTGTATCAGGCTAAGGAGACCTACCTGCAGGTCATTCAACAGGCGCCCCAGGATCCCTCCTTTGCCCGCCATTTTATTCAGTTTATGCTGGACTACGACTTTGAGGTGGCTCAGACAGCGCTGCCCCTGGCGCGACGCCTGGTTGCCCAGCAGCCGGATCAGCCCGCAAATCTGGATTTGATGGCGCAGGTGTTGATCCATCAGGGCGATCTGGCGAGCGCCATACGTTTCCTGGGGCGGGCGCTGGCGTTGGACCCGGCCTTCACTGCGGCCTGGTTGCATTTGGGGCAGGCGCGCTTACTGCAGGGCGACCGGGTGGAGGCGTTGAGCGCCTTGGGTCAGGTGATGACGCTCTCCCCCAACAGCCCGGAGGCGGCCAGGGCGCAGCGTCTGATCGATAGCTATTTGCGTTAAGCGCGCAAGCGGAAAACCAGGCTTCTACGACGTCAATCCGTCGCTGAATTTACCTCTGCGCCAAAGCCGCCGCCGCCAGGGGTCTGGATGCGGATGATATCCCCGGCGTGTAATTCGTAAGTGCCCTTGCCAGGCAGGGGGATTTCCTCGCCCCCGCGGATGAGTTGGTTTACGCCCGGTTGTCCGGGCTGGCCGCCGTGAAGCCCGTAAGGCGGATAGCGCCGCCGCTCGGTGAGCAGGGTCACCTGCGCGTCCACCAGCGTCAGGATCTCGCGACAGATACCGTCGCCGCCGCGATAGCGCCCGGCGCCGCCCGAACCCCGACGGACGGCGTAGCGCAACACTCGCAGCGGGTAGGCGTATTCCAGCGCTTCGGCCGGGGTGTTCAGGGTATTGGTCATATGGGAGTGCAGTGCCGGAGGGCCGTCGCTGTCCGGACGGGCGCCCATCCCTCCGCCGATCGTCTCGTAATAAGCAAAGGGACGGTTGTGGTATGAGTCAAAGCCACCAATGGTCAGGTTGTTCATTGTGCCCTGGCTGGCGGCGGGGATCAGATGAGGCGCCGCCTGGGACAAGGCTCCGAGCAGCACGTCCACGATACGCTGCGAGGTTTCCACGTTTCCGCCCGCCACCGGCGCGGGCGGCAGAGCGTTCACCACCGTCCCTGGCGGGGCGATGACCTGGATGGGCGCCAGGCAACCGGCGTTGTTGGGCACGTCCAAGCCGAGCAGGCAACGAAAGACGTAATAGACTGCTGATAGCGTGATGGCATACACAGCGTTGACGCTGCCCTTCTGCTGAGGGGCAGAGCCGGTGAAATCCACCACCGCCCGGTCGTCCAGGATGGTCACTGAGGCGGTGATCGGCACGGGCGCATTGCTCACGCCATCATCATCCAGCACATCGGTGAAAGTGTAGCGGCCGTTAGGAAGCCCGGCGATCAGACGGCGGGTCATGCGCTCGGTGTAGGCCAAGAGTGCTTTCATGTACTCGGACACCTCGGCCATTCCATAGCGCTCTACCATCTCCATCAATCGCTCGGCGCCGCGCTGGTTAGCAGCAATCTGCGCCCACAGGTCGCCGGAGCGCTCCTGCGGCGTGCGCACATTGGCCAGGATCAATTCCAGCAGATCCGTGTCGATCTGACCCTGGCGAACCAGCCGCACCGGCGGGATGATCAGCCCCTCCTGGTAGATCTCGCGCGCCACGGGCATGGAGCCGGGGGTGACGCCGCCGACGTCGGCGTGATGCGCCCGGCTGGCGACGTAGCCGATGAGCGCTGGCGATTCAAAGTTTCGAGTTTCCGATCCCATGCTGGTGAACACAGGCGTGACCAGGGTGATGTCCGGCAGGTGTGTGCCGCCGCGGAACGGGTCGTTCAGCAGTACCATGTCGCCAGGCGCCAGATGCACGAAGGCGTTTACCGCCGCTTCGACCGAGAGCGGCATCGAGCCCAGGTGCACCGGGATGTGCGCCGCTTGCGCCACCATGCGCCCTTCGGCGTCGAACAGGGCGCAGGAGAAATCGCGCCGCTCCTTGATGTTGGGCGAATAGCTGGCCTTGCGCAACACCACCCCCATCTCTTCGGCGATGGCGGCGAAAAGATGCTTATAGATTTCCAGGCGGATGGGGTCGAACGAGGCTTCGGTTTTCATAAGTGCGCCCGTCGTTCAGGCATGCCAATCGTTATCAGCAGGTTGCCGAAAGCGTCCACGGCAGCATGGTCTGCCTGGCCGATATAGATGGTGGTGTCGGCGCGCGCCACCAGCGCCGGTCCGGCGATGCAATTTCCGGATTGCAAGGCCTCGCCCCGGTAGAGCGGCAGGTCGGCGCGGCTGAGATGCACGCCCGTGGAGGCCAACACTACCGGGCGGCGGTCGATCAGCGCCTGAGTTGGATCGGCGTCGCCCTGCGGCAGGCGCGCCAGCGCCGGCGCCTGTCCTTGGCCGATCGCCCGCAGGCGCAGGTTGACAATCTCGATGTCTGCCTCGGGGCGGTCATACCCATAGGCTTTGCGGTGCAGGGCGTGAAAATCGGCCAGCAGGCGCTGGCTAAAGGGCACGGTCAATTCGTAGGATTGCCCCCGATAGCGCAGGTCGGCCAGGCGCTCGAGGCGGATAGCGTTCGCAGGGATGCCCTGCGCCTGCACCTCCCGCAGGCCGCGGGCTGCCATTGGCTCGAGCCGCGCGGCAATTTCCTCCAGTGAGGTGTCGCCGGGGAGCATGACCGTCTGTGTGTAGTCTTTGACGACCTCAGCGACCAGCATGCCAAAGGCCGATAGCGTGGATGCCAGCGGCGGGATCAGCACGCGAGGGATGCCGGCGCGGCGGGCCAGTTCACAGGCGTGCAGCCCGCCTGCGCCGCCAAAGGAAAGCAGGGTGAAGCGGCGCGGATCGTGGCCGCGCTCCACCGAAATCACCCGCAGCGCGCGCTCCATATGGGCGTTCACTACCTCCACCACGCCCAATGCTGCCTGTTCTGGCCCCAGGCCGAGCTTGCGCCCCAGACGTTCCAGCGCCTGCCAGGCGCGCTGGGGCTGCAGCGCCATCTGCCCGCCCAAGAAGTATTCTGCCGGCAGGCGCCCCAGGACCAGGTTGGCGTCGGTGACCGTGGGTTGCTCGCCGCGGCCGTAGCAGGCCGGCCCGGGGCTGGCCCCGGCGCTCTGCGGGCCGACGCGCAGCGCTCCGCCAGCGTCCACCTCGGCAATGGAACCGCCGCCTGCGCCGATGGTGTGGATATCCAGCAGCGGTACGCGAATCGGGCAACCCCCTACCATGGCCTCAGTGGTCACCTGCGGCTCGCTGTCGATCAGCGAGACATCGGTGGAGGTGCCGCCCATATCGAAAGTGATGACCCGCACTGCTTCTTCCTTCGTCGAAGGGGGCTGGGGGGTGAGGGCCAGCTCGGCTACATGCCGTGCGCCAACCACGCCGCCCGCCGGGCCGGAGAGGATGCAGCGCACCGCGTTGCGCCGCGCCTCCTCCAGGCTGATGCTGCCGCCGTTGGATTGCATCACGCGCAAAGCGATCGGTCGCTTTTCCAGCGCCCGATCCAGTTGTCCCAGGTAGCGGTCCAGAATGGGCGAGACATAGGCGTTGACGGCGGTGGTGCTGGCGCGTTCGTACTCGCGGTACTCCGGCAGGATCTCGCTAGAGAGCGAAACGAAAAAACCAGCCCGGCGCAGCATCTCGGCGATGACCGCCTCGTGTTCGGGACGCAAAAACGAGAATAGCAGGCACACCGCTACCGACTCGGCATCGCGCTGGCGCAGCAATGGGATGAGCGCCGCAGCCTGCACCGGATCCAGCGCCTGAAGAATCTGTCCATCGGCGGCCACCCGCTCGTCCACTTCGAAGCGCAATTCCTCGGGCACCAGCGGCGGCGGCGGGTTGACGCTGAAGTTGTACAGCTCGGGGCGGTTCTGCCGCCCGATTTGCAGCACGTCGCCGAAGCCACGCGTGGCCACCAGCGCGGTGCGCGCGCCCTTGCGCTCCAACAGGGCATTGGTTGCCACCGTGGAACCGTGGACGACCTGGATATGCGCGGCGCTTTGCGTATCGCTGAATGCCTGTTGTACCACCTCCAACCCCTGCAGGACCGCCTGAGCCGGATCGCTTGGGGTGGAGAGCAGCTTGAAGGTCTCCAGGCGGCCCGTGCGCCGCTCATAGACGACGAAGTCGGTGAACGTGCCGCCGATGTCGATGCCGACGATGGCATCCGTTGTTAGCAGATCAATCATCCGACTTTTCCTGCAAGCGGTTCAAGATAAATTCCGCCAGCGGCTCGCGATTGGCAGGGGTAACTTCAATGGGTCCTAATACCTGCCTCGCTCTGTCCTGGCTTCTGGCCTCGCCAGTTCCTGCTCCCGCGCCGGGAAGACCTGCACTGCGCAGGCCTTGAACTCGGGGATCTTGGCCTGCGGGTCGAGGGCGTCGATGGTCAGCAGGTTGGCGGCGGCCTCAGCGAAGTGGAAGGGGATGAACACCACTCCGGCGCTGGTCTTTTCGCTCACCCGGGCGCGCAGCACGATCTCGCCGCGGCGCGAGGCGACGCGCACCGGCATGCCATCGGCGATGCCCAGCATCTCGGCATCCACCGGGTTGATCTCAGCCAGCGCTTCGGGGTACAGGGCGTCGAGTTGCGAGTGGCGGGTCATCGTGCCGCCGTGCCAATGCTCCAATACGCGCCCGGTGGTCAGGATGAAGGGATATTCGTCGTCGGGCTGCTCGACGCTGGGGACGAACTCCAGCGGGTGAAATTTGCCCCGCCCGCGGGGGAAACTCTCCCCGAACAGGTAGGGCGTGCCGGGATGCGTCGCGTCCCAGACCGGCACCTGCAGGCCGACTGGCTGGATGCGCTCATAGGTGATCCCAGCGTACTCCGGCGAGACGCGCCCCAGTTCGGCCATGACCTCGGAGGGATGGGCATAGTCCCAGCCGGCGGAACGCGGGCGCCCCAGGCGCGCTTCGATCCGTTTTGCCAGGTCGCAGATGATCTGCCAGTCGGGGCGAGACTGGCCGCGCGGCAGTAGGGTCTGGCGCACGCGCTGCACGCGGCGGTCGGTGTTGGTGAAGGTGCCGTCCTTCTCTGCCCAGGATACCGCGGGCAGGAAGACATCGGCAAAGGCGCCCGATTCGTTGATGAACAGGTCCTGGGCGACGATGAACTCGAGTTGCTGCATATGATGGCGGGTGAGGTTCAGGTTGGGCTCGCTCATCATCGGGTTCTCACCCATGATGTACAGGGCGCGCACCCCACCCGGGTGGGCGTGAGCCAGGATTTCGGTGGTGGTCAGCCCGAGCTGGCGATTCAGCCCGCCGGGTTCGACATTCCAGGCCTGCTCCCATTTCTCGGCGTTGCCCGGTTGATCGACGCGCATGTAGCCCGGGAAGTGAAAGGGCATGGCGCCCATGTCAGAGGCGCCCTGCACGTTGTTCTGGCCGCGCAACGGGTTCAGCCCGGTGCCGGGGCGCCCGATGTGCCCGGTGAGGAAGGCCAGGTGGATTAGCGCCAGCGCGCTGGCGGTGCCATGCGAGAGTTGCGAGATGCCCATGCCCCAATAGATCGCCCCGCGCTCGGCCTGGGCGTATAGGCGAGCAGCGCGGCGGATCAACTCACGGTCCACGCCAGAGACGGACTCGGCGTATTCAGGGGTGAACTTCTCCACCGAGCGAGCGAAGTCTTCGAAGCCCTCGGTGCGCTGGGCAATAAATTGCTCGTTGACCAACTCTTCATGGATGATCACGTGAGCCATGGCGGTGAAGACCGGCACGTTGGTGCCCGGCTTGAGCGGCAGCCATAGCTCGGCGAAATCGCACAGCTCGATGCGTCGCGGGTCCACCACGATCATTTTTGCCCCATGCTTTTCCACTGCGGCTTTCATCTGTAGGGCGATGATGGGGTGGTTCTCGGTGGTGTTCGAACCGGTGACGATAAACACATCGCTCAAGGCGACCTCCGCCGCGGTGTTGCTCATCGCCGATGAACCGATGGCCTGCTGCAGGGCGACTACCGAACCGGCGTGGCACAGCCGGGTGCAGTGATCCACGTTGTTGGTGCGGAACAGGGCGCGGAACATCTTTTGCAGCAGGTAGTTGTCTTCGTTGGTGGCCTTGGCGCACAGGTAAGTCGCCAGGGCGTTCGGGCCGTCGCGGTGATAGATTTCCACCAGCCGGTCGGCGATATACTCCAGCGCCTCGTCCCAGGAGACTTCGCGCCACTCGTCCAGGTCGAAAGCCTGCGTGCGCGAGCCAGCTTGCTGCGGCGTCTTGCGCATCAGCGGAGTGGTCACCCGCCTGGGATGATAGATGTAATCGTATCCGAAGCGGCCCTTGACGCACAGGTTGCCGTGGTTGACCACGCTGTCGAAGGGCGCAGTGACTTTGTAGATGTAATCGTCTTTGAGGTGCAGTTCCAGGTTGCAGCCGACGCCGCAATAGGGGCAGACGGTGGGCACCACGCGATCGGGGTGGATCATTTTGACCTCCAACAACAGCACAAAGATAAACCTATACCGTGATCAAGACGATTGCCGCCAGGGCTGCGACGATGCCAAGCTTTTGAATCGAGGCAATGCGCTCTTTGAGCACCAGCCAGGCCAGGGCCACGGTCGCCGCCGGATAGAGCGAACTGAGTACCGCTGCCACATCCAGCCGTCCGAATTGTCCAGAGAGCACATATAGGCTGTTGCCAGCGGTATCCAGTATCCCGGCGAGAACGACCAAAGGCCAGATATGCACCTGCGGCGCCCAGCGCTGGCGCGAACTGGAAGCATAGGCGGTCAGGAAGATAATCGACGCCAGACGGGCGACGATAATCGGCCAGAACAGCGCCTCCTGGCTGGCCCGATGCAACAAGACGAAGAACAGCCCGAAGACGACCCCAGCCGCGAATGCCAGGTGGAGGCGTCCCAGGCGAGCGCTTGCCAACTCTGCGCCGCCTTCACCGCGAGCGATCAGCCCGATGGCCAGGAGCGCCAGGGACAAACCCGCCAGCGCCAGCGGCTTGGGCAAACCCTGCCAGACGGCGCCGACCAGCACCGGAATAGCGGCGGCCAGCACCGCCGAGATCGGCGCAGCCGCGCTCATCCGCCCTTCGGCCAACGCCCGGTAGAGCAGGATCAATCCAACTCCACCCGCGATCCCGGCCAGCCCGGCCAGGGCCAGGTTCTGCAGGGGTGGCGGGGTCTCTTTGGTGAGCAGGGCCAGCAACAACAAGATCGCCAACCCAACGGCCTGGCCGCCGATCACCACGCCATATGCACTGGCGCGTTTGGCTGCCAGGCCGCCGGTGAAATCCCCTGCGCCCCAGGTTGCCGCAGCCGCCAGGCCGAACAAGACCGACGCTAGCATCCCATCGCTCACTTGCGATGCCTCCTGCGCTCGCTCTGGGCGGCGGCCAGGACTTGTTCGGGGGTCATGCCCTGTTCCAGCAGCCACTCGCGCTTGGGTTTTAGGGCATTGGTCGGGCACACGCCGACGCATTGCCCGCAGAAGACGCAGGTAGTGGCGGGCATAGGCCGGTCGAAGAAGGTGCCGATCTGGGTCTCGAAGCCACGGCCGGAGAAATTGATGGCGAAGGTGTACTGGGCGTCCTCGGCGCAAACCTGCACACAGCGCCAGCACAGCACGCATTTGGCGTAATCGCGCAGGTACATCGGGTTGTCGTCGATCAGCGGCGGCTGGCGGGTATGCGCCTCCGGGAAGCGCGCTGGGTCGGCGGCGCTTTCTTGCATCATGCGCTGGATTTCGAGTGCTTCGGAGAGATCGACCGCCGAGTTGAGCATTTCCAGGATGGTGCGGCGACTGCGCTCGACGCGCTCCGAGCGGGTGTGCACGACCATGCCCGGGCTGACCTGCGCCACGCAGGAGGCCGCCAGCACGCGCCAGCCCTCGACCTCGACCATGCAGGTGCGACACACGGCGTTGGGCGTGCAGTGGTCATGGTAGCAGATCGTCGGGATCGCCCGCCCGGCTGCCTGCGCTGCTTTCAGGATGGTCGTCCCTTCCGGGACGGTGATGGTCTGCCCATCGATTGTCAAAGTCACATCCGCCATTCGCATCTCCTTGTGCCCATAGATTTTCACGGATGAAACCCAATCCGTGAAAGCCCTTATGGATCGGTTTCCTGGTCATCTTTTTGCAGCTTCGAACAACTCGGGCCACAGTCTGAGCGCGCTAAGCGTCGCCGAAGCAGCCGTCTGCCCCAGCCCACAGATCGAGGCGTCGCTCATCGTCCAGCCCACATCCGCCAGGCGTTCGGCGTCGCCGGGCAGCGTTGCGCCGTCGGCCACGCGTTGCAAGATTTCATACTGGCGCTGTGTGCCGAGCTGACAGGGGTAGCATTTGCCGCACGACTCATGGGCAAAGAAGCGCCCCAGCCCAAGCAGCACCTGGCGCAGGTCGCGCGTTTCGTCGATGACCAGCACCACACCTGAACCGAGCGGCAGCCCGGCAGCCCGCAGCCCTTCGAAGGACATTTCGACATCGAGTTGTTCAGGCGTGGCGAAAGCCCCGGCGGCGCCGCCGAACAGGATTGCCTGCAATTTGCGTCTGTCGCGAACCCCGCCGGCCATATCCTGCAACAGGTAGCGCAAACTGACGCCGAATTCCACCTCATACAGACCGGGGCGGGTCACATCGCCCGACAGGCAGAAGAGTTTGGTGCCCGGGGATTTCTGTGTGCCAATCTGCTGATAGGCCTGCGCCCCATGCTTCAGGATATACGGCACATTGCACAGCGTCTCGACGTTGTTGATCACCGTCGGCTGGCCGAAAAGACCATGGGTGGTAGGGAAGGGGGGCTTGATGCGCGGAAAGCCGCGCTTGCCCTCGATCGACTCGAACAGGGCGGTCTCCTCACCGCAGATGTAGGCGCCGGCCCCCAGGCGCAACTCGACATCGAAGCCGAAGCCTGCCCCCAGAATGTCCGGTCCCAGATAGCCTGCCTGACGCGCTTCTTCGACGGCGGCTTCGAGCGCCTCATAGGCCTGTGGGTATTCGCCGCGCACATAAATATACCCTTTGGGCGCGCCGATGGCATAGGCGGCGATCAGCATGCCCTCCAGGAGGCGTTGGGGATCCTCCTCCATTAACACCCGGTCTTTGAAGGTGCCTGGCTCGGATTCGTCGGCGTTGCACACCACGTATTTCGTCTGGCCGCTGGCCTGGGCTGCGCCCTCCCACTTGATGCCGGTGGGGAAGGCTGCCCCGCCGCGCCCGACCAACCCGGAGGCTTTGACTTCAGCGATCACCGCAGCCGGGGACATGCCTAACGCTGCTCGCAGGCCTTGATAGCCGCCGCTGGCTTCGTACTCGCTCAAGGTTGTGCGCCGGCCTTTGCCGCAATTAGCGGTCAACAAGCGGTTTTTCCCATATACGATAGCCTGCGGCCGATAGCCTCGCCCCTGGATCAGGTGTTCCGCCTGCTCTGCCTCGGCGCGCCCCAGGGCGGTCTTCCCAACCAGCAGCGCCGGGGCGTGCTCGCACAGTCCCAGGCAGGGGGCGCGCTCGACGGTGAAGGCGCGGTCGGCGCTGGTTTCTCCTGGCTGGAGGCCCAGGCGGCGGCAGATCGCCCGCAGCACCTGCTCGCCCCCGGCCAGCTCGCACGATGGGTCGGTGCAAACGTGTACGATAGTCTTGCCTGCCGGCTGTGGGTAGAACAGGCTGTAGAATTCGATCACGCCATGCACGTCCGCCAACGGGACGCGCAGCAGTCGCCCGACTTCGGCGGCCACCGGCTCGGGCAGGTAGCCATAGAGCGCCTGGGCGGCATGCAGCGCTGGCAGCAATGCGCTGCGCCCCTGCGGCGCCAGCTCAGCCAGGGCGGTTCGCAGAGGCGCGAGGTCAAAATTGAGATCGGTTGATTTGGAGGGGGTGATTTCGGAGCCAGCGTAATCAGACATTTTGCCTCCTGTAAGGAGGATAGTATACTTGCCTTTTTCAAGTTTCGCAATGAAAAGACAGGCGGAGCCGTTTGCCCCGCCTGTCTCTATTGAGAAACCACTTGACTACTTGTGGATGGTAATACTGCCTCCGCCCAACGCCTGGTCGTTGCCGTTGTCGTAAACAACGATCTCGGCGCCATTCTCTTCATACCAGATCTTGATGCGGAACCTGTCCGGGCTGCCGTCGATGGCGGTGAGCATGAACTTGTACATCCCCTGGCCGTTGATCATGCCCACGCCTTTGAATTGCGCCTTCGAGCCGGCCACCACCAGCCATTCGTAGCTGACACTGTGGAAATTCAGATCGCCGGCCTTGAACTGAAACTGGGTGTTGCCGGTGGGAACCTGGGCGCCTCGCTGGTATTTAGCGACGAAGCCGAAGTTGGCCTTGCCGGTCAGATTCGGGTCGGCCTTGTACGCGCCTGCGGGCGAGTCGATCCAGCCGCCGCCGGTAACGAAGCCGCCGTTAGGATCATACACCACGACGTATTGGTAAACCGCGGTGTCGCTGTTGCCGTAATTGTCTTGAACGGTAACCTGGACGGTGTAAACGCCGGTCGTGGTGTAGATGTGGTCGCCAGTGATTGTGCCTGCGCCAAAGCTTTCGCTGACTGCGCCGGCCGAGGTGCTGCCGTCGCCCCAATCCCAGACCGCGGTGTGCGTATCGAGCTTGTCCGGGTCGCTGAAGGGCACGCTGGCGTTGACCGTTGCGCCGACCGGCAGCAGGCTGGGTGAAACGCTGATCTCGCCGAGTTCTGGCGGATAGTTCACCAGGTTGAGGCCAACGATCACTGGATCATGATCGGAGGTGCGATAAGCGTTGGCTTCGTAGAGCGGGAAGGCGTCGGACTCTTTTTCGAAGGAGGACTCGCCGGGGTCGAGCACCTCGTCGTTGTAATCGAAGAGTGGGATCTCATCGGCATTGATGTGCCATTCGGTCACGCCACTCGTCTGAGAGAACAGGCTGGGATTGGCCAGAGCATAGTCGAGGTAGCCAAGTTGACCATCGAAGACATAGCTGTACGCGTCGGAGCCGCCGAAGGCTGCTACCATGTTGATGTAGCCGGCGCTTTCCAGGGCAACAATCGGATCTTCCCTGGCGTAGGAGTTGAGGTCGCCGATGATCAACACATCAGGGTCGCCGCTGCCCGTTGGATCGGTTGCCAGCCAGTCGGCCAAGGCCTGAGCAGCCAGGGTGCGGGTAAGATTGCAGTTTCCCTGACCGGTGGTGGTGTCATCATCGCCGACGCCGCAGGCTGAGCCTTTACTCTTGAGGTGGTTGACGACCACCGTGAAGCGCCCACCGGAGGTATTCTCCTGGAAAGTTTGGGCCAGAGCTGGGCGGTTGCGGGTGTCGGTGAAACGTGGATCGACTGTGCTGTCCAGAATAGCGTAGTTTCCGACCGGGGTGACTTTGCCAGGTTTGTAGATCATCCCAACGCGAATGGCGTCAGTGCCAATTACGCCGGTGTTGATATAACTGTAAGTGCCAGCTCCGGCAATGGCGTTCAAATCGTCCACGATCTGTTGTTGTGGTGTGACGCCAGGGGTGTTCTCCATCTCGATCAAACCGACGATGTCGGCGTCGAGGCCGAGCAAGGCCTGGGTAAGCTTGGCGCGCTGGCGCACAAGCTCCTGCGCGCTGTCGGCGCCACGGCAGTCAGCAGTGCCCGATGGCCCACAAGTACCGACGTCGTTGGACGCGGTCGTGTCGATGGTTAGGAAGTAGTTGAGCACGTTAAAACTGGCTACCTTGAGGTTCCCGCTGAGGCTAGGCGGAGCTGGTCGCGGGTTAGCCGGAGTGAAAGCGTAGTTGTAGGCCTCGATCACTGGACGGATGCGCCAGGCATCGGTGCCGGACAAGCCGGCAAAGGACCAATGGAGTACACCAGTCAGATTGGTAATTGTGTCGCCGCCGCGGAAGTAGTTGCTGATGCTCAGGCCGGGAACCGGATGGTAGTAGGCAGAATTGGGGGTAGTCGCCACTGGCCGGTTCTGAACGTTGTCGGTGTCATCGAGGATGATCGTGCGGCTGGCAAGATTGATCTCATGGTCGATCAAGCCAGCGGCGCTCGGGAGGTTGGCGGCGGTGAACGTGTGTGGGCGTCCGCCCTCGGTTAGGATCACCTGGCCATAGCGGGCTAACTCGAAGTATTCACTCACAGACAGGGTATCCGGGAAAGTGACCAGCATGCCCTCGAATTTCTCGAAGTAGGCATTGATCACGGCCGTAGCTGCGGCGAGATCACCGCCAGGCATACCCGGCACCGGCAGCTCGATAGTCGCCGGAGTCGGCAGCGGATTGCTTGAGCTAAGCACGCTAACGCTGGCTGCGGTTGTGGCGCTCAACTGGCTCATGCCGAAGAAATCACTGGACGCGCCGGTGACGCGGACCTTATCGCCGACGTTGACTGCAGTCGGGCAACTGCTGCAGAAGACGAAGATACCTTCGGATGTAGCCGGGTCGGCGTCCGCATCGGCATCCTCTTCTTGGATGAAGAAGCCGCGCAACTGGCCGCTGCCCTGAGTCTGGTAATCCCCTACTACGATTGCTTCAACCGTAAAAGTGCCCGGGATGACAGTGTTGCCGTTGCCCTGGATGTTGTGGATGGGTGTGATCACTACGGCAGAGTCGTTGTCGGCGATCGTTATCGAGGCGCTGATAACGGCGCCAAGGGTGTAGCCTGTGCCACCTACCAGCGTCAGCGTCAACGTCTCGGGGCCTTCGACTTCGGTGTCGTCCACCGGGGTGATCAAGATATCAACGAATGGTGCTCCTGCCGGGATCTCAATGCTGCCGCTGAGGGCGGGGGTGTAATCTGCAGGGCTAGCCGTGCCACTCAGGGTGTAGTTTACGGTCAGCGCGACGGTCGTGCTGCCGCTGCGGCTGATGCGGAAGTTCCCGGTATTGCTGCCTTCTTCCGCGGCATCACCATCGGTCGCCTCGATTGTCACCGTTATTGTTTCAGCGGTGATCGCCTGGTTCGGTGCGCCAGGAGTGTTCAGGGCTTCGCCTACAATGGGGGTGCCTGTGAAGCCGGGGATGCCTGCAAGGTCGAAGTCGTTGCGAACCCAATCGGTAGCAGAATCGGTGTCAAAACCATCCGGAATGCGAGAAGCGCCGCCTGGAGCGAATGGCAGGCCATCATAGGACACGCCGAGCGAAGGAACACCATACGTTAAATCTCCTGCGCCGCCATCGTTCACTGCAACTGCGTCAACGATGGTATCCCAAGGAGTCGTATCGAAAATGCCATCGTTGTTGGTGTCGAGATCAGCGTTGAGGGCGCCAGTGAAGTTCTTGACGAGCAACAGGGTGATCGTTCCATTTTCCAGCGCGTTGGCTGGCAGGTTGACCAGGTACAGGCTGTTAGCATCCGTCGTGCCGATGTTGATGACCTCATCGACCGTCCCTGTGGCCGCGCCGCTATCGCCTTCGATTTCCAGTACAGTGTAGGCGGAGTAATCTGTGTTGGGGGCGCCGAAGATTTCTACATACTCTACATCTGTACCGACAGTGCTGGCGGAGAACTCGTTAATCTTGGGTTCTGGCGCCGCGCAGGGGTTTAGAGGCGAAGAAGTGTTGCGCGGAGTGGGCGCACCTGCCGTAAAGTCCAAGGCGTTGTTGTCGGTTTCTGCGCAGCCATTGCTGTTGCGCAGTAATGCGGTTGTGTTAGTGGTAGCAGGAGCAGGGGAGGTCTCATAGAAATTTGCTCCATCCCAACCAACCAGGTCCTTGATCAAGGCCAACTGCGACGCATTGCACGGTGTTGAACTGCCGTTGCATCCAAGGGATGCGGTTGACATCACCAGCGCGACCTTGCCACCCGTTGCACTCATGGCAATTGGGGTGGGGTCGATGACATCTGGCGTCGGCAACGCAGTTGTACCGCCGCTCCCTTGTGCTTCTTGAATCAGGAGATATTGGCCCGGTGCAAGCGATATATTGGGCAGTTCAGTGATCTGCGCAGAGGTGGCGCCAAAATTCCCTGTGCCAGTTGCGCTTGCATATTGCACTGACCAACCTGCCAGTGAGACAGAAGATGTGCCCCTGTTGAATAGCTCTATAAAATCGTGGGTATAAGTTGCGCCGGTGTTGCCCCCGCCGCCGTAAATCTGGCTGATGACGATGTCAGGCGAAAGGGCTTGTACAGGCCGGGCAGGCTGCGCAAATAGTCCCAGGCTAAATGTGAGTGCGATAAGGACAGATAGGATGCGGGTCGATAAAACTGGAGCTTTCACTCAAACCTCCTTCAGTTGATGAACTAATTGGGTCACTATTTGTGTATGATTGAAAGCCAACGTCTGAAAATAGTTATATGCCTTGTTTCCCCTCCTTCCTTATCTGATTGCACGGACTCATTAAAAAAACCGGGCTTGTGCCTACAGCGAAACAGTTCCAACAGTAGTCACGTGTATTGTAATGTCCACCTAACAAATTTGCAAGTTTTGCTCGGTATATTTCCGGTTAAGGATTGTTAGCAAATGAGCAACCTCAACCCGCCTCACCTCGAAAACTACATAAAAGGGCGATATAATCAAGTATGAATTCGGGTGATGGTGTGCGGCAATCAGCGATGAAACGAGGTGGAAAATGAGCGATACACTCGTATCCAGCAAGGCGCTTGGGCTTTCCCTCAGTCCGGAGGAGATCCTCAAAGACTACCGGCTGGCATATCAGAGCCGCCAGGCGAGCTATATCGGGCGGCGCGAGGTGATGGGGGGCAAGGCAAAGTTTGGCATCTTCGGCGATGGCAAGGAGCTGCCGCAACTGGCGATGGCGCGCGCTTTTCGCCCCGGCGACTGGCGTTCGGGCTATTACCGCGACCAGACGCTGGCTTTCGCCACCGGCATGTGCACCCTTCAGGAGTTTTTCGCCCAGCTTTACGCCCACGCCGATGTGCAGGCTGACCCGGCTACCGCAGGGCGATCGATGAACGCCCACTTTGCCACTCGCAGCATCAACGCCAATGGCGAGTGGGAAGACCTGACCAGCCGTCCAAACTCCGCAGCAGACCTCTCTCCGACCGGCTCACAGATGCCGCGCGCCGTGGGGTTGGCATACGCCTCGAAGCTGTTCCGCCAACTGGACGAACTGAAGGACTTCCCGCGCCTCTCCAGGGATGGCAACGAGATCGTCTTCGCCACCATCGGCAACGCCTCTGCCGCTGAGGGCCTGTTCTGGGAGTCGATCAACGCCATCGGCGTACTACGCTGCCCGGCGATCGTCACTATTTACGACGATGGCTACGGTATTTCGGTCACCAACGAACACCAGATCGCCAAGGAGAACATCTCCGAGTTGCTGATGGGCTTCCAGCGCCCGCCCGGCGAATGTTGCGACGGTTTCGATATTTACGTGGTCAAGGGCTGGGATTACCCCGCCCTGATCGAGGCTTATCAAAGGGCGGCAGATGTTGCCCGCAGCGAGCATATGCCGTCCATCGTGCATGTCACCGAACTGACCCAGCCCCAGGGACATTCCACCTCTGGCAGCCACGAGCGTTACAAATCCAAAGAGCGCCTGGAATGGGAGGCAGAGTACGATTGCATCAAGAAATTCCGCGAGTGGATCATTGCCCAGGGCATTGCAACCCCAGAAATGCTGGATCGCATGGAGGCCCAGGATCGCCGCCTGGTCGAGGAGATCCGCAAACGAGCCTGGGAAGCTTACCAGAAGCCCATCCAGGAAGACCGCCAGGAGGCGGCCGGGCTGATCGAGGCGATGGCGCGTAATTCGGTGCACGGCGAAGAACTGGCGCAGGTGCGAGAAAAATTGCTGGCCGTTCCTGCGCCGTTACGCCGGGATATCCGTGTTGCGATTCGCCAGGCCCTGACCCTGGTTCGAGGGGAAGTGCTTCCGGCGCGGCAGGACCTGATCGCCTGGGGAAAGCGCCTGGAGGAGACCAGCCGCGAACGTTACGATTCGCATCTTTACCTCGAAGGGCCGGGCTCGGCCTTGAATGTGGCCGAGGTCAAACCGGCTTACTCCGAAAATTCGCCCATGCTGTATGGTTTCGAAATCCTGAACGCTTGCTTCGATGCTGCCTTGGCGCGTGAGCCGCGGCTGATCGCCTTTGGCGAAGATGTGGGGCGGCTGGGAGATGTGAACCAGGCTTTTCGCGGCCTGCAAGAAAAGTACGGGCCGCTGCGCGTGTCCGATACCGGCATCCGCGAAGCCACCATCCTGGGGCAAGCGATTGGCATGGCGCTGCGCGGCCTGCGCCCGCTGGCGGAAATCCAGTATCTGGACTATCTGTTGTATGCGCTGCAGGTGATGTCAGACGACCTGGCAAGCCTGCTCTGGCGTACCAAAGGCGGGCAGCGTGCGCCGGTGATCGTGCGCACCCGCGGCCATCGCCTGGAAGGCATCTGGCACTCCGGTTCGCCGATGGGCGGCATCGTGCATTTGCTGCGCGGCATGCATGTCCTGGTGCCTCGAGATATGACCCGCGCGGCGGGCTTTTACAACACCCTGCTGCGCGCCGAGGAGCCTGCCCTGGTGATCGAGGTGCTGAACGGCTACCGCCTGCGCGAGCGCCTGCCCGATAACCTGAGCGAGTTCACCGTGCCGCTGGGCGTGCCAGAAGTGCTGCGCGAGGGAACGGACATCACCCTGGTCACCTACGGCGCGTGCTGCCGCATCGTCCTGGAAGCCGCCGACCTTTTGAGCCAGCTTGGCATCCAGGCGGAGGTCATCGATGTGCAGTCGCTGCTCCCCTTCGATATTCATGGCCGGATTCTCGAATCGCTCAAGAAGACCGGCCGGATTATTTTCATCGACGAAGATGTGCCAGGCGGCGCCACGGCCTATATGCTGCAGGAAGTGATCGAAAAGCAAGGCGGCTACTTCTGGCTGGATTCGCCGCCGCGCACGTTGCCCGGCAAAGCGCATCGCCCTGCCTATGGCTCGGATGGCGATTACTGGTCGAAGCCCAACGTCGAGACGGTCTTCGAGGGGGCTTATGAGATGATGCACGAAGTCGATCCGGCGAGATATCCGCTATACTACCGATAAGGTCAGATCACAGGAGGTTCTATGCCAATACAGGTGGTGATGCCCCAACTCGGCGAGTCGGTCCTGGAGGGAACGATCACGCGCTGGCTGAAGGCTGTTGGAGAAACAGTTGAAGAGAACGAGCCGCTGGTCGAAGTCAACACGGATAAGGTGGATACTGAGATCCCCAGCCCGGCCTCAGGGACGATCCTGGAAATTCTGGTGCCGGCCGGGACGACCGTGCAAGCCGGCTCACTGCTGGCGTGGATCGAGCCAGTCGCCGAACAGGCTCAGATGGTCGCAGCGGCGCCCGCATCAGCCTCTGCTCAACCGCCGCCAACCGCCGCTGCTGCGGCAAGCACGGCAGCACGGCGCGACCGGGATCTGGGCTTCATCTCGCCTGTCGTCGCGAAGATGGCCAGCGAACACGGCATTGACCTGTTCCAGGTGACCGGCACCGGCCAGGGTGGGCGGATCACCAAGAAGGATCTGCAGGCTTACCTCGAAAGCCGCCAGGCTGTTCCAGCTGCTGCGCCTCCTGCCGCGCCGCCTGCTCCTGCGGTTGCGCCTCCCGCCGCGCTGCCTGCCCCTGCTGCGCCATCGGGACCTGCTCCGTCTGCTGCTCCAGCGCAGCCAACTACAATGCCGGGCGAAGGCGAGATATTGCCCCTGACGCAGGTGCGCCGCTCAATCGCCGAGCATATGGTCTTCAGTAAACACACTGCGCCGCATGTCACCACGATTATGGAGGCGGACATGAGCCGGGTGGTGGCGCATCGCCAGGGAAACAAAGATGCCTTTGCGCGAGATGGGGTCAACTTGACCTATACCGCCTATTTTGTGGCTGCTGCGGCCGCAGCGCTGAAGGCCCATCCGATGGTCAATTCCTCCTGGCGAGAGGATGGCATCCTGATCCATCGCGGCATCCATATCGGGGTAGCGACTTCATTGGGCGAAGCCGGATTGATCGTCCCGGTGATCAAGAACGCGGATGGCCTGTCCTTGCTGGGATTGGCGCGGGCGATCAACGATCTGGCCAGCCGCGCCCGCGCCCGGCAACTCAAACCGGATGATGTGCAGGGTGGCACCTTCACCATTACCAATCATGGGGTGAGCGGCTCGCTCTTCGCCACGCCGATCATCAACCAGCCCCAATGCGCCATCTTGAGCATCGGCGTGATGCAGAAACGCGTGGTCGTCGTCAGCGATGCCAGTGGTGCAGACCTGATCGCTATCCGGCCGATGGTTTATCTGGGCCTGACCTTCGATCACCGCATTCTGGACGGCGCCCTGGCGGATGCCTTCCTGGGGAGGGTGGTTCAGACATTGCAGGACTGGCCTTAGAGCTATGGAACTATAGTACGCCTGAATGTACCGGCGCGTTGGACTGCCAAAGGGTGAAACTTGCATTATAATCACATAAAAGTTACCCAGGAGAGACTATGAGCGAGTACGATGTGATCATCATTGGCGCCGGACCGGGTGGTTATGTGTGCGCTATCCGCGCCGCGCAGTTAGGATTGAAAACCGCGGTTGTCGAGAAGCAATGGCTTGGAGGAGTGTGCCTGAACGTGGGCTGCATTCCTTCGAAGTCGCTGCTCAAGAACGCCGAGGTCGCCCATACGCTGCGCGAGCGCGGCAAGGAATTCGGCTTTTCCTTCGAGAACCTGACCCTGGATTTTGGGGTGGCGGTGAAGCGCAGCCGCCAGGTCTCCGATCGATTGACCAAGGGGGTGGGGTTCTTAATGAAAAAGAACGCCATCGATGTTCACATGGGCACGGCCCGGGTAACGGGGCGCAATAGCGTGCTGGTCACGGACAAAGATGGAAACAAGAACGAACTGAAAACGAAAAACATCGTCGTCGCCACAGGCGCCAGCGTCGCCGTGCCGCCCGGCTGGCACATCGATGGCGATAAGGTGGTGACCTATCTGGAAGCGATCCTTCAGGAAAAGCTTCCCAAGTCAGTGGTGATCATCGGGGCAGGCGCAATCGGCGTCGAGTTTGCCACGATCTGGAATTCCTATGGCGTGGAAGTGACCATCGTGGAGATGCTGCCGCGGCTGCTGCCGTTGGAAGACGAGGAAGTCAGCGAAGAACTGGCCAAGGCGTTCAAGCGGCGCAAGATCAATTTCATGGTGGGCACGCGAGTGCAGGACATCCAGGCCATCGAGACCGGCGTCCAGGTCAAGGTGGCGAGCGACCAGGGAGAGAAGGTGCTGGAAGCGGAACAGGCGCTGGTGGCGATCGGCTTTCGACCCAACGGCCGTGGGTTGGGGCTGGAGGAGCTGGGCGTCAAATTGAGCGAACGCGGCGCTATCGAGATCGACGATCGGATGGCGACCAACGTGCCGGGGATCTGGGCGATCGGCGATGTGACTGCCAAGCTGATGCTGGCGCATGTCGGTTCGGCGCAGGGCATCGTGTGCGCGGAGAACATCGCTGGCGTCGAGACCATCACACTGAACTATGAAATGATGCCGCGAGCGACCTACTGCCAGCCGCAGGTGGCTTCCTTTGGCATTACCGAGGCGCAGGCCAAAGAGCGCGGTTACGAAGTAAAGGTTGGCCGTTTCCCCTTCCAGGCCAATGGCAAGGCGCTGGGTTTGGGCGAGTCCGCCGGCTGGGTGAAGATCATCACCGATGCCCGGTATGGAGAAATCCTGGGCGCGCACCTGATCGGCCCGGAGGTCACTGAATTACTGCCCGAACTGACCCTGGCGCAGATGATGGAGTTGACCCCAGCAGAGATCGCTCGCAACGTGCATGCGCATCCTACGCTGAGCGAAGTGCTGATGGAAGCTGCCCACGGCGCATCGGGACACCCCATCCATATTTAGCGCCGAGGGTGTTCTTTTGGATCGACATGAGCGGTACAGCAATAGGAGCTGATTAGCAACCGGGAAAGTTGCATCGGATAAGCGGTATGGCCGATAAAAAGCTGGATAAACTGCTGGCCGAAGCACAAAAGGCTTATCAAAAGAAAGATAAGCGTAAAGGCGATAAGCTAGTCGGCGAGGTCCTGGCCGTGGATTTCACCCACATGGGAGCATGGCAGCTATTGCATCGGATGTACGGCGGGGGGCGGCCTTTCAGCGAATTCCAGCGCTTCTTCACTTTGCAGTACTATCCGGATAAGCTCTATCTGATCAACCGACCAGCCGAAGCCGCCACGGTCGCCCCGCAGGCGGCTCCGGCGAAAAAACCTTCCTTTTGGGCGCGGTTGTTCGGTCGATTCAAGAAATCTGCCGCGCCCGGCGCTCCCGCTGCTGCGCCCCAAGGTCAGCCGACATCGCCCTCAGCGCAGCGCAGCCCATCGCCGTTGGATCGAGTATCGGCTGGCGCGCCTCAGCCCCCTGCGCCCCCGCCTGCGCGCCCTGTTGAGCAACCCGGCCGAGCGCCATTAGATTTTGCCGCCCCTGATCTAGCGCCTCCACCCCCTACAGCAACAGATAAGTCCTATCCGTTCCTGCCCTCCACGCCGCCGCTATCTGGTACCGGTTCTCTGTTGAGCGCCTCGCAAATGGCCGTACCCAAAAGCGCGGTCGGCGGCGAACAGAAGATCCACTGTGTGGTGGTGGATGATATCGCCCAGACCCGCGAAACGGTGATCCGCTCGCTGCGCTTCCAGGAAAACATCGAAGTGGACGGCACTGCCACCAATGGCGTCCAGGCGATACAACTGGTCAAAGAGCTGAAACCGGAAGTGGTGATCATGGACGTGAACATGCCGGACATGGACGGCATTACCGCCACCAGCATCATCAAGCGCGAGGTGCCCTACGCCCAGGTGATCATCCTGACGGTGCAGGACGATGTGGACTACATCCGGCGGGCGATGAACGCCGGGGCGCGCGACTTCCTGGCAAAGCCGCCGGTGATCGAGGAGCTGGTCGCGGCGGTGGAGCGCGCTGCCGAGTTCGCCCGCCGAGAGAAGGAGAAGATGCCTCAGCCGGTCGCTTTGGGACCGACTGGGGCCAGCGTTGCCACCGGCAAAGGCAAGATCATCACCGTCTATAGCCCGCGCGGCGGGGCGGGCTGCACCACCCTGGCATGCAACCTGGCCGCGACTCTGCAGAACGAGGATACCAAGGTGGTGGTCGTGGATGGGAACCTGCAATATGGCGACGTGGCGGTGTTGTTCAATGTGCAAAGCAAGACCTCTATCCTGGATCTGGCGCCGCGCGTCGAAGAGTTAGAAGTCGAACTGGTAGATGAGGTGCTGGCCACGCATCCTTCAGGCGTCAGAATCCTGGCGCCTTCCCGACCTGAGCGGGCGGAATTGGTCACCGGTCCCCAGTTCAGCCAGATTTTGACTTTCCTGAGCCAGCATTATGCTTATGTGATCGTGGACACTGCCCATCGGTTGAACGATGTCACCCTGGCGGCTCTCGACATCAGCGATGTGATTGTGTTGCTCACCACCCAGGACATTCCTTCAATTTCGCGAGTGCGGAAGTTCCTGGATCTGGCGCCTGGCCTGGATATCGACTCCAAACGTTTGCTGGTGATTATGAACCAGTTCGATCAGCGCATCTTGATCGATCCCGAGAAGGTAGGACAGGCCTTCAACCTGAAGATCGCCGCGGTCCTGCCGGTGGACAACGCAGTTGCCATCAGCGCGGTCAACCGCGGCTCGCCGTTCATGCTGCACAAGGATATCGGGACGCGCCCGCTCGGAAGGGCCTTTCGGGCAGCCACTCAGGCCGTGCATCAGCGCCTGACCGAGCTGGAGCAGGTGGCAGCCTGAGAAGCTGCGAATAGTTCCGCTGTCAGTTTCTGGTTTTCCCCTTGCTTTCGCCAATCAGCGTTCGATAAACCTGCTCCGCGCTGGCCATGACGCGCGCGTACCGGGCGCGCTCGGCGATCAAGCTCAAATTCGCCTGGCGCGCTCGCTGGCATAAAGCATCGTCTTCTAGCGCCATCAGGATTGCTTCTGCCAGCGCCTGTGGCTGGCTCAGGTCCACCAACAGGCCGTTCACTCCAGGCGTAATCCATTCGCGCAGCGATTCCAGATCTCCAGCCACCGGAAAACAGCCACAAGACATGGCCTCCAGCAGCGTGTTCGGCGTGCCGTCATGGGTAGTGGGTGAGACCGCCACGCGCGCCTGGCGGAACAATTCTGCCATCTGCGTTCGCGACTGTTTCGGCAGCAAGGCAACCTGTTCAGCAACGCCCAGGGACTGCGCCCAGCGGACTGCTTGCGGCTCGCCCTGCATGGCCGGGCAGACGAATCTGGCTGTAGGCAGGCGCTTCAACACGTGTGGGATCGCCTGGAAGAAAGCCTGATTATCGACATAGGCGCGCACGCCGCGCGGCTGGATGACGACAGGCTCGGCGACGATGCTCTCGGGTGGGTGGAAAACCTCCGCCTGTACGCCGCCCGCGCCGGGCAATACTACCGCTTGGCCTGACTTTGGGAAACCCCAGCGATGCGCCAGGCGTACGTCTCGCCGGCAATCGGCGTGCAGTGTGGTGGCGCTTTGCAAGGCCAGGCGGGTGTAGCGCCTCATCAGCGGGGTGGAGGGCGCGTGCAAGGTGAAATCATTGCCCCACACCGAGATCACCAACGGCATGCTGCCGCCGGCCAGCGCCGCCAGCATGCCTTCGTAAGGGATGCGCATGGCGTGGATCAGTTCGGGTTGGAGCTGATCGATCAAGGCGCGCAATTGCTTCGCCGCTCTGGGCAAGGTCAGCGGACCTAACCACTGACGCAGCCGAGTGCGCAGGCCCACTGCAGAAGCGCTCCAAAGGCTGATGGAGCGTTTCGCGGCATCCCGGTCTCGTTCGATAGGTCTGACTGCGCTGAAGGCTACAGGGATGAAGGTGTAAGATGCCAGCCGGGGGTCAGGAGGACTTTGAAAGGTCGATGCCAGATGGACTTCATGCCCTTCTACCAGGAAATACTCGATCCAGTTAAGCGCGATCGGGGAACGGCCATCGGCGACGAAGAGCAGGCACATACGAGCAGATCGATCCGGCATTTAGCGAACACCCTCTAAGATCGAGGTCTTCCTGATGCAACCTGGGAGCTGATGCTGGCCAGGGCTTCGATGAAGACTTCGACCATCCGCTCCAGGTTGACCTCCTCGGCGACGATGCGGTAGGACTCTGCCCCCATCTTTCGCAAGCGCTCAGCGTCGGCCAGCGCGTCTTGCAGCGCGGCCTTCAGGGCCGGCAGGTCGTTCGACGGGATGCGCCATCCGTTGCCTGGGCGCACCAGGTCGTCCTGGGTGCCATCGCCCTCGGCGACGATCACCGGCAGGCCGAAGGACATCGCCTGTTGCACCGCCAGCCCGCCCGTCCCCGGCAGGACGAACAGGTCGGCTGCAGCGAACAACTCTGCCAGCTCAAGCCCATAACGCGCGCCGGTGAACTCGGCCTGTGGATAGACGCTCTGTGCCAGCGCTTCCAGTTCAGCGCGCGCCGGGCCGTCGCCTACGATGCGCAGACGCGGCTGTAACTCGGCGGGTAGCGCGGCGCAGGCGTGCAGCAGGTTGTCCAGGCGTTTGCGCGACTGCAGCCTGCCCACATACAGCACGATGGGGCGTCCTGCGAAATTTGGCGGCCGCATTGGGGGTGGGGCGGTGGGCCGCGGCGCAGCGGCGTTAGGCGCCACAAAGACGCGGCTCGCCGGAAAGCCTGCAGCGCAGTACTCTTCGGCGCCGCGCTGGCTGTAGGCGATCACGCCGTCCAGCATCCCCAGGAAACTCTGGCGCGCCAGGCGGCGCCAGGTTGCCAGCGGGCCTTTCAACGCCGGCGCGCCCAGCCCCCAGCCAAGCACGGGGCGGCTGCGGGCGTGCATCCAGCGCACCGCGGCCGGGGTGCTGCGGTAGCGCGGGTTGGCCTCCACGATCAACGCATCCGGCTGCCAACTCTCCATCCATTGCAGGATGCCCGGTTGCCAGCACTGATAGAAAGGCGAGTTCACTGATAGAAAATGCCGGTTGCGCACGCCAACCAGTAGAGCGACTTCCAGGCGATCCACGCAGGCGATCTGCTCGTCAGCCTGGGGCTGCCCGGCAAAAACGCTCAGCCCGCCGGCGCAGCGCTGCGCCAGGGCATCGAACAACGGCGCCCGATAAGCAGGAAGCACCCGCTGCTGCAGGGCCAGACGACCAGGGAATAATCGAGACGATTGTTCCATGAGCCGTCCTTACGACGGGAAAGCCACCACGTAGGCTTTCCAATCCAGCGCTTCCCGTGCGGCCAGAGTTGGATACCCTTTTGCCATGCGGCACAGGCGGTAGCCGCGTGAGGTGAGCGTCTCCCAGGCGACCTGAGCGGCTTCTGGGCCGTGCAGTTCCAACAGCAAGAGCGGCCTGGATTGCTCCAGGGTGTGGGTCATCCCCGGTAACGCCAACACTTCGCCGCCCTCGATGTCCATTTTGATCACCTGTGGGGCCGGCTGTTTGCGCTCGAAGATGAACCCATCGAGCGAAAGGCCTTCGACTTCGATTTCGGCCGAATAAGCCACATCCCTGCGCCCCGCCGAGCCGTTCGCTTTGCCCATTCCGCCCGAAGGACCGACCAGAAAGCGCACCAGGCGTTCGGTTTCCACCACAGCCGCCGGCACGATGGTGACGATTTTCCCCGTGTCGTTCAACGCCAGGTTCATCCGTAGCCGTTCCAGGTTTGTCGGCAGCGCTTCGAAGGCACAGACCTGGCCCGTTTTGCCCACCCGCCGCGCCAGCAGCAGGCTGATATAACCGATGTTCGCTCCCACGTCGTAAGCCACCATCCCCGGTTGAACCAGATCGGCCAGGGCAGCCTGCAGTTCGGGTTCATAGGTGCCCAGCCAGTAATCCTTCTCGTCGTGCAAATCCAACCACATCCGATCGCCTGCCAGCCCGCCGGCGGCGATTTCGACCTGAGTCAGACCGACCGGCGCAACGCGGTTCAGGCCATTGCGGATCGCCCGCGCCAGCGGCTGGATGCGGTAAAGCGCGCGCTTCAGCGGCAAGGGCAACCAGCGGGCTGCCCAGGCGGCCAAAGAGAGCAGGACCTTTGACTCGCCCAAATCAATCGCCTCCTAGAAAGTCCAGATACGCTTCGACCATCATCTCCAGGCTGAATGCGCCTTCGGCGCGGGCGCGGGCAGCCCGGCGCATCGCTTCGCCAGCCTGCAGGATCTCCACTGCGCCTCGAGCCAGGGCGGCGATATCCGGCGGATCGAGCTTCCACGGATCGCCGCCATACGGCACAATGCGACCCGCCTGCGGTGATACGATCTCGGGCAGCGCGCCGGTGTCGAAGGCCAGCACCGGCAGGCCGCAGGCCAGCGCTTCGATGACCGAATTTGGGCAGGCAGGGTGGATATCCGCCGAGTACAACAGATGTGCGCTGCGATCGATCTGCGGAATTTTTGTGCTTTCCACCAGGCCACCCCAGGTGACCCGCGCCTGTGGCGCACGCTGGCTGAGATACTCCGCCCAGCGCCGCCGCAGTTCTTCCGGGACACGACCGACGACCATCCATTCGAGCGGCCTGCCCAGTTCGGCATGGTGGGCGGTTGCCAGGCGCTCGATCAGTTGCGATGCGACCTGTAGCCCATGCTCGTATCCGCCCATCAGGCTGCCTTCCACCATCAGCAGCCGCCAGCGATCGGGCGGCGGCTGCTCGCTGCCAATCGGCGTATAGACCTGCAAATCGACGCCGTTGTGGATCACCCGGTTGAGCGCCGGAGCAGGGCCATAAACGCGTTCCCACCAACGGCGGGCGAACTCGCTTTGGTAGACAATCCGTACCGCTAGTCGGGAGCGGATCAACTGCAGGAGCATATTGCCATATTCGGCGCGCAGGTAATGGCGCATGTCTGAACGGAGTTGCCCCCTGAGGCGGTGCAACCAGTTCATCCCGTCGAGCCTTTGGACTACGGGGACGCTCTGACGCCGGGCGCGCCATAGCCCAGCCAGGTTGCGCGTCCCGCCGATGACCAGCACACACTGATAAGGACGGTCAGCCAGATCGTAAGTCACCTCGATCTGGCGCGCTCGCAGTCCCTGCGCCAGCTTGTGCTGGAAGGAGACCATCCCACCAACGCCATTCAGTCGAGGCACCAGGCAGACTCGATTTGGGGGTTTCGTATGCATGCGTTATGCCTCACGCTGGCCGATGCAGCGCGCTGGCACCCCTGCCCAGACTTCGTTTTCACCGGTGGATTGGAGCAGCACGGCGTTGGCGCCCACGACTGTGCCGCGCGCCACGCGCAACGTGCCTTCTTTGCACAACACTTTGGCGCCAGGGGACAGGATCACATCGTCCTCGATCACGATGCCCATGAATTTTGAGCGCTCCATGGGCAGGTGGATGTCTGCCCTTCCCAGGGTCACCCCAGGGTAAATCTTGACCCGCGCCCCGATCACCGCGCGCGAATGGATCACCACGCCCACGCCGCCATGCGCCAATTCGAAATCTTCGCCGATGGGCACCGAGCGCGGGATTTCCACGCCAAGCAGCTTCAAGGCGTAGTAGGCCAGGCGCCCAAGCAGGGGCCAGTTTCGGGCGTAAACCAGTCGGGTGGGTAGGTCGCGTGCCATTGTTCTCCAAATCAAACCTGGTGCGTCAGAAGATTATGCCACAAAACCAGGAAAATGGGCCAGCGTTGAGTGTTCTGGTTTGAAAAAGCGATTAAATCTATCAAAAATCCTTGACACAGAACGAATGTTCTGTTATTATTATTTTGGAACATATATGCGAATTATTGGCATCGGCATTAAGACCGGAGGTGAACGATGATGGCCAGACAACGCCGCAAGGATCTGAGCGAACGCCATAAGAAGATCCTGGAAGTGCTGGAGACTTTCCAGAAGAAGTACGGCTACCCTCCAGCCATTCGAGAAATTTGCGAACAGACGAAAATCTCCTCCACCTCGGTGGTGAATTATTACCTGGACCAACTCCAGAGTATGGGCTATATCCAGCGCGACGAGGGCGTGTCGCGAGGTATCCGCCTGCTCAAATCGGCCAGTACAGCCTTGCGCCAGTCGGCCGAAAATCTGGGACAGGCGGTGGGCGATGTGCTGCGCATCCCGATCGCTGGCCGCATCGTGGCTGGCGCCCCGATGCCCGTTCCTGCTACGGATTTCTCATATTATGACTCCGAGAGCATGGTCGATGTGGCTGCCAGCCTGTTGCCCAAGGGCGAGAAAGGCGAGGGCCTTTTTGCCCTGGAGGTGCAAGGGGACTCGATGATCGACGCCATGGTGTACGATGGCGACATCGTGATCGTGAAGCCAGCCCAGGAAGCGCGCAACGGGGAGATGGTCGCAGTATGGCTGCGAGACCGCGACGAGACCACGCTAAAGTATTTCTACCTGGAAAAAGGCCGGGTACGGTTGCAACCCGCTAACCCCACCATGCAGGCTATTTACATCGACGATCCCTCGATTGTCCAGATCCAGGGCAAGGTGGTCATGGTGATCCGCCAGGTCAAAGGTCTGTTGTCGTAAATTTGTTCCGGCTCCAGACGCAGGGCAGGCCAGATAGGCCTGCCCTGTTTGTGGTTGAATTCTGATTGCCTCAACCTTTTTGACCATAACTCCTTGACACCCCCCCTCCTTAGGATATAATCCAGGTTCATAATGTAGTAATACGTTCTAAATTGTCAAGTTATTGTGTTGTCGTTTTGTGCGCCTCGGCCCGCCGAGTCTTTCAGTGGTGGAGGAAAATGTGATGTATCAGGCAACCCCTAAAATGGTCATCGAAGAAGGCCCAGACCCTGGCCGTGTAGTGACTCTGAGCGGGCCTGAGTTTGTCGTCGGCCGCGAGGCGGGCAATGATCTGGTGATCAACTCGCCATCCGTTTCACGCCGCCATTTGCGCATCTTCCTGGCGGACAACCGGTACATGGTCGAGGATCTCGGCAGCTCTAATGGCACTTTTGTCAACAGTCGGCGCATCTCTGCGCCGACGCCTTTAAGTTCTGGAGACGTGCTATACCTGGGCAAAGCGATTCGACTCAGAATTGAAGGGCTGCCGGCGACGCAGGCTGCGGCGGGCGCAGCGCTGACCGTGGCGGAGCAGGAGAAACCGGCGCTGCCTGAGGCGCATCAAGAGACGCGCCTGGTGGCTTCAGAGCGCTCCCCGATGACTACTGCAATGCAGATGGATATTTCTGCCGACAAAGACCGCCGCCCCCCGCAGCTTCTGGTGACCGTCGCCGGGGAAAGCGCGCAGAGCTACAGCCTGGTGGGCGAAAGGGTCACCGTGGGGCGCGCCAGCGATAACGATATTATCCTCTCCTCCAGAATCGTTTCCGGCCACCATGCGGTGATCGAGCGCGTCAATGGCGGTTATCAATTCCGTGTGTTGCCGGAGGCGGCAAACCCGGTGCTTTTTGCCGGGGCGCCACTCCAGGAAGCCCGCCGCTTGAACGACGGCGATACCCTGCGCATCGGCAGCCTCGACCCTGGGATGATGGTCACGATGGTATATCTGGCCCCAGGAGATGCAGGAGTGCATCCAGAGGCGCGGCAGATCGATTTCAGCGAAAAGAACCGGCTACAGATCGGCCGCGACCCAAGCAACGACATCGTACTGACGGCGCCTACTGTCTCGCGCTACCATGCCCTGGTCGAGCGCGTCGGCCAGCGCTATCGAGTGCGCGATCTGAACAGTTCGAATGGCACCTTCGTCAACGATCGGCGCATCGACGCCGAGGTCTGGCTTCAGGCTGGCGACACCATCCGCATTGGCCCGCAGCGCTTCGTCCTGGGCCAGGACCAGTTGGCGCAAATCCAGGAGACCGGCGGGATGCGCGTGGAGGTCCTGGGGTTGAACAAATGGGTGCGCAAGGACCTGAACCTGCTGAAAGACATCTCGCTGATTTACCGGCCGAAGGAATTCATTGTGGTTGTGGGGCAGAGCGGCGGCGGCAAGTCCACGCTGTTGGACGCGATCGCCGGCTTTCGCCCGGCGACGCATGGCCGCGTGCTGGTCAACGATATCGACATCTATCGCAATTTT
Organism: uncultured Anaerolinea sp.; assembly: GCA_964503145.1. GTDB lineage: Bacteria > Chloroflexota > Anaerolineae > Anaerolineales > UBA4823 > RBG-16-57-11. The sequence continues at coordinate 12,434 of CAZCYV010000003.1, read as the reverse complement.
GACGCCATTCGCAACGAGATCGGCTTTGTGCCGCAAAAAGACATCATCCACATGGAGTTGACCGTTTATCAGGCGCTGGATTACGCCGCCCGGCTGCGCATGCCTCCCGATACGAGCCACCAGGAGCGTCATCAGCGTATTATGGAAGTGTTGCAAGACCTGGATTTGGTGCATCGCAAGGATGTGCAGATCAGCGGGCTAAGCGGCGGCCAGCAGAAGCGCGTCTCGATCGGCGTCGAACTGCTCACCAAGCCGGGGCTGTTCTTCCTGGATGAGCCGACCTCGGGTCTGGATCCGGGCACGGAGACGGCGCTGATGCACCTGATGCGTCGCCTGGCCGACCAGGGTCGCACGATCGTGCTGATCACCCACGCCACCAAGAACGTCATGCTGGCGGATAAGGTCGTCTTTCTGGCGCGCGGCGGGTATGTGGCCTGGTTTGGGCCGCCAGACGAGGCGCTGAGGTACTTCGATCAATTCCGCGACGAGCGCGACCGGCGCGCCAGGGCGATGGAGTTCGACGAAATCTATGCCATCCTGGATGATCCCTCTAAAGGCAAAGCTGAGGATTGGGCGCAGCGCTATCGGCAGCATCCGGCTTATCAACAGCATATCGTCCAACCGCTGCAGGCGTTGGGGCGAAGCATCGACGGCGCGAAACCCGCGCCTGCGCCGGCCAGCCGGGAGGCCAGGGCGGCGGCGCCCAAACCACAGCGCGCCAGGGTCTCTGGCCTGCGCCAGTTTGGCATCCTCTCTGGGCGCAACGTTAAAATCCTGACCCGCGACCGCGCCAGCCTGATCTTGATGCTGCTATCGGCGCCGTTGGTCGCCATGCTGGATGTGTTGCTTGCTGTCATCTTGGGGCGCGACCTGTTCTCCTTCTTCGATGGCGACGCAGCCAATGCCATTGTGTCGGTGTTCCAGCCGATCATCTTCGCCATCATGATCGGCGGCCTGTCTCAGATGCGCGAATTCGTCAAAGAGGCCGAAATCTTCAAGCGCGAGCGCCTGGTCAATCTGAAGGTGCTGCCCTATGTGATGTCCAAAATCTGGGTAGCCGGCCTGCTGGCGCTGTATCAGGCGGCTGCCTACACCATCATTCACTATCTGGCCTTCAAGATGCCGGGAGGCGCTGAAGAGTTTATTCTTTTCTACATTACTCTGGTGTTGGGCACCCTGGCAGGCATGATGCTCGGTCTGCTGGCCTCCGCCCTGGCTCCGAACGCCAACTCCGCCCCCTTGATCGTGATCCTGCTGATCATCCCGCAGGTGGTTTTGGGCGGCGCGCTGATCCCGATGCCGCCGGAGATCAGCGCCATCACCTCCTCGCGCTGGTCCTTCGAAGCCATCATGGGGATCACCGGCTTAGGCTCGGATGTGGCGGCGGATGCCTGCTGGACGAATTTGACCAAGGCAGAGCGGGAAGACCTGACGCTGCAAGAAAAGCAAGACCTTGGCTGTCGCTGTATGGGCCTCAACGCCTTACGCCAGAATTCGTGCAACTTCCCGGGGTTGGGCGAATTCTACGACCCGGCGATCGACCAGCCGGAGCCGGTGGAGCCTGCTCCTATCGGCGATCCGCCCGCTGAACCAGAGATCCCGCCTGCGCCGGAACAACCCAGCGACCCAAGCGATCAGGTGGCGATGGCCTTGTATCTGCAATCGCTACAGGAATATCAGAAGAAGACCCAGGAAATCCAGGACGCTTACCGGGCAGAGATCAACGCCTACCAGGCCCGTGCCGATCAATACGCCGAAGACATGAAGGCTTACCAGGAGGAGAAAGCCACCTGGGAGATTAATCGCAACGCCGCAGTGGGCAAGGCCGAGGGCATGATCGATAATTTTCACAAGAACTTCGGTTGGGCCTTCGTGGACAAGTCGGATACGGCGCAGTACTGGTCCAGGATTCTGACCACCTGGGCGATGCAGGCGTCGATCATCCTGATTAACTTTGTGTTGATCCTGGTATTCATCTATCGAAAGGATGGGGCCAGGTGATGCATTGCGATAGATCGCGGTCCGGGTTGGGGGGAACGAGTATGGAGGCTAACTAATGAGTCGACCCAATTGGATTGGCAAGACATTGGGCGGTAGATATCAGATCCAGGAAATCCTGGGACAAGGGGGGATGTCCGCGGTTTATAAGGCGTTGGATCCCAACTTGCAGCGCGTGGTGGCGGTGAAGATGATTCACGCCCATCTGTCCGAGGATCCGAAGTTCATCAGCCGTTTTGAAGAGGAAGCCCGCGCGGTGGCGCAATTGCGCCATCCGAACATCACCCAGGTCTTCGATTTCAACTACGACGGCGACGTTTACTATATGGTGCAGGAGTTCATCCCTGGGGAGACGTTGCAGGAGCGCCTGCGGCGTTTGAACCGCAGTGGGCAGCGCATGCCGCTCAACGACGCCCTGCGCATCGCCATGGAAGTCTGCAGCGCTATGGGTTACGCCCACGAGCGCAGCCTGATCCATCGAGATATCAAGCCCGCCAATATCATGCTCGATGTGCAGGGGCGGGCGGTCCTGATGGATTTTGGGATTGTCAAGATCGTCGGCGGTTCGAGGCATACCACGACCGGCGCAGTGGTGGGCACGGCGATGTACATGTCGCCGGATGTCATCCGCGGCGAGGCGCCGGATGCGCGTTCGGACATCTATTCGCTGGGGGTGACGCTGTTCGAGATGGTCGCTGGCAGCGCGCCTTTCCACGCCGATTCGGCGATGAGTCTGATGATGATGCATTTGCACGACCCGCCGCCGGATTTGCGCCAGCTCCGTCCGGAAACGCCAGCCGACCTCATCGCCATTATCCATAAATCGCTGGCTAAGGCCCGCGAAGATCGCTATCAAAGTGCTCAGGAGATGGGGGCGGCCTTAAAGCGTGCGCTCGAGCGCCTGGAAGGCGGCGCTGCCTCGATGGTCGCCCAGGTGGTTCAACCGCCAGCGCGCCTCTCCCCAAACCAGGCTGCCACGCGCCTGGAGCCGGGCGCAGCGAGTCCACCAGCCCAGCCGGCCAAACCCCCGGAACGCACGCTGCGCGAGGCCGAACTGGCGCAGCGCGCTCAGCAACAGAGCGCCTCCACGCCGGGAGTTCCGATGGGCTTTGCCGGGCCGACACGGCTGGAAGCCGCCGCGTCCCCGCCCACAACGCCTCCGGGTGGCGCAGCCGCGCCGCGCCCGGCGGCCGCCAGCCGGCCAGTCGCCTCGTCGGCGGCGAAGCCGGGCCTGCCCAGGCCAGCCCTGCTTGCCGGAGGCGGTGCCGCCTTGATCCTGATCGTGCTTTGCCTGCTAGTTGGCGGGGCAGCGGGCGTTTACTTGCTCAACCGCTCGGGGGTTTTTGCCGGGGCGGTGAATCTCCCTACCCAGACACCCACGGCAACCCAAGCGCTGGCCGAGGCTGCACTGAATCTACCCACCGCCATGGCATCGCCAACGCTTGAGCCGTCTGCCACGTCTGCGCCGCCCACTCCTACGCCCACGCCGGAATTCATCCCCACCGCCACCGTTCCCCCAGGCATTCCCTTCGCCCGTATCAACGCCATCGAGATGGGCGCCGACCGGGCCTATGTCGTTTTTTACGAGACCTTCGAGTTCACCGAGAAATTGCCTGGGGAGCACGTGCATTTCTTCTTCAACACGGTTCCGTTCGAACAAGCCGGCGTCCCGGGCAAAGGCCCGTGGATTTTGTATGGCGGCCCGCGCCCGTTTTCGGGTTATAAAGCCAGCGACCGCCCCCAAAACGCCTCTCAGATGTGCATCCTGGTCGCCAATCCGAACCACAGCGTTCAGCCAGGCAGCGGCGGGTGCTTTCCTTTGCCCGATGTCCCTACCGCGACCATGCGCCAGGATGGGCTGTGTTATTCTGGCCCGGATCAGGCCTACGCGGCGGTCGCCCCGCTCAGCGCCCGTTCCACTGTGCTGATCAGGGGCCTGTCTGTGGACGAAGGCTGGTGGTATGTCCAGAATCCTGAGAGCCTGGACGATTCGTGCTGGATACCGATTTCACTGGCGGCTGTCTCTGGGGATATCAGCAGCCTGCAGGTGGTCGAAGCGCCCGCGCTCCCTGTCGCCGCAGCGAAGCCCTTCGTCGAGATCAGCGGCATCAGCGTGGACAGCCAGGATCGCTATGTCGTTCAATTCACGACCCGGAATTTCACGCCTGAGATCCCGGGGATGCACATCCACTTCTTCTTCAACACGGTTCCGCCAGACCAGGTGGGGATAGGCGGCGGCGGGAATCGCCTGATGCACGGCGGCCCGTCCCCATTCACCGGATTCGCCGTCAGCGATCGGCCAGCGCAAGCCACGCAGATTTGTGCCCTGGTGGCGAACCCCGATCATACCGTGATCCTGGAGAGCGGGAATTGTTTCAATCTGCCCTGAGTGACGAGTAATTTAATTTATGGAGAATTATTACGGCAAACTGATCTTAATCCGCGAGGATGGCCCCGAGCAGGAGTATGAACTTTCCAAGGCCCAGGTCACCCTCGGGCGGGCGATGACCAACGACATCATCCTGGAAGATAGCCGCATCTCTCGTTCGCATGCCCGCCTGGAGTGCGGCCCTGGCGGTTGCGAGTTGATCGATTTGGGCTCGTCGAACGGCACGCGCCTCAACGGCATGCGGGTCGAGAGGGCGTGGTTGAAGCCCGGAGACCGCCTCACCCTGGGCGGCCTGGAATTGCGCTATGAGGCCGATCGCCCTAGCGAGATGGTCGAAATGACCATGATCGACAACGAGGCCGATCTGCGCCACACCATCAACCATGAAATCCTGCCCGTCTCGCTCAACGAGACCCACATCCCGCGCCTGGTGATCTTCACCGCTAAGAAGACCTGGGAGGTGTCGCTAGACGAGGTGGATAGCCTGAGCATCGGGCGCACGGATGACAACGAGGTGGTACTGGAATCCCCTAAAGTTTCGCGACACCACGCCCAGGTCAACCGCAAGGGCAATGTGTATGTGCTGCGCGATCTGGGGAGCACCAACGGCACCTGGTTCCGCGACCAGCGCGTGGATGAGATGATCCTGCAGGGCGGAGACGAGTTTCGCATCGGTGAAGCGCGGATGGTGTTCAAGAGCGGCTTCGACGAGGAAGCGCTGACCCTGGCGGATCAGGTCCTGGAAAAGATGTCCGCCCGTCGGCCGGTGGTGTTTGTCCCTGGCTTTATGGGATCGCAACTCTGGTTGGGCAGCGAACGCATCTGGCCGAACGTCATGTTCATGCTCAGAGATAGTCGCTCCGCCATATACAGCGAGGATACGCCCATCGTAGCTCGCGGCATCGTGGACGAGGTGGTGGTGGTGCCCAACCTGATCAAGCTCGATCAGTACAAACGCCTGGGAGACTATCTGGTGGAAAGTCTGGGATATGAGCGTGGCAAGGATTTCTTCGAGTTTGCCTATGACTGGCGCCAGGACGTGCGCCGCTCCGCCGCCCAGCTTGGACAGATGATCAATTCCCTGGATTTGTCCCAACCGGCCATCATCATCGCCCACAGCATGGGGACGCTGGTCAGCCGCTATTACATCGAAAGGCTGGATGGCAAGAAGAAGGTGGAACGCGCAATTCTGATGGGTGGACCGCATCGCGGCGTCCCTCGCGCCCTGGTCAGCCTGCTCACCGCTCCGAACCTGCTGCCCTTTGGCCTGATGGGCGAGAAGATCAGGCAGGTGATCTCCACTTTCCCCAGTTGTTACCAGATTTTACCCACCTACGCCTGCGCCGTGGATCAGAACGGGCAATCGCTCAACTTCATGGAGGACGATAGCTGGCTGCTGGAGGCGCAGGTGCCTCTGCTGCGACTGGCGCGCCAGTTCCGCAGAGAGTTGGGCATGCGCTCCAGCGTACCGGCGATTTCGATCTTCGGCTATGGCCTGAAGACCCCCAGCAGCATTTTGCTAAGTCGGGAGAGTGATGGCAGGCTGCGGGATATCGTTTACAAAAGCGAGCCTGCCGGCGACAGCTCGATCCCCGAGCAAAGCGCCGTCTTGCCTGGAACGGAAATCCATCCCGTGCAACAGTATCACGGTTCGCTGTTCGTAGATAACGACGTCAAAATGCGCCTGAAGCTCGAACTGACCCGCCAGCTCCCAGCGTAATCACCATCCCCGCCACGGTGCAGACGCCACCCACCGCATCCATAAGATCATCACCCCGCGGGCGCAGCTTCATCGTCAGATCTGAGAGGGGACAGGGCTTAACGCCACGTCGCAGGTAAGAAGACCCGCGGGAAAGCGGCGACCAGTTCCACCCACAGCGGGTCGTGATCCGAGCTGCGGTAGTAATGGTCGGTATCTTTCGACCAATCGACGGGGAAATCGGCGTTGATCGCCGCGGTCTGGATGTTGTGCGGCATAAGCGGCGCTTTCGTCCACAATAAGATGTAATCCAGCGTTTGCGAAACCCCGCGGTAATTGTAGGTGTACTGCGACTGGCGCGGCAGCCGCAGCAGCAGGTTTTCCAGCCCCAGCGAGGTCAGCTCGCGCAACGGTTGTGAATCCGGATGATCGTTCAAATCGCCCAGCACTACCAGGTTGGCGTCCGGGTCGGCGGCCAGGATCTCTCGCACCAGGGAAGCCACGAAGCGCGCCTGCTCCAGGCGGCGGGGCAGGGTATATTGCACCGTGTAGCCGTCTTCCAGCTTGGATTTCCAATGATTGACGATCACCCATAGATCATAACGCTCGGCCTGGGCGGGGAGCGTCAGGCGCAGATGAGCAAGCAGCGGCGGGCGTGAGAACAGGCGGTTGCCGTCCAATGCGCCGTCGCCATCTCGGTCGCAGGTCAGGGTGTTTTGCGGGTTGTACACGTCGCCGTTGCCGTCCGGCCCCAGGCCATCCACCAGCGCGGTGCAGCCCTGGCGCGCCTGGTAATCGTACACCTGCACCTTGTCGATCTGGTAGAGCAAGGCCACGTCGATGCCGCGCACGTCTGGCCCTTCCACCAGCAGGGCGCGGTAATCGGCCTGAATCTCAGGGCGGTCCACCAGCGCGGCCAGCACGTTGAGGTTTTCGGCTTCTTGCACCGCCAGGATGGCCGGCTCGCCCAGCGCATCGTGAATCGCCCGGGCGCGCTTTTCCAGGCGGCGCTGATATTCCGGGCCGGAGAGCACTTCGTCCTGCGTCGCCGGGTCGTCGTGGGTGTCGAACAGGTTATGCAGGTTCAGCGTGGCGATGCGCAGCCCCACGGCCGGGCCTGGCGTGGGGGGCGGCGCGAGCGGGGCCGCCTGCACCTGCGGCGCGACGGTCAGCGCCAGGCAATAGGCGCCGAAGCGGTACTGTAGCGCGCCGGTCAGGCCGGTCACCTGATCGCCGACTTTGACATCTGGAGTGATCTGGTATAAGCCGGTGTCTCCCACACAGATCACCTCGCCAGTGCCTGGCGGGTCGCCGTAGAGCACCCGCTCGATGCCCAGGTCGGCGCGCACCAGCCAGGCGCGCTCGTCGCTGTCGGTGGGGCCGACCACCCGTCCCTGGCTGAGCTGGACGTGCATCGCCTCTCGGTTTTCGAAATAGTAGGCCGCGGAATTGTCGGCAAAGGGCGGGGTAAGCTCCTCGGCGGGCGGCAGCGGGTTGCCGCTGGACAGCACGATCACATTCTGCGGGGCGGCGACGATCTCGGTCATGCTGTAGTATTCCTGCACCACGCCGACGACCTCCACCCGGTCGCCCGGCGCAGCGACGTTCACCCGCTCGCCCAGGTAGATGTAAATGCCGTCCGATGTGTAGGAACGGGTGTCGCAGTTTGGCTCTTGAATAAACAGGCCTTTTTGCCCGGTCTGGTCGAGGTCGGCAAAAACGATGCCGCGCACCCGCACCGTCTCCCCCAGATGGTTGGCGGTGAAGCCGCTCCCCTGGATCTCACAGATCGGGGTGCGCTCCAGCGTCTGGAAGCCGCCCGGCAGCGCCAGCGGCAGCGCCAGGATCAGCGCCAGGATTTTGCCCAACCGTTTCATGCCCGCCTCCCATGCTCAGAAGTCCGTCGCCTGTTTCATTCTATAGGTTTTTGGGGGGCGAGTCAAGGAGGGGATCGATCGCCGCCAGTTGAATTATGGCTCATCCAGCGGGCTGCGCATATTGGCTCTAGGCTTCTCTCCTTGCATTACGGCTACACCACCGGCAGTAGCCACATCCTCTCGTAGATTTGCTATTGAACAACCTCTCGCCCGCAATAACGACACACATTTGCTTCTGTCCGAATCAACTCTGCACAATGCGGGCACTTTTTGTAATCCCTATTTCTTTTTGTTTGGTCTCTTTTGGACAACCCTAAGATAAATGCTATAAATGCTATGATTATCCCAGGTATCGCGAGGCAGGAGGCAAAGATGACCGCCAAAATTTGAAGAATCATGCCGCCGCTGTTTGGATCAATATAGAATACCATCAGCATTTACTCCTTTTTGTGTTTTACGTTTCACAAATACATCTCCCGTATATTATGTATTCTTAACCATCATCCCGTACATTTTCCGAAGTTTTTCTCTCGGCTTTCGCACCTTACCAACCGGAGAACCACGACCATTCCCGCCGGCGCCGAGCGCCAGCACGCTTAGGGGCTGTTCGGCGATTTTGATCTCTGGCGCAAGTGACATCGTTCGTTCCTCCGACAATCGATTTTACCCTAAGTTAGTCTGATTGTGCGGAACGATACTTAAGAGTACAGGTCGTCGAATAGATGCTGCATAAAAGGGTAAATTTTGATACACTTGTGCATGAGGAGCCTCCTACCGATGATGCTTTTGACAAACTAAGTTTACCGGTTTTGAGGCTCCTCTAGGTTCAGATGTCCCAACTCATGTCCAAAGATCATAAAAAAGCTTAACTTTTTATGAGTTTGGATATATAATCATACAAGATTTATCCCCTTCCGGGGGGTTCGGTGGTATAACGGATCTTGTGTAAATTGAAGGGAGCCGGTATCCTTGGTGGTCACGACACCAAACCAAGGAGAATAGCATGGCTCCCAGAGCAAATCATAAACTGCTTGACACCGAAGGTCAAGGATTGATCCAGGAGTTGCTTCAGGAAAGGTTGAAGTTATCAATCCAGTACACCTTCATCACGGTACTTGAAGAAGAAGTTGAAGCATTTTTGAACGCAGCATTTTACCAACGTACTCCATCCCGACGGGGCTACCGCAATGGTCACTATGAACGTGATTTGGTTACCACGGTAGGCTTGATCGAAGACCTGCCGATACCCAGAACACGAAATGGGTTTCGCACGGAGTTGTTCGAGCGCTATCAGCGACGCCAGGCAGAGTTGGACGAAGCGATCTGTGAGATGTTCGTGCGAGGCGTCAGCACAGCCCAGGTGGGGCAGGTCGTCGAAGCGCTCACTGGAACCAACCCCAGCCCTTCCACGGTTTCACGGATATTCCACGCGTTGGAAGAAGAATTTGAACGCTGGAAACAGCGGAAACTTGGCGCCCATTATCTGTATGTGTTTGCGGATGGCACATATTTCTCGGTTATTTATGATCAAGAAGGCTGCAAAATGCCAATCCTGGCCATTGTTGGCATCGATGAAGAGGGGAAACGCGAGGTTCTGGCCTTCAGCGTTGGCGAACGGGAGAACCAGACGGCCTGGGAAGACCTGTTGGAGGATCTTAAGAACCGCGGTGTAGAATGTGTCGATCTGTGGGTTACGGATGGCAATCGAGCGATGCTGAATGCCATCGAAAAGAAATTTCCCAGCTCCCAACGCCAGCGCTGCATCAAACACAAGATGGAGAATGTGCTGGGTTACATTCCTGAAAAACATCATGAGCTGGTGCGACCCGAACTCAAGGCCATCTTCTACCAGGATAACCGTGAAAAAGCCGATCAGGAAGTGGCGGCTTTCATCGCCAGGTACGAACAGGTTTATCCAACTGCCATCGAGTGCTTGAAACGTGATTTGGAGGCATGTTTGACCTTCTACAGCTTTCCGGAAAAACACTGGAGGTACATTCGGACAACCAATATCATCGAACGATTATTTGGCGAAGTCAAGAAGCGCAGCCACAAGATGGCCGCCGCTTTCCGCAATGAGAATAGCTGTTTGTTAATGTTCTATGCGGTGATCCGCAGTCTGAAACTCAGAAGAATTACTGTCACTGCCAAGGATCCGGATGCTGAACTTTTACACAACCCTTGACATACTACCACTCGGACCCAGATACCGGTCAACTATTAAAATGGTCTACGGATATAGGGTATTCTGGTTGGTGATGAAACAGGAGCGACCAAACAATGAACGAAAAAATTGCCTCAAGATGGAACAAATGGCGAATCGTGGTGCTTATCACCGCTCTTGGTATAGTTAGTTTACTTGTTTTTGAATTTGTGTTAGCAAGAGGAATACCAGCGAAGAAAAATTGTGCGGGTCCTGAAATAGAAATGTTTCGCACACAACTAACCCTTATTCCAAGTTCTGATATATCGGAAAGAAAAAGCCTAGAAGAAAAAATCGTTGCATGGGAAACAATGATCGCTATCTGTGAGAATGCGACTCCAGTAACTGATATTCCTGTCACAACACCTCAATTCACGCCAATAACTCCTGCCCCTTTTACGACAGGGATTTTTGAGGGCCAGCCAGGCGCATATTTTCACGCATTTGAGGCAAAAATTGAGAACCATTGGAAGGGGGTTGTAAACGGAAACCGCGTCATCGTTTTCGCCGGTGCCTGGATAAATGACCCAAGTCAAGGATTTATAGCTGTGGAAACGGCTCCTGGAAAAGGGAAACCTGTCTGGGGCTACTACCCAAGTTCCACGAAATCGGGCGCCTTACGTATTGTCGATGTAAAAGGTTCACGGTTAATTATTCAACCAGCAGATGACAAAAACATGTTGTTTTTTGATGTTCCGGCATTGACATTTGTTAATTCGCTCGAAGAAGTGGTAACCCCCAGCACGTCAACAGAAATTTCCACTACGGATCAACCAGCTATAACACCTGATCCTTATCCTAATCCGTAGCAAACGCTTCATAAATAGAGAACTCATACTTGGCTTGTGTTGTTTAGGCAAGTCCTTTTCGATTGGATATGTAAGTTTACCTAGACAAAAGCTGGGTTGTTTTGGATTAAGATTACCAATTGACTGGCAACCTGTTCAGATAGCAGTATCTAACACTCCGTGCAATCTTAATAATCGTTCTGCGTACCTATCAATCTATCCTTTCGGCTTTTGTACATCACTAACGGAAGGAATACAACCACCTCGGCCATCGCCCGGATCTTCACAGCCTCCAGTTATCTGCCGGGCTGGCCTTCCTGTGAGCGTTACTGGCATCCGCTGTCGTGAGGTGCAGGTAGCGCTCCACCATCACCAGGGTCGAGTGACCCAATAAGTACTTCAACGTGTAGATATCCCCGCCGTTGCGCAGGTAGTTGATGGCAAAAGTATGGCGAAGCCGGTGCGGGTGGACGTTGTTCACCCCTGCCCGTTCCCCCAGCCGCTTGAACAGGGAGCGGATGCTCTCGGCGTCCAGCTCGAACAGCTTGTCTTTCGGCACCGTGTTCAATCGCTTGGCCAGGTAGAGCCACATGGCTCGCTGGGCGACCCTCCCCAGGTAAGCCGTCCTGGACTTGGTCTTCTGGCCGCTGCCGAAGGGCGCCACCAGGATCTCCCCGGTTTCCTGGTTCAGATCCTCAATTCTCAGCCTGGTTACTTCGCCGACCCGCAGGCCGGTATCGAGAAACAGCAGCAGCAGGGCCTTGTCCCGGTTGGCCGTCGGGCGCTTCATGCTGTACGGCTTGCGCCCGTCCGAGCTGACCTCCGTGGTCCGTTCGCAGGCTTTGAGCAGCTTGCGGATATCGTTTTCGCTGAAGGGCAGGATTTCCGGGTCTGCCTTCGGGGGGCGCGCCAGGCGCAGGTCCGGCCGCTTGATCTCGAGAGCCGCCTTGCACCAGCCGAAGAACGAGCGGATGGCCTTCCAGTAGTTGTCGACCGCGGATAGGGACAGCTTCCCTTCCACGTCCCCGGGCCGCTTGGGCGGGTAGGTGGTTTGCAGGTACACCATAAAGCGCTGCAGGTCTTCGAGCCTGATCTCCTCAACGGGAGGGTCGCCCAGGAAGCGGCACAGCAGCCCGAGATTGGAGCGGTACAGGCGGATGGTGCCGATCGAGTAGCCGCTTGCCTGGCGGTCCAGGAGATAGCCTTCTACTGCTTTGGAGGTGTTCATCATGGTTTCCCTTCGCTGGTGCGCTGCAATTTCGGAAAAGGTTTCCCTTCGCCGTTACGGGGACCTTAGAAGGATACACGAAAAAAGGTTACCCTTCGCCGGTTCAGATTAATTTCTGATCCTGCGTTGGGTAACCTATGTTTTTGGGCAGGTTATCGGGTCTGCGGTGGCCTTTTTAGGGCTTTCGGGAAAAACGCCCCACGAATGTCAGCTTGGAAGGCTGATGCCTTACCACTTGGCGACGCCCGCAAG
>CAZCYV010000002.1:0-643591 GCA_964503145.1 uncultured Anaerolinea sp. | reverse complement strand
TTCGACTGACTACGGCGGCGAGTGGTAAACCGCCCTTGGGGTGCAACTCAGCCCATCCGGCCACCGGTGGGCGTATTTCAGCCCATCCGTCCGGTGATATACGTTTCGGTCAATTCCATCTTGGGGGTGGTAAATAACTGTGGGGTGGGCGAGAACTCGACCAGTTCGCCCAACCAGAAGAAGCCCGTAAAATCCGAAACCCGAGCAGCCTGCTGCATGTTGTGGGTGACGATGACGATGGTGTAGTTTTCCACCAGATCGGCGATCAGATTCTCGATGTGCTCGGTTGCGATGGGGTCGAGCGCCGAGCACGGCTCATCCATCAGGATCACCTCGGGTTGCACTGCCAGAACGCGAGCAATGCACAGGCGTTGCTGCTGGCCAAGGGAGAGCGCCATGGCGTCGCCGTGAAGGTGGTTTTTGACTTCGTCCCACAGGGCAGCCTGGCGCAGGCTGCGCTCTACGATGTCGTTCAACTCGGCCCGGTTGTTGGTCAACCCCAGCACGCGAGGTCCAAATGCAATGTTATCGTAAACCGATTGTGGGAAAGGGTTGGGCTTTTGGAACACCATGCCCACCCGCTGGCGCAGCGCGGTCAGATCCACATGCGGCGCATTGATATCCTCACCGCTCAGCAAGATCGTCCCGGTGGTGCGCGCTCCAGGGATGGTATCGTTCATGCGATTCAGGCAGCGCAGGAAGGTGGATTTGCCGCAGCCAGAAGGGCCGATCAGCGCGGTTACCTTTTGCGGCAAGATTTCCATGCTGATCTGGTTCAGGGCTTTGAAATCGCCGTAGTAAAAATCCACCTGTCGGGCGATGATAATAGGTGTTTTCGCTTCCATGTCATCGATTCTACCTCAGGTTTTGTCATCCATAATCATAAAAATTAACAAGACGTTAATCACTTGTTGAACTTGGTTAATGTCGCTATAATTCCTGCCATGAGACTCTGGACATGGGTAGTATATCTATCGTTATCGTTGTGTCTGGTGGGTTGCAGCGGAGCGCGATCAGTCCGGGCAGAGACCGTCAGGCCAAGCAAGACCCTGACCAACAAAGGCTCAGACACCATGGTCAACCTGGCGCTGGCCTGGGCCGAAAGGTATCAGAGTCTGCATCCAGAGATTCAGATTTCAGTGACCGGAGGCGGCTCAGGTACTGGAATCACCGCCCTGGCGAACAATGCGGTGGATATCGCCAACGCTTCTCGAGCGATCAAGCCCGAAGAAATCGAAGTGATGAAGGCTGGCGGGGTGGATCCGGTGGAATTCGTGGTGGCGCGGGATGCCATTGCCATCATCGTCAATTGGTCCAATCCGATCCAGCAGTTGACCCTGCAACAGATCTCCGACATTTACAGCGGGAAATATAACAACTGGAAAGAATTGGGCGGAGAAGATCGGCCCATTGTGCGGCTCTCACGGGAAACGAACTCGGGCACGCATGTCTATTTTCTGGAAGAGGTGCTGCGTCTGGGTGAAAAAGATAATAAGACCTTGTTCGCTGAAGATACTTTGTTGTTGCCTTCTTCGGAGGGCATCACCGCAGAAGTGCGCGATAACCCTAACGCCATTGGCTATGATGGCCTGGGTTATGTGACCCCAGATGTCAAGGTTGTGGCTGTGGCGGAAGCGCCGGGAGGCGAATACGTTTTCCCATCCGCAGAAACAGTTACCAATCGCACCTATCCAATCGCTCGTGACCTGTACATGTACACGGCTGGCGAGCCCCAGGGGATCGTGAAGGACTATCTGACCTGGATTTTATCTCCCGAAGCACAAGCCATCGTCAAAGAATTAGGCTTTGTGCCGGTAATCGTTCCGTAAGGAAAGCAAGCAGAACGATGACGCAAAACTGGAAGGAAGCGATCATTACCTTTGTCATCCGGGCTTCGGGCTATTCAGCCATCCTGTTCGTCGGTCTGATCTTCATCTTTTTGCTCAGAGAAGGGTTGCCTGCCCTGGGTGAAGTGCCCCTGGTTGAGCTGGTCAGTGACCGCTGGTACCCGATCGAAGCGTATTTTGGGTTGTTGCCCTTGATCGGCGGTTCGCTGGTCGTGACCCTGGGGGCAGCGATGATCGCCGTGCCGGTTGGCATCGGGACAGCGATTTATATTGCCGAGGTCTCCCCGCGCTGGATGCGTGAAGTGTTGAAGCCGTTCATCGAAGTGATGGCCGGCATACCCTCGGTCGTGTTGGGTTTTATTGGCATCCTGGTGTTGGCGCCTTCTCTGCGCATCCTTCTGGATTTGCCCACCGGTTTGAGCGCCCTGGCCGGCTCGCTGCTCTTGGGGGCAATCTCGATACCGACGATCGTCTCGGTGGCTGAAGACGCTATGGATGCCGTGCCGCGCGCTTATCGCGATGCCGCCCTGGCGCTGGGCGCCACCCGCTGGCAGACCATCTGGTGGGTGACCCTGCCGGCGGCGCGCTCCGGGGTACTCACGGCAGTCATGCTGGGCATCGGTCGGGCAATTGGCGAGACGATGACGGTAATGATGGTCACCGGCAATGCGCCGGTGGTGCCCAGGGGGCTATCGGCGCTGTTCTCGCCGGTGCGCACCATGACCGCTACCATCGCTGCTGAGATGGGCGAAGTGGCGGCCGGCAGCACCCATTACCACGTCCTGTTCTTCATCGGCATTGTGCTCTTCCTGATTTCTCTGGTAATCAATGTTACGGCTTCCAGCGTCGTCTTCCGCACGCGTAAGCGAGCCGAGCGGATCCTCTCCTAAAAGGGACTGGCCGAGGCCCGATGACTGCTCCTGACATGACATCCCGCAGCCTGCAGGCTGCTTCCTCTCGACGAAACGCCATTCAGCGGCTGGGCTTTGCCATGCTCGCGTTATTGGCTTTTCTCACCATTCTGCCGATCCTTTTTATTGTGGTCTTCATCTTCTGGAACGGGCTTCCAGCGCTTTCGCTCGATTTCATCTTTCAACTCCCCAGCAACGGCATGCGCTCCGGGGGTATCCTCCCCGCTATCTTGGGCACGGTGTATCTGACTTTTTTCACCACCTTGTTCGCTGTGCCGCTGGGCATCGCTGCAGCCATCTACCTTTCCGAGTACGCTCCGGATAATCGCGGCACACGCCTGATTCGCATCGCAATCATCAATCTGGCAGGGATCCCTTCGATCGTGTATGGCCTGTTTGGGTTGGGCATCTTCGTCCTGTTCTTCAACCTGGGGACCAGCATCCTGGCAGCCTCGTTGACCCTGGCAATTATGACATTGCCAGTGGTGATCAGCACTGCCGAGGAAGCGTTGCGAGCCGTGCCGCAGGCCTTCCGTGTGGTCAGCATATCGCTAGGGGCCACACAGTGGCAGACTATTCGCCAGATCGTTTTGCCGCAATCTCTTCCCGGCATCCTCACCGGCGTCATCCTGGGGTTGGAGCGCGCGGCAGGCGAAACCGCGCCGATCCTGTTCACAGGGGCGGCTTTTTATCTGCCCAGATTGCCAAACTCGCCGATGGATGAAACCATGGCTTTGCCCTATCACCTGTATGTAATTTCCACACAGGTGCCTGGCATGCCGGTGGAGGTTCAATACGGCACGGCGTTGGTGTTGCTCATCCTGGTGCTTGGCCTGAACTTGCTGGCGACGATCATCCGCTCGCGCGCCCGCGCCCGTCGGCAGTGGTAAGGGGATCAGGTGATGAATAAGTTTATCATCAAAGATCTTACGGTGCGTTATTCGGATGGGAACGAGTCCTTGCGTGGAGTCAGCCTGGAAATCCCCGCCAATTCCATCACCGTGCTCTTCGGGCCAGCAGGCGGCGGAAAATCCACCCTGTTGCGCGTGCTGAACCGGTTGAATGACCTGGCGGACGTGACGCACATTTCGGGCAGCGCGCAAATCCTGGATGAGCAGGGCAAGCCGCTCGATATCCTCGACCCCAGCACCGATGTCATTGCCCTGCGTCGCCGCGTGGCGATGGTCTTCGCCCGGCCGATTGTATTACCGATGAGCATTCGCGAGAATCTGACTTATGGGCTGAAAACCGCCGGAGAGCGGAACAGAGATCGTCTGGAAGAGGCTGTGGAGCGCAGCCTGAGGCAGGCTGCGCTATGGGACGAAGTGAAAGATCGGTTGGACGCGCCGGCGGCGGCGCTATCCGGCGGCCAGCAGCAAAGACTGTGCCTGGCGCGCAGTCTGGCGCTCCAGCCAGAAGTGATCCTGCTCGATGAACCCACCTCCGGGCTGGATCCGATTTCGACCACTAAGGTAGAATCATCCCTGCAAGAACTCAAGCAAAATTACACTATTGTCCTGGTGCCGCACTCCGTGCAGCAGGCGGCTCGCACCGCCGATCAGGCCGCATTTTTCCTCCAGGGACAGTTGATCGAATATGCCTCGGGAAAATCGGTCTTCCTTACACCGCAGGATAAGCGCACCAAAGACTACGTTGAAGGACGGTTTGGCTAGGCGACGCAATCGCAGCTCACGGAGGCAGACTATGATGACGAGAGAGACTTTAGACCGTAAGATCAACCAACTTCTGGACGAGATTTTAGTCCTGGATAGCATGGTGGAAACTGCTACGCTGGAAGTGATCCAGGCGTTGAAGCAGCATGATGTGGAGACCGCGCGCAGGATTTATCGTGATGACGCACTGATCAACGCCCGGCGCTTCGAACTGGAACGGGATTGCATGATCACCATCGCCACCCAACAACCGATCATGGCGACCGATCTGCGTCTGGTGGCTTCGATCCTCGAAGTCGTGGGCGAACTGGAGCGTATGGGGGACTATGCCAAAGGGATCGCCAAAATCTGCATCCGCATCGGCGACCAACCGCATATCAAGCCTTTGATCGACATCCCGCGCATGGCGGAGATCGTGGTTAGCATGCTCAATCGGGCTGTGGGCGCCTTCGTGGCGCGGGATGCGGCACAGGCGCGTTTGATCCCGAAGGACGATGACCAGGTGGATGCGCTGTACGAGCAGGTCTATCGAGAGCTGGTCACCATCATGTTCCAAAACCCCTCGACGATCGATCAGGCCAACCTGTTGATGTGGGCTGCGCACAACCTGGAACGCATGGCGGACCGGGTGACCAACATTTGCGAGCGCACAATCTACGTGGCTACCGGCGAGATGCAGGAGATCGACGTCTCGGACGACGAATCGACCAAGGTCTAAGCCCTGCCATTTGCTTTATAATCGGGCTATGGCCAAAACTCACACTCGATACGTCTGCCAGCAGTGCGGGCGAGTGAGCGCTCGCGAGATGGGGCGCTGCCCGCAATGTGGCGCCTGGAACAGCATGGTAGAGGAGGTGGTGACGGTCGCGCCGCCTCCCGCCGCTGCGCACGCTGCCCGCGGGCTGGGAGCGCGATCTGCCCCGCGCCGTTTATCGGAAATCACCGGCGATGTTGATGAACGGCTGCCTGTCTCGATGGGCGAATTTGCCCGCGTGCTGGGCGGCGGCGTGGTGCCCGGCTCGGTGGTATTGATCGGTGGCGACCCGGGGATCGGGAAGTCCACGCTACTGCTGCAAGTCGCCCTGGAAATGGCGCGCCAATCCACTGTGCTGTACGTTTCGGGCGAGGAATCTGAACGGCAGATCAAGATGCGCGCCCTGCGTTTGCTGCGCGCCGAAGGTCAGACCAGAGATGACGATCAGGCTTCGATGGCGATTCCCGAAGACCTGTTCCTGGTGACCGAGACCAACCTGGGGGTGATTCTGGAGCATGTCCAACAAGTCAAACCGGGGTTGCTGATACTGGATTCGGTGCAGACCACGTACATTCAGGAACTGGACTCATCCGCCGGTTCGGTCACTCAGGTGCGCGAATCGGCCTCACGGCTGCGCGAACTGGCGAAATCCACCGGCATCGCGGTCTTCTTGATCGGCCACGTGACCAAGGAAGGCGCCATCGCCGGGCCGCGCATCCTGGAACACATCGTCGATACCGTCCTATACCTGGAGGGCGACCGCTTTCAGTCCTATCGTCTGCTGCGCTCGGTGAAGAACCGTTTCGGCGCCACTTCGGAGGTCGGGGTGTTCGAAATGCAGGAGCGCGGCCTGATCGAAGTCACCAACCCATCGGAAGCTTTCCTGGCTGAACGCATGGTGAATGCCCCCGGTTCGGCGATTGCGGTGACTATGGAAGGCACACGTCCACTGCTGGTGGAAATCCAGGGGTTGACCAGCCCGACTTCTTTCGGCAACCCCCGCCGTACGCCTAATGGTGTGGATTTCAACCGCCTGCTGCTCACCGTGGCGGTGCTCACGCGCCGCGTCGGCCTGCATCTCGGTGAACAGGACGTCTTCGTCAATGTGGTCGGCGGGATCACCATCGACGAGCCTGCTGCTGATCTGGCGGTTGCAATTGCCATTGCTTCCTCGCTGCGTGGTCTGGCGGTGCGCGCCGATACTGTGCTGATTGGCGAGGTAGGGCTTTCCGGCGAACTGCGCATGGTCGGGCAGATGCCTGCTCGCCTGCGCGAGGCCGCCAAGTTGGGCTTTCGCACGGCGATCGTTCCGCGACGGCTGCGCCGCGGCGAACCCTGGCCGAGTGATATTCAGATCATCGAGGCGCGCTCGCTGCGCCAGGCCCTGGACCACGCCTTGCTTGACCAGGATAAGCCAGATGGGGGTGGGTGATCAGCATAAATCCCTTTGTGAAATCGGTCATTAATTTTTAGTTAAGTCGTTTTCCCTTGACTCAAGGGAAAGCTGTATTAAAATTTAGACTAATCTACCCTGATAGGTTAGATTGCCTTAGAAATACAGGTTATGCTGCAGTTTGGGAGGCGATGATCCAGCGACTTGAATTGGTCGCTGCGCTCACAAGGGGCGCAGTCGCTGGTGAGCCAGAGCGAAACCGGCCCAATACCTGGGTCGGTCTTTTTTTCATTGTCTGGGGTGTAAATTCGAATAGACAAGGAGGTGTATATCGGGGTATTTTGGGGTGGGAATTTGTCAGATGAGTTTCTAAGCAGTTGCTTTTTAGACCAATGTTTCCAAGAGTTGTGGGAGGTTTGAATGGTTTCACGTAGAGATTTTCTGAAAATCAGCGCTGTGCTCGGAGCCAGCGCGCTGATCACGACGCGTTTTCGCGGCGTGACTCGGGTCTTTGCTCAGGCGCTACCAGGAGGAACGCTCGATCCGTTGGCGGTGCCCAAGTTCCAAACGCCGCTATTAATCCCACCAGTGATGCCGAAAGCAGGCACCATCAGGCAGAAAGGTGGCAAGAATATTGATTATTATGAGATCTCGATGCGCCAATTTCCTCAGCAGATTTTGCCCGCAGGATTGCCGGCGACCACCGTTTGGGGCTATGGCGCAGTCAAGGCGGCCAGCAAGAAGGGCCTCTTGTTGCACAACGCGCCGTCGCTGACGATCGAAGCTGCCTGGAATCGTCCTGTGCAAGTTAAGTGGATCAATGAGTTGGTGGATGCCACTGGCAATTACCTGCCGCATTTGCTGCCGGTCGATCCGACGCTGCACTGGGCGAACCCGCCTGGCGGCATGATGGGGCGCGATATGCGCCCTACTTTCGCTTCTACACCGGGGCCTTACACCGGTCCGGTGCCCATTGTGACGCACGTGCATGGCGCAGCCAACGTTGGCGACGAAAGCGATGGATACGCTGAAGCCTGGTATTTGCCTGCAGCCAACAACATCCCTGCTGGCTACGCCACGGAAGGCACCTGGTACAACTTCTTCGCTGGCAAGGCTGCCGCAAAATACGGCGTCGCCTGGGGGCCTGGATTCGCTATCTTCCAGTACCCAAATTCGCAGCGCGCCTCGACCATCTGGTACCACGATCACACTTTGGGGATGACGCGATTGAACGTCTATGCTGGGCCAGCCGGCTTTTACATTGTCCGAGGTGGCCCGGAAGGGGACGCGGCCGTGATCGATACCCGCTTTGGCACGCCGGCTGTGTTGCCAGGCCCCGCGCCAAAGGAGAACGACCCATTCCCGCCGAAGAAGTCCTACTATGAAATCCCCATCGCCATTCAGGATCGCTCGTTCAATGCCGATGGGTCGTTGTTTTACCCGGATACGCGCGCCTTCTTCGATGGGATTGCCGGACCCTACATCCCAGATACAGATATCTCGCCGATTTGGAACCCAGAGTTCTTCGGCAATTTCATCATGGTCAACGGCAATACCTGGCCGTTCCAGACGGTTGAACAGCGCCGCTATCGTTTCCGCTTCCTGAACGGCTGCGATTCGCGCTTCTTGATCCTGGATTTCAGCAATATTCCAGGGGTAGAAGTATGGCAGATTGGCAACGAAGGCGGTTTCCTGGCTGCGCCGGTCAACATGACCGCAGTGAACAACAACAAGATTTTGATGGGACCGGCCGAACGCGCTGACGTCATCGTGGATTTCACCAATGTGCCCTTAGGGAATTACATTTTGGGTAACATCGGTCCAGATGAGCCTTTTGGCGGCGGCATCCCAGGGGTTGATTTCCCCGTCGCCGATCCGCTGACTACGGGTCAGATCTTGGAATTCCGCGTGGTGCCGGCCCTGGCTCCCGATCCGACCACGCCGCCGATGTTCCTGCAGCTTCCACCAATTACGCCTTTGGCGGGCGGTACGCCGCGCCCTGTGGCGCTGCTCGAAGAAATGTCGATGTACTTCCCCGATGCGCCAGCCGAAACCCTGTTGGGGACGGTGGCTTTCGATGCTGCCGGCATTGGCACCTGGACGCCGCGCATGTGGGCCGAACCTGTGACCGAGAACCCGGCGGTCGGCGCCATCGAAATATGGGAGTTCTATAACGCCACTGCTGACGCCCATCCGATGCACATCCATGAGGTGCTCTTCGAGGTGGTCGATCGGCAAGATATCGTTGTGGACGAAGCCACACAACAGGTTCAACTTGCTCCCGGGTCAGCGCCTGTGCCTCCCGAACCCTGGGAAATGGGCTACAAGGACACCGTCATCGCTTATCCTGGCCAGGTGACCCGCGTCCGGGCGCAGTTCAACACGCCGGGCCAGTTCGTCTGGCACTGTCACATCGTCGAGCACGAGGATAACGAGATGATGCGGCCTTACCGCATTGGTCCAGAACAACCCGGACAGCCGATGCCGCATATGCACTAACGGCTTCCATAGCTCTGCTGGGTTCTTCAGAGAGCATGGGATGGTAAAATAGGGGTCTGTGTCGGCGGTCAACGCCGCACAGACCCTTTTCTATGTCTGCGCCTGCCTTCTACGTTCGTCAAATCCCGATCTACGGCGACTTGATCCTCTCGCCGATGGATGGCTTTTCCGACCAACCTTACCGCGCCCTGTGCCGCTCGTTGGGCTCGGCGATGAGTTATACCGAGTTCATCAACGCGTTGGATGTCTTGCAGGGTCACCCACACCTGTGGCGCAAGCTGGCCTATTTAGAGCAGGAGCGGCCGGTCGTTTACCAGATTTTTGATAGTGAGCCGATTCGTTTGCTGGAGGCTGGGTTGCGCCTGCAAGCGCGCGGCCCGGATATCATCGATATCAATATGGGCTGCTCCGTGCGCAGCGTTTCAGGGCGCGGCGCCGGGGCTGGCTTGTTGCGAGAGCCGACAAAAGTCGCCCAAATTTTCAGCTTGCTCAGCAGTTCGCTGGAAGTTCCGGTCACGGCCAAAATACGTCTGGGGTGGGACGATGATAGCCGCAATTATCGCCAGATCGCTCGCATCATCGAAGAGAACGGTGGGACGCTGATCGCTGTCCACGGGCGCACCCGCGCCCAGGGCTATACAGGCCGGGCGGATTGGGAGGCCATTGCTGAGATCAAGCGAACCGTCTCGATCCCGGTAATCGCCAATGGCGATGTCTCAAGTGTGGCAGACATCGAGCGGATCAAGGCTGAGACGGGCTGTGATGGGGTGATGATCGGGCGTGCGGCCATTGGCAACCCATGGATTTTTTCGCGTCTGGATCATAATCAGGTCCCGCCAGCGCTGTTGCATGACACCATGCAGCGGCACCTCAAGAGCATGCTCGAATTTTACGGGCAAGAACGCGGCCTGGTGCTTTTTCGCAAGCATGCCAGCCGTTATCTTGCCCCGCTGGATCTCCAGATCGACCAGCGTGAGCGCTTGCTGACCTGCGCACAGCCAATGAAATTCCTACAAATTCTGACCGATCTTAACGGCTGACTCATCTTTTTCTATACAAAATCTACGTAATTCTACATTGACCTGGGGGTATAATGTCTGGTAAATTTCCCGTACTTTGTCCGATTTCTAAGTTCCTGAGCCAAGGCAGAAAACTAACCAATGATCCGCGAACGCATTCAACTGGGCATGATTCATGTTGCAGTGGCGATGACTCTGGTGCCGATCAACAGCACTTTGAACCGGGTGATGATCAAAGAGCTGGCGATTTCGGCTACGCTGGTAGCCGTCCTGGCCTCGTTGCCATACCTGTTTTCACCCATTCAAGTGGCAATCGGTTCGTTCTCCGATCGCCATCCTATCGCCGGCTACCGTCGCTCCCCTTACATCTTTCTGGGATTGGTGATGTGTGTCTTAGGGGTGGCGCTTTCGCCGCAGGCGGCTTTCCTGATGGCGACCAATCTGCCAGCAGGCGCCCTGCTGGGTGTGTTGGCGTTTGGCGCCTGGGGGATGGGATTCAACTTCGCTACCGTCTCTTATCTCTCGCTGGCTTCCGAACTCTCCGGTGAGCGCGGTCGCGGCCGCACGATCGCCGTAATGTGGTTCATGATGATCACCAGCATCATTATCACCGCCATCGGATTAAGTCAGATGGTGAACCCCTACACACCTCAAGCGGTGGAACGCGCCTTCCAGGTGATTGGTCTGACAGCGCTTGCTCTAGGATTGCTTGGCCTGGTGCGTCTGGAGAAGCGTTCGACAAGTCGGTATGTTGGCGATGAAAATTATTCCTGGGGCACACTGGCGCGTTTCATCCTGGAAAATCGCCAGGCGCTCTTCTTTTTTGTTTACCTGGTCATTTTGCTGGCTGCTCTGCTCGGCCAGGATATCTTGCTCGAGCCATTCGCCGGCGAAGCCTTTGACCTGACCGTACAGCAGACCACGCGCATCACCTCTATTTGGGGGGTATGTGTGCTGGTGGCGCTTCTGGCGGCGGGCGCCATGGAAGGGCGGCTAGCCAAGCGTAGCGTTGCGCAGATAGGTGGGTGGGGCGCGCTGTCAGGTTTTGTCTTGATCACTCTCAGCGGCATCCTGTCCAATAACGGTGTTTTTTACTTCGGCGTCGTGCTGCTTGGTCTTGGCACCGGCCTGTCCACAGTTTCGAACCTGTCGCTGATGCTGGATATGACCACCGCCGACAAGGTCGGGCTGTTTATCGGCGCGTGGGGAATGGCCAATGCCCTCTCGCGCCTGATCGGCTCGGTATTGAGCGGCGCAGTGCGTGATCTGGTAGCCCGCCTGACCCAGCAACCAGTGATCAGTTATGCGGTAGTCTTCGGCATCCTGGCTGTGATGATGCTGATATCGCTAATAATGTTGCGGCGTATCAATGTCCAGGCTTTCCAGCGGCAAGCGGAGGCCGGCCCAACCCTGGTCGAGCGGGCAGCGATCGCTAGCGATCCCGGATAACTTGCTCACCGAGATGTCAAGAGATGGAATGGCTCAGCTTAAGCGACGTTGCCCAGATCCTGGGGGTTCACCCTAGCACTGTGCGCAGTTGGTCCGATCAGGGTGTCTTGCCGGTGCATCGGACGAAAGGCGGCCACCGGCGCTACCTGCGCAACGAGGTCGATCTGTGGGTGCTTTCGCAGCGCGCCGACCCAAACGGCGACGCCAACCTGGTGATCCAATCGGCCATGCGCAATACGCGCTTCCAGATCAGCGAGGGCCGTCTGGCTGCCGAGGCCTGGTACAACAAGCTGGATGAGGAAGCCCGCGAGCAGTACCGGGTCAGTGGACGAGCATTGCTTCAGGGTTTGATCCAGGCCTTGAGTTCGAGCGACGATCAGGCTGCCGCTGAGGCCGAGGCTTTAGGTTATGAATACGCCTCGCGCGGCCGCCGTTATGGTCTGAGCAGCGTTGAAGCCGCTCATGCCCTGTTGTTCTTTCGCAATGTGCTGATTGAGTCGATGCTTTCGGTTTATGAGTCTGCCGCAGTCCGCTCACCCCATGCCTGGAGCAATATGTTTCGCAAAATTAATGAATTCACGGATTTGATTCTGATCACCATCCTCGAAACCTACGAGGCGTATCAGAGAGCGAGCCGATGAATGCAGACAAGAAGACCCGCCGTCCGCCGCCCGCCGGCTGGATCCGCCGATTGGTTCCGGCGATCTTGATTCTGCTGATGTTGGGTCTGATCGGTACGTTGCTGGTCGTGATCCTGTCTATGCTTGGCCTGACGCCTGCGATGTGAGGCCGAATTTTTTTGGAGGTTCAATATGAACTATCTCTCGTTGCTTTCCACAATCGTCTCGTTCGTCTTTGCTGGGGCTGTTTTGGCCCGCTGGCGGCATAAAAAGCCTCGTCACTTGCTGCTATGGGGCATTGGCCTGATCCTCTATGGCCTGGGGACGCTGAGCGAAGTCATCCTCTCGCTGGCCTTCAACGCCTGGGTGCTAAAGCTGTGGTATCTGACCGGCGCCATGCTCACCGCCGCCTGGCTGGGGCAGGGCACCATTTACCTTTTAGTGCGCAAGCGCGGCGTTGCCAACGGATTGATGGTCGCTCTCGGCCTGGCCTCATTGGCATCCCTGGCGTTGGTCGCCCTGGCGCCGGTGGCGTCGGCCGCGATGGCTTACAATGTCAGCTTGCCCGCTTCTACACAATACAAGGATATTCTGACCCGCAATGGGTTAATCATCATTCTGACGATTGTATTAAATATTTATGGGACGATCGCTTTGGTGGGGGGCGCGCTGTATTCCGCCTACCTCTTCTGGCGTAAGAACATCCTGTTCAATCGCATGCTGGGTAATCTACTGATCGCTGCAGGCGCGCTGATGCCGGCTATGGCAGGCTCGTTCGTCAAGGCCGGGCTGGTGGACTGGCTGTACGCCAGCGAGTTCCTGGGGGTGGTGCTGATGTACGCCGGCTTCATGCTGGCCACGGCGACGCAGCCAATCAAAAGCCAGCAGCCGGCGCCCATTGGGGATTGATTGAGCAACGGGATTATCCCACAGCCAAATCTGAACTACAGTCGGGCGACGCCTCAGCGTCGCCCCAACCGATTCTGGGGTAGAATCAGCCAGACACTCTTGACTGGATGCGTAAATGTCACAACTTTCCGAGCTTCTATCAGGTTTCCTTAACTACCCACCTATCTCTCGCGTGCGTCGCAACCATGGTCTCGAGCACGCCACTTTGCATCTGCTTGCCGAACGTTACCCCGGCCGCCCATGGGCAGGCTATTCGGATTTGCGTGGCTTTTGGATCATTGGCGATGTCGATACCGATGAACTGGAAGCTATTGCCAGAGAAGCGCTGTCGCGGTTGAACAAGGGCGACAACCATTTAGCCCTTCACCCATTTTGCGGCACCAATTTCGCCACTGCCGGAGTCCTGGCAGGCGGCGCTGCTGCTCTGACAATGTTTGGGGCCGGGCGGCGTTTCCGAGATAAGCTGGATCGCCTGCCCCTGGCAATGAGCCTGGCGATAGTAGGGCTGTTCTTTGCCCAGCCTTTGGGCATGACCCTGCAGAAGCAGATCACGACCAGCGGAGTTCCAGGGACATTACGCATCCTGCGTGTGACGCCTCAGTTGCGCGGGCAGATCAAGGCCCATCGTGTGCTGACCGAAGGATGAGGATGGGTGAGACGCCGCCAATCGTTTATCTGCTGAACGGCGACGATGAGTTTGCCATCGCCAAGTTTGTCAGCGAGTTGGAGCAAAAACTCGGCGACCCGGCGACTGCCTCGATGAATACTTTTCGCATGGATGGCAGTTCATTCAACCCTGACCAGCTCCCGTCAATTGCAAACGCGCTGCCATTCCTGGCGCCCCGTCGCCTGATCATCTTGACCAACCCGACTGCAAAGCTGAATTCACAGGAGGCCCAGAAGAATTTCACCGATCATCTCGACCGCATCCCTCCGACTACTGCAATCGTGCTGGTCGAAAATCGATTGCTAACCTCAGACAAAGATCGCGAAAAGGGCAAAGTCCACTGGCTGGAGCGTTGGGCGTTAGATCATAAAGAAAAGACCTTTGTTCGTACATTCCGCGCCCCCAAAGGGGTTGAGATGGTCAATCGCATCCAGGATCAGGCGAAGAAAGCCGGCGGCAGGATCACCACCGAGGCGGCCAACTTGCTGGCCTCTCTGGTAGATCAGGATCCACGCCTGGCAGATCAGGAGGTCGAAAAACTATTGGCCTATGTGGGCTATCGCCGAACCATCGAGATCGACGACGTTGAAGCGATCACCTCGGACACCGGACAAGGGGACATCTTCAGCCTGGTCGACGCGTTGGGTATGCGGGACGGCCAGCGCGCTATGGGCATGTTGCAGCGCCTGTTAGAATATCAGGATTATTACAGCCTCTTTGGCATGATCGTGCGGCAGTTTCGCTTGCTGATCCTGGCGCGTGAGGTGATGGATCGAGGGGGGCAGATCGAGGAATTCTACCGGGAGTGCGGACGCTTTTTAAACTATCAACACTTTGTGGCCAGGAAAGTGTTCGAGCAGGCGCGGCGCTTCGCCCTGCCCGAACTGGAACAGGTCTATTTCAACTTGCTGGAGCTTGATGAAGCAGTGAAGACCAGCCAGATGCCAGATAGATTAGCTCTCGAAGCGTTTGCCACTTCGTTTACGGCGCTGCGGTCGCCTCTGTCGAGTTATTCACCCCTAGCCAGAAATGATTAGGCAATACAGAGCGATTCTTGCGCACCTCGATGGTCCCGGCCATATAACTTTCACTTTCTGAATCTGCGTCTGGTTCTGGCTCTCTGGCCAGTTTACCTTTGGCGGCTAACATGCTGGGGTGGACAAAACACAAGGTGGGCGTTTTGCCGTATTTGTGCCGATAGTATGCAGCCGCGCGCTCGACTTTGACCTCCAGCGGGGTTTTGGGGTCGTTATCGAACCATAGCATTCCCAGATTCATTCTGCACCTCCATCTTCCATTTGTCGATCTTCTTCGGCCACGCAAGCCCACAGGCGTAACCATTCGCCGCCGTAAGGGATGTAGAACTGCCCTTCTTCGAGCCTGCGCGTCTGGAAATTCGCGTCTCCGGAAAGCGTCGCCGCCAGCCTGGAATCAGCCATCCGACCGCATAGGCGGGTGCGAAAGGCGGACAAAAAGCGCGGTTCGATCTGGCGGGCTCGCTCTGCCGGGAGGGTAGCGATGGTCCACACTCGTGAGCGTGGCCCATGGCGAATGAGCCAATACAACTTGCTAAAGGCTTCCTGGTCGAGATGCTCCAGGCACTCGGCCAGGTCGTCGATGACCAGCAAAATTGCCGGATTTTCGGGGTGTTGGCGGCGCCGCTGTTCGGCAATGTCCACCAGTTCGCCGATCAGTTCACCCGTCACGGCTTCATCAGCGTTGAAGATCTCCTGGCAGTGTTCGAAGTGTGACAGGTGCATGTACTCGTCGATATTCACTGCAATGATGCTCAATTCCAATTGGGCAGGGGTGTTCAATCGAGATGCCGAGTCCAGAATGGAATTTACCAGCTTGGTCTTTCCTGTCCCGGCGTCGCCGCACACCAGTAATGCCCCTGGGGCAGGGTTGGTAAGGTCTAGAAGAAAAGGCAGCCCATCGTCGCAGATACCCAGCACCAACGAATTCAAAGGCAGTTTTCCACTTTTGGACAACACTTGATCCACAGACATTGGCAAATTAATCGGTTCGGCATGGACGCGCGATGAAGGGTTCAGTATGGCTTCTGCGCCATTCGAAGGCTGCCCCTCAAGGTCTCCCTGGGAAGCGCCGATGCCGTGGGGTGGGGGACCTTTTCGAGTCAGGCGCTCTTCCAAACGCGGCCGCCATTGCTCAAAGGCGCGCAGTCCAGCATTCAGATAGTCGTTAAACGTCGTCATTGGGCACCTGCCTGTTTCAAATTGTAGAACATATATTCTAATTATAGACCCGAATGCCCTTTGAGTCAAGGTCGGTGGGAAAATTTTTAGGGATCAGTTTTGGCGTTCAAAACCGTTGCATTCTCGGCAAATCGCTGGTATCCTTGTGGCGAACTATCGAAAAACACAGCTAAAATCGCGATTATTTTCACAAAACGGAACAAAGCGATAGCACGAGAGAGGAATATGTATATTGCCATTGAGGGTGTCATCGGAGTTGGAAAGACGACTCTGGCGCGATTGCTGCAGCCTGCCTTCCGGGCCGGGTTGATGCTGGAGGTGTTCGAAGAAAACCCGTTCCTTTCGGATTTTTACGCCGATCGACAGCGTTATGCTTTCCAAACGCAAATCTTCTTCTTGCTTAGCCGCTATCACCAACAACGGCGCACCGTCGCCGAGTTGATGGGGCAGTATGAGAATTTGATCGCTGATTACACCTTCGAAAAAGATGCGTTGTTTGCCCAAATCAACTTGAAGGGTGATGAACTGGAGATGTATTATCGCGTTCATGAAGCGCTGGCTGAAAAGATCGTCGTTCCCGATTTGGTCGTGTACCTGCGCGCCGATACGGACGTTTTGATGCAGCGGATTGCTCTGCGCGACCGCCCATACGAGCGGAACATGGACCGCGCCTACATCGATGAGTTGAACCGGGCCTACGAGGCTTTCTTCGCCGATCACCAAGGGCGGCGGTCGCCCGTGCTGGCGATCGATACCGATCAACTGGATTACGTCCATCGCAAGGAAGACCTGGATTGGGTAGAAAACCGCATCCGCCAGGTGCTGAAGATGCCGCCATACCAGCCGGAACTGCCGCTGAATTTACCTCGGTAACTTGTTAGCAGGGGAACAATGGGCTCACATTTGCGTCTATTGCAAGGATCAATGAGGGCTGGGAGAGCAGATACAAGATGCGAATCACCAGGGATATGATGCTCAAGGTCGCCCGCGATGCGGTGGCGCGCCAGTCGCGCGCTTCGCGTAGCTTGCTGGCTGCCTGTCTGTGTGGTTCTTTGCTTGAAGAAGATTACTTACTGGGCGGCACGGGGGATATCGACCTCATGTATATCTACACCGAGCCGATCACGACGCCCCGCGAGGTCGTGCATCTGACAGATGAAGTTCACCTGGATATCGCGCATTATGATCAAAGGGCGTACCGGGATACGCGCAGCTTGCGTGAACATCCCTGGCTGGGGCCGACGCTCAACTCGTGCCGCATTCTTTACGATCCGCAGCATTACATGGATTTCATTCAGGCCAGTGTGCGAGGGCAATTCGATCGCTCCGACCACATCTATAAGCGCGCCAGCCAGCTTTTAGATCAGGCGCGCCAGACCTGGCTGCGCTACCGCTCACCGCCCTTGCGGCCGCAGCCAGAGGATTTGCAGGCTTACCTGCAGGCTTTGGGGTATGCCGCCAACGCCATCGCCAGCCTCAGCGGACCGCCGTTGACCGACAGGCGCTTCCTGCGCCAGTTTCCCGAAAGGGCCGAAATGGCGGGGAGGCCGGGCCTGCATGCAGGACTCTTGGGGCTGCTTGGGGCGCCAAACCTGTCGGAAGGCGCGTTGGACGAGTGGCTGCCGCAATGGCGGGCTGCGTATCAGGCAATACCCGTTGGACAGGCGCCAACTCGGCTTCACCCCTCACGGATGGAGTATTACGCCAGCGCGTTCGTTGCGCTCAGAGATGGGCCGCAGCCCGAAGCCTTCCTCTGGCCGCTGTTACGCACCTGGACGTGGGTTGCTGGGTTGTTCCCTGCGGAATCTCGTGAGCGACGGGCGTGGCATCAAGCGTGCGACCAGCTCGATCTGGTGGGACCGGCCTTTGCAGAGCGCATTCAGGCGCTGGATGCTTACCTGGACGGCGTCGAAGAAACCCTGGAAGGCTGGGCGCGAGCCAGCGGCGTCTGGGAGGTCTGAGCCCGCGATGTTTCACGTGAAACCCCTTTGAGTTTTGAGCTTGCAGTTTTGTAGGCGCTACAGGCGGGTGAATCCGAGCATTTTCATCGATCTGTCTATTGATTTGCGGGGGAGTTACCTGTATACTCACAGAAAAGCCTTTGCATCGCTATCCGGTAGACGGAAAATGCACTCATAGTTGTCAGTTTGTGGGGAGCAAGGTTCTATGATCAAAAAATTTCACAAAATGATCCTGATAATATGCGTTGCCTTTATGGCGATTGCGCTGGTGTACGCATTTATGCAGGTGGCAAATGCCACGGCTGCGCCCGGCCGCTTGGAAACAGACCCGACCCCTGAAGCGCCGGAGGTTGCGCTGGCTACAGACCTCCAGATTCGCACCGATGTCAGCGACGAAACGGTCCGCCCTGGGGACGTGCTGACTTTCACCTTGCGTTACACGAATACCTTGCCGACGCCGGTGTCGAATGTACTGATCGAAGATACCATCGGTCGCGGTCAGATCTTCGACGGGCAATATCGTTCCGCGCCGGAGATTCCCCCAACGCAGTACACCTATTCCGGTTCTGAGACCGCAGGTTATACGTTGCGCTGGGAGCTGCCCACACTGGCAGCCTATGCGACTGGTGAGATCGTCTTCAATACCCGCGCCTTGACCACCACAGAGCCGAGCATTGAAACGGCGATCATCTTGCTGGGCAACGCTGTCGAGATTTCGTCGCAAACTCAGCCAGTTAGCGGCAATTCGGACGACGCCGTAGCCATGGTGGTTGGGCCGTTGTTATCCATCTCCAAAACAGCGCCGAATACAATTTTGCCTGGACACCTACTAACCTATACGTTGACCATCGTCAACAATCAACGCGCCGATGCGATTGCTGCCACCAACCTGGTCATCAGTGATGTGATCCCTGCTAACACGACGTTTGTCTCCGCCAGCGATGCAGGTGTTTACAATTCGCAAAGCAGCTCTGTGAGCTGGAATATCCCTGGCCCGTTGCAGCCGAGCGGCAGCCTGGCGGTACAGTTCACTGTGCGGGTCACCGACCGAATCGACTCGAATCGCAGCATCATGAATAGCCGGCTGAGCTATCGCGTTCGGTGCGCGGAAACTTTGCAAGAGATTCTCGGGACGCGCAACGTCGTCACTGGAATCGATCCCGTGCTCCTGAAGACCGCCGTGGATCGTAACGGCGGCACGGTGGCGGTTTACCCTACCGAAGAGGTCACCTACACGATCACTGTGCACAACCCGCTTCCCGACCCACTTTACGGCGTGGTGGTGACCGATACATTGCCTGGCATCCCAGACCCTTTTACATACTTACGTCCGGCGGCCGGCAGCCCTGCTCCAGTGGTCGTGAATGGGGGACGGACGCTGGTCTGGGTGGTGGATTTGCCCGGCTGGGGCAGTGTCACCCGCTCCTTCGTCGTCCAGATCCCCAGGAATACGTATATCCCGGATAATCGCACCAACACGACCTACACCAATCAGTTGACCGCTGCGCATCCTGCCACATACTTTTGCCCGGAGGACAACCTGGCTGTTGTGCGAGTAGATGCCGCGCTGGTGCTCAACAAAGTGGTCAATCCCACCCACGCCATGAACGGCGATCCGGTGACTTATGGGCTGACCCTCGAAAACCGCGGTCCATTTGTCGTCAGCAACATCCGTCTGACAGACACGCTGCCGGCCAATTTCCACTATTTGCACATGGATGTGGGCCCTCAGCCGCTTCAGGGATACCGCTTTAATCCGGTTGTCTGGAGCGCCTTGCAGGTGGCCGGCGGAGCAAACTACACCGTGAGCTTCGTTGCTGAAGTGGACGGCGTGTGGCTGGAGACTTACTATAATCGGGTTTGCGCCTATTCGCCGGATGTCTATATCCCTTGCGCCACGCGCGAGGCGCCGGTGCGGGTGGATCCTCCGCTCATCATCAACAAAACTGTGGAGCCGGCCACGGCCTACCTGGGCAGCAATCTGACTTATAACCTTAGCCTGTCGAACCGCAGCGATGTATCCTGGTCTTTTGACCAGATCCTGGACGATCTGCCCGATGGTTTCTATCAGGTGGGTGGCAGTTGGGGCAACGTCGCCGCATTGAACTTCAATCCGCCGGTAAACCTCCCCCCTGGCGGCACCTGGACGGGTTCTTTCAACGCTTCGATCAACGATGTCAACTGCTCAGTGCTTCCGCGAGCTTATCCGAATGCCAGCGGGGCCATTCAGGTGCATTTTACCTCGCCAATGGATCTGATCTTGGTGAATGATGCCAACCTGGCGCCTGTGACCGTCCAGCCTAACATCCAGGTAGAGCTGACCCCATATCGGCAGGTAGTGCAACCGGGCGACACATTCACTTATACGCTGGTGTTGCGCAATGTCTCGAACGCGCCGGCGATTAATAGCACGATCAACCTGACTCTGCCGACAGGCTTTACTTACCTGAACACCCTTCAAGGTCAGGCGCCAGCGGTCAATGGGCAGCAATTGACCTGGCAGGGGGTTAACATCAACCCCGGCGCAGAGGTTCGCATGGTCTTTCGGGTTCGGGTGTCGCTTTCGATCAGTTTGGGCACCAAGACGCCCACTTTCAGCGCCACGGCAAATGGGGTGTGTTTCGGCAGGTTGGGTTCAGGTTTGACCAGCGGGCGGGTGGTGGTGGATGACTACGTCGTTGTGTTGACGAAAACGCCCTCCCAGCAGCGTATTCCACCGATGACGCTGGTGGATTTTGTGATCACAATCGACAACCACGATCAATATCCATTTCGCCTGACTGCCGTTACAGATACTTTGCCCGCCGGATTCACGTATTACGCCATGGTTTCCGGGCCATCCCCAACGTTGGTGCAGGCGGGCAAGGTCGT
The DNA here is from genome assembly GCA_964503145.1 of uncultured Anaerolinea sp. Taxonomy (GTDB): domain Bacteria; phylum Chloroflexota; class Anaerolineae; order Anaerolineales; family UBA4823; genus RBG-16-57-11. The sequence continues at coordinate 622,802 of CAZCYV010000002.1, read as the reverse complement.
CTGGAGCGATGTGCTCATCCCTGCAGGCGTGACACGCTGGACTATACGCCTGCAGTCTGCTCCATTGTACGGCAGCTACTACAACAAGATCTGGGCTGTCTCGCCCGAGACAGTTATCGTCACAGGTACTCACACCAACGCCGTGGAGGTGTTGCCGCTCTTCGACCTCAAAAAAGATGCCGCCCCAGGTGTGTATTTTCCGGGCATGGTGGTCCCCTATACGATCACTCTGGTGAACCAGAGCGATACCCAGTACAACAACATCTTGATCACGGATACCCTGCCAATGGGGTTTCGCTACTATCGCTCTCGCCCCGGTTACCCGACGCCGATCGCATTGGGGCCGAACGCCAGCCAGCCGGTCTGGAACATCCCTACGCTGCGCGCCAACTGCGGCGCTGCGGGCTGCACGGCGCGCATCGCTTTCGACGCCCTGGTGGCCTATTGGGCGCCGGTGGGGCGCTACACCAACCAGGTGATCGGCTCCAGCCCATCTGGCTCCATCCCAGGACCGATCAACACCGCGCCGGTGACCTTGACGACCTGGAACACGGCAGTGTACCTGCCATTCGTCCGCCGCTGATTTGCGCATTGGCCAGTTAAACAAAAGAGCGCCGACCGAAAGATCCGGCCGGCGCTCATCGATTGGCGCTCTTATGTCGCCAGGGCCTGCTCGGGCACCTCGGGCGTGGCTGTAAGCAAATTCTGCTTCCAGATCAACCAGCCGACAAAGAGTAACATGGGAATCCAGCCGATCAGGCTGGTGAGCGTGCCCCCCAGGGCCATGTTGACCTGAGGCATGAACACCAGCGGAAAACCCGCCACTGCGTTGAGTGTGCCATGCCCCAGCGCCGGCGCCCAGGGGCTGCGCGTGCGCAGATACAACCAGCTCATGATCGCGCCAAACAGCACGCAGAATCCAACCATCAGGAACATCCCCAGAATGGGCTGGCCGGGGTAATTGTGACCCTGGAGAATCGCTGGCCAGTGCCAGACGCCCCAGATGACCCCACTTAGCAAGATCGCGCGGCCGTTTCCCAAAGGCATGAGCTTCGGCAACAGGTAGCCGCGCCAACCCAGTTCTTCTCCCAGCGCAAACAGGGTATTGAACAGCGGAGCAACGGTCAGGGCAATCACGATTTGAAGGCTTAGGATCAACATTGGCGGCATAGCCGGGCCGGGCGCCTGCGCCATGGCCTCTCGGATTGCGGTGAATTGCAGATCGGGCTGGCCGACGCCAAACGCTGCGGTCAAGAAGCCCGCCGCTGCCACCAGCATGGGCGGCGTGAGCCAGGCAAAAAGGTAGCTCCACTTATCGCCCATGCGCCCCAGGTTTAGTTTGCCCATTGGCGCCTGATCGACCAGCCAGGTGGTCAGGATAGCTGCCAGACCCGGCGCCCACATCGCCGCTGCCCAGCAAACCAGGGTGGCGTATTGTCGGGTGACGGATCCCTTCGGCCCAAAGGCCATAGGCAACACAAAAAGCACCCAGGCGACAGAAAAAGCAATCAGCAGGAACACGACAATATTTTTACGTTGAGACATGGCATTTCCTTAGCGGTCATTCTCGGCTAGAGGCGGATGGGTTTTTATCTTCCGGCATTGGCGCGGCCTGCGCCTGGCGGCTCATCGCATCCTCGAGGTTTTGAGGGATAATGATGTCGCGGATCTCCACTGACTGCACCGAGACGCCCCACGGCGCGGTGCGCTCGTCGATGATGTGCTGCCGGTCGGCGTCCATCTTGGAACGCCCGACCAGGATATCCGCCAGCGGCATCTGGCCATGGAGAGCGTCAGCGCGATGCTGCTGATGCGCCAATTGTCACTCTTAATGGGAACCTGCTTTGGAGTAGATTGCTCGGTCGAGGTTTTCTTCATGTTCCACGCTCTCTTTCAATGTCACGATTTGTTGGATGACAGCCTGTTGAATTTCGACCGTCGAATAACCCAGGCGTGTGGCTTCCCAAATGTATTGCTTGGTGAGTTCCTCGAGCCCATGCCTGCGCAGTCGTTGCAGAGATTCTTCCGATGGGGTCTCCCAAACATAAGTCCCGCGGCCGTGCTGAGTAGAGATCAACCCGGCGTCATCCAGGATGCGGTAGGCCCGCGCAACAGTGTTAAAATTGACTCGCAGGTCGGCAGCAAGCTGACGCACCGTAGGTAGTTGATCGCCTGGCTTTAGCTCACCTTGAGCTACCATCTGGCGGATTTGCTCCACGATCTGCAGGTAGATGGGTTGGCTCGAGCGGAAATCAATCTGGACGTTCATCTTCAGTGGTTATAATTTCATCTGATCTCATACTGTATCTTTGTACGATTGTTTGATTGTATTATTGTATAATTGTATTCAAGATAACCGATTTGTCAAGAGGATTGTGCTCCGATGATCATCAGCGCCAGTCGCCGGACGGATATCCCGGCGTTTTACGCCCGCTGGTTTATTAAGCGGGTTCGAGCCGGATATTGCGAGGTGCCCAATCCTTTTAACCGCCAGCAGGTGGCGCGCATTTCTTTGCTGCCCGAGGACGTTGAAGCGATCGTCTTCTGGACGCGCAACCCACGCCCTCTGTTCCCCTACCTAAAAGAATTGGATGAGCGCGGCTATCGCTACTATTTTCAGTACACCTTTCTGGGTTACCCGCCCCAGATCGACTCCCATAATCCCCCCCTGCAGGCATCGCTGAAAACTTTCCGCGAGCTGGCGCAACGCATTGGACCGGATCGAGTGATCTGGCGCTACGATCCAATCGTGCTCAGCGAAATTACGCCGCCAGCGTATCATCGGGCTGCCTATGCCCGCCTGGCGCAGGCATTGGACGGCTGTACCAACCGTTCGGTGGTCAGCCTGATGGATGACTATCCCAAGTTGCGTGGGCGCCTCCAAGAGATGGCGCGCCAGGGCGCGCAACTGTTGCCTGTGAAGAAGGATGCATCAGAGGCGCAAGGGGATTTGCCCGATTGGCTCGGCGATTTGCTGTGCGATCTGGCAGCAATTGCTCGAGCGCACTGCATGGAGATTGTAAGCTGCGCCGAAGAGCGGAATCTGCAGCCCCTTGGCATTCGACCTGGAAAGTGCGTGGATGACGAATACATCCAGCGGGTGTTCGGGTTGGAGGTCTCACGCACCAAAGACCCGGGGCAGCGCAGCGCCTGTGGCTGTGTGGTCAGCAAGGATATCGGCATGTACGATACCTGCTTGTTTGGCTGCCGCTACTGCTATGCCACCACCAGCTTTGGTCGCGCCCGGGCCAACTACCTGCGCCACGACCCGGATGCCCCGTCTTTGTATTCCTGAGACGGATATCAACCAACTTCACCTGGTGTGGCTGCCTGAATCCTTGCGAACCGGAACAGGCGCTTCTGCAGGCTACTTCTCTGTCAACAGCTTGAAGGCGGTCCGCCGCCCATAGCCCTGGCCCAGCGCCAGCGCAAACCACACCCGCGTCATTCCGTCCAGCGCCGCAGCCTGATCGATACCGCCGATATAGACCGGCCGCAGACCAATCTCCGCAATCAGTTGTTCGGCAGCCGGGCGCGCCGCCGGGTCTCCGCAGAAGAACAGATCGATCTGCTCGCCGCCGATCTGCGGGTCGGCAAAGTTCTCCCACCCCAGCGTGTTGAAGGCGCGCACCAGTCGCGCGCCGGGAACCTTCTCCGCCAGGAAAGCCAGCTGGTTCATTGGCGCCTGGCGCACGTTGTTGGTGGTGTCAATGATGATCTTTCCTGCCAGGGCCTCGGCGTATGTCGAGACGAAGTCCTCCACCGCCGCGCCGGGCAGCGCCAGCACCACCACCTCGCCAAAAGCAGCCGCCTCGCCGACTCCGGTCACTTCGCCGCTGGCCTGTAACGCTTCGAATTTGGAATCGGCGGGATGGCGCACCCCGAAAGCTATCCGATGACCCGCGGCAGCCCATTTGTGGCCCAGCGTGCTGCCAATGTTGCCTGCGCCGATGATGCTGATTTTCATTTCGATGCTCCTAATTCTTTGAATGTAAACATAGCTGGCATGCATTTTTTCTCAAGAGGTTATACCCAGGCAAACCAGGATTCCTTCCAGGGAAATTTCCTGTGCGGCATGAACTGCCTTGGCGACTACATCGGTGGGCAATTCTGCCTTAAGAAGATCAAAATCGCTTTGTGCATCCCGCCGGGCATGTTCGGGGCTGGCTGGGTGGTTGGTTACAAACGCCAATAATTCCAAAGCCAGCTCCATCTCGCCGAGATTTGTCTTCAAGCGTCCCAGCGAGGCCAGGCTGTCAAGCGCCTGGGGGAGTAAGTTGGCCTCTATAGCATTCCGCAGTGCCTTCAGCAGATAATCCTGGGCAGCGGCGAGGTCGCCCTGGTTAAGATAGGTCTTGCCAAGCCCGTCCAGGCTGGCAATCAGGATGCGCTTCTCACCGGTCTCCTCGCCGATTTTGAGGCTTTCCAGATAATACTGTAGCGCCTGTTCACACGCATCGGTCTCCCGAGCGACGCTCCCCAGGTTGACCAGGGTCAGAGCCTGCCTGGATTTGTCGCCAGACCCTTGAAGGGTTGTCAGACTTTCTTCGTATAGCCGCTTTGCCTGTTGGTAATCCTGTTGGACGTTGGCAATGTTTCCCAGGTTGATCAAGCAGACCCAGATACCACGCGGATCGTCCCGCTGGCGGAAAATCTCCAGGCATTCCATGTATAGGTCGCTCGCCTGAGAAAGGTCTCCTCGGTTTTTTGCCAGCACTCCCAGGCTGATCAGATTCGAAGCGATGCCTGTTGGGTTATTCAGGCAGCGATAAATATCCAGGCTCTGGTGGTAAGCTTGATCCGCGGCCTCGCCTGCGCCCATTTGATGTTCGATCTGACCGAGGAGATGCCATGCGTCCGCAATCTGCAAGCTGTCCGAAGCTTGACCCAATAAGGATAAGCCCTTGAGCACCAGGGAGTGGGCGGTTTTGTTCTGCCCCAGCACCCGGCAAAATCGGGCGCGCGCCAGGCATACGCTCCCCAGCAGGAAGGGCGCTCTGGAAGTCGGCTCCATTTGATCGAAACCGGCGTTTTCCATGGTGCTCGCCGCATGGGAGAAAACCGCCTGCCCTTCGTGAAACCAGCTCCTGTGCTGGTAGAAGGCGCTTAGCATGGGCAGGTACTGCTCGATCAGCGTCAGCACTTTTGGGGAAGGTGGAGAGCTGGGATTGGTTCGGGTTGCAGATATCTTTCCGATAGCCCACTGCCAGCCCAGGCGGATATTGCCGATCTCCATAGCGATTTCATCGATCGCCGCAGTTTCCCTGGGCCCGGAGATATCCTGCTCGCGAACAGAGAGGTAAGCACCGTAATAGTGACTGTGGGCTTCTCGAACTGCATCCAGTTCTGGCTCGGCGAGTTTTTCTTGCGCAAAAGCCTGAAGAAGGCTGTGCATGCCATAACGCCCATCGGATGTAAAACGCAGCAGCGACTTGCTGACCAGGCCGGCCAGCGTCCGCGGGCGAGACCTGGCGACCGCCTCGGCGGCCTGTGGCGTGAAACCCGGCTGGAAAACCGCGATGCGGGCCAGGGTGTGCTGTTCTTCCTCCGAGAGCAGATCCCAGGAGTATTGCAGGACAGCTCGCAAGCTGCGCTGGCGGGGCGGGAGATTACGGATACGGTTCTCGGGCAGGTCAAGATTGTGCTCGATGAGCCTGGAAATCTGCTCACAGGGCAACACCTGCAGCCAGGCCGCCGCCAGCTCGATGCCCAGAGGCAGGCCCTCCAGCAACTGACATAAGTGAACAATGCAATCGCGGTGCTCCTCCACGGAAAAGCGCAGGTTCACCCGCCGTGCTCGCTGCTGGAAGAGCTGCACTGCGCTGAAATCTTGCCAACCAGCACGATCCACATGAGCAGGATAAGACATACCCTCTACCGAAAAAACCCATTCTTCGTACAAATCGAGCTGGTGGCGGGAGGTGACCAGCAGCTTGACCCCAGGCGCGCCTCGCAGGATTTCAACCAGGACCGGCGCGGCTTCGACCAGTTGTTCGAAATTGTCCAGCACAAGCAGCATTCGTTTATCTTTGAGGTGCTGGGCTAACTGCTTTTGCGCCTCCTGGGAACCAGACAGCGATAGGTCGAGCGCTCCCGCGATGGTTGGGGCCAGCAAGTCTGGATCGGTTAGCGATGCAAGCGGAACAAAATACAGGCCATCTTTGAAGATTGCGGCAGGATCACTGAAAAGCTTCCAGCAGATCTCCAGCGCCAGGCGGGTTTTGCCAATGCCGCCGGGCCCGGTCAGCGTCAGCAGGCGGCAACCGGGATCGGCCAGCAGTTCCGCAACCTGCGCCAGTTCCGCCTGCCGTCCGATGAATGAGGTGGTTGGAGCAGGCAAATTATGCGGTGGGGGCGAGGCGCCGATTTGAATCATCGGAGCTGAGCTGGCAGGCGGTATAAGCTCCCCTTGCTTGATGCGCTGGTATAAAGCCAGCGTTTCCGGGCCAGGCTCTACCCCCAATTCCTGCACCAGGATGCGGCGGGCGGTCTCAAACTGGGCCAGGGCGGCGCTGCGGTCGCCGCTGAGCACCAGGATGATCATCAACTGACGATGACTCTTCTCTCTCCAGCTATCGATGGCCAGCGATTTACGTGCTGCGAACAAACCTGCTTTCCAGTCTTGCTGTTGGATAGCAGCCTGATTGATTTGATCCAACAGATCCAACGCCAATTGGCGCAGGCGTTCACGTTCCACCAGCACCCACTCTTCGAACAATGGCGCTGCGCGTACATGAAAATCGCTCAAGAAGTCGCCCCGGTAGAGCGCAACAGTCTCCAGCATCTGGCTCAGATCTGGCGAAGAAGCCTGAGCACGGAATTTTGAGACCCAATCCTCAAACTCGTGAACATCCACCAGATAGGGGCTGGTTGGGTTGATGCTCGCTTCCTGAGAGGTGAAGACCAGATAAGGGTTCAGCCAGCGGCGCAGCTTCGAGACTTCTACGCGTAAATTTCGCCGGGCATCGTCTTCTGGCAGATCGCTCCATAACAGCCCTGCCAGGGCACTGCGCGAACAAGGGCGCCGCTCTATGGCCAGATAGACCAACAGCGCTTTGGCCTTGGCTGAAACCAATCCGGCCAGCGGCTTGCCGGCCAGGGTTAATTGCACAGGCCCTAATACATTAATCTCAAGCTTTTCCAAATTGGTTCCCCGATTAACGCTGAATCAACGCCCAATTAACCCTTAGTAGGTAAGATTTGACCAGTTTTTGAAAGCACGCAAGATTTCGCCTTCCATTATAAAGGGTGTAAAAACCAATGTCTAGATTAAAACTCACCCTCTCATGACATCTGAACGGTCTTACCGTGCTTATTTACTGCGCATCTGGTTGGAAGACGATCAGAATCTATCGTCATCCCCTTCCTGGCGCTTTAGCCTGGAGGACGCTCATACCCACGCCCGCCAGGGGTTTCGCGATCTGGACGCATTGCTGGCCTATCTCAATGATTTGACCAGCTCTTATCCGACCACCTCTTATCCGGTCGAGTGACTTCCGGCCAAGGTAGCTCTATCAGTCATTGTGAGGTTAAACACATGCGTAAACACCACCCGGCTATAATGCACAGTATCTTGTTGATCGTCCTCTTATTCGGCCTGGCGGCGCCAACCCTGCAGGGTGCTTCCGCGCAGGAAGATCCAACCGCGCAGGACGAGCCGCTGGCGGTTTACACCGTCACCACCACCGCCAACAGCGGCCCCGGCTCGCTGCGCCAGGCCATCCTCGACGCCAACGCCAACCCCGGCGCGGACACCATCACCTTCGCCATCGGCGCGGCCGGCAGCCAGCAAACCATCCAGCCCACCGCCGCCCTGCCCACCATCACCGGCCCCGTCACCATCGACGGCTGGAGCCAGGGCGGCAGCGGCTACAGCGGTCCGCCGCTGATCGAACTCAACGGCAGCCTGGCTGGCAGCAACGTCGTTGGCCTGAACATCACAGCCGGCAACAGCACCGTGCGCGGGCTGGTGATCAACGGCTTTGTGGGCGGCAGCTTCGCCGGCGGCATCCGGCTGCAAACCGGCGGCGACAACTGGCTGTACGGCAACTACATCGGCACAAATCTTGCCGGGAATACCCGCGTCGCCAACCAGCGCGGCGTCTGGATCGACGGCGGCTCCAGCAACAACCGCATCGGCACGAACGCCGACGGCGTGAACGACGCGGCCGAACGCAACGTCATCTCCGCCAACATTGACCAGAACATCTGGATCTACCAGCCCGCCACCACCGGCAACAAAATCATGGGCAACTATATCGGCCTGAATGCGGCGGGCACGGCTCCAGTGGGAACCAGCAACACCACCGTCGCTGCCAACGGCATCCTGGTGCAGGAAGCGGGCTACACCGTCATCGGCGCCGATGGCGATGGCGTGGGCGACGCCCTGGAAGGCAACGTCATCGGCGGCAACACCTACAACATCCAGCTCACCGGAACCAGCCCTAATCGCAGCCACCACAACCGCGTTTCCGGCAACCTGATTGGCGTAAACGCCAGCGGCGCGGCCGGCGTCGGCTTGCAGGTGGAAGGGGTGCGCCTCCTCGCCACAGAATTTAACGTCATCGGCACAGACGGCGACGGCGTCTCCGACGCGCTGGAAGGCAACCTGATCTCCGGCCACAGCGATTGGGGCGTCCTGTTCGGCCAGAGTTCGCCCTGGAACAACGTGGTTGCGGGCAACAAGATCGGCACGGACATCACCGGAATGAGCGCCATCGCCAACGGCTTCGGCGGCTCGCCGCGCGGCGGCGTCAGCCTGGCCGGCTACGGCAACCTGATCGGCAGCAACTTCAATGGCGTCAGCGACGACCTGGAGCGCAATCTGATCTCCGGCAACGCCAACAACAGCACCAACGGCATCTTCTCGCAGTTTGTCAACATCGCCGGAGCGCAACCCAACACCATCGCCGGCAACTGGATCGGCGTGGACGCCACCGGCCTGGCGGCGCTGCCCAACAACGTCGGCATCGGCGGCGCGTCGCAGGGTCTCCTGGTGCGCGACAACGTGATCGCCGGCAACACCTTCGAAGGCATCAGCCTGAACCTGACCAGTTCCGTCCTGACCGGCAACCGGATCGGCGTAGGCGCGGACGGCGCGACGGCGCTGGGCAATGGCTATCACGGCATCCGGCTCGTTGGCAGTGACAATCGGATCGGCGGAACCGGCCCCGGGGAGACGAATATCATCGCCCATAATGGCTATGGCTCGGCCAATTTCCCTAACGGGGTGCGGATTGACGCCACCGCGCTGCGGAACACATTGCGCGGCAACCGCATCTTCGACAACGCCCAGCTCGGCATTGACCTGCTCCAGCCGGCGGGCGTCACCCTCAACGACCCGGATGACCCCGACACCGGCGGCAACAACCTGCAAAATTACCCGGTCATCACCTTTGCCCAATCCTATGCCAACGGCACGACGGTCATCCAGGGCACGCTGGACAGCAACCCCAACACCACCTTTACTATGGACTTCTATTACAGCGCGGAAGCCGATCCAACCGGCTATGGCGAGGGCGAAAATTATCTTGGTGCGGCAAATGTGACCACCGACGCAAACGGTGATGCCACCTTCGATGTGACCCTGCCCGCCGCCATCCCGCCCAACCAGTTCGTCAGCGCCACCGCTACCCACGCCGACGGCTCCACCTCGGAGTTCTCACTGGCCTACGCGGCCGGTGGGGTGGTGGATGTGCCCATCGCCGGGCTGGCGCTGCAGGCATCGTTGCCCATTTATGAAGATTTACCGGCGCAGTTCAGCGCCAGCGTCAACACCGGCACCGGGGTGGGTTATGAATGGGACTTTGGCGATGGGCAGTTGGGCAGCGGCGCGGCGGTCGAACACACGTTCACCACGCCGGGAACCTACACCGTGACCGTGACGGCCGTCAACAACAGCAGCAGCGCCATCACCAGCACCCTGGTTAACGTGCTGGAACCGGCCAACATCAACGGTTTCGTGTGGATTGACCGGGACGGCGACGGCTTTTTTGGCATGGGCGAGCCTGCCGTCGTCAATTCGCTGGGACAGGGCTATCTCATCACGGCCACACTGCAAGCGCCGCCCAACACCGCGCTGAACGCGAATATCGTCAACGGCAGCTATCAGATCTTCACGCCGCAGGCCGGGGTCTACCTGGTCGAGGCCACCAATCTCTACGTCTGCTCGGTCATCACCAACTGCAACTCCAGCCCCAGTCCGGTGGCGGTGGCCATGGGCGAAGACGGCGGCACGGAGATCAACTTCGGCATCATGCCGGTTTCCTTTGTGCCGCAGCCGGATGACGATGGCTACATCGTGGGCCGCGCCTGGGTGGATAGCAATGGGGACGGCTTCCCGAATTCCGGCGAGACGCCCCTGAACGGCCGCACCGTGCGCCTGCTGGACATCAACGGCAATCAACTCGCCACCCACGTCACAGGCTCATCCTGGAGCCATGGCGCTTATGCCTTCCGCATCAGCAACCCGGGCACATATCGCGTGCAGATGGACGCGCCGGGCGGCTTCTTCCCCGCCAGCCGCGAGGTCGAGGTTTACGTGGCCGGCAGGAATATGGTCAGCGCCCAGCTTCCCTTCGCCGCTGGCGGGACGATCGGCGGCCAGGTCGCCAACATCAACGGCGTAGGGCTGGACGGCGTGCCGTTCACCCTGCAGCCGGGCAACCGGCAAACCGTCTCCTTCGGTTTTGCCAACGGCGCTTATGGCTTTGCTGGTCTGGCCGACGGCAGCTACACGCTGCAAATCAGCCCGCCCGCCAATTACGTCACCGCTGATGGTGTCACGCAGCGCTTCGTGCCCGCCACGCTCAACGGCAGCGCGGTGGAAAACTGGACGCTGCTGAAGAAGGGGGAGCTGACCATCAAGGCGGTGCAGGTGGTCAATGGGCAGGCGTTGCCCATCGACTTCCTACCCTTCGAACTGCTGCTCAACGGCAGCCAGGTGCGCGTCGCCTTCACCAACGCCCAGGGCGAAGCGCGGGTGGAGGGGTTGGCGCCCGGAACCTATATCGTGCAGCCCTTCGATGACTTAGGCAACCTGGTCCCCGGATTGCAATTGACGCCGGCGGAGCGCACAGCCGTTGTCAGCAACGACAGCGCCGCCACCCTCAACTTCAGCGGCACGCTCTCCCGTTCGCTGAACATGTTCTGCCAACTGCCGGTCGCCGGACAGCCCGGTTTTGCCTGCACCTACGAAGTGCGCACCCTCAGCGGCAGCCTCATCGAGACCGGCTATCTGCCCGCCAGCCAGCCCACCACCAGCAACTGGAACCTGAATCCGGCCACGCTGGAGGTGCGCCTCATCCCCGACCCAAACGCGCCGGGGCAGGCAAGCTGGCCCGCCTACAGCCAGATCGTGGTCATTGCCGACAACACCCACGTGGACGTGCGCTATCCCTGGAACCCCACCAACCCGCAGACCATCGCCGGCTACGCCTTTTGGGATCGCTGCGCGCCGCAGGGCGTGCGCGCCAACGGCAACAACTGCACCGAGAGCAACGTGCCCAGCAACAACGGCATCCCGGTGACGCTCTACAACCAGCTAGGCATCGAGATCACCAGCACCCTGACCACCCAGGGGACCAACTGGAACAGCGGCTACTTCAGCTTCCCCAACCTGCCTGTCCCCGGCAACTATCGGGTGCGGGTGAACCTGCCGCCGGGCTACGCGCCGACGACCGCGGTGGAGCGCTGGTACACCCTGACGGGCGTCGCCCCCGCGCCGGAGCTGCTGGAGGTGGGCTACCAGCTCAATGAAAACCAGGCGCTGGGTGGCCGTGTCTTCTGGGATACGGACGCCAACGGCGTCTTCGACGAGGCCTGGGACGACCCCATCGCCGGCGCGGCCGTGGCGATCACCCGGCCCGACGGTTCTTCCGTGGCAAATCTCACGACCGGCTCCAACGGCAGCTACACCAAATCGCCGATCACCAGCGGCGAGTATCGGGTGACGCTGACCCACGCTGGGCAAACGTGGGTGCGAGATGTTTCCGTGCCGCTGAACGGGGCCGTGCCGCTGATCGACTTCCCCCTGACGCCGGCGGACAACCGGCCGCGGGTGTTGGTCTTCATCGACGGCAACCACAACGGCGCAGCCGACGCGGGCGAACAGCGCTTGGCGGACGTATCCGTGCGGCTGCGCGATGCGGCCTGCGGCAGCAGCGGCGCGGACTTGCAGACCGTCACCACCGACAGCGGCGGCGTGGCCGTCTTCAACCCGCCGCCCAGCGGCTTTTTCCCCGTCTGCGCCCAGATCACCGCCGGGCTGCCGGCCGATCTCTTGCCGGCCGATCCGGCGGGCGTCAACGTACCGCGCAGCGGCGGCGAGCCGGTGGCGCTAGCGGTTCAGCCGGCTAACACGTTGCTGGTGCGCGCCTTCCTAGACGGCAACGGCAACGGCAGCCGCGAGGCTGGCGAAGCCTTTGTCGGCGGAGGCAGCGCGACCGTCAACGGCGTCACGCAGAGCCTCAGCAACAGCGGCGCGACCTTCTACCTGCCCGGCGGCAGCTACCCGGTGCAGTTCACGCCACCGGCTGGCTACGCCTCCCTGTGGACTCTGCCCATGGGCCCGATCGTCACCAACAATGCTGCGCAGACGCTGCTCATCCCCCTGCGCGACGCCGGCAGCATCAGCGGCAAGGTCTGGCCACCCAACGGCAATCCGGGAACGATCGTCTGGGGAGGCGGTTCGCTGGCGTCGGGCCTGGTCGTGCAATTGCAAAACACAGCCACCAACGCCAGTATCGAGACCACCAGCGACAGTTTTGGTAATTTCAGCTTCAGCAACCTGAGCCCAGCCACTTATCGCTTGCGCATCCCTGCGCCGCCGCCCGGCTATATCGCCAACAGCGAGCCGCTGATTACCTACCAGTCAGGCCAAATCCTGAGCGGAAATAACCTGAACCTGGTTCCCACCGGTCACGTGGTGGGTGTGGTGTACAACGACAGCAACGGCAACCAGCAGTGGGATGGCAACGAACCCGGCATTGATGATTATGCCGTACGCCTGATCGGTTCTGCCGGGCAGGAAGTGGCTGTGGCCACACCCGATGCCGCCGGGTACTTCCGCTTTGAGGGGCTGACGGCCAACACTCCCTACGCCCTGCAGCTCGTCAACGCGCCGGATGCTCTGTTCGTCACTGCGTCGCCCGGTGTGTTCACCGTTGGTGCGGACCATACAGCGGTGCAGCTGGGCGTCGCCATAGAAGGGGCATCCTCCGGTCCTGTCTTCCAGGTGGGTGGTACCGTGAAGTACCAACAAGGCGACGCCCTGATCCCCATTGCCGGAGCGCGCGTGGTGCGGTATGCCCACCAGACTGGGGGAAACTGCAATGTGACTAGCCCCGTTATCCTGGCCGACACCTACACGGATAGTGCAGGTTCGTTTCAGATGCAAGGTAACGGTCACTGCCTGAAAGTTATAGATGTGCCGGGGCTGGTAGACACACCACGCCTTTTGCATGTTTGCGAAAGCGGTAATCTTTACACGGGACAATGTGTATCGATCGCCGGCGTGTGGACTTCTATGGCTTACATCACCCTCAACCCGGCCGAGCCGCTGTTCCGGGTCAACGCCAATGACACAGCGCAGGTCGCCTGGAGCGCCTTCCGCGACGACAACGGCAATGGCGCCCGCGACGCCGGCGAGCCGGGGCTGGCGGGCGTGACGCTGGCCGGCGGCGGCAGCAGCGGCGTCTCCGGGCAAACGGGCTGGGGCCAGCCCCTTAGCCTGGGCGATGGGCTGCACATACTGACCATCGTGCCGCCGGCCGGATATGTGGTCAGTGGCCCGGCCACGCGCGCTGTGTCCATGCAGGGTGCGGACGTGACCCTGCCCGCCATCCCCCTGCGCCCGGCCGGGTTGACCATCATCCAGGCGTTTGTGGATTTGGATGGCGATGGTGAGCAAGATGAAGGCGAGTCCGGTGTGGGTGGAGTGGACCTGGCCCTGAGCGGCGCAGCATCTGCCAACGCTACGACAACACCCAATGGGCGGGCAGTGCTCACTGATCTGCCAGATGGCAGTTACACCGTAACCGCCACGCCGCCGACCGGTTATGCAACTGTGCCTGCCTCGACCATCACCCTGTTCCAGGGCGGTGTGGTGCAAATTCCGCTTGAACTACCGGGCATGGTCAGCGGCATGGTATACGACGATTGGGATGGCGGTGGTCAGCAGCAACCTGATGAACTGGTCTTCCAGACGCCGTTTACCCTGACACTGGGTATGGAGCAGATGAAAACGATGGGCGGGCGCGGCCTCTTCTTGGGGTTGCCAGACGGCGCATATACCCTGGCGGCAACGACAACCACCGTCCAACCGCAGTCCTTCATCCTGGCAGTGGGAGAAGGTCATGGAGTCGGTCTGGCAGCAGTAGCTCCCGGCGTGGTGCGCGGTACCCTGTGGCTCGACACCAATAATGATGGCTTGCGCCAGCCCTGGGAAGCGCCCTTAGCGGGTGTGACCGTCACCCTGGATGGCTCACGCACCGAGGTGACCGACCAGCATGGGCGCTTCGCCTTCTACGGTGTAGATCCGGGGGCGCATACGTTGACGGCCGATCTGCCCGAGGGCGTGACCGGATCTTTGCCGGCGGTTAATCTATCATCAGAACGCGGCGCAGCGGTCGGCCTGGCAGGGCAGGTGGATATCAAGAAGGTGATGTTGCCGTTGGTCTTCCGCTAAATGTGAGGAAGGACTTTACCGCACGGTCAGCCAGGTTTTCCAACCTGGCTGACCGTGTTTTGTTGCCTGATGCCATTCCCTCAACGGCGTCGCCATTTCGGGATTCTGGGATGAAGCCCATGTGCCTGCGAACAGATAATCTAGAACAAATGTTTGACAAAAATGACCTTTTAAGGTAAAATTGCTTTTGAAGGAATCAGGATGAAGCCTATGCAAAAACTTGTCACCTTTTTGATGTTTGACGGCCAGGCTGAAGAAGCCATGAACTTCTACATTTCGCTTTTTGAAAAGTCGAAGATCCTGAGCATCACTCGCTATGGGCCGAATGAGGCCGGAGCCGAAGGAACCGTGATGCACGCCGTCTTTTCCCTCAGCGGGCAGGAATTTATGTGCATCGATAGCAATATTGAGCATGCCTTCACCTTCACACCAGCCATGTCGATTTACGTCAACTGTGAAACCGAGGCAGAAATCGACCAGCTGTTCGAAGTGCTGTCTCACGACGGCCAGGTCATGATGCCCCTGGATCGCTACCCATTCAGTGAGAAATTTGCCTGGCTTGCGGACAGGTTCGGCGTGTCCTGGCAGCTAAGCCTGGCAACGAGCTGACTCGCGTGAGCGATTTATCGTTTCCAGGATCCAAGAGCTTGTGAGCCAGAGATCGCCTGGCATATAACTGGGTATCTGGCAACCACCAAAGAGAGTTTCAGAAAGGAGCAATTGTATGACCGGTATTCGAGTTTTAGTAGGCACGCGCAAAGGGGCCTTTATTCTGACATCAGATGCCAAACGCGCAAAGTGGGACGTCAGCGGCCCACATTTCCCCGGCTGGGAGATCTATCACCTCAAAGGGTCGCCGGTTGACCCGGACCGGATCTATGCCTCTCAGTCCAGCGGCTGGTTCGGACAGGTGATCCAGCGCTCGAGCGACGGCGGGATGACCTGGGAAACGCCAGGCGGCGGACCAGAAACAGCGCCCGACGGTATGCCGCGGGGCGAGAGCAACAAGTTTGTTTACCAGGGCGAGGTCGGCACGCACCAGTTTTACGATGGCACGCAACGCCCATGGAAATTCACGCGCGTCTGGCGCCTGGAGCCTTCCCTGACCGATCCCGATACGGTCTATGCCGGGGTAGAGGACGCCGCCTTGTTCCGCTCGACCGATGGCGGGGCGACCTGGCAGGAGCTTGACGGGCTGCGGCGAGCCAAAGGACATCTGTGGCAGCCTGGCGCCGGCGGGATGTGCCTGCATACCATCCTCTTGGATTCGAAAGACCCAGGGCGCATGTTTGTCGCTATCTCGGCCGCGGGCGCTTTCCGCACCGATGATGGCGGCCAGACCTGGCGGCCAATAACTGCCGGCCTGCATTCCGAGTTTGAGCTCCCCGATCCAGACGCCGAAGTCGGCCATTGTGTCCACAGCATTGCCATGCACCGCTCGCGCCCGGATGTGTTGTTTATGCAGAAGCATTGGGATATCATGCGCAGCGATAACGCTGGCGAACAGTGGTACGAAGTCAGTGGAAACCTGCCCAGCGACTTCGGCTTTCCCATCGCCGTCCACGCCCACGAGCCGGAGACGATTTACGTCGTCCCGATCAAGAGCGACTCGGAGCATTATCCCCCCGATGGCAAGCTGCGCGTCTACCGCAGCCGCACGGGCGGCAATGAATGGGAAGCCCTGACCAACGGCTTGCCGCAAGAGAACTGCTACGTCAACGTGCTGCGCAGCGCCATGGCCGTCGATACCCTCGATTCGTGCGGCGTTTACTTCGGCACCACCGGTGGGCAGGTCTATGCCTCCGCCGATTCCGGCGATCATTGGGCGCCGATCGTCCGCGACCTTCCTCCCGTGCTCTCGGTCGAGGTCCAGACGCTGGCATGATCCGCCTCGTGCTTCCCACCCACCTGTGGAGGCTGGCGAACACCGGCCGCGAAGTCGAGCTTCAAGTCGAAGGGCCGACGACCATCGGTGCGGTGCTGGACGCGCTAGAAGCCCAATATCCCATGCTGCGCGGCACCATCCGCGACCATATAACGAAAGAGCGCCGGCCCTTCATCCGTTTCTTCGCCTGCGGCGAGGATTTGTCGCTGGAGTCGCCAGACAGCCTCTTGCCTGTCGAGGTGACGGCGGGCAAGGAGCCGCTCAGGATCGTGGGGGCGATGGCAGGCGGCTAACCCAACGCGGCCTACTTCGCCTCCCATGCCGTGGACGTGATGCAGGGCATGGCGACAGGGAGGGACCTGACCCCGCCGATCCAGGATGCGTCGCTGGATGTTCTGGAGTACGTCCAGGGCTTCATCCAGCGCTTTGCGGAGGGCGTGACGCGCATCGTCACCAACATTAGGCAATTGCATAGCGAGCGCCGCCGCGCAGAAAAACGCGTTGCATTGATCGAGGGCAATCATCCTCGCTAGGGCAACAGCGATCACCGAACGACGATTTCTGCAGATCGATCAAACTGAAGCGCAAAACGATAAACACCGGGATCAAACTGCTCCCACGTGAGCGGCTTCCCATTCAGGGCAGCCAGGCGCGGCGGGCGGGGCAGGGCCAGATCGACAACGCCCCGGGCGCGGTCGGGTCGGCTGAGGCAGAAGGATAGCTCGCCGCTCGACGGTTCCCAACGCCAGCTCTCCAGCTCCAGTCCTTGCGAAATGTGCAGGTCGCTCCCCAGGTACTGCGGCCGCTCCGGCGTGTGGGGGCGCACGGCCAACAGGATGACGCTGTGCGGCGGACAGGCCGGGAAAGCCCAGCCCTTTTCGCTCAGCAGGCCGACCTCGCTGCGCCAGAACTCGCGCCCCCAATAGGCCGGCCGCGGATCGAGGTCGAAATCGCCCGGCAGCAGGCTCAAGTCTTGGGGCGTATCTTCCCAGTTGAACCGCGCCAGCAGATGCCATGTGCCTGCGGTGCCCTCCAGATCCAGGCGCAGGCGGCGCGGAGTGGATGAATCGAGCCAGTCTAGCAGGTGTGGCCGCGCGCCGATGGGCGGCAGCAGCGCCCACAGGATGCGCAGCCGCTCCTCGGGCAGGGCGGGCAGGTGGTCGGAGACGAAGAGCGAACCGCCGGTCAGGGCGATCACCGAAGCAACGGTCTGCACCTCCGCCAGGGTCAGGCGGGTGTCGGGACGAACCAGGATGCAGTCCGGGTCGTTGATCCACCAGCGCCGGTGCAAGGGGGCGCGGGTCAGGCTGTTATGGCAAGCGTTGCGGGCGGCCGGGAAGTTGGGCTCGGCAGCGAAGAAGGCCTCGACGCCGCGGTAGGAGGGCTTCCAGCGCCGGGCGGTGTCGGCGCTGACCCGCATGGCATCCACCAGGCCGATCGCCGGGCCGAGCGGGCAGCCGCAGCCAAGCAGGAAAGCCTGGTCTCCAGCGGCCTGGCGCAAAGCGGCCAGCCCGGCGCGCAACACCTGAGCGCGGCTGCGGGTGGGGTCGCGGTATTTTCCGGGCAGCGCGGCGGCGTACAGAAAATCCAGCTTCAGGTAGGCATACCCCCACTCGTGCACGGCGGTGTGGACAACCCGGCAGGCGTAATCCAGGGCCGGGGGATGGGTCAGATCCAGGGCGGTGGTGAAGGCGTCCCACAGCAAGCCGGCGTTGACCGGGCGGCCAAAGCGCCCGCACAGCAGCCAGTCGGGGTGTTCATCCGCCAGCCGCGACCTGGGGTGCACGATGAACGGCGCCAGCCACAGGCCGGGGGTGAAGCCCTGGCGGCGGATTTCCGCCGCCAGCGGGGCCACGCCCTGAGGAAAGCCAGGGCTGAAAGCGAACCAGTCGCCGATTTGCGCCTCGAAGCCATCGTCGATCTGCACGATGGACAGCGGGAGTTCCTCTTTGAGCTGGCTGAGCGCCAGCAGGTTGTCGCGGATGTCCTGCGCGGCGACCGCGCCCTGATAAGTCTCGGAGGAGAACTGATACCAGGAGCACCAGCCGGTGGGAATGGCAAGTTCAGGGGCGCCGGCTAGACCGGCCTGCCGCCTCACGGCCTCCAGATACGGCCCCAATGGGTCGGGGGCATCGGCATCCAGGAGATACAGGTAGGCCCAGTCGGTCTCGAGCTGCGCGCCGGGATCCAGGCGCGCCCCATCACCGTTGGCCCATAGGCTCAGGGCCAGGTCATCCGGTTTCAGGCGGGCTTCCAGCGACCCGAAGTGCTGCGCCTGGGAGATGAGGCCGGCCAGCAGAGCGCGCCGCGTGCGGCGGTCGCCCAGCACACCGAACATGTCGCTGGAGAAATGGCCGCGCCGGGTGGGCATAGGCGTGCCGGCGTTGACATCGGTGGGAGCGCGGATCGGCCCCAGGCGAGTGCGGCGGAAGCGATCCTGGGGCGCATAAGCCCCGGCGTAGGACCAGGATTGCCAGCCATTGGAGAAGAAACGCGCCTGGTCCGGCTGGATGTTGCGGATCCTGGAGTTCGAGCCGCCGGAGCGTGGATCGCAGCGCAGCAGGGTCAGGCGATCCAGGTGGACCGACTGCGCGCCGGTGTTCTCGATCAGCAGGCGCCAGAAGAGCGCCGGCTCCTCCTCAGGCAGGGCAAACTCGATCCGGCAGCGCAGGCCGCAGGCATCGGCGCCGAGCCGCAACTCGAGGTGCTGCAACGGGCCGTGCGGCGAGGGCCGGCGCCCGCCGCGGCTGAGATCGGTGCCCGGCCAGCTTTCGAGGGCAGAGCAGCGTTTTCCGGCGCAGCGGTAGGCGGCCTGCATGCGCACGCCCTCCAGCGCCGGCATATCTTCGGAACGCGGAAAGAGGCTCCAGCAGGCTTGCTCGACATCCAGGGCAAGCTGCAAGAAGCGATTCTCCAGGGTAAAGGTCATCGGTGGAGAAGAGGAAAATCGGGAAGCGTCATCGCTGATGCTAGGGCGAGGGGATCAACCAGCCGGGTACCCAGAACCCTCCGTAGCCCTGGGCTTTCAGCCAGATGGAGACGGCCAGCAGTAAAATCCCCAGCCCGATCACCAGGTAGTCCGGCCAGCGGTAATGAAGCTGCTGAATCCAGGTGCGGCGATGCAGGCCAAAGCAGCGCAGATCCATGGCGTTGGTGATGTCCTCGCCGCTGAGGATGGCGTTCATCGTCACCGGCACGACCAGCGGAGCCATCTTGCGGATCTGGCTGATCAGCCCCCCTTGCAGCTTTTCCACTTCGTAGCCGCGCGCCTTTTGAGCGTCCAGGGTGATTTGAAAATCCCGGCTGAGGGTGGGCACGAAGCGGAAGGCCAGGTCGAGCGAATAGGCCAGGCGATCTGGCAGCCCCAGGCCGCGGAAGGTAGCGCCATACTGGCGCGGGTCCATGGTGAAGGGGATGACCAGGAACAGTGCCGAGATGGACAGGATGCGCACGATCTGGGTCAGGCCAAACCACAGGCGTTCGATGGTCAGAGTAAAGTTCAAGGCGCGGCCGAAGATCGGCAGGCTGAACTGAACCAGCGGATGCCCGCCCTGCATCACCTCGCCGATCGTCCCGGCGCTGGTAATGATGGTGTTCACGATGACCATCATCATCATGATGAAAAAGATGAACAGCCAGGCGCGGCGGGTCTCCCGCCAGGTCAGGCGCGCCAGGGCGTACTGGCCCAGGGTGAGCGCCAGGAAGAACAGCAGAAAGCGGATATCCCAAAACAGGGTGATGGTGAACAAAAGCAGGATGGAAAAAATCCAGCGCGCCCGCGGGTCGATCTTCTCGACCAGGCTGTTGCGAAATCGGTAGCTGAAGCTGACCAGCATTGTGGAAACGTATCCGAGGCGATGGGTCTGGCCCTTCAGGCGGCGTCTGAGGGGCCAGACCCGGCGGGCAATGGCGGTCTCTATCGCCCGGAGCGCGCCTGGATGGCGGCGTAGGCGACCATCAAGATCGGCACCAGGATCAGACCATTGATGACGTTGGAAACGAAGGCGGGCATGAAGTTAGTCGCCAGGGTGGTGGCGAAATCGATGCCAGACACCCAGATCTCGCTCAAGGCTGCCACGAACATGCCCACGGCGGCGCCGATGACCACCATGATCTCCGCTTTGATGATATCCGCGACCGAGCGGAAGTCAGTTATCGAGATGTAGATCAAGCCGGGGATGAAGCCCATCAGACCATTCCCCAGGTCCCACCAAGGCCAGAAGCCATAGCCGGAGATCAAGTCGCTGATGATATTGCCGACCAGGCCGGTGAGCAGCCCCACCCAGGGCCCGAAAGCCAGGCCGAAGAACATCGGGATAGCTACCGCCGGGCGGACGGATACGTTCGCCGCTGCTGGAATCTGCAGGAAGTTCGTTGCCACGGAGAGCACGGCGTAAAGCGCCGCGCCGATGGCCGCGTAGACGACTTCTCGCGTTCCAAAGGCCCACAAAGATTTCTTTTCCATGTCCTTTTCTCCTTCCATCAGTTAGAAAATCGTTGCCACTTACATTAACCCACCGCCGGCGCTTTCGTTTCTACCTTCGGGCTGGGCAAAGTGCGCCAGCGCCTCGGCGCGCAAGAAGTGGCCGGTGCGAGGGTAGAGTTCCAGGTTGAGTTGGAGCAACGAGGTAGGCAGTACGCGGCATTGGCGCAGCCGTCCCTGATCGGCGAGCACTTCCTGGGGCGTCCCATCGGCGACCAGGCGACCGTCGTACACCAACAGGATGCGGTTGGCGTAGATCACCGCCAGGTCCACGTCGTGGGTGATGAATAGCACGGCGTCGAAGCCGGGCATCTCCAGAATAGCGTCCATAAAGGCCTGATAATTCCAGTAATCTTGTCCGGCGGTAGGCTCGTCGAGCATCAAGATGCGCGAGCGCATCGCCAGCACGGCGGCGATGCTGACGCGCTTTTGCTGGCCGAAGGAAAGCGCCAGCGGGGGCGTCTTGAGTTCATCTTCCAGGCGCACCGTGCGGATGGCCCAGAGCACATCCTGTTCGATCTGTTCGGGCGGGTGGCCCAGATTGCGCGGTCCGAAGGCCAGTTCTTCGGCCACCGTAGGGGCGAAGAGCATCTGGGTGGGGCTTTGGAAGACATACCCCACGGTGTGCGCAGCCTGGGCGACGCTGAGCTGGCGGGTGTCTTCTCCTTGCAGGAGCACCCGACCCTGAGTGGGTTTCAACAGCCCCAGAGCGTGCTTGACCAGGGTGGTCTTGCCGGCGCCGTTGTGTCCGAGGATGGCGATCACATCCCCAGGATGGATCTCGAAGCTGATGTCGTGCAGCACTTCGGGGAACTCCGGTTTGTACCGGAAAGAGACGTTCTCGAAGGAGACTAACGGCTGAGCGGATGGCGGCGGCAGCGCAGGGACGAAGGGCTTCGGCGGCGGGTCTCGCCGGGCGCGCTCCAACACCCACGGCGCGGGCAGCTTCACCCGGCGGTAATCCACCTGCTCGAACAGGCCTTGAACGTCGCCATAATACACCTGCCTGCCCTCGTCCAGGTACAAGACGCTTTCAGGCTGGATCGCCAGCACATCTTCCACGCGATGCTCTACCAGCATGATGGCGATGCCGTCGTCCGCCAGGCGGCGGAAGAGGCGCAGCGCCTCGTGGGCGGAGACGGGATCGAGACTGGCCAGGGGTTCGTCCAGGAGCAGAATGCGCGGCTGCATGACCAACACGCCCGCCAGGGCCACCTTTTGCTTCTCCCCGCCAGAAAGATAGAAGTTTTCCCGGTCCCGCAGATGGGAAATGCCCAGGTACTCCAGAGTGCTGTCCACGCGGCGCAGGATTTCCTCTCTGGGCAGCCCCAGGTTTTCCAGTCCAAAAGCCACCTCGTTGAGCACGTAGCTGCCAACGATCTGGCGCTCCGGGTCTTGCAGCAGGGTGCCCACGTTCTGAGAGAGTTCGGCCATGCTCAGCTTTTCGACCGGTACGCCGAAGATGTGCACCTTGCCGGACATTTCGCCGCGATAGACACGCGGGATCAGCCCATTCGTGCAGCGCATCAGGGTGGTCTTACCGCAGCCGCTGGCGCCGGCCAGCAGCAGGATCTCCCCCGGTTCCAGGCGCAGCGAAATATCGTAGATCGAGGGTTCGCTGCGCCGTTGGTAGCGGAAGGTGAGGTTTTCGACCAGCAGGGCCGGATGCTCACTCATCGGTAAGATGCACCTCCAATGGATCGCCGATTCCCACACCCAAACGGGCGGCTGCATTGCCGTTGACCACGCAGATGCTCAGCTTTCCAGAGCTGTCGAACAGGGCCACCAACTCGCCTGGCTGTCCATCGCCAAAGGTGCGCGCCAGGCCGCGGATGTGGGCCTCGCCGAGGCGAATTTCTACCCTGTTTGGGGAGGGAATGTGCTGTCGCTCCAGGTTGGTGGAGAGGTTGCCAAACGCGTCCACATGCAGGATCGTCCCTCTCCAGCCGGTTGCGGTGCGCTCTGGCAGGGGTATCGCGATCAGGATGGGATCATGGATCGCCGGGCCGAACTCGGCCAGCGGGACCCCGGCCGCCAGGTGCGCCGCAACGGGCGCGAAGACATCTCGCCCATGGAAAATATCACTGACGGGTGAAAGCCAGAAGCGCGGCTCAGTCAGGTGGACGATTTCCACCGGCAGTTTCCCTGCTTGGGCGCGGCGCCACATCGGCGTCAGCAGGCCATTATCCGGGCCGACGAACCACTGCTCTCCCAGACGGGCCGCTATTCCACGACGCTCTGTGCCGACCCCTGGATCGACGACCACGACATGGATCGTGCCTGGGGGAAAGTATGGCGTGCAGCGCTCCAGTAGCAGAGCCGCCTGGAGCACCGCATGGCGGGGGATTTCGTGGCTCAGGTCGATCACACGCGCTTGGGGGGCGATGCGCCAGATGACGCCCGACAGCACGCCGACGTCGAAATCGCCCTGGCCGAAATCGGTCGTCAGGGTAATGATCCCTCTCATGCCTCCCCTGAGTGGACTTCCACAGGTTCTCCAACCCCGACGCCGAGCGTTCGGGCGGCGTCGCCGTTGACAATCGAGATGGCCAGGTCGCCCGCTTCGCCGATGAGCGCGACCAGTTCGCCCGGCTGGCGGTCGCCGAAAGTCTGCACCAGCCCACGAATTTCGCGCCCGGCGACGTGCACTACGACCGCCTGCATGTCTGCAAGGTGCTCTTTGGTCAGGTTGGTGGATAAGTTGCCGAAATTGTCCACCACGATCACCTGCCCTCGCCAGCCCCGCGCCGTCCGCTCTGGGCGGGGTAATTCCAGCAGATGGGGGTCGTCAATCGGTGCGCCCAAGTCTTGCAGCGGTATGCCGTTTGCCAGGTGGGCGGCGACGGGCGAGAAGATATCTCGCCCGTGAAAGACATTGCTGATCTCGGGAAGCCAGTAGCGCGGCTGGTTCAGGTGGACGAAATGGATGGGGCCTCCAGCCTGACGAGCCTGTTCCACGAGCACAGTGCATAGGCCGTTGTCCGGGCCGACAAAGTAATATGCGCCCAGTCGGGCGGCGATGGGGCGGCGCGCCGTGCCAACGCCAGGATCGACGACTGCGACGTGGATCGTATCAACCGGAAAATAAGGCGCAACCCGGCCAAGCGCCAGGGCGCCCTCGAGGACGTTCTGCGGCTGGATCAGGTGGGTGATATCGGCGATTTGCGCCTCTGGGGCGATCCCCCAGATCACACCTTTCATCACGCCGGTATAACCATCTTTCAATCCAAAATCGGTGAGCAAGGTAATAAAGCGCGTCATGGGAGCGACTATAGCATGACGACCCACTTCCGTCAATATGATACAATCTTTGCCAGGCTTTTCGAAGGCGAATACCCATGAATTCAGCATGTGACCGAAGCGGGTCATAGCCTCACGAATGTGACTTTTCTGGAATGGATGCATCTAATGGATAGAAACAAACGCAGCGAAGATTTTTCATTGGAGGCTCTGCGCAAGGGCGACCGGGCGGAGTTTGCCCGGCTGGTCGAGGCCTATTCTGGCGTGATCTACCGGCTGGCGATGAAAATGTTGGAAGATCCCCAGGACGCAGAAGACGTGTTACAGGAGACGTTCATTAAGGCTTATCGTGCGCTGCCTGGTTTCGATGGACGATCCAGCCTGTCCACCTGGCTCTACCGCATCGCGACTAACGAGGCTTTGATGCTGTTGCGCAAGCAGAAGAAAGGGGTCGTCTCCATCGATGAACCCCTGGAAATGGAAGATCACGAGCAGGAGCCGGCGCAGATCGTGGATTGGTGTTGTATGCCGGAAGATGAGTTGATGTCGGCTGAAGCGCGTTCTTACATGGATAAAGCGATCGAAGCTCTGTCGCCTTCTCTGCGCGCCGTCTTCATCCTGCGGGACATCGAAGGTTTGTCCACCCAGGAGACCAGCGAGGTGCTCAACCTGAGCGAGATGGCGGTCAAGACTCGCCTGTCGCGGGCGCGCATGCGGCTGCGGGAGTTGCTCACCGAATATTACGGCGAGCGGATGGTTCGCCGGCAACCGGCAGAAGGAGAAATCGCATGACCGATCCCGTTGCACAGGATCATGAAAGCTGTCGCCACTTGCTGGACTCGCTTTCTTCCTACGTGGATGGCGAGCTGAGTCCTGAGCTATGCGCGGAGCTTGAGCGGCATTTGAGCGGCTGTGAGAATTGCCGGATTGTGGTCGATTCGCTGCGCAAGACGGTGTATCTGTATCGCGCAACCGCCGATGACTCGCCTGCGGTGCCTGAAGATGTCCGCCAGCGGCTGTTCCATTGCCTGGATTTGGACGAATTCATCGAGAAGAAATCCTGAGGCGGTTAGAGGGGTTGACGTCCAAGATGGAAGAAGAATCGCTGGAGGCCCCTCACTTTTTCATCCTGGAGCGCGTTCCTGATCTCCAAGCCAGCAACGCTCCTGCGTCGGCTGCTGGCGTCCATCTTCGTTCTGGCGACCTTTGCCCGCAGTGCCAGGCCGGGCGCCTGGACTACGATGGGCTGCTCAACCTGACCTGCCCAAATTGCGGTTGTTCGCCTGGCGGGGGATGCTTTAGCTGATAACACCTGCGGTGCGCCTCGGCGAGGCGCGTTAGACGAGTGAAGAAGAGGAAGGCTTGGCATAAGATGCCCAAAGGTTTCACTGCGCCGGTTAGGACTAGAATCGTGAGCCGCGTCTGGGTGTTGGCAATAGCGGGCGGCGGGTTGATTCTGCTGGGAGCGCTGGCGCTGTTCTACTTGCTCTGGTCGGAGGCGGGCGCTTCGAACGCGCCCGGCGGCTTCGAATCGGCGGTACCGCTGGCGGTTGACTATCCTGCGCCGAAGCTCAGCTTGAAGGATCTGGATGGCAAACCTGCCGCATTGGCGGATTACCTCGGTCAGGTGGTGCTGGTGAACAACTGGGCTTACTGGTGTCCCCCTTGCCGGGCCGAGTTGCCCATCCTGGAAGGCTATTATCGGGAACATCGCGATCAAGGCTTCGTTATCCTGGGCATCGAATCGGGGGGCGCGGCGCAAACCGTTGCGGACTACGTCGCTCGATACGGGTTAACCTACCCGATCTGGCTCGATCCACAGATCAAGGCCGTAGCGGCCTTTGGCAACCCCAGCCTGCCGAATTCTTACGTCATTGATCGGGCTGGACGGGTGCGATTTGCCTGGACAGGCCCCATCAGCCGGGCGATGCTGGAACAATATATCACCCCTGTATTGGAGAAATAGTTTATGGATGCAAAAGTAAGCTGGAAGGAAGGGCTCACCTTTGTCGGAACGGCCGATTCGGGCTTCCAGGTTCCGCTGGGAGCTGAGCCGGCAGTGGGCGGCGCGGACGACGGCTTCCGCCCGATGGAGTTGCTGGCGGTTGGCCTGGCTGGCTGCACGGCCATGGACGTGATCTCGATCCTGAGCAAAAAGCGCCAGGAGGTGACCGCTTTCGAAGTCCAGGTGCACGCCCAGCGCGCTCCTGAACATCCGAAGGTGTTCACGGGCGTGGTCATCGAATACTTCGTCACCGGTCGCAACCTGGACGAGGCGGCTGTCTTGCGGGCGATCGAACTTTCGGCCACGCGCTACTGCCCGGCGCAGGCCATGTTCAGCAAACTGATGCCGATCGAGTTGAAGTATCATATCTTCGAAGGCTCTGGCGAAGGAAAAGCCGAGCTGGTCAAATCCGGCGTTTATGCGCCGGTTGCGCAGGAGGGCTGAGCTTGCGCCTGCCCCGGCTGTGGTGGTTACCTGCTGGCAGGGTCCCCGAGATTAAGGCCGAGGACCTCAAGCAGTGGCTGGATGAGGGCCGCCCATTACAGCTTGTGGACGCCCGCACCGCTTTGGAATTCCGGCAAGGGACTATTGCCGATGCCCTTCACGCTCCGCTCACCGAAATGCCTGGCTCTATACAGCGCCTGGATCTTCAAACGGGCGTTCCGGTGGTGGTGCTGTGCCTGAGCGGCCATCGCAGCCTGCCTGGCACGCGCTGGCTGCGCGCTCGCGGCTACGAGGCCTACAGTTTGCAGGGTGGGATACTGGCGTGGAAGAGGGCGGGCCTCGATCTCAATCCGCCAGGGCGTTCGCTGTGATCTCGGCTTGATCGTGATCTGGCAGGATCGCTTCGGCGTCGCGGATGGTAGGAAGCAGATAACCCATCAGCCCCACCAGGATGGTCCCCAGGCCGACAAGGGTAATAATGAGCGAAATCCCGGCTCCCGGGCCGACCCCAAACGTCGGTCCGAAGATGGGGGCCAGCGCGCCATCTGGTTGCATCGCTGGTCCTACCACGTAATCCGCCAGCGGGCCGGCGATCAGCGTCGCCGCCGGCGTACTGACCCAGGCGATCAACCTGCGAATCGAGAACACCCGCCCTTGAACGTCGGGGGCTACCTTGGCTTGCCAGATCGCCTGGTTGGAACTGTTGATCCAGGGGCCCAGCGAGCCAGAAGCAAATTCCGTCGCCGCCCAAACAGGAACGCTGCGGCCTAGCCCGAACAGGGAAATAAACACACCGGAGAGCGTCCATCCGCTGAGGACCCCATGTACCTTGCGCCTGGTGCCGCCCCAAATGCTCATCACGACGCCGCCCAACACCCCGCCGATTGCGGCAATCGAGTTGACCGTACCCAGGGCGAGTTCATTGTTGCCGGTGCGCGAGAGCACCATCGGCGCGGAGAGGGTGAAAGCGATGCCGGCAAGGAAATTGCCCGCCAGGAACACCATCTGTAAACCCAACAGGCTGGGACGTTTCAAGATGTAATGGAAGCCGTAAATGGATTCTTTCCACAGGCTGCCTCTGCTCTCTTGCCCGACCTGTGTGGTTTTGGGTCGTGGGACGACGACGATCAACAAGGCCAGGATGGCGATGACAAACGTGACGACATCGATGACCAGGATTCCACCCAGGCCGACATATGCCAGCAACGCTCCGGCCAGGATGGGCGCCAGGATGCCTGAGCCGCTCTCGGCAAGCGACATCAGTCCGTTAGCGCGGCCATATTGCTCTTTGGGTAGCATGGTGGTGATGGCCGCAGAAAAGGCTGGCCATTGGAATGCCTGAAACAGCCCCATAAAGGCGGTGGCGATATACAACTGCCAGAGTTGAAGATCGCCACCCAGGTACAGCATCAGAATAACGATCGTCGCTACGCCCGAGGCCAGATCGCTGATCATCATCATGAATTTTCGATTGGAGCGATCGACCAGCGCTCCGGCCACCGGGCTGATGATCAGCATCGGGGTGACAAAGAAAAAGCCCATCAGCGACAGCGCCGTGGCTGAGCCGGTGAGCTTATAGACCCAGATCGTCAGGCCGAAGCCAGACATGGCTGTACCGAGCAAGGAGACCACCTGGCCGAGCCAGACGATCACAAAGCCGCGCAGGCCAGAGAGCAATGCAGGCTTTTCTGCTGTCACTCGATGAAGATCTCCACGTGCTCGCCGTCTTCCTCATCGTACACGTCGATAATTTTGCCCTCCGCCCCGGCGTTGATCGCTTCGACCAGTTCATCGAAAGCCACATCTGGCGCGTACTTCGAAGCGATGTTCAGTCCGGCGTCCACCAGGCCGAGCGGCAGGTTCACCGTGGCCTTGGCTTTGCCGGTCACCATGTCGGTCACGCGCACCTTGAGCCAGCGCGCGCCTCCATAGGCGCCGCGCAGGCTGGGTTTGCGCGCTGCCGCTTTGCGGCTTTCGCTCAGCGTGGCCAGCAGCTTTGCGCCCTCCTCAGCGGTGATCTTGCCCTCGTCGATCATTTTGAGGATCTTCATGCGTTCTTCGTTGGTTGCCATTCCTGACCTCCCGGTTGCCTCGCCATCATCGTTTTGGCATCAACCGATATAGATTTCGACTTTCTCGCCATTTTCGCCTTCATCAACCTGGATGTAGATGGGGTTGTCCGGGCCGGCGTTCTCCCCTACCGCCAGGACGACCTGATCCAATGCCTGGTCCTTTACCCCTGGGATCTTGCGCCCAAAAGTGCGCAGGAACCAGGCCGCCGGCCGGATGGGCAACGGCAAGCTGATGGCGATGCGCTGAGGCGTTTCGCCCGGCGCCTGTTGCACGCGCAGGTGCAGCCAGGGCGATGTGCGGCTTTGCCAGGCCAGAATGATCGCCAGCAGGCCCAGGGTGAAGGGAACCGCAGCGCAGAAAAACCAGAAATTGACGCCGCCCACCGATTGCACCGCCGCATATAACAGCAACCCACCCAGGATAGTCAATCCGACGCCAATCCACAACGGGATGACCCACCAGCGGCGCCATTTCTCCGCCTCTGGCGGCAACCCGGCAGCCCCTTGATCGGGCTGCAGTTCGGGGGCGGGCGAAGTGTGCTCCGAATCCGGGGCTCCGCCCGACGCAGGCTGATTGGGGGCTGGCGGCGGGATAGGCTCGGCGTATTCCGCCGTATCGGAGGAAGCTTCGCCCAGCCTGGTATGATCTTCCAGCGCAGGAACTTCTCCTGTGACGCTTTCATCGACAACGCCCAGCGCAGCCAGCAAGCTCAGACCCTCTTCGACGCTGATCCTGCCGCTCTCGATCATCTCGAGGATGCGCATATTTTCGCTCTTATCGTCCATTGTCTTGCGCCTCAGTCGTTGTCTTCCAGGGCAGAGAGCAAGCGATCGGCCTGCTCCAGGGTGATCTTCTTCTGCTCCAGCATTCGCAAGATAAGCAGCCGCTCTTCCTCGGTCACGGCTTCTTTGGGCGGCGCGGGCGGCTTTGGCGGGACCGGAGGCGTTGGCGGGGGCGACCATTCGAACCTCCAACCGCTTCGCCGGGTGCGTCGGTCCAGTTCCTGGGCGCGCCGTTCGGCGCGCTGGCGTTGGGCTTCCAGCTTACGCTCCAGCTTTTCCTGAGCGCGGCGGATTTTTTCCTGGGCGCGCTCCCTTTCTCGCTCGCTGGTGCGCATGGCTTGCTCGATGATGCGTTCTGTTTCTTGCGATCCTACGCCCGCCTGTCCCAGCCGTTCTGACAGGCGCGACATCTGCTCGTTCAGCCGGCGGGTCATCTGTTCCATCTGGGATTGGATTTGCGTCTCGACCTGTTGAGCGATCTGCCGCCCGAAATCCTCAGGGATGCCGACCGCTCCCATAATCTCTTCGTCGCCGACGGGCCAACTGGAGCGCTCGACGAACAGATAAATTGAACCGCCTGCAGCCAGGCGCAGAGAAGCGCTGCCATCGCCCAGGGTCATCTCGTGGGTCGCCTGCTTGTATGTTTGGGAGCCTTCGGGCAGGCGTACTTTGATCACCTCCGCCTCGCTGGAGAGGCTGATTTTCAGATCGGCGTCCACCGGCAGGTAACAATAGATGTTCCCATCTGCCTGAATCTGGTAATTGGAACCAGCCAGACGATCCAGGCGGAGGCGAGCATTGCCGGCGGCTTTGGCCTGGATGCCTCCTTCGACGCCCGACAAGTCCAAATTGCCTTCCACATCGTTGAACAGACTCTCGCCCTGGGCGTAGCGGACATCAGCGTCCCCCATTACCTGATCGATGGTCAAGTCGTGAGAAATGTTTCTGGCCGCTAAATCGCCGTGAACCAGGTTGATTTGGACTGCGGCGACATTGCGCAAGTCCAGGTCGCCGTGAACCTGATCGATGGTCAACTGGTCGTCGAGTAGCTTGAGGCTGGCATCGCCGTGGACGCTGCCGATGGTCAACGTCGCCCCGCGAGGCACGTAAAGATCGCAATCTCCCTGGCAACTCAAGCGCAGGTTGCCGTCCTGTTCTTGCAGTTCTAGTTCTTCTGCATCGGCGCTGACCACTGCCTGGGGGTTTTCCCAGCCGCGCACCTGCAAGTCGCCCAGGACTTGCTCGATCAGAATTTCAGGCGCTGGCCCGGTCTCAATCACTCGCCTGCCCATCTTACGCCTCCATTTCCTTCAGGAGTTGCATGGCCTCGTCGGCGGTGATCCGACCGGCGTCCAGATCCTCGAGGATGCGCTGTCGGTCCTGCTCGGTCAATCCGCTGGGCTCTTCGCCAGCGCCCGGTTCGAAACCCAGGGCGCGAATCAATTCGTGCAGACGGTTGCGGATTGTGGGGTAAGACAGGCCGATTTCGTCTTCCATACGCGTGATCTTGCCCTCGCAACGCACAAAAGTGATCATGAAATTGAGCTGTTCAGGGGTGAGCTGGCTGAAGGGGCCGCTGGCAAAGCGCCCCTCGATGGTCGTGTCGCAGTCTCGACAGTAGATTCGGGTGACCGCAAGCTCGCCGCCACACAGAGGACATCGGTTGGGGATAGGGTTCATCTTGAAATCCTTGCTCCTGTTTCAGAATGCCTACCAAAAGAGGCCTGATTTCAAGATAATTATACCCCAAAATTTGATAATGTCAATAATATATTCAATATTCTTAACTATTATCTTGAAATACTTAAACCATCCAGGCGGCGGGAAGGTCATGGGGTGTTTTGCCTGGCCTCCAGGGGCTTGCGATCGCTCTGAATCCAGCTTGCGGCGTTGGAGCAGGTGCAGGCTGTGACCACCAGCGCGTTGCGGACCAGCGTGCCCAAATAGGGCTGACTGCCGTTGCGAGCCACCCAGCCTTCGAGGTTGAAAGCCAGGATTCCATTGCCAATGCCCTCGGCGGGCATCCATTCGCCGTTGTATTTGCGGGCGATATGGATGTGTGTGCCGGTAGCGCTGCCGCCTTCGCAGGAGGGATGACCGATCCGGTCGCCCTGCTTCACGACAGCGCCCAACGGGACGCGCCCTTCGCTGCCAACGTGCAGGTAGAACACATTCCAGCCGGTGCGCTCGTCGCCATCGCCATCCAGATCAAGCATGACTTGCCCTTCTTCAGAGCGCACCACCACGCCATCGGCGACCGCGGTCGCCCAGCGGTCGCTATACACGCAGCCGGCGCTCTTGGAGGGCGGCGCAAAATCCAGGGCGGCCAGCGGCGCGCCAGTGCCCCAGGCCGCATGTGGCCCGCCGGTCAAGGCCCATACATCGCCTGGCTCGAAAGGCAGCAGGAAAGCAGGCTGCTCCAGGCTGCCCGGCAGATGGGGCTGCACGTTCTGCCAGGGATCTCCGAACAGCCGGCGATAGGTTTGGATGAAACCTGCGGGGGAGATAGCGGCGGAGTACTGGTCGTAGCTGTAGAGCGAATTGAAGTAGCGCATCAGGCTAACCGTGGCTGCGTTCTGCCACGGGTCGATGCGTTCGATTGTGCCATCCTGATGTTCCAGGTAGGTCAACTTTTGGGTGCGATAGGCGTAATATCCTTCATTGAGCTGGTTGGCGGCGTAGGCCAGTTGCAGGAAAAGCCCTTTGTAATTCCATCTTCGATGGCCGAGGGGAAATTCCTCGATGTCTTTGCTTGCCTCAGGCTCGGATAGGGCGTGCGCCTGGTGTTCCAGCAACGCCAGTAGCAGGCGCGGGCTGATGCTGTAGTAGTGTGCGATATATTCGACGATCTCGGCCCCGCTACGGTTGGCGTCTGCCACATAGCTTTTGTAGTTCTTGAGCCAGCCGGGCTGGCTGGCGACGTACGCTTGGGTGTCAAAATCGATCTGCGCCGGGCCATTGACGAACAGGCTATCGGGCAGGATCTGGTACGGCGAGCCCCACAGCGGCAAATAATAGATCGGGATCTTCATGGGCATGCCCGGCGGCATCGTCGTGGCAGAGGCCGGGATGAAGGGGTTTGCCGCCCGGATTTCTTGCACCGTGGTGTTGAAGCGCACGGCCAATCCAGGCAGCGTATCGCCCGTCTGGGCGATATAATCCACCAACTCGCCGGGCGCGTAACGCGGCCGGGTCGGGAAGAGCGGGGTCGGCGAACCTTGCAGCGTTGGGGCAGCCGCAGAGAGCTCATCTTGCCCTTCTGCTGCCACAGGCTCTGCAGGAAGCTGGCTCAGGCCCACAGGCTGACAGGCGCTCAGCGCCAACGCTGCGATCAATAGCCAGGAGAAGCCGGTTGGAAAATTGAAACGGCGCCCAGGAGAAGCCAAAAGCTTAGGGGTCCTCATCGGTGCGCGTGATAAAAGTCAGGTAATTGCTGCAAGTACAGGCGGTCAGAGTGACGCCATCCCGAGTCAGCGTGCCCAAATAGGGGAGTGGCCCGGCCTTGGCGATCCAGCCGCCCAGGTTGAAAGGCAGCGGCCCATCTGCAGGAACCCATTCGCCGTTGTACTTGCGAGCAATATGCAGATGTGTACCGGTGGCAAAGCCTCCTTCGCACGAAGGATGCCCGATCGGGTCGCCCTGGGCCACCCAGTCTCCCTGCTTAACCCGCCCTTTTTCGGCGATATGCAGGTACACCAACACCCAGCCAGTCTGCTCGTAGCCATCGCCATCCAGGTCGATGACCACCAGGCCGGGTCCGGTGCGTACCACCAGACCCGCCGCTGAGGCCACTGCCCAGGCGAGTGAATCCACGCAGCCCGACTCCTTCGAGCCGGGGGCAAAATCCAGGGCGGCGTAGGCGCCTTCCTGTTCCCATGCGCCATGCGGCCCGCCAGTATAGCTCCATGTCCAGTTGCGCGCAAACGGTAAGATCAACGGAGGTTGTTCGATCCGGGGTGGGAAGAGCGGCTCCACCGTCTGGGCGCGCAGCCAGGGGTTGCCGAACATCGAGGCGTGCAAAGCGGGCAGGCCAATCTCCGGGTCTAAGGCGTCCAGCCAGCGCTGGCTGGTGTAAAGCTGGGCAAAGTAATATTGCAGCGCGGCCGTGCCGGCGTTGAGATCTGGGGCCAGTCGCGCCTTGACCCCGTCGGTGAAGCGAATTTCGGTCAGCCGCCCTTCGCGGTAGGCGTAATAGCCAGTGGAAATCTGGTTGACCGCCCAAACGAGCTGATTGTAAAGCCCCTTAGCGGACGGCAGGGCCAGGCCCATGGGGTAATCGATTTGCTCCGTCCCGCTGGGCCGTCCATAAACCCAATGGCTATGGTATTCGAGCAGCGCCAGTAGCAGGCGAGGGTTGATCGAATTTTCAATCGCCACGCGCTGAACGATCTCTGCGCCGGATTTCATGCCGGTGCTCTTGTGCCATTCCTGGTATGAGGCCAGGTATCCGCCCGCTTCCTGTGCAAAGGCGTGGATGTCGAAATTGACCGCCGAGGGGGAATAAACTACCTCGCTATCTGGCAGGAGCTTTTGCGAGGAGGTGGTGTTGGTCAGACGGCGCGGGATGATCAACAATTGTCCGGGATTGATAAAGCCAGTTTCGGGGATCGGGTCTGGGGAGGTGATTTCTCCCGGGGCGACCCCGTGACGGATGGCGACAACCTTGAGCGTGTCTGCGGCCTGAGAGTAGTACAAGATCGGCGCAGTGTCAACCACGTAAATCTCCGGGGTCGCGCTGGGCGAGGCAGGAGATGGCAGGGCCAGGGTCTCCACTTGCAGCGGCGCGGGGGTGGCCGATGGCGGGTCGAGCGGCGCTTGAGTCGGGGCTTGCGGAGAAGGAGAAGGAATAAAGAGAGCCTCAGGCGTGGGTTGGGATTCGACTGTGATCATCGGCGGGGACTCGGGCTGTGCGCCGAGCATCGGAGCCATTGCCAGTGGGGCATCCGTCGGCAGAGAGCTGGGGGGAATCCAGTAGCCGCCGCTAGTAGCGCAGGAGGTTGCCACAAGCGCCAGAAAAATCAGCCCGGAAATCCGTTGCAGTGTGCGTCTCATGAAAGCCAATTTCAGCGCAAGATACCGTTGTTGGAAGAAATGCCCGCGTAGGCTTCGAGTTGCTGACCTTTGCGCGTCAGGTAGCCATCGTATTCCTTGCCTGTGCCGCTGGCCACCCAGCCATCCAGCACAAAGGGCAGCATATGGCCGGCGGGGATCCACTCGCCGTTGTATTTGCGGGCGATATGAAGATGGGTGCCTGAGGATACGCCGCCCTCACAGGAAGGGTGGCCGATGCGTTCGCCAGCTTTCACCATCGTCCCAGCCTGGACGCGATCGCGCGAATCGACATGCATATACAGGATCACCCAGCCGGTCTGTTCCAGGCCATCGCCATCCAGGTCTTGCAGCACGGCGCCATTCCCGGCACGCACGATCAGGCCATCGGCGACTGCCGTCACCCAGGCATCGCTCTGGACGCAGCCCAGCGCCTCGCCTGGCGGCGCAAAATCCAGCGCCGCCCAGGCGGAGCCGTCCCCCCAGCCGCCATGGGGGCCGCCGGTGAAATACCACACCACCCCCTCTTCGAAGGGTAGTTGCAAGGTCGGCTGGAACAGGTCGGGCGGCAAAAGCGGCTCGATAGCAAAGTCGAACGGGTAGCCGAAAAGGGCGTTGTAGGTGGCGAACAATCCTTCCTTTGAGACGTGTTTTTCCCAGGCCGCCCGATCATCGAGCTGAGCATAAAGATATTGCACGGCGGCGGTGCCGGCGTTGATCGTTGGTGCAATCGGCACAATGCTGCCATCCGCCAGAATCCAGGTGCCCACCTCGCCAGCGCGCCACAGATAATAGCCCCGGTTCAGCGTATTGGCTGCCCAGGAGATCTGGCGATACAGGCCTTTGCGATTCGGGTCTGCCCATCCCATCGGGAAATCCTGATCGGCCTTCTTCGGCCGGGGGTTGGTCAGCCAGCCGCTTTGGTGCTGGAGCACGGCGAGCAGCAGGCGTGGGTTGACCGAGTAATCTTGCGCGATCTGTTGCACGATCTGTGCCCCGCTGTAGCTCTGATCGTCGATTTGCTCGTAGTAGCTGGCTAAAAATCCGCCCTGTTGTTTGACAAAAGCCTCGACGTCGAACAAGATGCTGTATGGGCCATTGACCAGCTCGGAGTTGGGAATGATCTTGAAATCCGAGCCTGGATTCTGCAATTCTGGGGCGGGAATGGTCAGCGTCTGGCCGACTTCGAGCAGGTTGGCGTTGGCTAACTGGTTGTGCTGGACGATCTGTTCCACGCTTACCCCGAAACGGCTGGCGATCTGTCCCAGCGTATCGCCCGGTTGGACGGTGTATTGCTCGGCCTGGGTGCGCACGGCGGGGAGGTTGTGGGGGGCGTCTGGGGTCGGCGTCAAGATCGGGCCGCCCGGAGTCCGCCGGGGCAACAGCCCTCCGATGGGTTGTGAGCCGCCAGCAGCGGCTGCCGGGGTGGGCTGTCCGGCGCGCGAGATGCTCCAGAACGGCGACCCATCGGCCTGCTGGCTGCGCGCGCAGGCCAGCGTCACACCCAGGAGAATGCTCAACGCAAGCAGTGGTTGCAGCCAGGGCACTTTATAGCGATGTCGCGCCATAAGCCATGATAACTCTGATTCAACATTCTACCATAATGCCCCCAACGGCGCTTTTATAAGGAGGTTAAAGACTTTATGATCGGGCCATCTGCGGAGGCGCGACCTCGAAATGCCAGTCTCGTTCAGACATGCCTGATCTTTTTGCGAGCTTTCAGCCTGGATGACCCCCGCTAAGATCATAGCTTGGGCAGGACGATCGCCTGTTGTTTTTGGTATTTACCTTTCTTATCGGCGTACGAGATTTCGCACTCTTCGTCAGCCTCGAAGAAGAGCACCTGGGCGATGCCTTCGTTGGCGTAAATCTTGGCGGGCAGTGGGGTGGTGTTGGAAATTTCCAGCGTTACGTAGCCTTCCCATTCCGGTTCGAACGGGGTGACGTTGACGATAATCCCGCAACGGGCGTAGGTGGATTTCCCCAGGCAGACTGTGAGCACGTTGCGCGGGATGCGGAAGTACTCCACGGTGCGCGCCAGGGCGAAGGAGTTTGGCGGGATGACGCACACCTCGCCTTTGTAATCAACCATCGACTTGGGGTCGAAATGTTTGGGATCAACGATGGCCGAATAGACGTTGGTGAAGATTTTGAATTCATCGGCGACGCGGATGTCGTAGCCGTAGGAGGATACGCCGAACGAGATCACACCATTGCGCACTTGACCGTCGGTGAACGGCTCGATCATGCGATGTTCCAGCGCCATCTTGCGAATCCAGTGATCGGGTTTCAATCCCATACCTGCCTCCAGAAAGTTGTTCGTTGGTGCGACAATCCCGGATAGGGGTCAACGATGAAGCATTTTACCCGATCTGCTGGAAACCGTCTCTTAAAAATTCTGCAGGTCGCCAGAGCGCTGGCCTAGCGAAAGGTCACCACTGTGATCTGCCCTGGCAAGACCTGGATCAGCTCCTGGCGCAGACCACCCATGGGGAAGGTAATGCGGTACCACCCCGCAGGCAGATCGCCCACGCCAAAACTTTCCAGCCAGGGGGTTTGTCCAACCAGGCCCTTTTCCTCGTAGGTTCGCGTGGAGACCTGGAAACCGACCGGGCCATCCGGCCCTTGCGGCAGATGCTGCAAGACGATGCTATCCAGTTCCAAGGAGTTTTGATAGGCGTCGATGAAGCGCCCGGCCACGGCCCCCATCGGCTGGCCGTTCTCGTCCAGGCGCGGCGCCAGCCATAGCTCCGGGTTGCGCGAGGCCTGATAGGTGTTTTCGCCCAGGCGCACCTCGAAGTGCAGGTGGCTGCCTGTGGCGATGCCCGCCATGCCCACCCGACCGATTTGCTGACCGGCAGTCACCTGCTGCCCCACCTGCACGTCGATCTCTGAAAGGTGGCCGTATAGCGTGTAGATCGGTCGAGGGATATCGGGGAGGGCTTCGATCAGCGCCTGAGGCAGGGCGTGTTCGATGACCACCAGGTT
This sequence comes from uncultured Anaerolinea sp., assembly GCA_964503145.1. GTDB lineage: Bacteria > Chloroflexota > Anaerolineae > Anaerolineales > UBA4823 > RBG-16-57-11. The sequence goes on along the minus strand of CAZCYV010000002.1, from coordinate 585,167 downwards.
GCCGTAGAAGTTCATGTAGGGGCCGTAGAAAGTGATCGGCCAGGCGCCGCGCGGCGAGGTCGGCTCCAGGTCAGTGCTGGCGACTACCACCACGCCATCTCCTGCGGCCAGGACCGGCGTGCCGTAGCCGTTGAGGAACTCCACGCCGTGGTGCGGATCGCGCATCCCGCTTTGCGTGCTGCCGAAGCGGTAGCTGATATCAATGGCGTCGTTGCCGGGCAGGGCGATGGGTCGGCTCAAAAAGAGCGCGCCAGAATAGGCGCAGCGATCCGGCGGGCAGAGTGTGGGTGGAATGAGCCAGGCGGTTGACGTGGCTTCTGGCGCAGATGTAGCCGCGGGCGGCGGCGTGGCGCTCGGCCTCAGCGCCGGGCTGGCAGGCGTCACAGAGGGTGTGGGTGAAGAAGTCGCTGCGCTGTCCAGCGGCGGAGGGCTGGTTTGCGCCTGCGCCATAGGCGGGTTCGCCGGCGATTGGAGCGGCGCGGCGCTCGAGCAGGCGACCATCAGCAGGAGCGTCAGGCCGCCCGCCAGCATCGACCAGAGTTGTATTCGCCTCATGGTAGAGGCATACCCCCCCGTTCGATCAGGTTGGCGCGGATCGAGGCTTCGATTTCATCGGCGCGGCGCTCGAGCTGGCGGATCTCCTGCAACAGCGGCTCGCCCTGCGAGGGGTCGCTCAGGCTGGAGACGTTGATGCGCACGTTGTACCCCGCCCCAGCCAGGGAGGCGCGCGCCAGAGCAGCGCCGCTGGCGCCATCGCTGATGGCGTTGAGGCTGCCGATTTCGACCGCCTGCGCGGCCAGCTCCATCACCTCCACCGCCATGCGCGCCGTCTCCAGGGGCACCCGGGCAGCGTTGAGCATCGCCGCTTCGATGGCCTGCTGGCGGGCAGCGGCCTCTTCGTCGGTGTCCCTGGGCAGCCTGTAAGAGGCCATCACTTCCTCGAACGCCTGGGCATCCTTCTTAATGGCTTCGGTCAGCGCGGCGCGCAGCGCTTCGGCGCGTTCCAACAGGACATACATCTGCGCTTCCACGGCAGCGTATTTCTTCTTCCCCAGCGTCAGGCGGGCAACCATCGCCGCCAGCGCAGCCCCGGCTGCGCCGGCATACGCCGCCGCCGAGCCACCGCCAGGGGCGGGAGTGCCCTCGGCCAGGGCGTCCAGGAAGTCCTGCGAGGCCGAGCCGCCGGCCTCGCGCTGCGCCGCTGCCAGACGATATTCCAGGATTTGCCCGCTTTCGAACTGGTCGAGCTGCAAGTACCAGCGTGCCGCTTCCACCAGCGCCTCTTGCGGGATGAGGCCGACCAGTTCGCTGTGGTGTACGGCCACGCCGTAGCGCGCCGCCTCACGGCGGATCGCTTCCACCACTCGCGGGAGCGGCGTGCCCAGGTAGTTGGTCAGATTCATCGACACCTGAGCGCGCCCCTCGACCAGCAGCCCCAGCGCCTTGACATAGCGCAGGCCGCCCGAGGAATTACGCACGGCTTTGGCGATCTTCTTAGCGATGCTGACATCGTCGGTGGTCAGATATACGTTGAAGGCGATCAGCGGTGGGCGCGCTCCGATCACCGTGGCCCCGGCGGGGCCGACCACCGCCGGGCCGAAGTCCGGTTCGCGCTCCGGCTTGACGCCGATCTCTTCTTTGAGCGCTTCGTACTGGCCGCGACGGATGTTCTCCAGGTTGACGCGCTCGGGGCGCGTCGCCGCGGCCTCGTACAGGTAAACCGGGATGCCCAACTCCTGGCCGACGCGCTGGCCCAATCGCCGCGCCATCTGCACGCATTCGGGCATCGAGATGCCTTTGATCGGCACGAAGGGCACCACGTCGGTCGCGCCGATGCGCGGGTGTTCGCCGGTGTGCTGGTTCAGGTCGATCAACTCGGCGGCTTTGGCGATGGCGCGGAAGGCCGCCTCTTCCACTTCGGCGGGCGAGCCGACGAAGGTCAGCACGGTGCGGTTGTGGTCCAGGTCAGAATGGCGGTCGAGCAGGGTAACGCCCGGCACCGAAGTCACCTGCGCCATGATGGCTTCGACGACCTCCGGCCGGCGCGCTTCGGAAAAGTTGGGAATGCATTCGACGATGGGTGTGGACATAAAAGCCTCGAGGACAAAAGGTGAGAAAATAATTATACTCACAAACCAGGCGCTACAATCAAGCGTAACGCGAGTCCGCGAGCTAATCCGTCAGCCGGCTTCCAGGAGGCAACAAAAGCTCCTGTAAGGTCCGTTTTCGCAGACCGACTCAGGAGGAACGTTCAGCCCTTCTGGCCACTCGAGGCGCCTTTTGCCTGACGTAAATGCACCAGGATGGCCTCCAAAACGCCCCCGCCGATCGCCAACGACTTTTCGGAGATTGTATAGCAATGGCGCGCCTCCCCGCGCGGGTCAACATCGCCAACCTTGAGGCCGCGATCTACTCGAACGCCGTCATGGATCAACCCGCGCAGCACGCCGCTGAGCGGCGCCAGCACAGGCGTCTGATCAACCCACCCCAGCGTCTCGCCAGCCTGAACCCGATCGCCGATCCGGCGGTTTCCGCGGAACACGCCCGTCGCGGGCGCGCGCACCACCCGCTCTAGAGTTGCGCCGGCGACGTTTCCCGGCGTGCCTGTGTCGGGCTGGGCGCTGCCGCTCCACAAGGCGCGCCCCAGATAATGGCCGCGGTTGGTCTCGATGACAACATGCACATCTACGCCGGCCGTGAAACCAGGCCCAAGGCCGATCACCAGCGGCGCGTCGCTAATCCGCGTGCCTCGATTCTGCTTGGCCATGATCGCATCCACGATCACTTCTGGTCTGAGGTAAGCCAGCAGGGAGGCATCCGCATCCACCAACACCGGGATGAAACCCTGCCCCCAGGCTTCCTCGACCGCAGCGGGGCTTTCGACCCGGCGGGCGGTGACCCCTTCGACCGTCGTCTCGCCAGCGTAAACTGCCTCGGCGAAAGCTACGCAGCGGCGGATGGCGAGCGGCTGCGCCAGTTCGGTCATCGCTACTGGAAAGCCAACGCGCCACAGCCGCCAGGCCACCCCGGTCGCCAGATCGCCGGCGCCTTTGATCAGCACCCGATACGCTTCAAACAACGGACATCTCCAGACAGGATTATACCTATACTTTGGATATAATAAGGCGACTGGATAAAACGGTGTACAAAAATTTACTTTCCTTCTTGGACCGCAATGCCTACCGACGCGAAGTCGGTCAATATGCCTCCACGCTCGTCAGGATCAACGCGCTGGAGGCCCATTTCCGCGCCCTGGACGATCGCACCCTGCGCGACTGTACTGAGCGATTCCGGGAACGGCTGCAAAGAGGCGCCAGCCAGGAAGAACTGCTGCCCGAGGCGTTTGCCACAGTGCGAGAAGCCGCCCGGCGCGCCATTGGCCTGCGCCCCTACGATGTGCAGATCATCGGCGGGATCGTCCTGGCGCGCGGCGCGATCGCCGAAATGCGCACCGGCGAAGGCAAAACGCTGGCCGCAACCCTGCCGCTCTACCTGATTGCATTGCACGGCAAAGGCGCTCATCTGGTCACCGTAAACGATTATCTGGCGCGGCGCGATGCGCGCTGGATGGGACCGATCTTCCACCTGCTTGGGATGAGCGTTGGCGTGTTGCAAGCTGATGAGCCTGGAACAGACCAGCGCATCGGCTATCTATACGATCCAGACGAGCCATCCACCGAAGAACGATATCATCAGTTTCGCCGGGTCAGCCGCCGAGAAGCGTATTCTGCGGACATTACTTACGGCACCAACAGTGAATTCGGCTTCGACTACTTGCGCGATAACCTGGCGCCCCGCCTGGAGGACAAAGCCCAGCGCGGGCATTACTTCGCCATCGTTGACGAAGTGGATAATATCTTGATCGATGAGGCGCGCACCCCACTGATCATTTCCGGCGAAAACCGCAACGAGATCGAATGGTACAACCGCATGGCTGAAGCGGTGCGCAAGTTGAGTCCCCATGAAGTCGAGATCAACCGCCGCGAGCAGGTGGTTACGCTGACCCCCGGCGGCGAACGGCACATCGTTGCGTTGCTGGGCCAACCCCTGGGCGACCCGGACCGCCCCGAGGAAGCCACCCTGGAACAGCGCCATCTGATCGGTCACCTGGAACAGGCGCTGCGGGCGCGTTTTCTTTATCGGCGCGATCGAGAATATATCGTCCAGGACGGTAAGGTGGTCATTATTGACGAATACACTGGGCGGATGATGCCTGGGCGGCGCTGGACCGACGGTCTGCACCAGGCCGTGGAGGCCAAGGAAAGGCTGGAAGTCCAGAGCGAGTCGATCACCTACGCCACGATCAGCCTGCAAAACTACTTCCGCATGTACACCCTGCTCTCCGGCATGACCGGCACCGCGCTGACCGCTTCCAAAGAATTCGAGAAGATCTATAAGTTGAAGGTGCACCCGATCCCCACCCACGTGGAATATCAGGCTCTAAGCCGGGATGGAGCGCTGTTGGAGCGCCAGGGCAAAGATCCCAACGGTCAACCCTTCACCTTTTACGTGCGCAAAGACGATCCGCAGGCCAGGCCGCAATTTTGGAAACGCATCGATTATCCGGATGTGTTATATCTGAACGCTGAGGCCAAGCGCCGGGCGATCGTCTGGGAAATTTTGCGCCAGCACGCCCGTGGGCGGCCGCTGCTGGTGGGCACGACTTCGGTGGCCGATTCGGAGGAACTGGCCCGTTACCTTCAAGGGCTGATGTTGACCCGACTGGCGCAAGCGCGCCTGCTGCGCTGGGCCTGGCTTCAGGCTCATCCGAAGCTGCATCCAGAGCTGCCGATTGAGGCGCTCAAATTCCTCAACACCCCTTTGGGGCTGATCAGCCCGGCGCGCCTGGAAAGCGCCTTTTCCAGCCTGAAGCTCAGTCCTGATCCCCTGGCGCATCTACCAGATCTGCTCGAACAGCTCGAATTACAGCCTGAGCACCGCTCACGTCTGGAGACTGCACTGCGCGACGGCATCCCAAACGTGGTGCTCAATGCTCGCTATCACGAAGAAGAGAGCCAGATCATCGCCGGCGCCGGAGCTTTTGGCAGCGTTGTCATTGCTACCAACATGGCCGGGCGCGGCGTGGACATCAAGTTGGGCGGCGAGCTGGCCGAGGAAGTGCTGGCAGCGGTCAACCACGTGCTGGAGCGCGCTGGGACGACGAACCCCTACACGATGACTCTGGCCGAGCGACGCCAGGCGTTACAAAAGCTCGCCCCCGCCCAATGGGGCGGCTGGCAGGCGGAGGTGGGCTTTTTCCTGCGTTACATGGACGAAATGGAGAAAGTCAAGCAATTGGGCGGCCTGCACGTGATCGGCAGCACCCGACATGAAGCCCGGCGCATCGATCAGCAACTGCGCGGGCGGGCGGCGCGCCAGGGCGACCCGGGAAGCTCACGCTTCTATGTCTCCATGGAAGATGAGTTGCTGGTGCGCTTTGGCGGCCTGGAAGCCCAGGCGTTTCTGGAGCAGGAAAGCCTGCGCGGCGGCGACCCGCTGCTGCCTTGCCCGGCCGAGGCCGCCAGGCGGGTCATCGAAGCCGCGCAGAACCGGGTGGAAAACGAAAATTACGAGATCCGCAAGCACCTGTTGGATTACGACGATGTCGTCAACGCCCAACGTCTGGCGATTTACAAGCAGCGCGATCGCATCCTGGGAAAGCCCGACCTGAGCAGCGACCTGGCCGAGATGCTGGAAGCCGAGCTGGACGCCCAGGCAGAAGCTACCCTTCAGGCGCAGGACGGCCAACCCTGGCAATTCATCGCCTGGGTCGAGCGGCTGTTGCCCTCCCTGGCGCGCGCCGATGGGGGGTTGTTCCCTTCCTGGACGCTAAGCATCGCGCTTCGAAAAGGCTTGCCCGATCTGCCAAAGCAAACGGATGCCGCTCAGGCCCATGCTGCGCTGCTGGCGCTGGCAGAGCGCGCCCTGCTGGCCGAGCAACGTTTCGTCGAAGGCGAAATCGAGCGACAATGCCAGGTTGCGCTGGCGGAGTGGCAGGCGGCGGTAGCCGAGCGCATGGAAGCCATCGATGCGTTGCTGGACAACCTGAATCCCAGAGCGCCGCGCGCCGCGTTGAAAGCGCTTTCCGAAGCGGCTGGCATGCCTATCCAGCTATCTGAATCGGGACTGCGCGCCCTGAAGGAAGATCCGCGGACGGTTTCCATCGAAGTCCTGGATCAGATCGAAGCAGTTTTATTTCAGGATGCCGTAATTCACCTCTTGGCGATCCTGGAGCGGCTGCTGGGGCAATCGTCCGACCTGACCGACCTGTCAGCCACTGGTCCACAGGACCTGCCTGCTCGCGCCCAGACTGTTGTGTCGGCGACTTTTCAGGCCCGCCGCGAGCGTCTGCTCGGCGCGCAGGGCGAGCTAGCGCGCTTGCTTCAGGCAGCCTTACCAGAACTGGACGGCCCGCTCGGCGAGGGACGCAGCCTGGAGTTGCTGGAACTGATGAGAAGCCCTGGCGGAGAAGCAACACTCAATGAGGGGGCCGTTATGAACGAAAGCAGTATCCAGACAGACCCGGCAACCGAGGCCGACGAGGGCGAAAGCGCCACCCCCATCCCCAGCCCCATCAACCCCCGCCTGACTTATGTCTTCCTGGCCGATGAACTTTTGGCGCATACTCCGCCAGATCAGGTCGCCGCGCAAGCTTTGGATCATCTGCTTCAGGCGCAAAAGACCCTGATCCAGGAGTTAGGGGCAGAGGCGGTCAACCAGGCCTATCGCGCCATGCTGCTGGCCAGCATCGACGAACGCTGGGTGGAATATCTGACCCGCCTGGAGGAGCTGCGTTACGAGGTGCGATTGGAAGGCATGGCGCATAGCGATCCGCTGGTCGTTTACAAGAGCAAGGCCTCCAGCGCCTACGCCGCGCTGTTGAGCGAACTGCGCCGGGTCGCCGTAGCGCAGATGTTCATCTTCCCTGTCGCCAATCGGCTGGCTGCAAGCTCCCAGGTCAGCTCGCTGGAGAAAGCCACCCCCCGGCTGACTTTCTTGAAACTGGGGTGAGAGCCAGACCAATGACCCAAACCCTGTCCCGGCGCTCGAAATGGATTTACGGTTTTGGCGATATCTCTTTTAGCCTGACCAACACCATCCTGGCGGTATATTTCGCCATCTTCCTGACCGACGTGGTCGGCGTGCCAGCGCGTCTGGCCGCAGCCGCCATCTTCATTGGCCGCACCTGGGACTACTTCAATGACCCCTTGATTGGTCACCTTTCTGACCGTACGCGTACCCGTTGGGGACGGCGCCGCCCCTTCCTGCTCTTCGGCGCTCTGCCCTTTGCGCTCAGCTTCATGCTGCTGTGGATGCGCCCACCATGGGAGAGCCAGGTGCTGCTGGCAAGCTATTACGCCGTGGCCTATGTGCTGTTCGATGCCGCCTTCACCCTGGTCAACATGCCTTACATCGCCCTGACCCCAGAACTGACCCCGGATTATGACGAGCGCACCAGTTTGACCTCCTACCGCATGTTCTTCTCGATTGCCGGCAGCCTGATCGCCTTCACCGTTCCGCTGGCCATGGTGGAGTCATTCAGCCCGCAGAACGCCGTTCGGGTGCAGTGGATGGGCGTTCTTTTCGGGCTGGTTTGCATGCTGCCGGTGCTGCTGGTCTTCTTCAATGCTCGTGAGCGCCCCGATTTCATGGCTGCAGAGCAGCCCAGTCTGGGGCAATCCTTGCGAGCGGCCTTGAAGAATCGGCCGTTCGTCTTCGGCGCAGGGATCTACTTGCTCACCTGGATCTCGGTGGATATCCTGCAGACCGCCTTGCTGTTCTTTCTCAAGTATGTGCTACTACGGGAAGCGCAGAGCGATCTGATCATGGCCAGCATCTTCATCACCGCCATATTCGCTCTGCCGCTGTGGGTGTGGGCGTCGCGGCGCTGGAACAAGCGCCTGGCCTACATCTTTGGGATCGCCTTCTGGGCAGCGGTGCAGTTGGTCCTGGTCAGCCTGGGTCCATCTTCGAGCCTCGGACTGCTGCTGACGTTGTGTGTGCTCGCCGGCATTGGCGTCAGCGCAGCGCACGTGCTGCCCTGGGCGATCATCCCCGACGCTATCGAATGGGACGAATGGCACACCGGCGAACGCCACGAAGGCATGTTCTACAGTCTGATCTCCTTGATGCAGAAAGTGGCTTCTTCGATCGCCATCCCGCTGATCCTGCTGTTACTCGATGCAACCGGATACGCGCCCAACGCTGTCCAGCAGTCGCCCAGCGCGCTGCTGGGCATCCGCCTGGTGGTAGGCCCTATCCCCGCCGCCTTGCTGTGGGCAGGGATCATCTTTGCTTGGCTTTATCCGCTCAGCCGGGCAGAGCATGCCCGCATCGTCGCCGGGCTGGAAGAGCGCCGGGCGACCGCAAAGGCCAGATTGTCGGAGACCCCATGAGAGATGATAACCGCAAATTCATGGTCGAGGTGCGGCCGGTGCGCAACGCCGCCGAGCGGCGCACCTTCCTGCACTTCCCCTGGCGCATCTATCGCGGCGACCCGCTGTGGGTTCCGCCCCTGCTGCCCGAACGAGCGGCGCGGATCGACCCAAAGCGAGGCACTTTCTTTCGGCGCGGCGAAGCCGAGTTTTTCATCGCCTGGCGCGGCAACCGGCCGGTGGGCACCATCTGCGCTGCCGAGGATCGAGCGGTCAACGCCCAGCGCGGGCTGCGCGACTGCATGTTCGGCTTCTTCGAGTGCGTGAACGATTACGACGTGGCCTGCGCCTTGTTCGAGCGCGCCGCGGACTGGGGGCGCAAGCGCGGTCTGGAGACGTTATACGGCCCCTTCAACCTGGATTACGAGGATAGCTATGGCATCCTGGTCGAAGGGCGCGACCGTCCACCAGCGCTCCTCTGCGGGCATACGCCGCTCTATTACCTGGACTTCGTGGAGCGCTACGGCTTCCAGCCGGCCCGCGGGGATAACATCGCCTTTGCCATCGGCATAGATGAGGACAACGAAAATTTGCGCCGGTTGAAGCGCGTGGCTGAACGGTTACGCCAGCGCGGCGGAATCACTATCCGCGGCACCCGACTGGATCGTTGGGATGAGGAAGTGGATGCCGTGCTGTACCTGCTCAACACCGCCACGGCGCACCTGGTGGACTTTATCCCCTGGCAACGCGAAGCGCTCGAGGAAACATTGGCGGCCTTTCGCAAGATTGCCGACCCGGAGTTGATCTTGTTCGCCGAGGTCGGCGGGAGGCCGGTGGGATGGTTCCCCGCCCTGCCAAATCTGAACGAGATCTTCCAGCATGTCAACGGCCTGCGCTATCCCTGGGATTATCTCAAGCTGGCCTGGTATATGCGCCGCTGCCAACCCAAATGCCTGACGATCAAGAGTGTGCTGGTGCTGCCGGAGTATTGGAACACCGGTGTGAGCCTTCTGCTGTTCGACGAGATGGCGCGCCGGGTGCAGGGCAAGGGCTACGAGTGGGCCGATCTCTCCCTGACCAGCGCCGATAATCCGGCTACCCCTGGGCTGGCGGAGCGCATGGGGGCCAGGGTTTATAAGCGGTATCGGGTGTATCGGTTGCCTTTCAAGTAAGAAAAGCCCGTCAGCCCCTTTTACATCCCCCTCAGAAGCGATGAACGCCCTCGCCCTCAGGAATCAGGGACCATGGGAAGGTGAAGATCGTTATAATCAGATCATGAATTCCAGACAGCGCTTCCTGGAAACCATGCAATTTGGTCACCCCGACCGACCGCCGCTTTTCGACGAAGGACAACGGGATGAAGTGCTGGAAATCTGGCGTCTTCAGGGCATGCCCCCGGGGGCGACCCTCTCGGAATTATTCGCCATCGACGAACGGGACGAAATCGAGCCCAATCTATACCCGTCCCCAGACCCCGAGCCGTGGCCGACAAGCGTCGAAGCGTTGGGTGTTTTGGAAGATGCCCTGAACCCAGATGACCCCGCCCGTTTGCCGAGCGATTGGGATGCCTGTGTGCAGCGGTGGAAGAATCGCCAGCAGACCGTGATGCTGCGCGTGCACCGCGGCTTTTTCCAGTCGATTGGTGTTTATGACTGGCAGCATTTTTACCGGATGATGTTCCTGGTCAAAGATGACCCGCGCCTGGTGCGCAGAATGCTCGAGATCCAAGGGGATTTCAATGCCCGAATGGCCGAGCGAGTCTTGCGCGATGTCCAGGTGGATGCGGCAGTATTCAGTGAGCCGATCGGCGATAACAATGGGCCCCTGATCTCGCCGCGCACTTATCGGGAGCTGGTTCTGCCCACTTATCAGCCTGTCCTCGAGGTGCTGCGCCGCTACAACGTGCCGACGGTTATCTTGCGCGCCTACGCAAATGTCTATCCGTTGATCCCTGATCTGCTGCAGGCGAGGTTCAACTGTCTGTGGGCGGTGGAGGTCCGCGCCCAGGCGATGGATTATCTCCGCCTGCGGGATGAATTCGGCTGCGATCTGCGCCTGATCGGCGGCCTGGATCTGGATGTATTGCGCGAAGGCCGGGAGGCGATCCGGCGAGAGCTGGAAGAAAAAGTGCCGCCGCTTCTGGAGCAGGGCGGCTACGCCCCCTTGCTGGATGGCCGAGTGCGCCAGGATGTCACCTGGGAGAATTACTGTTATTATCGGAAACTGTTAGAGCAGCTGTGCGCAGCCAGGGACAAATATTGATCATCAGCGAAGACTAATGGCAGGAGAATGGAAAGCCCTTTCGTTCGAGAAGCGCTCTTGCAAGAGCGGGTGAACAACAAGATTCGCTGCCTCACCTGTCAGCGCCGCTGTACCCTTCCACCGGGAGGACAGGGCTGGTGCCGCACGCGGGAAAATCGCAATGGGAAGCTGGTAACGCTAATCTACGGCGCGGTCTCATCGCTTGTTCCTAACCCCATCGAGAAAAAGCCTTTTTATCATTTCTACCCTGGCACCTTTGCCCTGACTGCTGGAAGCTGGTCATGCAATTTTGGTTGCCCATGGTGTCAGAACTGGCATATCAGCAAACGCCCCCCGCCGAAATCAGGGGACTATATCTCACCTGAGGAATTGGTTGAGATCGCCCGGCGTTTTGATTGCCAGGGTACCTCTATCTCCTTCAATGAACCCACGCTTTCGCTAGAATGGGCGCTGGATGTCTTTCGGATTGCACGCCAGCGCGGGCTTTATAACACCTATGTAACCAATGGTTACATGACCCCTGAGGCGCTGTCATTGCTCATCGAGGCCGGGCTGGATGCCATGAATGTAGATATCAAGGGCGATGCGGCCGCAGTGAGGGAATATTGCAAGGGCATTGAGGTGGACAAAGTCTGGAGCGCGTGCAAACAGGCTCGTGAAAGTGGGCTTCATCTGGAGATCACCACGCTGGTCATCCCGACGGTCAATGACGCGCAGGAGTGCTTGAGGGAGATTGCGGAGCGCATTGTCAGAGAACTTGGCCCACAAGTGCCCTGGCATGTTACAGGCTACATTCCCGCTTATCGTTTCAACCTTCCCCCCACGCCGGTCAAAACATTGGAGCGCGCCTGGGAAATCGGCAAAGAGGCCGGCTTAGAGTTCGTTTATGTCGGCAACCTGCCGGGACATCGTCACGATAACACCTATTGCCCGGATTGTAATGCCCTGCTCATTCGCAGGATGGGTTTTGACGTGCTGTTCAACCGGCTCCACCGTGGGCGATGCCCCCAGTGTGGACGGGTTATTGCCGGCGTGTGGTGAGCACGCTAACCGCCCCGTCGCTGCAAAGGGTCCATTGGCAGGCGGCAAATGGCCGCAGAGGAAGGTATGATCCACCGATCAATCAAGATCAGCACTGCCGGACTCGGTGCGCGCAGTGATGGCTTTCTTGATCCCGGCTTCGAGTTCCTTCCACACTGCGGGGCGGGTGCGTTCGCAATCATCCAGCAGCGCCTTGACCGCCCCAACAGATTGCCCTTTGGCCAACCGGAGGGTTCGCTCCGGCAGGCTGTAGCGGGTGACTGTGAAAACCTTTAGCTTTTTCTCCTGCACTGCCTCCAGCAGGCCGCGTCTGGCCATCCCGGCCTGCACCAATTCCAGGGCAGTGTTCCAGGGGGACACAGCGTCCTGCCGCAGCCAGGTGTAGATCATCGTATAGATGTCGTTTTTGTCCTTTAGCGCCAGGTGAGTTGCCAGCTCGGAAAAGGTGGCCTCCAGGCTGTGCTCAGGCAGATTTACCCTGGGAGTGGCAGGGACCGCAAACAATCCTTGCGCCTTCCGCAACCCCAGCATCGCTTTCCGCTCCCGCAATTCCAGGCGGAATGCGTCGGCTTGCTCGCAGCCCAGGATGGCGCTCATCAGGATCGCTTTGCCAAGCTCGGCAACAGAGACCTTCTCAGCCGAATGCAGAAGCTCCACATTTCCCAGCACCGCCTTCTTGGCGAACAACTCGCCGTTCAGGAAGACCACCTCGCTGGGAGTCAGGGGATTGTTTGGGTCAATGATGTTTGTGAACACGATACCACCTCCTTCTTCCAGGTCGATATCTCCAAGAATGAATATCGCCGTTCGATATCAAAAGCTTAGCCCATCTCTCTGCGGGGGCGGTATTGCAGCGCCTCGGCCAGGTGCTGCGTGGCGATGCTTTCGCTGCCTGCCAGGTCGGCGATGGTGCGCGCCAGTTTGAGCACGCGATGATAGGCGCGTGCGGTCAGATTGAGTTGGATCATGGCGGTCTTCATCAAGGCGCGGCAGGTATCATCCAGGGAGCAAAACTGGCGCACCTCGGCCGGGCGCATATCGGCATTGCAAGCAATTTGCACTCCGCCTGAGGTCTGCCCGGCAAAGCGCTCGCGCTGCACCTGGCGTGCGCGCTCCACCCGCTCCTGGATCGCCGCTGAAGGTTCACCCATGCGCTGACTGCTCAGCTTTTCATAATCCACCCGCGGCACTTCGATGTGGACATCGATGCGGTCCAGCAACGGGCCAGAGATGCGTTTCTGGTAGCGGGTAACGATCTGATTCGAGCAGGTGCAAGGTTTGACCGGATCGCCATAGTAACCGCACGGGCAGGGGTTCATCGCTCCGACCAATTGAAAGTTCGCCGGAAAGGTCAGTGAGCCTTGAGCGCGGCTGATGGTGACCACTTTGTCTTCCAACGGCTGGCGCAAGACCTCCAGCACACGCATCCCAAATTCGGGCAATTCGTCCAGGAAGAGTACGCCGCGATGCGCCAGGGAGATCTCGCCCGGGTGCGGCTGGTTGCCGCCGCCCACCAGCCCGGCGTGCGAGATGGTGTGGTGGGGAGCGCGGAAGGGTCGGTTGCGGATCAGCGGCACATCCGGCGGGAGCTGGTCGGCCACGGAATAAATACGCGTCACATCCAGCGCCTCGTCGATGGTCATGCGCGGCAGGATGCTTGGCAGGGCGCGCGCCAGCAGAGTCTTTCCTGCGCCGGGAGAGCCGATCATCAAAACATTATGCCCGCCCGCCGCGGCGACTTCCAGGGCGCGCTTGACATGCTCCTGGCCCTTGATCTCGGCGAAGTCGGTTTGTACAGCCACCGGCAGCTCTTCGGGGGTAACTGGCGGCTGGGGTTGGATGGGGATGGCGCCGCTCAGATGCGCGACTAACGCGGTCAGCGAGGCAACCGGTATCACCTGCAGGTCGGGCACCAGGGCGGCCTCGGCGGCGTCGCTGGGCGGGGTGTAGATGCGTTCGAAACCGCTCGCCCGCGCCAGGGCAGCCATGGGCAGCACCCCACGCACATGGCGCACGCTGCCATCCAGCGAAAGCTCCCCTACCACCATGCTTCCCTCCAGACAATCCAAAGGAAGCTGCTCGCTGGCGATCAGGATGCCCAGAGCAATCGGAAGGTCATAGGCCGGGCCTTCCTTGTGCACGGAGGCGGGGGCAAGGTTGACGACCATCCGGCGGCGCGGGAAGTACAAGCCGGCATTGCGAATCGCCGCCTGGACGCGCTCACGGCTCTCCTGAATGGCGGCGTCGGGCAGACCGACGATGGCGATATAAGGCAGCCCATCGGCGGTATCCACTTCGACCTCGATGACCACGCCCTCCAGGCCGATGACTGCACAAGAGAACACTCTAGCCAGCATGACTTTGCTCCGCGGAATATCGTTGAATCATCTTCGTTACAATGATAACCCATTTATTGGGCTGATAAAGGCCTGTCTTCCTGGTGAGTATGGTGGAATGGTATAATCCGCTGGGTGAAAAACGGACCGTTAAGACCCTCCTGGCGTTTTGTACTTGGCGCCGCCTTGTTGGTAGTGTTAGCGCTGTACAGTGGATTTCAAAGCCTGCAATATTACGATATCAGTGTCTTTATCCGTCGTTATAAGAAGTTTGGCACAATCGCCAGCGATAGCATTTCGCGATTTGAAAACCGGCTGGCGTGTGTGCGAGCTGAGCTTGCTCCCGACGAGCGAGTCGGCTTTATCACTCCGCTCAAGGGGGATAAATGGACGGAGGTCTACCTGTGGGCGCAGTATGCCCTTGCGCCTGTCATTGTGACGCGTGAAGAGACGCAATCAAAATTCATCGCAGTTTATCCGGACGCGCAGAGCCTGAAGCAAGCCGCGACGGCTGGATATGAGATCCTAGTGGATTGTAATAACGGCGTCGGCCTACTCAGGGGGAAGCAGTGAGCTATCTCCGCCTGGCGTTCGGCCTTGGCCTGAGCATTGTAGCTGGCTATCTGCTGGCAGATATACTCCTGTGGCAAATCCGGTCGCCAATCAGGCTCAAGTTTTGGCTTGGGATCGGGATCGGGCTGGGCCTGTCATCGCTGGTGTATTTTGCATGGCGGTTATTTTTCTTGCCTGCCGGTTGGATCTACTTCTTGGTCGAGCTGATGCTCACCGCCGGGTTGGGTTTCGCCTGGATCCTATTGCGGCAGCGCAGCAAGCAAACGGAACTGGATGCGACCCTCGCCAGCCAGGTTCAGCTGCCAGCCAGCTCGGCCTGGCTGCTCAACCTAAGCCTGGTCTTTGCCACCCTCGCAGCCGGCTTTACCTATATCTTCGGGACACTGATCTTTCCGCATGGGGGTTGGGATGCCTGCGTTACGCCCTTCCACGTTCGATTAGCCATGTTCGACACTGATCTTTCCGCATGGGGGTTGGGATGCCTGGGCAATCTGGAATCTTGCCGCCCGCTTTCTCTTCATAGGCGGCAATGACTGGAAACAGCTATTCGATCCGAGTATCTTCCATTTCAGAGTACCCCTTGATGCTGGGAAGCAGTGTCGCCCGCTTATGGACCTACCGGGGTATGGTGGATTTGTTCGCCCCAGCCATTGTGGGGCTTTTATTCGCACTGGCCACTCTGGGTTTGCTGATGACCCTGATAAACCTGACCCGCGGCGGGGTGTCCAGCCGCCTGGCGGGGCTGGCCTTATTGGGCAGCAGCACGATGCTGATCATTGCTCCGACTCAATGTGCAGATTTGCCATTAGGCTATTACCTGCTCGGGGCTCTAGGCTGTTTAAGCTTGCACCAAAGGAAACCCAATTCCGGGTTCTTGTTGATAAGCGGGGTTTTGCTCGGCGCGGGTGCCTGGACGAAGAACGAGGGTTGGCTCTTAGCTGTTGCCGTTTTCACCGGCTGGACGGTCACCAGGTTGCTTTTGGAGCGAGGGTCTTTTTCTCTCAAACACCACTCATTAGAAACCGCTTGGGTCTTGGCCGGCTTCATCCCCCTGGCAGTTTTCCCCCTGTTTCAAAAGTGGTTTCTTGCACCAACCAACGACTTGATTGCTGGTCAGGGGGTGGAGACTTTTGCCCGCTTCGCCGATTTCGATCGTTGGTTCAAAATTGCTGAGCGATTTGCAAGCATGCTCTTTTCGTTAAAGCCCAAATATTCGGCGCCACTGGGTTTGTTGGTTGTGCTGGCAATTCTTTTTGATATCCGAGAAAGGGCGTTTTCTAGACCCGAGGTGTGGATCAACTTGATCACCCTTATCTTGGCGCTGGGCGGTTATTTCTTGGTGTATCTGGCCTCACCGCATGACCTGGGCTGGCATCTGAGCACATCGCTCTTTCGGTTATACGGACAATTATGGCCTTCAGCCGTGTTTACATTGATTTTGTTGATCAAACTTCCCGGCGACACACCTCGCAGTGTCTAATATAAGTGGTGGGTTTTGACAAAAAGGGCAAGCTCTGAGTAAGATGGTAGCTCCTAACCGCCATCAACAAGGAGCCTGCCATGTCAATTGTCGTACTGCAACTGCCTGTTGTCAAGCGCAAAACAGAAATTCGTCCCAAGAAACGCCGATATTGCCCTGGATAAACCTTTCAGCGCCGGGGGAAAGATCTGGAAAATCATGATTCGGTACTATTTTCCGTAACTCGCCAACCGCTGATTTTACAAATACAACCCCTCGCTGCTTGATTTTTGTCTGGAAACATGCTATATTGAAATTCGAGACAGCTCTGGTCATTCCAGCAGACATTCAAGCGGCACTGACGAGTCCCCATTCGACTTGATAGCATCATCCTCAGGCCCGCATCCCAGGCATCGCCTGTGATGCGGGTTTTTCTCGATTAAGGTGTGGAGGGATTGCTACGAGACCGATCTTTACGTCCCAATCGATGAGTAAAATACAGGAGGCTTGATATGTCGCAAAGCATCTACAAACTGTTCCTTGGCAAAATGACCGAAGCCTGGCATCAGTTGTCAAGAGATG
This sequence comes from uncultured Anaerolinea sp., assembly GCA_964503145.1. Classification (GTDB taxonomy): domain Bacteria; phylum Chloroflexota; class Anaerolineae; order Anaerolineales; family UBA4823; genus RBG-16-57-11. The sequence goes on along the minus strand of CAZCYV010000002.1, from coordinate 568,539 downwards.
AACAACACGCGCTGATGGCAAAAGTGAACGCCGCGCTCGACCAGGTGGGCGGCAAGCGGCTGATCATGTGCGACCCAAGCTGGTCCACCGAGCAGTGGCATTTCTGGGGCGTAGAAGAATTTCCGGACATTCAGGCGGTCATGGAGCATACCCGGCTGCTCGCAGAGCTGAAATGGGAGCGCTATGTAGAGACGATGACCGTTTTGGGCACCAAGTTTTAACAACAAGGAGATAGGGCAATGGATCATCCAATCTCAAATCGCCTGCGGATCACCTTCCTGGTGCACTGGATCATATCTGCCATCCTGGGCGCGGCCCTTTGGATCATACCGGCGCGCACATTAATCCTGCTGGGTTGGGTGGGCGAGGTCTTCCAGCTTCCCAAGTCCGATATCACCGTCTCGGGCGATGTATTCGTGGACCCGTTCATCACCCGGCTGCTCGGCGCGGCGTTGCTGGCGCTGGCGCTATCCAGCTTTCTGGGCTGGCGGGCTAAAAGCTGGGGGCAGGTGGCCTTCCTGGTGCAACAGGAGGTGGTCTTCTGCGTGCTGGGCGTCGTGGCGTTCTTCTATGTGTTGATAAGAGGCTATCGCGTCATTCCGCCGGTTGGCTGGGCTGTGATGATCCTGCTGGCGGCCTTTGCCATCGCCTGGGGAATCGCCTGGAGGAGCGAAGGACGCACAAGAAGCGCCTAATATTCTAACTGGAGCAGTCTATCCGATCGAGTTACGGCCCTTTATCCCTCGGCGGCATGACCGCCAGGAAATCCTCTGCAAACCGCCGGCTGTAATCGTCCAGCAGGAACTGCAAGCGCTGCGAGTCGGGCGAAGCCAGGATCAGCCCGGCGTGATGCTTCTTCTTCAGTCGCCAGACCACTTCGGGGTCCTGATAGCCGGACAGATCGGGGTATTCCTGGCGCGCCAGGCAGTTGATCACCCCAGCGTAATCGCTGCGAGTAGGGGGCAATTGGTAGGTTTCGCCGCGCAGGTGCGCCACTTCGATCTTCGCCCACTCCGCCCACAGGTTCACCCCTGTGGCGAACTCCACCGCCTCGGCGATATTCGCTCCCCCCACCCGGTTGGCGCATTCCAGAAAATAGAGCTTGCCGTCTTTGTGCGCCCGGATGAACTCGCAGTGGGTGGCGCCGCGCACCGCTTGCAGGGCTTTCAGCACCCGTCGTTTCAATGCCACCAGCGATTTGGCCATCGCTGAGCCGCGCTCCAGGGTGCGCGTGACGAACACCCCGCCGCCCTGGTAAACGCTCATCGGCGGCTGGGCGTAGCGATGCGCCTCGGCGAAGATCAGCTTGCCATCGTCCACCAGTCCATCGACGTGAAAGACATCGCCGGGCAAGTACTGCTCCAGCAGGTGAAACGATTGCGCGTCGCCCAGCTTGTCCAGCGCGGGCCACAGCTCATCGGGATGGTGAATGGTCATGATGCCCATCGCGCTGGCCTCTGAGCGCGGTTTAAGCAGCCAGGGTGGTGGGACGCGTTGCATGAACTCACGCAACTGGTCATAGTTGAACACACCGGTGAACTCCGGGATGGGGATGCCGGCTGCTTTAGCCAGCGTGCGCATGGTCAGCTTATCGCGGAAATGCCGGGCGTGCGACTCGCCCAACCCTGGCAGGCGCAGGTGGTCGCGTAGCGCTCCGGCGGTCTCCACGTCATAGTCGTCCAGGGCGATGATCTGGTCGATGGCGCGGCTACGGGCGATGTAGCTGACAGCATAGATGATATCCGGACGGGCGCGCAGGTTAGGCATATAAAAGATCTCATCGATGCTTTCACGCGGCCAATCTTCCTGGGCCATGCTCTCCCGCGTGATCAACAGGACGGTGCATCCAAGTTGCTTAGCGGCTCTGAGAAAAGCCCCGCCTTTGAAATAACTGGCCATGCACAGCAGGGTGAGCGGACGTTTTTCGGACATGGTATTCTCCCAACTCCTCTCTGTTCTTAGAGCACGCCTTCGGCCGTCTCTTCGATGAGCTGATCTACCACCGCTTTGAGGCTGCCAGTGCGTTTGAAGGTGGCCAGTTGTCGGTCGGCGCTGGTACCCCCTTCCAGGATTTTATACACATACTCGATATCCTTGCGCCCGCCGAACTCGTCGATGACGTCCGCCAGCAGCCATTCGATCATTTCGCGGATCAGGTCGCGGGCCGGAAGCTCTTCCTTTTTGCCAAAGTCGATCAGTTTGCCGTCCAGCCCATAACGCACGGCGCGCCACTTGTTCTCTTCGATCAACACCGCCGGGTAGATGCGGAAAGTCATGTTATCCCGGCGCAGCTTCCACATCTTGAACGCCAGCGCCTGGCAGATGGCTGCAATACACACCGCCTCATCGACGCGGGTGCACACGTCGCAGATGCGAAACTCCAGGGTGGGATATTTGTAGTTTGGACGAATATCGAACCAAACCTTGGTGCCATCTGGAATGCAATGCGTCTGGACCAAAGTATCGACGTAATTGTTGAACTCGGAATATGAGTTAAAAGTCGGGGGGATGCCTGTGCGGGGGAAGTTGCGGAAGATGATGCTGCGGTAGGACTTCAGCCCGGTTTGTTGACCGACCCAGAAGGGCGAACTGGTGGACAGGCACAAGAGGTGGGGCAACATATAGCGCACCACATTCATGATATCGATCAGCACCTCGGGGTCTTCGATGCCAATGTGAATATGCGTGCCAAAGATGAGCAGTTGCTGGGCCAGCATTTGCATATCCTGTTTCACCCCCGCATAACGCTCGAAGGGGGTGATCTCTTGCTCCACCCAGGATGAGAACGGGTGCGACCCGGCTGCAGCGATCTTCAAGCCGTTTTTGGCAGAGAGTTCGATGATCCCTCGGCGCAACCGCACCAGCTCAGCGCGCAATTCCGCCGGCGTGTGACAGACTTCGCTGCCCACTTCGACCATCGATTGGTGCATCTCCGCTTTGATTTGCTCGCGCAAGGTCACTTTGCCCGCCTCGAGCAGTTGGGTGATATACGACTTCAACTCGCGCGTTTCGGGGTCGATGATCTGGTATTCTTCTTCGATACCAATGCTGAAGGAAGGTGCGGTCATGGCTTAGCTCCTCTTCTCGATCAGAAAGGTCGGCACCACAGATCCTCCGCCCGCGGTGACGTTGAGCAAATCCACGGTGGAGAGGCGCGTCAAACAACCGGAGATGTACTCTCCATACCAGATGTATGGATTGGTATCGATCAGGCGATCATAGATCTGCACGCGGCCTTCCACCAGGCTGGGGTAAGGCTCGCTAGGCACGCAAATGCGTTGCTGGACGATTGAAGGCTCTGCGAGCGCGTTTTGCAGCGCCGCATCCCAGGCAGATTGATCTGTTTCCCAGCCGAGCACCACCCCCTTACCGCCATATTCGTCGTTGGGCTTGAGCACAAAGTCATCCTTATGAGCGCTCAGATAAGGGATCAGGTCGATCTCATCGCCGTTCAGCAGCGTGCGCCGTTCGGCCACAATGCGCGTCCAGGGGATATGCCGCTGGATGGCCAGGCGTTCTTCAGGGGTGAACAGAGGCGCGTTGGCTTCGTCGCTCAATACGGCAAAGCTGGCTTTCTTGTGCAGCAGCTTGCAGCGGAAGGGGTTGACCATGCACACCGCATGCTCTCGAACCGCCCGGATGACCGGGCTTTCCAGCCCTTCGCGCGTCACCAGTTCGCTCAGCAATACCCGCTTATACACCAGTTGCACTGGGGTGATCCCGTCCACCAGAAGTTGACCGTTGCGGTATTCAAGCTGGCGTGGGTCGGCGATGACGCACTCGTAGTCCTGCGAGGTGAAATAATCCTGAAACAGCATGAACTCGCTGTAGGTGGGCACCTCACGCCAGTCCAGGATGGCGATGCGCGGACGCTCGCGCCCACCCCATTGGCGATAGGCATCCAGCAGAGCGTGCAGCACATGGTGCCGTCCGGGTAATGGCCGCGTCTCATAGCGCCGCTGGAAAGCGCCCATGATTGGCAGAGGTAGAAATACTTCGGAGAGCACATCACAGTAAGCTGTTGCCGCTGGGGTCTCGGCGTTGTACTCGGCGAAAAAGAGCCCCTCACCCATCCCCTCAAAAATGGCCAACTCCGGCTCGGTGACGAAAAACGAGTCCATGCGCGCCGTTGGGCTAGGCTCGCGAAAACCTGGGTCAACCTGGATCAGTTCCTCTTCCCAGTCGGCCAGCCGAAATTGGGAGCGGAACGTCGCATCGTCCAGCGCGGCGCGATAAGCCCTGGCGAAAGCCGGCATCACCGAGCGGATGGCGCGATGAAGTAACTGGTATTGACCGGCGGTCAGGAAGCGCGGGCGCAGCACGGTGCAGAGCGGGCGCTCGCCGAAGAATAACTGGCGGTGGTGAAGCTGCCGGGTGAGCTGCCCCTGGCTCTGGATGCCGATTTCATCATCCAGCAGCGAGTGATAGAAATCGATCGCCTCTGGCAGTTCGGTCAAGGTCCACCTCCCGCACGCGACTAGCCGCCGAAAAACTTCGCCCAGCGCGGCTCCGATGCTTGGGGGCGCGGTTCTTTCGCCAGGCGAATGCATAAATCTGCCATGTGTTCAACGCACCAGCGATGATAATCATAACCGGTAGAGTTGACGTCCATATCTGGCGCAGGGTTCATGAAGTCGATTGCATAAGGCACGCCGTCTCGGATCGCCCACTCGACGGTGTTCATGTCGTAACCCAGGGCGCGCACCAGCTTGAGTGAGTCGGCAATGATCCGTTCGGTCAGCTCAGGTGAGAAATCGGGGGGCAGATAGCGGCGGTTGACCGGATCGTACTTGCGCACCAGCACTTCCGATTGCCCCAGGCACATGCAGCGCGCATATTGGTCGCCATCCCATTCGATGCATTCTTGCAAGATCATGGTGAGTAAGCCGCTTTCATCGTACCGCGCCCAAAGCTCCTGAAAGTTGTACACCTTGCTGACGTTTTTCCATCCGCCCCCATGAGCATCCTTCAGGATGACGGGAAAGCCGCCCAGGTATTCGACGATGCCCTCCCAATCGATCGGGTAGATCAGATTGCGCAAGCTTTCCGTCGGCACGATCCCCGGCACGTAATCTTTGTTGGGCAGCACCACCGTTTTCGGACTGGCAACCCCCAGTCGGGTAGCCAGGCTGGCCTCGAAAAACTTGTCGTCCGCGCTCCACATAAAGGGGTTGTTGATCACGTAACTGCCTTGCAACATGGCGTTTTTCAGGTAGCTGCGGTAGTAAGGCACTTCATGTGAAATACGATCCACCAGAACGGCGTATGGGCAAGGCTCGTTCATCCGTGTCCCGCCCAGCCTGGCGTACTCGGCGATGACTCCTTCGTCCCGCTTGTTGACCTCCTCGATAAACGCCGGCGGCCAGGACCACTCCCTGCCGACGATCACCCCGATCTTAAGCATATCAACCTCCTTGGAGCATAGGTCTGAAAGCCGATCTCAGCCCTGGTGAGCAGGATCGAGGCGTAACTCTGCGTCTAAATCTGCTTTCGCCAAAGATCATCGGCCACCTTCCAACGCTGCAAATGCTAATTAGCCCCGCTGATGTACAACTGGATCATTTGCTGCCACCAGGGCCAATCGTGCGCCCAGCCATCCCAGATGCGCAACGCATGCCAAATGCCTTTGCTCCACAGCACCTCGGAAAACCAGCGGTTGTTTTCGATGTTCGGATCTTCGCGACCAATGGCTATGATAATATCCAATCGGCGCAGCAATTGCAGGCGGCCCTCCTCATATTCATTCGGCAAGTAAAGACAGGGGCAATTGTAGTAAATGTTGTCATCCCGATAGCTGCCCAGCCATCTCTCGATGTTGAACATGCCACTCATCGAGATCACCCGATTGGCGATATCTGGATGGCGCAAGGCGAAATTCATGGCGTGATAGGCTCCAAAGCTGGCCCCTGTCACAATCAGGTAAGGGGTGGGGTTTTTGCTAGAAGCCAAAGGCAAGACTTCGTTCAGAATATAATTTTCGTATTGGATGTGCCGCCAGGCGCGATCGGCAGGGTGCTTATGCCAGGCATACCAGCTTTCTTCGTCCACGCTGTCCACGCAGTACAGTTGCAGATGACCGTTCTCCAGCCCATGCCCCAGGGCGGCGATCATGCCGCGGTCTTCCCATTCGTAGAATTTGCCTTTCGAAGTTGGAAAAACCAGCACCCGCGCTCCGCCGTGGCCGAAGATCAGCAGTTCCATTTCCCGCCCTAAAGATGGGCTAAACCAGTGATGATATTCTCTGTTCATAACCTCACTTCCAGAATCGAACTAAACCCACCATAGCCATCCTCAACCCGGTTCAAATTTTCGGGGTCGTGCACCCAGTGGTCATCCACCAGGAACTTATAGGCGTAACTGCCTGGCGGCAGGAGTGGAATCGATAACTGCCACAGGCCAGGGGAGCGCGAAACCATCTCATAGCCGCGAGGGTCCCAGCCGTTAAAGCTACCGATCACTGCTACCCTTTCGGCGCAGTTGTCGGGGTCGAAATAGTAAAAATGGATTTGCTCCGCTTGAACATGCGGCGAAAAGGGAAGCGCATCCCAGATCCCGCGGGCGGCGCGCCGGGCCGCCGCCACCGCCCGCCCGGCGTTGACCAGCCCTGCGCCGCTTTGCTGCGCCAGAAAGCCCTCTAACGGCGTGGCCGTGCTCATCAGCATCTGTTTCACCTCGGCCGGACTCAACCCCGGATTGGCCTCGAGCATCAGCGCCGCGACCGCGCTCACGACCGGAGCGGCCATCGATGTCCCATCAACGTGCTGATAGTGGGGATGAATATATTTTTGTTCGATCATGCGTTTGCGCAGTTTGCGGCGCAGGGCTTCGAGCTGTGAACGCGGCTCGTCCGAGCGGTAGCCAGGGCTGCCGCCATTGGCGCGCAACAGGTCGCCAATGGTTTTATCCAGACGACATAGGAACATCCCCTCATTATGCACCCGGGTGTGCGGTAGCATCGGCGCAGCCAGCCAGATGGCAGGCGCCAGGATCTCCGGCTTGAACTGCGCCCGAGCTGCCTGCCCGTAATTCGAATGATACATGCGCCACAAACGCTGGTCATACGTGTTGCGGGCATCCAGCCCGCCCACCGTGATCGCCGAGGGCGCGCTGGCGGGTGGAACCAATCGCTCGACCCCCTCATTCCCCGCTGCTGCCACCACAATCATCCCGCGGTTTACCGCCTCTTCGACCATCTGATCCAGGGTGCTGAGTTTGCCGTTGGCGGGGTGATCGCCTCCCAGGGATATGTTCACAATTCGGATATTGAAGCGCTGATAATTGTCCAGCACCCAGGCCAGGGCGCGCTGGATATCTGCCTCGCGAATGCCGCGTCCGTTCGGGTTGCCTGTCCTGACCAACACCAGGTTCGCTTGATAGGCGATGCCCCGGTAAAGCTGATCGGATAAGAAACCATTGCCGGCGGCCACACAGGAGGTCATCAGCCCGTGCCAACTGGTGACATGTGGTTTATTAAAGACATCCTTTTCCAACGGTTGCGCGCCGGTAGCATCCACGTAACACAGGATGCGATTGTCTGGGCGGGTCAGATCAGGGTGCGGATAGAACCCCGAATCCAGGAAGGCCATCGTGACCCCCGCGCCGGAATAGCCGGAGCTGGCGTCCACCAGCTTATACGCCGGTAGCAGCTCGGTCTCATCTTGCGAATAGACCGGATACGGCAGCATCAGCTCATCCTGGATCGAGGTGCGGCTGCGCTGAAGCCGCACGGCCGCTGCAGCCAGACGAACACACTCCGGGCAGGCGCCTGCGCTGGGTTGCCAGCCAGGGTTATTGCCTTTCAATCGGCGCACCGTAGACGCGTCGATCTGGACAAGCAATGGCCGGATTTCTGGCGCAAGCGGTCTGCCGCACACAGGGCAAACATAGGCTGTGGTGAGATTCCTCCCCGGAATAGAGTCGACTCGCAAGGGGCCGTGAACTTTCATCGAAGGGGTTGAAATTAATTCCGAGTATTTTAACACGGAAAGTGGGCAATAGCCGCGGAGATTTACATCTCCGTCGGGTAATCGATTAACAAAGGATAACCTGGTGTTTAACAACCTTTTACCCGGCACTATTCAAATGTTTAAAACCTCTTGCTAGGATTATAAAGACAATCATAACCTCAATTGTTTCATTTGAAAGGAGAACTCCAATGCAAACCCCTTCAGTCAGGAAACTGTCCACGACCATAATCATCCTGGTATTGGTTTCCTTATTTGCCACGACAACTCTAGCCAGCGCAGGTAAAACACCGCCACCCTATCTTGTGCGCAAACAGCCGTATGTGGTCATTAAATCGTTGCTCACCGTGGGCGATTCGGTCAACAATAAGCCGGATGGAACGCCCTACCGCATGGTTGGCTTCCCCGACGGGCTGGGCGCCTTCGATAACGGCGATGGTACTTTTACCCTGCTTATGAATCATGAGTTGGGTGACACCGTTGGCATCCAGCGTGCACACGGCGCTACAGGCGCTTTTGTATCCAAATGGATTATCAACAAAGGCAACCTTAGGGTACTACACGGTGAGGACCTGATCCAGAGCATCGTCACCTGGAACCCAAATGGTTATTGGAATGATCCGGCCAAGGGCGTAGCTTTGAGTCGCCTGTGCTCCGCCGATTTGCCTCCGCTGTCTGCCTTCTATGACCAGGCCAGCGGATTGGGCTATAACGGGCGCATCTTCATGAACGGTGAAGAAAAAGGCGCCGAAGGACGTGCTTTCGCCCACTTGCTGAACGGCGTCAGCTATGAGCTTCCCTGGCTGGGCAAGTTCTCCTGGGAGAACTCGGTGGCCCACCCCGATCCCGGTCTGAAGACGGTCGTGGTGGGGCTGGATGACAGCGGTGGCGGACAGGTGTACGTGTACGTCGGCGAAAAGACCAGTTCATCCGATCCCATTGAAGCCGCCGGGCTTTCCAACGGCGTGCTCTATGGCATCAAGGTCGAGGGCTTCCCGGTCGAAGACAACACCAGCGGCATTCCCTCAGGCACCCCTTTCACAGTGCATAACTTTGGGGATGTCTCCTACTTAAGCGGCGCTGAGCTTGAAGCGCTGAGCAACGCTAACTCCGTGACTGCCTTCCAGCGGCCGGAGGATGGCGCCTGGGATCCCAACAACCCGGCAGACTTCTACTTTGTCACCACCGCAAGTTTCACTGCCAACAGCCGACTGTGGCGTCTGCGCTTCAACGATCCCACCAACCCCATGGCCGGTGGCAAGATCGACATGCTCCTGGATGGCAGCGAGGGTCCCAAAATGATGGACAACCTGACTGTAGATACTCGCGGACGGGTGTTCATTCAGGAGGATCCTGGCCGCCAGGATTACTTGGCCAAGATCTGGCGCTACAGCATCGCCAACGACTCGCTGGAGCTGATCGCCGAGCACGACCCACTGCGCTTCATCCCCGGCGCGCCAAACTTCCTCACCCGCGATGAAGAATCGTCCGGCATCATCCCCCTGGACGATATTTTCGGCTCGGGCTGGTTCATTCTGGTCTCTCAGGCACATTACGCCACCGACGCCGAGCTGGTAGAGGGCGGGCAACTGTTGGTGCTTCGCTATCCGCCCAATCGCTAATCCATCCCTTTATTTGGTAGAGAAAACTCCCAAGGTTTGCTCGGGAGTTTTTTATTCTGATCGTGACTAACTTGGTTTTTGTGACCTGAATTGTCATTAAAAATTTGATTACACACTATTAGCATCAAATTAAATTGTGTCTCATCCGCCTCCGTTACACTACCTGTTGTCCGAGGTTCGGCATGGTGCCCTGATAGCTTATCTCTAAACCAAAAATTAAACCTTAAGTCGAAAGGAGCATAACATGAACGGTCTGAAGAAAGCCTCCCTGCACATTCTCTCCATCATGATCCTGTTCAGCCTGTTATTGGGCTTCGTTCCGGCCAACGCCGCCGGTCAGCCGCCTGCCCCGAAAAACATCATCGTCATGATCAGCGATGGCATGGGCTTCAATACCCCACTGTTAGCCAGCTATTACATGACCGGTTCGGCCAACCGCCAGCAGTACTATCGCTTTCCGGTCCAGCTTGCCATGAGCACCTATCCCGGCTCGGAGTGGTTGGGTGCACCCGCCGGCGACCCCTGCTTTGGTTGGGGCTATGACCCGGTGCGTGCCTGGAGCGAGTTCACCTACGTCAATATCTGCTATACCGACTCGGCTTCCGCTGGTACGGCCATGGCAACCGGCGTCAAAACCTACAACGCCGCCATTGGTCTGGACATCAACGGCAATCGGATAAAGAACGTCGTCGAAGCCGCCGAAGAAAAGGGCATGGCCACCGGTGTCGTGACCTCGGTCGAGTTCAGCCATGCCACCCCAGCCTCCTTTGTTGCCCACAACCTCAGCCGCAACAACTACGAGGCCATTGCCAGAGAAATGATCTTGGAAAGCTCGGTGGATGTCATCATGGGCACGGGCCATCCCTGGTTCGACGACAGCGGCAAGCCCAAAACCGTGCCCAACTACCGTTACGTTGGCGGTCAGTCCACCTGGGAGGCCCTGCTGGCTGGCACAGCCGGCAACGACGCCGATGGCGACGGCCAGTTTGACGCCTGGAAATTGGTACAGAGCCGGCTGGAGTTCAGGCGCTTGCTCGGCAGCCCCACACCCAAGCGGGTGATCGGTGTTCCCCAGGTGTATTCCACCTTGCAGCAATCCCGCAGCGGCGACGGCTATGCTGACCCTTACGCCGTTCCCCTGAACAAGAACGTCCCCACTCTGGCCGAGATGACCCTGGCGGCCTTGAATGTGCTCGATGAGGATCCAGATGGTCTGTTCCTGATGGTCGAAGGCGGAGCGGTGGACTGGGCCCAGCACGCCAACCAGACCGGGCGCACCATCGAAGAGCAGAACGACTTTGACATGGCCGTGATCAAAGTGATCCAATGGATCGAGAAGAACAGCAGTTGGGACGAGACTTTGCTAATCATCACCGCCGATCACGAGACCGGTCTCTTGTGGGGCCCTGGCTCCAACCCGGCCTGGATGCCGATCGTCAACAATGGTCAGGGCGTTGTCCCGGGTGTGCAGTTTAACTCTGGCAACCACTCCAACAGCTTGGTCCCGTTCTTTGCCAAAGGCTATGGTGCCGATTGGTTCACCAGCTACGCCTCCTTCACCGATCCGGTTCGCGGCCCCTATATCGACAATACTGATATCGGAAAAGTGATCTTCAGCTTACTGGGTGGCGAATAACCAGCCCATCCGAAGCTGCCTGATCTTCCACTTCAACAGGGCACACCACAGCAGGTAATACCAATCCGTTTTTGCCGGGGCAGGCTCAGTCCTGCCCCGCTTTCATTCATCCCATCGAACGTCAATGTCACCTCAACCTCACAGCACCGATCAAAGCCTGCTATGAGACAGACTCGCATAGACCTTGCTTTTCGTGCAGGAATGAGGTTAAATACATCTTATATCGCTTCTGCGTCTGTGAAAAACGGATGTTTTCTAACCGCGAAAACGCCTTGCGCAGGAACAAAAACACCCTGACCGTCTTCTTATCTGCGCGTTTCGTCATACCTGTAAAGGAGTCCGCATGAAATCAGCTTCGTTCCTGAAACTAATTTCCATGGCGATGATCTTTGTACTTCTGGCTGGCTGCAACTATCCCGGTGCGGCTCCCGCTGCTCCACAGGAATCCCCCACGCCGTTGCCCCCCACGCCGACTTCGCCGCCCCCGACCGAGCCGCCGACGCCTGTCCCGCCTACTGAGACGCCCACCCTCCCCCCACCGACCCCCACCTTCCTCCCGCCGACGCTGCCGCCCCCGACGCCTACTCGTCCCATGCCCACCCCGACGGCGGTCAAACCAATGGCCGGAGTAAAATTCGAGGGCACCTTCGAAAGCGGCACGCTGACATTTCGCACCAATCCGACCGGCTACATGGTCGTCCCAAAGACGATTCGGATCATAAAGGCCAATTGCCAGGAGGGGAAAGAGCTGTCTGACACGTTGTCCTTCGAACCGCCGCGTTATTTTCCGGTCGAGAATGGGAAGTTTACCATCAGTTGGGATTCGCAGGTTTATATGACGGGCACCTTCCTGACCCCAAGCCAGGCGCGTGGCTCACTCGAGTTGAAGTTTAAAAAAGAGGGCGTGACCTGCACCATCGGCCCGGTCGCCTGGACCGCCACGGCCGTCCCGTAAGGTCGTTAGCGCAGGCATCTCACCGAAAAAGTTGGCCCAGTTCGTGTAAGCTTGCAGCCAATTTTTCAGGGTCGAATAGCCAGGAACCGCCCCAGCACCCACCCCGTGCGCCCCACCAAATCCTGTACTTCGATCCATTCGATGCCATCGACCCGTGTACGATGATACAGGATTAACACCGGCGCTCCCTCGGGCAGAAAGCCAATGATTTTTCCGGCTGGCGCACTCCGCAGCGCCAGCCCCTCTGTTTTTGCACCCGCCTTGAACACCAGCACCGCTTGGCCCTGAGCGTTCATCAGCGTCAACTGCTCATTCTCGATTCTGAACGAACTGGCCGAAGCCAGCGCCGCCTGGAATGCGGCCGCCTGGATCATGATCTCCTCCGGCGAGCAGGCCATCATCGTCGAACCTGCCTGGCCGATCTTGATCTGGCTGCCGTTCACCTCATAGGAGGCAAAGTAGCGATTGCAGCCGTCGCTGCCGCCGACCCTGCCATCTTTGAAGATAGCCGTGACCTGTACGTCCGGCAGCGCGTTCTTCATCTGCCCATTGGCATCTATATAACTTAGCATCGCCCAGTTGGTCCCCTCCAAAGGTGTAGAGGGCGCTACACTGCTCCCTGCTGCGCAGCCCGTCAGCAGCGCTGCGCCAACCGCGGTCACTCCCAGCCAAATCGCCCTCACCAGCCAGTCGTTATAGCTTTTCCTCATTTGTCCTTCCTCCGATTGGATTCCATCTGCCCCGAAAAAAACCGGCTCTAACCGCACTATTAGCCCAATTATAGCCCAACAAACCCTTAACCTGGGCTTCACCCAAGCCCTGGATACCAGTGATAAAATTGCGCCCATGCGCAAGCTGCACTGGCTGTACGGTTTCGCTGCCCTGGCGATCCTGGCGCTGCTGGCAGGGGCAGCCTACCGGTTGCCGCCGATTCATGATCGTCTATCCTGGCGCGTCGATTTTGCTATGACCTATCTGCGTGGGCTGATCCACCCCATTCAGCCTGTGCCTACGGCCTTACCCAAACCGCAGGTACAGGTGGCCAGCTTGCCAACGGCTACGGCCTCGCCCACGGTTGCGCCAACCCCCACTTCCACCCTGGAATTTACTCCCACCCCGCAGCCTTCGCCCACCCCGCTGCCGCAGGCGGTGTCGCTGCCGGCGCCCCAATGGGAAAAGCAAGACATCAACAACTGTGGCCCGGCGGCATTGACGATGTATCTGCGCTTCTACGGTTGGGAAGGCGACCAAAAAACCATCAGCCAGGTGATCAAGCCGCTGCGTGAGGATCGCAACGTCAATGTCGAAGAACTGGCTTACTATGTGCGCAATTACGCGGGCTGGCTGAACATCCAGTATCGCGTGGGCGGCGATATTGAATTGCTCAAACAGTTGCTGGCCGCTGGCATCCCGGTGATGACCGAAGAGACGTTCTACTTCGATGAGCCCTTTTGGGCCAACGATGACTTGTGGGCGGCGCATTATCAACTGGTTACCGGTTACGACGATGCCAGAAAAGTCTTCATCGGCCAGGACAGTTTCCATGGTCCCAACCAGGAGATTCCCTATCAAAAGCTGGATGAGTATTGGCAGGCTTTCAATCGCGTCTACATCCTGGTTTACCCGCCGGGTCAAGAGGCGACGGTTAAGGCCATTTTAGGGACAAATTGGGACGTGGACGCCAATCGCCAGCACGCCCTTGAAGTGGCCCAGGCTGAGACGCAGTCTGACCCAGATAACGCCTTCGCCTGGTTCAACCTCGGCGCCAACCTGACCTATTTCGAGCGCTACATCGAGGCGACCGACGCCTTCGACAAAGCGCGCGAGTTGGGCCTGCCGCAGCGCATGCTGCGTTACCAGTTCACCCCATTCATTGCTTATTTCCACACCGGGCAAATCGACGATCTGATCACCCTCACCGAATATGCCCTGAAAGTCACCCCCAACGCCGAGGAAGCCCTGCTTTGGCATGGCTGGGCGATGTATCGCAAGGGCGACACCGCCAAAGCAGTTGAAAACTTTCAGCAGGCGCTGGTCGAAAACCCCAATTATCTGGACGCTCAATACGCCCTGGACTTCGTGCGGGCCAATCAATGATCCAACGCACGCAGGGGAGTTTGTGCTATACTCTAAGAAAGGTCGTTTAAACAATAAGGAGAACCACCAAATGAAATTGACCCCTATCTTCCAAGGGAGGCAGACTGCACACTTCTTCCGTGTGGTCATGGTGCTGATCATCTTATCGACCATTTCCGTGCAGGGCGCCTTCTCGCAGGATCTCGACTCCGCACAGGTGCTGCCGACCTGGACCAAGATCTCGGTCGATGCCCCACCGTATTACCTGAACATGCGCGATCGCAGCCTGGCCTACAACCCGCTCACCAACATCCCCTGTGTGGCCTACGGCGGTGATGCGCTCTATTACTCCTGCTGGAACGATGTGACCAAAAGCTGGGATACCACGCTCGTCGATGCCGGGCTTTCGGTCGGCCAGTACACTGCGCTGGCGTTCGACAACTACTATCGGCCTTTCATCACCTACTACGACGCCTGGAATGGGCGGCTCAAGCTGGCCTATCAAAATGCCGGAGTCTGGAATATCCTGGTGGTGCCAGATGCCACGGTTATCGCCCCAACCAGCGCGCCCGAAGAGGCAGAACCGGCCCCGCCAGAACAACCTGCCCCTTCAGCAGAGCTTGCCTCGCCTGATGAGCCGACTGCAACCCCAGCGAGCGAAGCCCCTGCGGCAACCGAAGAGCCTTCGACGCTGGAACGCATCGAGCAGATCCTGGCGGAGAACTCTGATGAAGATCCCCCTCCTGCCCCAAACTTCCAAATCGGCACGGCCATCGGCTACGGCAAGTTCTCCTCGATCGCCATCGACCGCAACAACGGTATCCACATCAGCTTCTATGATGAACTGCACGGCACGCTGGACTATCAGTACTGGAACGGCATCACCTTCGATGGCGTCATTGTGCATCACTACAACGACCAGGGCAACACCGGTCTATGGACTTCGATCGCGGTGGACTTCAACTTCGGGGTTCACATCGCCTTCATGTCCGAGAAATATGACGATCTGATGTATGCCTACCGGGCGCCGAATCAGTGGCCAGAGAAAAAGTGGCGCGTTGAGACCGCCCACGGAGACACAGCAACCTCGAGGGTCAATGTCGGGTCCTTTGCTTCGCTCGCTCTGGACTCCAACTATCGCCCGCACATCAGCTATTACGACTTCTCTAACGATAACTTGAAGCACGCCTGGCGCACCGGCGGCACCTGGAACATCGAAAACGTCGATACCGGCGGCAATGTTGGCTGGTACACCTCGATCGCGGTGGATTCGGATAACCGCATCCACATCAGCTATTTCGATGTCACCAAAGGCGACCTGAAGTACGCCCGCTACGCCGGGGGAAGCTGGACGATCCGCACGCTGGATACCAGCGGGCCAGGGAAAGCCGGCATGTTCACCTCGATCGCATTGGAGTCGTCCGGAAAACCGGGCATCTTCTACACCAACGGCGGGGTCGGCGCGCTCAAATACATCCACAGCACGACATCCAACGCCTCCCGCTGGAGCGATCCCTCGCTGGTCAGCGCCTACTTCCGCGATGTCGGCCAGGCGACCTCCCTGGCGCTCAACACGGCAGGGGTGCCGTTCATCAGCTACCTGGACGCCACAGTGGGCTATCTCAAACACGCCCGCACCTACGGGCCGGTGTGGTACCGCAACTATGTCCGCAGCGATACGATCAACACCGGCCTCTACTCCTCTATCGCCCTCTCCGGCGAATATTCGCCTCACATCGCTTATTATGAGCAGACCAAGGGGAACCTGTGGTTTGCCAGTTGGACTGGTTCGGCCTGGGCGCACACCAAGGTGGATCAGGCTCGCGATGTGGGCAGATACGTCTCATTGGACATCGATACGGCCAATATCCCCCACATCAGCTACTACGACGCCACCAATGGCGACCTGCTTTACGCCACCTATGACATCATGGCTTCGCAATGGGTCACCACGACCGTCGACGCGCTCGATAACACCGGTCAATTCACCTCGATTACAACGAATGCAGCGAACCTGCCATTCATCAGTTACTACGATTACACTGGCGGATCGCTGAATCTGGCCTTCAAGTCGCCGACCACGCTGACCTGGGTGATCGCGCCGATCGATAACGTTGGTCGGACAAGCCTGCTCGATGTCGGTATCTCCACCTCGATCGCCCTGGATAGCGCTGGGCGTCCTCACATCAGCTACTACGATATCCTCAATCAGGATCTAAAATACGCCTATTGGGACGGCGTGTGGGGCGGCGCAGGCTCGTGGAACATCAGCGTGCTGGACTCGGCCGGCGATGTGGGGATGTACTCCTCGCTAGCTATCGATCCGGCGACCGACACTCGCCATCTATGCTATTACGACTTTACCAATGGCAACCTGAAATACGCCCAGAAGGTGGGCGCGGCACCATGGGAATTTCAGATCGTGGATGGCGATGTGACCGATGGCGATGGAGTTAACGAAGGAGATGTGGGGTACTACTGTTCCATTGACCTGAATGGCCTGGGGCAACCGGCGATCAGCTACTATGATAATTCACATGGCGATTTGAAGCTCGCCATCAGCTACCCGCTGCCGCCCATGCCGCCGGCCAGCCTGTATTTGCCGCTTGTGATCCGCTAGACGGTCTGTAAGCTTTGTCCTAAACCTGCCAGACCCGCATGGAGGCTATCCTGCGGGTCTGGTTTTACTCAGAGCAACACCAGGCCGCGCTGCACCCCGGCGCGGACGGCCTCGGTGCGGTTGGCCGCCCCCAACTTGGAATAAATGGACGAGACGTGGAACTTCACCGTGTGCTCGCTGATGTTCAGCGCCAGGGCGATCTGCTTGTTCGCCAGGCCGTGCGCCAGGAGTTGCAGCACCTGGCTCTCGCGTTCGGTGAGCGGCTCTTCCAGGGGATCTGGCTGGCGCCCGGCTGTCAGTTGAGGCTGAGAGAGCGCTGGCGCGAACAAACCTTGCGTACCTACGACCAAACCCTGATGCACGGCCAGCAGCGCGGCTTGCAACTCCTCCGCCGAGCTATCCAGGGGTAAGATGCCCCAGCCGCGCAGAGGCAAGTCCAGCAGAGGCTGCGCCGTAGAGCGGTCATCGCTCAACAGCAGCATCGCCAGGCGAACCTCGTCGCCCAGCGGAATGCGCCGCAGGCTGGCCTGGCTGGCAGCTTCGGCCGCGACCACCAGCACCTCGACGGTGGGCGCGGCCTGAGCAAACTCGGCTATCGAAGCCGCTTCGTAGACCACTTCGAACGGGAACGGGCGCTCAACCGTCCCTTCGGCGCTCAGCAGCGCCCGGATCCCGGCTCGCAAAGCGAGGCTGGGGGCAATCACCCCAATCTGCATCTCATCCCTTCAGTGCCTGCTCGACGAAAGCGCTGGCGATGTGGCTGGGGATTGCAATGCCCTGATCGCCGCCTACGATCATGGTGTTAATCCCCACCACCGCGCCGTTGGCGTTAACCAGCGGGCCGCCGGAATTTCCCGGCGCCAGCCGCACATCCGAGCGGATGATTTCGACCTGGCCGCGTCGGCCGCGCGTTTGGGCTACGCTTAGCCCGCTGACCAGACCCGCGGTGACCACGCCGCGCTGCCCCCAGGGGTGGCCCACGGCCAGGACGATCTGGCCGACGCGCAGGTTGCGCGAGTCAGCGATCATCGCCGTTGGCAAGTCACCAAGATCGATCTGCAGCAGCGCCAGGTCGATTTCATCGTCTGCGGCGATCAGGCGGACGGGGTGCTCTGCGCCACTATCCAGCGCCGCGCGCACCTGTTGTCCATGGGCCACGACATGATAATTGGTCAGGATATAGGCGCCTGCGCCGCCATTGCGCCCCCAAACCACGCCGGCGCCCACCCCATGGCGGCCGTTGTGCAACACCACCAGGCTGCGCTGCACACGGCGGACGACTTCCTCGGCCGCCTCTGCCAACGCGTCGGTCAAACTGCCTTTCAGTGAGATGGAATGACTCATTTTCGCTCCCCAATTTTAACCGCGATTTCGACCGGCTGGCCGCCGCGCAAGATTTCCATCGGGACTGATCGGCCAACGATCTCACCGACCAGCCGCGCCAGCAGTTGGTCGGGGTCGGTCAGCGGCTCGCCGGCCATGCCCACCAGGATATCGCCGACCAGCAAGCCCGCCTGCGCCGCCGGGCCGCCTTCCTCGACCCCTACTAACAATAACCCCGCAGCTTGTTCACGCCCCAGCGCCTGCTGCTGCGCCGGCGGCAAGATGGTAGGTTGGCTGCGGATGCCCAGATAACCGCGGCGCACCCGACCGTGCTTTGCCAGCGCATCGGCCACCGGCCAGGCCAGGCCGACAGGGATGGTGAGCGAGATGCCCCCATGCGCCAAGCCAGACGTATTCAATCCCAATACGCGACCTTCGGCGTCGATCAACGGCCCGCCCGAAAAGCCCGGATAGGGGATGGTGTCGGTGCGCAGGTACTGCTCGAGCAACCCGCCGCGACCGGTGCGCACCGGCCCGCCCAGCGCGCTGACCACACCCAGGCTGGCCTGGATGCCCTCGGGGGTAGGACGTCCAAGCGCCAGGACGAGCTGACCGACGCGCGCTGGCCGCTCTGCTGCCTGAGCGGTCGCCAGCCCGCCCTGGTTCAAGCGCAGCAAGGCCAGATCGTTGCCGGGATCGCGCCCGGCCAGGCTGGCCGAGCGCTGGCTGCCGTCCGGCAGAAGGAGGCGAATATCATCTTCACGCTCGACCACGTGGTCGGCGGTCAAAACCAGATCAGAGGCAAAGACGATGCCGCTGGCCGGCATGCGGCGGCGCGCATCTACCAACACGGTCGATGCGCCAGCCTGGGCAACGGCATCCGCCATCGCTTCCGAAAGGGCAACCAGGGGGTTTGTTTCATGGTTCATGCTCATACACTCCAGTTGTGGGTTTTTCTCATCTTCCAATTCGATTACGACGATCTATAAGAGCATCATACCGAATTAACTGTCGAGTTACATCCTCCAAACGGGGGGTTAAACGCCTGGAAAAACGGTCAGGGCGAGCGGCGATTTGTGATAAACTTGCTCCCATTATGAAAACCGCTAGAACCCAGCGCCTGGTGATCAAACTGGGGACCTCCACGCTGACTGCAGGGACCACCCAGCTTTCGCTGCCGCGCATGGTGGAGCTGGTGCGCCAGATGGCGCAGCTTCATATGGCCGGCAATGAGGTCATCCTGGTCACCTCTGGGGCGATCGCTGCCGGTCGCGAGCGGCTGGCCTTCCGCCAGTTGCCCAAAGACATCCCTGCCAAGCAGATGCTGGCCGCGGTTGGGCAACCGCGCCTCATGGCAGTGTATGAGCAACTCTTCGGATTGTACAGCCTGACCGTGGCGCAGGTGCTGCTCACCCGCGCTGATCTGACCGATCGTCGCCGCTACTTGAACTCGCGCAATACACTGACCGCCCTGCTTGCCCAACGCATCATCCCGGTGATCAACGAGAACGACACCGTAGCCACCGAAGAAATCCGGGTGGGCGATAACGATAACTTGTCCGCTCTGGTCGCCAACCTGGTAGAAGCGGATTGGTTAATCCTGCTGACCGATCAGCCTGGGCTTTTCACCGCCGACCCGCGCCAGGATCCCACCGCCCGGCTGGTGAGCGAAGTCGTCGGACCGGAAATCCCCGAAGATCTGTGGCGGGCTGCGGGCGGCTCCGCCAATGGTCTGGGCACCGGCGGGATGTACACCAAACTGCAGGCGGTTGACCTGGCGCGCCGTTCCGGCGCTCAAGTGACCATCGCCTCCGGCGCCGAGGCGAATATCTTGCTGCGCCTGGTCGAGGGAGAAGCGTTGGGCACACGCTTCGAACCCCAGGTAAGCGCGCTGGAAGGCAGAAAGCGTTTCATCCTGGCCAACCGCAGGTCGTCCGGGCTGTTGGAAGTGGACGAGGGCGCGGTGCAAGCCCTGCGCCGGGGCGGCAGCTTGCTGCCGGTGGGCGTGACCAACGTGCACGGCAAATTCGAGCGCGGCGACACGGTGCGGGTAGCTGGGCCAGACGGGCGCGAGGTCGCCCGCGGGCTGGTCAATTACGCTTCGGCAGACCTAAAGCAGATCATCGGGTTGCAATCGGAGGCGATCGAGCGCAGCCTGGGGTTCTTTTACGGCGATGAAGTGATCCATCGCAATAACATGGTATTACTCTAAGCCAGACGTGGTCGGGAGGTCTTATGCTATCCAACATGGGAAAACGCGCCCGCTCTGCTTCTAAAATCCTGAGCCGGGCCACCACAGAGCAGAAAAACGCGGCTTTGTTGTGCCTTTCGGAGCGGCTGATTTCCGCCGCCGACCCTATCCTGGCAGCCAACCGCCAGGATGTAGCCGATGCCGAGAAGCAGGGGTTGAGCGCAGCGATGGTCGACCGCCTGAAGCTGACCCCCTCACGTCTGGAGGGAATTGCGGCGGATCTACGCCAGGTGGTCGAACTGCCGGACCCGGTAGGAGAAGTCTTTGAGCAAAACACGCTTCCCAACGGCTTGCGGATTCACAAACAGCGCGTGCCATTGGGTGTGCTGGCAGTCATCTATGAGGCGCGGCCCAATGTCACCCTGGATGTCGCCGGGCTGGCGCTGAAAACCGGCAACGCGGTGATCTTGCGCGGCGGCAGCGAAACCCTGCGCACCAACCGCGAAATTGTGGCCGTCATCCGCCGCGTGTTACAGGAGTGCGGACTGCCAGAAGATGCGGTGCAGTTCATCGATGATCCCGACCGCGCCCGGGTGATGGAACTGCTGCAGATGTATGAGGATATCGATATGCTGATCCCCCGCGGCGGCGCGGCGCTGCACCAGTTCTGCCGCGAGAACAGCCGCATCCCGGTGATCACCGGGGGCATCGGCATCTGTCACCTGTTCGTGGACGAGACGGCGGACCTGGAAGCTGCCGTCAAGGTGATATACAATGCCAAAGTCCAGCGCCCGACCGTGTGCAACGCCCTGGATACCGTCCTGGCGCATCGGGCAATAGCTGCGCCCCTGTTACCCCTGCTGGTCGAAACGCTGGAAGCGGCGGGAGTGACGTTTCGCGCCCACGAGTCAGCCCTGCCGTTCCTGGTCCGAGGCGATCTAGAAACAGGCCTGCCGGCTTCCGTCTCTCCGGCCGGGCCGGGCGATTTCGATACCGAGTGGCTTTCGCTGATTCTAGGGTTGAAAGTGGTGGATGGGATCGACGAGGCCATCGAACACATCGCCGCCCATAGCACGCAGCATTCGGACGGCATCCTCACCCAGGACGAAGCCAACGCCCGGCGCTTCATCGCCGAGGTCGACTCAGCCGCAGTGTATGTCAACGCCAGCACGCGTTTCACGGACGGCAGCCAGTTTGGTCTGGGCGCGGAGGTGGCTATCTCCACTCAGCGCCTGCACGCTCGCGGTCCGATGGCACTGCGCGAGCTGACCACTTACAAATGGGTGGTGCAGGGAGATTATACGATCAGAGGTTAGCTGTTTATTTCTGGGGCCAACTATTGTCGATTTCCTTCAGCACCCTGTCCAGGTCGGCGCCTTTTATCCAATCTGTGATGCCGCGATAAAACGAACCCAACCCCACCTGTTCGGGCATCAAATCTGAGCCATCAAAGCGGTAGGTATCGGCGCCAAGTAAAATTTGGAAGAAGCGCAAATCCCTAGTAGATGGGAACCACTCGATCGGCGTTTCCCGATGCGGGGTAAGAAAGCCCCCATGCTTGACCAGGGCCTGGGTCAATTCTGCAGTGGTCAGGTAGCGCATCACCTCACGCACCTCAGGCCGATCATTGACCATTGCCAGGACAGTGCCTGCCCCCAGAACAGGTTTTCCAAATTCGGGATCGATAGGCGGCAGGTAGAAAAAGTCATAATCGCGGCCGAAGCGGGCATCGGCTGGAAAGAAGGTGAGGGCAAACGTAGCCTGCCGATGCAAATAACATCCCGGCGGGTCATCAAAAAGGTGTAACGGGCTGTCAAAAAAATCCTCGGTTAATATGTTTGCCGTTCCACCATACACATAAGCATCATTCAACCAGATTTGACCCATAATCTCAAATGCCCGGCGTATCTCCGGTGAGTCAAACAGCAGATCGTGTCTTACCCAGGCATCGTAGGTCTCAGGCGGCGCAGTGCGTAGCAAGATATCTTCGATCCAATCTGTGCCCACCCAGCCTGTAGCATCCTCGCTCTCAATGCCGATGCACCACGGCACACCGCCATCAGCTACAATCTGGTCACTCAAGGCGATCAATTCCTCCCAGGTTGTCGGTACTTCGTAGCCTTTTGCCTCGAAAGCTTGCTTGGGATACCACACAAGGCTCTTCAAATAAGCGTTATACCAGATACCCATTGTCTGACCATCCACCTTTACCAGCTCTAAAAACGCCTCGGGGTATTTTTTCCTCAAATAATTGTCATCCAGGAACGTGCTCAGATTTACAATTTTCCCTTGCTCAGAAAGCGTTTCCAACCAGCCTGGCTGTTCGAACATCACGATATCGGTCAGATCCTCTCTCTCTAGCAGATTGGAAAGATATATATCATACATATCGTCTGCGGTCAGGAATCTAACATCAATACCAGTTCTCTCTTCTAATGGCCTCATGGATTCCTGGAATAGCCTGGCCTGCGTATCTTCGAAGCGTCCAAGGATCCACACTGTCTTACCGGAAAATTTCAGGGGTAACGATTCGGATTGATTTGCTCTTGCTTCGAGCACAGGTCGCCCCAGCTGATCCTGGCTGGTGCGGTTGATCGAGGCGACGATCCCCACCAAAAGTAAGAGCGTCAGAAAAACCAGGCTGATGACACTGATCAGGGGGCTCGCCGATCTGGACCAAACCGGCCGATCGGCAAGCTCTGAGGCTACGACTGGCGTCGCAAGGAGCGTTCCTGGCGCCTCCAGCGGTCTGCTATTTGCCCCTTTCACTGGTGTGGCCTGGCGCCCAACCTCCCCACGCCGGATAGCATCTGCCAGTGCGATCGTCTCGGGCGATGGGTCCTGATCCCACTCCAACCGCAGCGCTTGTCGGCATTGCTCGTACTGCTCCAGTGCTGTTGCCCGCTTCCCCAGCTGGGCGTACGCCTCCATCAGCGCGCAATGCCAGTCTTCTCTCAAGTTGTCCAGCTTCAACAGTTGCTGTGCGGTGACCACCACCGCCGCGCTTTCCCCCTGACGCCTCTGTCTCTCCAGCTGTCCCTCCATCCCCTCCTGGTACTTTCCCCTCAGCCGCCCGCGCTCGAAGCCCAGCCAATCCTCGAAGGGCAGTGCATCCCGCAGGTGCAGCCCTTCCAGGAAATCGCCCTGGTACAGCTCAAGTTCCCCTGCTTCGAAACCGGCCACATCTAACCAGTAATCGCTGTCAAAATTGAAGGAGATTTCTTCCAGGTCAGCCAGAATGAACTCGCTACCGATGGCTTTTCGAATTTTAGTCAACGTCCAGCGCAAGGCCGCCCGCGGATCATCCGGTCCCTCGAATAGCAAGTCAATCAGATGTTGGCGGGTGTGGCTCTTGCGGGTGACGATCAGGTAAGCCAGCAATGCTAGCGGCCGGTACCCTGCCAGGTCAACTGGAGCCCCATCACGTTGGATGCGCGGCCGGCCGAGGAATTGAATTCGTAAGGACATCGTTTGGCTGCTCCAACAATAAGCTAAACGCCGCCTAATTACACCATTGCTCATGATGCTGGCTGCCGTTCAACGATGCCGTTGTCTGAAATTCATCTTCCAGACAATGCTCCAATCAACGCTGGCGACCACGCCTAATCGGTAAATTTAGAGTGATTATATCAATTTTTTGACCAGCGAAAGGAGATTTGAGATGAAAACAAGAATTTTTGTCGTGGTATTCGTTGGAGTGGTGGTTCTGGCTTTGATTGTGAATGGGGTTTATGCGCAAGATCGCAATGAGCCGCTTATAACAGTCAATAGCCTGTTCTCGGCGCTCAATTCCGGGCAGGTGGATATGGCAGTGACCACTTTTGCTGATAACGCCACTGTTGAGAACCGGGTGCGCGGCGAGACCTATCAGGGCCTGGCAGAAATCCGTCAGATGCTCCAAGAGATGAGCGTCAATGGACGCCAGTATGAAATTACCGGCTATCAGCAGGCTGGCGACACCCTCATTGCACAGGTCGAAGTCTCGGATCGTGGCTTGGCCTGGGGCACGCAGACCATCCTGGCCATAGTCAAGGATGGTAAAGTTTTAGCCTTCAACGTGACTGACTTTCGCCTGGAGTTGTGGAAGCTCTATAAATAACTCAGCCTGACCAATCAGTACTTTAGCATATTGGAATGCCTCCTGGGTGACTGGAACGGCGAGCAGCCCTGACGTTCAACCAGGAGCGCATTCCATGATCAGCTATATAACAGGTGTGCAATGATGAAAGACCTTTGCTGCCCCGCATTGGTGATTACCTATCTTTGGCCACCTGGGCTTGGTGCACACCCCCTGCACCAGGGGACGAAAGTAGGCGGCGTGGCGACCAGCGCATCTTGGATAATGGATGAGCGAATGAAGGTACGGCTCTCTCTAACCCGAGCGCCGGCAGCCGCGAGCAAATGGCGTGCGCCAATATGGTACATCATCATCTTGACATGGTTCGGGCATTCTAACGTCGCCAGGTAGAGCTCCTGGCATTGTTGTCTGGAAGCACACCATACTGCAGGGTCAACTGCTCGGCGTAGTTGCTCAAGCTGGGTAAGGACTGCGTCACGCCCCGCCTCCCTTCAGCTTGCCCAGGGCGAGCCTCATGCGCCCTAGCGCTTGTAGGATATTCTCCAGAGAATTGGCAAAGCACAGCCGCAGATACCCCTCGCCGTTCTTGCCGAAAGAGGTGCCAGGCAACACGGCTACTCCGGCCTCTTCCAGCAAGTATTCAGCCAACCAATCGGAGGTGTAACCGAAGGCCGATACGTTGGGGAAAACATAAAAGGCGCCCTGCGGCATGCGGCAACGCACGCCAGGGATCTCGTTCAGCCCGGAAACGAGCGCGTCCCGACGACGCTTGTATTCGGCTACCACCGCATCGACCTGTTCTTGCGGCCCCTCGATTGCCTCGATCCCGGCGATCTGAGTAAAGCTTGCCGTGCAACCCACGGAATGGGTGAGCAGCAGTTCGACGCGCTCGGCCAACGCCCTGGGCATGATGCCGTAACCCAGGCGCCAACCGGTCATGGCATAGGTCTTGGAGAAGCCATCACAGATGATCGTGCGCTCGGCCATGCCGGGGAGCGAAACGATGCTCGGCGCGGCCTGCTCATATACCAGGCGGGCGTAAATTTCATCGGAAAGCACCCAAAAATCCCGCTTGCAGGCTACTTCGGCGATATGTTCCAACGCCGAGAGCGACATCACGCCGCCGGTGGGGTTGCTGGGCGAGTTCAGCACCACCATGCGGGTGCGGTCGCTCACCAGGCGGTCGAATTCATCCAGGTCGAACGAAAAGTCTCGATCTTCGCGCAACGGCACCGGCACCGGCGTGCCCCCCGCGACCTCGATCATCGCTGCATAGGTAGGAAAGCCCGGATCGGGATAGATGACTTCGTCGCCAGGACGGACCAACGCCAGGGTGGGGAAGAACAGGGCTGGCTTGGCGCCTGGTCCAACCACTACTTGTTCCGCATCGATCGGAATGCCGCGCCGCCTGGAAGCGTCTTCGGCAATCGCTTTGCGCAATCGCGGCATGCCCGCGGAAGGCGTGTAGCGCGTATAGCCCTCCTGGATTGCATCGATCCCGGCCTGCGCGATGTTTTCGAAGGTGGGCACATCCGGTTGTCCAATCTCCAGGTGAATCACCTGACGTCCGGCGGCCTCCAGCGCCTGGGCCTTGGCCAGCATGAAATATGCGCCTTCCGGCACTAATTTGATCACACGTTCGGCGAAGTCCATCTGTCACCTCGAAGTGGCTTTTTCTCCGAATGTCCTCCTGTTTTCCAATGGCTGTACGGGCGTGATTTGTCTCGGATGCCCAATTGGATGAGGTGGGAATGCGCTCTGGCGCTGCAGAATGCAGGCAAGAGGTGGAGAACCCATATATTCTAACACCGCAGCGCCCATGTTTCCTTGTCGGCAGCGAAAAATAGTCAGTATTCGATCGAGGCCTCCTGTGGTAAGATTGCCCGGAAATAGTGGCGGCCCCGGCGCAGCGTATGCGCTGAGGTAGCTACTGAACTGAGTTCGAGGTGAATCTATTCATGGAAACCAGGCTATCCTTCAAAGACAAACAAGTCATCATCAGCCCGGAACGGCCATTCACCATCATTGGTGAGCGCATCAACCCCACGCGGCGCAAAAAGCTGGCCGAAACGATGGCCCAGGGCGATTTCAGCGTCGTTCTGGAGGACGCCCGCAAGCAACTGGAGGCCGGCGCCCACGTGCTGGATGTCAATGCGGGCGTTCCAGGGGCAGACGAACCGGCTTTGCTGCGCGGCGCAGTGCAGGCGCTGATCGAATTTGCCCAGGCGCCGCTGTGCCTGGACACCGCCAGCCCTGAAGCGCTCAGAGCCGCGCTGGAGGTTTACCCAGGGAAGGCGCTGATCAACTCGACGACCGCCGAGGAAAGCATGATGCAGCGCGTCTTCCCGCTGGCAAAGCAGTTTGGCGCTGCAGTGATCGGGGTGATCACCGATGAGAACGGCATCCCTCCCACCCCCGAAGCGCGCCTGGCGGTTGCCCGCAAGCTGGTGCAGCGAGCTGGCGATTACGGCATCCCACCAGAAGACATCATCATCGACTGCCTGGCGCTGACCGTTGGCGCTGATCACAATGCCGGACGAATCACCCTGGATTCGCTGGCCTTGGTGCGCAATGAACTGGGCGTGAATCTCAACCTGGGCGCCAGCAACGTCTCTTTCGGCCTGCCAGATCGCAAGATCATCAACGTGGCCTACCTGGCGCTGGCCATCGCTCGTGGGCTGACTGTGGCGATCACCGACCCCACCGTGCCTGAAATCCAGACCACCCTGTTGGCCTGTGACCTGCTGATGGGCCACGATGAATACGCCATGCGCTGGATCAAGGCCTTTCGCAAGCGCTCATCAGCGGCTTCCGCTCTTTAGCGACGATTAGTTCTTTGCAAACGGTCTATGGATGCAATGCCCAGCCTGGCATCCATAGACCGTTTACCCATTAACCGGTAGCAGCCAGGGTCAGAAAAGATAAAATCCGCCGGTAAATCGGCGGATTTTGAGTGATGACTGGTCAGTAGGCTAAGATAACTTGCGAGCCTCTTGCTTCATCCGCCGGACGTGCTTACGCTGACCTTTGGACAATCGCTTCTGATTCGCCTTGTTGGTCTTTTTTGTAGTGCCTGTTTTGTCAGACATCGGATCACTCCATTGGATTTGTGAAAACCTCCAGAGCAGCGCAGCAGGAGCGCTGACCCTGGAGGTTCTACACGATTGGTTTAGCGTCGCCGGGTATAAGTGATGCGCTGTGGCTGCTCTTCGCGCGGCCTTGCAAGGTTCACTTTGATTGCTCGGTTATCCAGCATTTTTTCATTCAGGATCTTGATCGCGTTCTGCGCTTCTTCATCGCTGTTCATCGTCACGAAGGCGAACCCCTTCGTGCGCCCCGTATCACGATCTTTGATGATATCGACCGAGACGACCGTCCCAGCCTTGGCGAACAACGTACGCACGCTATCCTCGGTGGTATCATACGACAGGTTCCCAACATACAACTTCGTTTCCATCTTCAATTCCTTTACACTTGTACGACCATCTGTTTTCTCTCAGACGTTACGACGGTCGTTGAAAGATTTTCCAGGATCAGCAAAGAAAAAGCCGCCGTTCCTCGCAGAATGGCGGCTAACAAACGCTAATCTGGAATTCGTCTGGTTTGATTATATCAGACCAGGCGCAAAAGCGCCCTCTCCATAAATGAGGGTTTGCTCATCTAGAGAGCGCGACATGACGCTTGCCGTCTATCGAGCAATGTCTCGGGATTTACACAACAAAAACGTGTCGCCTCTCAGTGAGCCGACACGTCAGAGCGGCGCGCTCCTTATCCCTGGAAGCCTGGCATGGGATCAGGCCTCAGGCGCAGGAGGCTCCTGCGGTGCAGGAGGCGAAGACAGCGGCTCGTCGGGGATGATGAACATCATCACCAGGTACAGGATCAGCCCCGGTACAAAGCCGGTGAAGATCGCCAACAGGGCAAACAGCAAGCGGATCACGGTCGAATCGATGTCCAGGTACTTGCCCACGCCGGCGCACACGCCGGCGATCATGCGATCGCTACGCGAGCGATACAGTCGCTTGGGTTCTGTGGTCATGGTTTTACTCCTCAAGGATCAGGTTATATCATCATCTACGCAACACAGCCCGAAAGGTTGCATCGAGCCAGCGGCTAAACCGTGATCAGGTCTTTGATCACTTCAAAGGTCTTCGGCCCGATGCCGGGCACATCGACGATGTCCTCGATCTTCTTGAACGGGCCGTGGGCCGTGCGATAGGCGATGATCTGTTTCGCCAGCGCCGGCCCGATCATCGGCAGGCTTTCCAATTCCTCTTGCGTGGCAGTGTTGATGTTGATTTTCTGCCCTTTTGGGGTAGGGCTCTGGATTCGGGTGGGAAGGGCAATGCTCTCGCTGCGAGTTGCCGCTGTCGGTTGAAGAGTCGGTTGCGTGGCAGGCAATTGAGACAGCGCGATGACCTGGGCGCCATCCTCTAGCATTGCCGCCAGGTTGAGCGATGCCGGATCTGCGTCCTCCAAAAATCCGCCGGCGGCCTGGATTGCATCCTGAACACGGCTGCCGGCCGGAAGCGTGTACACTCCGGGTTGAGTCACTGCGCCACTGACATGCACGATCAACGGCGCAGGTGAAGGTGGCGCCAGCAAAGTCACTGGCTCTCCGCTGGGCTGACGAGCGACGAGCCAGATCAGCCCGGCAGCCAGTAAGCCGCAGACCAGCCCAAAGGCAATTTTCAACAGGTCTTTCACCCCTACCTTCCGCTCTTGAACAAGGCCGCTTGTGGGGCGAATTCGGCGCCGAATTCGCCCCTTTCATAACGCGTAAAGATGATTAATCGCTGTTCAGCTTCAAGCTGAGGCCCAACCGCTGTCGGGAGGCATCCACATGCAGGATGCGCACGCGCACCCTTTGTCCCTCTTGCAGCGCGCCCGGCCCATCCGTGGAGTCGAACTCTGAAATGTGGATCAGTCCATCCAGGCCTTCCTCGAGCCTGGCGAAGGCGCCAAATGGGACGATGCTGGTTACGGTCGCCTCGGCGATCTGGCCCGGAAAATAGCGCTGCTCGGCGGTTTCCCAGGGGTTGGGATGCATCCGCTTCAGGCTCAGCGCTACCCGAGCGCGCTCCTGATCCACCTGAATGACATAGACTTCGACTTTTTGCCCCAGTTTGAGCACGTCATTAGGGTGGTGAACGCGCCCCCAGGAGATCTCGGAGACGTGGATCAAACCTTCGACGCCCCCCAAATCGACGAAGACGCCGAAGTCGGTGACATTGGTCACCACACCTGTCACACAGTGGCCGGGCTCCAGGTTTTTCAGCAAGCGTTTGCGGCTGCCCGGCAGCGACTGGGCGGCGCGCTCCGAAAAGACCACCCGTCCGCGCTCCTGGTCGCATTCGATGACCTTCAGCATCAGCGACTGGTTGATGTAGCGCTGCAACCATTTCTCAAGGTCAACATCCGAGCAAGGCGTCTCGATCAGATGGGAGATGGGCACAAAACCCTGTAGCCCTTCGCCATGTACAAGCAACCCCCCACGGTTGCAACCCGAAACGACAAGCTCGACCACCTGGTCCTGGTCATAGAGTTCAGTGGCTTTTTTCCAATCCTGCACGAAGGAGTCGAACATAGTGTGATTGGTTTCACCAGGCTCAGGCGGCGCAGCATGCCGGGTATTTTTGGCCGGTCGAACGCTCGATTGGGCTTCGTCCTCGGCCAGTACGGACTCCCACCAGGATTCATCAATTGGCGGCGGCCCGATCGATTCTTCAATGATACGGCGTTTGGTCACCATTAAAGTGTACCTCCCCAGGTCACTCTTTTTTTGATGATGCATTGGCGTGTGACGTATTCTCTTTCTCTGCAGCAACGCCAGCTCCCAGTCTGGCCTGTTGCTCCATTTCCAGGATCGCGTTTGCCACGGCCTCGATAGCCACCCGCTGCTTGCGGTATAGATCGGCCTCCGAAAGCGCCAGGCGCATGGCAATCTCGCGAACCTTGCGGCCCTCCATAAACTTCATTTCCAGGATATTATATAAAATCCATTCCGCAGTGAAGCGCCGTTCTCCCTCGGGGCGGACGTTCTCGATCGCCTGGCGCAAGATGGCGCGCAGCGCATTGGTCGGACTGTCCTCATGCTGTTGGGCGGTCTGCTGGACAATTTGCAGGTTCAGCAACGGATTCTGAGTGAGCTTGGGACCACCCCAATAATGGGACAGGGCATCTTTGACCCAAGGGGAAAGGCGTGCTTTTTGTAGAGCTGGATCGGGCGTGCTCAAGATCTGGGCGCCATCGTAGCTGGAGGCGGCGCGCAGTCGCTGGATCAGATCCATTTGCGGAGTAAGCTCCTCCAATGAACTGAAAGCCTGTTGCTGGCGGTAGCGATCGTTGATCGCCAATTCCGCCCGCTGGTGCAAGATATCCAGCGCCTCGCGCTGCTCGGCGTCCAGCTCTACATCGGGCTGGCGTAAAACCCCCAACAAACCGAGCAATTGGCTGCGCCCGTTCTCGCGGTTGGCAAAGATGGGCAGCAACCAGAAATCCCCCCAGGCAAACAGGCTGCTGCCTGTGCCGTTTTGCGCAACTGCCTGTAGCAGACGCCCGGGCAGCTCTTCTGCCAGCGGTTGATCACCTCCTATCGTAATGTAGATTTCTACTCCTTGTGCGTCAAAAACCGCCGCGAAGGCCTTCGAAGTTTGCAGACGGTCGCACATGGCGGCCAGAATCGCCTCCAGGAATTGGCGCAAATCGCCCTCCGTCAGCAGGCGCTCATCCAGTGTCTGGATCAGATCCAAATCTGCGCGATCCGAGCCATAAAACAGGCGCCGCTCCAAAAACGGCGAGACTAGTGTGATCAGGTGTTCCAGGATCAAGATTGAGCCAGCCATGATCGCAGGCATGATCCAGGTCAGATCCAGGCCAATCGCTGCGCCTCCCCGGCGGGTATAAGTGGTGATTGCCAGCACAGTGGAGGCGGTGACCGGGCCGCGCATCAGCCATTTGAACAACCGACGCTTTACCACGCGATCAGGCCATGGAACGCCGAAAAAGGCCACAGAATAGGCCATGACGATCAGGAAAACCGAGGTGAGCATATTACTCAACGTGACCGCCAGCCAAAACAGGAGCGGGGAAAGCGCCGCGATATTGGAGCCGAAGAGCAGATAAGGATAAGAGCCCAGAGCCGGGGCCAGCGCGCCGACCAGCAAGTAAGTCATGCGCCGACGGCTGGTGCTGGTCACCGTCCTGCGGTAGGCGCGCAAGAAGTTGTTCCAGGCAATCACCATCGCTACGACGTAGTAAGCAGCAAAAATCCAGGTCAACAGGGTGCGCTGCAGATGCGGTGCAGGACTGGCATCCAGGATCAGCGGCCCAACCAGGAGATTGCTGGGGAGCAAAACCAAAAAAACCAGCGAAACCAGATAGCCCAGGCGCACCGATAAGCGCCGCCGACCGCGTGAGGGCCTTCCGGTCGTCGCCAACAGCGCATCCGAAAACTGCATGTAGGCTGGCGGCAGGAAAACGATGCCAATCCACTGCAAACGCAAGAAGAACTCCAACCCTTCGGGCAGCCGGGCGACGCTGCTGAGCGCCTCCCCCACGAACACCACCACAACACAGGAGAGGATGATCGCCAGCGAACGCGTCACCCGATCGCGCAGGTTGAACGACAGGGCATAAAGCAGCAGCGAAAAGGCCGTAATTGCAATCCCGGCCGTCAGCAGGCTATTCAGCGAACGCAGAGCATTGACAAGCATGTCAGACATATCTACCAATCATCGCCAGCTTACCAGGATTTGCAAAAGAAGATACCAATTTCGTGATTGGTGTAATACAGGTCATTGTAACCGCAAAACTCAAAACCTAACCGATAGGCAAACTGGATAGCCGGGTAATTCTTGGGTTGCATCTCCAGCACCAAATTGCGACAATTCATCGAAGCGGCCCATTCGGTCGCCGCGAGCGCCAGCCCCGTGCCAATCCCCTGATTGCGCAAAGGCCGGTCCACGATTAGATCGGTAACCCAGGTCGTATATGGCGCCCGGTCCAACATCAGGCTGACATATCCCACCGGCTGCCCTGCAAGCACTGCAACCAGGACTCCGGAATGTTTCCCCCACTCGGTTTCCAGCAGGTGCAGCGGTCGGGGGTATTCCACGCGCACTGAGCGCGGCAGGCGAACCTGGCGGAAGCTCACAGACACCTCTCCAGCTTCCCAATTGTGGTTGAAATCCATCTGCCAGACATGGTCGGTGGTGTAATGAGGATCCAGAGCGACCAAACTGGGTATATCGGAGGCCATCGCCGGGCGAATCTCAATTTCGGGCATGCTTCACACGACCTTTTACGGGCCAGGGGGTGTCTCAATTGGGCGCGAGACGCGCACCTGGATCACGCAGGGCTCGGAGGCCTGCGCCTGATTATCGACCACCACCAGGCCAAGCTGATATTCGCCCGGCGAGAGGCGCGTGGTATCCCACTCGCCGAGCTTACTGTTCCGCACAGGCGCATTGTAAGCCTGAATTGTCAGCCATATCGTCTCGGAGGGCCGCTTGATTTCGAATTTGTAGAAACCAAAATTGGGAAGGTCTGCCGTGCCCACGATCGGCACAATGCCGCTCACCTCCTCGCCGGCAGCGGGCATGGTGATCTCGATTTGGCCTGGGATGCATCCACTGCCAGATTGTAGCTCTGGGATTAGGAGCGGGGTGGCTACGACTGTGCCAACCGGCTGCGGGACTGCCGCAGGCAGGGTAATCGTCGCCGTAGCCAGTAAATTCAAGGTGGGGGTTGGCAAAGACGCTGCCCCTGGCATCGCCGGGGCGACAAAGGAAACCAATACGAACTCGACAATCGCCATGGTCAAGAGCAACACCAAAGCGCTGGCAGACTGGTTCAGCCTGGATTGGGCGCTTTCGCGCTCCAGCCCGAAGGATGCGCCCTGCAGTTCTTGCCAGGCCAGAATAAATTTACGCAGATAATACAGCCCCCCCAAGCCGAGAAGCAGGTAAATCCATAATTCGAAGGCGCGAAAGAAACTGATTGCCTCTTCCATCCTGCTACTCGGAGGGTCGCTGGACCGATAAAAAGCCGATAAAGTCTCTGCCCGCGTTGATCGGTGAGCGTTCTTAAAGCCGCGCCAAAACGCCGCGAATCAGCGTAATCAATTGCGGTACGATCTTGTTGCCAGCCTCCAGGACTTCCTCGTGGGTGGTGAGCGTATTGCCATCCAGGTTGGCCTTGTTGCTCACCCCAGAAATCCCTAGGACGCGCGTGCCGCCATGACGCGCAACGGTCACCTCAGGCACAGTGGACATGCCAACGGCATCTACGCCGCTGGCGCGCAAAAACCGCAAGTCCGCAGGGGTTTCGAACGATGGCCCGGCCAGACAGGCATAGATGCCTTCACGCAGCAACAAGCCGCTCTCTGCGGCAACCTGGCGCGCCAATTCACCCAGCTCGCGATCATAAGCCTGGCTCATATCTGGGAAGCGCGGGCCGAATTCATCCAGATTGGGGCCACGCAGCGGACTTAAACCCGCCATGCCGATCAGATTCAGATGATCGGTGATCAGCATCAAATCGCCCGGTTCGAACGCCGGGTTCACTGCGCCAGCAGCATTGGTGACGATCAAAACCTTGACCCCCAGACGCTGCATCACGCGCACCGGCAGAGTCACCTGGGCCATGCTGTAGCCCTCATAGTAGTGCGCCCTGCCTTGCATCACCATCACATGTTGACCCTGCAACTGCCCCAACACCAACCGACCCATGTGTCCAACCACCGTGGATACCGGCCAATGGGGCAGCTCACCGTAGGGAATGACGACCGGGTTTTCCACCGAGTCGGCCAATCCGCCCAGCCCAGAGCCGAGGATCAAACCCACGCGGGGTAGATCGCGGATCTTCGAGCGAACCGCGGCGGCGGTCTCGTCAATTTGCGCCAATGTAAAGTAATCGTTCATGTTTGCCCAATCTGTGAATATTATAACATGTGCTGAAATTCTACACTTCCGGGCGAAGAACCTGGCTGAATTCAGCCGCAGCGCGTTCGACCGCCAGATCATCGATCCAATAGTGGGTGACTAATCTAAACTGACGCGGCGCCACCACGCCTACCTTGACCCCACGCGCATCCAGGCGTGCAGCCACTTCTTCGGCGGTTAGCGGCACCTCATCAGAAAGGCTAAGAAATACCATGTTGGTTTGGGGCGTGCCAGGGTTGAGCACGATGCCGGGAATCTGCGAGAGGTACTCGGCCAGACGTCGGGCGCGCGCGTGATCTTCAGCCAATCGATCCACCATCGTTTCCAACGCTACAATGCCCGCCGCGGCCAGGATGCCCGCCTGGCGCATTCCACCTCCCAGTTGCTTGCGAATGCGATGGGCGCGGCGGACAAACTCCTTCGAGCCGCACAACACCGAACCTACCGGAGCGCATAACCCCTTGCTCAGGCAGATAGTCACCGAATCGACCGGCTCAGCCAGCTCCCGCGCGGTCACACCTTGAGATATGGCGGCGTTGAACAGACGGGCGCCATCCAGATGCACAGCCAGCCCATATCTGCGGGCCAGTTGCCCGACCGAACGCGTATAGCCGACGCTCAGCGCCACCCCGCCGCATCGGTTGTGCGTGTTTTCCAGGGTGATCAGGCGCGTGATCGGCTCGTGGGGGTCATCAGGTCGGATGGCGGCCTCGATGTCTTCCAGTAAGAGCGTCCCATCCGGCTGATTGGGGAGCTGGCACGGGTGCACCCCACCCAGAGCCGAGATCCCGCCTGCCTCGAACAGGAAGGTGTGCGCCTTGTTGCCCAGGATCACTTCGTCGCCGCGATTACAATGCGCCAGGATGGCCGAGAGGTTGCCCATCGTCCCTGAGGCGACGAACAAGCCGGCTTCTTTGCCCAGCATTTCTGCAGCGATTTCTTGCAACCGGTTGACCGTTGGATCTTCCCCGTAAAC
This sequence comes from uncultured Anaerolinea sp., assembly GCA_964503145.1. Lineage (GTDB taxonomy): Bacteria > Chloroflexota > Anaerolineae > Anaerolineales > UBA4823 > RBG-16-57-11. The sequence continues at coordinate 533,154 of CAZCYV010000002.1, read as the reverse complement.
ATCATCGCCCACTTCGGCCTGAGCCATCGCCTGGCGCATCTCGGGCGTCGGTTGGGTGACTGTATCGGATCGCAGATCGATGAATTTCATTTGCGCCTCACAGAATTTTTAGATTGAAGCGACGGTCATCTCGCGCTTCGTAACTGATTTAATATTTGCGTCAACTCCGGCGGCAGCGGCGCTTCAAAAGTGCTGGGGTGTTTCGCTCCCGGCAGGCGAACGGTGATGCGCAGGGCATGCAGAAAATGGCGCTCCAGCGGGAGGGTTGCATGACGCCTGCCATAGACCGTGTCTCCGACGACCGGACAGCCCAGAAAAGCCAGGTGCAGACGGATCTGATGCGTGCGTCCCGTGATCGGATGCACTTCGAGCAGCGTGTGCGCCGCAAAGCTTTCCAGGGTGTGATATTCGCTCACCGCCAGCCGTCCCTTTTCCGGGGTTACCACTGCCATCCTCTTGCGCTCTTTGAGACTGCGGCCGATCGGCGCTTCAATCCGCCCACTGGGGGTGGGCGGGTGACCATCTACCAATGCCAGATACACTTTTTGGATTTTGCGCAGCCGAAACTGGTCTTGCAGCCAGCGGTGCGTCGAGTCGTTTTTCGCCAGCAGGATCAGCCCCGAAGTGTTTTTGTCCAGCCGGTGAACCACACCAGGGCGTTGCTCACCGCCAATCCCTTCCATCTCGGGCGCGTGCGCCAGCGCAGCGTGAACCAGCGTGCCAGCCCGATGGCCTACGGCCGGATGAACCACCATGCCGGCCGGTTTGTTCACGACCATCAGGTTTTCGTCCTCATAAACGATCTCTAGTGGAATTGCTTCGGGGACCAAATCACCCGGCTCTGGCGCAGGCAGGTGGACTTGCACCAGAGCCCGCCCCTCAAGCATCTGGCCGGCCTTGCGCGGTATGGCGCCATCCACGCGGACAAAACCCTCTTTGATCAGACTCTGGATGCGCGAGCGAGACAGTTCTGGCAGGCGCTCCACGAGAAATTTATCCAGGCGCTGCGCCTGTTGATCTTCGAAAATGAAAGTCGCTTGATCGGCTTTCCGTTCAATCACTTTGGGCTTCCTCGGGAGGAACTCCAGGCGATAGAGATATCTCCATACTCCTGTCCTCTTCTGCGCCCTCGTCGGTCTCTGCGGGATTTTGAGAGGCTTTCTTCTCCTGGAACCACATCCCTAAGAACAACACCACCACGCCCAACGAAATGCTGGCATCCGCCACATTGAAGACCGGCAGTTTGCCCACCGAAATGAAGTCCGTCACATAACCCTGGTGCAGGCGATCGATCAAGTTGCCCACTGCGCCGCCCAGCAACATCGACATTGATAAACGGATCAGCTTATCCTGACGCGGAACCTGAGGGAAATAATACAGGATCGCCAGGCTGACGATCATAGATAGCACCATGAACACATTTCCCAGGCTCTGAAACATGCCAAACGCCGCGCCGGTATTCTGCCAGTGAACGATTCGCGCAAACTGGGTGATCCACAAATCGGGCAGAAAGACCTCTCCCAGTTCCAGGTTGGCGCGGATGATGTATTTGGTCAATTGATCCACAGAGATGATTAAGCCGGCAACCAGCACAAGATAAGCGTAATCAAACAGGTATTTTCTCAACTCGGCTCTCCACGAACATGATCCAATGCGGGTACATTTTACCTCAGGTCGCCACGAAAACCCTTGCCAACCGAAAAGAATATAGTATAATGTGAAAAGTCTGACGCCAGGGTGCCCCCCTCACTCTGGCGTCAGATGCGTTAATCGCCGGACTGCCCATGGCCAGATACCATAAACGCCCAGACCCAGACAATAGGGCAGGATCGTCGCCGACAGGCGGGCGAAGGCAAAGACCATCACGCTAACCCCCATCACGCCCAAAACCGGAACCAGCAGGCTCAACACCCAGGATCGCGCCCGCCAGCCGCGCCAGGCGCCAGCCACTGCCAGCAACAGGACGGGAAGCTCCAAAACGCCCGTCAGAACGCTCTTGGGGAGATCGGCTGCCAGGTACCAGAAAGTCAGGCTCTGGATCAGCAACTTGCGCGGGATCAGCATAGGTTCATCGATTAGCTCAAGCAGAGCGACTCGCAGCAGCGCACGGTCGCACTGAACTGCGGCGGTCGAAGCTGCCAGCTCTGGGTGATCGCGCTGCAAATCCTGCAGGCTGAGCGCCTTCAATTCCACATAAGAGAACGGGGCCTGGCGCCAATGACGGGCGAAACCGTTTCCCAGGTAAAAATTGTAGCCGCTGTCGAGATGGATGGGGATCACAGCCCCGGTCAATTTCCAGTTGCGCCAGGTCCACGGGGCGATCCACAACAAGGCCGCCAGGCTAACCAACACCGCCCATCGCCAAAACCCACTGCGGCAAACGATCCACAAGGCCGCCAGGGTGATCGGGAAGAAAACCAACCCGATCCCCTTGCTGAGAGCGACGAAACCGGCAGCCAGGCCGCACAAGATTGCACGGAGCGCGCCCGGCTCCTGCAACAGAGCCACCAGTGCCAGAGTGTAGAGCGCAATTCCAAAGGTCAGAAAGGTCTCCGTCCACAGGCGCGGCGTGTACCAAAGTCCGATGGGATAGATGGCGCAAATCAGGCTGGCGAAAAAGGCCATGCGGGAGTCCTCGGTCATCGTGCGGCGGAACACCGCGTACAGCAAGACGACCGTCAAGCCCCAAAGCAGGCATTGGGCCAACTGAACCGTCCACAGGCGATGCCCGCTCGTGAGCGTGGCGACGAAGGCAATGAATGCAGGGTAAAGCGGGGCTTTATCGACCGCCGGAAACCGACCGGTGGTGTATAAAACCTGACCGGCGTTCCCATAGCCATCCGGATCGATCCCCGAGGTGGTCTCGCCCAGAAGGGGAAAGACAGCCAGGCAGAAGAACAGGCTGGCCAGGAGGCCGGCGCCGAACAAGACCAGCGCCTGGAGGCGCAGAGGTATCATCCCGCGGCTTGGGTCAATCGCCTGCCTGGCAAAGCTCCTGGAAGATCCCCTCGACGAGCGCAAGAAGCTGAGCCAGGCCCTGAAACAGCGGGCTTACGTGGATATATTCGTTAACCGTGTGGGCGCCATAGCCGGTGGACAACCCGATGCAGATCGCTGGCAAGCCGCGGCTGAGAGGCACATTGGCGTCGGTAGAACCGATCGTCAGATTAGGGCGTATCCCTTGCGCTTGAAGACAGCGCTTCGCCAGCCGCACCAGGGGATGAGAGCTGGCGAGCTTGCCCGCCGGGCGACGGCCGATCAACTCCAGGGTCACCACTACATCGGCGCGGTTCGCTGCGCTGACCAGGGCCTCCACCTGACGCACCAGTTGACTCAGCGCCATGCTGTTTTCGGAGCGCAAATCCAATTCCAGGTGCGCCTCGGCAGCGATGGTGTTTACGCTGGTGCCGCCTGCAATGACGCCCACGTTCAGCGACGAGCGCGGCTGAGCAGGCACCGGAAGCGCCGTCAGGCGCGTGGTCAGGTTGCACAGTTCGTGAATCGCAGACGGTTTGCCATAATCCACCCAGGAATGGCCGCCGTCCGTGTTCGCAGTGATGCGATAGCGCTGAACACCCAGGCCGCGATGGTAAATCTGCCCCAGCGCCATGCCCTCCAGGATGACATAAGCGCACACACTATCGCCGAAACGATCCACCACCGCGCGCATGCCCCGCAAGTCGCCCAGGCCTTCTTCGCCCACGTTTCCCACCAGCCATAGATCGCCGGGCAGCATGGCCTGACCATTCTGCTGTCGCAGCGCCCACAACAAGCCAAACAGCCCTGCCAGCCCCAACGAATTGTCGCCGATGCCCGGGCCGAAGACCTTATCCGCCTCGCGTTGCACCTGCAGATCGGTGCCATAGGGAAAAACTGTATCCAGATGCGCCGAAACCACCAGCGGCCGCGTCTGACCTTGCCCCGGCAAACGACCATAAACGTTTCCAATGTCATCGATGGAGACATCCTGCAGGCCTTCGACCAGGAAGCGCTCGCGCAGGAAAGCCGCGCGCTGCGCTTCGCCAAACGGCGGCGCTGGGATCTGTTGAATTGCAACCGCCAGATCCAGCACACGAGCAATGAGTGCAGCATCCATACTCCCTCCCTATACCTTGCGAACATACTGTCGCAGCGCTTCCAGACGGGCGTCGGGCAGACCTGGCAATGCATCCAGGGCATACAGGGGCAAACGCCCCTCCACCACCAGGGATGCGGAAATGTTGCCGTGGAGCACTGCTTCGAGCGGCTCATAGGTACGACGATAGCCGGCCAGAAAACCGCCGCAAAAGGCATCCCCCGCGCCGACGGGGTTGACCACCTGCACCGGGTAGGGCGGCACCTCCCAGCGCTGACGCGAGGTTGCATCATACAGCAACTGGCCACGCTCCCCGCACTTGATCACGATGAACTCACATCCATAGGCCGCCAACGCTTCCGCCATCTCCCACAGATCGCTGCTGCGCCCCTGGAAGAGCGAGCGAATCTCCTCTTCTGCAGGCAGGAATGCGGTCAGTCCGGTGAGCAGGGCCGGGACATCGTTCCAGTAAGTAGGGTTCATATAGCCCGGCGAGGGATCGAGCGTCACCAGGGTGAATTCTTTTTGGCGTAGCACTGCGGGCAGCAAGCTGTGGGTCAAGTAATCCAACGGACAAAGATGCACCGCATTGGCGTCCAGCAATTCCGCCGGGATATCCCCTTGGCGCAGGGAGATCGGCTGCAGGCGCGTGCGGCTATCCACAACTGCGGTTGGGGGCCGATAGCCAAGCAAAGATTTTGGGAACGGCCGGCCCAGGCTGGCGAAGTGAGCAACCGGGTCATCCAGAGAGCGAGTGTTGCGATCGATAAATGCCACAAAGTAACGCAGGTCGATTGCCTCCGGCAAGATGCGCACGCCGCGCACATCCAACCCATGCTCACGGAAATCGTCCAGCCATTCTTGTGGATAATCCTCCCCCACCCTGGCAATGATCGCCGGAGGCGGGTCTGGCTCCCAAACTGCCAGACCTACTGCGGCGTAGAGCGCATTCCCGCCCGGTATATCGATCAAAGGCTCCTGGTTCGGGAAAATAATATAATCACGGCTAAGCCGGCCGGCGAACAAGAAGCGAGGGGCGGGAGGTGTCATCCCTCCCATTATACTCAAATCGCCAAAGCCAGAAAGACATCTTCTAGAGTCGGCTCCACCTGCTCCACGCGCACCCCGTGGATGCCCGCTTCTTGCAAGCGGCTTTGAAATTTCTCTTCGCTATCGATCTCGAATGGCGTGATGGCGCGTAAGTGATCGCTGATCAAACCAGCCCGCAACACGCAGGGACAATGCTGCAAGGCTTTCAGCACCTGCAAAAGCCGGGACTCCCCGTCCGAAAGCGAAGGCTCCTCCTCGACGGTCTCCAGAATCACATCCCAGGCCAATCCGGGCAAGGCGTGCGCTTTCAGGCTCGATGGCGTGTCCAGCGCCAGCAATCGACCATTGCGCATGATCCCCACTCGCCCACAGTATTCTGCTTCGTCCATGTAATGCGTGGTCACCAGCGCGGTCACCCCGCTCTCCACCAGGCTGTAGATCAGGTCCCAAAACGCGCGCCGCGCCCGTGGATCGACGCCGCTGGTCGGCTCATCCAGAAACAGCAGCCGCGGCTGATGAACGATGGCGGTGCCCAACGCCAGGCGCTGCCGCCAACCGGTGGATAGTTCGCTCACCAGTTGGTTCGCCGCGGCGCGCAGATCGACCAAATCGAGCACTTCCTCCAGGCGGGCGCGGTCGCGAATCCCATAAACGCCGGCGTAAAAGGCCAGATTCTCCATCACGGTCAGGTCATGATACAGGGCAAATTTCTGGGACATATAGCCCACCTTCTGCCGCAGTAACTCCGACTGACGGCTGACGTCATATCCCAGCACCTGCGCGCTCCCTTCGCTCGGACGCAACAGCCCCAACAACATGCGGATCGTGGTGGTCTTGCCCGAGCCATTTGGCCCAAGATAGCCCACGACTTCGCCAGCCTGCACACGAAAGCTGACATGGTCCACGGCCAGGAAATCGCCGAAGTAGCGCGTCAGTCCTTGCGCCTCGATCACGGTGTCGGGCTGGCTCATGATTACCCTCCCAACATCTCCATAAAGACATCCTCCAACTGTGGGGCAATCAACCGCAGGCGGCTGACCTGGCCTTCCTGCTCCACAATGCGCTGCGAGAGCCGCTCCATCACCGTTTCGACCTGACCTTCTTGCACGCGCAGGTGCAAGCGGTCGCCGAACATCTGCACGCCGCTCACCCCATCTTCGCTTTCCGCCAGCTTGCGCAGCAAAGCCAGGGGCTGCCCGACCAGCTCCAGAACCCGTCCTTGCAAGCGTTCCCGAAAAGCCGCTGGGGTGTCTTCTTGAACGATTCTGCCCGAGATCATGAACCCAACTCGACTGCAACGGGCTGCCTCGTCCATATAGGGTGTGGTAATCAGCACAGCCGTGCCCTTGCTGCCGTCCTCCCCAACCAGGTGGATGATCAATTGCCAGAAATCCTGTCGGGTCACCGGATCCACGCCGGTGGTCGGCTCGTCGAGCAATAGGACACGGGGGCGGTGAACCAGCGCTGCCGCCAGTCCCAGCTTCTGCTTCATGCCGCCGGAAAGGTGGCCAGCGCGGCGATCGGCAAATTCGTCCAGACCGACAAACGCCAGGATCTCCATTGAGCGTGGTCGCCAGTCAGCATCGGAAAGCCCGCGCATCTCCGCAAAAAAGCGCAGATTCTCCATGACCGTCAGATCCTCATAGAGGGAAAAGCGCTGTGGCAGGTAGCCAATCTGTTCGCGCGCCTGTTCTGTCTGGCTCAACAGGTCATAGCCGTTGATGATGATCGACGGCGGGGGCGCTCCAGCGATGGAGCTAGGCCGATAGGCCCCGCAGAGCAACCGTAAGGTGGTAGTCTTACCGGCTCCATCCGGGCCGACCAGGCCGTAGATTTCCCCCACCCCCACACTCAGACTGACATCTTCAACCGCGATGGCCTGCCCAAAGGCGCGATACAGGTGACGAGCTTCGATCAGAGTGGTCATCGCTATTCGAAACTCACATCGGCGGGCATGCCCGGCTTCAGCCTTCCGCTCGTGTCTTCTATAGAAAGCTCGATTGCGAAGACCGTGGTCTTACGCCCCTCCACCGTCTGAACGTTGCGCGGGGTGAATTCCGCCCGGTCGGCGATATGGGTGACCGTGGCTTTGAAGGTCTCACCGGGGAACGAATCCACCATGACCTGCGCTTGCTGGCCCAGCTTGATCCGCCCATAGCGGTCTTCGGGAATATAAACGGTGATCTTGAGCCGATCCAGTTCGCCGATGACCAGCAGCGGCGCTCCCGCCTGTACCACTTCGCCCGGCTCGACGTTGCGGGCGATCACCACCCCTGAACTGGGGGCATACACCGCCAGTTTTTCGATTTGCACATCGATCCAATCCAGTTCCGCCTGGGCCTGTTCTACAGCAGTTTGCGCCTGCTCGACTCTGTCTTCCGCCTGCTTCACAGCGACCCTGGCCTGTTCGACATTAGCCTCTGCCTGCCTGGGCCCGGCCTGAATGGCCTGGATGCGCGCCTGCAATGCAGCGACGTCATCCGGGTTTGGCCCATCTGCCAGCTTTTGCGCATCGCGTTGGGCTTTGTCCAAACGCGCTTTTGCCTGTTGTAGGCCCATCTCCAGTTCCATGCGACGCACTGCAGTGTCGTAATTGCTTTGGGCCTCATCGAGGTCCTCTTTAAGCTCCTTGCGGGTGGCATTCCCGCTGTCCTCGTACTTATACGGTTCGAACCTGGCGCGGGCGATTTCGAGCTTCTGCAGCGTCATCGAGATGGCTTCGCTTGCCGTCAGGTTTTGTTGATTCGATGGCAGGGTGTAGTTATCCCAAAGGTACTGGGCATCGCGCAAGGCGCGTTGGGCCGCGGCGATTGCCCGATTCGCTTCTGCCAGAGCCAGGTCGTTATTTTGATACAACTCATCCAGAGCGCGTTGCGCCACGACCAACTCGGCATTCGCGCTGGCCTGAGCGGCATCCAGGCTGGCCTCGGCAGTGCGCAAAGCCGCTTGGGCCAGATCCAACCCTGCCTGCGAGACCACCAGGTTCTTCCTGGCTGCTTCCAGAGCCGCCAGGGCGCGCTCGCGCTGCGCCTGAAGCAGACTGCCATCCAGGCGCAATATCAGATCCCCGGCGGCGACTCTGTCGCCCTGCTTCACGGCGACCTCGACCACCCGGCCGGATAATTCGGGAGCAACGACCACTTCGACAGCCTCGACCGTGCCCGAGGCGTCCAGGTCGCGATTTGCCGCCCGGCCGCCGTTGGTCAAGGCCCACAGCGCCAGCAAACCCAGAGCGACCAGTAACACAATTGGAATGATGATTCGCTTACGATGATGCATGACGCACCTCCATATCCATGTCCATGATTAATCCAGACGCTTGCGGAAGCGAAGCGATGCCAGGGTCATCAATCCCAGACCAAAAATTACCAGAGCGATGATCTCGTTCCTGAGCGCCGCGATGCCGACATCTTTGAGTAGCAAGGAACGGATAATCACCAGATAGTAGCGCAGCGGGAAGAAATAAGACGCCCATTGCAAGACCTTGGGCATGGCTTCCAGGGGGAAGAAGAAACCAGAGAGGAAAAGGGCCGGCAGCAGGGTCATCCACACCACCAGCATCGCTTCCTGTTGCGTGTTGGCGATGGTCGAAGCCAGCAGGCCGATGCCCAGGCTGGTGAGCAAGAACAGCCCCGAAAGCCCCAGAATCAACAGCAGATTCCCGCGCACCGGCACGCCAAACCACCAGTGCCCAATCGCCAAAACCTCTAGCATGTTCAAGAAGGCCAGGATCACGTATGGCAAAATTTTCCCCACCACCAGCTCCCAGGGGCGAATCGGCGTGACGATCAATTGCTCGATGGTGCCACGTTCGCGCTCTCGAACCACTGCGGTTGCGGTCAGAATGGTGGTTAAGAAAAACAGAATCATGGCAATCACGCCTGGGATCATGAAGTAGGCGCTGACCAAATCCGGGTTGTACCAGATGCGCGTGTGCACTTCCAATGGTTGTGTAAAAACACTCCCCTGGGCGTTTCGCTCCAGCCTTCGGGTAAGGATTTGCGTGGCATGTTGTTGCCCGATCATTTGAGCAGCCGAGAGCGCGGTAGAAGCCACAGTAGGGTCGCTGCCGTCCAGGACGAACATCACCGCCGCCGAACCGTTTGTCTTTATCTTCTGGGTGTAATCTGGCGGGATGATCAATCCCAGGCGCGCATCTCCCGCATCGATCAGATCTCCAAGCGCTTCTTCCGAGTCCACCTCATAGGCGATCTGGAAATAATCCGCCGCCCGGTAAGCGTTCAACAGTTCGCGCGCTCCGGGCCCGCGGTCTTGATCGTAAACGGCCAGCGGTACATTGCGCACATCGTTGGTCGCTGCGTATCCCAAGAGGAACAATTGCATCACGGGAATGATCAACACCAACACCAGGGTGCGCGGATCGCGCAGGATTTGGATGAACTCCTTGCGGATCAGGGAGGTCAGGCGTGAATTGATCATTGCGCCTCCGAGCGGCCTGGCGCAGGCTGCGCCAGGATGCCATGCAAAAACAGATCGACAAAATAATCTTCGGCCCCCAGACGAAATTCAGCCGGGGCATGCGCGGCGATAACGATTTCGGTCAGATAGTAGGCGAAAAACAAACCGATGAATATCCGCATCAGCATGAAAGGCGGGATCGGACGCAATTGCGCCTGATGTGAGCTAAGGACCGTTTGGATCAGTTGCAACGCTTGCGGCATGATTAAGTTGAACAGTTCCTGAATATGGGCGCTTTTGAATTCCACGATCTCGATGAACATCAGATTCATAAAATCAGGCCGCTTTTGCATGACCCCGATCATACGATGGACCGCACTGCGCAGGAATTGCTCCAGATCATCCCCCTGTACGTCCTCGATCAACGGCAGAACTTCGCGGTAGGGGTGATATTCGATGAAGACTGCTCGAAACACCTGCTCCTTGCTCTCGAAGTGGTTGTACAGGCTCCCCAGAGCGATGCCTGCGCGCCTGGCGATCTGGCGCATCGAAGTACCGTGATAGCCCTGTTGGATGAACAGGTCATGAGCCGCTTGGACGATCTCGGCGCGCGTTCGCTCCGCTCGACTCGGCAATTCGTCGGACATTCTTCCGCCTCCAATACGAACGAACGTTCGTTCATATTGTATGTGAAAATCATCCGGCTGTCAAGCAGAATCAAAAGGCCCGACCGATGGTTTCGATTGGGCCCCGATTGTGTCACGCCGTAAGCGCGTCAAGCAAAGTTTCGATATACCTCGTCGGTCTTGGCCGCCATGATGAAGTCGTTGCGGTGCAACCCCTTAATCTTATGGGTCCACCAGGTGACGGTCACCTTGCCCCATTCGGTGAGCAGCGCCGGATGATGCCCTTCCTCTTCTGCGATCTTGCCCACCCGAGTGGTAAATTCCAGCGCCTGTACAAAGTCCTTGAACTTGAAGACGCGTTCCAGACGCAGGATGTTTTCCCTCTCCACAACCTCCCAGTCTGGCGTTCCGGGTTTCAGTTGTGCAATCTCATCCTGGGTCAACGGCGGCTCTCCGCCGCGACACGGTATGCAATGAAATCGAGCGAGTGGTTCCATCGGAGCAATCTACCCGGCTACAAATTGGCGATGCTGCGCAGCAAGCTGAACACCAGAACGCCGATCTTGACCCCCTCGCCCACCGACATTTTTGCCGTCTGACCATCTTTCGAGCGCTGGACGAGCAAATAAGCAGCCGTCACGCCCACCGCCGCGCCGACCACGCCGCCGACGATCATCGCTTTGGTTTGCCAGTTCAAGGTCAAGCCGGTGGAGGTCTCTTTTTCTTGCATTATTTCACTCATGAAAGTCTCTCCCAGCAGGTAATCCAGTTATTTGCGCTGCGCCTGACGCATCAGGGCGCTCGCCCCGGCTTTCCAGGCGCTCAGGCGCAAGAAAGGCTCTGTCAATTTGTCTCCGATGCGTCCGACCCGCAGATTGACCAACAAGAACCAGTTGTGAGCTCTGTAAAAATAGAACGGAAGGACGCGCATCAACTGCGTGATCAGATAAACCGCTGCTCCAAGAAAAGCCATCGTCAATAGAGAGAAGAACATCGCCGGGACGATCAACCAGATGAGCGAGATATCGGCCCAACGGCTGGCGCGCTCAGGCGAGAGCCCGGTGGCCAGGAAAGCCAGGACCAATAAAATCAGAGTCACGACCACAAATGGGAAAGTGATCTGCCAGAACACCTCCCGGCGGTGGCGTAAATGGGTGATCGGATTGCGCGGCAAGGAGCGCGGGGCGTCTTTGTTTTGCATCAGATCTTATTTTACACGATTTCAGCGACGCTTTGCGTACACTTTGGGATCCAGCTCGGCAACGAACGGCAGCGTGCGGTAGCGGTCGGCATAGTCCAAGCCATAACCGACCACCCAAACGTCAGGGATATCAAAACCGATGTAATCGACCGGCACATTGACCTGATCGCGCAGCTTGCGCACCAGGGCGCAGGTGTGCAGCGAGGCCGGGTTGCGCCCCTGCAAAACATGATAGAGATAGGTCAAGGTATGCCCGGTATCGACGATATCTTCGACGATCAGTACGTGCTGGCCTTCGATCGGCTCGCGCAAATCCATCAAGATGCGCACTGCGCCCGACTCGGTGGTCTTGCCGTAACTGGAAAGCGCCATGAAATCGACCACATGGGGAATGCTCAACTGGCGGGTCAAGTCGGCGAGGAAGATGAACGCACCTTTCAAGATGCCCACAATATACAGCCGCTCCACTGCGCTGAAGTCACGCGAGATCTGATCGGCCAGTTCCTTGACTCGCCGCTGGATGTCCTCTGCAGAGATCAGGATACGCGCCAGGTCGGGATTGTGTTCGTTCACGTCAGGCTCCTACTCGTTTTTAATATATTGTATCCAGTTACCGTCTGATCTGCCAGGATGCTGCCGTTCTAAACGGTTTCCGAGCCATGGAAGGACGGATCGATTAGAACGGGCCGAATTGGATCGCAACCGCGATGCCTAAAAAGATCATCGTGACCAGGATCACCCAGCCCCACAGCTTCAGCGACCAGCGCAGCCACTTCGGATAACTGACCACACTAAGCCCCAGGCAGATGAGCAGAACCGGATTGGTGGGGTAAGTCAGATTGGAGAACCCGTCGCCAAAGCAGTAAGCAGTTACCACCGTCTGGCGAGTGATCCCTGTCAGGTCGGCCAGAGGCAGCAGGATCGGCATCAAGAGAAATGCTTTGGCCGAACCGGAAGCGACAAAGAACTCGATCAGCAACGCCAGGGCGTAGATCAGGAGCGCAGCTGGATACGGCCCAAACCGGGCAAAAGGCTGCGACGCCTGGTAAAGGATCGTATCTAAGATACCGCCTCGATTAACGATATAGCCTACACTGGCAGCCATCAAGATCAGCGGAATGGCTGGCGCAATGCCAGTCAGACCATCGCGCATCGCCTTCCAGATGTCCGGCCGCGGCGCGCCGGAAAGGAAGCCTGCTCCCACTCCACCGATAAAGAACAGCAAGCCGACAATGGGCATCGAATAGTCGCTGATGGCGGGGATGAACGGCGCTGCCACCAAAACAACCAGCACTAGAACAAGAAACCCGAACAGCCAAGCCGAGGCCCTGGCCAGCTGCGCCCCTTTGATCCCACCTGACTCAAGCTGGAGGTGTGCATAGCGGGCGCGGCCTGCCTGATCCTCGGCAAAAACAGGCGAATCTTGCGGCCTTCTTTCGATCCTGCGGGCGTAACGGGTTAGAAAAACGGCAAAAACGGCGTAAATCGCCAGGAAGATCAGCACCCGTAGCCATGCCCCAGAGAACAGGGGCAAGTTAGCCAGCTTCTGAGCTACGCCGATGGTGAAGGGGTTGGTGATCGCCGCTGAAAAGCCCATGTTCACCGCCAGGATGCTCATCCCCAACCCAACCAGTGAGTCCCAACCCAACACATATGACAAAGCCAGCATGATTGGCACCAGCGGGACGACCTCCTCGAAGATGCCAAAGAAAGCGCCAATCGCCATAAAGAAGAGCGAGATCGCCAGCAGTAGCAGGTATTTTCGGTCCCCAAACCGATCCACCAGGCGAGCGATGGTCGCCAGGAGCAGCCCGCTGCGATCCATGACTGCAAAGGACACCCCGACCATCAAGATAAAAAGGATAATGACGATAATCGTCAGGCCATTTGGCCCGCCCAACACTTCGATGGGTGCAATAAACCAGCGCCACAGCGGATAATCCGGCGGCTCAATGTATTGGAAGGATGCAGGATCAATGATCTGTCGCCCTTCGGCTTCGACCCGAATGAATTTACCCGCCGGGAGAACGCGGGTCAAGATGCCCGCAACCATCATCAAGACGAACAGGATCACAACCGATTGGATGAATGCCTGCTTGCTAATCTGTGCTCCGGCTTTTTCTTCCATGCTGCCCTCTCCTTTTTGAGCGATGTATGGGCGCGGCTGGCTAAAGCATTTCTGAATTCCGGTTTTGATCCGAAATCCCGGGTTGCAGACTCGCTCTGAAGCGAGAGTGCAACCCGGTCTATGCAATTGTTGATTACAGGCGAATATCCTGCGGCATGTGGATGACGCGCCCCAGGGCGGCTTCGATGTGCGCCAGCGGGTCATGCTGGCGCAGCTTGCCGAAGTCCAGCCCGGTTAGCGCTTCGACGCGCGACACCGGCACTTGATAGGTCTTATATTGACCAAAGGCAAACTCCAGGTCCTCGATCAGGTTCTTTTGGGTTTGCAGGTAAGCCGTCGCCGAGAGGCTGCCGTCCTGCTTGACCATCACCACCACCTTCCAGAACTCAGCCGGGATCTGGAACTTGCCGCGATAGAGCATATCGTCGGCGCGGAACACCGGCCCGGTAAACACAGTCACTCGCAGGTTGTGCACATCGGTGTTCCTCAAGATGTAATCTTCCAGTTCTTGCCAGGTCTTCTGGTTCAGGTTCTTGTGCTGGGGTGAACAGTTTGTGAAATGGAAGGTGTCTTCATTGGCTTCCACGGCGCGGCTGCCCCATACCGGATCCAGCCGGCGCACCAGGTGACCGCGATCCAGGTCGTTCTTGGAATAGACCTCCGGCCCCATTTGAGCGTCGCGCTCGATGCGCGGGTCGAAATACCACTTGTCGGAATCGCGTTTGAGCGGTTGAAGCTGAACGCCGTCAATGTTCACGGCGGTGAAAAAGGCCAGCTTACGAGCCTTGTTCATCACCACAGAGAAATTGGTGTACTTCAACTCATGTCCGCTGCCATCCTTGAGGGGCGCAATATCACCCTTCAAATCCGCCGGAATGCGCGGCAATTCTACTCGCTGTCCCAGGAAGTCTGGATCATAGCCGTTGCTGCCTGCGTACCATTCCAGGCTCTGCTCGGTCGCGACCATCTCGACCGGCTCGCCCTGCGGCGATACAGCGACCCCGCTGTATAGCTCCTCGATCAAGCGGCTTTGCTCGCCGGTCCATTCTCGCTTGGCCAGATGTTCAAAGATGCTGCTGACGCGCACGCCCTCGTTGGCGATCCAGGCGATTTGATCTTCGCCCATCGACGGCTTCCAGATGCGCCCATTCTTTGCCAGCACCCGCCCCAGACGATCCCGCTTTTGCACGCCAGCATGATGGAGCGCTACCACCTCCCATTGGTCGTTGAACACCGGCGATCCAGACGAGCCTGGCAACGTATCTGTGCTGTAATGGACGAAATACGGCAACACGTCGATCAACTTGTTCTCGCGCAAGGCGACCTGCTTGGTCGCGCCATTGGGATGCTGAACGATGGTCAGGAACTCGCCAATCAGGCTCTTGCCGCTCTCGCTGCGCAAGCGGAGATACCCAAAATCGGAAAGCGGGGTGCCATCGGTGGCGGTCGGTCGCACTGCGACCAGGGTAAAATCCAGATCGACGCTGGTGTAGAAAAAACGCTCCGGTTCGAGGGGAAAAGTCTTGCTCTCCTTGGGCACAAAAGTTTCGTCGTCTTCGAAGTTGAACTCGGCCAGGCTGCGACGGCAGTAATCGAACGTTTCGAGCACATGATTGTTGGTCAACAGCAGCGTTGGGGAGACCATGAAACCGGTGCCGTAGCCTACCACCTGTCCGAACAGATTGCGCACCTGGATGCGGCACACTGCGCGCGCCGCCCGCAGGCCAATTTCGAGGAAGTTGATCGCCATCAGATCGCTTTTGCCCAGGATGCGCTCCCAGGCGACGCCGTCATTCGGGTTGATCAACTCCCGTCGGGTTTCCAGGCGCTCTTGGGTTTCGATTGCAGCCGGCTCGCCCGCCGCCCTCCTCAGTTCCTTCAGCCGCCCTTCGCGCTCCGCCTGGCGCATTTCATAGCGTTGCGTCGCCAGGGTGTTGTAGAATTCCTCGCTTGGCATGGATTACTCCTTTCTCATCACCTACAATGATTGTACACGCTCCCCGCCACTTATTTTCCCACAATTCCCAATTTATGCCACCCACAAATTTGCTGATCGCATTTTCGTGCCCAGAACTTCGAGTAAAATCAATCTATGCCCCAGGTTTCCGTACTGTTGCCTTGCTACAACGCAGCCGCTACGCTGGATGAAGCGCTCGACAGCCTGGCGCGCCAGACGCTGGCCGACTTTGAGATCATCGCCGTAGATGACGGCTCGACGGATACGACGCTGCAGGTACTACAGTCGCGAGCGATCGCAGAACCCCGGTTGAAGATCCTCTCCGGGCCGCACCAGGGCATCGTCGCTGCTCTCAATCGCGGTCTGGCGCAATGCTCCGCGCCCTACGTGGCGCGCATGGATGCGGATGACTGCGCCCATCCTGAGCGGTTGCAAAAACAAGCTGCTTTCCTGGATGACCACCCCGAAATTGGGGTGGTAAGTTGCCGGGTGGCAGGCTTTCCCAGCGGCCAGGTGCGTCAGGGGTTCAGCGTCTATCTGGAGTGGCTCAACAGCCTGCTCAGCGATGAGGACATCCGTCGCGAGATCTTCGTCGAAAGCCCCCTGCCGCATCCCACACTGTTCATCCGGCGCGAGCTGTTGTTGCAAGTCGGCGGCTATCAAGATCATGGTTGGGCGGAGGACTATGACCTGCTGCTGCGCCTGTACCTGGCCGGCGCGCGCTTTGCCAAACTCCCAGAAACGCTGCTCGAATGGCGCGAGCATCCCCAGCGGCTGACGCGCACCGACAGTCGCTACTCACTGGAAAACTTCCTGCGCGCCAAGGCTTTCTATCTGACATGCGGACCACTCGTTGACCGCGACGCAGTGATCATTTGGGGCGCAGGGATGATGGGGCGGCGGTTAGGTAAGCAACTTGCCCGCTTGGGCGCGCCTCTGGTGGCTTACATTGACATCGACCCGCGCAAGATCGGCCATACCCGCCGCGGCCTGCCCATCCTGCCGCCTGAGCGGCTCCTGGAATGGCGGCAACGCTTTGCCAGGCCGATCGTTCTGGCCGCAGTAGGCGCGCGCGGCGCACGGCAACTCATCCGCCAAAGCCTTTCGAGCATGGGGCTGGTGGAAGGCCGGGACTGGTGGAGCGTTGCCTGATTATCCTTGATTCAGGAGGATTTGATGGACTTCAGCGAATGTATCGAGATTGGCATGAAACACGAAGCCACCTTCCGAGTGGATGAACAATACACTGCACTGCACATTGGCAGCGGGGCGCTGCGCGTTCTGGCGACGCCCAGCATGATCGGCTTTATGGAGCGCATCTCGCATCAGCTTCTGGCGCGTTGCCTGCCCGAAGGATATTCCAGCGTCGGCGCCCATGTAGATGTCCGTCATCTGGCGCCAACTCCGATGGGTTGGATGGTGCGCATCACCAGCGAAGTGGTGCAGGTAGAGGGGCGAAAAGTCACCCTGGCAGTGGCAGCCTGGGATGAGCAGGAAAAGGTCGGAGAAGGGTTGCACCAGCGGGTCGTGATCGACCTGAACCGCTTTTTATCGCGTGTGCAGGCCAAACAGCAAGGTGGTCAGGCGCAAGCATAAGGCGATGATCAAGATCTTCTATGACGGTTGGTCGCTGGTTTACCAGCCCAACAGTCCCACCGCGATTCATTTGCTGTCTTTGATGGCTGCGCATCCGCCGGAGTTCCCGGCTGCGCTGGGTCTGCCGGGCGAACCCTTTCATTCTCTCCCCCAGGGCTTCGAAATCCTGACCTCGCAGACGTCCGACACTGAATGGGGGCGCCTGCAATGGACGCAGCGCGTGCTCCCCGCCCTGGCCAATCGCGCCAAAGCGGATTTGATCCACCTGGTGGGCAGCAGCCCCGCCCTTTTCGGGGCTGGGCGCACGCTGGTCAGCCCGGCAGATTTCCAGGGCGTGGGTCTGCCGGCCGAACAAATCCGGCAGCCCACAAGTTTCGCCACCCGCTTGAGCCAGGCGCTCGCCGTGGGCGGTTTGGAGCGAAAACAGGCCCTTTTATGGCCGGATGATTTGCCCATTCCAGAAGGGGAGAAATCGCTCCATTCGCTGCCGCCCGTCGTTCATCCAATCTTCCGTATCGGCGCAAGGCTCGCCAGCCCAACGAAGACGCTCCAGGATGAACTGACCAGCCTGGATTTGCCCGAAACTTATCTGCTCTACCATGGGCCAAGCGACGAAGCGACACTGCATCGCCTGCTGGATTCCTGGAGTTGGGCGGCTGGTTCGATTGGCGAATACTATCCGCTTGTTTTGGTCGGTCTGGAAGGGCCGGCTCAGGATCGGTTGGCCGCCCTGCTGGCCGAGTATCAACTCAGCGGCACGGCGCGACCTTTGCCAGCGCTCTCGCTGCCCGCGCTGGCGGCGATCTACCAGGGATGTAGCGCCTTGTTCCATCCGGCGGAGGTCTCACCATGGGGCGACCCGGCCAGAATCGCGTTGGCCTGCGGCAAACCGCTGGTCGGCCTGGAGAGCGCCCGGGCGGCCGCGCTATCTGGACCGGCAGGTTACCTGATCTCTACCCACGAGTCGTATCCGGCTACCTGCCGCGCGTTGGGCGCTGCGCTGATCACGGTGGTGGTGGAGGAAAGCGTGGCCGAGGCGCTCAGCCGGAACGCCCAGGCGCGTTCCGCTGCCTGGCAGTTCGAGCGTTTCGCCAGGCGTTTGAGAGAATATTATCTGGCCTGGTCTGAGTCGATTGGCTAGCGCCCCCGCAACATTCGGGCGGCAAAGAAAGCCACGCCCGCGCCCGCCAGCAGAAATATCCCGCCTAATATCCCCAGAAGCGGCGAGCGGCTGCCCTCGGGCGCAGGTATGGCCGGGGCCTGCGCCAGGGTCTGCGAGTTTGCCTGGGCGCCAAAGTTGATGTAAGTCGTGTCGCCGGCCCTCAGCGGGGTTTCGTAGGTGGTCTCTGTAGTCGGATTATAGCCCTCGGGCACCGCCACACTGATGGTATAGGTCCCTTCGGGCAATTCCGGGAAGCATTGATGCTGATCGCCGGATGGAGTGGTCAGGGTCTCTGAAACGGTACCCGCCCGGTTCCCAAAGCTGATCGCCCCTCCCGGAATCCAGGGCTCGCTTTCCTGGCGGATCGAGTCCCCATTGATGTCGTTGAACAACAAAATGCACAGAGTGCCCTGTCCCGGTTTTGGCGAGGGCGTTGGAAGCACCGGCGTTTGCGTGGGGGTAGGGCCAGCGGTGGGGGTTATTTCCACCGGTCCGGCCAGGCCAAGCAGCAATTGCTGCCCTTCGTAGATGGTATCGCTGGTCAGGTTATTCAGCGCCCGTAGCTTATCCACCGGCACGCCGGTGATCAGCGAGATGCCCAACAGGGTATCGTTGACCTTGACGATATAGATGATTCGCCCGTCTGGTTGAGGGGTAGGCGTATAGATCGGAACCTGGGCGCCTGGCGCAGCCTGCGCCACGTCTATGACGGTTTGCCTAATTCCCGCCCAGGTTAAAGCAAAGGCAGCCGCCAACAGGACGGCCATCCGAAGCGATCCACTCAATTGACGCCTGAAGTTCATAGCCGCCCCCCATTATACCAGCCAGTTTGAGCCCCTTTCCAGTCCTTGAACGCCTGAATGACCTCAGCCAGCCAGGTCAGCGAGTGTTTCTTTTGTGCTCTTGGATGGCGCGCAGCGCCAGCAACGCCGCCAGATTCAGCGCCATCGTCCCCAATACGATGACCACCAATGGAGGCAGCGCATCCAGAGAACGCCCCAGGGTGTACAGGCGCGGCGCCGCCAGCGAGCCTAAAGAGCGTCCCAGGGCGGTGCTGGCGATGAACATAGACATAAAAGTGGCCCGCGCCGCCGGAAACACCTCGGTCATCAGCGGCATGGCGCTGACGATAGTGAACTCGAAGGAAAGGTAGAAAAAGAAAAGCCCGATCATGGCGCCGGTCAGGCTGCGCCCCAGATAGAGCAAAGCCAGCGCCGCGGCAGCGTTCGAGATCAGGCCGAGGGCAACCGCGCGGCGCTTTCCCAGACGATCCACAAACGCTGTCACCAGGCCCTCGCCGCCCAGTTCGGAAAGTCCAATCACCGCCGAGGCGGCCGCCAGCGCTGCGATCTTCACCTGGAACGTTTCCTCCAGCCACACGCCAAAGATCAGGCTGACCAATTCATTGCCGCCGCTCAAGCATATGCCCACCAGCAACCCTGCCATTGCCGGCGCGTAGCTGAAAACGCCGCCCATGTTGTGCCACAGGCTGTTGGCCTGTCGGGCGTGCGGACGATCCCTGGGCAACAGCCAGTTCAACACGACCAGGGCAATGGCGCCCAGCCCGGCCAGCCAGATGAACGGCGCTTGCCAGCCGCTGCGATCAATGATCAGCCCAACTGCCGGCACCCCGAGGATGAAGCTCAACGACCAGCCAAACTCGGTCAGCGCCAGCACCAGACCGCGCCGCTCGTAGGGCACCCGATCGCCCAGGAAAGCCTGCATCGAAGGGATGAAGACGAAATTGGCCATGATGCTCAGGATGAGCGCCGCCACGAACGCCGGATAGGTCGGCCAGAGCACCAGCATACCCGCCCCGGCCGTGAACAACAAGACGCCGAAGAGCATCCCCGCCTTGCGCCCGCGGCTGTCGCCGACCGAGGCCAGCAATGGCCCAAAGACCCCCGTCGCCGAGCGCAGCGTCAGCGCATAGGAGAGCAGGTACAAATCCACGCCCAGCCCCCGTCCAAACACCGGCAGAAAAGGGTAAACCATCCGAATCATGGTGTTGAGCACCATGCGAACGGCAATAAATATCGGTAGCTGAGCCAGTAGAGTTTTTCTCAAAAGAAGTGATTGTGTGTGATGGGGTAGGCAGGTTCAGCCCTGCTCTGGCGCGGGCTCCATTTGACGCCACCAGCGCGCCACCTGCCAGGCTGCCAGCAAGGTGAGCACAAAGAGCAGCCCAAAGTAGAGCTGGATGCGTGAAGGGTTCGAGTCCAGCATCGGCGAAGGAGGATGCATCACGTTCTGAGTGTTGAACAACGCAGCATACAAGACGATCGCAAAAACCATATTCGCCCCAGATGCCCAGGCGGGACTCTCGAGCAGCGTCAGGCCGATCTGTAGCAACAGCCCGCTGATGGAAAAGATCACTGCCAGCCGAAAGCGCGGTTCGGCCAGGTAAAGCCCGTTCCAGTTCGTTTGCATCGCCCACATCGAGATGGGTAGATAGGTGATCCAGAAGAACAGCCCGGTGCGCCCCAGGGCGCGCGACCATTGGTGCAGCTCGAGGCGACGAGTGACCCATGCCATTGCCCCCACCAGCGCCGCAGCGGTGAAACCTGCCAATGACGCCCACACCCACGCGCCGTGCAAATACACGATGCGCGCATTTGCGCCAAGCACCTTCTCTGCGGGGCTGAGCAGGGTGATCAATGCAATCGCGCCTATCGCCAGTAAGAACCACAGCAACGGAGAACGGCTCACAGGCGTAAATTTTACCGCGAAATGCGCTTGCCCCCTTATTGAGTGATCAACTTTGGTGGGGACTTTTTGGGCGGCTAATCGCGGTCTTCGCGCTCACGGGTGGGTCGAAGGGTAGGGGTGGCTGTAGGCCGTGGGGTCTGGGTAGGGGTGCGCGTGGGCGTTAGTGTGGGGGTTCGTGTGAGTGTGCGGGTGTAGGTTGGCGTGGCGCTGGCTGTGGCAGTAGGCGTGGCTGTCGAATGAATCGTGGGAGAGGCGGTCGAAGTGGGGGGCATAGTGGAGGTGAGTGTTAAGGTCTGGGTGACGCTTGGGGTGGCGGCTTGTGGACCTACACCAGGCAGTTGGCCGCTCAACCACACCGCAGCTAATACTAGCAATAGCGCTATGCCGACCACCCAGAACACGCGCCGGCTCACACTGGCGCTTGCACGTCGCTCCCTGGGCACAACCAATGGCATGGGCGGCTCAATGACCTCGGTCACAACCGATGGCGGCTGATCCTCTGATGGGAACAGCGACTCTGGAGCGGGCGCAGGGTGATGCAGTTGTTCCTCCAGCTCTCGGCGCGCCTGCTCCAGGGCTGCCAGGCGCGCCGCCTCTTCTGCAACGCGGCGCGCCTGTTCTTCGGCCAGGCGCCGCGCCTGGGCCAGGGCAGCGCGACGGTTCCGCTCCTGTTCATCCCCCGCGGAGGCCATCGCCAGCTTCGCTGGCGTCTCGGCGAACTCGGTGGCGTTGGGGAAACGCTCTGCAGGCGTCTTGGAAAGCGCACGCTCCAGAGCCAGTTCGATCTGCCAGGGCGTACCGGCCGGCCAGGTATGCGGGAGTTGCAATTCGCCCAGATGTCGGGAGTGGATCTCTTCGATCGTCGGGGCATCGAACAACGCTCGCCCACTTAGCATCTCCGCCAGGACGCAGGCCAGCGCATACTGGTCAGAAGATGGAGAGGGCGGGCGCCCCTCCCACAACTCCGGCGCGGCGTAAAGCGCCTCCTCCCGATCCTGGATTGGCCTACCAGGCGGCAGGCCCAAAGCCAGCCCCAGTCCGCCGAGCACAGCCCCCAGCTCTGGGCTGAGCACGATATTCTCCGGGCGCACTGCGCCCAGGTCATAACCTCGACCGTGGGCGAAATCCAACCCCTGAGCAAGCTGGGAGATGGCTGTCTGCGCTTCATCCCAGCTCAAGGGGCCATGCTCGGCCAACCGCTGCGCCAGGGTCGGCCCATTGACAAAACGCTCGATCAGGAAGTGCATCCCCTCATCCTGCCCCGCTTCCCACACCCAGGCCAGCCGCGGATGCACCAGATCGGCAGCCCGTTGCGCACGAAGCAAGAAGCTCTGCAGAGCCGCAGCATCGCCGATCTCGCCTACCCGCAGCACCCGTAGCAATACCGGGCGTCGGCGCACGGTGTCCAGCGCCCGATATGCATTGCTATAGCGATTGCTACCCCACTGCGCTTCGATCCGAAATTGACCCAGTTGCTGGGGATGCACCATAGGGTGATTATACACTTGGTGGCCTGCTGTTACAGCATCGAAAGGCCAACAGAAGCCTTATTTCTCCGCTCCAGAGAGGAATCTGATTGCGCATTGATTGATCTTTTGGGATAATCAGCGCAATCTGTGAGTGAAGGGAGACCCGATGTTGCCTGTCAAGATCGTCGTCATCGGCGCGGGGAGCGCCTCGTTCGGCCTGAACACCCTGGCTGCGCTGCTGCGCAGCCGCAAACTCAAAGGCAGTCATCTTGCTCTGGTAGATCGAGATGCGGAGACGCTGGCGACCGTCGGACGCCTGGCGCAGCGCCTGAACCAGGAATGGGGAGCAGAGTTGCGCATCACCACGCTGTCCACCATGCAGAAGCACTCAGCGGTGCGTCGTTCGTCGTCCTCTCCATCGAAGCGCCGCCGCGTGAGGCGCTCTGGCGCATGGATTATGAGATCCCCCTGCGGCATGGCGTGCGCCAGCCCTACGCCGAAAACGGCGGGCCGGGCGGCTTCGCTCACGCCGCCCGCAACATCGGCCCGGTCATGGAGATTGTGCGCGAGATGGAGCGGTCGTGCCCGGCGGCCTGGCTGATCAATTTCACCAATCCAATGGTGCGCATTTGCGATGCAGTGAATCGCTACAGCCGAATTAAGGTTGTCGGCTTATGCCATCAGATTCTGGTTGGCTACGCGCTGGTGGGCATGGCATTGTCAGGTGATCTGGGCATCCATGTCCCTGCCGGGATCACCGGAAGCCATGCGACACCGGATGAAATCCCGCTGCGCAGGCAGGTGGCCAAACAGGCCCTCGAGCGCATCGACATTCAAGCTGCAGGCTTGAACCACTTCACCTGGATGCTTTCCGTCCACGATCGGCGCAGCGGCGAGGATCTTTACCCGTTGTTTGCCCGGCGTTGGGCCGCCATGTCCCCGGATTTCGAGCCGCTCACCCGTCGAGTTTACGAGGCCTTTGGTCTGTTCCCCATCCCCGGAGACGAGCATCTGTGCGAGTATCTCCCCTGGGCCAGCGACCCGCTTACTCGCCCATGGGAGAAATACCACCTCAGCCTGTATGACTGGGAGGGATGGGATACATTGCGCGACCAGGGCCGCCAGCGAATCCGCCGCATAGCCGATGGCATGGAAGACGTGAGCCAGTTGCAGGATAGCGATAGCGAAGGCGCCCTGGAGATCATCGAAAGTATCGCCAGCGCCGGAACACACGTCCATCTGGCGCTCAACCTGCCGAACACCGGCCAGATCGCCAACCTTCCGCTCAACGCCATCGTCGAGACGCCGGGGCTGGTCAATGCCTCAGGCGCCCATGCCATAAATATCGGCGCGTTGCCCGAACCGATCGCTGAGCTATGCCGGCGAGAGCTGGCCGTCGTGCGCTTGTGCGTCGATGCCGCCGTGCATGGCGATCGAGAGGCTGCGCTGCAGTGCTTGTTGCTCGACCCGGTGATCACCGATATCGATATCGCCAAAAACATCCTGGAAGAATACTTGCAGGCATATCGCCAGTATCTTCCTCAATTCTGGCAGTGATCGATTTTGCGTATTTCAACTGAGCACCAATGTCTGGATGTGTTTTCCCCCCAGGCGATCCCTTCTGCTTTATGTAGGCGGCATGTTGATGACATTCCAATACAGATCGATTTGTCCCGCCACCTCTAAAAACTTCTCGAAATCCACCGGCTTGACGATGTAGGAATTCGCGCCTAACTGATAGGCGGTCTGAATATCTCGATCTTCTGCAGATGAGGTCAACACGATGATCGGGATCTTGAATGCGGTTGGGGAGGCTTTGTATCGGCTCAGGACTTCCAGGCCGTTCACTTTTGGCAGATTGATATCCAATAAGATCACTACCGGCAGTGGATCGCCCGCCTCCCAGCGTCTCAAGTACGCCAGGGCTTCTTCGCCATCTCGGGCCACTTCGATTGGGTTGATCACCTTACGGCGGATGAACGCCCGACGAGTTAGGTCTTCGTCCATTGGATTGTCTTCGATCAGCAAAATTGGGCGATGCTGAGGTTTCATCTGGCGGCCTCCGCTTTCTCAAGTTTATAGGCTTGGAGGTGGCGTATTTAGCACACACCAATACATCTGAATTTGCTCGATGATCTGCATAAAGCGATCGAAGTCCACCGGTTTGACGATATACGAATTTGCGCCTTCCTGATAAGCGATTTGGATATCGTTATCTTCAGTAGAAGTGGATAGGACGACAACCGGTATGGTATGAAACATTGGATGCTTTTTTAGCTGGCGCAATACTTCCAGCCCATCCACTTTGGGTAGCTTGAGATCCAGCAAGATCACCAGCGGCAGGGGTTGTTTTCCCGCCCTGCTGGAAACAAAAGTCAGCGCCTCTTCGCCGTCTCGGGCGACTTCGATGGGGTGGCCAAGCTCACGCCGGACGAACGCCCGCCGCGTCAGATCGACATCCATGGGGTTGTCTTCTACCAGCAAAATAGGACGCTCAAAGTGAGACATTTCTGTATCTGCAGCCCGTTACCGGTATGTCTTTCTCTGGATGAAATTATACAATCGAAAGCCTTCCCTATGCTTGCAATTTTGTTGATCGAACCCACCTCGCCACACAGGCGCAGTGGATTCATCGCCTCCACTTGCGGGATGAGAATTCAGGTCAGAGTTTAGTATAATAAACATGGGCATCCAGGAGATTTGTCTATGGCGGCTGAGACCATCCCTCCCCAGCAACTGGAATACCTGCTATCGGCTGAAGACGGCCACGATGATACGCCGGAGACTACATACAGCTCCCCCTTTCTCCACCTTCTCGTTGCGGCAGATCGCGGACAACTGAGTCAATCCTTCCGCGAGCTTCACTTCGAACCCGGCGAGATCGTCTTTCACGAGAACGACCAGGGCGACTCGATGTACCTGATCTGGTCTGGCAAGGTGGCGGTCATCAAAGGTGATTTGGACTCGCCGATCATCCTGTCTTACCGCGGGCCAGGAGATATCTTTGGCGAAATGGCCATCCTGGAAAACCGGCCTCGCTCGGCGACGATTGTCGCCTTAGAGCATCTGCGCTTGCTCGAGATCAACCGCCAGCGTTTCGAACAATTGCTCAACGAGACGCCTTCCGTCAGCCGGCGCATCATGGAGAACCTGAGCGCTCAGCTCCGAAAGGTGTCTGAGGAACGGAGCACCGGTGAATTGAGCGAAAAGCGCCTGACTCGCCAGGTGACCTATCTTCAAAGCGAAAAGCAGCGCCTGGAGGATTTGCAACGCCTACGCCAGGAGACGACCGAGCTCATCATCCACGACCTGCGCAACCCGCTCAGTTCAATTGCCGTTTCACTGAAATTGCTCTCCTTGGTGCTGCCAGAGGAAGTGCTGAAAGCCAATCAGGGTATCCTTTCGATTGGGCAGGCCAGCTGCGAGCGTATGCAGCGCCTGGTAGATTCGCTGCTGGATGTCTCCCGGCTCGAGACCGGTGAAGAAAGTTTCCACATGCAGCCGGTGCAATTGCCCCAGATCATCAATGAGACCATTCGGCGCGTTTCCATTCTGGCGCGCCCTGGGACCACACTGCATGCCATTGTAGAACCCAACCTGCCCCCCGCGCTTGCCGATCCCGAAAAGATCGAGCGCGTGATCATGAACCTGCTGGATAACGCTCTGAAGTACACCCCAGAGGGCGGCCAAATTACAGTGTCCGCCGAGCGCCTTAAGGATGACCTTGTGCAGGTGAGCGTCACCGATGAGGGCCCCGGCATCCCTGTGGAAGAGCGCGAGCGCATCTTCGAGCGCTTCGCCCAGCTGCCCAATGGACAGACCAGGCGGCGGGGCTTTGGCCTGGGCCTGACGTATTGCCGCCTGGCCATCGCGCATCATGGTGGTAAAATCTGGGTGGAGCCTGGCGCTGGAGGTCGGGGCAGCCGTTTTACCTTCACTCTGCGGGCTGCGGTTCCTTGATATGAACGATGAACACATCCTGCGGGCATCATAAGACGATACAGGCAACCTCTTTTGGAAGGGTTCAGCGTGTCTGCTCTCTACGATAAACCTATCCGCGTTTTACTGCTCGACCATCAATCCCTGGTGCGTGATGGGATACGCATGATCTTACATGACTCTCCCTATTTCCAGGTGGTTGGCGAGGCTGGCGAGAGCGAGCAGGCCCTGGCGCTGGCAAAGCAATCCGAAGTCGATATCATCCTGAT
Source organism: uncultured Anaerolinea sp. (assembly GCA_964503145.1). Taxonomy (GTDB): domain Bacteria; phylum Chloroflexota; class Anaerolineae; order Anaerolineales; family UBA4823; genus RBG-16-57-11. The sequence goes on along the minus strand of CAZCYV010000002.1, from coordinate 506,554 downwards.
CGAACTCAACCTGGACGGCGAACTGAACACCGAGATCATCCCGGAGCTCATCAGGGTCAATCGACAAGCGCGCATTATTTTGCTCACCGGCATCGAGGAGTCACCGATTCTGCAATTGGCCGTTCAGATGGGCGCCATGGGGGTGGTGTCGAAGACCAGCAATCGCCAGACCCTCTACAAAGCGATCGAGAAAGTCCATGCAGGTGAAGTATGGATCGACCGGGCAATGATGGCTACCGTGCTCACCCAAATCTCGCGTTCGAGGTTGGACGATCAAGAAGACCCCGAGCTGGCGCGCATTGCCTCCTTGAGCGACCGCGAGCGCGAAGTGATCTCACTGATTGGTAAGGGATTGAAAAACAAGGAGATCGCCACGCGCCTGTCTATTAGCGAAATCACAGTGCGCCATCATCTGTCGTCCATCTATAGCAAGCTGAACGTCTCCGACCGGTTGGAATTGACCATCTACGCCTATCGCAACGGCCTGGCGGACTTGCCGGGTTAATGACGGTACACTTCCCCTTAGATGAGTCGCATGGCACAATTGTGCCATTTTTGATAATACAATTGTGTGATCGCGATCATTAAAAAAATAGTGTTTCACTCCTATTCTTAAACGTGCTGGTTGACGTTTACAAAACCCCCGACTCTCCCTAAAATATAATCGTGTTATCAGACTCACGGTCCTTATCTGATTCGAGCGAACCCCAAGTGACCGTCGAAAGACGAGGCAAGCCGCGTGTAGCCTGCTCGTACCCGGCGACGCTGCGAGGCCACCTGCCCGATGGGGTGCGCTTTGAATCTCGGGCCGTGTTGTCTAATATGAGCGCCAGCGGCATGTATCTGCGCACGCAGCGAAAGGTGCAACCGGGACAGATCCTTTTCGTCGTCGTGCGGATGTCAACCGCTTCTCTGGCGCAGGAGGGCACGCCGCGTTTGGCTGCGTTTGGTCAGGTGGTGCGCATGGAGACGAAAGTCGACGGCACCTATGGCATTGCCCTGAAATTGGTCAATCACCGCTTTTTATAGCCGCCGGTCAGGGTTGCCACCAGCATCCACAAGAATCGTGGGGGTGACCGAATTTGATCCAATCCGAAATCATCAGATCATCATGAATGAGGAGAGAAACACATGACGCGCATTAGAAATTCTATCTATCTTCTACTGATCCTGGCGCTGATCGGAGCGCCGCTGGCGTTTCTACCTCGCGCAGCGGCCGCGCAGGTGGTGTACACCTGTCTGCCTAGCTGCGAAGAAAACGACGCCCGCTTCCTGAGCGTAGCAGGCGTCGGCCTGGCGACCGTAGCCGATCAACCGATCACTCTGACCTTTGGGTCTCCGGCAGGCTCCGCCTCGTTGGAAATCGGTATCTTCGATGGGGGCACGTCCGGCATGTGGGACCTGGGCACGACGGATGTGCGCTACACCATCTATGCTGACCCAATCCTCTCAGGCGACACGAGTGTGATGGTCGCTCAGTATCTGGGCAGCAGCATGCCAGACAACGGCTGGTTCAACTTTGTGATCTCCAACATCCCGGCGGCTCAGTCGCCTAGCGGCAACTATTTCTACCGCATGCAGGTCAGCCCGGTCACCCCAGGGACGACCTACTGGAGCAACTTCAAGGCGCGCACCGATGCAGTAGAAATGCTGATCGCCCAGCCGTTCTCGTACCTGGCCCCACTTCTGACCGAAGCCGACCGACAGGTCATCTATCCCAACTATCCCGATCTCAGCGTGACCACCTACAATGGCCGATTCGACTTCCACTTCTACGTGGCCAGCTCTATTCCGTCAATCGCTCTGTGGGATGGGGACTTCGACTTTGGATCGTATGACCTGGCCCAGAACGATACCGATGATCCGAACACGCCCAACGACGTCATCCCGAATTGGGCCGATCCGGTCAACACCCGCTTCGAGGGGGTAGCGGTCGGCCGGGATGGCGCTACCGGCGCTCCGCCCGACGACTCCTCGAGCGCAGCCTTCCGGCGCTCACCGAGTGTGGTTTTCAATGCAATCCTGCCGGACGGTAGAACTTTCACCAATACCGACCCTTCTGGCAATCTGGAATGGGAGAAGTTCTTGTTGGCTTCTGATCCGGCCATGCAGCCTGACCACCAGATCACCGGTCGCATCCCTTCGGGTCTGTACAACGTTCACGGCCTGGGCGTAGATGTCTCGAACTTGAACGCCTGGAAGTTCCCGTATGATGTCATCGGTGTCTGCCCGTTGCCGAATCCGAATGCCGACGCCGATCCCTGCAAACCGCCGATCTTCCCCTTCCTGATTGGTGACACGGTCTTCCGCGATCCAAACGGGAATGGCGTTCAGGAAGATGGCGAGTTGGGCATCCCAGGCGTAGTGGTTTACCTGCTGGATAGCAGCGGTCTGCCGGTCAATGATATCTTCGGCAACCCGATCTTCACCGTCACCGACGCCAATGGCATGTATTACTTCAACGTGCCAGGGCGAACCGTGGATGCATATACCGGCGAAGTCGTGCTGGACGGCATCTACTCCGTCCGGGTTGGCGCCGAAAACTTCAACGCTGGCGGCCCATTGGCTGGAATGACCTCCACCACTGGCGGCGAACTGCTCACCCGAACGGTCATCAACGAGAATGTGCTGACCTACGATTTCGGCTATCGCGTGCCCCCGCCAGAAGCTTGCGTCGTGACCCCCGGCATCTGGAAGACGATCTACAAGGACCGCTGGCCGGTGGACAGCCTGACAATCGCTGGCGTGACCTACACCAAGGATCAGGCCATCCGCTTGATGAGCAAGTCGCCGAAGAACGATATGACCTATCTGCTCTTTGCCCAGCTCGTAGCGGCGAAGCTGAACGTCCTGATGGGCAACAAATCGTTTTGCATCGATGCCGACATCGAAACCGCCGAGACCTGGCTGACGGCTTATCCCCTGGGCAGCGGCGTTGCCATCAGCAGCGCAGCCTGGAAGGCAATCACCCCTACCTTCAAGAACCTCTCCAATTACAACAAAGGCAGGCTCTGTGCTCCGGCTTGCGTCGTAAAACCGCCGTCTTCTACACCGCCTCCGAAGTCACAGATCAGGTCCAGGTAATCCAGGTAATCCAGATCATCTGAGCAGGGTGTCGGGCAACGTATCGCCCGGCACCCTTGCCTTAAATCCGCGCATCTTCCACTCTGATTCGGCTCTTGAACCAGATAAATTTAGGGGTAAAATAGATCAACGCTGCCAGAGTACCACCCTCCTCAACGATCAGCGATTTGATATCCCGCAGGCAAACGTGACTGTCTTTGAATCCAACATCCGCATCCCAAGCAATGTGCTGTTCCACGATCTGGACGGCGAAGCTGTTTTGTTGAATTTACAGACCGGCAAATATTTTGGCTTGGACGCGATTGGCACGCGCATCTGGAGTCTGATCGGCGAACTTGGTGCCTTGCCGGCGGTTTATCGAAAGATGCTCGAAGAATACGACGTCGACGCAGAGCGTCTGAAAGCAGACCTGCTGGCGCTAATCGATCAACTGGCCGCCAGAGGCTTGATTCAATTGACCGAGACCCCAAACGGCCATGAAGTTTAGACGAAAGTCGCTGCCTTCATTTTCCACCCAGGACTGGCTGCTGCTCTTTCAGGCCTGGCTTCTGTTGCTGATGGTCGATGTCGCCTTGCGCGTGCTGCCTTTCCACATCGTGCAAAGCTGGCTGAAGACGCCAAAACGGACAAAAGAGACGCCTATAGATCAAGCTGAGGGGACTATCCGCCGAACCAGCGATTTTGTCGATCGCGCCGCCCGCCATCATCTCTACCCGATGACCTGCCTGCGCCGGTCGCTGGTCTTTCACTGGCTATTATCCAGGCAGGGCATCTTCGCTGAGTTGCACTTTGGTGTTCGCCGTGAGCAGGACAAACTGCAAGCCCACGCCTGGTTAGAGTATCAGGGTCAGCCAATCGGTGAAAGGGAAGCGCCTACGAACCAGTACATGCCGCTAAAAGCGAATGAAACCCCAGAAGCGCCAAGTCAGCCGATTTTCTGAGTAAAATGCTCTGGAATTTTAGGTATTGTTAATTTATAATAAAGCTAACCTCATCAGCCCAACAGGAACTCATGTGAATCCGCCAGAGAAAGAAGGTACAGCTATGGAAACAACAGATGCGACTGAGAAGAAGCCGTACACGCAGCCTCAGTTGATCGAATATGGTGATATCGCAGAAATCACCCGCAATGGCAACTTGCAACCCAATGACGGTATGCCCTTTGGCACTCGACCCGAAGGATAGCGACAATCGATTCTGATCTGCCTTGCTTCGCTGCCGGATTACACAGAATTCCATTTGGTTGCCTGCTCAAGATCAATAAGCCGTGCCAGGGGCTGGATCCCTGCGCGCGGACCGTCTTTGTTTTGTTATTGTCCTTATGGAAGCGGGTCTGTTAATCCTGGACATCAGCACTTGTTCCCGCTGGTTGATTCGTGACCCAATCTTCGAATAACGATTTCAAGCATCCCAGGATAGGCGTCTTTTGGGATATTTCGACCGCTGCAACTCAGCCTGAAGCCAGGATCGGAAAAGAAGGCCTCTGGCATTCCCCTTCAGGTTCAGACTGGGTGTGGGCTGAAGGGTATATCGCCAATCGCTCTGAGCTGCTGGAACGGCTTGGCCAGAAGGAAATATCCGACGACCGAGAGCTTGTGTATGGCCTGTATCGCCGTTTGGGGATCGAAGCAAGCCGCTCAATCGCCGGCACGCTTTCCTGGGCGCTGTGGGATAGCCAGAACCAGACGCTGGTCTTTGCAAGCGACCGCATTGGCAATCACAGTTTTTATTACACCGCTGTAGGAGGCAGATTTTGGATCTCCAACCAGCTCGAAACGCTGCTGGAGATCCCGGAGCTGCCTCGCAGCCCCAACCCACATTCTATCGTGGCCCACCTCACTGGTTGTGCGCCACTTGCCGGCGAGACGTTCTATGAGTCGATCCACGAACTCGAACCTGCAGGATGGATGCGTCTGCAAGGGGGCGCGCTAAAGACAGGACGCTATTGGCAGCTTCAGCCTCAGCCGCTGCTCAGGCTGGCCTCCGATGAGGAATATGCCCAGGCGCTGCGCGAATTGCTCTTTCGCGTCATCGCGCAGCATGCGCCTCCCGGCCGGGCAGCGATCACCCTGAGCAGCGGGCTGGACTCGACCAGTGTGGCGGCCGCTATTTGCCAGGCGGCGCCGCAAACCTCGCTGACCGCCCTGTGCTGGGCAGCGCCGGAACTGCCGGAGGCCGACGAAAGCTCGTATTCCATCGAGGTGTGCCGTTATCTGGATATCCCCTGGACGTTGATCCAGGCCGATCAAATCTGGCCGATGAAAAGCGACGCCGGCATTCAATCCACAGCGGCCACCCCCTTTTATGGATATTATTCCGAGTTGATCGACGAAACCCTGCGGACAGCGCGCCACCAGGGCACCCGGGTGGTCTTCTCAGGCATGAGCGGCGATCACCTGTTCGGCGGCAACGTCTTCGCCTATCCTGATCTGTTTCTGACCGGGCGTTGGCTGGAGCTGGCGCGCCAGATACGCTACCACTTACCGCGCTCCACGATGAAACGCTCGTTCACCCAAATTGTGCGCCGGATGATCCTGTCGCCGCTGCGTGAGGCCTATCTGCCTGGCTGGCGCATCGACTCAACGCCGCCGATCCCCTGGCTGCGCCCCCCTTATGACGTGTTGTACCGCGAGCATTTCGTCCAGCCGCAACAGGTGCATCGGATGCTGCCCGGCCGCCTGGCGAGGTTCCGCCTGCTCAGCCATCCCTTGTTACCCTATTATGTCAGAGAGATGAACCGCCGGGCAGAATATCAATGCGTAGAATTCCGCCATCCATTGTTGGATCACCGTTTGATCGAATTTGCTGCCAGCCTGCCAACCACCCAAACCTTCCGGGCTTCCCAGCGCAAGATCATTGTGCGCAATGCCATGCGCGGCCTTCTGCCGCCCAGCGTGCTGGAGATGTGGGATAAGATCGTGCCCGGCGCCATCTGCCACCGCGGACTGCGCGAGCACGAACAGGCTAAGGTCTGGCGCTTGATGACCAACATGCGCGCCGCCGAAATGGGTTTCGTTGACGAACTGAAGCTGCGACAGGCCTATCAGGATTATCTGGATGGCAAAACTGAGGCTACATCCTTCTGGTACACCCTCACCCTGGAAGATTGGTTGCGAAGATGGTTCTAAACCGCGAGGATGACACTGCGGTGACAGACGGCTGGCTCTCCTACCGCGCTTTTGGTCTTACCATGGCGTGCAACCGATCTCTGCCAGGCTGGTTGCCCCGCGCAGCCGACTCGCCTGATCTGACCCTCGTTTTCTCCTCTGCGCCGCCATTGGAGTGGGAGCTGTCTCGCCCGAAGCTTGCCTACCTGGGTCGAAACAAAGACCGGCAGGGCAAAAGCATCCTCACTTTATATCAACTGGAGACGTGTATGGTCATGCGCTTCCTGGACATGGCCGATTTCTACATCTGGCGCGAGCGGGTGGTCTGCTACGAACATCGGGATGTGCCTGCTCACACCATGAATAGTTTGCTATTCGCCAATGTGCTCCCTTTCTGGCTGGAACTCAACGGCTTTGTTACCATCCATGCCTCAGCGATTTGCGTGGCAGATCAAGCCGTTGCGTTCATTGCCCACAGCCGCAACGGTAAAAGCACCCTGGCGGCAAGCATGCTCCAGGAAGGTTGCTCGCTGCTGACCGACGACGTGCTGCCCGTCATCCGGCGCGAGGCAAGCGTCTGGGCCTATCCAGGCTATCCGGCTATGCGCCTGTGGCCCAGCGAGGCCGAGCACTTTCTGATCGACTATGAAGAACTGGAACTCGTGCATCCGGAATTTTCCAAGCGCTACGTCCCCATGAAAGAAGTCGGCTTTGGCGACTTCTGCGATCACCCACATCCGCTAGGACGGATTTACATCCTGGAGCGCCGCGAGGCTTCTGATCTGCCGGATGGTTTGACCATCAAAAGCGTTTCTCACCGCGATGCGATGATCGAATTGTTGCGTTACACCTTCGTGACCAGCCAGGCGGAAGCAGTGGGACTGGCGCAAGAGCGGTTCGATCTCCTGGCCCGGCTTGCTCAGAGCGTCCCGGTGCGCCGACTGATCTATCCCAGCGGTCACGAATATCTGCCACAAGTCCGCCAGGCCATCTTAGCAGATCGGTAAATTTTGCGCTCTGCTGTTCCTGTCGAAGACACATAGCCGATTGTGTCTTTTTGTTTTCCCCTTGACAAAAGCGTGAATGCTATTATAATAAGTTAATATTATTAACTATTGATAATGTCATTCGTTTCTGCGACAAGAATCGAGGTCAACATGTCCCGAAGAGAACGTCTGCGCGAGATTACCATCGAAGAGATCAAATCCACTGCCCGCCAGCAAATGGCCGAGAGCGGCACCACTGCCCTTTCCTTGCATGCCATCGCCCGGGCGATGGGGATGAGCACCCCAGGCTTGTATCGTTATTTCGCCAGCCGAGATGACCTGGTAACCGCCCTGATCCTGGATGCATACAATGACCTGGCGGAAGCGTTGGAAACCGCTGCGCTCGATCTGCCCGAACAAGACTATGCCGAACGGCTGATGGCGACCGTTCTGGCCTATCGGGAATGGGCGCTGGCGCATCCGGTCGACTTCATCCTGATCTATGGCAATCCGATCCCCGGCTATCATGCGCCTGAGCAACTCACCATGCCCGCCGCGCGTCGCGGCTTCGCCGTCATTTTGCGCATCTTGAGCGAGGCGTATCAGGCGGGTGCACTACGGCTGCCGAGCGAATATCTCCGGTTGCCCGCTGAATTACGGCCCGGCCTCCCGCCAATCGACGGTCAGCCGGCCCCGGCGCTGCCCGAGGCGGTAATTTACATCGGCCTGGTGGGCTGGACGCGCATCCACGGGATGCTGATGCTGGAGTTGTTCCATCATATTCAGCCTCTGCTGAACAACACAACGGCATTCTATCGCTACGAAATGAAAAATTTGCTGCACAGCGTTGGCCTGGATTTGACCAGCGACCGCTGACAGCCGATCCTTCACCATCTCGAAACAGGAGTCATGCAAATGCAAACGACAGGTGATCTACATGTAATCTTTGGCACCGGGCCTCTAGGCTTATCGGTGATGCGCGAGCTGGTCAGGCAAGGAAAACAGGTGCTCATGGTCAACCGCAGCGGCAAAGCGGAGGCCCCGCAAGGGGTCAAAGTGGTCGCTTCGGACGCCTACAACCTGGACAACGTCCGCCGTGTGACCCAGGGAGCCGCGGTGGTCTATCAGTGCGCCCAGCCCCCTTACAACGAGTGGGCCGAGAAATTCCCCGCCTTGCAGTCCTGCATCCTGGAAGGCGCAGCCGCCAGCGGCGCGAAGGTGGTCATCGGTGACAACCTGTACATGTACGGCGAGGTGGACGGTCCTATTCATGAAGGTCTGCCCTATAACGCCCATACCAAGAAAGGGAGAACGCGCGCTCAGATGGCCGAGGCCGCCCTGGCGGCTCACCGCGCCGGTAAAGTACGGGTGACCATCGGCCGCGGCTCGGATTACTTCGGCCCTTACGTGTTGGACTCGACCCTGGGCGAGCGCGTCTTCGTCCCCGCGCTGCAGGGGAAGTCCGCCTCCGCCATCGGCAGCTTAGACTTACCGCACACATATACCTACATCGACGATTTCGGTAAGGCGCTGGTCATTCTGGGCGAACGTGAACAGGCCCTGGGGCGCGCCTGGCATGTCCCCAACGCCGAGACGCTCACCCAGCGAGAGCTGATTTCGCTGATCTTCGAAGAAATTGGCCTCCCGCCCAAAATGAGCGGCATGGGCAAATTTATGATGCGCCTGGGCGGCCTGTTCATCCCCGAGGCACGCGAGACGGTCGAGATGATGTATGAGTTCGAAAAGCCATTCATTGTGGATGACAGCCAGTTCAAACGCGCTTTTGGCGACCATGCCACCCCTTTGCGCGACGCCATTCGAGCAACCGTGGCCTGGTATCGCCAGTATCTGCAAGCGCACGCCGGATGAATCAAAAAGCCTGGCCTTCCCAGCATCCACTGGGCGGCCAGGCCTCTTTGCTTGTCTTCTCTAAACGTGTGTTAAGCGCCGTACTTACCCAGGCGCATGGCGTGCGCCAGCGCCAGCGGCAGGATATCCACGTGGCGGATTTGCCCCAATGTGCCTTGCAGGCAGCTTGCCTCTCCAAATTTGCACGCCTTCCCGAAGCGGGCCGAGTCCGCAGCCAGCAGCACCGGCACCGGATGCCAGCTATGCCGCTTGAGCTTGGCAGGCGTGGCGTGATCGCCGGTGATCACCAGCACATCCGGCTTGAGCGCCAGCAGGATCGGCAGCGCCTCGTCCACCGTCTCGATCACGTGCACGCGGGCGTCGAAATTGCCGTCTTCGCCGTAGCTATCGGTCTTTTTGATGTGGACAAAGAAGAAATCATATTTGTCCCAATTCTCCTTGACCACCTCAAATTCTTCTGCTGGCGTCTCGGCGTTGTGCTCGATCACGTCCATGCCCACCAGGCGAGCCACGCCTTTGTACATCGGGTAAACCGCCACCGCGGCCGAACGCATCTTGAACACCTCCGGGAAGCGCGGCATGCCCGGGTCTTTGGAGATGCCGCGCAGCAAGCAGCTATTCGCCGGCGGGTGCGCCGCCAGCAGCCGATTTGCCTCTGCCCACCACTGCCGCAGGATTTCAGCCGTCTTCTCCGAGGCCTCGTCCTCCGCTTTGATCGGCAACGCCGGCACGCCGGTGAGTTGTGGGTCGTTATCGGGGATGTTGGCTCCCAGTCCCTCGCCGCGCAGCACCAGCACAAAGCGATACTCTTTGACCGGCTCAACAAAGATCTGCACGCCGGGGATCTGGATTTGTCGCAACACATCCACCCGCTTGGCGCATTCCTCCGTGGGGATGCGCCCGGCGCGCCGGTCGGTGATGTTGCCATTGGCGTCCACGGTGCAGAAGTTAGCGCGGACGGCGACATCGTTGGGCGTCAGCGGGAAGCCGATGCCCATCGCCTCCAGCACGCCGCGGCCGATCAGCACCTCCAGCGGGTCATAGCCGAACAATGCCAAATGTCCGGGGCCGCTGCCGGGGCTGAACGCCGGGGCCACCACATCGCTCATCCCCAGCGCCGCGCGGGCGGTCAGTGCGTCCATGTTAGGGGTGTGGGCGGCTTCCAGTTCCGTCGGGCCGCCTGGCTCGAGCGGCAACCCGCCCAGCCCATCCATTACCAGCAAGACGATTTTCGAGCCGTTATCCACGGCCATTTCGTTGACGAGTTTTAATTTGTTTACCATTTTTGGGGCCTTTCGTTACTTGTTTTCATTATCAGACTGCCACGCCAATTTTACCTGACTTTTAAGCTTTTTAAGTCATCTCTCTAGCCATCTTAACGCTTTACAATTCGAAATAAACTATATATAATGTATTATATATAATATATACCTGCCTCGAACCGCTGACCTCCAGCGCCCGCAAGAAACGAGGGTAGCATGGTTGATGTGATCGCCCTTCCTGAGGTGGAAGGGAGTGTCGTCCGCAAAAAGTCGCTCAAGGAAGAAGTCTTCGAGTGGCTGCACCAGCGCATTGTCGCCGGCAAGTATCTGCCCGGCGACTGGTTGCGCCAGGAAGAAATTTCCACCCAGATTGGCGTCAGCCAGACGCCGGTGCGCGAGGCGCTGGATCTGCTCGTCTCGGTGGGTCTGGCAGAGCGCGTCCCCTACCGCGGCGTGCGCGTCCCCGAACTGACTTCCGATGAGATCATCGACGCTTACACGCTGCGCCTGCTCCTGGAAATCACGGCATCCCACCTGGCAGCGCAAAACATTACCCCTGAACAGCTGGGATCGCTTTCCGCGATCGTCGAGCAGACCCGGACGCTGGTTTCCCTGGACGATATGTCCATGCAGCGCCAGTTGAACAAACGCTTTCATCTCTCTCTAGTAGCGGCGAGCGGCAACTTGCAACTCAGCAAGCTCTATGAAATAGCGTCGAACAAATTCCCCGATTGGCGCCTGTATGAGTATATGTTTCGCCACCCGGAGTTGCTGCAGACCAGCCTGGAGCGCGAATACGAAGAGCATTGCAACATCGTCCAGGCGCTGAAAGCTCGAGACGCAAAACGAGCTGCCAGAGAGACGCTTGTTCACATCCACAACCTGGCTCACGAACTGGTCGAATTTTTGAACATCCCTCAAAAGACATTGGAGGAGCGCGAGGCGCAAATCCTTTCGGTCCTTGCTCTGCGGGTGTAGCCAGAAAGACGCCGCGCAGATCAATCGGACATACCGCTTCAAAGTCGGCAAGTCGTGTAGTCTGACATCCATAATATTTACGCAAGGAGAGACCTATGACTTCAGAACTATTCCAGGCAATGGCGCAAAGCATCATCGACGGCGACTCGGAAGCCGCTCAGAATCTGGCGAAACAGGCCATTGAGGCGGGGATCGACCCGCTGGAAGCGATCAACAAAGGCTTTGTGGTCGGCGTCAACCATGTGGGCAACGAGTTCGCCTGCGGCAACGCCTTCTTGCCCGAACTGGTGATGGCCGGCGAGGCGATGAAGGCAGCCGTCAGCACCTTGGAGCCAGAGATGGCCCGTCGAGGGACGGCGCGCGAGGTGCTCGGCAAAGTGGTGTTGGGCACCATTCAGGGCGACATCCACGACATCGGCAAGACGCTGGTTGGTACTATGCTCTCGGCGGCCGGCTTCCAGGTGTTCGACCTGGGCGTTGACGTACCGGTAGAAAAGCTGGTGGCCAAGGCGCGCGAAGTGGACGCGGATATTATCGGAGTCAGCGCTCTGCTCACCACCACCATGGTGCGGCAGCGCGATGTGGTGGAAGCGCTGGACGATATGGGCCTACGGCCGCGGATCAAGGTCATGGTCGGCGGCGCGCCTGTCACCAGCGAGTGGGTGGCGGAAATCGGCGCGGACGGCTACAGCGAAGACGCCATCGGCGCAGTGCAGGTGGCAAAGAAGCTGGTTGGCAAAGCGTGAGCGGCATATGGCCCGGCCGATTAATTCCATCACCAACCCCAAGCTCAGCCTGAACATCCTGACCCCTGAGGAGGTGCAGCGCATCCATGAGGCCACCCTGGAGGTCATCGAAAGCGTCGGCGTGCGCTTCCCCTCCAAACGCGCCCTCGAAATCTGGGCGGCGCATGGCGCAACGGTGGATTGGCAGACCTCGATCGTCAAGGCTCCGCCAGACCTGATTGAAGCCGCGCTGAAAAAAGCCCCTCCAAAATACATCCTGGCGGCCCGTGACCCAAGTCAAGACCTGCCGCTGGACGGCAACCATGTACATCTGGGCACCGACGGTTGCGGGGTGGAGGTGATCGATCTCTACACCGGCGAGCGCCGGCGCTCAGAGCTCAAGGATGTCATCGAAATCGCCCGTGTGGCGGATTACCTCGAAGACATTGCCTTTCATTGGGTGGCCGTCTCGGCCCAAGATCGGCCGCCGCATACCCGCGGTTTGCACGAGATCAAAGCCATTTGGGACAACTCCACCAAGCACGTCCAGACGGAGAGCATCTACTCCGAGACGGAGGCCCGCGCGGCGGTCGAAATGGCGGCGTTGATCGTTGGCGGTCGCCAGGCGCTGCGCCAGCGACCGGTGCTCTCCATCATGCAATGTACTACTTCGCCGCTGGGGCACGATGGCGGCAGCCTGGACGCCGCGCTGATCGGTGCCGAAGCCGGCCTGCCGGTCGGCTTCATGACCATGGCGGCCTGTTTGACCACCGGCCCGGCGACCCTGGCGGGCAACCTGGTGGTCGGCAACGCCGAGGTGATCGCGGGCACCGCGTTGATTCAACTCGCCTACCCCGGCGCGCCGGTCTTCTACGCCGCCGCTCAGACCGCCTCGGATCCGCGCACCGGCGCCTATACCGGCGGTGGCCCAGAAGATTACCTGTTCGGCGCAGCCACCAACGTGCTCTCTGACTTCTATGATATTCCGCTCTCGATGGGCTCTTTTGCCACCGGCGCTAAAGAGCCGAACTGGCAGGCCGGGGTGGATAACAGCCTTTCCACTTTCATGGCCAGCGTCGTCATGTCGGATATGCTGCTGGGGGTGGGTTTCCTGCACGGCAGCCGCATCTGGTCCTACGCCGAGATGCTGATGGACTGCGAGATCTACCGCATCGTCCGCCAGATGATGCGCGGCATTGTGGTGGACGACGAAAATCTGGCGCTGGAGGCGATCCGCGCCGTGGGGCCGGGCGGCAACTTCCTCACCCAAAAGCACACTCGCCGACACATGCGCGAGCTTTTCGTGCCCGAGTTCATGGACCGTCGTCCCTATAACGAGTGGCAGGAGAAGCGCGATGGCGCCGTGGATTGGGCGACGGCCAAGGCCCGCCAGATCCTCGAGACCCATCAGCCCGACCCGCTGGATCCAAAGCTTTCCGCCGAGATGCAACGCATCATTGATGCCATCGAGAAAAGCTGAGCCACAGACAATTTCGACTTCTATATCATTCACAAAAGAGTCCGATCTCATGCAACCCAAAATCTCCTTACTTTCTGAGCAATTGATCCAACAGGTCCTCGATGAGGCCTACCAACTGATGATGAGGCCGGGGATCAAAGTGCAGTCGGCGGAGGCGCGGGCGCTGCTGGCCGCCGCTGGCGCTCAGGTGGATGCAGACGAAGTCGTCCGTATCCCGCGAGCGCTGGTCGAACAGGCGCTGGAGACGGCCCCCAGGCAGTTCTACCTGTATGACCGCTTTGGACAGCCACGGATCAACTATGGCGGCGACGCGGTGCATTTCGACCCCGGATCATCCGGCGTGCACATCCTGGACGCAGATACCCTGGAGCATCGGCCCTCACACGCCCCCGACTTGGTGCGCATCGTCAAGATCGCCGAGATGCTGCCGCAATACGACGCCCAGTCCACTGCAGTAGTCTGTAACGAAGTCCCCAAGGCGATTGGCGACCTGTACCGGTTGTTCCTGGTCTTGATGTACTCATCTAAGCCCATCGTCACCGGGGCGTTTTCGGTGCCCACCCTGCAGAACATGATCGATATGCTGGCGATCTTCGCTGGCGGGCGGCGGGCGTTAGCCGAGAAGCCCCAGGCAGTGTTCGATGTGTGTCCCTCGCCGCCGCTGATCTGGAGCGAGTTTGGCGCCCAAAACCTGATCGACCTGGCGCGCGCCAGGGTGCCGGCGCAGATCGTCTCGATGCCGCTGGCGGGCGCCGCCGCGCCGGTCACGCTGATCGGTGCGGTGGTGCAGCACGCCGCAGAATGCCTCAGCGGCATCGCCATCCACCAGCTTGCCCAACCTGGAGCGCCGATCGTCTGGGGCGGCGCGCCGGCGATCTTCGACATGCGCAAAGGCACCACCCCCATGGGCGCCATCGAGACTGCTATGACCGATGTCGCTTATGCCCAGGTTGGCAAGGCGCTGGGGCTGCCCACACACACCTACCTGGGCGCCAGCGACGCCAAGATCGTCGACGCGCAGGCCGGGCTGGAGAGCGGCGTGTCTGCGGTGATCGGCGCGCTGGCGGGCATCAACATGATCTCTGGAGCGGGAATGCTGGATTTCCTGGCCTGCTTCAGCCCCGAAAAGCTGGCTCTGGATGCCGAAGCGATCGCCATGGCCAAACGCCTGCTGGAGGGCGTCAAGGTGCATACTGATACCCTGGCGACGGCCATGTTCGAGGGGATCAACTTCAAAGGCGAATTTCTCAAGCAAAAGATCACCCGCCAGTTGTTTGCCAAAGAGCAACACATCCCCTCGGCCGTTATCGATCGCAGCACGCTGCGAGGCTGGCAGGAAGAAGGCCGTTCGGACGCCTTCGCCCGCGCCAAAGCTCACGCCCAGGCCCTGCTGGAAGGGTATCAGCCGCCTGAGGTCCCCGCCGGGCAAAAAGAAGAGCTGCTCAAGATGGTGAAGAGCCTGGCGCGCCAGGCGGGCATGGAGAGCTTGCCCGGAATCGATTGAACACCAACAGTTGGAAGTATAGTTCGTTGCCCTAGCAGGGGCTAAGAACTGCAAGGGTTAGCCGGAGGTGCTTTGATGACTCATGCGCGCAGATTGGATTTGACCCAGCTGCTACAAGTGCCCTACGTCGAGCCGGATTTTGGCTTCGACCTTTCGCCGGACGGGAAAAAGCTGGCCTTTTCCTGGAATCGCACCGGTCAATGGGAGATCTACCAATTATGCCTGGACGGGACGGGCGACCTGCGCCAGATCAGCAACGGCCCCGGCGGCAAGTTTTGCCCGCAATACTCTCCCGATGGGCGATGGCTGGCTTACTTAGTGGATGGGGACGGCAGCGAAGCCTTCGATATCTGGACCTGCGACCTGCAGACCGGCAACAATAGCAACCTGACCCCCGGCACAGATTTCATCATCCAGCCCAGTTTGAGCTGGTCTCCTACCGGCGCGGCATTGGCCTTCATCTCGAACCAGTCCGGGCGCTTCAGCACCTACTTGCTGCCGGTCACGTATGGGGCATCTGGCTGCCGGGCAGGGATTCCGCAACTGGTCTTCGACCAGGGCGGACCGCATTGGGAAGTGCGCTGGTCGCCGGATGGCCGCTGGCTGGCCGTGACATGCGAGGGCCGGGGACAGGACCATTACACCTATTTGATCCCTTTGGACGCTCCGGAGAAAGCGCGCCCGATTGCTATCGACACGGAACCAATCAACGCCAGACAGGTTTGCTGGTCGCTGGACAGCGCGCGGCTGGCGTTCTCATCCGATTATCTTGGGGCATACGAGATCGGCGTCTATGATCTGACCAGCGAAGCCATCTCCTGGATCACCTCCGGCAAGGGTGAGAAAGGGCATCCGGATTGGTCGCCGGACGGCGAGCGCCTGGCGTACGTGTTGAGCGACGGGCCGCAGACCTGGCTGGCAGTGCAGAAAATTGGCCAGCCTGCGCCTGCATTGCATCAGGTCGAACCCGGCATCCACTATGCGCCGGTTTACACCCCCGACGGCAAGCAGGTGATCTTCGTCTTCGATAGCCCGCGCCGTCCAGACGACCTGTGGGCGCTCAACTTGGAGGACGGCGTCTGCGTGCAACTGACCAATTCGCTTCCCCCCGATCTCGTCGAGGCGGATTTCGTCATACCGCAGCACATCACCTACCCCAGTCTGGATGGTCAGAGTGTGCCGGCGCTGCTCTACTTGCCGCGTGCTGGCCCGCAAGGGCCTGATTTACCTCCTGCAGTCATCGTCATCCATGGCGGCCCCACCTGGCTGTTTCAGTATCAATGGTATCCCTTCATGAGCCATCTGGCCAGCCGCGGCTGGGTGGTGCTGGCGCCCAATTACCGCGGCTCCAGCGGCTACGGCCGCCAGTGGCAGCACGCCAACCGCTTCGATATCGGCCACGGCGACGCCATGGACATCATCGCCGGGGCCGATTACCTGATCCGTCAGGGCCTGGCTGATCCACGACGCATCGCCGTCACCGGGCGCAGTCATGGCGGCTATCTGACCATGTGCTGTCTGACCCAGTACCCGGATCGCTGGGCGTGCGGCTCGGCCGTGGTGCCTTTCCTGAACTGGTTCACCTCCCACGCTAACTCACGCCAGGATTTGAAACACTGGGATATCGAGAATATGGGCGATCCGCTGGAGAACCAGGCGCTGTGGCGCGAGCGCTCGCCCTATTTCTTCCTGGATCGTATCCAGGCGCCCGTCCAGCTCATCTGCGGCGCCAACGACCCGCGCTGCCCGGCGAGCGAGTCGATCCAGGCGCGCGATGCATTGCTGGCTCTGGGCAAGCCAGTCGATTTCGTCCTGTACCCCGATGAAGGCCACGCCTTCCTGAAAATCGAAAATGTGTTGGATCATGAGTTGCGCCGGGTCAACTTCCTGGCGAGTTATCTGGAGTAAACGCTGATGGTGCGCCTGACTCTGCTCTCCCCCGAAGATATCGAGGCCATCCATCAGGCCACCCTGCGCGTCCTGTCCGAGACGGGCGTGCTCCTGGCGGAGCGCCACACCCCGCCCAGCGCTGCGCCCGGCCCTCATGGACGTGAATTCTTGATCGCCGCCGGGGCGACCGAGCGCCAGGGGCGCATCCTCCTGCCGCCTGAACTGGTCGAGAAGGCGCTGAAGGCCTGCCCGTCGCAGGTAAATCTGCGGGGTAGAGGCGGCAAGGTCAAGACGCTCGGAGATGGCAGCTTGCACTGGCACAACCTGGGCGGCGCACGGGATATCTACGATCACCGGACGGGCAAGCGGCGGCCAGCCCTGACCCAGGACGTGCGCGATGGCACCCGCCTGCTGGACGCCCTGGAAGGCGCCACCACCATTACACCCTTCTTCACCCCGCAAGACGTACCCGGGCCGCTGATGTCCCTGGCGATGTATCGCAACGCCCTCCCCTGCACCACCAAACCCCTGCAGGGGCCTGGCGTGCAGACTGCCGCAGAAGTCGAACTGACGCTGCGCATGACGGAAGTCATCGGACCGCCGGAAGAGTTCTTGTCCTTGAGCGTTTCGCCGGTCAGCCCGCTGACCTTCCCCGAAGATGCCGTAGAGGCCATCCTGGCGATCGCCCGCGCTGGCGTGCCCTTTGCGCCGCTGCCCTGCCCAACCGCCGGGACGACGGCGCCTTTCTCCATCGCCGGGGCCTTGGTGCAGCAGAACGCCGAAGTGCTGGCTTGCATCGTCCTGGCGCAATTAGCGCATCCTGGTCTGCCGATCGTTTACTGTGGGCGGCTGGCGATGATGGAGCCGCGCACCGGTTTCTCCGTGTGGGGCGGGGTGGAACTGGGGCTGGCTTCCGCCGGCACCGTGCAGATTGGCCACCGTTATGGACTGCCGGTGAATGTGTATGGCCTGTCCACCAATTCCCATACCCTGGATATCCAGAACGGCTTTGAACGCGCCCTCAATGCGGCCATCCCGGCTTTAGCAGGGGCCGATGAACTCTCCGGCATCGGCGAGATGGAAGCAGGGGTGATGGGTTCTTACGTGCAGATGGTCTGCGACAACGAGATCATTGCCAGCCTGCGGCGATTGCAGCGCGGTTTCGCCGCCGACCAGGATGCCCTGGCGGTGGAGGTCATCGCCGACGCGTTGCGCGAAGCGGGCAACTTTCTGACTCAAAAGCACACCGTCCGCTACCTGCGCGCCGGCGAAGTGCAACTCACCCGCCTGGCCGAGCGCGGCGCGTGGGAGAGCTGGGAGAACGCTGGCCGCCTGGGCATGGCGGAGCGCGCTCAGGCAGAGGCCGAGCGCCTGCTGGCGGAACATCAGGTGGAGCCGCTCACCGAGGCGCAGGAGCGCGAATTGGATCACATCATGCAACTGGCGCAGCGCACGCTGGTGCGTTGAAGCCAAGGAGGTCGGCTTTCATGTTAAGCAAGGCACTTGCCATCGAACCGCAGTTGGTCGCCTGGCGGCGCGCCATCCACCGCCGCCCAGAGTTAGGGTTTCAGGAAACACATACCGCCGCACAGGCCGCTGCCGTGCTGGAAGCGCTGGGCTGCCGCGTGCGCACCGGGGTTGGCAAGACCGGCGTGGTCGCCGATCTGGGCGAGGGCAAACCGGTGATCGCCATGCGCGCCGACATGGACGCCCTGCCGATACTGGAGGCCAACGAAGCGCCCTATGCATCGGAGAACCCAGGCGTCATGCACGCCTGCGGCCACGACGCTCACACCGCTATGGTCTTGGGCGCAGCAACTTTGCTGGCCAATGAAAAGTTCACCGGCTCAATGCGCTTTCTCATCCAGCCATCGGAAGAAGCCAACGATGGCGACGGCCTCAGCGGAGCGCCGCGCATGATCCAGGACGGCGCCATGCAAGATGTCGATCGGGTGATCGCCCTGCACGTCGATCCTGCCACGCCGGTGGGGGCAATCCGCGTGGCCGCCGGGCCGTCCTCAGCCGGGGTCGATTCGTTCTTCGCCACCATCTTTGGCAAGGGCGGCCATGGCGCCAGCCCACACACCGCAGTCGATCCGATCTATATCACCGGGCATGTGCTGCTGGGCTTGCATGGCATCGTCTCGCGCCGCCTGGACCCCTTTGCGCCCGCCGTGGTCAGCGTGGGCAGCCTGCACGGCGGACAGGCCGAGAACGTAATCCCCGATCGAGTGGAGCTATCGGGGACGATCCGCTTCTTGGAAAAAGAGGTGCAGGCGCAAATCCACGCTGAGGTGGAGCGGGCCTTATCCATCGCCAGGTTAATGGGCGGGGATTATGAGCTTCAGGTGCAGGTGGGAACCCCGCCGATGATGAACGCCCCCGAAGTGGTGCAGGTGATCCAACAGGCCGCCAGCGACCTTCTCGGCGCAGAAAGCCTGCTGCCTCCCAAAGACAGTCTGGGAGCGGAGGACTTTGGCTGCTTTTCGGAGATCGCCCCTGGAGCGATGTTCTCGCTCGGCTGCAAGATCGAGGGCGACGAGCGTTACCTGCACAACCCACGCTTCGACATCGACGAGCGCTGCCTGCCGATCGGCGCAGCCTTGCTGGCCGAGACGGCGTTGCGCCTATCGAACCAGCTTGCCCGACGCTGATCGCAGCCCGGCCTCAAACCCCCGCTGCCCGGAAGGCGTCGTTGATCAGCGCGATCGCCTCTTCCTGCAATCGGCGCAGATGGTCTTCGCTGACGAAGCTTTCAGCGTAGATCTTATAGATGTCTTCGGTGCCCGAAGGGCGCGCCGCGAACCAGCCCTGGTCGGTGATCACTTTCAGGCCGCCGATAGGGGCATCATTCTCCGGAGCGCGAGTCAGTTTGGCGGTGATCTTCGCCCCTGCCAGCGTGCTCGCCTGGATCAGTTCCGGCGACAGGTCTTTCATCACCGCCTTCTGCGCTGGCGAAGCGTAGGCATCGATGCGCGCGTAATAAGTGCGCCCGAATTCCTGCTCCAGATCTCGATAGCACGCCCCAGGATCGCGACCCAGAGCCGCGGTGATCTCCGCTGCCAGCAGATCGAGGATAATCCCGTCCTTATCGGTGGTCCACACTGTGCCATCTTTGCGCAAGAAGGACGCTCCGGCGCTCTCCTCACCGCCGAAACCATAGGAACCATCCAGCAGGCCATCCACGAACCACTTGAACCCCACTGGCACCTCGGCCAGCCTGCGCCCCAGCTTTGCCGCCACGCGGTCGATCATCCCGCTGGAGACCAGCGTTTTGCCCACCGCGGCGTCTGCTCGCCAGCCCGGGCGGTGCTGGAACAGGTACCAGATCGCCACTGCCAGATAATGATTGGGGTTCATCAGGCCAACGCTGGGGGAGATGATCCCGTGCCGATCGACATCCGGGTCGTTGCCAAAGGCGATATTGAAACGATCCTTCAGCTCGATCAGGCTGGCCATGGCGTAGGGCGACGAGCAATCCATGCGGATCTTGCCGTCATGATCCACAGTCATGAAGGAGAAAGTGGGATCGACTACGGGATTGACCACCTCCAGGTCCAACCCATATTCCTCGGCGATCGGCGCCCAATAATGCACCGCTGCTCCGCCCATCGGATCGACGCCGATCTTGATTCCGGCGCGGGCGACCGCCTCCAGATCGACTACATTCCGCAAGTCAGCGACATACGGCTGCATGAAATCATAGAAATGCACCGTCTCGGCGTACAGCGCTCGGGTGTAGGGGAGGCGCCTGACCCCACGCAGCCCCTGGCGCATCAGTTGGTTGGCGTTATCCTGGATGATCTTGGTCGTACCGGTATCGGCCGGGCCGCCATTGGGAGGATTGTATTTCAGCCCCCCATCGCCGGGTGGATTGTGTGAGGGCGTGATCACCACGCCGTCGGCCAGGCCGCTGCTTCGGCCGCGATTGTAGGTCAGGATGGCGTGAGAGACCGCCGGCGTTGGAGTGTAGCCCAGGCCGCTTTGCACCATCAGTTCAACCCCATTGGCAGCAAAGACTTCGATGGCCGTCGTCTGGGCTGGCTCGGAGAGGGCGTGGGTGTCCATGCCCAGGTAGAGCGGCCCGCTGACCCCCTGCTGCCGACGCAGATCGGCGATCGCCTGGCAAATCGCCAGGATGTGATCCTCATTGAAGCTGCCTTCCGTGGAAGTGCCGCGGTGGCCCGAGGTGCCAAAAGAGACTTGATGCGCCGGTTGATCCGGATCAGGGTGGATGGTGTAGTAAGCGGAGACCAGTCTCGGGATGTTAATCAAAAGTTCACGCGGCGCGGGTTTGCCTGCGCGGGGGTCAACTGCCATCGGGGTCCTCCTGAAGACTTCTAGCGGGTTCGCCATCGAGGATACCACAACTTTTCGGCTTCGCAGAGTCAAACCAGGGGATAAATGGGGTAGAATTTGCTGCATGCCTTTTCGCCCCTTGCACTCCTGGCAAGTCACCGCCCAAGAGGCGATCGCCATCCAGGAAAGCCTGCGCCATCAGGTGATCTGCGAAGATCGCTTCGGGCCAATCCGCACGGTGGCCGGCGTGGACGTCGGTTTTGAAGCTGACGGGGCGATCGCTCGCGCCGCAGTGGTAGTGCTGCGCTTTCCGGAGCTAGAGCCGCTCGACACCTATGTTGTCCGCCAACCCACTGCCTTTCCCTATATTCCGGGTTTGCTCTCCTTCCGCGAGGCGCCGGTGGTGCTGGAGGCGCTCGAGCGGTTGCACTCGCTGCCCGACCTGTTGATCTGCGATGGTCAGGGTCTGGCTCACCCCCGCCGCTTTGGAATCGCCTGCCACCTGGGGCTGTGGTCGGGCCTCCCCTCGATTGGAGCGGCCAAATCGCGCCTGATCGGACAGCACGAGCCGGTGGGCGAAGGGCGCGGCGATTGGCAGCCCTTATGGGATGCCGGCGAAATCATTGGCGCCGCCCTGCGCACGCGCCCGGCCGCCCGGCCGTTATATATCTCGGTTGGTCACCGGGTCAGCCTGGAGAGCGCCGTTCGCTTTGTCTTATCCTGCACCCGAGGGTACCGTCTGCCCGAGCCAACGCGCCAGGCCCACCGTCTGGCCTCGCTGGTGTGAGAATTTATCCTGTATAATAGGCAATCCGACAGGTTGATTTACTCGAGTAAAATGAAATCCATTTGCGTTTATTGTGGTTCGGCCGATCATTTACGGCCGGAGTATCTTGAGGCTGCCTATCAGATGGGCACTGCGATTGCCCATCGCGGCCTGGAACTATGGTATGGCGCGGGTCGCACTGGCCTGATGGGCGCGGTTGCAAACGGCGCGCTGCGCGCCGGAGGCCGAGTGATCGGTGTGATCCCCGAACTGTTCAATACGCCCCAATTGGCGCACATGGGTCTGACACGCCTGGAAGTTGTGACTTCGATGCACGAGCGCAAACTGCGCCTGGCGCAGGCCGCCGATTGCTTCGTGGCTTTGCCCGGCGGCTACGGCACGTTTGAGGAGCTATTCGAAATTCTCACCTGGTCGCAGATTGGGCTGCATCAAAAGCCGGTAGGGGTGCTCAATGTCCTGGGGTATTTCGACCCTCTGCTGGCGATGGTCGAGCATGCGCGCAGCGAAGGGTTTATCTATGCCGAGCATCGCGCCCTGCTATTGCAATCCGAAACGCCCCAGGGGGTGTTGGATTTGCTGGCCGAGTATCGGCCGCCGGATGGACTGGAGCGCTGGCTCACACGAGAGGAATAATTTTTTTGTTTTTATGGTATAATCGTGCATGAGGGGAAGCTCTCTTTCATTGCCCAAGTTTGTCCTCATCGTTTGGCAGTCGAACCTGGCAAATCCTGATCTCCCTTCTGATGCTGGTATTTATTCTCTGAGTGAACTCAATCCGTATGCTACAGCCTAAATTCGATCAATACCGCCGGTGAAGACCGGTGGTCGCTCCTTGCACATATCCCAATCCAGACAATCCGAACCTAACAATCTGAGACGCGATGAAAGTACTTGAACTCGAAAACGCATCACTATCCACATTACGCCAGATGGCGCGAGACCTGGACATCCAGAACGCTTCGCGCCTGAAGAAAGAAGACCTGATTCTGCGCATCCAGCAAGCCGAAGCTGAACGCCAGGGTATTGAACTGCGCGGCGGCATTCTGGAGATCATGAGCGAAGGGATCGGTTTTCTGCGTTCGGGCCATTATCAGCCTGGCCCTTACGATGTCTACGTGTCGCAATCGCAGATCCGGCGTTACAGCCTGCGCAATGGCGATCTGATCATCGGCAATGTCCGCCCGCCGCGTGAATCGGAGCGACATTACGGCTTGCTCAAGGTCGAGACCGTCAACGGTCTCAATCCAGATGAGGCCAAATATCGTCCCTCCTTCGAGTCGTTGACCCCGATCTTCCCAGATAAGCGCTTCGACCTGGAGCTGGACCGCCATACCCTGGCGACGCGCCTGATCAACCTGATCACTCCGATTGGACGCGGCCAGCGCGGCCTGATCGTCTCGCCGCCGAAGGCCGGCAAGACCACCATCCTAAAGCAAATCGCCAACTCGATTTCCACCAAATATCCCGAAGTTCACCTGATCGTGGCGCTGATTGGCGAGCGCCCAGAGGAAGTGACCGATATGGACCGTTCGGTGGATGCCGAAGTGATCTCCTCCACCTTCGATGAGCCGGTCACTTCCCACGTGCGCGTGGCCGAGATGGTGTTGGAGCGCGCCAAGCGCCTGGTGGAGATCGGACGCGATGTGGTCATCTTGATGGACTCGATCACCCGCCTGGCGCGCGCTTACAACCTGGTTGTCACGCCTTCTGGACGTACCCTGTCCGGCGGCATCGACCCTTCGGCCCTCTACCCGCCCAAACGCTTCTTTGGCGCGGCGCGCAACATCGAGGAAGGCGGCTCGTTGACGATCATCGCCACCTGCCTGATCGACACCGGCTCGCGCATGGACGACGTGGTTTACGAAGAGTTCAAAGGCACCGGCAATATGGAGCTTCACCTCTCCCGCCGTCTGCAAGAACGCCGGGTTTACCCCGCAATCGATATCGAACGCTCCTCCACGCGGCGCGAAGAGTTGCTGTTAGGGCCAGATATCACCCCGCGCGTCTGGCTCATGCGCCGGATGTACGATCAGATGGTCTCTCCGCCGCCCCACGGCGCTGGCCTGGATCCAGCTACCGCCACCGAAGCCATCCTGCAGCGCCTGCAACGCACGGCCAACAATCAGGAGTTCCTGGAAACCCTGACCGAAGATTGAACCAGACCGGATTAATGCAGACAAAAATGGCCAAGGACGAGATGGAACCGAAAACCGAGCTAATAGCCGAAACAGACAACTACAGCGCCTGGCGTGCAGAAGAGCCGGATGGCGAAACGACCTACCATCTGGAAATGAACAACGTCACTCTGCACTTCTTTCAGGAAGAGTGGGACGAATTTTTAGAGCTGGCGGCTTCGCTGGTCAAGTGAAATTGCCGCACTACCCAATCAACGGGTGATCTGCTCTACGTAAGGCACGACGCCTCTGCAGGGCTCGGTAAAGCGCGTCGAGACGGTGCCCCAATCGAGTTTCCCCGTGGTTTGCCATGCCTGGTTGACCGCGAAAGCCACACAGCCCGGTCCGGCGTGATAATTGGCCACGGTCAACCGCCAGAGGTCTTCATAAGTTGCCACCCTGCCGGCCATTTGGCCGGTCGCGTTGAACACCGTGCGGCTCACCTGAGAGCAGTTCGCCTTGAGCATATTGGCAAATAGCGATACGGTGAAATAAGTGTCGTCTAGGGAGACCCCATTCGGGCAATCGGCGCAATCGGCTCTGGCCTGCAACGCCAGAGCGCCGCGCAGGATCGCCTGATCGGGCGCCGTCAGCCTCAGATAACCCCGTGAACAGGCATCGGAAGACAGGATCAGCGGACAGAATTGCTGGAAGAAGGTTGGATTCCACAGGAAGATCGCATCTGCGCCCTGATCGGTGATCTGTCCCAGGCCGAACTCGTAGGGTACCCGGAACATGCCCGGCCAGAATTGGCTCTCCTGGGCGAACAGATTCTTCATTAGCTGCGCCGGGACGCCGGTTTCTTTGCCTACTTCGATGATACGCTGATCGAACTGGTTCTGCCACCCTTCCACCAATGGGCGAGCTTTCTCCAGCCCACAGGCGTCGGCGTATCCATTGGGCAACAGGCCATTGCCCGGACAGGCAGAAACATCCACCAGGCCCTGAGAAATCAGCCGCCCGGCAAGGTAATAATATGGCTCACCAGAAGCCAGGAACTCGAAGTGATCGGGGGTGCTCAGCCAGGCAGGCGTTGTCCCGGCTGGGGGAAAGGCTTCCCAGATCCGAGCGCAACTGGTAAGCATTTTCCCCTTCCACTGGCTGCTGATCACATCCACGTACCAGCCGCTGCCGCCCGGGACAGGCGAGACGCCGCTTTCGATAACCCGAACCTGAGCTGTGTAACGCTCGCTTGAATCGCCATAGCTCGAATCCGCCCAAAACTCTACGCTCACCCCCTGAGGCGGCGTGGCGCGCAGTTGCAGGCGGCAGACGCTTCCCTGACAATAAAAAGTCTCCCCATCGTAGGTCCCCTGGATGGCCACGATACTTTGATCAGGCAGCGGTTCTTCTCCAGTGAGCACCAAGATGGGGAGCGCGGGGCACAGTCCATCTGCAGCGATTGGGGTGCAGCCTTCCAACGTCAGCCATACCGTTGGCGGCGGCAGTTCCACTTTCACTTCGCGTTCTTTTGGCGTGATCGCCGCCAGATAAATATACACGCCTTCACAGCGCGTGGTGGGCCGATTGGGTTTGCATTGCGGGGTATTCCACCATTCAGTGGCCAGATCGGCCCCGCAAGCCGTGGACACTTCACCCAGCGTGGGAGGGCCTTCGTGGTCCACAGGTACGGCGCACAGGATCTCGTTGCTGGACCAACGGATCAGCCACCACAGATATTCCGTATAAGATTCGATGACAACGACCTGGCGCGAAGGGCTTTGGGCATCGGCGATCCCCCAGCTTACCGCAAGCGCTCCGAGAAGAAGCACTACAATACCCAAAACGGCGATGGCTCTGTGAGGCTTCTCCATTTCTTAACATAAAATAACATGTTCATAGTAGATTGTCAACGGCAATTTAAGCTCCAGTTTTATCATCTTGCCTCACCCTGCGCCGCGTGATAAACTCTACATACCTTGACGAATACAGGTGCCTCATGCCACCAGTCTTATACCTGATCGACGGACACGCCCTGGCTTACCGCACATACTTTGCGTTGACCGGCGGCTCTACCGGGGGATTTCAAACGCGCAGCGGGGAACCCACCGCCGGCGTCTTTGGCTTCACCAGCGTGCTGCTGCGTTTGCTGGAGCAGGAGCACCCGGAGTATCTGGCCGTAGCTTTTGATACCGGGCGAACCTTCCGCGATGATATCTATCCAGAATACAAAGGCACGCGGGCGAAGATGCCCGATGAGCTTCGCTCGCAGATCGAGCGCATCCGCCAGGTAGTGGACGCGTTCAATATCCCTCGCCTGGAAATCGAGGGGTATGAGGCGGATGATGTGCTGGGCAGCGTGGCGCGCCAGGCGGTCGCACGCGGCCTGGGGGTCAAGATCATCACCGGCGACCGCGACCTGCTTCAGCTTGTGGATGATCGCATCATTGTCAGCCTGCCCGGAAAGACCCTGTCGGACTCCAAAGATTACTATTACGACGATGTCATCGAACACTTTGGAGTGCGGCCAGATCAGGTGGTCGATTTCAAAGCCCTGGTGGGCGATAAGTCAGATAACATCCCTGGCGTCGCTGGGATCGGCGAGAAAACCGCGGCCTCGTTGCTGAAGTCTTACGAAACCCTGGATGGGATTTACGCTCATCTGGATGAGCTTTCCCCCAGCCTGCGGAACAAATTACAGGCCGGGCGCGAAGCGGCTTACCTGAGCCAGAAGTTGGCCAGGATCATCACCGATCTGGACATACCCTTGAACCTGGAGCAGGCCCGCCCCGAAGCCTTCGACCCCGAAAAGGTGGAGGCGCTCTTCCGTGAATTAGAGTTTCGCAGCCTGATGCAACGGCTGACGGCTTTGGAAAAAAACTTCGGCGGGCAAAAACCCGAAAAGGCCGAGCAGCTTTCCCTTTTCCAGACACCTGCCGCGCCGCCAGAGGCTGCCCGCTCATCGATGCCTGTGCCGACCGTGCAGGATGAGCGCCAGACCATCCTGGTAGATCATCCCCAGGCGCTGCAAGATTTGGTGAGCCGTCTGGAAACGGCCAGCGTCATTTCCTTCGACACCGAGACAACCTCGACTGACCAGATGCGCGCCGAGCTGGTGGGGATTGCCCTGGCCATCGAGCCAGGGAGGGGCTACTACATCCCGGTTGGACATCAGCCGGACGCTGGCCCGCAATTACCCCTGGAGACTGTGCTCGAGGCGTTGCGCAAACCTTTGACCGATGCTCGAATCCCCAAAATAGGTCACAATCTCAAGTACGATTTTGTCGTATTGGCGCGCTATGGCCTGCGGGTGACGCCGCTGTCTTTCGACACGATGATCGCTGAATGGCTGACCAATCCCGCTTCTCGCAATCTGGGCTTGAAAAACCTGGCCTGGGTGCGACAGGGGATCAAAATGACCAGCATCGAGGAGTTGATCGGCAAAGGCAAGAAGCAGATCTCCATGGCCCAGGCGCCCATCCAACAGGTCGCCCAATACGCCGCAGCCGACGCCGAAGTCGTCCTGCGTCTGGAGCCTGAACTGCGGCGCGAGCTGGAAGAACGCTCGGCCTTGAACCTGTTTCACGAACTGGAAATGCCTTTAGTCCCTGTCCTGGCGGATATGGAAATGATCGGCGTCGCTCTGGATGTGCCATTCCTGCGCCAGATGTCCGCAGAATTGGGCGAGCGGCTGCAACAGATCGAAAGCCAGATCTACGCCGAAGTGGGCATGAGTTTCAATCTAAACTCACCCCAACAACTCTCCTCAGCCCTGTTCGAACACCTCAAGATCGATCCACCCGACCGTTCGGCGCGTACTTCGACCGGCTTTTTCTCGACCTCGGCCGATATCCTGGAAACGCTGCGCGGCAAACACCCGGTGGTGGATATGGTGCTGGAGTACCGTGAGCTGTCCAAGCTCCGATCCACTTACCTCGACGCGTTGCCGCAGCAGGTGAACCCGGCCACCGGCAGGGTGCACACCTCTTTTAGCCAGACCGGTTCGGTCACCGGGCGCATCGCTTCTTCTGACCCCAATCTGCAAAACATCCCTATTCGCACCGAACTGGGGCGCAAGGTGCGCCAGGCCTTCGTCGCCTCTCCCGGCCACCTGCTCTTGGGGGTGGACTATTCACAGATCGAATTGCGCATCGTCGCCCACATGGCCAGGGACGAGGCCATGCTGGCTGCCTTTCATGCCGGGCAGGACATCCACGCCGCTACCGCCGCGGCGATCTTCGGCGTGCCGTTGGAGGCGGTGGATAAGGACCAGCGTCGGCATGCGAAGGCGATCAACTTCGGCCTGATCTACGGCATGAGCCCCTTTGGCCTGACCCGCTACACCGACCTGACTCTGGCCGAAGCGGAGGATTTCGTCCAGGCGTATTTCCGCCAGTTCCCCGGGGTTAAACGCTACCTGGATGGGATGCGCCAATTAGCCACCGAACAGGGCTATGTCGAGACCTTGTTAGGGCGGCGGCGCTACTTCCCGGCGCTCAAAACGCTCACCGACCGCAACCAGCGCAGCCGCGAAGAGCGCGAAGCAATCAACGCTCCCATTCAAGGCACTGCGGCCGATATCATGAAGATCGCCATGATCCGTGTGCCGGTCGCGCTGGCCGAAGCCGGCCTCTCTGCAAAGATGATCCTCCAGGTGCACGACGAGTTGGTTCTCGAATGCCCGGTAGAAGAATTAGCGCAAACCGCGCCGCTGGTGCAAAAGGTGATGGCAGATGCCTATCCGCTGCTAGTGCCTTTGCAGACCGAGGCGCGCTATGGTCACAACTGGGGGGAGATGGAACCCATCTCTCAAGCAAAGGGCTGATGAAACTGGTCAGGTTTTGCAATTGCAAGGAGTGAATATGGCAAGGCGCCAGGAAATCTTTCAACAGGCGATGAATCAAGGCCACTCGGCCGCCTGGGACCAGATGTGGGATCGGGCTGCTGCATTTTATCGCCAGGCCCTCCAAGAATTCCCCGATCACCCCCAGGCGCTGAATAGCCTGGGCCTGGCTCTGATCGAGTTGCAAGAATACGACGAAGCGCTGATCTGCTATCAAAAGGCAGCCCGCGCGGCGCCAGATGACCCCATCCCGCTCGAAAAAGTGGCTCAGCTTTCAGAGCGCATGGGCAACCTGGAACAAGCCGCTCAAGCCGCTCTGCGCGCAGCCGAACTATACCTCAAGAATCGCGAAGTAAATAAAGCCATCGAGAATTGGGAGCGGGTGACGCGACTGAATCCAGAGAGTTTACTGGCGCACTCACGCCTGGCGCTGGTATATGAGCGCATCGGCGAAAAGCATAAATCGGTGACCGAATACCTGGCTACCGCCAGCTTACTGCAAAGCAACGGAGAACCCGATAAGGCCCTCCAGGCGGTCAATCAGGCGCTGAAGATCCTGCCGAACAATGAAGAAGTGCTGCATGCGCTCAATCTTCTCAAGGATTTCAAACAGCTTCCTAAGCCTTCTCGGCCGCGTGGCGGGACTGCGCCGCTGCGCATGTCTCAGGTGCGCCAGCTTCAAGCCCCGCAGACCGTGGTTCAGCCTGAACTGGACCCCGTCTCCCTGGCGCGTCAAAAGGCGTTGACCGTCCTGGCAGGTATGCTATTCGACACCGAGGAAGATGTCGAAGACACCGGCGCCAGGCGCGGCTTGCACGACATTGTCACCGGCATCGCTGGGCTTGGCCAAAAACCGAGCGATCGCAATCGCCTGATCTTGCACCTGTCACAGGTGGTCGACCTGCAGACGCAAGGCGAATATTCCCAGGCCATTGAGGAATTGAAGCGCGCCATGGACGCCGGCCTGGATCACATAGCGGCGGTGTTCGATCTGGGGTACCTGTATGCGCAGACTGGGCGGCCTGAAAGCGCCCTGAGACAGTTGCAGAATTCCGTCAAACACCCCGATTACGCGCTGGGATCGCGTCTGCTCCTGGGTGAGTTGCTTCGCCAAAGAGATCAGATCAAGGAGGCCTCGCTCGAATACCTGGAGGCGCTCAAGCTGGCGGATATTCAGATCGTCCCGCCAGAATACAGCAACGACCTGCGGCAACTGTATGACTTGCTGATCGAATCCCACCGCCAGCAAACCAACCCGGATATCCTGATGCGCATCTGCGACAACATTCGCCAGATGCTGATGCGCTCAGATTGGCGGGCGCAGCTTCGCCGGGCGCGCGAGCAGCTTCCAGGCCAGGATGGTCAAGGCCCGCCGATCCCGCTGGCGGAAATCCTGATCGAAGCGCGCAGCAGCGAGGTCATTGCTTCGATCAGCGCCATGAACGACATGGTCTCCAAAGGCCAGATGCGTTCAGCAATGGAAGAAGCCTTCTATGCCCTGCAAGACGCCCCCACTTACCTTCCGCTGCACGCTATCATGGGCGAGATCCTGCACCAACAGGGAGATCTGGTAGGCGCGGTGGAGAAGTTCAGTGTCATTTCACGCGCTTACGCCACCCGCGGCGATGTACAGCAGGCAATCAACTACGCCCGCCGCATCGTCGAGTTGGCTCCCACCGATCTGAGCGCCCGAGGGCGCCTGATCGAGCAACTGCTGGCTTTCGGAAGGACCGAGAACGCCATCGAAGAGTATATGCAACTTGCCGAGGTCTATTACAGCCTGGCGGACCTGAACATGGCGCGCAAGACTTACACCGAGGCGCTGCGCACCGCCCAGCAGGCCAACGTGGATCGCGCTTTGCGGGTGCGGATTCTGCATCGCATGGCGGATATCGACGTGCAGAGCCTGGACTGGCGTCAGGCGTTGCGCGTCCTGGAACAGATCCGCACGCTGCAACCCGACGACTTCAAAGCGCGCTCAGAAATCATTCAGCTCAACATCCGTCTGGGACAGGAGCCGCAGGCGCTCGCCGAAGTGGACAACTGCATCGCTTATCTGAGCAGCATCAACCAGCCAGAAAAGTCGATCAAGTTCCTGGAAGGACTGATCGCGGAATATCCCCAGAACATCCCCTTACGCCGCAGGCTGGTAGATGTTTACCGGGACGCCGGCCGTATGATCGAAGCCGTCGGTCAGCTCGACGAAATCGGCGATATGCTGCTGGATGCAGGCGACCGGGCAGGAGCAATCCAGACTTTAGAGATGATCATCTCTCTGGATCCGCCCAATAAGGCCGAATATCAACATTTGCTCGAACAGATCAAAAAGGGATAGCGCCTACCACCATACGCGGAAGGATGTGGTCGTGGCCGCCTGCAGGTCGCCACGACCCGCCATGACCTGGAGCGTCGCCACGCCTACCTTTTCGGCGCTGAAGGGGAAAGTGTAGCGGGTGATCCCGGCTTCATTGGTCGGGGTGGGAATTTCCAGGCGCTGCTCTTTGCCGTCTGGCATCCGCAAGATCAACGTTACCCGAACGTTTGGCACCGGAAGCAGGCGCTGATCCTGCACCATGACATAGATGGTTTGTAAACCAGCCTTTCCAGTGACAGCGTTGGCGGGATAGGCGCGCACGCGCAGGCTGCGAATGCTGTTGATGATATCGCCGCCCTGCTTGGGGAGCAACAAAGCGGGATCTTCAGCCTGGCGAGCAAAATACAGGCTGCCCAAATGCGCCAGCACGACCCTCTGGCCCAGCGGCAGCTCAGGATGCCATTCGAAGCGGGCGTTCTGGAAGTATTGCACCGTTCGGCCGTCGTGCAGTTCGGCGTTCGAGATCGGCAGGCCAAATTGCTGCTGGCCGCCGTTGCGCTCATAAAAGTCCAAAAAGGCATAGCAGACCCGATAGCCATTCGGAGGGTACGTTCGGCAAGCGCCGGGATTGACCGCCAGCGGCGCCTGCGGCCCGGGAACATAAAAGTATTCTCCCAATGGCGAGAGCTTCACCCGCTTCCCCACCGGACCGGCCGGATCCAACTCAAAACGCGCCTTTTGAAAGTATTGCACCAGCAAATTGCGAGTGGTGTCCTGGAAGGCATCTGTGATTGGAAAACCGTACAATTGAATGGGATCGGGGACGCTACGATAAGCAGCCAGGAATTCACCCGCCACCACATGGCCTGTCTCATCGAAATATTGTTCGCCCCCCTGCGCCAGCGAACTTTGCCAGGTGGCACTGCCGATCAACACGAAGATCAGCAAGCTCAGTATCCAATGCCTACTTACCATTGCCTCATTATATGCGAAATTCAGCCAGGATTCAATAGTTTTTGTCTGCCGTTTTCCGTTTTTTACCCAAAATATACCCCGGATGAGTGAATTTCACCTGCCATGCAAATAACTTTCCAGTTCTGATGTGGTTTTCAGGATCAGGTGCGCTCCGGCCCTGAGCAATTCATCTTTCCGGCCAAAGCCACAAAGAACCCCAACCGTCTGTGCCCCTGCCGCCCGCCCCGCTCGGATATCGACCACCGTATCTCCGATCATCAGGCAGGCCTCAGGCGGCACCCCCATCTTTTCCGCCGCCCACAACACCGGCATGGGATGTGGCTTGGTACGCTGGCAAGTCTGTCCGGTTACGATCACTCGAAATAACCCTTCAAGTTGATAACCTTGCAGGAACTCCATTGTGATGCGCTGGCTGCGTGCGCTGATGATCGCCAATGGAAAGCTTTGTCCCAGCTTCTCCAACATCTCCCGTACGCCAGCGATCATCATCGGCTTTTCCGCTTTGATTGGGCGCGGCCTTTCGACGGCATGCAGCACGCGAGTGAACAGAGAGTCAAGCCCCAGCCGATCTGCCAGGCCAAGCGCCAGGTTGCCGGGATCTTCGACTGCCATCACCATCCGACGAGCGATGGCCTGAGGTTCTCGTCCTGGCGGCAAAATTTTGCTCAGATAACCCGCCAGCCGATTCACGTACTCGTCGTCGGTATCGCGCAAGGTGCCATCGACATCGAAGCACAGCGCCCGAATCCGCTCGATATCCAACACCATCGCTATTCCCTACTGAAACTGAAACAGCAGCATCGCTGCCCCCAGGACGCTGACCAGACTCAGGCACAGACACACCGCCAGGGTCAACGCAGCGCAGGAAAGCAAGATGCGGCGGTTTATTCGATCCATCTTTTCAACCTCGATGTCTTTCGTTTAGAATTGGCTTGCAGGCCTACCTCCCTGCAGAAGCGAGCGCCGCCATGGATCTGATTCCTTTACACTTTATTGGTGAGCCGATCGAGGTGCATTTTTCAAGGCCGCCAGCCCTGGAGAAAATCCCCGGCCCTCCAGATAGCTTCCTCTGGCGGGGGACAGAGTACTCGATCCTCGAAGTGCTGAGCGAATGGCATGATTACCGCCGCCGCGGGCGCATGGCACGCAATATGCAGCCCAAACACGCCGCAACTGCCGCACGGCGGGGTTCCTGGGGCGTTGGCAGGGATTATTACCGCGTGCGCACATCCGGCGGCCGAGTCTTCGATCTGTATTACGACCGCGCCCCGAAGGACGCCGACCAGCGCAAAGGGGGCTGGTTCCTGGACAAAGAACTGGCTGCGCCGGGCTGAGTCCCATCAGCCCGCGCGCTTCAAAATATTCCCTACCACCATCAGCGCCAATCCGCCCGCCATCAGGCCGGCGATCAACACCAGCAGCGGATCGATTCCTGACCTGTCCACCACGCGTTCGAGCGCCTGGCTTTTGTCTGCTGCGGTCGGCGCCTGCGGCGTGGGCTGCGACAGGTCGGCCTGCTCCGTCGCTGCCGGGGTGAGCGTCGCGGTTGGGCGGGGGGTGCGGGTGGGTTTTTCGGCGGTCGCTTCCAACGTCGCGGTGGCTGTAGGCTCTGTTCCCACCGGACGGATGACGATCTTCTGTCCTGGGATGATGAACGCATTGGCGTTCAGCCCGTTCTGATTGAGCAGATCCAGGATGTTGATCTTATAAGCCGCCGAGATTGCCCACAGCGTCTCGCCAGGTTGCACGACGTGGATCACCGCGCCGTCTGCGTTGGGGGTTGAAATTTGGATCGGTGAGAAGGCCGGGGCCGATGTCGCGCTGGAGGTGCCTGAGCCGCTGGATGCAGGCGTTGCGGCGCTGCCGTTCTCCGCCGCGTTGCCGCCAGAGATTGCTCCGACGACCAGGGTGTAATAGACCACGCCGGAGTTGGAAACCGCGGCTCCCGCCCCGGCGTCTGTGTGGCGAGTAGAAAGCAGCGTGGCCAAATGGACGCCATCGCCCTTCCACCAGTTTACCGCCTGCTGCGGGGTGGCGTCCATCCCCCCATAGACGTTCTCGATGACCGAAACGTTTGCCCCGCCGCCATATCCTGCGGCAATTGCTCGGCTGCGCACGTCGGATCCACCCCGGCCGACATGAGTGGTCGAGTCAATCGAAGCCTGGTATTCACTCTGCGCCTGGGCCGCAGCCATCAACGCGCTGTTCGCCTGGAAAGGCGCCAGGCCATTGGCAGTGCGCACGGCGTTGACGGCCTGGAGTAGCGCAGCCGCGCTGCCTCCTCCTTGCCTCTGGGCTAAATCCCCCGCTTCGGCCGGGCGCGCCGTCAGGCCGGTGAGCAACGCCAGCCCTATCACCAGACCGGCCCCAAATCGAACGATCTTCTGCAGCCAGCTTTCCCTATGGCTTTGCCGCCACTCCATCCGCAACGTCGTCGAGTAACGTATCGTAGGTTTCATCTCCTTACTTTTACTTGCGCGCCTGCAGCCAGCTCAATAGTTGCTCGAGCGGCCAGCAATTGAGCACGTCCCTGGCCTGCACCCAGCCACGACGGGCAGTGGCAACGCCAAAGGGCAGCATGTCCAGGTCGCTGGCGCTGTGCGCATCGGTGTTCACACACAATCGAATTCCCATCTGGCATGCCCTACGGGCATAGATGTCCTCCAGATCCAACCGGGCAGGGTGGGCGTTGATCTCCAATGCCACACCATATTCGGCCGCCGCCGCCAGCACCGCATCCATATCCAGGTCGGCGCCCTCACGGTTAGGGATCAGCCGGCCGCTGGGATGCGCAATCACATCCACATGCGGGCTGCGCATCGCCCGAATCAGCCGCTCGGTGACCTGGGCGCGCGGCTGGCGCAGGCTGCTATGCAGCGCAGCAATGACGATATCCAGCTCCGCCAGCGCCTCATCGGGGAAATCCAACGCCCCATCGGCGCGGATTTCCACTTCGCAGCCCTGCAGCAGGCGGATGGAATCGCCCAGTTCGGCCTGCACGGCGTTGATTTCTTCGCGCTGCGCCTTGATCTCATCGATCGATAGCCCGCCGGCTACTCCCAGACTGGCAGAGTGATCGGTGATCGCCAGGACTTTCAAGCCGCGTGCGCGGGCGGCTTCGGCCATCTGGCGGATGGTCAGCGTCCCGTCGCTCCAGGTGGAGTGGGTATGCAACTCGGCCTGGATATCTGATTGTTTCAACAAGTCAGGCAGTTCGCCCGCCAGCGCCGCCTGCACCTCGCCGCGATCTTCGCGCAGTTCCGGCGGGATCCACGGCAAGCCCAGCGTCGCATACACTTCTTCTTCAGTGGCGCACAACAGTTCGCTGCCGTCCGGCTTCAGGAAAGCCTGGTCGGAGAGCGAGAGGCCACGCTTCAGCGCCAGTTCGCGCAGGCGAACGTTGTGATCCTTCGAGCCGGTGGCGTATTGCAGCGCAGTGCCAAAACGCTCCGGCGGATGCACCCAGAGTTGGGCGCGCAGATTGTGGCTGAACTCGACGCTGGCCTTGGTCTCACCTTTGCCGGACACTCGTATCACGTCGGGGTGATTGACGAAAGCCTGCATCACCGCAGTGGAGTCGCTGGCGGCTGCCAGCAAGTCGATGTCGCCCACCGTGGCGCGCATGCGCCGCAGGCTGCCGGCGACCTCCGCCGCCTGAACGCCGGGGACTTCGCGCAGCAGAGCCAGCAGCGATTGGGCAAAAGGCCAGGCTTTACCCAGGGGGATGCGATCCGAGCGCCGCGCCAACGCTTCGATGCCCGCCAGGATGCGCGCCTCCGATTTTTCGCCCATCCCCGGCAGCGAGCGCAGCTTACCCGCTCGCGCCGCGGCTTCCAGTTCGGCCAGGTTCGTCACGCCAAGCTGCTTCCAGAACAACGCCGCTTTTTTCGGCCCCAGGTCGGGCACCTGCAGGACCTCTGCCAGTCCCGGCGGCACCTCCGCCTCCAGCTTTTCCAAAAACCCCAGCCTGCCGGTGGTCAACAGTTCGTCGATTTTCTCGGCAATGGCTTTGCCCACGCCGGGAATCTCGGTCAGCGCGCCCTCGCGCCAGACATCGTTCACATCCCTGCCCAGGCTGGCCAGGCTATCCGCGGCCTTGCGGTAAGCCAGAATCTTATAGATGACTTCACCTTTGATCTCCAGCAAATCGGCGATGTGGGTGAAGATCTCGGCAATCTGTTGATTGGTGTATCGCTTCGGGTTTGCGGACATAGCAAAGCCAATTTTACCACCCAAAACACAGGCGTCGATGTGAAGCGCAGCCATCCATTGCAGAGCCAAAAGATCGAAAAGCCCCGTCTGCTCTCAACGTTCCTCTGGGTTCGCCCTGGGGTATAATCATCGCAGCAGCCTGAGCATCGCTGGCG
This sequence comes from uncultured Anaerolinea sp., assembly GCA_964503145.1. Taxonomy (GTDB): domain Bacteria; phylum Chloroflexota; class Anaerolineae; order Anaerolineales; family UBA4823; genus RBG-16-57-11. The sequence continues at coordinate 469,970 of CAZCYV010000002.1, read as the reverse complement.
CCATGGCTGCATCGGTGCATTGTGTCGGACGAAAAAAAACGCCTGGCTCTTGCCGCTTTGGCCTTTCTGGCCTCAAGCGCCCTGTTCGTCGCCTGTCTGGCGTTGACCGCGGGCGTTGCGATTTTGCAACCCCGCGCCGCAGCGCGCGGCACGCCGATATCCCAGGAAGCCACCCAATCGGAGATAGGAGTAACCCAGCCAAGCACCGTCACGCCCGAAATCGGCTTTTCGCAAACTCCGGCGATAACCGGGACCGCTCAACTCAGCGAAACGCCGGCAATGGCCGCCACGGCTCTGCTGCCCAGCGAGACGCCGACCCCCACCCTGGAGCCAAGCATCACCCCCAGCCCTACCTTCGCCTCGCTCGCCCGCGATGCCTGGTGCATCCCATGGAACACCCCCGCCGCGCCTGCCCAGGTGGTCAGGGTGATCGATGGCGTCAACATCGAAGTCAGCTTGAATGGACAGATTATGCCGGTGCGTTACATCGGCGTCGATTTACTCGAGTTTGGAGACGACGCCTCCATGTGGATTCGCATGACCGAGAAGAATCGTGAACTGGTCGAAGGCAAGACGGTGCTGCTGATTAAAGATCGCAGCGACGCCGACGCCAGCGGAAAGTTGTTGCGCTATGTACTGGCAGGCGGCACTTTCGTCAATCTGGAGATGGCCGCAAGCGGGTATGCCGTCGCCGTCTCAATGCCCCCTAACCAAAGTTGCGATACCCTGCTCCAAGAAGCCCAGGAGCAGGCCATCGCCGTGCGGCGCGGCCTGTGGGCGCCTGAGCCAACCCCCACCCGCATGCTGATGCCCTCGCCCACCCCGGTCCCCTTGACCACCGGGCCGATGGTCATTGGACTGATCGTGTATCGCGGCACGCCCTGGCAGGAGCCGGATGAATTCGTCGAGGTGCTCAATGATGGCACCGAGCCTATCCAACTCAAAGGCTGGACGCTGAGCGACGACGACAACCACGTCTTCACCTTCCCCAGCTTTGTGCTTGGCCCGGGCCAGCACTGCCGCATCTACACCGACCTGTATAGCCCCACGACTTGCGGCTTTTCTTTTTACCGCCCTTCGCCAATTTGGGACAACGACGCCGACTGCGCCTATCTGAAAGACCCCCTGGGAGAGACGATCTCCATTTACTGTTATTACTGAGCCTTGCCCAGACTCAAAGCCACCCAATCGCCGCTCTGCCAGTGGGTAAGCAGGCGCAATCCATGCCTTTCAGCAGCGGTTAGCACCTCAGCCGCCTGCTCCTCCAATATTCCGGAGAGGATGAGCGTCCCGCCATCTTCGAGCAATTCTCCTAACCCCTCTGCCAACAGGCGGATTAACACCGGTGCCAGGATGTTCGCCAGCACAAGGCGAGCCGTTTGAATGGAAAATGTCCCTGCGCACACTTCCGCCAATGAACCGATTCCCAACTCCAGGTGCGCAGAGACGCCGTTCGCGGCAGCATTTTCCTGCGCAGCGCGGATCGCCTCTGGGTCAATGTCCACCCCCAGCGCATGGCGCGCCCCCAGCTTGAGCGCAGCGATCGCCAGGATTGCCGTCCCACAGCCCAAGTCGATGACATTCCAGCTTGGCCCGGCGCCGGGGGTTGCTGCCTCCAGAGCTTCCAGGCACAATTGCGTGGTGGGGTGAGTGCCGGTGCCAAATGCCATCCCAGGATCGATGCGGATTGGGATGCGCTCGCCGGCAGGGTGATCCAGCCAGGCTGGCACGATCATCAGGCGTTCTCCAACGGCAATTGGCCGGTAATGCTGCTTCCAGGCCTCGGCCCAGTTGGTTTGCTGGATCGGCTTGAACTCCGCCTCGGGCAGTGAGCGGATCCGCCCCAGATACCAGAGCGCCTGTTCGAGCTGTCGGCGCGTCTCTTCGAGCCGGGCGTCCACGGGCAAATAACCAAACACGCGCAGCGGGCCGACCGCGTGACCTTCCGAATCGTCCGGGTTGGCAGCCACTGCGGTGCTCTCGATTACTATGCCTGCGGGGATGAACCGCGCCAACACCTCGGCCACCGATTCGGCCAGCTCGCCATCTACGGTCAAAGAGACTTCCAACCAACTCGATTCAGTCATTTCTGCTTCTTTGGAATTAATGAATTGCGGGGGTTAGCCGCCGCAATTCATTCGTCTGTATCACCCGCCCAACGTTTCTTTGAGCCAGTCCCAAATCCCTCGCTCCTGCGGGCGCACCTCGCTGCCCATGCTCCTGGCCAGCTTTTCGAAAAGCTGCCGCTGTTCATTGCTCAGGCGCTTGGGGATCTCGACGTTAATAATGACAAGCTGATCGCCGCGGCCATTGCCGCGCAGCCGGGGCACGCCTTTGCCTTTCATGGTCAAAACCTGACCCGGTTGCGTTCCGCTGGGGATTCTCAGCATCTCCGGCCCGTCCACTGTCGGCACCTCCACGTCCGCCCCTAGCGTAGCCTGAGCCACGTTGATTTTCAGATCCAGCAGGATATCGTACTCGCGCCGACGGAAGAATTTGTGTGGTTTGACCTGGATGAGAATGTAGAGGTTGCCGTGGGGGCCGCCGTTTTCGCCCGGCTGCCCTTCCCCGGCCAGGCGGATCTGGGTGCCGGTGTCTACACCAGCAGGGATGTTAACCACTTTGCGCCGGGTTTTGCGCTCCAAACCGCGCCCCTGGCAGGTGGGGCAGGGGCTGACGATGGTCTCGCCCTGGCCGCGACAGGTTGGGCAGGTGGTTACCTGCACCATCGAACCGATAAAAGTCTGGCGCACCTGGCGCACCTCGCCGGTCCCATTGCACGTCGCGCAACGCACCGGAGTAGTGCCGGGCTTGGCGCCGGTGCCGCTGCAGGTGCTGCAAACCTCGTCCCGGGTGATTTCGATCTCTTTTTCCAGCCCGAAGACCGCCTCTTCAAAAGTCAGCTCCAGGCGATACTGCAGGTCGGCGCCGCGCCGGGGGATGTTGCGCGAGCGAGTGCTGGCGCGCCCAAAACCGCCAAAGCCAAACAGATCGCCAAAGATATCTGCAAAATCGCCAAAATCGACCGTGAAATCTGGCGGTGCGCCGCCCGGCCCGCGCACTCCGGCATGGCCAAAGCGGTCATATGCGGCGCGCTTCTCCGGATCGGAAAGCACCGCATAGGCCTCGTTGATTTCCTTGAAGCGCTCCTCGGCGTCGGCCTCCTTGTTAACGTCGGGGTGATACTGACGCGCCAGACGACGAAAGGCAGCCTTCAGCTCGTCGGCCGAAGCGCTGCGCGGCACACCCAGAACGTCATAATAATCGCGTTGCGCCATCTAACTATCCTTTGGTGTGCGCCGATTTATGAATCGGCGCACACCAAAGCCCTCTGTCGATCTATGTACTGCGATATTCGCCCTCGACGACGTCCTCTCCGCCCTCGGGGCCAGGGCCCTGACCCGGGCCGCCGCCCGGCGCGCCGGCCGCGGGGCCAGCCTGCTGATAGGCGGCTGCGCCGACCTGCTGGAGCACCTGGTTCAGGCTGTCACTCGCCTGGCGAATGGCTTGAGTGTCGTCGCCGCTCATTGCCTCGCGCACTTTGGCGATCTTTTCCTCTACCTGGCTCTTCAAGTCTGCTGGCACTTTGTCGCCCAGATCGCGCAATACCTTCTCGGCAGAGTAAGCCAGGTTGTCGGCGTTGTTGCGCGCCTCGATCAGTTCCTTGCGACGGCGGTCCTCCTCGGCATGGGCCTCGGCATCCTTGCGCATGCGCTCGATCTCAGCCTCGCTCAGGCCGGAGGAAGCAGTGATGGTGATGTGTTGGCTGCGGTTGGTAGCCTTGTCCAGCGCGGTCACCTTCAAGATGCCATTGGCGTCGATATCGAATGTCACCTCGATCTGCGGGACGCCGCGCGGGGCGGGCGGAATGCCGTCCAGGATGAAACGACCCAGCGACTTGTTATCTGCCGCCAGGGGGCGTTCGCCTTGCAGAACGTGAATCTCGACCTGAGACTGGTTGTCGCTGGCGGTAGAGAATATCTGGCTCTTGCGCGTCGGGATGGTGGTGTTGCGCTCGATGAGCGGCGTCGCCACGCCGCCCAGCGTCTCGACAGACAGGGTCAACGGGGTGACATCCAGCAAGAGGATATCTTTGACATCGCCGCCCAAAACGCCCGCCTGGATGGCTGCGCCGATCGCCACCACTTCATCAGGGTTGACGCCTTTGTGTGGCTCTTTGTTGAACAGGCGCCGCACCGCCTCCTGCACCGCGGGCATACGGGTCATGCCGCCCACCAGCACCACCTCATTGACGTCCGAGGGTTGAACGCCGGCGTCATTCAACGCCTGGCGCACCGGGTCGAGCGAGCGCTCGATCAAATCCTGGGTGAGCTGCTCCAGCTTGGACCGGGTTAAGGTCATCACCAGATGCTTCGGTCCGCTGGCGTCGGCAGTGATATAGGGCAGATTGATCTCAGTCTGCATCACGCTGGAAAGCTCAATCTTGGCTTTCTCGGCGGCCTCTTTAAGGCGTTGTAGCGCCTGGCGGTCTTTGCGCAGATCGATGCCGTGTTCACGCTGGAATTCGTTCGCCAGGTAGTCGATCACGCGCTGATCGAAATCATCTCCGCCCAGGAAGGTATCGCCGCTGGTCGAACGCACCTGAAAGACGCCATCGCCCACATCCAGGATCGAGATATCGAACGTACCGCCGCCCAGATCATAGACAGCGATGACCTCGTCCTTCTTCTTGTCCAGGCCATACGCCAGCGAAGAAGCGGTAGGTTCGTTGATGATGCGCAGCACTTCCAGACCGGCGATCTTTCCGGCGTCTTTAGTGGCGTTGCGCTGGGCATCGTTGAAATATGCCGGCACGGTGATCACGGCCTGAGTGACCGGCTCGCCCAAATACGCCTCCGCGTCCGCTTTGAGCTTGCCCAGGATCATCGCCGAGATCTCCGGCGGTGAATACTCTTTACCGTCCAGGATGACGCGCACATCGCCGTTGGGCGCTTCGGTGACTTTATATGGGACGCGGGAAATCGCCCGCTGCACCTCAGGATCCCGGTATTTCCGTCCCATGAAACGCTTGATCGAGAAGATCGTATTTTCTGGGTTGACCACCGCCTGATTGCGCGCTACCCTGCCAATCAGCCGTTCATGATTCTTGTTCACCGCCACCACAGAGGGCACCAGCCGCTCGCCCTCTGCAGACGGAATGACCGTCGGCTCTCCGCCTTCCATGACCGCCACCACGGAGTTAGTCGTTCCTAGATCGATTCCGATGATTTTTCCCATGAGTTCCTCCAACAATGCTTTGGGTAGGCTATTGATCGTTTTTCGCGGATGGGCCTAACGCGCCACGCGCACCAGCGCCGGACGGATGACCCTATCCCCAAGCAGATAACCCTTTTGCACCACTTCGATGATCTGTCCGCTCTCGTGCTGATCGCTGTCCTCGGACGTGATCGCTTCGTGCAAGTTGGGGTCGAATGTCTTGCCTTCGGCATCCATCGGTCGAATGCCCTCGCTCTCCAGGATAGCTAGCAACTTACGATAAATCAACTCGATTCCCTCAGCCCAGGCCGCGCCATCTCCGTCCTTGGGGCGCGCTTTCAAAGCTCGCTCCAGATCATCGATGACATCCAGGTAACGCTTGAGGATGCTCACAGCCGCGTTCTGATACGTCTGCGCCTGGTCGCGTTCCACGCGCTTCTTGTAATTGGCAAAATCCGCCAGGGCGCGCTGCCAGCCTTCCAGATATTCGTTCGCTTTCGCCTGGGTTGCCGAAAGCTCGTTCTGCAATGCGGAGACGGTTTCGAGCGCCTCGGCCTGGTTTGCGGAATCACCTGTCATTGAAGTGCTTATAATCTCTTCCTCCATCTCACCGACATTCCTCTTAGCTTTTTTCTTTCGTTTTGTTTTTTTTTAGCGTCTTTTGCCATCATTTTCGCGGTTGCTCCTCCATCATCAGGAGAACTATTCCTCAGCAAGCACATCTTCCACGAGGTCGCTCAGCAGGCTGGCGACGAAGCGCACCGTCGAAATCGTGCGCCCATACGCCATGCGCATCGGTCCCAGCACGCCCAGGGTGCCAGTCGCCAGGCCCGGCGCGCCATAGCGGGCCAGCACCATGGAGCACTCGCGCAATTCCTCCCAGGTGCCCTCGCCCCCAATTAATACCTGCACCCCGCCCATTTCGCTGGAGAGCACCGTGCGGGTGAGCAAATCCTCCAGCAAGGGGCGTTCTTCCAAAATACGCAAAGCGCGTCGAGCGACCTCCACCTCGCCGAATTCCGGTTCGGCGAGGACGTGGGTGAGACCATCGCGATAAAGTTCCCCGGTGAGCACCTGATTGGCGCGGCGCATTCCATCCAACACCAGCTTACGCACGTCTTGCTCCAGGGCATCCTGTGGAGCTGGCAATGCGGAAATCCGGTCGATGTCCAGCCCCACGCAGGCGGTGTTCAATTTCTGGGCGACCAGGCTAAGTTGCTCCTGCGAGACTGGCTCGGCCAGAGTAAGCATTTGCTGATTGACTACGCCGCCCGAAAGCACTAACACCATCAACACCTGCCGACCGTGGGTGCTGATGAGTTCCATGTGTTTGAACACGGGCCGCTCAGGATGCGGCGCAGTAACCAGCGAGGCGGCCTGGGATTGATGCGCCAGAACAGAAGCCGCCAGGCGCATCCAGCGGTCGATATCGGCGCCAGCCTGGTAGAACTGGTGCGTGATTGTGCGTTTGGTGGGGTCCGGCAGTTCGGTATGCCCCATCAGTTGACGCACAAAATAGCGGTAACCCTCTTCGGTGGGCACCCGGCCAGCCGAGGTATGCGGCTGACGCAAATAGCCCATCTCCGTCAGCGCCACCATTTCGTTGCGCAGGGTGGCCGAACTGACGTCCAGGCCGTAACGTTCCACCAGACGGATAGAACCTACCGGCTGGGCGGTCTCGATGTACTCCCGAATCACCAGGGCAAGGGTCAGCTTTTGACGCTCGGTCAGATCTGCCATAGCTTCATCCGATATTTTAGCACTCTCACAGCGAGAGTGCTAACTTTCAGGAATTGATCATACCACGCCGATCAGGGAACGTCAAGAATGCACCCCCTGCCAGGCGAAATTTCTAACACGAAGTTAACAGTTGACTCCCTAGCACGTCGATTGGCGAAGCCGCTCCACCGCTTGGGCGAAATCCAGCGGATAAGGCGCCTGGACGTACAACGTCTCACCATTCAAGGGGTGCAATAAAGCCAGAGCATACGCGTGCAAACCCAACCGGCCGATCGGCGCTAATTCCGCTCCCGACTCGGTCTGGCTCCTGGCTGGTCGTCCATACAACCCATCCGAGACCAGCGGGAAGCCCACCGCGAACAGATGCGCCCGAATCTGGTGGGTTCGTCCGGTAAGAGGGACGGCTTCGACCAGCGTGAATCTCTGAAGCCGTTCAAGGACGCGCACCTGAGTAACTGCCGGCTTCCCCTGCTGCAAGTCGATCACTGTCCGATGGCGCCGGTCGCCATTGGGTCGCAGCGGCAGGTCGATGGTTTTTTCTTCCCATTCTGGCCAGCCGCTCACCAACCCGTGGTAGGTCTTGCTCGCCTGTCGCTGCTCGAATTGGGTGTTCAACTCGCGATGAGCCTGGGCGCTGCGGGCGAAGACCATCACACCGCTGGTGTCCCTGTCCAGACGGTGCACCACCCAGATACGACCATACATCTGGCGCAGCACACCCACCAGGTAAGGCGCGTCAGGACGGTAGCCATCCACCAGGGTTGGAAGGCCCGCAGGTTTGTTTACCACCAATAAGGCCTCATCCAAATAGAGCGCCAGATCTGGATAATTGAGACTCGGTTTCACCAGGCAGCCTCGCTTCGCCGCGCCGCACCCCCACCATCAGGGAGAACGCCACCAGCATGAAGATCGGCGCAATCATCATCGTTGCATTGTAGTTGCGCCCGGTCAATTGAATGATCCAGCCGTTGACGTTCGGCCCTGCAATCGCAGCCAGGGTGGAGAACAGGTAATATAGGCCGGTGTAAGTGCCTAAACGCGCTGCGTCGGTCATATCCACGACCATGGGCAGCGAGTTAATGTTGATCAGCGCCCAGGCTGCACCGGCCACCATCAAGAATACGCCGATCACCGGCACCGCGCCTAAGACCGGCAGGCTGGTCAGTCGGATGGTCAAGGTGGAGGCGGGCAAGAAGAAGATCGAGAGGATGACGAGGGTCATCAGCAAGAGGCCGGTAATGATCGTCCGCCGCCGGCCAAAGCGCCCACCAAAGTAGCCAGAGGGCAGGGCGAAGATCACAAAGATCAACGAAAGCTGCCCCAGCAGGCGGGCGCCGTCAGCTTCGGGCAATCCCAGGTGCTTTACGGCATACAGGGTGAAGAAGGCCTCGACCGCGTTGTAGCCCAGAAACCAGAAGAAGATCGCCAGCAGCAGCCGCAAGGCGCTGCGGTCGGTGTCCTGGATCACTTCCCGCAGGCTGTTCAACATGCTCGGTCTGGTTTCGCTTTCCATATACACCTTTGGCTCGCGTATGAACAGGAAGACGAGCAACGCCGAGGCGATCACCAGCGCCGAGCCTAGCCAAAAGGGAAAGGCCTGATTCATCTCATACAGGCTGGCGCCGACCAGGAAGGAAACGATCGCTCCCACGCCGCCCATGAAATTGATCACCCCGTTGGCCTGCGAGCGGTACTGCGACGGCGTGATATCCGGCATCAGCGCGATGACCGGCGTGCGCCAGAAAGCCATGCTGAGCAGCAATGTGCTGGTGCAGGCGACAAACAGCGGCAACGCGCTGACCAGCGGGATCAGCCCAAAAGCCAATGCGGCCACCGGCGCGCCGATCAAGATGAACGGCATGCGCCGGCCAATGGGCGTGCGCAACCGATCCGACCAGGCGCCCACAGGCGGTTGAATCAGCAGAGCAGCGATGTTGTCCAGGGTCATGAAGAAGCCGATTACTACCGGCGAGAGATTGAACTTATTTGCCAGAAAGAGCGGCACAAAGGCGTTGTACACGCCCCAGATGACGCTCACGCCGAAGAAACCAAAACCGAGCAGGAAGGTCTTGCCGTAGTTGAGCTTCATGAATTTCTCCTTCTGGTCTTAGGTTAGATCTGGAGGGCCTTCTGTCTCTAGCTTCTGCAAGAATTTGCGATCTTCTTCCGTAAGCGGCGCGCTTTGGAGCAGGTCGGGCCTTCGCTGCCAGGTGCGCAACAACGATTGCTGACGCCGCCAGCGCGCGATGCGCCCGTGGTCGCCTGAGAGTAGCACCTCGGGGACGCGCCAGCCGCGGAATTCGGGCGGACGGGTGTAGTGCGGATATTCCAGCAGGCCAGAGGCGTGCGAGTCATCCAGCGCGCCATCGGGATCGCCCAAGACGCCGGGGATGAAACGCGTCACGGCGTCGATCACCACCAGCGCAGCCAGTTCGCCGCCGGTGATCACGTAATCGCCGATCGAGATTTCGTCGGTGACCAGATGCTGGCGCACGCGCTCGTCGATGCCCTCATAGCGACCGCATAACAAGCCCAGACGGCGCGGCTGGCCTGGACTCAACGGCCCTACAGAGGCCAGCTCGGCCGCGATACGCTGGTTGAACACCCGCCCTTGCGGCGAGAGCAAGATCAAGGGACAGCGCGGCGGCGCCCCCAACACTTCCTCCACTGCCGCAAAGATCGGCTCGGGTTTCATCACCATCCCACCGCCCCCGCCGTACGGTTCGTCGTCGGTGATGTGATGGCGGTCGGTGGTCCAATCGCGGATGTTGTGCAAATGCACCTGCACGATGCCACGCTGGCGGGCGCGCTGTAGAATGCTGGTTTGCAGATAAGGCTCGAAAACTTCGGGGAAGAGCGTGAAAACTTCGAATTCCAACACCGGTTCAGACATGCCTGTATTCTAGCCGCCCCTGATTGGATTGACAAGTCCAGGATGCGAACAGCCAAAGCATTAGATAACCTTAATTTCTTCTGACTTGACTTGCATTTCTGAGAAATGGTATGATGATAGCATGTATCTTCGCGGTAACAAATGGACCATGACCCGGCGCACCCGGCGCGTCCCCGTCTGGCGGCTGGTCTTGCTGGTCGTCCTGATCGGAGTTATGCTGTATGTCAATCAGGTGGTCGTACCGGCCACGCCGCCGCTTTTCATTCCCACACCCACCCCGACGCGCAGCCCAGAGTCGTTCATCAGCCAGGCGCAAGAAGCGTATAACTCCGGAAAGATCACCCAGGCGATCCAGGCCTACAAAGAGGCGATCAACGCTGATCCCACCAACCCCTCCAATTATGTGACGCTGGCCAGGTTACAGGTCTATGCAGGGGAATATGACGAGGCAATCGAGAACGCCCAAAACGCCTTGCTCAAAAACCCCAATAATCCCCTGGCGCACGCGGTTTTAGGATGGGCGTTGGGCTTTCAAGATAAATACGCCGAAGCAGAAGTCGAGATCAAGAAGGCTCTGGCTCTCGACCCGAACAATGCCCTGGCGCATGCATACTACGCCGAAATTTTAATTAATCAAAACGACTACACCCTCTATGATAAAGCCGCTGAAGAGTCCAAGAAGGCTCGGGATTTGGATCCCACATTGCTCGAGTCGCACCGGGCGCGCGGCATCGTCTTGCTGAACACACAAAACCTGGAAGAGGCTGTTCAAGAGTTCCAGGCTGCTTTGGCGATCAACAAGAATATCCCCGATTTAAATCTATACCTGGGGATCACCTACAAGGCCCTGGGCGATTATGATTTGGCGCAGGAAGCCCTGCTGGCAGCCTACGCCTTGAACCCCACGGATACCGTCGCGCTGACCGAACTCTCGCGGGCGTTCTTTGCCGACGGACGCTACCCGCAGGCCGCCCAATACGCCGAAGAAGCCATCAAAGTCAAACCAGATGACCCTCGCCTATATGGCAATCTGGGGATCATTTACTACAAGCTCGGCGATTTCAACAAGGCCATCCCCCCGCTGGCGTTAGCGGTGCGCGGCGGCGTTGCAGAGGACGGCACAGCAGTCGTGGGGCTGCCGCTCGATTACGGCAGGGTGATGGAATATTATTGGTATTACGGCTTTGCCCTGGCGAAGAGCAACCGCTGCTCGGAAGCTGTGCCGATCTTCCAGGCTTTGCTCACCGGAGTGCCCAACGACGAAATTGCTGTCTATAACGCTACCGAAGGCCTGGCGATCTGTCAGCAGAGCCTGAATACGCCGCAGGCGGCCACACCCACGCCGCAGGGCGAAGCAACTGCAACCCCCTAGCCTAGGACATGCAACGCCATCTGATCGGAAAACGCCCTTCCTTTCACCAGGAACGCCAGGGGACGAGCTTTTATCGCATCATGGTGTTGCTCGGCCTGATCGTCGCTGGCGTTTGGATCATGCTCAGCTTGCGCCGCGGCGAGATCACCTCCCCATTCGAGCCGACGCCCACGCCGACGCGCGTCTCCGAGTCTTACTTCCTCGAAGCGCGCGCCTATTTCGATGCGGGCAAGCTGGACGATCCCAGCAATGCCACACCGGGGCCAGGCGTGCCGGCGATCAACGATGCCATCGAGGCTTATCAGGCCGCCCTGCAAGGCGATCCCAGGAACGCCCGCGCCTGGGCCGAACTGGCGCGCATTCAGACCTATTCTTCCAGTATGCTGCGCAACGACACCGAACGGCTGGAACGGTTGAACGAGGCCAAAGCTTCGGCGGATCGCGCCGTGGAGCTTTCTCCAGATGATAGCACCATCCGCGCTATTCGCGCATTCGTGCTCGACTGGCTGGCGTTCAACCCCCTGGTGAGCGCCGAGCAACGCGACGACCTCTTAGTGGAGGCCGAACGGGAAGCCTCCCGCGCCTTCCAACTCGACCCGCAGAACGCCCTGGCGCTGGCCTATTACGCCGAGATCCTGGCCGATGAGCAGAAATGGACCCAGGCAGAAAAGTACGCCGCTCAGGCGGTGGCCCAAGATCCGGAGTCGATGGATACCCACCGGGTGTACGGCTACGTGCTGGAAACGCTGGGCAAATACAACAGCGCCATCCAGCAATATCAAGAAGCGACGCGCATCAACCCTAACATGACCTTTCTATACGTACGCATTGGGCAGAACTTCCGCGAAGGCATCCGCAACCCCGATCGCGCCCTGGAATATTTCGACCGGGCCGCCAGGATCAATCAGGCGCTGGGTGTTCAAAACCCGAACCCGTATATCGAGATTGCCCGCACCTACACTCAGATGGGACAGTTCTTTGCGGCAATGATTAACGCCGAAAAAGGGCTCAAGATGGACCCAACCAATGCGCACACCTATGGCCAACTGGGGATCATCTTCCGTCGCGCCCGCAACTATGAGGGGGCCATGTCTCTGCTGCAATGCGCAGTGCGCGGCTGTCAGGCCAGCGAAAACGAAATGGGCCAGGTGGACGTCCAGGGATTGCCGCTGACCAGCGTCACGGTGGCCTATTACTATGTCGAATATGGCACCAACCTGGCTTTTCTCAGCCGCCCCAATGAAAATTATTGCCCCACGGCGCTCGAAGTTCTGGAGGAGGTGCGCCGCGCCTATCCCGACGATCCCACTTTGATGAGCATCGTCGAGGATAGCGAGGGTATCTGCCGCCGCCTGGCAGGAGGGCGGGCAGCATCGGCCACCCCTTCCTCTGAACTCACTGCTACGCCCCAGCCGACTCCCTAGTGTAAGCGTTTTGTTAGAATTCCGCCGAATCGACCGGCTTACCCCTTGACTTTCCCTGAGATTATGGGTAAGATACAGCCTGCAAGTTAGCACTCTGGCGTTTCGAGTGCTAACTTGTCCTCATGTAGCTACGCAAATCAACAACCCTAATCTATCTGGAGGTCAGACATGTCGATCAAACTCAAACCACTTGGAAACCGCGTCGTGGTTGAACCCATGGAACAGGAAGATGTCACGCCGAGCGGCATTGTGCTCCCCGAGACCGCCAAAGAAAAACCCCAAAAAGGCAAGGTCCTGTCCGTTGGCCCTGGCGAGCGGGATGAGGACGGCGATTACATCCCGATGGATGTCAAGGCAGGCGATATCGTCTTGTTTGCCAAGTACGCTGGCACCGAGATTAAGGTGGACGGCAAGAAGCTGCTCATCCTGCGGGAAAGCGACCTGCTGGCAATCGTCGAAGAGTAATCCCCACACATTTGAAGGAGTGAACGAAAATGGCTAAGCAACTCATCTTCTCCGAAGACGCTCGTCATCGTCTATCGAAAGGTATGGAAATTCTGGCGACGGCTGTCGCAACCACTTTGGGCCCCAAGGGCCGCAACGTCGCCCTGGACAAGAAATTTGGCTCCCCAACCATCACCCACGATGGTGTGACCGTGGCCAAAGAAATCGAATTGCAGGATCCCTTCGAGAACATGGGCGCTCAACTGCTGAAGGAGGCCGCCACCAAGACCAACGACATTGCTGGCGACGGCACTACCACTTCCACCGTCCTAGCGCACTCGATCGTCATTGAAGGCATGAAGAACCTGGCGGCTGGCGCCAACCCGATGCTGCTCAAGCGCGGCATCGAGGCGGCCACCAAGGTCGTAGCTGAGAAGATCAACGAGCAGTCCATCGAACTGACCACCAAGGCCGAGATCGCCAACGTCGCCTCTATCTCCGCCCAGGACCGCACCATCGGCGAGCTGATCGCCGAGGTTATGGACAAGGTCGGTAAGGACGGCGTCATCACCGTCGAAGAGTCCAAAGGCCTGGAATTCGAAACCGAGTATGTCGAGGGTATGCAATTCGACCGCGGCTATATCTCGCCCTACTTCATCACCGACCCCGAGCACATGGAAGCCGTGATCAACGAGCCGTACCTGCTGATCCACGATAAGAAAATCTCCGCGGCCGCCGACATCGTCCCCGTTTTGGAGAAGCTGGTGCAGATCGGCAAGCGCGACCTGGTGATCATCGCCGAAGACGTGGATGGCGAAGCTCTGGCAACCCTGGTGCTGAACAAGCTGCGCGGCATGCTCAACGTCGTCGCCGTCAAGGCCCCCGGTTTTGGCGACCGCCGCAAGGCCATGTTGCAAGATATTGCCATCCTGACCAACGCCCAGGTGATTTCCGAAGAGACCGGGCGCAAGCTGGAGAGCACCACGGTTAGCGATCTTGGCCGCGCCGAGAAGGTCGTCGTGACGAAGGACGATACCACCATCGTTGGCGGTCGGGGCGACCCGGCCCAGATCAAGGGGCGCATCGAGCAAATCCGCGTCGAGATCGACAAGAGCACCAGCGATTATGATAAAGAGAAATTGCAAGAGCGCCTGGCCAAGCTGTCTGGCGGTGTAGCGATCATCCGCGTCGGTGCAGCCACCGAGACCGAGCTGAAGGAAAAGAAGCATCGCGTCGAGGACGCTCTTTCGGCCACCCGCGCGGCTGTGGAAGAGGGCATTGTGCCCGGTGGCGGCGTCGCTCTGATCAACGCCATCCCGGCGCTGGCTGACCTGAAGATGGATACCGAAGACGCCCAGATCGGCGTGAACATCGTCCGCAAAGCGCTGGAAATGCCGCTGCGCAAGATCGCCGAGAACGCCGGCAAGGATGGCTCGGTGGTGTTGGAAGGCGTGCGCCGCGCTCAGAAGGAACAGAACAACCCCAGGATCGGCTACGATGTGATCAAGGAAGAGTACCTGGATATGGTTGACGACGGCGTGATCGACCCTGCCAAGGTCACCCGCGGCGCGCTGGAGAACGCGGCCTCTATCGCCGCCATGATCCTGACCACTGAGGCTTTGATCACCGACATCCCCGAGAAAGAGAAGCCCGCCACTCCGCCGATGCCAGAGTACTAAACCCAGTCTCTGTGAATAAAATCCCGGTTTGGCGCCTTGAGTGTGCCCAAACCGGGATTTTCTCTTAATCTGTGAATCGCCAACTGCGGCGGGATTATCTTCCACCAGCATGTGATCAGCGCAGGGAAGGTCAAGCTACTGTTCAATTCGGCCGACTATGATTGGATCATCGAACAGATGCTGCATAAAAGGGCGAATTTTGATGCAATTGTGCATGAGGAGCCTCCTACCGATAAGGGTTTTAGCAAACTAAGTTTACCGGTTTTGAGGCTCCTCTCTGTTCAGATGTCCGAACTCATGTCCGAAGATCGTATTCCTTCTTTGACAAAACCCGCCTTTCATGCTAAAATCCATCCGGTTAGCAAGGAAGTTTGAACCCGGGTGTTGTTTCCCGGATTATGATCGGACA
Organism: uncultured Anaerolinea sp.; assembly: GCA_964503145.1. Classification (GTDB taxonomy): domain Bacteria; phylum Chloroflexota; class Anaerolineae; order Anaerolineales; family UBA4823; genus RBG-16-57-11. The sequence goes on along the minus strand of CAZCYV010000002.1, from coordinate 454,792 downwards.
TGCGGAACGTATGGATTGATGCAATTCAAACCCGGCCGGCAAACTCCAGGCTGGGTCGTTTTTATTTTGGCAGGAATTTGCCAAGCGGTTGTTCGACCGGTGGCACCCGTTATTATCCATCGGACATTTCCGATACATTGAGAAGGTTTGAAAGATGAGTAACAGAAAACTGAAAATAATCCCCCTTGGGGGTCTCGGGGAAGTCGGCAAGAACATGATGGTCTATGAGTGGGGTGAAAACATTCTAGTCGTAGATGCTGGGCTGATGTTTCCTGAAAATGATATGCTGGGGATCGACTACATCATCCCCGATTTCCAGTATTTGCTAGATAGGCTGGATTGGATCCGCGGCGTGGTGATCACTCACGGCCACGAGGATCACACCGGGGCGATTGCCCACCTGATGGAGCACGTCAACGCCCCAATCTATGCCACGCCGCTGACCCGCGGCCTGGTGGAGGCCAAGCTTTCCCGCGGCGGCCTGATCAACAAAGTCCGCCTGAACACCGTTCAGGCGGGCGACACAGTGTGGATCGGCCCGTTCCAGGTGGAGTTCTTCCACATGTGCCACTCCATCCCGGATGGGGTGGGGCTGGGCATCACCACCAACGCCGGATTGGTGGTCCACTCTGGCGATTACAAGTTCGACCACACCCCGGTGGATGGCTGGCCGACCGATTACGCCAAGCTGGCAGAGATGTCCAACCGCGGCGTGCTGGCTTTGCTGGCCGACTCGACCAACGCCGACCGCCCAGGTTGGACGCCCTCGGAGAAAGTTATAGACGCCGCGTTTCGTGAGGTCTTTCGCAGCGCCAGCGGTCGGATCATCGTCGCCAGCTTTGCCTCGCTGATCTCGCGCATGCAACAGGTGGGCAAAGCCGCCCTGGAGCACAATCGCAAAATGGCCTTTGTCGGATCGAGCATGGTTGAAAACGCCCGCATCGCCCGCCGTCTGGGCTACCTGGATTTGCCCGATGATCTGGTAGTCCCTCTGGAGCAGGCTTTGAAAATGAAACCCAGTGAGGTGGTGTTAATGTCCACCGGCACTCAGGGCGAACCGACCTCGATCATCGGACGACTGTCGATGGGCTCCAATAATCAATTCGATCTGCTGCCCGGCGACACCGTGGTGCTTTCCTCGCACCCCATCCCGGGCAACGAAGAGAGCGTCTATCGCACGATCAACCGACTGTTCCGGCGCGGCGCCAACGTGATCTATGAGAATATCGCCCCGGTGCATGTATCCGGACATGCCAGCCAGGAAGAGATGAAGCTCTTGCTGCACCTGGTCAAGCCCAAATATTTCATCCCCATCCACGGCGAACTGCGCCACCTGCACCAGCACGCCAATATCGCCCGACAGTTGGGCATCCCCGGTGAAAATATCGCCGTGATCGAAAACGGGCGGATGGTCGAGTTCGAGGACGGTCAAATGCGCATTGGAGAGCGCTTCCCGGGCGGCTATGTGTTCGTCGATGGCGCTGGGGTGGGCGATATCGGGTTGAGCGAGGTGCGCGAACGTGAAGCCCTGGCGCGCGACGGCGTGGTGCTGGTGAACCTGATCCTGGATCGGCACAGCTCTCGCCTGCTCGAAGAGCCAGAGATCATCACCCGCGGCTTCATCCACAGCCGCGCTGGCGATGATCTGCTTGAAGCGGCGCGCAAGATGATCCGCGAAGCGGTGCGCAACGGCAACGGCAACCTGCAGGAAGATCTGCAGCAGGCCCTGAAAGCATTTCTATACAATCGCACCCGACGGCGACCGGTGATCTTCGTCACCCTCAGTCGGACGTAGGCGAGCCTTTTCGATCCTGGCCTGGTTGCCCTTGGCGGCCTGGTCAGGATCGCTTAATCCTTCCACCCCTGTTCGCCCACCAGCGGCACAAAAGCCACCGGGATGATGCTCTCGTAATCGTATCGTTCGCCCTGCCGCACCCAACGTTCAAGCACTTGCCCGCCGCGACCGCCCACCGGGATCACCAGCCGCCCGCCGTCTTTCAACTGGTCGAGCAGCGGACGAGGGATATTTGGGGCAGCCGCAGTGACGATGATCGCATCGAAGGGAGCGTGCTCAGGCAGGCCCTTCGAGCCATCTCCGGTGTGCACATGCACATTATCCAGCCCTAATTCCTTTAGTATGACCGCCGCATAGCGCGCCAGGTTGGCATAGCGCTCAATCGTATGCACTTCCCGGGCCAGGTAGGCCAGCACCGCCGCCTGGTAGCCCGAGCCCGTGCCCACCTCCAGCACCTTCTCGTCGCCCTTGAGTTGCAACAACTCGCTCATCAAGGCCACAATGTAAGGCTGGGAGATCGTTTGCCCACTGCCAATCGGCAAAGGTCCATCAGAGTAAGCTAAATAACGATATTCGGGGGCGACGAACAAATGACGTGGCACTTCGCGCATCGCTTCCAGCACGCGCACGTCCCGTACGCCACGCCGGACGATCTGGGTCTCTACCATCTGTTCACGCTCGGAGGCGTACAACGCATCCTCCATAAGACCCATCTTTCTAGCTTCGGCCGCTGCTATGGGTGATTCGCGACCCCTGCCAGGGCCACATCGCCACGTAGAATTATAGTCTAGCTTTTAATTCTTGCCGTCAGCGCCTTCCAAAATTCGTCTTTTACGCCCGGCGTGAACGGCAGGTAAAGACCCAGCCGATCCAGCAAGCCGGCGTAACGCTCCTTCAGCTTCTCAGGCAATTCTTCCGGGCGGCACACTACGGCGAACTCGGCCAGCATCTCGTCGCTCACCAGGGCGGGCATCTCGCCCCACTTGCCGGCGCGGGCCAGGGCAGAGAGCTTTTCGGCGACCTCGCCCCAACCATGCAGTTCCATCACCGCCCGGTAGGACGGCGTGGATGCGTAAAAGGCGATCTGCGAGCGCACCAGCAGGTCTTCATCTGGCGAAGTCACTGCAAATGCGGTGGCAGAAACTTTGAAGTCGCTGCGAGCGCGGCCGCTTTTTGCCAGACCTTGTTCGATAGCCGGCTGCAGCACCTCGACCAGATAGCGTCGAGAGTGGAAGGGATGCACCAGGAAGCCCTGAGCAACCTCGCCGGCCAGCCGCGCCAGGCCGGTGTTCACCCCGGCGATGTAGATTGGGATATCCGGATGCTGGATACGGCCGGGGTTGAAGAAGGGCGACATCAGGGTGAGCTTGTAATATTCGCCGCGGAAATCCAGCGGAGCGCCGTTTTGCCAGGTGTTCCACAAGGCGCGGATGGCGGCGATCTGCTCGCGCAGCTTGCCCACCACCGAGTCGGGCCAGGGCATGCCAAAGCGCCGCTCGATGTGCGCTTTCACCTGTGTGCCCAATCCCAGGATGAAGCGCCCCTGCGAGAATTGCGCCAGATCCCAGGCCGTATAAGCCAGGGTTGCCGGGCTGCGGGCGAAGGCGATGGCTACCCCGGTGCCAAAACTCAGCCGCTGGGTGTGTTCGAAGGCCAGCGCCCCGGGCAAGAAGGGGTCATGCATGGTCTCGGTGGACCACAGGGCGTCGAAGCCGAAAGCTTCGGCGGCGCAGGCGATCTCGGGCACAGAAGCCAGCGGCACTGGCGGAAGAGCGGCATCGAGCAACATGGTACGATTCCTCCTTTAGGAGGGACTAAGCAGATAGGCGATCACCCAGTTCGTGGTGGCTGTCAACGCGTCCAGATGCGTGCGCTCGTAATTGTGCGAAGCGTCCACGCCGGGGCCGATCAACGCCACGGCCACGTCCCCGCCGGCGCGCCAGAAAGCCTCGCCATCCGAACCGTAACTTGGGTAGATATCCACTTTGTAAGGGATTTGGTGCTCCTCGGCCAACTGGCGCAAGCGCTGGCTCAGACCATAATGATAAGGGCCGCCCGAATCTTTGACGCACAACGTGGCATGGAATTCATCCGAAGTCTGCCCTTCGCCCACCGCGGCCATGTCCACCGTCAGCAGTTCGGTCACTTCGGGGGGAAAGCCCGTCGATGCGCCGTGCCCGACCTCCTCATAATTACTGAAGTGCAGGTAGGTGGTCTGAAGCGGTTTCAGCCCGGCATCATGCAGGGCTTTGACCGCTGCCACGGCGCAGGCCACACAGGCCTTGTCATCCAAGAAGCGTGAGCGGATGAAGCCATTGGTCACCTCCACTCGCGGATCGAAGGCGACGAAATCGCCCACCTGAACCCCCAGCAAGCGCGTCTCTTGATCCGAGTTGGTCAGCGCATCCAGGCGCACTTCCATGTTCTCTTCGTTGCGCGCCATCTCGGTGGTCTCTTTGCCATGCACATGCGAGGAGGCTTTTTCGATAAGCAGCGAGCCGCGCACCGTCTCGCCGCGCTGGGTGAAGACGGTGCAGCCTTCGGTCTCGACCGAGGGCCACACTAACCCGCCGATGCGGGTCAATTTGAGCCGGCCGTTGGCCTTGATCTCTTTGACCATCGCGCCCAGGGTGTCCACGTGCATCGTCAGAGCGCGCGGGGCGTCGTTGCGCTCGCCGGGCCAGGCGGCGATCAATGCTCCTTTGCGGTTCAGGCTGAGCGAAAGCTCAGGGAAGGCCGCCAGCGTCTGGCGGGTGCGCTCGATCGCCAGGTGGGTAAAGCCGGTCGGGCTGGGCGTGTTGAGCAGCTCGGTCAAGAAATTTATCAGGTACTGGGTGTCGATCGCTGGTAAGGTCATCAGGGTTCCTGTCCAAAATAAGGTTTGCGACGCAGGGTCAAGCCGGCACAGGCAGATTCTCGAAAGCGGCGATGGTGCGGCGCCAGTTTTCCGGTACGGGGATGGTGCGGCCGGTGCGGTAATCGTAAGCCACCAACACAGTAGAGCCGCTGGCCAGTTCGGCGCCGGTATCCTGATCCTCCAGGCGGTATTCCATGTTCAGGCTCTTATTGCCCAGGCGCGAGACCCGCACTCCGACGCGCACCTTCTGCCCGAACCGGACCGCAGAGCGGAAGGTGACATGAGCATCCGCCAGGATGATGCCAATGTCGCTGAAAGAGCCGCTGGTCCACAACCCCAGATGGGCGATGTAGGCGATGCGCGCCTGTTCGAAATACGTCAGGTATTTGGCATTGTTGAGGTGCCCCTGGGGGTCCAGGTCGCCGTAACGCACTTCGATGGGATGGTAATAGTGAAATTCCGCCATGAGATGATTATACCCGCTCCTCGTTGATCGAAGATGTAGAGTTTCGAGAGATAGAGAATACCGCGACACAGATGACGGCGAGGCATCCGGTATGTGGTCAGCTATCCAATGAAGCGTTCCAGATCTACCTGTGGAAACTCCGCCTTTTCGAACACCTTCCCCTTTGCCTGCAGCGGCTTCGTCAGATCGAATCCGACTTTGGTGGTCAGGTGGGTGCCGGGCTCGGCGCTGGGATCCAGGCTGGAACCCTGCTCTTTCTCCAGCACCACCAGGCCGCGGTCGGCCTGGAAGCGCGTTGCCATTGCCCACTCCACCGCCAGCGGATCATAGGGGTCGATATCCCGATCCACCACAAAGACGTGCTTGCACGAACGATGTCCGGCGAAGGCGGCATGGATGGCTTTCAACCCATCGTCTTCGTGCTGCTTGTCGATCTGCACCACGGCGTGCAGCCAGGAGCAGCCTCCAGGGCTGACGTTGACGTCCAGGCAGCGCACGATTTCGTTCACCTTCTTGTAGATCGTCGGCTCGCGCGGCATGCCCATCAACAGCTTATGCTCCAGCGCCCCGGGCAACAGCGCATGCCAGATGGCGTCACGGCGATGGGTGATCGCCTTGACCACGAAAACCGGCTCCTGGCGCACCACATCGTAGGTCTCGGTTAAATCCACAAACGGGCCTTCGGAGTGGCGGCGATCCCGGTACACCGTCCCCTCCAGCACGAATTCCGCCTCGGCGGGGATGAGCAGATCGACGGTCTTGGCGCGCACCACCGGCAACGGCTCCAGGGCGTTGGCGATTTCCAGTTCGTCCACGCCGATCTCGACCGAGGTCGCCGCAGCGACCAGGACGTTTGGCCCCACGCCGACGCACACCGCCACATCCACCGCTCCAAGCTCCTGTAGAAAGGTGTCGAAATGGCGTGAACGCACCACCCTCACGGCCATCTCGTTCTTCGAGAATTTCATGCATCGATGGAAATCGGCGTTCTGCCCGTAAACCGGATGTCGGGCGATCATTACCCCCGAACTGATGTAATCTCCGCCGTCCTGAGCGCAGTGTCTCAGGATGGGCAGGGCATCTAGGTCGGGTTCATACACAACGACTTCCTGGCAGGGTGCGCTTTCGACCACCGGGCAGGGAGTGCGCCGGTCGATCGCCTGGCTAAGCAACGGAATGATCCCCGAAACCGGGACGCCGAAATAGTGGGCGAAATCGACCTTGCTGCACAACAGATTTCCGGCAACGCGGAAGTCCGCTTCTTGCACGTTTTCGAACAACACCGGGCGCGGCTCGAGTTGCTTCAAAACGCTGGCGATCTCATAGGTCTTGGAGATCGGGGCGGTCACACGGATCAGAGATCGATCATCTTCTAACTGCTGGAGATAACTGCGAAAGGACATCTTCCACTCCTCTACGTCTCCGGATCTGAAGTTCACCGGCGGCCTCGATCAAGTATACCCGATGGTGAAAAAACAAAGACCCCGAAGGTCGTACACACCTTCAGGGTCACAAAATTCGATTTGTCAGGGTTAACCGGCTTTGACGTTGATCTTGCGCGCTTGAGCGGCAGCGGCTTTGGGCAGGTACAGGCGCAGCACGCCGTCCTTGATCGTGGCCTGGATCTTGTCGCGATCGATCTCATCCGAAAGCTTGAAGCTGCGCTGGTAGTCGCCTACTTCGTATTCGGCGAACACCAGAGAATAACCTTCCATCTCCACCGGATCGACGTAGGCGTTGATCGTTAGGACGTTTTTCTCCAGCGTGACCTCCACCGATTTTTCGTTCGCGCCGGGGACATCGGCTACGATGACGATCTGATCATCCACCTCGTAGATATCGGCCCGGGGGACGAAGCAACGGCATTCGCGGGTGCGCTCAGTGTCTTCGGGGGTGGTCACTTCTTCTTTCTGCACTTCCATGGTTTTGATGTTATCAGCCATTTCGAACCTCCCAGTTTATGCGCTCTTAACCGTGATCTTGCGTGGCTTGTCTTCCTCTGCGCGCGGCAGGCGAATGCTCAGCACGCCGTCCTTGAAGCTGGCCTCGATTTTATCCACGGACACCGGATAGGGCAATTGCAGCGTGCGGGAGAACTTGCCATAACCGCGCTCCTGGCGATGATAGCGAGCGCCCTCCTTCAACTCGTCCGGCTTGCGGGCGCCGCTGAGCGTCAGCGTATCGCCGATCACGCTGACTTCGATATCTTCCGAGTTGACGCCAGGCACCTCAGCGGTGACCAGCAGGCCGTCCTCGTTGCTCCACACGTTCAATGCCGGGTAAGACGGGGCAGTGCGCAGGCGCATCGGGCTGTAATCTTCGAACAGGCGGTTCATTTCACGCTGCAGGCGATCCATCTCACGCCAGATGTTAGGGACACGATAGCGACGGTACATCATCGGTTTTACCTCCTGAATACTTTTTTCCAAGCTCTTGTAATTTTCAACTCTACCGGTATCTTACGCCAGCTGCATTAGAAGGGCGCAAGCAGAGTATATGAGGAGTATAAAAATCGGGGGTGATACGCCGGTTAAAACCACACCAACAACCTCGTAAAGCCGCCCTGCAACGGCTTCCCGGCCCGTGCAGATGGGCTTTGCGCCCTTGCGGCGGTGGCTTCGGTCGCTGCAGACATTTTTAGATTCTATTAACATTCCTCCGACACGATTCTAACTTTGGAGTATTATTAACAATCCGGGAGTTCAACTATGGAATACAAGGATTATTACAAGATCCTGGGCGTGAGCAAAAACGCCCGGTCAGATGAAATCAAAAAAGTATATCGTAAGCTGGCGCGCCAGTATCACCCCGATCTGCACCCCGGGGATAAGGCCGCGGAGGAAAAATTCAAGGAGATCAACGAGGCCTACGAGGTGCTCTCCGATCCCGAAAAGCGCCAGAAATACGATCAGTTCGGCTCGCAGTGGCAGCAGTTCACCCGCAGCGGCGGGCGCCCGCAAGACTTCGACTGGTCGCAGTGGACGGCGCGCCCCGGCGGGCAAACCTACACGCGCACCGTGACTCCCGAAGAATTCGAGCAGATGTTTGGCAGCGGCTTCGGCGGCTTTTCCGATTTCTTCGAAGCGCTGTTCGGTGGATTGGGGCGGCAGCCGGGCGCAGGCTATCAGCCGCGCGGCGCTCGCGCCGTCCGCGGTCAGGACATCGAGCACACCGTTCAGATTACCCTGGAAGAGGCGCTGCATGGCACCACCCGCGCCCTGGAATGGGAGGACGGCAAGCGCATCGAAGCTAAAATCCCGCCCGGCGTCAAGACCGGCTCGCGCGTCCGCCTGAGCGGCCAGGGCGCCGCTGGCAGCGGAGGCGGCCCGGCAGGCGACCTTTATCTCAAGATCGAAGTCTTGCCCCACCCGAAGTTCACCCGAGAGGGCGACGATCTGAAGACCACCGTGCCCGTCGATCTGTACACGGCGATATTGGGAGGCTCGATCCAGGTGCCGGCCCTGGATCGCACGGTCGAGTTGACCATCCCGCCCGAGACCGCCAACGGCAAAGTGTTCCGGCTGCGCAATTTAGGCATGCCCAAACTGAAGAACCCCCAAGAGCGGGGTAACCTGTACGTCACCGTTCAGGTGCAATTGCCGCGCAACCTGAGCCAGCAAGAGCGCGAGCTGTTCGAGAAGCTGCGCGCATTGCGCAAGTGATCTCCCAAAGGCTGGCGAATTTCGGCTCGATTGCGATTACCCAGGTATAGTGCACATCGCGATAAACATGACCCATCCCGAATTTAAGGATGGGTCATGTTGGGTTTATCGTCGGTTAGCTCTCGGCCTTCACCGGGCCAAGCTCGGCAGGGATGCCCTGGCCGACACGCTGAAACACCAGCTTGTCCGTCGCCTCGTCCAGGTCAACGATCACCTTATCGCCTTCGCTGAACACGCCGGCCAGCAGGTCCAGCGACAGCGGGCTTTCGATATGCTTCTGCAGAGCGCGCTTGAGCGGCCGGGCGCCAAATGCGGGGTCGTAGCCCTCGTTGGCCAGCCATAGACGGGCCTTTTCGGTCAGTTCGACCTGAAGGCCGCGCTCTTTCAGTTGCTCCTGGATTTCTTTCATCTGCAGATCGACGATCTGAGCCATTTGCTCCTTGGAGAGGGGCGAGAAGGTAATGATCTCGTCGATGCGGTTGAGAAATTCGGGGCGGAAGGTGCTCTTCAGGGCCTTCTCGATCTTCTCGTGCTCCTGGCGCTCTTCGACATCGCCGCGGTTCTGCAAGAAGCCCAGGCTGCCGGAACGGCGGACGTATTCGGTGCCCAGGTTGCTCGTCATGATCAACACGCTGTTGCGGAAATCGACGGTGCGGCCCTGGCCATCGGTCAGGCGGCCGTCATCCAGGATTTGCAGCAGGGCGTTCCACACTTCGGGGTGAGCCTTTTCGATCTCGTCGAAGAGGATCACGCGGTAAGGGCGTCGGCGCACAGCTTCGGTGAGCTGACCGCCCTCCTCGTAGCCCACATAGCCAGGCGGGGCGCCGAACAGGCGCGACACGGTGTGCTGCTCGCGGTATTCGCTCATGTCGATGCGCACCAGGGCGTCTTCATCGTCGAACAAGAACCAGGCCAGCGCCTTGGCCAGCTCGGTCTTGCCGACACCGGAGGGGCCAATGAAAATAAACGAGCCGATGGGGCGACGGGGGTCCTTCAAGCCGGAGCGCGCCCGGCGGATAGCGTCGGAGATAGCCTTGATGGCCTCCTCCTGGCCGATGATGCGCTCGTGCAGACGTTCCTCCATATGGAGCAGCTTTTCGGCCTCGGTCTCCATCATCTGGCTGACCGGGATGCCGGTCCACTGCGCCACCACCTCGGCGATGTCCTGGGGATCGACCATCTCATCGAGTTGATGTTCGGCCTCCCACTGGTCGCGCAACTGGTTGAACTCGGCTTCCAGGCGCAGGCGCTCGGATTTCTTCTGGGCGGCGCGCTCGTAGTCGCGCTCGTTGCCAGCCTGCTCTTCTTCGGCGGCCAGGCGATCGATCTCGACCTTGCGCGCTTTGAGTTCTGGGGGTAACGAGTACAGGGCGACGCGCAACTTGGCGGCGGCCTCGTCGATCAGATCGATGGCTTTATCCGGCAGGTGGCGATCGGTGACATAGCGGGCGGACAGCCGGGCGGCATCCACCAGGGCCTGGTCGGAGAAGCGCACCTTGTGATGGGCTTCGTAGCGATCGCGCAGGCCGCGCAGCATCTGGATGGTCTCTTCGACGCTAGGCTCTTCCACGTACACCGGGGCAAAGCGACGCTCGAGGGCGGCGTCTTTCTCGATGTACTTGTGGTATTCGTCCAGGGTGGTGGCGCCCACACATTGCAACTCGCCGCGAGCCAGCGCCGGTTTGAGCATGTTGGAGGCGTCCATGGCACCCTGGGCTGCGCCAGCGCCGACCACGGTGTGCAGTTCGTCAATGAACAGGATCACTTCGCCCTGAGCGCGCTGGATTTCCTCCAGGGCGGCCTTCAGGCGCTCTTCGAACTCGCCGCGGAAGCGCGAACCGGCGATCATAGCGCCCAGGTCGAGCGAAAGGACGCGCTTGCCGGAGAGGATTTCGGGGACATCGTTGGAGGCGATCTTCTGCGCCAGGCCTTCGACGATGGCCGTCTTGCCCACGCCGGCTTCGCCGATCAACACAGGGTTGTTCTTGGTGCGGCGGCACAGGATCTGGATCACGCGCAGGATTTCGGCATCGCGACCGATGACCGGATCGAGCTTGCCTTCGCGCGCCAGTTGAGTCAGATCACGCGAGAAGCGATCCAACGTGCGGTAGCGCGTCTCGGCCTGGGGATCGGTGACACGCTGGCCGCCGCGAATCTGCTGGATGGCGTCGTAGACGCGCTCGCGGGTGACCCCAGCGCCTTCGAGCAGGCGGGCAGCGGGGGTGCTGCGCTCGGTCAGGATAGCCAGAAAGATGTGCTCGGTGGAGATGTACTCGTCTTTCAGGCGGTTGGCTTCTTCGTTGGCCAGATCGATGATGCGCTTCACGCGCGGGGTGATGAAAATCTGGCCAGCGCCGCCGCCAAAGATGTTCGCCTTGGGGCTGGTGCGCAGGATGTAATCCAGACGCTCGGTCAGAGCGCTGGTATCTACTTTCAGGTATTCCAAAATTTGCGGGATCACTCCCTGAGGCTGCTCAATCAGCGCCAGCAAGATATGTTCAGTGTCGATCTGGTTGTGGCCATATCGCTGGATGATCTCGGCAGCCCGCTGAGCGGCCTCCTGGGCGCGCTCAGTGAAACGGTCAAATCGCATCATAATCTTCTTATCCTTTGTTACATAACAAAACAAACCCAATCATTGGGTCTTAACGACCCACAACAAGATTATAACATCGAGCAGGTTAACGAATTGCAAACCGTGTGTTAGAAATACATATGAGGACGCGCCTGACGCTAGACCTGTATGGGGGTTACACATCTTGTGCCACTTTCGCCGCCCATGTGGGATCAACCCACGAAGTCCAGCCAAATCAGGGGAACTTCTGCAGCGGGCATAACGTCTAATTCCCCGAAGCGCCTCGAACAGCGAAGGTGGCTGTAGAAGCGTGAGGATCCGGTAACGAAAATCACATGTGGAGGAGTAAGTTATGCGCACCAAAACTTATCTTGTATTGTCCCTGATCGTCCTGGCGGCGCTGCTCAGCGGCTGCGCAGGCGCGGCCTTCGCCCAGGACGAGACGCCCGTTGCCCAGGCCGAGGAGGGTAAAGTCACCCGCACGCTGACCGTCACCGGCAGCGGCAAGGTGTATCTGACCCCTGACATCGCCTATATCACGATTGGCGTGCGCACCGAAGGCGAGAACGCCGCGGAGACGGTTGCGTCCAACAATCAGCAGGCGCAGAAGGTGATCGAGACGTTGGTTGGTCAGGGGATCAGTGAAAAGGACATCCAGACCACCAACTTCAGCATCTATCCGCAGCAGGAATATGACGCCGAAGGCAAGCCCACCGGTAAGATCAAATACATCGTGGATAACTCGGTGTTCGTTACGGTGCGGGATATTGCCAAGGTGGGCAGCGCGCTGGACGCGGTAGTCAAGGCCGGGGCGAACACGATCAGCGGCATCCAGTTCGACGTGGCAGACAAGACCGCGGCGCTCTCGGAGGCGCGCAAGGCGGCCGTCAACGACGCCAAAGCCAAGGCGGAGGAGTTGGCGGCGGCGGCCGGCGTGGAGGTCGGCGCAGTGCAGACGATCAGCGAGTTCACCAGCGGTGGGCCGCAGCCGATGTACGACGTGCGCGCCAGTGTGGCGATGGCTGAGGCGGCGTCTGTGCCGGTGCAACCGGGGCAAATGCTGCTCACGGTGGAAGTCAACATCGTCTTCGAAATTCGCTAACGGATTTCGACCATCCAAAACCTGCCTTCGCAGGCAAGCCTATAGCCGGGGTCGTCGATCCCGGCTACATTGCTTTTGGCGAATGTGGTATAAATCGCAGCGTAATGGAGGAATTCGTTTTTCGGCCTGCGCGGCGGTTGGGGATGCTCTTCCAGGCGTTCTTCTTGGGGGTCTTCATCCTTGCCGGGCTAACGGGCTTTTGGCTGGCTTTCCAGGTCAACATCGGCCCGGCCTTCCTGCTGTCTCTATTGCCCGTACTGGCAGCTTTCGTGGTCGTTCCGCTGCTGGCTTATCGATTCTACGCATTGCGACGGGCCACCTACACACTGGAACGCGAGGGAATCCGCCTGCGTTGGGGGCTGCGGGTGGAGGAAATCCCCATCGCCAGCGTGCTATGGGTCGGGCCGGCGACGGAGTTAGCCGTTCCGTTGCCGTTGCCCAGGCTGCGTTGGCCCGGCGGCGTGTTGGGGCGGCGCGCGCTTTCCGCAGGTGGAGAAATCGAATTCATGGCTTCGTCCACGAAGAACCTGGTAGCCATCGCTACCCCAGGAAGGTACTACATCGTTTCGCCGGAAGACCCTGAAACTTTCCTGCTGGCTTACCAACGCTGCATCGAGATGGGATCGCTGTTCCCAATGGCGCCCCGCTCCATGTATCCTACATTTCTGATCAGTCGGGTGTGGCAATCGCCGCCAGCCCGGGCGTTATTGGTCAGCGGTCTGCTGCTGAGCCTGGCGTTGTTGATCTGGGTGAGCCTGGCGATACCCGGTCGCTCACAGGTGATCTTCGGCTTCCGCCCCGATGGGCAAGGCGGCGATGCAGTCCCTGCTGCACGGTTGCTGCTCCTGCCCATCTTGAACACCTTTTTCTTTCTCAGCGACTTGTTCCTGGGGCTGTTTTACTTTCGCAACGAGGACGGCCAGCCGCTGGCTTATCTCGTCTGGGGCGCAGGCGCGCTGACCTCGCTGCTGTTCTTGATCGCCGTTTGGTTCATCTTACAGGCAAGCTGACCAGAGAGTTAAACCTTTTTATCCCAAGTAACCCACACTAATCCCACAATAACCCACATGGATATCCCCCATTTTTCAACCGAACTTTGGATGCAGCTGCTAGCAGGGCTGGCGCTGGGCGGCCTGATCGGCCTGCTGGCGCTGCGCGCCGGGGCGCTCAGTCGCAGCGGAGCGTTGGCCGCCACCATCGTCGGCGGATTGATCTTCGGCCTGGGAGGGCTCGGTTGGGCAACGCTGCTGCTGGCTTTCTTTATCTCCTCGAGTCTGCTCTCACGCCTGTTCGCCAGAAGGAAACGAACGCTGAGCGAGAAATTCTCCAAGGGCAGCCGACGCGACTGGGCGCAGGTCACGGCAAACGGCGGTCTGGGGGCGCTGCTGGCAGCAGCGCAGGCGCTTTATCCCGAGCAAGTCTGGATATGGGCGGCTTTCGTGGGGGCGATGGCCGCAGTCAACGCCGACACCTGGGCTACAGAATTAGGGGTATTGAACCCCACGCCGCCGCGCCTGATCACCAACGGTCGGGCCGTTGAGCGCGGCACATCGGGGGCGGTCAGCCTGGGGGGTAGCCTGGCGGCGCTGGGCGGGGCAGGGCTGATCGCGTTGCTGGCGATGTTGTTCTCCGGCGAACAGGCGCTTGCAATCCTGTTCGCCGGGACGCTGGGCGGGTTGAGTGGCTCATTTTTCGATTCCATTCTGGGAGCAACGCTGCAGGCGATCTATTGGTGCCCGGCGTGCGAGAAAGAGACCGAGCGCCATCCACGGCACACCTGTGGCAGCGAAACCCGCCAATTCCGCGGCTGGCGCTGGCTGGATAACGATTGGGTCAACTGGCTGGCTTCGTTGGCAGGAGCGCTGGTGGCATTGGGAATCTGGTGGCTTGTAGCCTGAGCAGAATTAACTCACCGAATTAGAGACTGAAGTTCCCCAATCGTACGGATGACGGGGCAATCTGCATCCGGGAAGACGTTCTGCGGATCGAGCAACACCGGCCCCAGCCCCGCCCCTCGAGCGCCAACCACATCGGCGTAATAATTATCGCCCACGTATATCGCAGCTTCGGCAGTTGCGCCCAGGCGCTGCAAGGCCAGGGCGAAGATTGCCGGGTCGGGTTTCCAGGCGCCGGCTTCGCCGGCGGTCAGCGCCAACTCAAAGTAGTGTAGCAGCCCCAGCTCGGCCAGTTCGTCCTGGCACGGCTGGTTGCGATTGGTGACCAAGGCGAGTTGATAGCCAGCAGCCTGCAATGCGCTCAGGGTTTCGGGCACGTCTGGCGGCACCCATGCAACAGGCTGGTGATGGTGGGTCATATAGGCGTGAACTTTGGGGGCGATCTCCTGGATGCATTCTTCAGGGCAATCGAAGGCGCGCAGGCTGCGCACGGCATAGTTCAGCCAGAACTCTCCTTCGCTGCCCGGAAAGGTCTGCAAATCGACGAACAACTCATCGGACTGCGCCCAGTAATAGTGCGTCCAGCGCATGGCGCGGCGGCGCCGTTCGGCGCCATCCGGAGCGCCCAGGCTGACCGCGTAATCATAGAATGCTTCGGTATAGGAAGGACGGTTGAAGCGCAGCGTGCCGTCCAGGTCGAAGATCACTGTCCGCAGGCAGCACTCCGGGCCGAATAAGCGGCCGGAAGATGAAATGGAATCGGGTATCACAGGGGAAGTGTAAAGCATTTGGCGCAAATTGCCAAGCGCCAAATGTTACCCCCCAATCTCGCTCATCACCCGGTTGAGCGGAATCACCCCTTCGGCCAGGCCATGCCCCCAGGGCTTGTGCCAGATGCCATCCAGGATGATCTGACGCAGTTCATCGAGCGTCGCCCCCTGGCGCAGCGGGGTGAGCAGATCCACCTCGCCCTCGCGCAGCAGGCACAGGCGCAATCGACCATCTGCGGTCAACCGCGCCCGGGTGCAGGCAGCGCAGAAGGGCACAGTCACCGAGGAGATGAAACCGACCTCGCCCAGCGCCCCTCCCAACCGGAAGAGGCGCGCCTCGCCGTCCAGTTCGCCATCGTTGGCAATGTGCAATGGGCCAAGTTCGGCCTGGATGCGCGCCTGGATCTCTTCGGCGGTCACCACCTGGCGCAGTTGCAGCTCGGTGGCGCCGGCGAAGGGCATCATCTCGATGAAACGCACCTGCCAGTCGCGCTCCAGTGTCAGCCGCGCCAGATCCACCACATCGGCCTCGTTATAGCCGCGCACCACGACGGCGTTGATCTTGATCGGCGTCAATCCGGCGGCCTCGGCCGCCTGTATCCCCTGCCAGACATCTTCCAGCGCGCCCCAGCGCGTCAGGCGGTGAAATTTTTCGGGGTCGAGCGTGTCCAGGCTGATGTTGACGCGCTGCAAGCCGGCTTCCGCCAGTGGGCGCGCCAGGCGGGGGAGCAGGACGCCGTTGGTGGTCATACTGAGCGAGCGAACGCCGGGGATCTGCGTCATCTGGCGCACCAGATCCACAATGTGCAGACGCACGGTGGGTTCGCCGCCGGTGAGCCGGAATTTGTCGAAACCCAGGTTGGCAAACAACCTGACCAACAGCAAGACCTCATTATCCTGCATCAATTCGGCATTTGGGCGGAAGGTCATGTCTTCCGGCATGCAGTACACACACCGCAGGTTGCAGTGATCGGTCAGGCTGATACGAAGATAATGGATGTTCCGTCCAAAACGATCCAGAGCCATTTTGCACCGCCAGTAAAAACTATAAAATTATGATAATTATACCCTAAATTATACAGTTGTTCGGGCTTCGGCGCACAACCTGCGGATATGTAAGTGTGTAAAGTTGTTTTTGACGCCGATGGTGAATTTCATTGGGAAACCTGCTGCTTGATGGCGGCGACGCGTCCCTGGGTCATCTTCACCAGGTCGGCGGGCGTCAGGCGGAAGACGGCATGCGGGGTGCCTGCGGCAGCCCAGATCTCGTCGTACTGTAGCAGATCCTCATCGATGAAGGTTTCCAATGGCTCGGCGTGCCCCACAGGGGGAACGCCGCCGATGACGAAACCGGTATGCTGGCGCACAAAGTCGGCGTCGGCCTTTCCCAACGGCTCACCGATCAACGCTTCGATCAGCCGCTCATCGACGCGATTTTGGCCGCTGGCGATCACCAGGATGGGTCGCTGGCTGCGCTTGGCCTTGAAAACCAGCGACTTGACGATCTGCCCGACCTGGCAACCGACGGCCTGGGCGGCTTCGACGGCGGTGCGCGTCGAACCAGGCAGTTCGACGACCTGCAAGTCTAGGCCGAGCGCATCCAGAGCCTGTTGGACTTTACGGGCGCTTTGGCTGAGGGGCGTCTCCATTCAAACCTCCAGTTTGTCAAGTTACAAAATGCTACATCCAGCCGCGCCGGCGGATCCACAGGAACATGCCGACCGGGGTCAATATAAAAAGCCCTAACGAGATCAGAAAGGCCGGCAGGCTGGTCCAAACATCCAGAGGATAAGTCGGCTGGAAAAAGTTCATCCCAAAGAAGCCGGACAGAAACGAAATGGGCATGAACAGAGTGGTGATCACCGTCAGCGTCTTCATGATGTCGTTCATGCGGTTGTTGGTCACCGAGAGGTAGGTATCCAGCGTGCCGCTGACCAGGTCGCGAACGCCTTCAATAATATCGTACAGGCGCACATAGTGATCATACACATCACGGAAATAGATCCGATCTCTGGCATCGATCATCTGGATGTCTTCGCGGGCGAGCTTGTTGAGCACCTCACGCTGGGGAGCGATGATGCGCCGCAGATACAGCACGGCGCGCTTGATCGCAAAGACCCGTTCTACGGTATCGCGCTTCGGACGGTCGAAGATCTCGGCTTCGATGTCGTCAATGCTATCATCCAGGGCTTCCACCAGGAACATATAATGTGTAGCGATCTGGTCGGTAAGCAGGTAGATAATATGATCCACACCGCTCTTCATCTGACGCTGATCGCGTTGGATCACCGCCCAGATGGTATCAAGCGGTTCAATTGGGTGATCGTGATGCGTGACGATATAGTTCCGCCCCAGAAAGATATCCAACTCCAAAGATTCGATGTTGTAATTCCCCTGCTGCATGGTGGCGGAATGCATCACGATGTAAAGATACTCCCCCCAATCATCCAGCTTGGGAACGTGCGACTCCTCCAGGGCGTCATCCACCGCCAGCGGGTGGAAGCCAAAGGTATTTAGCAAGATCGGCTGACAGGTCGCGACCGGCTCACCCTGGAAATCTACCCATAAAAAGCCCTGGGTGTCCTGCAATGCAAAAGCCAGGTCAATTCTGTCCAAATCTGTGCGCAGTTTTCCATCGGAGGACAGATAGATCGTTCTCAGCATAGCGAAGCCTCCTACAAAGACGAGTTAATTACCCAAAATTTTCACCCGGCCCGCTATGGCCAGGTCAGGCCACCAGCCAGCCTTGCACTGGCGTATTGCTCCCAGCAAAAACCCGCACCTGCCACTAGGTCAAATTGCCTGCCCAAACCGATCCAATATTGATCGTGAAGGCTTCATCGGGATGCGACGAACGCACCAACTGGCGATAGCGAACTGAACACATGGCTCAATTATACTGTTGTGCGCCGGGCTTTGCTCTCCGGCCTTGCAGATCGGCCTGAGGTGGTTTATCATTCTGTTCATGATGCCTCACACAAGCCTCCCTAATGCCCCCTTTCAGGCCAATTACTTCCCCTTGCACCTGGCTTTGTTGACAATCGGAGAAAACATGCTGCCGATCGGGAATTGGACGGTAATCTCGAAAGAGCCGTTTCGCTTTCTGATCGCGATGGGCGTGGGCAACCACAGTCTGACCCTGCTCAAGAAATACAAAGAAGCCGCGTTGCATTTCATGCCCTGGCAGGAGCGAGCGCGCGTGGTGCGCGCGGGGCATCTGAGCGGGCGAAATGTGAACAAAGCCGAGCTACTGGGCTTCAAGCTTTACCCGGCCGAAAAGTTGATCCACACCCGCCTGGTAGAAGGCGCCGACAGCATCTTTGAATTGACCTTGCACCTGGAACTCATGGGGAATTTATCGCGCGAATTTGCTCTGTTCGTCATGAACGTGGTCAAGGTGCATGCAGTACTATCTCCTGGCCAACGACAGCCTATCCTATACCTGAGCCAGGAGGACTTCGCCACTTTGGGCGAGCGCTGGACGTATGACAAATCCACGACGAGTTAGATTGTCAGTCCAGCGGTAAGCGCTGGATCACTCCGATGTCCAGTCTATTCCTGGTGCGGTTTGAGCCAAATGGGGTTGCCATCCCCCTTTCCCCAAGAGCGAATCTACTGGAAGGCGCCCGGCGCGCCGGCATTCAACTGGCATCCAATTGCAACGGTCAGGGAGAGTGCGGGGAATGCTGTGTGGTCATCCTGGAGGGCCGGGTTTCGCCGCTCAGGCAAGAAGAGCTGGATTTATTCAGCCCTGCAGAGCTGGCGCAGGGCTGGCGCCTGGCTTGCTGCACCCAGGCTTATGGCCCGGCCCGGGTGCAGATCGTTGGTCCGCTAGGAGGCGCGGGCGATGGCGGTCAAGGCCAGCACCAGGACGCCAAGTAACAAGTTAATCTGTAGCAGTCGCCTTTCCTGAGCAGCCAGACGAGTCGCTTCTGCTTCGTCCGGTTTTCCAGACGCGACGCGGCGCAACGCCAGTCGGCGGATTTTCGGCAGCAGGCCCCAGGTGATGTACGACGAAAGCCCGGCCATGCCGAAAAACACGAGGTGCTTGATCAGGATGGCGACCGCCCAGCGATTTTCGACGGCCAGGAAGCCCTGATAATTGGGGCTGGCGCTCATCTGGAACATGCCGGTGGCCGCCAAAACTAGCAGGCTGAACCATCCCAGGGGATCGAAGCGCTGCTGGAGCTGGGCGAGGAACGCGGCGTAGGCGGTCGCATCCAGGGCGCGACGGGCGGCCGGCAGGACGAAGATCGCCAGCGCCGCCAGCCCGCCAATCCAGACCACCGTAGCCAACATGTGCAGCCAGTATGCCAGCCAAAGCGCCCAGGTCGGAGCATCCATGAGGATTTCGAAAAGAAGACTCTTAAGGAGTTGGGGTGGCCTTATTCTTCTTGCCGCCCGGGTTGGGCGTTTCGGCCCCCCCACCGCCTTCACAGGCTTTGGCTGCCTGCTCGTAGGCGGTCTGCACCTGGGGGTCAGGCACAATCGAATAGGACTGCTCGTAATAATTCAGCGCTTTGCAGAACTGCCCCTGCTGGGCCAGAGTGTTGCCATACTCGAAAAGCGCAATCCGCAATCGCTCAGTGGCGGTCATCTTGGAGCCGTCCATCAGGTTGGGCATATTCGGCGCGACCTGTTGGAAGTATTCTACCGCCTGCCCCCAATCGATGCCCCAGAAGCTGGCGCCGGTGATGTAAAGCTGCGTCCAACTCTTCAGACCGGCGGCCTCCGCATCCAGCGGACCGAAGTTGGATGCCAGGGTCAGGTCGTAGATGCCGGATTCCAGGTTGTTCTCCTTGAGGATGCGGTCCCGGCCGCGGTTGCGCAGCGCCAGGAAAAGCATCCCGTCGACGTCCACCGGCCGATAGGCGGCATCGTTGCCGCGCAAGGCGAGCAGCGCTTCGATAGCCTTGTCCCATTCGCTGTTGAGGATCGCCTGCTGCGCCTGGCTGAAGAGTTCATCGTTGGCGCGCGTGTCCGGAGTGGAGGTGACGGTCGGCGTGGGGACCAGGGTCGGCGTGGCGGTGGCGTTCAGGTAGAGCAGCGCTTCAGCCAGCTTTTCGGTCGCTCCAGGATAATCCGGCACTAACTGGATGACGTATTCAAAACGCTGGCGGGCGCGAAAGTAGTTGCCCTGCGCCATGTCCTGCAGACCAAGCTGGAACTGCTGTTCGGCGGAACGGGCCACCTGGGTGCTCTCGGCATCCCGGCGCAGCCCGATGCCAGCGGTGTAACCGCCAAAGGCGCTGATCAGGGCGATCAGTAACAGGCCTGCCATCCCGGCCAGCGGGACGATCAGCCAGCGCAGTTCCTTTTTGGACCATCGCCTTCCCGACTTTTTTTGAGAGGCTTTCTTCAGCGGGCGCGGCGCAGCGGCATCCGGCGCAAACTCCGGGCTGGCCGCGGTGGGGACAGACGACTCCACACCCTGCCCTGCCTCGGGCGGCGGGAGGGTGTTTTCCAGGCCGTTTAGGGCTTCTTGAGAGGCGGTGGCGGGAAGCGCCACGGTCTGAGCCAGCCCAGGGCCTTCTTCTGCTGCTTCGCTCTCCGCAGAAACTGGTCGAATGCGGCGAGGCTGTGTATCGGCCAAAGGGTCATCCATAGAATGAGGCGATGAGCCTTCGAGACTTTGATCTTCGGGTTCGATGTCACTCATGCGGCACATTATACCGCCTATTGACTTTCCAGGGATATTGGGTACACTCGACCCAAATCATGCATTGGAACAGAAAACGACGATGCTGCAGTTGACCTCCGAAGAACAGGCCATGCTCGCCGGCGATTATGGCCGCGCCGTTCGCAAATCCATGGAAATCCTGGTCGCCCTGGGCACGATTTACGGCGCAGAGCGCATGCTCCCGGTGACCTCTGTCCAGATTGCCGGCGTCAGCTATGACAACCTGGGAGAGGCCGGGCTGGAGTTCTTGCAGGAAATGGCCGAGGGTGGCGGTCAAGCGCGCGTCTTGACCACGCTCAACCCGGCAGGGATGGACGTGGAGAACTGGCCGGCGCTGGGCATACCGCCAGAGTTCGCCCGCGATCAGCAGCGCGTCCTGAATGCTTTCGCCCGCATGGGCGTACAGGTGACCTGCACCTGCACGCCCTATCTGGCAGACAATACCCCTGGATTCGGCGAGCACATCGCCTGGGCCGAGAGCAGCGCGGTATGCTACGCCAACTCTGTGCTGGGGGCGCGCAGCAACCGCGAGGGCGGTCCCAGCGCCCTGGCGGCAGCGCTGACCGGGCGCACACCTGCGTACGGCTATCATCTGGATGAGAACCGCGCGCCCACCGTCACAGTGGATGTCCACATGAAGGTGCATGGCACGCACGCCTTCGGCGCCCTGGGACGAGCGATTGGCGAGCGATTGGAAGCACGCAAGTTGCGGCCTGTGCCGTACATCTGCGGCGTCGAGGGCGCCTCGCTGGAAGAGCTCAAGGCATTCTGCGCCAGCCTGGCGACTTATGGTGGGGTGGCGCTGTTTCACATGTCGGGCATCACGCCGGAAGCAGGGCGCTACACCCCGCCGGCGGAGAGATGGGACATTACCCAGACTGAAGTCGACGCGGCCGCAGCGGCTTTGAACGATGCCAGCGACGCCGAGGTGGATTTCGTCAGCCTGGGCTGCCCGCACCTGTCGATCGGCGAGATCGCCCGCCTGGCGGAGCTGCTACGCGGCCAGACGGTGGTCAAAGAGTTCTGGATTACCACCGCCCGGCCCATTAAACAGCTCGCCGATCAATTGGGGTACACTCAGGCCATCGAGGCCAGCGGAGCCAAATTCGCCGTGGACACCTGCTGCGTGGTCGCCCCCATCAAGGGCCGCTTCACTGCCCTGGCCACCGACAGCGCCAAAGCCTGTTACTACGCCTATGCCAAGAATAAGTTCAAGACGCGCTTCTTGCCTTTCGACGAAGTTGTACAGCAGGCGATAAAGATAATCTAAACCACGAAGTCACCGAGAACAACGAGAATGGTCCTTGACTGTGTGGTTTACCCTTTTCGAGGGTGCTTATGAAGCTTGAAGGACGAAAAATTTACCCTGGCACGGCTTGCAGCGAGGCGCTGGTCACCTCGATGGGCATTTCCTTCTTCGGCGGGGTCGATCCGGAGAGCGGCGTGGTGGTCGAGCGCGGGCATGAACTGGAGGGGCGGTCCATCGCCGGCAAGGTGCTGGTCTTTCCCAGCGGCAAAGGTTCGACGGTTGGCTCCTACACCTTGTATCGCCTGAAGCGCAACGGCGTGGCTCCCGCAGCGATCATCAATGCCGCCTGCGAGACGATCACCGCTGTCGGCTGCATTATCGCCGAGATCCCGTGCGTCGATCAGATCGATATCCAAAGCATCCACAGCGGACAAATTTTGTGGGTAGACGCGGATAAAGGAGAAATCATCATCGAACCCCAACTTTTACCCGGTACGAACCTGCCCCTTCCTGAGCCGCTGCGCGGCAACGAACCCGGCTCATTCGCCGAAGACACGCTCTCCCGACGCCTGCCAGGCATCGCCTTACAGGTGTTGCGGGAGGGCGCTTGGCCGCCGGAGGCAGCGGCGCGATTGCAGGCCCTGGCGGAGGAAATGCCCCACGGCCGTGTGCGCCCCTTGCAGGATGATGGCGCGCCCGACGCCGCCCAGTGGCAGGAATATCTGCGGCCTTATTTAGGCCAAACCTGGCTGGAAGCGCCATGGTTCCCGCTAGAGGCTTACTTCTTTCGACGCATTCTGGAGGCCACTGGCTACTTCCAGGACGGCCCGGGGCGCGGCATCGATCCTTACCGCTCTCAGAAGCAGCGCGGCCTGGCAGGCGCAGCCGAGGCGCTGGCGCCCGCCTGCACCCTGCTAGAGCAATCGAACCAGCCGCGAGGTGAAACCCTGGCGCGCCTGCTGCGCACGGCTATCTGGGGCAATCAGGCGGATCTGAGCGTCTGGCCGGAAGGCGGAGAGAAGCCGGAGCGGCCTGACGAAGACCAACTGGCGGCGCATCTATTGGTTGACGACGCGGCCCGCGCCAGCGCCTATCTCGACCGCCTGGCCGCGCAAGGGGGCGGCAGTGGAAGAACGATCGTCATTCTAGATAACAGCGGCGTTGAACTGGCATACGACCTGCTGCTGGCGGATTACCTGTTGAGCAGCGGGCTGAGCCAGGAAGTGTACTTCCATGCCAAGCCGTATCCTACTTACGTCTCGGATGTCACCATCCCGGATGTGGATGAGACGATCGAGGCCCTGGCAAATTCGAGCTACCCAGACGTGCAACGGCTGGCCGGCCGTCTGAGAGACCACCTGAGGATGGAAAGGCTGGCGCTCAAGGCGCACGATTTCTGGCTCTCGCCCCTGGCAGGCTGGGAAATGCCCGAGGCGCTGCGGCAAGACCTGGCGCAGGCCGACCTGCTGATCAGCAAGGGCGACGCCAACTACCGCCGCTGGCTGGGAGATCGCCACTGGCCGTTCACCACGCCCTTCGAGGCCATCCTGGTTTATCGACCGGCGCCGCTGCTGGCACTGCGGGTGATGAAATCGGAGATCATCGTCGGCCTGCCACCCGGTCTGGTCGAGCAGATGCGCCAGCGAGACCCCACCTGGATGTACAACGGGCGCTGGGGCGTCATCCAGTTCGCCGCTCAGCCCTTTTCTCTTTCCTGACGCACCAGTTCCCGGCGCAGCAGCTTGCCGACGGTGGTGCGCGGTAAGGAGTCGCGGAACTCCACGTGAGTGGGGATCTTGAACTTTGCCAGGCGGTCTTTGCACCAGTCTTTGATCTCGTCTTCGCTGGCCTGCTGGCCCGGCTTGAGCACCACCCAGGCTTTGACGGTCTCGCCGCGGTAGGGATCGGGTATTCCCGCCACGCCCACTTCTAACACCTTGGGGTTGAGGGCGATGACTTCCTCGACCTCGCGCGGCCAGACCTGATAGCCGCCGGGCTTGATCAATTCCTTTTTGCGATCGACGATGAAGAAGTATCCATCTTGATCCATGTAGGCAATGTCGCCGGTATACAGCCAGCCATCGCGCAGGGTGTTGGCGGTTTCGGTGGGCATGTTGTGATAGCCCTTCATCACCTGCGGGCCGCGGATCACCATCTCGCCGATCTCGCCTTGCGCCAGTTCGGTCACCTCGTCGTCCAGGCTGATGATCTTGACGTCCACATCCGGCAGCGGCAGGCCAATCGAACCCGCCTTGTTCACGCCCAGTAGCGGATTGCAGTGCGTGGCGGTGGGCGCTTCGGAAAGGCCGTAGCCCTCGAACAGCTTACCGCCGGTGAGCACTTCGAACTTTTCTTTGGTCTCCTGGAGCAGCGGAGCCGAGCCTGAGATGCAGGCTTTGATCGAACTCAGGTCGTATTTCCCCGCCTGCACATCGGGATGATTGTTGATGGCGTTGTACAGGGTGGGCACGCCGGGGAAAAGCGTGGCGCGGTAGATCTCGATATTCGAGAGCACGTCCTTCAGATCGCGCGGGTTGGGAACCATGACCAGCGAGGCCCCCAGGTGGATCCCCAGGCACATCCCGGCGACCATGCCGTAAACGTGAAACAGCGGGATAGCCATCAGCATCGTCTCTTTGCCATCTTCGGCGTTGACGAACCAGGCGCGCACTTGTAGCGTGTTAGCCACCAGGTTGCGGTGCAGCGCCACCGCGCCCTTCGAGATGCCCGTCGTGCCCCCGCTGTACTGGAACAGGGCAACATCATCTGGGCCGACCTCGACTTTGGGGCGCTCCTCCGTAGTGTGCTTCTGGATCAGATCTTTCATCCATATATCACCGGGCCGAAGCTGGACGCGATGACCTTCTTTGACCTCACGCGTCAGCCCGAACAGGGTGCTGAGCGGGAAGGGCAGCGCCTCTTTGATGTTGGTGACGATCACCGTTTTCACCCCGGTCCTGGGCTGCACCTCTTTGATCGTGTGGTAGAAATTGCTCATCACCAGCATCACCTGGATGCCAGCGTCGTTGAGCTGGTGCTCGATCTCTCTGGGGCTATACAGCGGATTGGTGGCTACCACCACGCCGCCCGCTTTGAGGATGCCGAAATAGGCCATGACGAACTGGGGGATATTGGGCATAAAAATGCCCACGCGGTCACCCTTGCGCACGCCCAACGCCGCCAGCCCTGCAGCAAGGCGGTCGGTGATGCGGTTCATCCGCCGATATGAGATGCGCGCTCCTTTGAATACCGTACAGGCAGTATTCGGGTATTTGCGCGCTGACTCTTCCAGGAAATGGAACAGCGGCACAGCGGGGTAATCCAGGTGCTGCGGCACCCCCGGGTCATAGTTTTTAAACCAGATCCGATCTTGCATCTTTGCCTCCGCGTCGACACCATTAATGCAGATGCGTTGCACCTCGAAAAGTGCAACGCATCTAAGCCGTTATTGCGACCACTCAGTCGGTGTGCGCACCCAGCGATGGGCGCGCAGCGCAGTGTGCAAGGCCTGATCGAGCGGCCCAGCGTCGCTGCAGGCGATATTGGCGCGCACATGTTTCTCCTTCCGCATCCCTGGGATGATCGTGCTCACCGTTGGTTCGTTCAGGATGAAACGCAACGCCATCTCCGGCATCGTCATCCCTGCGGGGATCAGCGGCCGCAGCGCCTCGGCGCGTTCGACGCTGGCCTTCAGGTTTTCGGGGACAAAATAGGTGTTGCGCCAATCCCCTTCAGGCCATCTGCTCTCCAGCGTCAGCGTGCCGGTCAACGTGCCCTCATCGAAGGGCACGCGAGCGATCACCGCCACATCCATCTCTCTGCAAGCGGGAAACAGTTCGTCCTCCGGGTTCTGATCGAAGATGTTGTAGATCACCTGAACGGCGTCGATCAGCCCGCTGCGCACCGCCTGAACCCCATTCCACGGCTCCCAGCGGTTGATGCTGATGCCGACTGCATGGATCAGCCCCTGACGCTTCAGTTCATCCATTTTCTTTGCCCAGCGCTCGTCCTGCGTCCAGCTATCCTCCCAGGTGTGGAACTGGATCAGATCGAAGGATTCCAGGCCAGAGTTCTCTAGGCTCTTGTGCACGTATTCTTCGATGTGATCCGGCGGGAAACAATCGTCCAGGGTAAACTCGCGCCGGCTTGGCCAGATGAAATTCTTGGGCGGGATTTTGGTCGCCGTGTAAAGCTTTATCCCAGGGTTCGCCCGCACGAGTTGACCCAGCAGCGCCTCGCTGCGCCCGGCGCCGTAGGCCCAGGCGGTGTCGAAGAAGTTACAACCCAGGTCAACCGAGAGTTGCAGCGAAGCCAACGACTCGGCGTCATCCGAACCGCTCCAGCCGCCCATCCCCCACATGCCAAAGCCTATTTCACTGACCATCCAATTCGTGCGTCCAAAACGGCGATACCGCATAGTCGTTTCCTCCATAACTCTTAGGATCATTTGCTGCCAATTGTACCAAACTGCGCCTCGGGCTGGCAGACCAAGAGAGCAGGCAAATAATTTCATGAATATGACTATGATGTAAACATTTGCATCGGCGACATCCCTCCTCTCTTGGGCACACAAAGCAATGGTTGAAATATTGACCCAGTCAACTAAATCATCTATAATAATCAGTGGCGCGCAGTGCGCACTTTGGAGTGTTCCTATGCCCGAGAACCTGCCCACTTCAGATAGAATTTTGCCGCCCCGCAAAGGCCGTCGGCGAGATTTCCTGGAAGCGCTGCAACAAAGCCAGACCAGCGGCGCCGCCCCGCTGGTGAACGTCGGCCAGCGGCTGCGCCAACTGCGCAATGAAAAGGGCCTGTCGATCCGCGCGCTGGCCGAGAAGAGCCGCTTGAACGTCAACACGCTCAGCATGATCGAAAACGGCAAGACTTCCCCCAGCGTGGCCACCCTGCAGCAACTGGCCTTTGCCCTGGAGACGCCGATCACGGCTTTCTTCGAGACCGAGACCCCCAGAAATAAGATCGCTTTCCATAAGGCCAGCCAACGCCCGAAAGCGGCCTTTTCCCACGGGACCCTGGAGGATTTGGGAGCGGGGATGATCAGCCGCGGGGCCGAACCGTTCCTGGTAGTGCTGGAACCTCAGGCCGAGAGCGGCCCTAATCCAATCGTTCACACCGGACGGGAGTTCGTCTTCTGCCTGGAAGGCCAACTCACTTACACGATCGAAGATCAGGTCTTCGTACTGGAGCCGGGCGACAGCCTGCTGTTCGAGGCGCACCTGCCGCACCGCTGGCAGAATACCGGCAAAACGCTGAGCCGCTCACTTTTGGTGTTTTGTCCGGCAGATGAACAGGATCGGCCGACTGAACGCCACTTCGCTTCCGGGAAGGGCTAGACTGCCAATTCCCCCGACATCAAGGCCATACCGATCGGAAAAGAAAACTGTACTCGCAGGTCGCAGCCGACTGAGCGAATTCGTTTTGTGGTAGAATGCGACCAATATTTTGTAAATCGCTGCTTGAGCAGGATGAGAGGATGATCCATCGATACCGCCACACCTGAATTCAGCGCTCGGGCGCAGGGCTGCGCTCGGCGTGTGGGTTGCGCGCGTCTCGGCGTGGCGGAGGTCGCATCTGGTCCTGATTCTTCAGTCACCTCCTGTACCGCCGCTGACGTGAGCAAGCGGCGGTTTTAATTTGGTAAAGGCGCGCCTCAATGGCGCGTAAATCCAAAACGGCGCTCAACGCCGAACTACAGGAGGCTGCTATGTCCATACCCGATTCTGAAACCGTCATTCTCGTCACACGCAATGGCATGGGGGAGGCTGATCCTGCCTTGCAAATTAAACTCATCAATACCTATTTCACGCTGCTGGACGAAAACAACATCCTACCTGCCGCCATCTGTTTTTATACCGACGGCGTGCGCTTGGTAGTGGATGGTTCCCCGGTGCTGGAGCCGCTGAAATCCCTAGAGGCCAAAGGAGTGCGCCTGATCCTATGCAGCACCTGCCTGAATTTTTATAACCTGGTGGATCAGGTGCGCGCGGGCATTGTCGGCGGCATGACCGACATCATCGAAGCTCAGCGCCAGGCCGGTAAAGTTATTTCTATATAATGGGGCTGGACGATGAGAACCTACGTCCTGCGCCTGCGACCAGGGGAAGATCCCCTGGCTGCCCTGGATGCATTCGCCCAGGCCAACCAACTCGAAGCAGCCTGTGTGCTCACCTGCGTAGGCAGCCTGCGCAAGGCAGTACTGCGCTTTGCCAACCAGGAGCATGCCGACACGCTGACGGGACACTTCGAGATCGTCTCACTGACGGGCGTACTATCACTACATGGCTCGCACTATCACATCGCCATCGCCGATGAAACCGGCCGCACCTACGGCGCTCATCTGCTGGAGGGCAGCGAAGTTTATACCACGGCCGAGATCGTGCTGGCAGCGCTGCCAGAGGTGCGTTTCCTGCGTTCGTTCGATCCTGAGACCGGTTACCCGGAGCTGGAGGTTTGGCCTGTTTCAGAGCCGCGCTGACACTGGCCTTATTGCTCAACCCTCAAACAAACAGGCTGGCGCGACGCGCCAGCCTATGCCTTGACAGGGGTGGGCTGCCAACTCCGCAGTTGTAACAAGACCAGCAGCATGATCGCCAGCGCCGGCAGATTGAGCAGCATCAGCGTGCCCCAATTGGCGCGGAACAGCACTGTGCCGGCGGACAGGGAAGCCAGCGCCTGAATGCCAAAGATAGTGAAATCGTTGACCGCCTGGGCTTTGAAGCGCTCGGCCGGCCGATAACTCTGCGTCAGCAGCACCGTCGCTCCGACGAACAGAAAATTCCAGCCCACGCCAAGCAGCACCAGCGCTCCCCAATACTGCAACAACTCGCGGCTGACGATCCCCAAACCGACGCAGGCCAACAGGCACAGCCAGCCCAACAGCATCACCCGCTGCAGCCCCAGCCTGGCGAGCAGAAAACCGGTGAACAGGGAGGGCAGATACATGGCGATGATATGGCTTTGGATCACCCAGGCAGTGTCTTCCAGCGAAAAGCCGTGCATGGTGTGCATTTCCACCGGCGTAGCAGTCATAATAAAGCTCATCACGCCATAGGCCACCACCCCGGCGATGACCGCGGCCAGGTACGCTGGTTGAGAGATGACCTGGAGCAGGGGGCGCTCCGACTCGCCGACCGCCTCTGAGTGGGGGATGATCTCGTCCAGGAAGTACAACAGCGCCAGGACGACCACAAACACCCCTGCCAGGAGGACGAAGGAACCGCTGAACGCTCCAGCGGGCAGCAGGCCCTCCGTGCGCCGAGCAATTTCTGGCCCCAGGTAACCAGCGACGATGCCGCCGAGCAAGACGAACGAAACCGCCTGACCGGAGCGTTCCGGCGGCACGCTTTCCGCGGCGCCAAAACGGTATTGTTGAACAAAAGCGCCGTTGGCCCCCATCAGCAACGTGGCGGCGCAAAACAGGGCAAAGCTAGGCCGGGAGACGGCGTAGGCGGCGAGCAATGCCGCAATCATTCCAATGACTGCTCCAATCATGTAACCCCGGCGCCGTCCGATCCGGCGCATCAGCAGAGCCACAGGCACGGTGGTCAGCGCCAGACCGACCACCATCAACGAGATGGGCAACGTCGCCAGAGAGAGGGTCGGAGCCATCTCTGCGCCGATGATGCCGCCGACAAAGACGACAATTGGGGCGCCGCTATTGCCCAGCGCCTGGGTGAGTGCCAGAAGGATGGCGTTTTTGGATCGCATGTTCCTCCAAACAAAGTAGTGATTATACCAAATTGACCAATTGACGTTTTGCAAGCCACAGGATAAGATACGGTATCTTTGCATACTTTCGTTTATAGGGGCTGCAACACGATGGGACGGAAAATCACCTATTTTCTGATCAACTTGATCTTTCGGCTGATCGCGCGGTTGGAGGTGATCGACCGTCAGAACGCGCCGCTGGATGAGAGCTTTGTCCTGGTCTCCAATCACATCGGGCGGTTGGACGCCGCCCTGATTTACCATTTCAGCCAGCGACGGGATATCATCATGCTTGTCGCCGAAAAGTACCGCAAAATTCCGCTGGTGCCCTGGTTCGTCAAGCAGTTGGATGGCATCTGGGTGGATCGGTTCAACGCCGATTTTGGCGCAGTGCGGGAGACGCTGAACCGATTGAAACAAGGCGGGATGTTGGTGTTGGCGCCCGAGGGGACGCGCAGCCCGAGCGGCAAGCTGCAACAGGGGCGGCCAGGGGCAAGCTACCTGGCGGCCAGAGCGGAAGTGCCGATCGTGCCGGTGGCGCTGGTAGGATCGGAAGATGCAAATGTGATGGCGAACCTGCGGCGGCTGAGGCGCACACTGATCACCATTCGGGTGGGCAAGCCTTTCCGGCTGCCGCCGCTGCCGAAGAAAGACCGTGATACTGCACTTGAAGCCTACACTGACGAGATTATGTGCCGCATTGCCGCGCTGCTGCCGCCGGAGAAGCGTGGCGTCTATGCAGATCACCCACGGCTC
Source organism: uncultured Anaerolinea sp. (assembly GCA_964503145.1). Lineage (GTDB taxonomy): Bacteria > Chloroflexota > Anaerolineae > Anaerolineales > UBA4823 > RBG-16-57-11. Next base: position 424,260 of record CAZCYV010000002.1, on the reverse strand, counting down.
AGAGAACTGTTAGAAGAGATGGGACAGCCAGCCTGAATTGCCCGCACTGCTCAGACGGCGAGGGCTTTCTCCTTTTCGGCGCGCTGGCGCATCTGATCTCGCAAGATGTGCACATCTTTAGGGACGAAATAGACGACCAGGGCGTAGAAAATCCCACACACTAACCAGGCAGTAACACAGATCACCAGGAAAGCGGTTCTCAAGGAAGTCTGATCGGCGATCAAGCCGGCGATGCCAGGCGCAAGGGCAGCGCCGGAAGACTCGATAAAATACTGCACCGCCAGCGCCGTGCTGCGCACCTCGGGAAGCGTGACATCGTACACGGTAGCGACCACGTTGGGCGCAGAGATGGGGATGAAGATCGCCGTCAGTGAAAGCAGAACGGCAAACAAGACCTGGTTCTCGTTGGGCACAGAGAGGGTGAAAATCAGCATGATGGCGCCGCTCAACACTCCGATCATGGCGACCAGAGCGCGGCCGCGCGGCGTGCGCTTGAAGAAGAAATCGCCCAGCGCGCCGCCGAGTGGATAGCCCGCCGCCAGCACCAACACGGCGATCACCATCGTAACGAAGACGGCTTCCTGGCTGTAGCCGCGCTCGGTTTCCAGATAATTGAAGAACCAGTAGGTGATCACATTCCAGGGAAAGACGCCGAAGAAACCTTGAATGAAGAGCAGGCGCAGGGTGGGTTTCTTGAACAGGCCGCGAGCGGTTTCCCAGTCGAAGCGATAGATGCTGATGTGTTCCAGATCGGCCAGTTCTGGCTCTCCCTTGCCGCGCGGCGGCTCGCGCACGCCAAAGAAAATCACCACCGCGATGGCGATGCCCAGTCCGCCGGTGATATAAAACACGCCGCGCCAGCCGATCGAGCCGCCCAGGAACAGTCCCAGGATCATGCCGACCAAGTAGCCGAGAGGCATGGAGAGTTCCAGCAGACCATAGATCTTGCCGCGCACGTGGGGCAGGAAGTAATCCGTGATCAGGCTGTACAGGCCAGGGTAGCTGGAGTCGTCGATACCCGTAGTGGCGCGAGCGGCGAGAAATGTGGGATAGGTGGGAGCGATGGCGCCCATCCAGGTGGTCGTGCCCCACAGGAACGAGGCCAATGCTAATAATTTGGCGCGCGCATAGCGATCGTAAAGATAGCCCCATAGCGGGTAAAACACTGCGCCGACCAGCAGCGCGCCGGTAGTAACGAAGCCCATCTGCGCGCGGTTGATGTTGAACTCCTCCATGATCGGGGTGGTCAGTGGCCCGATCAGCAGTTTATCGGCCTGATGAAGCAGCATGAAGGCGAAGAACACACCAACGACAAACCAGCGATAGCGGGATGTTGTTTTCATTGGCCTCTCCAGTGTTCCAGGTGTGGCGTCCTCAAAGCCGATTTTACCTCTGAAAAGCGCCGCGCGTGGCAAAAAGATTGGCCTCGATGGGCTGTGTTATAATACCTACCTGGATGGAATTTTCCAGCCGAGCGAGAACCAGACAACAGCGGAGGTTTGCCCATGGAAGTGATCGCCAGCCAATACAAGCATTGCGATCTGGTCAAAGTCAGCGGACGGATCGATAGTGCCACCGCCCCCCAACTTGCCAAGACGCTGGAGGATATCACCGGCGCGGGCCGGTTCAAGATTGTCTTGGACCTGAACGAGGTCGAGTTTATGTCCAGCGCCGGTTTGCGTGTGCTCATCAGCACTCAGAAGACCTGCAAACGGTACAACCGCGGCGAGGTCGTGCTGGCGGCCGTGCCCAAGCGCATTTATGACGCGCTCGAGCTGGCGGGGTTTGTGCCGCTGTTCCGGTTCTTCGATAATGTGCTCGACGCAGTCGGCTCGTTATAGCCAAAGAACGATGAAATTGCGCGTTGTGGAGGCTGAAGGTCGGATTCCCTTCAGCCTCTAAATTTAGCCTTAACTGGCGTTGATTCATGGTTGATGCGTTGTCTGACTCTTTACAGCCGGAGATTTCGCAGGAAAGTGGCGCAGAATACGGGGCTTTTACGGGTTCATCGGTGCGTTCTAAACGATCTATCACTCTGACCGCGCAGTTCGAAAATCTGGAGCGAGTGCGGGAATTCGTGGCCGAGTCCGCTGAAGAGTGCGGGTTAGAACCCGCTGCGGTGTATGCGGTGCAACTCGCCGTTGACGAGGCCTTCAGCAATATCGTCGAACACGCTTATGGGGGGGAGTGCCTGGAGAAAATCGAGTGCACCTGTGAGATCGCGGGAGATGATTTGATCATCACACTGATCGACTGCGGCAGGCCCTTTGACCCGAGCCAGGTGCCGGGGCCGAACCTGGATGCCGAACTAGAAGAGCGCGAGGTGGGGGGCCTGGGTTTGTATTTCATCTTCCAGCTCATGGATGAAGTCCAGTTCTCCTTCACGAAGAACCTGGAGCTTGGCAAGAACTGCAATCTATTGCGGATGATCAAGCGTAAGGAGAAGTAAATGGGCGCCGGTAAGCCGGGATCCCCTGCACCGATAGCTGGCCGTCTATCGGCTGCAGATCCCCTGCAGCAGGTGCTGGGTTTGGGGGAGAGGTTGCTCTATTTGACGGAGCAGGCTGTTAGCGATCAACTCTCTGCCGAAGAGGCCCTAAGAAAACAAAAACAGCTCCTGGTGGATGCAGTCGCCCAGGCGCTCCAGGCGGAAGCCGCGATCTGGTTGGAAGAGGCCTTTGTAAGCCAACTCATCGGCAGGCCGCAGGGTATAGCCGTGTTGGAAAGTCTGACCGGAGCGGCGTCTCCGCTGATGCGCGCCTGCCTGGAGAAACGCGGCGCCTGTTTGGCGCTGGAAGCGAACAGCAGCGCCTGTTGGACGGTAGAAGAAACCAACCGCCCTGCGCATGTCTGCGCAGCTCCCCTGCTGATTCGTAGCCCCGAAGGAGGCGCAGGCCAGGCGCTTGGCGCGCTGCAGGCGGCCCGCTCAGAAACGCCGTTCACCGCAGATGAAATCAAACTCCTGGAAGCGTTGGCCACTCAGGCGGCCCTGGCCTGGCAGGCTGGCTTACGCCTTTCCGAGGAGCGCTGGCGCTTGCAACGTCGCGCCAGCCAGCTCGCCACCGTGTACGAGGTGAGCAGCGCAATCACCTCTATCCTGGATCAGGGCAAGCTGCTCAACGAAGTGGTCGATCTGATCCAGAAGCGATTCGGATACCCATTCGTCCACCTGTTCTCGGTGCATCCCGGGCGACGTAAGGTTTTCTATGAAGCGGGAGGCGGATCCCGCAGCCAGTTTTTCGTCGAACAGCAATTTGCTTACGACTTGGACGCGGAGCAAGGCATGATCGTCTGGGCGGCCAGGCATGGTGAGACGGTGCTGGCAAACGATGTGAGCCAGGAGCCGCGCTATCTGCCTTCACCTTTCCCCCCCGACAACACCTGCTCGGAGCTGACCGTGCCGCTGGTCTTCGGCGGACAGGTGCTGGGCGTCCTGGACATCCAGAGCGAGCAACTCAACGCCTTCAGCGAGGACGATCGTTTTCTGTTCGAGGCGCTGGCAGACCACATTGCAATCGCCATGCGCAACGCCCAATTGTATCGCTCGGAACTCTGGCGCCGCCAGGCGGCAGACAGCCTGCGCGAGGTGGCCGGCCTGCTCTCGGCGGAGGCCGATTCGGAGCGGGTGCTGCAGGTGATCCTGGCCGAGCTAGGGCGCAGCTTGCCGCTGGACCTGGCAGCGATCTGGCTGATGAACAGCGAAGCCAGCGATGAAAGCGGCGAAAACCTGCCTGAGTTGCACCTGGCAGCAGTGATGGGGGCAGCCGATCTGGACCTGGAGATCGGGCTGACCCCGGAAGAGGTGCTGGCTTTCAACCTGCCAGAAGTGAGCGAGGAATTGTCCCGCCAAGCTTCCGGCTGGCTGCGGGAGGCGCTGCAGGCCGAGGAGCCGGTGATCCGCAAGGCGGGAGCGGCCTATGAGCCATTGGGCGCAGCCTTGCATTTCCCGGCGGACTACTCGGCGATCGCCGCGCCGCTGAGGGTGCGCGATCAGCCGCGTGGGTTGCTGATCTTGGCGCATCACACGGCGGGCCGCTACGGTTCAGAGGCGCAAAGCATGACGGCGGCCTTTGCCAGCTACGCCGCGGTGGCTATCGAGAATGCTCGCCTTTATGAGGAGGCTCACGAACAGGCCTGGGTTTCGACTGTCCTGCTACAGGTGGCGAACGCCACCCAATCTATCAACAATTTGAATGAGTTGCTGGCTACGGTGATCCATATCACCCCCATGCTGGCAGGTGTGCGCGCCTGTTTGCTGTATATCCGAGACGAGGAAGGCGATTTCGTCCCCGTGGCGGCTTCTGGACTGAGCAAGGAGCAACAGGCGGAGTTCGAACGCTGGCGTTTTGCCCCAGGGGACGTGCCCGCGCTAGACCATCTGGCGGCCGAACGGCATCCAGTGATCCTCCATGGCGACGAAGACGACCAGCGCCTGACGAGCATTTTGCACCCCGAGGCGCTGACCGAGCAGCGGCGAGGGACAGGGTTGTCGGTGCTGGTGCCGCTGGCGGCGCGCAATGAGGTGTTGGGCGTGATGCTGGTGGATTACAGCAGCCCGACATTGAACAGCGGCAAATCGCTGGATGCGTTCTTCGACGAGCGGCTGGCGATTTTGCAGGGCATCGCCCACCAGACGGCCGTCGCCGTGGATAACATCTACCTGCAGAAATCCCAGAAAGAAGAGGCCTACATTTCTGTGGCGCTATTGCAGGTGGCTCAGGCGGTGGTCTCTTCGGCTGATCTGGACGAAGCGCTAGGCTCGATCGTGCGCATCACCCCGATCCTGGTCGGCGTCAAGCGTGCCCTGATTTACCTGTGGGACGAAGCGCAGAATGTCTTCCGACTGGCGCAGTCGTATGGCTTGCCGCGCGCAGCCGAGGTCGCCGGGCATGCCCTGGGCGAATTCCCGCTGCTGGATGCCGTGCTCATCGAAGACACCTTGCTGGCCCACCCGCTGTGGGGCGAGATCTCGGCCTCGGAACGGGTGCCGGAGGACTGGACTTATCTGGCGGCGCCAGAGGTGGATCAAGTCGAGGACTATTTGGAGAATGCACCCTGCCTGCTGCTCGCCTTTCCGCTTTCAGTGAAAGGCAAAGTGCTGGGAGTTTTCCTGGTAGAAGAGCCTGAGCCTGCGCCTGGGGTGGGGCTGAGCGCCAGCAACGCTAATCGGCGCCTGCGCAGCAAGCGTCTCGAGATCATCACCGGCATCTCGCAACAGGCGGCGCTGGCGATTCAAAACGACCTCTTGCAGCGCGAGATGAGGGAGCAAGAGCGGCTGGAGCGCGAAATGCAACTGGCGCGCGAGATCCAGCGCGCTTTCCTGCCTCAAACCGTTCCCGATCTTCCTGGCTGGGACTTGAAGGTGCGCTGGCGGACGGCCCGCGAAGTGGGCGGCGATTTTTATGACTACTTCGAGCTGCCCGGCAACCGGCTGGGGCTGGTGATCGCGGATGTGGCCGATAAGGGCATGCCGGCAGCGCTGTTCATGACCCTGGTGCGCACCCTGGTGCGGGCCACCGTGAAAGAAATCGACTCGCCGGCAGATGTGCTGGAACGGGCGAACGATATCATCGTGCCCGACGCGCCCAGCGGCATGTTCGTGACGATCTTCTATGCCGTGCTGGACCTGGATACGGGCGAGCTAGAGTTCGCCAACGCCGGTCATAACCTGCCGGTGGTGCTGCGCGGGCGCACCTGTCGGCTCGAGCTGCTGAGGGGCGGCGGCATGGCGCTGGGTGTGGAAGAAGGCAATCGCATTCAGAGATGGAAGACCCGACTGGAACCCGGCGATCACTTGGTGTTGTACACCGACGGCGTGACCGAGGCCTTTTCGCCCCTGGGGGAGCCGTTCGGCGAGGCGCGCCTGTATCAGATCATCGAAAGAACCGCTGCCTGCCAGGCCCAAAATGAAGGCGCTGCGCTGGGCGCCCAGGATCTTTTGGAAAGCATCGATCAGGCAGTGCTGGAGTTCATCGCCGACAGCACCCCTTCCGACGATCTGACCTTGCTGGTCTTGAAGCGCCAGGAAGAAGAATGAGCAAATATCTTAAAGGGATTGCCGGACGTGGGGGGGGCACGCCCGGCAGTCTAAGGAGGGCCACCGGAAGCACAACACGGGGGGGACGTGCTGCGAGCTGATTACCGGTGACTCGACACCTGATGATTTACCAGTAAACAGGGAGGGCAGGTGTCGGCATATTTAATATACCTTATTTTGATCTGTTTGGGATTAAAAGCGGGTTAGAGATATCGGATGAAAACAGTCCGAATATTGCCCGGCTATATGTCCCGCTCATCCGAGCCGAAGAGTTGCAGCCATTCATCCAGTTCTTCCGGATCGAGCGCGGCCTCGCCCCCAGGCGGTTCCGTAGGGGCTTCGCTCAAAACCCGGACCAGCAGGCGGGCGAAGGCTTCAGAGGAGACGACCTGAGCCTGGGCGGCCCGCGCCTCGGCCTGAACGGCGTGATCGGAGCTGACCACGGTCCAGTTGCGGGCGGCGCGCCCCAGATTCCCCAGCCGCTTGCGAATGGCATCGTCGGCGGGGACGCCCTGGCGCACGAAGCGCGCCGTCACCGAACCCAGGCTGCGCGCTCGCACACCGCCCGGCGGAGCGTTATCGAAGAAGACCTCCACCTGTTTGCGCTGGCGACGGCAGAATTCTTGCAACATTTCGATCAAATGCTGCTCATCGTCCACTTCTTGCAAAGACAGGCCAGGGACCTTGGGGATCAGGTTATGCCCATCGATGATGTACGGCATAGTGGCATTTTAGTGTCAAACTTTGCCCCCGTCAATCTGGAATTTGTGCTATCATTCTCGCAACCTGAGCGGACAGCCTCAACCCTCAGGCGATCAAGGTGAAGGACATGGATGTGACATGAAATCCTGGAAGCGGCTCACCTTTTATCTGCTGTTGAACATCTTCGTTTCCGCCTGCACCACCCTGGCGGTCTTGTTCGTCTGGGATCAGCTTTCAGGGCCGCTGCCGCGCAACCTGCTCCCCAGAGCGCTGAGCAGCCTGGCCCGGCCGGCGGCCGACAACCCCTCTCTACAAACGACCCAGGCGCCTGACGCGCCTCAGCCCACCCCTACCGAAGCATTCATGGTTTACCAGGTGCAGCCTGGCGACACTTTCGAGAGCATCGCGGAACAGCACAATGTCAGCGTCGAAGAGCTGGTGGCGGTGAACGGCTTCACCCGTTCGCAGCCCCTGGGCGAGGGTGAAGTGCTGCGCATCCCGCTGAACCCGCGCGGCAGCGTGATCATCGACAGCGTGATCGGCGCTGGCGACCTGGACACCGAGCACGTGCTGCTCAAGCACCGCGGCGAAGGGGAGATTTCGCTGGTGGGGTGGAGGTTGGAGGACGACAAAGGCAACGTGTTCATTTTCCCTCAGTTTCCGCAACTGACTCTCTTTCCGGGCGGCGCAGTGAGCATTTACACTCGTGCTGGCGTCAACTCGGTCGTGGAACTGTACTGGGGGCTGAGTCAGCCGGTGTGGACCTCGGGCACGACGGTGACCCTGCGCGACCCCCAGAACAATGTGCGGGCCAGCTACGTGGTGCCCTGAGGCGCAGAGCGGCAAACAGGATTGATCGCTGCGGCCGGAATCGGTGATCCCGGTTACAGCCTGGTGATGAAACATGCCAGAGATCGAAGACGAAATCCGCAAAGCCATTGAAGCGGGCAAGTTCGAAGACTTGCCCGGCAAGGGCAAGCCGCTGAAGCTGGAGGAAAACCCCCACGCCGATCCCGAGTGGCAACTGGCGCACCACGTGCTGAAGAGCAGCGGCTTCACCCTACCCTGGATCGCGGCGCGCCAGGAGATCGATGCCCAAATCCAGGCAGCGCGCCAGGCGCTGGCCCGCGCCTGGGAATGGCGGAGGCGCGCCCTGCAAGGCGGCCAGCCCTACGCTCAGGCCGAAGCCGAATGGCAGCGCGCGGCGCAGGCGTTCCGCGAGCAGGTGGAGGCAATCAACAAAGCAATCTTCGATTACAACTTGCAGGCGCCGTCGGAGAAGTTCCAGTTGTTGAAGCTGAACGCAGAGAAAGAGATCAACGCGCTGATGCGCAATCCTCCCCAATTAAATACCCGCCAGTGATTCTATTGCAGGGGTTGTAAAAACCACTGCCTGAGTTTAGAATAGCAGCATGTCCCAAGCGCTGTATCGCAAATGGCGTCCCCAGACCTGGGAAGAGGTGGTCGGGCAGCAGCACGTGGTGCAGACGCTGCGCAACGCCCTGGCTGCCGGGCGGGTGGCGCACGCCTACCTGTTCGCCGGGCCGCGGGGCACGGGCAAGACCACCGTCGCCCGCCTGCTGGCGAAGGCGGTCAACTGCCAGGAGGAAGACCTAGCAAAGCGCCCCTGCGGGGAATGCGAGTTCTGCCTGGCGGTGAACCAGGGGCGCTTCCTGGACCTGATCGAGATCGACGCGGCTTCCAACACCAGCGTGGAGGACGTGCGCGATCTGCGCGACAAGATCAACTTCGCCCCCAACCAGGGACGATACAAGGTCTATATCGTGGACGAGGTGCATATGCTCTCGACGGCGGCCTTCAACGCGCTGTTGAAGACGCTGGAAGAGCCGCCCAGGCACGCCATCTTCATCCTGGCGACAACCGAGGTGCACAAGATCCCAGCGACGGTGCTCTCGCGCTGCCAGCGGCATGAGTTTCGCCGCATCCCGGTGGGAGAAATCGTGGAACAGTTGAAACGCATCGCAGAACAGGAGGGCATCCAGGCACAGGCCGAGGCGCTCACCCTGATCGCCCGCCAATCCACCGGAGCGATGCGCGACGCCATCTCCCTGTTGGACCAACTGGCCTCTACCGGCCAGGTGATCACGCTGGAGATCGCCCAGACTGTCCTGGGCACGGCAGCCAGCCAGGCGGTGCTGGACGTGGTGGAGGCGCTGATTGAACGCCGAGCGGACGCCGGGCTGGATCGCATCCACGCCGCGCTGGATGGCGGCAGCGATCCACGACAATTCGCCCGCCAGATCGTGGACTATCTGCGCGATCTGCTGCTGATCCGCATGGGCAATTCCAGCCAGGTGGACGCCACGGCCGAGATGCGCGCGCAGATGGCCAGCCACGCCCAAAAATTCACCACGGCGGAGCTTTTGCGGATCGTGCGGGCGTTCAATTACGCCGCCGTGGAAGCACGCAGCGCTTGGCAACCGGCCCTGCCGTTGGAGATGGCCTTCGTGGAGGCGCTGGAGGCGCCGCAGACTGCGGAAAGCGCAGCTCCCCCGCCGCCGACAGCGGCGCCCGTTGCGCCGCCAACGCAGCGCACGCCTGCGCCCAATCCGCCCCCTGCTGCTCAGGCGCCGAAGACCGCCCCCCCAGAAGCAGCGCAGGACACGGCCCCGGCTGCGCTGCGGAAAGCTCCACCGATCTCGCCAGACTCTACCCCGGCGGACCCGCAAGCGGCTCAGAAGCTGGCGGCGGTCTGGCCGCAAATTCTGAGTCTGGTGCGGCAGAAGAGTCAACCCGCCTATGGCGCGCTGAACTCGTGCACTTCGCGGGTGCTGCACGGCGACCAATTGACCTTGAGCTTCGCCAGCGACGTGCTGAAGAACAAAATGGAAAAGCCAGAGAGCCTGGCGTTGCTGCGCGCTGCCCTGGAGCAGGTGTTTGGGCGCGAGATCTATGTACAGTGCATTGTAGATATCAGCCGGCGAGACACCGTGCCCCCCGGCGTGGAGAACGACGGGATCGTGGCGGCGGCGCTGCGCGATCTAGGCGGCGAACTGGTGGATATCAATTGAAAACTGGAGGAAGGTATGGCGAAAGGCTTCAAAGCTCCCAAGATGCAAAACCCGATGAACATGATGGGGCAGCTTCAAAAGTTGCAAGAGCAGATCCAACAGGTGCAGGAGCAACTGGCTCAGGAGACGGTCACCGAATCGGCGGGCGGCGGCGCAGTCAAGATCACCATGACCGGCAATCAGTATTGTCGGGGCGTGGAAATCGACCCGGCGCTGCTGCAGGACGCCGATGTGGAGATGTTGCAAGACCTGATTCTGTCGGCCTTCAACAACGCTCTGGAGGCTTCGCGCAACCTGGCGGCGGAACGCCTGGGGCCGCTGGCGGGCGGGCTGCCGTTTTAGGCGCCCCGAAGCCGGAGCTTACCCCGATCTGGATCTATGCTGCTTCCTGAACCGATCCAAAACCTGGTCAATGCCCTCTCTCGTCTGCCGGGCATTGGGCCAAAGACCGCTTCGCGGCTGACCTTTTACCTGCTGCGCGCGCCGGAAGAGGTCTCGCGCGATCTGGCCGAAGCGCTGTTGCAGATCAAAGCGGGGACGACTTACTGCCAGACGTGTTTCAACATCACCTCGGCTGAGCGAACCGAGTGCGAGATCTGCAGCAACGAAGAGCGCGACGCCAGGCAGGTGTGTGTGGTGGAAGAGCCGCTGGACGTGATCGCGCTCGAGCGCACCGGTGGCTATTTCGGACGCTATCATGTGCTGCATGGCGCCCTTTCGCCCATCGAGGGCATCGGGCCGGAGCAGTTGCGCATCCGTGAACTGATCGAACGAGTTCGCCAGGGAGGCATCCAGGAGATCATCCTGGCGACGAACCCCAGCCTGGAAGGGGATTACACCGCGGCTTACCTGCGCCAGCAATTGCTGCCCTTCGGGCTGCGGCTGACGCGCCTAGCGCGCGGCCTGCCGGTGGGCGGCGACCTGGAGTACGCCGACCAGAACACGTTGCTGCGCGCGCTGGCCGGCCGGCAGGAGTTGGGAGAATAATCGACCGGGCCGCCAGCGCAACTGGCGGCCCAGGTCTTTCAAGCCAGACAGCTCTACCGTTTCCGCTCTCTGCAGAGAATTTCAGGGCTGGGCGGCAGGGAAAAAGATCGGCTGCCCATAGCGATCGACGCCGAATTGCTGAATGAGCGCCTGCACCTCGGCCGAGGTGAGAAATTGCGCCAGGGCCTGGGCAGCGGCATAGTTGATCTTGGGGGAGCGGTCTGGATTGACCGTGACCAGGTGATACTCATCGCGCAGCAGTTCATCCCCTTCATAAAGAATTTCTAGTTGAAACTTATCCCTGTTCTCCAGATAGGTGACCCGATCGGTGAGGGCGTATGCCTGCGCGTCCGAGGCCTGTTTCAAAGCGCCAACCGGGCCCTGGTCAGAGACGACATACCAGCTCCCTTGCGGCGCGACGCCGGCCGCCTTCCACAGTTTCGTCTCCGCGCCCTGCACCCCTAGCGTATCGCTGCGAGTGACGAACATCGCCTGTGCGCTGGCGATCTTCTTGAAGGCCTCTGCGGCGCTGGCGGCGCTTTTGACGCCCGCCGGGTCGGCCGCAGGGCCGACAATGATATAATCCATGTACATCACCAGCAGCCGATCCTTGCCGTAACCGTCCTCGATGAATTTTTTCTCGGAGCCGGGATCATTAATGAGCAGGACATCGACCACGGATTTTTCGCCCAAGCGCAGGACGCGTCCGGCGCCGCCGCGCTCCACCTTCACTTCGTAGCCGGTGCGGGATTGAAACTGGCTCAGAAGTTGGTCGATCAGGCCCGAACCGACCAGAAAGCTGGTGGTGCCCAGGGTGAGCTTCTTGAGCTCTGGGGCCACTGCGCCAGGATCAACTGAGGCAGGGGTGGCTTGAACGACGGGTGTGTTGCCGGGTGCAGGCGTTTCCTGGCTGGTGGCCGGCTGTGTGGGGGCCTGAAAACCCGAATCGGTGGGGATCGCGGTCCCCTGAGAGGTGGTCTGAGGCAGATTACAGGCAAATGCACTCAGAACCAATATCAGCAATAAGAACCAGATGGCCTTTCGTTTCAACATGCAAATCTCCATAGAGAACTTAAATTATGCGGACGAGATGAATTGTACCCAATTCCAGGCCAAAGCTGCGGCCAGGTTTGGGGCCGTTTTGCCTACAAGGAGGGAAAGAGAATCAGGGAACAAGCTGGTCGCCGGTATGGCCGGTCTGATAACCCCCCAGATCTTGGACCAGGCTGCGAAAGTGCAGGCTGGAAAGCAAATCGAACAAGACGCGCAGGCGCGGCTCGTGGATCTGTTCCCGCGGCACCACCAGGTCGAAGCGCTCCTGGAACATGGGGATGAAGTCCAGGCCACTCTGGCGCGCCGCAGCTTCGGCGCCCAGCCCAACATCCACCTTGCCGGTTCTGATCGCCTCAGCCACGGCAGTATGGGTTCGCACCTCCCGCTCATACCCACGCAGCGCTTGTGTGGAAATGGAGAGCCGGGACAATTGCTGATCGAGCCACAGCCGAGTGCCCGAGCCCCGGTTACGGTTGATCATGCGCACATCGGGGCGCGCCAGGTCTTCCAATTGGTGGATGCGGCGTGGGTTGCCAGGCGCAAGCAACAGCCCCTGCTCGCGATGCGCCAGGGTGACCAGGGTGACCTTGCGGTCGGGGAAAAGGTGGCGCACATAAGGCAGGTTGTATTCACCGCTCTCGGCGTCCAGCAGGTGGCAGGCAGCGATCTGCGCCAGGCCCTGGCGTAAGCCGATCAAACCTTCCAGACTGCCTACCGCCAAGGTGAACACGGGCAGGGAAGAACTGTTGATCTGGCGCATCTCCTGGGCCAGCGCCTCCAGCGCCAGATCGTGGCTGCCCAAAATGACCAGCGCCCCGGATTCAGGGCTGACGGGCAAGACCAACTGCTGCAGCGCAAAGGCGCGCGCCCGAGCGCGATAGTATTTTTCGGTAAAGCCGCGCACCACACGCTGCTCCACCAGTTCGACCAATCCAGCGCGCTCCAATAGCTTCAGGTGGTGGCGCACCTGTGCGGGGTGTTCGCCCAGGATCTGGCCAAGCTGGGATAGCGTGGCGGATTCGACCATCAGCAGCCGCAAGATGGCCAGCCGACGCGGGTCGGCCAGGATTTTCAGATGTTCGAAGTCTTGGATCGTGCGCAGATGTTCCATCGCCTGATAACGATAAAATTTATTTTATCGTCTTTGTGAGTCTATCACGGAGCGGACTGCTTGCATAGGAGCGCGATCAGGCCAAAATTTGACACCCCTCATGGCTCATGGTAAACTGACGACTTACTGCACAAGTCCCTGGAACGCAAATTGACCCCCGTGAAATTCGACCGCTCGACTCTGGAACGCAGTTCACTCATACTCTTCTGCGCGCTGCTGTTGCTATCTTGCCTGTGGATCGGAAGGGGGATCGACCGTTTCAGCCACCTTCAGATGGATATGGACGAGGCTTTGCACGCCAATCGCGGGTTGGATTTCGCTTCGGCGGTTCAGCGGGGAGATTGGCGCGCGCTTTGGGAGAGCTTCGCCAAGCCAGCCTGGTATCCGCCCGCGCACGGCCTGTTGCTGGGCGCCTGGTTCACGCTGGTCGGCGCCAACATCGAAACCGCCCGGCTGTACAGCACGCTCTGGTATTTTCTGTTCGGCCTGATGCTGTGGTTCTCGATCCGGGAGGTCCTGCCACAGGCTGATCCGCTGATCTATCTGCTCCCCCCACTCTTCTTGCTCGCCGATCGACTGTGTAGCATCCATGCCGCCCTGTCGATGCTGGAGATGCCCGCCATCGGCCTGTCCTTCGCCGCCCTGTTGCTCTACCAGCGGGCCTGGCGCAAACGCAGCCCGGGCAAACATTTCGCGGCGCTGCTGCTCGCTCTGCTCAGCCTGCTGACGCGCTACAATTACGGAATGGTGACGATTGCCGTTTTGGCGCTCGCAGATGCAGTCCGCCTGTGGCCGGAGTTGAAAAGCCGCCAGGCTTCTGCGATGGGGCGCAGCGCCCTGACCGGGTGGATCGCCCTGGCGGTGTCCTGCGGGTTGTGGTTCATCGGCCTGGGGCAATGGCGCTGGTTCTACGACTACGCCACTCTGCCGCTGAAGAACCATACCCTGTGGTCGCTGGCGAACTGGCTGTATTATCCGCGACAGTTATGGCAAAGCGAGTTCGGCTGGCTGCTGATCCCGCTCTCGATCGTTGCAGTGGCGCAGGCCGTACGCCAGCCGCGGAATTTCTCGGGCGTGTGGCTGTACTGCGCCTTTTTCCTGTTTGGGTTAGCCCTGCTGACTTTCAGGTTGTACAAGATTTCCCGTTTTGGAATGCTGATCACCCCTTCCTTATGGATCATGGCGGCTTTCGGCGCCGAGCACCTGGTGAGCCTGTCGCCGTACGAGCGGTTGCGTTCGACCATGCGGCTATTGCTGGCAGTCGGCGTGCTGGGCTTTGGAGCTTACAATCTGTATCACCTAAACGCCAGGCTGGCGCTGGCCTATGAGAACCTGAACGACGGCGCCGATCAGGCTTACCGTTTCATCGGCGACAGCCTGGACATCGAGCAACAACGCGCGCTCGAGGTGGTGATGCTGGGCCGCACCGACCAATGGAGCGGCCAGGCGCTGCGATTCAACTTAGAGACCCGCTGCATGGCCAACTCCGGGGGCTGCCAGGTCACCGTCCTGGACAGCCGGGAGATCCGCCTGGGCTGGCCGGAACAGCCATTCACTGAACAGGAGCAAGAAGAACGGATGGCGCGCGCCCTGGAGCAGGCCAGGATCCTGGTGCTGTTCTCTGAAAAGCAAGAAAACCCTGACGGCTGGCGACTGATCGCCGCGCGCCAGTTCACCTTCGAGCGCCAGGGGCGCAAACCCTCCCGTCTGTGGGTCTCGATCTACCGGCACTAGGCGAATTTGACGCCCTGAGAGGGGCGTGGTAAACTGGCAAATCTTCACCTGTAATCTCTGACATTCTGGAAAAATGATGGCTAGAATCTACACAAATCGCCGCTATTTAGATGCATTACAAGAGCATGTATTGGTTTTCGATGGAGCGATGGGCACCAGCCTGCAGGCGCAGCGCCTGAGCGCCGAGCACTTCGGCGGCGAGCAGTACAACGGCTGTAACGATTATCTGGTGATCAGCTACCCTCAGGCGGTTGAGAAAGTGCATCGCTCATTTTTGGACGCCGGGGTGGACGTGCTGGAGACGAACACCTTCCGCTCCAACCGTATCACGCTGCGCGAATATGGGCTGCACGAGCGGGTGGTTGAGATCAACCGGGCGGCGGCAGCGCTGGCGCGACGCCTGGCGGACGAATACGCCACCGCCGATCAGCCGCGCTTCGTCGCCGGATCGATCGGACCATCGGGAAAGCTGCCTTCGGCGGACGATCCGGAGCTTTCGGATGTGACCTTCGATGAACTGGCAGACGTGTTCCGAGAGCAGGCCAGCGGGCTGATCCAGGGCGGGGTGGACCTGCTGTTGATCGAGACCTCGCAAGACATTCTGGAGGTCAAAGCCGCGATCGCTGGCATCCACCAGGCATTCGAACATAGCGGCGTCTGGCTTCCCATCCAGGCGCAGGTAACCCTGGACACCACCGGGCGCATGTTGCTGGGCACGGATATCGCTGCAGCGCTCACCATCCTGGAGGGGCTGGGCATCGATGTGATCGGTTTGAACTGCTCCACCGGACCGGAGCACATGCGCCAGCCAATCGCTTACCTGGGCGAGAACGCTTCACTACCGGTATCGTGCATCCCCAACGCGGGTTTGCCGCTCAACGTGAACGGCGAGGCGGTTTACCCCTTGGAGCCGGAGCCATTCGCACAGACGTTGGCGGAATTCGTGGAGAAAAACCACATCAGTGTGGTGGGCGGCTGTTGCGGCACCACCCCGGCGCACCTGAGCCGGCTGGTGGAAAAGCTGGGTGGAGCGGCATGGGATGGACGCCGCCGCCATCCCCCTCGACCACAGGCGCGCGCGCCGCGCCTGGCTTCGGCGACGCGGGCGATGGCGATGCAGCAGGAGCCGCCGCCGTTCTTGATTGGCGAACGCTGCAACGCCCAGGGCAGCCGCAAGTTCAAGCGCCTGCTGCTGGCGGAAGACTACGACGCTATCCTGGAAGTGGCGCGCGAGCAGGTGGAAGGCGGCGCGCACGCCCTGGATATCTCGGTGGCGGTGACTGAGCGCACCGATGAGGCCGAGTTAATGCGCCGGGTGGTGAAAAAGCTGGCTTCGGGTGTAGATGTGCCGCTGGTGATCGACACCACCGAACCGGAGGTCATGGAGGCTGCACTGAAGACAGCCCCCGGACGCTGCTTGCTCAATTCGACGCACCTGGAAGGCGGGCGCGCTCGCGCCGACCGCGTCTTCGCGCTGGCCAAGGCGCACAACGCTGCTGTGTTGGTGCTGACCATTGATGAACGCGGCATGGCCAAGACCGCAGAGCAAAAGCTGGCGGTGGCGCGGCGGATTTATGAGATTGCAGTCGGCGAACATGGTCTGCGCCCGGAGGGGTTGGTCTTCGATACGCTGACTTTCACCCTGGCGACCGGCGACGCGGAGTTCGCCAACTCGGCTGTCGAGACGCTGGAGGGCATCCAGCGGATCAAGCAAGAACTGCCCGGCGTGTTGACCTCGCTGGGGGTAAGCAACGTTTCGTTCGGCCTCGATCCAGCGGCGCGACCGGTGCTGAACAGCGTGATGCTGTATCACGCGGTCCAATACGGGCTGGATATGGCGATTGTCAACCCGGCGCACATCACGCCCTACGCGGAAATCTCCGTCGAGCAGCGCCAGTTGACCGAAGATCTGATCTTCAACCGCCGCCCGGATGCGCTGCAGCGCTTCATCGAGTATTTCCAGTCCGAGACCTTCCAATCCAGCCGCCCGGCCGCCGCAGCAGGCGATCCTACACTGGGTATGGGGCCACAGGAGCGCCTGGCGTGGCGGATCCTGCATCGCCACAAGGAAGGCGTGGAAGCAGATATCGACGAGATCCTGGCGGCGCGCGGCCAGGCCTCGCAACACGAGGCGGCGGTGGGCATCCTGAACACGGTGCTGCTGCCGGCGATGAAAGAGGTCGGCGATCGCTTTGGGGCAGGCGAATTGATCCTGCCATTTGTGTTGCAATCCGCCGAAGTCATGAAGAAGGCCGTGACCTACCTGGAGAGCTTCCTGGAGCGCCAGGAGGGCGCCAGCAAAGGCACCGTGGTGCTGGCGACGGTGTACGGAGACGTGCACGATATCGGCAAGAACCTGGTCAAGACCATTCTCTCCAACAATGGCTACACCGTCATCGACCTGGGAAAGCAGGTGCCCGCCGAGACGATCATCAGCCGGGCGATCGAGGCAAAGGCAGACGCAATCGGCCTGAGCGCGCTGCTGGTGAATACCAGCAAGCAAATGCCGCTGATCGTCAACGAGTTGCAGCGTCGCGGCTTGAAGCTGCCGGTGCTGGTGGGCGGTGCGGCGATCAACCGACGCTTTGGCTACCGCATCCTATACACGGAGGACGGCGCGCCGTATGCGCCGGGGGTGTTCTACTGCAAAGACGCCTTCGAAGGGCTGGCGACCATCGACGCTTATTTGAACCCGGAACGCCGAGAGGAGTTGCTGAAGCAGGTATTTGCCGAGGCGGAGCGCGAGGTCGGTCGGGAGATCGGATTGAAGCACACTTCTCAGCAGCGGGCGCGCTCCTCGGTTGTCCCTTCCCCATTGGCTATGCCGCCCGGGCTGGCGTGGGGGCCGCGGGTAGTGCGCCAGATGCCGCTGCAAATGATCTTTCAATATCTGGCGAAGAATGAACTGTTCCGCCTGTCTTGGGGCGCCAAGAACGCCCATGGAGAAGAGTGGGAGCGGTTACAGACCGAGTTTGAGCAACGCCTGGAGCGCATGACGCGCCAGGCGCTGCGCGAGGGGTGGCTGAAACCGCAAGCCGTGTACGGCTATTGGCCTTGCCAGGCAGACGGCGATACTTTGCACCTATACGATCCTGACAGTGTGCCATCACCTCTGACCGCTCTCCCAAAAGGAAAGGGAAAAGAACTGGCGCGGTTTAACTTCCCGCGCCAGCCGGCCGACGAGAGGCTATGCCTGGCAGATTACTTTGCACCGGTCGATTCGGGAGAAATCGACGTGGTCGCTCTACAGGTGGTGACGGTGGGCCAACAGGCCACCGAGCGCTTCGATCAGCTTCAAGCACAGGGAGACTACTCTGAGGCGTATTACCTGCATGGGCTGGCGGTGCAAACTGCTGAAGCGACTGCCGAATACCTTCACCGCCATATTCGCCGCGAGTTGGGCCTGGCCGAGGGCCAGGGCAAGCGCTATTCATGGGGCTACCCGGCAATACCTGACCTGGAGGATCACCGCGTGGTCTTCGACTTGCTGCCGGCCGCAAGCGAATTGGGGATGAGCCTGACCGCTGCCTGCCAGCTTGTGCCGGAGCAATCTACTGCGGCGATCATCGTGCACCATCCGCAAGCCCGATACTTTACACTGGGGGAAAGCCGGGTGGAACAGTTGCTAAAGGGATAAAAGGTGGAGCGGCGGGATGACCCACCGCTCCACCTTCCCGGCAGTTTAAATTTTGGGCGATTAGCTGGCCCGCCCGCTCTTCTGGTTCCAGAAGGCCTTGAGAGCGTTCCACACCGGGCAGCGGTCGTGCACTGCGCCGAACATCACCAGAACGCCCAGGCCAGTGAGCGCCAGATAGACGCCAGAGAACCCGCCGCTATATCCGGCGAGCAGCAAAGCTGCTCCTGTCGCCAGACGCAGGAGGCGCTCGGCCATCCCCAGGCCAGGGTTGGCCGGTTTTTCACCGCTCAGAGCTGCCTCGAACAGGCCATTCAGGGATTGAGGCGACCCAATTCCCGTTTGGCGGGCCACTTCATGCCCGGCCTTGAAGCTGATCAGCGTGGGGATGCCGTAGATGCGGAGCTGGCGCAGCAACTCCGGATGATCGTCGGCGTTGATTTTCCAGACATCCACGCGGTCAGCGTATTCGCTGCCAACCCGTTTGAGCATCGGCTCAACCGCCCGACACGGCCCGCACCAGGGCGCCCAGAAATCGACCACCACCGGACGCGGGTTCTTGCGCAGGCGCTCGTAGAATTCGTCGTTGGTCACAGAGTCAACCCCATTCCAATCAGGCCGTCTTGGTACCGAACTTCAACAGGCTGTAGATTGGGCACCAGCCGATCAGGCCGGTCAGCAAGGGGATGAAACCAAAGAACTTCAGAAACGTCCCCAGGCCGCCGGCGACGACACCTGCCCAGCCCAGATACAAGATCACAATCCCCAGCACAACGCGCAAGATGCGGTCCCAATTCGCTTCATTGACCTTTATCATGAGATGTTCCTCCTTATAGATCGTAATCTTCGAGCGAGATGCTCATAGATTAATTACGTGAAGATATTCCGATCAGATTTGCTTTCAATTTTTAGATACAAAACGCCCTCAAAGGTTACATCCAGGCGTCGGCGAGCAGTTTTGCGCGCTCGAGTCATTCATATGCCGCCAAATTCGGGTATAATTACCGTCTTGGGGCTTCCCGAAAGTGGGAAGCCTCCAACTTTGGATGCTCATTTCTCTACGGAAGCGAAGTAAGAAAAGATGCGATTAGGAATTATCGGCTTACCCCAATCGGGAAAAACCACGATCTTCAACGCCCTGACCCGCGGGGACCAGCCTGCTACGGTGAGCGGTGGGCGATTCGAGGTGCGCACTGCGGTAGTGGATGTGCCCGACGAGCGCGTGGAGCGGCTATCGCAGATGTTCCGCCCACGCAAAACCACCTATGCCAAAGTCACCTACGCCGACATCGCCGGCCTGGAAGGCGGTCATGGGGCGAATGGCAATGGGAACGGCAATGGCAGGGGCGGCCTCTCCGGCCCGCTGCTCAACCAGCTCAGTCAGATGGATGGCTTTGTGCATGTGGTGCGTTGTTTCGAGAATGCCAGCGTGCCGCACCCGGCTGGGAGCGTCGATCCGCGGCGTGACATCGCCATGCTGGACGGCGAGCTGGCCCTGAACGATCTGATCAGCGTCGAGCGTAAACTGGAGCGCCTGGCGGAGGAGCGCAAGAAAGGCGGCGGCAGGGACAAGGGCCAAATCGAGCGCGAGATGGCTCTGTTCGAGCGTCTGCACGCGGCCCTGTCTGCCGATACCCCGCTGCGCGACATTGAGCTCACCGCAGAAGAAGAAAAGGCGCTAGCCGGGTTTGGCCTGCTCACCCGAAAACCGGTGTTGATCGTGCTGAACCTGGCGGATGGACAGCCAGCCCCGATCATCGAATATTCTTCGAAGCGCAGCATGGTCGTTCCACTGCAGGGTAAGCTAGAGATGGAGCTGGCGCAGTTGCCCGCCGACGAAGCGCAAATGTTCATGGAGGAATTTGGCATCCAGGAACTCGGCCTGCAACGGGTGATCAGCGCTTCCTATGATCTGCTGGGCTTGCAGTCCTTCTTCACCGTCGGCGAAGATGAAGTGCGCGCCTGGACGGTTCGCCGAGGCGCCAGCGCCGTAGAAGCAGCAGGGACGATCCACTCCGACTTGCAAAAGGGGTTCATTCGCGCTGAAGTAATCCATTACGGCGAGTTAGTCTCCCTCGGTGGACTGAGCGAGGCGCGCTCCCGCGGTCGCCTGCGCCTGGAAGGCAAAGACTACGCCGTCCAGGATGGTGAGATCATGCACATTCGGTTTAGTCTGTAACGTTCTACAAGGAAATACGATGACGCAAACTTACACCCAATCCCGCTGGAGCCTTAAAGACCTGTTCCCCGCGCAGGACAGCCCTGAGATGCAGGCCGCTTTCGCTGAATTGGAAGAGGGCGTGGCGAGCTTCGAGACGCGCCGCGCCGAACTGACCCCGGAGTTGCCTGCAGAGCGCTTCCTGGACCTGATCCGTCAACTCGAAAAGATCAGCCATCTGGCGTATCGCATCTACCATTTTGCCGCCCTGAGCTTCGCCGCCGATACCCAGGATCAGAGCGCCCAGACTTTTCTGGCGCAGGTGCAGCAACTGATGGCGGTGGTGGAAAATCGCACCCTGTTCTTCAGCCTGTGGTGGAAAGAACTCGATGAGAACAACGCCCAGCGTCTGATGGCTGCGTCGGGCGACTACCGCTATTACCTGGAGGAAATGCGCCATTTCAAGCCGCACACCCTGACCGAGCCAGAAGAAAAGATCGTCAATATCAAGAACATCACCGGGGTCAACGCTCTGCACAATTTATACGACGCGATCACCAACCGCTACGTCTTCCACCTGACAGTGGACGGCGAGGAGAAAGAGCTGACCCGCGGCGAGATCATGGTCTATGCCCGCGGCTACGATCCCGAATTGCGCGCCAAAGCCTACCAGGAGATTTATCGCGTCTATGGGCAGGATGGGCCGGTGCTGGGCCTGATCTACCAGACGCTGGTGCGCGATTGGCGCAATGAGCAGGTGGAACTGCGCCATTTTGCCAGTCCAATCGCCGCCCGCAACCTGGTCAACGACATCCCCGATGATGTTGTGGACATCCTTCTGGAGGTTTGTGAGCGCAACGCGCCTATCTTTCAGAGATATTTCCGCCTGAAGGCGCGCCTGTTAGGCATGGAGCGGCTGCGCCGCTATGACGTCTATGCGCCGATCGCTAAATCCGAAACCCGCTACGATTTCGGCGCGGCTGCTGAGGCCGTTTTGGAATCTTTCCACCAGTTCGAACCCAAGCTGGCGCAACTGGCGCGCCGGGTCTTCGATGAACAGCACCTGGACAGCGAAGTGCGCAAGGGTAAGCGCAGCGGGGCGTTCTGCGCCACCGCCACGCCAGATCTGACGCCCTGGGTGTTGGTGAACTACCAGGGTCGGCCGGACGATGTGGCGACGATGGCGCACGAATTGGGCCATGCGATTCACTCCATGCTGGCTGCGGATCACAGCCTGTTCACCCAACGATCCAGCCTGCCGCTGGCAGAGACGGCTTCCACTTTCGGCGAGATGATGTTGATCGACCGCTTGCTGCAGCAAGAGACGGACGAAACGGTGCGCCGCGACCTGCTCTTCCGCCAGGTGGACGACGCTTACGCCACCATCCTGCGTCAGGCGTTCTTTGCTCTGTTCGAGCGCCAGGCGCACGAGATGGTGCAACAGGGCGCCTCGGTGGATGAGCTTTCTGCGGCCTACTTCAAGAACCTGGAAAGGCAGTTCGGCGACGCAGTAGAGGTCAGCAATGAGTTTCGCTGGGAATGGGTGTCCATTCCGCACATCTACCAGGTGCCGTTCTACGTGTACGCCTATGCCTTTGGACAGTTGCTGGTGCTTTCGCTCTACCAGCAGTACAAGGCTGAAGGCGAAGCCTTCAAACCACGCTATCTCAAAATTCTGGCTGCGGGCGGCTCGGAAGCGCCGACCAAAATCCTGGCCGATGCCGGGATCGACATCCACAGCGCGGCGTTCTGGCAGGGCGGCTTCGATGTCATCTTGCGTATGGTCGAGCAACTCGAAGCGTTGCCAACCCTATAGGCGCAATCTGTCATGACACTGCATTCTACACCCGCAAAGCTGGCCGCGATCTTCAGGGCGGTGGGCGAGGCGTTGCGCCAAAACCGCCAGGCGTTTAACCAGGCTGATCTGGTGAACGGGAATCACGGCGATCATATGGTGCAGGTGTTCGAAATTGCCGCGCGCGCGGCCGAAGAGAAGCGCGGCGCAGAGATCGCTGAGGCAATGGAATACGCCGCCCGGCTGCTGGCGGCGCAGGTGGATAACGGCTCGGCTCAGGTATATGCCCGCGGCCTGGAACAGATGGCGCGGCAGTTCCAGCGTTACCAGGTATCCCTGGAGGATTTGCTGAGCTATGTGCACGGGGCGCTATCCAAGGATCGAGAACAGGCGTCGCCAGAGCAGCCAGAGGGACAATCGGGACGCTCGGGAAACGTGCTCAAAGCCTTGATGAATGGGCTGGCAGGCTGGGGACAAATCGAAGGCGGGCAAGCCCCACAGGACAGCCCGCTGGATATGGGAGCGCTGTTCGAATTTGGAATGGCCTATGTGCAGGCCAAGCAACGCAACGCCAGCCGCCTCGAAGTGCTGGCAGACGCGGCGGCCTCGGTCAGCCCGCTAAGCAAAACACCGCACCGCTACGCATCCGGCAAGCTGGCGATTCAGGCGCTGCTGAAGGCCATGCAGGAAACGGCTTCCGGCCTGCCTGCCTGACGCAGGCCGGATCACTCAAAAGGGAATTCGTCCTCCTCCGGCGCTGGGGGCAACGGCTCTTCTTCCTCAGGCTTGCGATCCAGCATCTGCATCGTCGAAGCGACGACCTTGGTGATGTAGCGTTTTTCGCCTTCTTTCTCATACGTGTCGGTCTGCAGCCGGCCTTCGATGTAAACCAGGCGTCCCTTGCTCAGGTATTCCTGGCAAATCTCGCCCAGCCGCCCCCAGGCTTCCACGTTGAACCAGTCGGTGCGCTCCCTGGCCTCGCCATCTGGCCCGCGCCACTTGCGATCTACGGCAATGCTGAACTGGCAGATCTTGCTGCCTTTGGGGGTGAAGCGCGTCTCAGGGTCTCTGCCCAGGCGACCGATCAATTGTACACGATTGAGGTTTGCCATTATTCGCTCCTTTGCTGAGAACATTGCAGGCGTTCGATGATCCGGGCACTACAGTTACAGTTTAGCGCGAGTTTTAATCTTGTCAAGGAGGGAAATCTGCACCTCATCCCTCATGCGGGCGTGTCCAACAACTGACGCTTTCGATGTGATAGGTCTGCGGGAAGAGGTCGAACGGCGTGACCTGCTCCAGATGATACCCCACAGCGACCAGCCGCTTTGCATCCCGCGCCAGCGTCGCCGCATCGCAAGAGACGTACACCAGCAACGGCGGAGACAAACGGATCAGACCGTCCATGGCGCGCCGATCGAGACCTTCGCGCGGTGGATCTACCAACACGGTTGAGGGCTGCTGCTCCACATCGGGCAAGACCACTTCGGCAGGGGCCTCGTACAACGCGACGTGGTCGAATTCGTCCAGATTACGGACGAAGTCCTGTGCAGCACTGGACGAGGCTTCAATCCCGATCAAATGACCAACCCGTGGGGCGATGAAAGCGCTGAACAGCCCCACGCCGCAATAGACATCGATCAGCGTCTTGTCCTGGCCAAGCGCATTGTACCGCTCAAGTAAAGTCATGACATGTCTGACCAACTCGCCCGCCATAGGGGTGTTGACCTGAAAAAAAGAGCCTGCCGAGACGACAAAAGGCCGCCCTAACACCTCGATCACCACCTCAGGGCTGCCCGCCAGCACCAGCGCGTCCTCCTGACTGAGATGGACGACGGAAATGGGCAGGTCTTCGATCCGAAGCTCCGGCGGCTGCGGGTCGTCGCTCACCAGCGCCAACTGCACATCATTTCCTGCCCCCAGGCGTAAGCTCAGGCGCTCGATCTCCGGCATGGCTTCGAAATCGAACAACGGCCAGACCCGGTTCAGCAGCGGCTCCGGCAGATGACATTCCTGAATCGCCAGCACCTGATCCGAACGCGCCATGTGATAACCCAGCTTTCCATCTTCCGTCAGGTGAAACTGCACATGGTTGCGGTAGTTGAACGGCTGCGGCGAGGCCACGATCTCGCCCATAGCAGGGTCAGCAATGCCACCGATGCGTTGGAGTTGCTCACGCAGGATCGCCGACTTTGCTGCCAGTTGCATCGGGTATGGCATGTGCTGATAATGGCAGCCGCCACAAACGCCAAAGTGGGCGCAGCGCGGCTGAACGCGCTCTGGCGCGGCCTGCATCACTTCCACCAGTTGAGCGCGCGCAAAGCCGCGCTTTTCTTCCACCAGGCGAACGCGAACCATCTCACCGGGCAACGCAAACGGCGTGAACACTATCCGCCCGTCCTGCAGACGGCCGAACGCTTCGCCGCCATAGGCGTGACCGGTCAGATGAACTATCGCCTCGGTCAATTTCGCCTCGATCAAGCCGGCCGGTTGCCAGCCAGATATTCGTCGATTGCCTGGAGCAACTCCTCGATGTCCGCCAGGTTGATCTCGCCCATATGCGCAATGCGGAAAGTCTTGCTCTTGAGCGCGCCGTATCCATTAGCAATGCGCATGCCGCGCTGAAGCAGGAAACTGTTCAAGTTCGAGATGTCCAGGTTCATCTCGTTGCACACGGTAGTCACGGTTTTAGAGCGATAACCCTCCGGCGCGTACAGCGGCAAACCTCGCTCGACCGCCCAGGCCTGCACCCGCCGCGCCATTGCCTCATGGCGGGCAAAGCGCGCCTCCAGCCCCTCGGCCAGGATGCGATCCAATTGGGCGTCCAGGGCATAGATCAGCGCCAGGGCCGGGGTGGCGGGGGTGGAGTCTTTCAAGCGATGCTTCTCCATGCGCACCAGGTCGAAGTACCAGCCGCGCTCGGGCACGCTTTCAGCGTAGGCCATCGCCCGATCCGAAACCGCCCCCAACGCCAGGCCGGGCGGCAGCGCCAGACACTTCTGCGAGGAGGTAAGCACCATATCCAGCCCCCAGGCGTCCATTTCTATCCTGGCGCCGCCCAGCGAAGAGACCGCGTCCACACAGATCAGCGTGTCCGGACTGGCCTGGCGCGCCGCTGCGGCGATCTCCTGCACCGGGTTCTGCAAGCCGGTCGAGGTTTCGTTATGAACCACGGTCAGAATCTCATAAGGCTTCTCTTTCAAGGCCCGATAAACTAACTCTGGAGTGATCGGCTGATCCCAGGGCGTCTCCAGGCGGTCAACCTGCTTGCCATTCGAGACGGCGACCTCATACCAGCGCTGGGCAAAGGCGCCATTGACGCACGAGAGCACGCTTTTACGGGCGAAATTGCGCACCGCCGCCTCATGCAACCCGGTGCCCGAAGCTGTCACCAGGAAGACGCGGTATTGGGTGTAAAACAACTGGCGCGCTTTATCCGAAGCGCGATGAAAGATAGCTTCGAATTCTTTGCTGCGGTGCGGCAGCATCGGGCGGGTTTGAACAGCGGCGATCTCTGGATCGACATCAACCGGGCCGGGGACGAACATACGCGGCATCCAACACCTCCTGAAAAAATCAAGGAACCCAAAATATGGACAATACTAAGACCAAACGACAATAATTGTACCAGGGCTTGGCATGTCAAGATTAGCGATTGCTCAGGTTCTGCCGAAGGCGCAAGGGAGCGGCTATAATTGTCAATATGCGTCGCTGGATTGCTGTCGTATCGCTCTTCCTGATCGCCTGCCGGGCGGTGAGCCTGGTCGCCAGCAATCTTTCTCCTTCCACTCCCTCTACCCCAACCCTGATCGCCCCCCTCGCTCGAACGCCAACCGTATCCCCCGCCGCAACCAACACGCCTGTTCCAGCCGCCAGCCCCAGCCCGCTGGCCCCTGCTGCTCCCGTCAGCACCGTCCTGCCAGAGAGCAATGCTTTCAGCCTGCGGCTGCACCCCGACGGGCCTCTATATGTGGGCGATCAGGTCAGTTTCGAGATCATCGCCCCGCCGCAAGCCAATTTGGAGGGTCATTCAGCGCGCGTCCAGTTGATCGATCCAGCGGGCAGCCTGAACGCTGAGGCGGGCTTCGGCCACTACGGCATCGGCGGCCGCATACAAGCCAACCTGATCTGGGCGTGGGACACCTCACAGCTCTCGGCTGGCGAATACACGCTGCAGGTCACTATCCAGCCCGACGGCCCATCGTGGAGCGAAACCGTCATCCTGTTGCCCCGCGGCCAGCTCCCCCCGCCCGAGTCGCAGGCCAGGTGGGCGACGGTATCCACGCCATGCTGCACAGTGCACTATATCACGGAGACGCCAGCAGAGCGGGACCTGCAAACGCTGCTCACCATGCTCGATGAGCAGGTGAACCGCGCCAGCAAACGGATGGGGGTGCAGCTCACTGAGCCGATCCAGGTCGTCTGGCTGCCGCGAGTCCTGGGACATGGTGGATTTGCCAGCAAAGAGATCGCCCTGTCCTACCTGGACCGCAACTATATGGCCGGAGATGTTGCCACCATCCTGCACCACGAGATCATCCACATCCTGGATAGCCGCCTTGGAGGGGAACTCAAGCCCTCTGCATTCGTCGAGGGGCTGGCGGTTTACCTGAGCGGCGGGCATTTCAAACCCGAGCCGATTCTGCCGCGGGCTGCGGCGCTGTTGCCGCCAGCTCCAGGGTGCGTCGCCTGGGACGAGGCGCGTTCATCGGCCGCCGAGTCGGGTTGCGGCGTCGGCGGCTATATCCCGCTTCGAAAGCTGATCGACAATTTTTATTTCGAGCAGCACGAGATCGGCTATCTGGAAGCCGCAGCCCTGATCGAGTTTATGGTCAACACCTGGGGATGGCAGTCTTTCTCGGCTTTCTATCGCGACATTCATCCGCAAAAATCGGAGCAGCCAACTCCTTCTGTTCAGGCGCAATCCGACGCCGTGGAAGCAGCCTTAGAAAAGCACTTTGGCTTAAGCCTGGCGCAATTAGAGCAGCGCTTCCAGGCCGCTCTGCGTGAGCAACCGCTCTCCCCGGAGATAGCCGAAGACTTACGCCTGAGCATTTCTTTCTACGACACTGCCCGGCGCTATCAGCTTTTGCTCGATCCTTCTGCCCATTTCCTGACCGCCTGGCTGATGGACAGCGAGCAAATGCGCAAGCGAGGCATCGTCGCCGATTACCTGCGCCGACCGGGGCAACCGGAAGGCCTGGCCCTGGAGACGATGCTGGCAGCGGCAGGCGAAAGCCTGGGGCGGGCCGAATTTGCCGACGCAGCAAAGCTCCTGCAAGCGATCAACCAGACGCTCGACCTGTATCCGCAGCAAGGAATCCAGGCTTTCGAGGCCTCGCCTCTGGCTTCTGATCACCTCGCCCTGGTCCAGGCCGCCCTGGCGGCTGGCTATCAGCCGGAACGCATCCACCTGGAAGGAAACACCGCCCGGATGTGGGTGAGCACATCCGGGCCGGAGTTGAGCGAGCTACAGTTCACCCGCAATCAGGAGATTTGGGTGCTGTCGGGGATGAGCGGCTGGCGGTTTTATCCAGACCTGGACCTCTCCCTTTATGGGCAACTCCACAGAACGCCGCTCAGCGCATTGAACGGCGGCTGGCAGTAAAGGTTCAGGTAATCGAAGGCGACGGCGCCCACCGCCAGGCAGCATAAAACCACAACCAGGGCGCCGCATCCGATCAGCGCGATCTTCCAAGGCTGCCTGCCGGTTTCCTCTTCTTCCTCTTCCTCATAAACCCCTTCGACGGCGCCGTAAGGCTCGGCCGTCGCCGCTGGCGGCTGGCCGCCGTAAACTGGGGCCGCTGGAGGATATCCGGGCGCGGCCGGCGGCGGGACATAGGCAGGCGGCTGCGCCTCCTGCGCCGTTGGCGGAGGCGGAGCGCCAGGAATGGCTTCGCCAGGAGGGACACGATAGGTCTCTTTAGCGGCAGGGGGACCACCGGCGACGCCCACAATGGTCGCATTGGGATCGAAGCCCAGCGCTTCATAGGCCATGGTGATCTTTTCGCCGAGCATCACTGTCTGCCCTGGCCTCAACAGGTGTGGCCCCATCAGGCGTTGGCCATCCACGAAGGTGCCGTTGGTTGAGCCGAGGTCTTCGATGACGTAGCCGCCGACCTGCAGGGTCAATCGAGCGTGTCGGCGGGAAACTTCCGGATCGTTGATCACGATGCGGTTGCTGATATCCCGGCCTATGGTGACTTCTTCTTGCGCCAACTCGTAAATTTTACCCGGGTTGGGGCCTTTCTGCATCACCAGTTGAAAGCTTTGAGAAGCCATAATTGCCTCCTTCGAGGTTCCTCGCATCTGTGTATAGTGTACTGATTTTTATGATGTCTGTCAAACACCAATTTGCTCCTTCTGGCGCCGCCGATGAGGCAGCCTGCGACCCCTATCAACGGCTCAGCCACGGGAAGAAAAAGAAATTTTCGCCCACCAGCACCCCGCGACGGACGCTGACGGGCAACAAACACGAATTATCTGCGCTCAGCGTCACCGCGTACAAGCCCTGAGCCGCGTACGAATGGGCCACCTGAGCGCCAGAGGCGCTGCTGCCGTCCCCAAAATCCCAGGTATAGCTCACCGGCGCTGCGCCGCCCCCAATCGTCGCGCTAAAGGTGATCTCTTCACCCGCCGGGGAGGGGTTAGGCGTGGCAGTGAAGCTCACCTGCCGCACCGTCTCGCAGGGCTGCAGGCTGCGGTTCAACGTGGTGCGCCCACCTGCGGCGACCTGAACGTCGCTCACCGTTTCGGTGCGGAAATCCGGAGCCGAAAACGTCACCATGTAGTTGCCGGCGCGCAGCAGGCGCTGATACGCGCCGTTCGACCCCGTCTGTTGGATCCCCTGCGATGTCCCGTTCAGCCGCGCTTCGACGTTCACGCCGGCCAGGGGCGCGCCTGTCGCTGCGTTACTCACCACGCCGCCCAGCTCCCCATCCAACAGGCAGCCCATGTGCGCAAAGGTGGCCAGGGCTGCTCTGGCAAAGCGGGTATAGTAGCTCATGTGCAGCGTGCTGAGCCGATCCGTGGTGCGGTGATAGTCCGGCGTGTGATCGTCCCAATCTTCGATTGCCAGGATCGCCGGATAACCGCGGTCCCAGAAGGGGGAATGGTCGCTGAAGGACAGGCCATCGTTAAGAATTCGGGGCGTCAAATCGATGTTATACGCCGCAATCACATCGGCAAACAAGGTAGCGATGGCGCTGCCGGCGTTTCCGGGACGGGTGTGCAGTTCGATGGTGGTTGGCGTCCCCGGCGTGTTATAGCCGATCATATCCAGGTTCAGTACCCCCTGGATGTTCTCCCCCAGCGAGGTGACTGCGCTGGCGTAAGCGGTTGAGCCGCGCAGACCCTGTTCCTCGCCGGTGAACAGGATATAGCGCAGGGTGCAATCGAAGCGATATTGGCTGAGGATATTGGCAATGGCCATCACCGCCGCCGAGCCGCTGGCGTTGTCATCTGCCCCGGGTGCCAGGTTCATCGGATCTTGAGAGTAAGAATCCAGATGCGCAGTGAGCAAATAGATGCGATTGGGTTGCCCTGCACCGGTCTGTTGGGCGTACACGTTCCGCTTCTCCAGGTTCCAGCCGGGGAGGTTGTAGTAGTGATAACTCACCGGCAGACCCAGGGCTTGAAAGTGCTCATATACGAAACGGGTGGCTTTTTGCATCGGCTGTCCGGTGGGGGTATAACGCGTCAGGATGGTATAAGGCTCGCCATTGACCAGGACCGATTGTTCGCCGCTCAATTTGGCAACGTAGTCGTACAGTGTATCCGAGGTCAATTGATTGATCATCCCCTGGATCACCGGGCTGGGGGCGATGCTGGTCGGCAGCAGGGCGGCCTCACGCTGGGGGGCGACGGAGATGCTGTGGGGGGTGAGCAACGTGACGCCCAGGCCCAAGCGCTCCAGTTGGGCGACCTGTTCCGCTGTGGCGCGCAGGAGCGCCTGCCGCCCTTCGACGATCAACAACGGCGCTACCGCCTCGGCCTGGCGCAGATCCTGCGGTAGGGCGTAGAGCAGGTAATAGTTCGCCCCCTGCGGCGCAGCGTC
This sequence comes from uncultured Anaerolinea sp., assembly GCA_964503145.1. Taxonomy (GTDB): domain Bacteria; phylum Chloroflexota; class Anaerolineae; order Anaerolineales; family UBA4823; genus RBG-16-57-11. Next base: position 393,961 of record CAZCYV010000002.1, on the reverse strand, counting down.
CAGAACGCTCAACGAATAGCCGAGTTCGCTCAACTCCTGCTGTTGGCGGGCGTCGGCCAACGCCGCGATGACAAAGCCTTCTTGGGCGGTGCCGATTTGGACGACGATCGGCAGACCCATCCTGGCCAAAGGCGCCAGTTCATCGGCCGTCGCCAGATCGAGGCGCACCAATGCCGTTGCGTCGGACGGCGGCGCAACAGCCGCGCCCAACTGGCTGAGCAGCAGGAGCGCCAGGCACAGCGCAGTCACAACTCTGTGGCTCATATTCGATGTCAATCTTTGCATGAAAGTGGTCATCAATTCACCTCTCGAAACCCTTCAAACCCATCCACCATCTCGTAATCGAACACCTCTCCGAAAGCGGCCACCACCGCCTGTATCACCTCTTCCATCGGCGGAGGCAATGAGCATAGTTCTGCCAGGCTGGTCACAGGGTGATCTTTCAGCCCGCAGCCGATGATGCCCTGCCAGTAACTCATGTCCATGTCCACATTGAGGGCAAAGCCGTGTCGAGAGACGCCGCGCGCATCTACCTTGACGCCAATGGCGGCGATCTTCGCCGCAGGCGATCGCCCATCCGATGGCGCCCAAACCCCGGTCAGACCAGGAAGCTGAACGCTGGCTACGCCCAGACGCCCTAGTGCCAGGATCAACGTTTGCTCCAGCTTGCGGAGGTAGCCTACGTAATCCGCCTGCGGCAACCTTTTCGACGCCTCGCCGTTGATATCCCTTTGGCCTGTGTACAAGCCGCCCAGCGCTAACGGCAGCAACGGATAACCCACCAGTTGCCCAGGGCCATGAAAGGTGACATCGCCGCCGCGATCGACCCACAGCACGCTCACCCCGCGCCGGGCCAGCTCCTGCTCATCCCACAGCAGGTTTTGGATATCGCCGCGCCGCCCGAAAGTGTACACGGGCGGATGTTCGAGCAACAGCAGCGTCGCCGGGCGTTCGGCGCGCCCGATCTGCGCCGCGAGGCGCTCCTGCAACTCCCATGCCTGGACGTAAGGCATCAACCCCAGCCGATAAACCACGCATTTCTCTGCCACGGGACAAGTATACCAATTCCGCAGGGCGAAAACGGAGCGCAATAGCGCCAGAGTCGCCAGGACAAATCTCCTATTGCTCCATGATAGAATCACTCAATGCAGATCCCAGGTTCAAAGGATAAGGCTGCCGGCGGGCGCGCCCTGAAGACTCGATTTTGGGGTTTCGGCCCGGCGCTGGTTTTGCTCGGCCTGATTGCCCTGCTGCAATTGACGTTATTGGGGCGAGATGCGTTCCGCGAAATACCCCGCGTGATCTCCGATCTGGGCCAGCCAGCGATCTGGCGCAGCGCCAAATACAGCCAGGGGCGGCGTTTTGCCCAATATATCCAATTTCTGGACCGCAAGATCCCAATGGAAATGCGCGTGGCGCTGCCGCCTGATGGCGTCGGGCCGCGCGCAATTTCCACTACGCCGATGATGCAGTTTTTCCTGCTGCCGCGGCGGGTGATCAATTGCACCAATCCAAAGTGTCTGGCGTCGCTTTCACTCGAGAATACCGCTGTGCTGGTCGTTGGGGGCTTTCCCGACCCCGATATCCTGGCGCAAGGTCAGCCGGAGATGTTCGACAGCGATTGGGGCGTGCTCCTGCCTTCTGAATCGACGCCGGGCAATCCCTACCCAAACCAGGGCTACCGTCGCGCCATCGAGATGCTGGGCGATCTCTTCCTGGCATTCGCCTGGCTGAACGCTCTGGCGCTGGCGGGATTCCTTTTTGTTCGTCAGGCGTTACCTCCTTCATGGGGAGCAGGCCGATGGGCGTTGGGCTACGGGCTGGGCCTGGCGATGTTGTCGTTCGCCCTGGCGCTTGCATCTCTGATCGGCATACCGTTGTCGAGTGAAACTGTCCTTGCGCTCACAGTTTTGCTCCTGATTGCAGGCTGGATCGAGATGGTCATTCGAAACCGCCGTGCAGGAAGAACCACCCGACTGCGTGAAGCGTTCAAGACCTCCAGAGTTAGCTTTCGTCCGCATTTGTGGACAATAGCCTTTCTTGCGCTGGCGGGCCTGGCTGCCTTCCTCGCCATCGGCAAAGGCTACCACGCCACCGATGAATTGGTGCTGTGGGGCATCAAAGGATACGGAATCGCCGCCGACGGAACGATCCAATGGGTCACGCAATGGGGCACGAACACGGTCGCCTACCCGCTGCATATCCCGCTGTCGATCGCTGCCAGTCGATGGCTACTGAGCGAAGCGTTGCCCGCGGCAAAGCTCATTTTCCCAGCTTATGCTTTTGCCCTCTCCCTGTTGCTGTACGAGGTCTTGCGCCAGTTTGGATTGCGCCAATCACTCGCCGGTCTGGCCGCTCTGGCGGCCATTACCGCCCCACTGATCTTCCGGCATGCGACGATGGCCTACGCCAATCTGCCTTTGAGCTTTTACCTGCTTGCCGCCGTGGCGCTTCTGACCCAGGCTCTGGCAAGCAATGGCATGCGCCCCGCGCCAGGGATCATGCTGTTGAGCGGAGGGATGTTCGCCGCCGCCGCCTGGACACGCCCGGAGGGACTGGCCCTGGCCTGGGTGATGATCGTGGTCGTCGGGATAGCAGGGCGCATCCGCCGCGCGCTGCCTGGCTGGCGCTCTCTGGGGTTGCTGATCGCCCCGTTGCTGGCTTATTCTGCCTTCTGGCTGTGGCTCAAATCATTCGCCTACGCCCGTCCGCTGGGGCGCTCCGGGTTGACAGAGGCAGCGGTCGAGCAAATCATGTCGGGGAACTTCCATGTCTCAGAAGCTCTATACATTGGGCGCTCGATGTGGACTGGCCTGTTCGACCTACAAACCTGGGGAGGGTTCGGATTCCTGGCGCTGTTGGCGTTTCTGGCGCCGATGATTTATCTGATGAGCCATCGGTTACGAGCGCCAAAAGACCAAAGATCACCGGCCGAAAAAACCGCTCCCTTTGCGGGTTTTCTGATGGCGCTGTGCGGTTGGGCTTATCTGCTGGCCATTGGCGGGATATACTACCTGACATCCTATGACTCCGTCCATGATATCAGTTGGTGGGTCAGCACCGGGCTGGTGCGCATGCTCATGCCCGGCCTGTTGCTATGCTGGGTCGGGGGAATTGCTATCTGGAACAGCCTCTCAGCGCCACAGGCAGGAGCGCTCAACCCCCACTCCTCTGTCGAGCCACATACGTCCTGATAGCTGACGGGCGCAGCGCTCAAGGCGCGTGAGCGGTTTCCCAGCTGCTGAGATATAATACATCTGCGTGCACGATCGGATTTTTCTGCGCCTCTCGCCCTGCAGCTAGGGACGGTTGTTATGCCAGAATCGGATGGCCCGTTCGCTCATCTCCTGCAACGTCTGCGCAGGGTCTTACAGCCGCGGCCTGCCAGTTTTTCCAGCCGGCTGGCGTATAGCGTTGTCCTGCTGGTTGTTTTGACCATCTTGTTCGGCGCCTTGCCGGCCGTGATCGCCATCTATCTCCAATTGAATGAGCAGATTGAAGCGCGCGTCCAGCAGGCGCAGCTTGCCACCCAGACGCTGTACGAAACGGAGCGCCAGCGGCTGCTCGATCTGACCTTCTTTATCGCCGAACGCCCAACCTTGTGCAGACTGACCCAGAACGGTGAGCGTGAAGCTTTGATCCCCTATTTAGAACAACTGCGACAAGGCATGCCAATTGATACCCTGGCAGTGGTCATCGCTGGTCAGTCGCCGGTGCTGAGCGGGGTGCGGGTGCAGTTAGAGCCAGAAACTCTGCGCGCAGGCCGCTCCCTGCCTTTCGCCGATTACATCGCCCAGGAAGAACCGGCTGAACTTCTGCTTGTCGCCGCCAGTGAGATCAATCGCTCCGGCGAATGCACGAATGATTCACAGGGCTGGGTGATGGCGATTCGAAGCATGGATTATCAAGAAATGCGGAGCATGGCGCAGCATACCGGACTGGAACAGAGCCTGATTGTCGCCGGGCATCGCGCGGCGACGAGCTTGCCCAACGCTCCAGACTGGCCGCTCAATCCCCAGGCAGCCGAGATCGTGCAGCGCACCCTGACCTCTTGTTGCACCACCGGCGCTCATCAGAAAGAGGTTTACTACCTGGGCCTTGCGCCGCTGTTCGACCAGCAGGGACAACTGGTCGCCCTCAGCGAGGTGGCGCTGCCGGGGAATGCAATCCAGCGCGCGGCACGAAGCTCTATCGTCCTTCTGCTCAGCAGCAGCATTCTCATCGCTGCGATCAGCGCAGCGGTGGCGTTGGTTTTGACCAATCGCATCACCCATCCGCTCCGCAGCCTGGCTGAAGCGGCGGCGAGATTCAGCCAGGGCAACCTGGAACAGCCCATCTCGACTCAAAGCGATTGGACCGAGATCAACCAGTTGGCTGATCAACTCGAAATCTCCCGCCGTCACCTGCAGCGCATCTTCCAGGTCAACCGGCGCGAAATGAAACAAATTATGCGCATGTTGAGCGCCATCCGCGAGGGCATGGTGCGGCTAACCCCCGAGGGGCTGATCACCTATATCAACCCGGATGGTGAACGCATTCTGGGTCTACGCGCAGACAGGATTTTACGCCGCCATTACAGCCAGGTATTTCGCCCCGCGCCTGGTGCAGTGACCACTTTGAGCGACATCCTGCAGCCTGCGCCCGGCCAGCCGCCACCCAGACACCTGATCATCCTGGATGCCAATGATCAGCCGCTGACACTGTCTGTGGTGGCTTCCCGGCCTGAGAACGCGGAAGCGCTGGACGGCCTGAGCGAGTGTCTGTTGATGTTCTGTGACGCCAGCGAAGATGTGGCTCTGAACGAGTTGCGTTCCGAATTTCTGGCCAATCTGGCGCACGAGTTCCGCACGCCCCTTTCCAGCATCGCCGCCTCCATCGAACTGCTTTCCGAAGAGGCCTCCAGCATGTCTCGCGAAGAACTGGCGGAGCTGGCAAACACCGCCAGCCTGGCCACTCGCCATCTGCAAACCCTGATCGATAATCTGCTGGAAAGCGCAATTATCGAAGCCGGGTTTTTCAGCCTGCGTTGCCACCCAATCCTTTTGCGAGATGTCATCCGCTACGCCGTCGAGATCCTCTCACCCCTGCTCAACCGTCGGAAGCAGAAATTAGAAATCGATGCACCCAAGGAATTCCTCACCATCCTGGCCGACCCCGATCGACTCTGCCAGGCGGTGGTCAACCTGCTGGATAACGCCAGCAAATACAGCCCCTTTGGCGGCACCATTTACCTGACGTTCAAACGCCAGGGCGACGAGTTGTTCTGCGAAGTGCTGGATTCCGGCCCCGGGATTCCACCGGAGCGACAAAAGGAACTGTTCAAGCGATATACCTCTTTCACCGACCTGCAGGGCGCGCATCAGGGGTTTGGGCTGGGGCTGTCGGTTGTCAGGACCATCATAGAAGCTCATGGCGGACGGGTGGGAGCGAATAATCGGCCGGAGGGCGGCGCAAGGTTTTGGTTCACGCTGCCGCTCAAGCCCAGGCAAAATCATCGAGGCCCAAATGACCAAGATTCTGATCGTGGATGATGATCTGGCGCTGGCAGATGTGCTGGCATTCACCTTGCGCCGGGCTGGCTTCGATATCCTGCTGGCTCACAACGGGCGGGAAGCGCTCGAATGCTTCAGCCGCGAACGCCCTGACTTGTTGGTGCTGGACTGGGTGCTCCCTTACCTGGATGGTCTCGAGGTATGCCGTCGATTGCGCGCCGAGTCGAATGTTCCCATCCTGATGCTAACTGTGCGCCACTCTGATGACGATGTCGTGACGGCCCTGGAGGCCGGCGCCGACGAGTACATCACCAAACCCTTCAGCCCGCGCCAGCTCGTCGCCCGCGTCCGCGCCCTGCTCCGGCGGGCGGTCGGCGAGACGAACGCGATCCTGCGCAGCGGCTCGCTTTCGCTGAACGTCGAACGCCATGAACTCTATTTGAAGGGACAGGAGCCGATCCATCTGACCCGCCTGGAGACCCGTCTGCTGCAGGCCTTGCTGCAGAACCCCGGCTGCGTGCTCTCTACTGAAAGCCTGATCCTGCGCGTGTGGGGCTCTGAGGCCGCCACCAGCGAAATGCTCAAACAACTCGTATATCGGCTGCGCAACAAGCTGGGCCCCGACTCCCAAGCGCTCATCGAGACCGTCCCCAATGTCGGGTATGTCCTGAATCCATCTAAAGATTGCCCCTGAAGTCGAATTGTCACAAAAATTTGTTACCGGTTTGTTACCGGCCAGGGATGGATTCTGTTACCTCGCGCCGGTAAACTAAAAGTAAGCATCGCAGACCCTGCCGTTATTCGAGGTCGGCTGGCGTTGAAACAGGGTGAAAGGATGAATGCCGACGAATGCTCAGAGATGTAAACGCCCGAAAAGGAGGCTGCTATGACAGACAGGATGATGCAACCACGGGTCGCCAAGCTTTACCGGTATTCGATCGCCAGTTCTGATATGTACTACACCGAACTCGAGCAGCGCGATGTATTGGTGCGCGATGACCCCGTCAAGGGTTTCCAGATCTGGGGAGAGATTGTCGGCGGCGGTCCGGCGACCTCGGTGAACCTGTGCCAGATGTTCCTGGAATATGCCATGTACTGCCGCTCCTGGTGCAACCCGAGCGAAGCCAGCTATAATATGCAACGCTTTGGCGAGCAACTCGGTATGGCGCTGGCGAAGTTCCTCCAGGAAACGCCGCCTGCGGAGATGAACCAAAACCCTGGCGCTTGCGCACTGACGTGCCTGTGGGAGGCCCTGGACATCCAGTTCACCATCGAAAAGGTCGGCCCAGAGATGCACTTTCTCTTCGCCGATTGCCCGCTGGCTGAAGCGGCTCAGCGCACCGGACTGCGCGAAGTGGATCTGGCGCTCAGCGGCGTCAACGCCATGTGCCAGACGCTGGTACACCTGATCGACCCGCACATGGAAATCCTGACCCCGCTGGAGGCCCGTCCTCATCTGGTCTTCGCGGTGAAAGAGACCGCCGAGTGAGGCCGAGGCTTACAGACCGCGCAAAATAGCGTGGGGCGCCCGCTTTGCAGGCGCGCCTCATTGGCAAAGCCCTGCCCATCGAATACGGGCAGGGCTTTGCTTGGCTGAAGTTTATGCTCACTCGATCGGTTAGCGCGGCCCGGAGGTCCAAGACGAGCGAAAAATCTCTTACGCGCCATTAACTTCTCGTTGATAATTTTCCAACATGCGCCTCATATAATAAACTTGACTTTATCCGCAGGAGAAGCACATGAACAACGGCAGGATTCAGCCTTTCGAAAAGCAGGCTTACTTAAACCTTAAGACCTTCCGTAAAAACGGCGTTGGGGTCCCCACGCCAGTGTGGTTCGTCGAACACCAGGGACTCCTATACGTGTACACGATCGATGGCTCTGGAAAAGTCAAGCGCATTCGCAACAATCGCAGCGTACAAGTTGCGCCTTGCGACGCTCGGGGCAAGCTGCTGGGAGAATGGCTCGATGCGCAGGCGCATCTGGTCACAGATCAGGGGACGATACGAGAGGTCGATCGGTTGTTAGATCGAAAATACGGCCTGCAACGGGCGCTGTTTCGGCTGCTTGGCCGCTTCCGAAATAGCAAAGGAGCTGTGATTGCCATTGAGGTTGCCTGATCTCCTGCAAAGACAATACTTATTGGATTATTATCGGTAAATTCTGAATAATTTGGAGAGTAAATATGAATCTGGACAAATACACCCAAAAATCCCAAGAGGCTCTGCTGATGGCGCAGCGCCTGGCTCAGGAGCTGAACCATCAATCCATCGAACCGGCGCACCTGCTGCTGGCCTTGCTGCGCCAGGAGGATGGCGTCGTGCCGGCGCTGGTCACCCAGGTTGCAGGCAGCGTGCTGGCTCTGCGCGAAGAGGTACAACGTGACCTGGAAAACCGACCCAAGGTGTATGGCAGCAACGCGCAAATTGGCCTTTCTCGTCCAGCAATGGACGTTCTGACGGCTGCCGAGCGCATCGCCAAAGGTATGCAGGATGAATATGTGTCCACCGAGCACATCCTGCTGGCACTGACCGAGAGCATCGAAGGCAAGCGCCTGAGCCGGTACGGATTGACCAAGGACGCCATCTTGAAGGCGCTGGTGAGTGTGCGCGGTGCGCAGCGTGTTACCTCTCAGACGCCGGAAGATACCTATCAGGCGCTGGAAAAATACGGCCGCGACCTGACCGCTCTGGCGCGTCAAGGTAAGCTCGACCCGGTGATCGGGCGCGATGAGGAGATCCGCCGCGTGGTGCAGATCCTCTCCCGGCGTACCAAGAACAACCCGGCGCTGATCGGCGACCCCGGGGTAGGTAAGACCGCTATTGTCGAGGGGTTGGCGCAGCGCATCGTGAACGGCGATGTGCCCGAAGGCTTGAAGCATAAGCGCCTGGTGCAACTCGACATGGGCGCCCTGGTGGCAGGCGCCAAATACCGCGGTGAATTCGAGGAGCGCTTGAAGGCCGTGCTCAAAGAGATCACCGACGCCGCCGGCGAGATCATCCTGTTCGTGGACGAAATGCACACCGTCGTAGGGGCTGGAGCCGCCGAGGGCGCTATGGACGCTTCTAATATGCTCAAGCCCATGCTGGCGCGCGGCGAGCTACACCTGATTGGCGCCACCACAGTGGACGAATATCGCAAGCATGTCGAAAAAGATCCCGCACTGGAGCGCCGCTTCCAGCCGGTTTTCGTGGATGAGCCTAGCGTGGAGCAGACGATCAGCATCTTGCGCGGCCTTAAAGAGCGCTATGAGGTGCACCATGGCGTGCGCATTACCGACCCCGCAGTGATCGCTGCGGCGACGCTATCCCACCGTTATATCACCGACCGCCACTTGCCGGATAAGGCTATCGATCTGATCGACGAGGCCGCCGCCCGGCTGCGCACCGAGATCGACTCCAAGCCGCAGGCGCTGGACGAAGTGGATCGCCAGATCTTGCAACTCGAAATCGAGCGTCAGGCGCTGCAAAAAGAGAAAGACAAAGCCTCGAAAGAGCGCCTGGAAAAGCTAGAGAAAGACCTGGCCGATCTGCGCGAACGATCGAATCAACTGCGCGCCCGCTGGCAGACGGAAAAGGCAGCCATCACGGAAATGCGGACGATCAAGGAGAAAATCGAGCAGGCTCGCCTGGAATTAGAGCGCGCTGAGCGACAAAACGATCTGGAGACGGCCGGACGACTGCGCTATGGCGTGCTGCGCGAGCTGGAAAACCAGCTTGCCCAGAGCGAGAGCCGCTTGAAGGCGCTGCAAGCCGAAGGGGCGTTGCTGAAAGAGGAAGTGGACGCCGAAGAAATCGCCAACGTGGTCTCGAAATGGACGGGCATCCCCGTCTCGCGCCTGATGGAAGGCGAGATGGAGAAACTGTTGCACATGGAGGAGCGCCTGCACCAGCGCGTAGTTGGGCAGGATGACGCCCTGCGCGCCGTCTCCAACGCAGTGCGCCGCTCGCGCGCCGGGCTGCAAGACCCCAACCGGCCGATTGGCACGTTCATCTTCCTGGGGCCGACCGGTGTAGGCAAGACCGAACTGGCGCGCGCCCTGGCGGAGTTCCTCTTCGACGATGAGCGAGCGATGGTGCGCATCGACATGAGCGAGTACCAGGAGAAGCACACTGTCTCGCGCCTGGTCGGCGCGCCGCCCGGCTACGTGGGCTATGAGGAAGGCGGCCAGCTCACCGAGGCCGTGCGCCGCCGTCCGTATAGCGTGGTGCTGTTCGACGAAATCGAGAAGGCGCACAGCGAAGTCTTCAATGTCTTGCTACAGATGCTCGACGATGGGCGCCTGACCGATGGGCACGGGCGCACGGTGGATTTCCGCAACACGGTGATCATCATGACCAGCAACCTGGGCAACGAGCTGTGGATGGGAGCCAAGCAGGAGGTCACGCGCGAGACCATCACCCAGGTCTTGCAGGCGCACTTCCGCCCAGAGTTCCTCAACCGCATCGACGAGATTGTGGTCTTCCACCCGCTTACCCGGGAGCACATCGCCGAGATCGTGGATATCCAATTGCGGCGCATTGTAGCTCTGCTGGCAGAGCGCGGCTACACCCTGGAAGTGACCGAGGCCGCCCGCGAATACCTGGCCGAGGTGGGCTACGACCCCGATTTCGGCGCCCGACCGCTCAAGCGCGCCATCCAGAAAGAACTGCAAGATCCCCTGGCATTGCACATCTTGTCTGGGGACCTGCATGAGGGCGACCTGGTGCGCGTCGATCGCGGCCCGGATGGGTTGACCTTCACGCCCGTGCTGCAGGGCGAAGTCGTCGAAGACTGACGCAGACCCGCGCCTCAGACCTTTATACTAGTCAGGCCAGCCACATCACAGAGCGCTGGCCTGACTTTTCATATCGAGCACACGACAGATGACCGCCCCGCTTGTGATTTTCATCACATATACAAAAAGGACCTCTTCGGGTACAATTTGTGGTAAATTTCACGAATGGCGTTAAGATTAAGGAGGTCGCAGTGAGCCTCGCCATATTGAAGAAAGAAAATCTGAATGCATTCGTCGCTGCGCTGCTGTCGCATTACCGGGTAGGTGCTCCGGTCAAGTTCAACGGCGCCTATGCATTCAAAGATTTGCAGGATCCAGGCGAGTTGAGGTTGGACTATCCCACCACCATCTTGCCGCCCAAGAAATATCTACTGCCCGTCCGAGAAACCTTGTTCCGCTTCGATTACTCCAAGCCAGGCATCATCCAGGAGGCGGAGATAGGCCCTCCGACGGTGCTGCTGGGGGTGCATACCTGTGATTTACACGGCATTCAACTGTTAGACCGCGTTTTCAACAGCGGGAACATCGACCCTAATTATGTGAGGCGTCGCAAGCAAACCATCATCATCAGCATCGAGTGCCTGCGGCCTTGCGACGAGCACTCTTTCTGCAAAAGCATGGGCACCCTGACGGCGGACGAGGGCTACGATATTCATATGGTGGACCTGGGCGATGCTTACGTGCTGGATATCGGCACTGAACAGGGTCAAAGCCTGTTGCAGTACGCCGAGGTCGAGCCGGTTTCCCCGGAGAATATGCAACGCCTGAATAATGTGTTCAACGAAAAGTGGGGGCAGTTCCCCTACCGGCTGGACTTCGACGTCAGTGAGTTGTCGCCTTTGCTGAAGGTCAGCATGAAAAGCCACCTCTGGGAGGAGCTGGGGGAGCGCTGTCTGGCCTGCGCTGCCTGCACCAACGTGTGTCCCACCTGCTTCTGCTTCAATGTAATGGATGAAGTGGAGCTAGATCTGACCCGTGGGGAGCGGGCGCGCACCTGGGACTCGTGTCAACTGGACGCTTTTGCCACAGTGGCGGGCGGGCACAACTTCCGCCAGAGCCGCGCCTTGCGCCAACGCCATCGCTTCATGCGCAAAGGCCGCTATATTTACAAGTCTCACGACTATCTGGGCTGCACGGGCTGCGGCCGTTGCGCGCGAGCTTGCCTGGTGGATATCACCCCCGTGAAAGTGTTCAATGAACTCTACCGCCGGAGAGAAACCGGAGGTCAGCTATGATCGCCACGCAAAAAAACCTTGCTATGCCTCCCACCAATGAGCCGGGGGATAACCGCCTGTACCTCCCTACTATGGCGCGCATCACCCGCGTCGAACCCATGACCAGCCTGGAGAAGCTGTTCACTCTGGAGCTGCCCGACGGCTTATCCCTGGGACATCGGCCTGGCCAATTCGTGGAAGTCTCCATACTGGGCGTTGGAGAAGCGCCGATCAGCATCAGCAGCTCGCCCAGCCGCAGCAACGGCAGCTTCGAGTTGTGCGTCCGGCGGGTGGGAGACGTAACCAACGCCCTGCACCGCCTGCAGGCAGGGGCAATGGTGGGGATTCGCGGTCCATTTGGGCGCGGCTTCCCGTATGAAAAATTCCGCGGTAAGGATGTGCTCTTCGCCCCGGGTGGGCTTGGCCTGGCGCCGCTGCGTTCGCTGATCAACCAGGTGATCGATGAACGGGCCACTTTTGGCCGCGTGATCATCCTCTATGGGGCGCGCAATCCATCCGAGTTGCTGTTCAAGGACGAGCTGCAGGAATGGGCCAGTCGAGACGATCTGGAAGTGCACATCACCGTGGATCGCGGCGATGAAAACTGGAAAGGCAACATTGGGGTGATCACCACGCTGTTCCGCAAAATTTCGATCAACCCGCGCAACACAGTGGCCATCACCTGCGGACCGCCGATAATGTATCGTTTCGTGCTGATGGAATTGCTGGGCAAAGGCATCTCGAACGGGAACATTTATCTATCCCTGGAACGCCACATGAAATGCGGGGTGGGCAAGTGCGGGCACTGCCAGATCAATCATGTCTATGCCTGTCAGTCTGGGCCTGTATTCCCCTATTCAGAGATCATGGGGCTGGAGGAAGCGCTATGAGCACCAACGGCAAACCTAAAATCGCTTTCTTCGACTTTACATCTTGCGAAGGTTGCCAGCTCACCGTGGTGGACTCGCTGCAGACTCACCCCGAGCTGCTGCAGGTGGTGGAAATCGTGCAGTTCCGCGAAGCGATGAGCGAAAAGGGCGAGGATTACCAGGTGGCTTTCATCGAAGGTTCGTGCACGCGGCAGAGCGACGAAGCCCGCTTGCAGAAGATCCGTCAGCAGGCAGCGGTGGTGGTGGCTCTGGGCGCCTGCGCCCATCTGGGGGGCGTCAACGCCTTGAAAGCGCTGCACCCATTGGATGAAGTTCGCCAGTATGTGTACGGCGACAAGGCCGATTGGTACGAAACCTACGACGCTCGCCCGATCGAGGCGGTCATCCCGGTGGACTTCTTCATTCCAGGTTGCCCGATCGACCGGGACGAATTCCTGGCCTGTGTCAAGGCGCTCTTGCTGGGCAAGAAGCCGCCCATCCCGGACTATCCAGTATGCGTGGAATGCAAACTCAAGGAAAACACCTGTCTGTACCATTTGGGGAAAACTTGTATGGGTCCGGTCACCCGGGCAGGCTGCAAAGCCATCTGCCCCAGCTATGGGCAACCGTGCGAAGCCTGCCGTGGATATATCTCGAACCCCAACGATCGTTCCATACGTAACGTGATGGCCGAACACGGGATGACCCCAGAAGATATCACTTCGATGTACACGATGTTCAACACATACCAGGTTCGCCAAAAAATGATGCAGGGGAACTCCTGAAGGCAGGTGCTATGAATAAGCGCATTGATGTCCATCATGTCACCCGCGTCGAAGGCCACGGAAACATCTTCGTTGAAGTGGTTGACGGCGTGATGAAAGAATGCCGTCTCGACATCGTCGAGACGCCGCGGTTTTTCGAGGCCATGTTACGCGGCCGGCCTTATCTGGAAGCCTCACACATCACCAGCCGTATTTGCGGAATCTGCGCTACCGGCCATGCGACAGCTTCTCTGCGCGCCTCCGAGAAGGCGCTTGGCGTCGAACTGAGCGAGCAGACCCAACTGCTGCGCAAACTGACTTTCTATGGAGAGATCCTGGACAGCCACATCCTGCATGTGTACATGCTGGTCGTCCCGGATTTCCTGGGCGTGGGCAGCGTCATCCCCCTGGCGAGTTCCCAGCCGGAGGTGGTGCTGCGCGCCTTGCGGATGAAAAAACTGGCTGGCGATATTTGCGCCGCGGTAGCTGGCCGCCACACGCATCCCATCGCCATGACTGTGGGTGGGTTCACCCATTTCCCCACCAACGATGAGCTTAAGGGTCTGCGCCAGCGCCTGGTGGCGTGCCGCGCCGATGTGGATGCAACGGTGGAGCTGGCTGCGGGTCTGCCCTGGCCGCAGTTCGAACGCGAGACCGAATACATCTCGCTACATAAGCCAGACGAATATGCCTTCATCGATGGCGAGATCCTCAGCAGCGACGGTCCTCGCCTGCCCCTCGAGCGGTACACCGAGGTGACCAACGAATATCTGGTGCCGCATTCCAGCGCCAAACATACTCGATTCCAGCGTTCAGCATACATGGTGGGGGCGCTGGCGCGCTTCAACAACAACTACGCCCAACTCCACCCGCGCGCCAAAGAGGCCGCAGCGAAATTGGGCCTGCAACCCAAGGTTACGAACCCGTTCTTGAACACTGCGGCTCAAGTGGTAGAAATCGTTCACTGCGTCGAGGACGCCATCCAGGTCATTGATCAGTTGCTGAGCACGGGCGTCAAGCCGGAAAAACCGGCTCCGGTAAACCTGAAGGATTGTGATGGGGTGGGCGTGTGCGAAGTGCCGCGGGGCATGCTGATCCACCATTATTGGATCAATGCAGACGGCTACCTGAGCGGCGCAAATTGCATCATCCCCACCAACCAGAACCTGGCCAACCTGGAAGCCGACATGCAGGCCCTGGTGCCGGGCATTCTGGATAAGCCGGTCGAGGCGATGCAGCACGAACTGGAGATGCTGGTGCGGGCCTATGATCCGTGCATCTCGTGTTCCGTGCATGTCTTGAAGGTCGAGGCTCGTTGAGTGGAGCAGAAAATGGCGGGCCGCGACCGCAACGGCGGGCTTCCAACCGAGCAGGAAACGCTCATCCTGGGGATTGGCAATCCCTTGTGCGGCGACGACAGCGTAGGACCACGTCTGGTGGAGTTGTTGTCTGAGCGCGACCTGCCGCCAGGCGTCCAGGTGCGGGATGCCGGCCTGCCCGGCTGGGGGCTGCCCTGCTGGCTGGAAGGCTGGCGGTCGGTGATCCTGGTCGATGCGGTCGAGATGGGCACGCAAGCGGGTTGCTGGCGCCGTTTTCGTCCAGAAGAAGTAAAATTATGGCTACAGGATGGTAGTCTATCGTTGCACCAGCCGGATCTGGCTTGCGGGTTAGCCCTGGCGCAGGCCCTGGAGTTGCTACCTGAACGCCTGTACATCTATGGCGTCCAGCCCGCCCAGACCAGCCCGGGAACGCCGCTTAGTCCACAGGTAGAGGCTTGCCTGCCCGGCCTGGCCGATCAAATCATCCTCGATTTAGGAAAATAAAGCATGACACAAAAGCGAATCCTCATTGTTGACGACGATCCAGACCAGCGCCTGACCATTCGTCTGCCGCTGGAGGCGGCTGGCTATATCATCCATGAGGCGGCGAATTTCGATGAAGGTCTGGCTGTGGCCAGGGAAGTGAAGCCCGATCTGATTGTGCTGGATGTGATGATGGAGTCTGCTACTGCCGGTTTTCAGCTGGCGCTCTCGATGCACAGCCCGGACCCCGAATCGGAGTTCAAGGAGCTCAAAGACATCCCCATCATCATGCTGACCGCGATCCACAGCACCACCTCGCTGCGCTTTGCTCCAGACGAATACTACCTGCCAGTGGAGGCTTTTCTGGAGAAACCGGTCAATCCAGAAGTCCTGCTGTCAACCGTTAACAAGTATTTGAAGTAAGAAAAGGGAACCCATGGTGCCTCCGGTGATTGCCGGGAAAGAGCGAGATGGCCTGACGCACCTGGCGGGTGACAGCCTATCGCTGGCAGAGGCGGATCTGGCGTACAGCAATGACTGGTTTATCGGTCTGCGCTGGATTGCTGGCGTGGGGGTGATCGTCGGCGCTCTGTTGGTCGCCCTCATCCCCAAGACAGGCATCCCCATCTTACCACTCTGGGTGATTGGGGCATGCATCCTGCTGTACAACCTGGTTTTTTACCTGATCGTCCGGCGGATAAAATCTTCTGCCAGGCCGCCGAACATCTACCTGCGGCTGGCCCATGCTCAAATGATCCTGGACTGGCTGGCGATTACAGCCCTGGTTCAATTCACTGGCGGCGTCGTCAGCCCGTTGACTTTCTTTTTTGTCTTCCATGTGGTGATCGCCTCGATGTTCTTCAAGCCGAAGGCCAGCTTTGCGTTCACCTTCCTGGCGATCTTCTTATTCACCGCCGTCATCACCCTGGAGTATTTCTCTATTTTGCCGCATTACCCCATCGCAGAGTGGAGAAACTATCGGGTTTACATCCACCAGGACGCGCTGTACGTCACTACGGTGTGGGCTTTTTTTTCCATCACCCTGATTATCCTGACCTATCTGGCATCGGGCAGATCCGAGCGCCTGCGCCGTCGCGAAGCCGAAGTGCTCAAACTCAGCGAGACATTAAGGCTCAACTCGGAGAAGCTTCAGGCCCTGAACGATAGCGCTCAGACGGTCAACTCCACCCTGGAGTTGAGCCAGGTTTTGAACCACCTGGTGACCAACACCGCCCAAGTCATGCGGGTGCGCGCCTGCTCGATCCGCTTGCTGGACAAGGCCGGCAGGCAATTGGAACCGGCGGCCGTTTATGGGTTGAGCCAGGAATATCTGAACAAAGGCCCCATCGAGCTGGAGCGGTCACCGTTAGATCGAGAAGTGCTGGCCGGCAAGGTGATCAATATCCCGGATGTCAGCCAGAGTTCGTTGCTGCAGTACCCCGATTGGGCACAGCAGGAGGGGATCCGCTCAATGGTTTCGGCGCCATTGATCGGAAAAAACCGGCCTCTGGGCATCCTGCGCGCTTACGCCGACGAGCCAGATCACTTCACCCCGGATGATGAAGCCTTTCTGTCGGCGATTGCCGCCCAGGGGAGCATCGCCATCGAAAATGCCCTGGCCTACCAGACCATCGAAACCCTGGACGCCACCAAGGCGGCCTTCATACGCGTCTTCACTCACGAACTGCGTTCCCCGGTCAGCGTAATCCGCAGCCTGCTGCAGACCATTCTCTCCGGCTATGCCGGCGAAATCAACGCCCAGCAGCGCGATATTCTGGATCGCGCCGTGCGACGGGTGGATTTCTTGCGCAAATTGATCGATGATTTGCTCGATCTGGCAGACGGCAGAGCTCCGCAGCAGATCAAGGAAGACGAGGCCCCGGTGGCTTTGGAGAGGGTAGTAGAAAATGTCGTCCACCGTTTCGAAGCCTCGGCGCGAGAAAAAGGCCTGTCGCTGGAATGGCATGCTGATCCGCAAGGCGGCGAAAGCCTGGTACGAGCCACAGTAGAAGGATTGGACCGCATTTTCAACAACCTGGTATCGAACGCCGTGAAGTACACCCCTGAGGGCGGCAAGGTCTGCGTATCGCTCAACCGCACAGACAAAGATGTAACGGTCGAAGTGGCCGATACCGGCATTGGCATCCCGGCAGATGCCATGCCGCATCTGTTCGAGGAATTTTTCCGCGCCCCAAACGCCCGGTCGATTGAGCGAGAAGGGACCGGCCTGGGCTTATCCATCGTGCGTGAGACGGTCAACAACCTCGGCGGACGGGTGTCCGTTCAGAGTGAAGTGAACGTCGGCACACGCTTCACCGTCATGCTACCTCTTGTCGAGAGCCGCGGCTGAAAGACAAACCAAATAAAATTCCAGTTTACGGAGACAAACCAATGAGTTATGAAAATCCGATACCCTCCGCCGCCACACCGGTGACGGCTCTGGATGAGGCTGCGCTGCGCCAGCAACTGACCGAATACGCAGTGCGGCTTAAGAATAAAGGGCTGACTTCAGCCACCGGCGGCAACATGAGCCACCGTATCGGCGGCGATATGCTGATTTCGCCCTCCGGCTTCTGCCTGGATGAGGTGGGCGAGGCCGACTGGGTGCGGGTTGATTTGCAGACGGCGCAGCCATATCCTGGGCAGCGCAAGGCCTCTTCTGAGACGCTGATGCACCGCAATGTTTACCTGCTGCGCCCAGATGCTAACGCAGTGATCCACAGCCACCCGCCCCATGTGATCGCCCTATCTCTGCTGGGCATCGCCATCCGCCCGATCGGCTCAGAAGCGCCCTTCCTGCTAGGCAAGCAAGTTCCAATTGTGCCCTACGCGATTCCCACCTCCCCGCTGCTGGCCGAATCGATCAAGCCCTACGTTACCGAGCACAGCGTGATGGTGCTGGAAAACCACGGGCTGCTGACGCTAGGCGCGGATAACCGCGAGGCTTTCAACCGCACTGAGCTTTCGGAAGAGATCGCCAAGATCATGTATATCGCCCTCTCTGCGGGACGCGGCGAGCCAAACTGGCCCACCGAAAAGATGGTGGATGAATACCTGGACTGGATTTACTACCGCAAGTTGCCGACGGCGTGATGTTCGAAGCCGGCTTTGCCGTTTAAGCCCCATTACCTAAAGCGCTGCGGCGATACAGGCCCTTGAGCTGCTCGTAAAGCTCCAGGAAGATGGCGTACTGCCGCTCGTAGACCGGCGTAGGCGACTCATAGCTCACGCGCCGGTCGATGGTCACCATGCGCTCTACGGCCTGTTGATAATCGGGGTATAGACCCAGCGCCTTGCCGCATACCAGGATATTGCCCAGGTTGGCGGTATCCGGCACGCCAATGGTTGCCACTGGCTTACAGGTGATCTTACCCAGCGCCTGTAGCCAGGCCTGGCTCTTCAACCCGCCTCCTACGGCGCGGATCTCATCGATGTGGATGCCCAGCGACTCGATAGTCTCGATGTTGTTGCGCAGAGCGAAAGATACGCCCTCCATAATCGCCTTGATGAAATGCGCCTTTTCGGTGGCCAAGTTGATCCCGAAGAACACGCCGCGGGCGTTTGGGTCCCAATAGGGGGTGCGTTCGCCATTAAGGTAGGGCAGGAAGATCAGCCCGCCAGCGCCATCCGGCACAGTATCCGCTTCCTGGCTGTATTGAGCGAAGATATCGCCCGAGGCGGCGGCCGTCTCGCCAGCTTCAAAAGCATTCTTGAACCAATGAAGCGATTCGCCTGCAGTCTGAGTGATACCCAGCAGGAGCCAGCGATCGCGCAGGGCATAGTGCCAGCACAAAGTGCGGTGCTGCCGATCTTCCAGCGGACGGTCAGAACACACCGCCACCACGCCCGCGGTGCCGATGATCAGCGTCACCTGACCAGGGCGCACCATCCCCGCGCCCAGCGCCGCCGCCGAACAGTCGGCGCTGCCATTGGCCACCGGCGTCCCAGCCTTTAAGCCGGTGAGCTGCGCCGCCTGCGGCGTGATCTTACCAATGATCTCATCAGAAGGCAGCACCTCGGGCAGGTAGTGCGCGGGGATATCGAAAAAGCGGAACATCTCCTCAGACCAGCGGCGCCTGACAACATCGAACAGCAAGGTGCCAGTTGCCTCGGCGTAATCGGTCACCGCTCGCCCGGTCAGGCGATACTTAATATAATCTTTGGCTACCAACACCCTTCGGGTGCGCCGCCACACCTCCGGCTGGTTCTCCTTGACCCACAAGATCTGCGGCGCGGTGTAAGTGGTAGTGGCCAGATTGTGCGTCTCGGCCAACACCAACGTTTTAGACGAGGGATCGCTATTGATGCGCTCGACGATCGCGCTGGCGCGTTGATCCATCCAGGTGATCGCCGGACGCAACACCTGGTCGTGTTCGTCCAAATAGACCTGAGTGTGCATCTGCCCACAGATGCCGATCCCAACCGTTGCGCCCGCCTCCTGAGGAAAGCGACTCACCAACGCCCGGCAGGCGGAGACAAGGCCATCCCACCAGGCCTGCGGCTCCTGCTCAGCAAAGCCAGGCTGTTGCGCCAGGATAGGATATTCGCGATACTCGGCGCCCAGCAGCCGTCCGCTTTCCTCCCATAACGACACTTTGAGACCTGTAGTGCCCAGGTCAATACCGATCAATGTGTTCATGTTGCTCTCCGCTTTCTAGGCTCGCTTCTGCGCCCGCTGCTCGAGTAAGAACTTGATCACCATGACCAGGATCAATATAATGCCCCACAGGGCAACGGTGAGGAAGGGATTCATCCCCATTAAATTAAAACCGCTGGAGACCACCTGCAGAATCACCAGGGCGATCACCAGACCAGAAACCTTGCCAAAGCCGCCCGCCGCGCTCACCCCGCCCAGCACCGAAGCCAGTACGGTCATCAGCAGATAGGATTTGCCATAATCGGCCTTGGCCGAATTGAAACGCGAGATCATGATGATTCCTGCCATGCCGGCGTACAGTCCTGAAATCAGATAGGTGCGCATCAGGACGCTGCGGTTATTCACCCCGGAGAAGAAGGTCGCTATCGGGTTCGAGCCAATCATGTAAAGCTTCGTACCCAAAGGTGTGCGGTTGAGGATCAGCGCCATCAGGCCGGCCAGCGCCAGGAAGATGATCAGCGGCATTGGCACACCCAGCACCACACCATTACCGATGAAGCGGATGACCGGAGGAAAGCCGGAGATGACATAACCCCGGGTGAGCACAATCGCAAACCCATTCAGCAGGATCATCGTACCCAGGGTAGCCAGGATCGGCGAGACCTCCAGCACGGCGATCAGGTAGCCGTTGAGCAGCCCAATCAGCGCCGCCGTCGCCAGACCAGCGAGCACCGCCAGCAAGATCACCCCTGCAGTGGGGTTGCCCGCTGCATCTGTGCTCAGGCCAGAGGTCAAGATCATAGCGATGACAATGCCCGTCAGATTGGCGGTAGAAATAATCGACAGGTTGATCCCGGCGGTGAGCATAGTGATCATCATCGCCAGGGATAGGATCCCCAGTTCGGGGAGCTGGAAGGCCATGGATTGAAAATTATCCAGTTGGACGAAATTCCTGCCGTTCAGCGCCCACATGAACAAGACGCTTCCCAGCAGCACCAGAGCCAGGACGATCGTTTCGGAGTATTTTCGGCTCATATGCTGGCTTCCTGTCTCAATCGGCTTCTGTCAGGATGGCCCGCTGGCGCTTGCGGCGGCTGCGCTGAGCGCTGCTGGCCACGCTGATCAGAATCACCAGCCCAATAAACACGTTGTACCATACCGCCGGGACGCGCATGATGGTGAGCCCATTCCCCAGGATGGCGATCAGGGTCACGCCCAGGATCGTTCCGGTCAGCGTACCGGTTCCGCCAGACAGGCTGGCGCCGCCCAACACCACCGCAGCAATAACATCAAGCTCTTTGCCCACCATGGCATTCGGCTGCACGGTCTGCACCAGCAGAAGCTGAACGATGCCAGCGATGCCCGCCATCAGCCCCATGAAACCATAAACGAACAGGGTCAAAAAAAGTGTGTTGAAGCCGATGCGTTGAGCGGATGCCGGGCTGCCCCCCATCGCGTAGATGCCACGGCCCAGCGTGGTTTTGCGCAAGATCACCCCGGCGACCAGGATCACCACCAGCCAGACCACAGTAATAATCGAGAGACCGTAGCGAATGCCATCGGAGCTGGTCAGGGTGAAGACACGGATATCGGAGAAGGTGCGAAACCACACCGGGATGCCATAGATCCACTTGCCGCCCGACAGGACGGTCAGGATGCCGTAGTAGATGTTCAGGGTAGCGATCGTCGTGACGATACTTGGGATATTGAAAAAATAAATGATCACCGCGTTCACCAGGCCCAGGGCAATGCCAATGGCGCCTGCCATCAGAAAGGCAGTTAGCATGTTGCCGCCGAAGCGGTTGGCGAATACCACAGTGGCATACAGCGCAACGGTGGCAATCGCGGTGAATGAGATATCGATCCCGCCTGAGATCAGCACAAACAACACCCCCACGGCGAAAATACCCATCAGTGAATAGCTCTTTAGCAACTCGAAGAAGTTCTGCCAGGAAAGGAAATTGGGATTGAACGCCGTGATGACCAGCGAAAAGGCGACGATCACAATGATCAGGTAAGTCTCTTGGCGCGCCAGTAATCTTCTCATACGCTATGCACTCATCTGGATGCACTGATTGATCTCTTCGATGCTGGACTGGGCTGTGTCGAACTCAGCCACCTGCCGTCCGCGGTGCATGACGATCACGCGGTTGGAATTATGATGCACCTCGGGCACTTCGTCGGAAATCAGGATGATTCCCAATCCCTGAGCCGCCAGATCGCGCACAATATCATGAATGGCCTGTTTGGCAGCGACATCGACGCCAATAGTCGGCCCATCCAGGATCAAAAGGCGCGGCTGGGTGGCAATCCATTTGGAAAACACCACGCGCTGTTGATTACCGCCAGAGAGGGTCTGCACCGGCGCGTCTATGGCAGGCACTTTGATCGCCAGCGAGTCGACCCAATTTTGGGCGTTGCGCTGGATGTCTCGCTGGTGGACCAGCCCCAGGCGGCCACACAGCCGATCGATCGTGGTGATGGCGATGTTTCGATCCACCGCTTGTGGCATCACCAGACCTTGAAGCAACCGATTTTCAGGCACACAGGCAATACCCAAACGAAGGGCGTCCTGTACCGAACGGATTCTCACCGGCCGCCCTTCAAAGAGGATCTCTCCTTGATCTGCCGGATCGACACCGAATAAAGCCATTGCCAGCTCGGTGCGCCCCGAACCAAGCAAGCCGGTAATTCCCAGGATCTCGCCGGGCCTGACCTGAAAACTGATATCCTTGAATTTACCCTGCTTACCCAGACGGCGCACTTCGAGCACCGGCCGACTGTCACTCAGCACCGGCTTGAAAGGGGTGTATTCGACCTTTTTGCCCACCATCAGCATGGTCAGTTTCTCGTCATCCAGCTCACCACTGGGGTAGGTGCCAACCTTCTTGCCATCGCGCAAGACCGTCACTCGCTCAGCGATTTGGAGCACCTCATCCAACTTGTGGCTGACGAATAAAGTAGCAATCCCTTTGGATTGCATATCTTTGACCACAGCAAATAGCGCATCCACCTCCTTGCGGGTCAAGGAGGCAGTAGGCTCATCCATAATCACCAGGCGCACATCGCGGGTCAGGGCGCGGCAAATGGCCACAAGTTGCTGGTCGGCGATGGATATCTCCCCAACCAGCGCCTCGAGTGGCAGGCTGACCTGGATGCGGTCCATGGCTGCCCTGGCAATGCGCTGCATCTCAGCCCAATCGACCCATTTTTTTCCTGCGCTGATCCACTCACCCAGGGCGATATTCTCCGCCACCGTCAGGTTTGGGAACAAGGAAAGATCCTGGTAGATCACCTCGACGCCCATGTGGATGGCGTCAATCGCCTGATGACCATGCAAGGGTTTGCCATTGATCTCGATTTGTCCCCCATCATCCGGCTGCACTGCGCCAGAGATGATCTTGATCAGCGTCGATTTGCCCGAGCCGTTCTCGCCGACCAGGCAGTGGATTTCTCCTTGATAGATGTCAAAATCGACCGAATCCAGCGCCTTGACCCCCACATAGCGCTTGTTGATGTTTCGCATGGACAGGTAAAGTTCGGACATGGAAATCAATGAGGACTTTGCATTATTCGAATACAGCTTTTTTATTTTAACTGCCTGTGCCCTTTAAGAACAGGCCTCCATCCGTTGGATGGAGGCCTGTTTGCACGATGTTCCTTTAGAAGCCGAAGCTGTCGACGTTCTCAGGCGTAATGTCGACCATGCCGTCGACCTTGATGATGTTCCCCTCGAGCTTGATCTTGCCCATGCCGGGGATTTCCATGCCGTCGGTGACCTTATTACCGGCTAGCAGGTAATTCGCCAGCCAGACCATGCCGTAGCCAGCATCCGCCGGATCCCACAGGATGCCCCACTTCAGCGAGCCATCCTTGAAATAGGGGGAGGCATGGCCGGGCAGAACCGTGCCGCCGACAAAGACCTTATCTTCCAGGCCCAACTCCTTGACGGCCTGGGCCGCTCCTGGAGGCCCCAGGCTGCCAAAACCCACAATGCCCTTCAGGTTCGGGTAGGCCTTGAGCAACTCCAGTGTGCGCTGGCGAGCCAGCTCCTGATCCTCGCCGCAGGGGATGCGATCGGTGACCTGCTTGAGGTTGGGGTACTTCTGGGCAGCGTATTTGATGCCCTCATCAGCCCACAGATTGTGCAGCGGCACAGTGAGCGAACCGACGTACACCACATACTCGCCCGAATCGCCCATGAATTCCACCATCTTATCCCAGGCGTGCTGGCCGAACTTGACGTTGTCGATCAACTCTAGGTCATAGTCGTTGCCCACCTGGTCGGGGGATTCGTGGGTGATGACAATGATCCCCTTTTCCTTGGCCTTTTGGAACACCGGCTCCAGGGACTTAGCGTCATTGGGCACCACGGCGATGGCCTTGACGCCTTTGGCGATCAGGTCTTCGATGACCTTCACCTGTTGCGCCGGATCAGCTTCGGCGGGGCCGGTCTGGTAGGCGTTGACGTTCAGCTCCGATGCAGCTTTCTTGACGCCCTCTTCCATCCGGTTGAACCAGGGGATGCCGGTGATCTTGACCACTACAGCGATCTCACCACCGCCGCCGGCGGCCGGTTTCTCCGCCGCGGGTGGAGCAGCGGTCGTGCAGCTGGCCAGCACCATGGACAGAATGAGCAATAGTGCAAACGCCAACTGCCCAGTCCTACTACTGTTCATTTCTCTCTCCTTTCTATGTACAGCTTTTGGGATTTTTGCAGCGCCACCAGCTAAGATACCGCTCTCGCGTAACAAGCCGCCAGAACGGAAACCCAACTGGCGACGTACACACGCGATCACACATTCAACAACATAATAACGAAGCCAGATTCAATAAAAAAGTGTGATTTGTAATGATTTCTTTGGAATTTAATCACCTCACCGACAGCCGCGCATAATATCTTGACCGCTTTTCTTTATTTGGATATACTATAAACGCAAGACGCCGAAGTGGCGGAACTGGCAGACGCGCACGACTCAAAATCGTGTTCCCTCGGGAGTGTGGGTTCGATTCCCACCTTCGGCATGAGGTAGAGGGCGTTGGAAACACAGCAACCGTGTCCCCAACGCTCTTTATTTTGATCGCTACCGCACGAAGCTTTAGAGAGTATAATTTTTATTGCAGCGGCCGTATCTTCGAGATAGACCGATCCTAGACCCTGGGAGGTTCCCATGCCCGTGTTCGATAATATTCTGGCTGTGATCCTGGGCGGCGGCGCTGGCAAGCGCCTGTATCCCTTGACCAAGCTGCGCTCGAAGCCCGCCGTGCCCATTGCTGGCAAGTATCGGTTGATCGATGTCCCTCTGAGCAACTGTATCAACTCCGGCATTCACCATATCGCCGTGCTGACACAATACAACTCGGTGTCTCTGCATCGCCACATCACCCAGACCTACAACTTCGATGATTTTCATCGCGGCTGGGTGCAGATCCTGGCCGCCGAACAGACCCCACGCAGCTCGGACTGGTACCAGGGAACCGCCGACGCGGTGCGCAAACAACTCTTCGAAATCCGGGCCACGCATGCAGATTACGTGTTGATCCTGGCCGGCGATCATCTGTACCGCATGGATTACGCCCGCATGGCGCAGGATCACTGGGAAAAAGGGGCGGAAATCACCGTAGCGGTGCAGCCGGTGCGGACCGACGAGGCTTCACGCTTCGGGCTGCTCAAGCAGGACAGCGAAGGGCGCATCACCGCGTTCGTCGAAAAGCCGCGTGACCCCGAGGTGCTGGCGCAGTTTGTCAGCCGCGATGACCCGGAAAAACCCTATCTTGGCTCGATGGGGATATACATCTTCAACACCGAGGTGCTGATCGGCCTGTTGGAAAGCACAACCTTCGACGATTTCGGCGGGCAGATCATCCCGCATGCGCTCTCAGCGCACAAGGTATATGGGTATGCTTTCGAAGGGTACTGGGAGGACATTGGGACGATACGTTCCTTCTACGAAACCAACCTGCAACTGACCAGGCCGGATGCGCCGTTCAACTTCTATGACCCCGAGCGCCCCATCTACACCCATGCTCGCTTCTTGCCTGGCTCGGTCATCGATGGCGCGACCTTGCACAACGTGCTGCTGGCAGAAGGCAGCCAGATCCGTCAGGCAGAAATTCACGAATCGATTGTGGGATTGCGCAGCCAGATCGCTGAGGGCGTTTATATGTCCCGCACGATCATGATGGGCGCAGATTACTACGATTTGCCTGGCGCAACCCTGCCAGGCAACATCCCCCTGGGCATTGGGCCTAACTGCCACATCGAAGGGGCGATTCTGGACAAAAATGTGCGCGTTGGCGAAGGCGTCGTCATCAAGCCCTTCCCACCGGGGACCGACCTGGACGAAAGCAATTGGGTCGTTCAGGATGGAATCGTGGTGGTGCCTAAAAGCACCGTGCTCTATCCGGGCACCTACATCGGTCCGGAATGACCCTTTTTGAGAGTTTGAGAGAATGAAAACAGGCGGTTGCTCGACCGCCTGTTTTTGTCAATCCGATCGTTTCACACGACCACGATTGCGCCGCAAGATTTTTCTTCAAACTGCTACGGACTCGGTCACCTGGGTGTAAATCTCGAATTGCGGTGGATTCTCGAAATGTTTCTTTACGGCGCACAACTCGGCCGATTTGACCAATGCGGGCAGATATCGCTCCGGGAAGGTAGGCGGGACCTGGATTTCCAGATCGATCTTACCTACCATGCCATTGAACGGATTGGTATGCATCCGCTGGATAATGCGAATCCCTTCTGTGGGTAAGCCGCGCTGCTGGCAGAAACCCAACACATAGATGCCGGCACAGGTGCCAATTGAAGCCAAGAAAGTGGCGAAAGGCGTCGGAGCGGTAGCCGCCGGCGGCTGGTCGGTCTTAACCGTGAAAGGACCGAAGTGAGCATCCACGCGAGCGCCGCCGGGAAAATCGATTACCATTTCCATAATCCAGTTACCTCCAGATCAAAATGAAGTCGTTATATTTTACGTTCCATAGGTTAGATGAGAACACTCCAGGAAAGTTACAAAACAGATTGTTTTGCACGAATCATCCATTCAGCAACCCCCATATATACGGGTCAGATCATGTCACTGGGAAATGAAGCCGGAACGCTATCTGTGGATAACTTGCCGAATTCTGTGGATAAGTGCCCTGATTTGGGGAAAACCCGCTTATTTGTTCGATACTGCCCGACAAAGCACCCCCCAGATGTGGGGGGTGCTTTTGGATGCCTCCCAGATAGATTCAAGCGTTGTGGGATATGCCGATTTGTCCGTTCTCTCAGGTTTCATCCACAGACGAAGGTGTGGAGGTAAATTACCGGCCTCTGTACCAGATATGGGGCGCAACAAGGCACAAACCCCAGTGCTTGGGAAGATTTGGCCTTGCGAAGAATTTATCCACATATCCACAGCCTCTACGAAGACTGCTATATATACCAATAACAAATTACCAGATAGGGTATCGACAAAAACGTCCCGCTCAAGCGACCAACTCTTCCCTGACCTTTTGATATAGCGCATCTGCCTTCAATTCGCTCAGAGTGTAGCAAGGCGCTTTCAAGTGATCCGCCAGACTTTGCGCCAGACCCTGGTCAAACGCAGCATGTTCCATATTGATGACCACGCTGCGAATCTCTTCCTGGGCGATCTGCTCCGCCAGGCGCTTGGCCTCCTCCTGTGGAGGCAAGTTGCTCATCGAAACGTTTCCGGCGCCATCGGTCAGCAGGATGATCAAGGGGTTGATATCTGGATGCAGGATACGCTCGCGGCGAATCACTTCATGTGCCATGAACAGGCCAGCGGAAAGCGGCGTTTTGCCTCCGACGGGGATATCCGCCAGGGCGCGCTGGGCAAGCTGGATGGAGTTGGTTGGTGGCAGGATCAGCGTGGCGCGATTTTTCTGGAAGACGACCAGTCCGACTCGATCCCGGCGCTGGTAGGCATCGGTGAGCAGGGAAAGGATCGCGCCTTTGGTCGCTGACATGCGCTCGGCTACCGCCATCGACCAGGAGGCATCCACGACGAACAGCACCAGGTTGGCCGCCTTTTTGACCCGTACCTTGCGCTGGAAATCACTGGAGCGAATGGCGAACGCCACCCGCTTACGCTGCTCGTTGCGTTCGCGCTGATGGGGAGCTGCCGCGCGCAGCGTGGCGTCGAAGGCGAGATCGTCGGTCTTGCCGTTTGCCGGTCGGGCCTGGATATACCGCCCGCGTTTGCGATCGGTGTGAGTGCGCGAACGCCTGCCGCCCATACGGCGGGTGATGCGATCCAGGGGGTTTTGGATCTTGCGTGGCGTGAATGTCTGCCCGATCTTTACCTTCTCGCCGCCTTCCCACCAGTTGGCGCTGAGCGAGTCGAATACGTTTTGCTGAGCAGGTTCAGACGGGGGCCGGCCCGATTCGTCGCTCTCCTGGACTTCAACCGAGGCTACTTTTTTTTTTCGCCCTTGGTTTCTTCGCGGGGAACCGGCTCCGGCTCGCCCTGATCGGCCATAGCGCCCTGGAGTTGCTCAATGCGCTCCTGTAGGTCTTCCATGGTCATTTCAGCCTGATGGAAGGGGCCGCGCTTGATGCGATGCGGCAGGGCCAGTTCCGCAGCCAGGGCAATGTCACGATCGGTGATGGCGGTGCGCGACTCAAAGGCAGCGTGGGCGCGAGCGGTCTTCAGGATGACCAGATCCGAGCGATGGCCATCTACGTTGAGCGAGGAGGTCAGCGATGCAATCGAAATCAGATCGCGGGTGGTGTGAACTACCTGCGGCAGCAGGGTGCGCGCCATTTCGATCTGATGGGATAGCTCCTGTTCCTTATCCATAAATTGTTCGCGGAAGCCTTCCGGATCGTTTTCGAAAGCCAGGTTGCGCTGCATGATCAGCACGCGCTCACGGGCATCACGAATGCCATGGATCTCGACCGACAGCGCAAAGCGATCCAGGAGCTGAGGGCGGAGATCACCTTCCTCCGGGTTCATCGTGCCGACCAGGATAAAGCGCGCCGGGTGGGCAAAAGAGATGCCTTCTCGCTCGACGATGTTCACGCCCATGGCGGCGGAATCCAGCAACAGGTCCACGACATGATCATCGAGCAGGTTCACCTCGTCGATGTAAAGCAAGCCGCGGTTGGCTGCAGCGAGTACCCCTGGCTCGAAATGGCGCTCGCCTTTTTGAATGGCTTTCTCGATGTCCAGGGTTCCGACCACCCGATCTTCGGTGGCGCTGACCGGGAGATCGACGAAACGGATCTGGCGCTTGGTAATGACCAGTTCTTTACCTGCCTTCATTTGCTCCTTGACCCAATCGGACCAGGTGTTCGGAGCGTTGGGGTCATCGTTGAAGGGTGAATCGGCAAAAACTTCGATCTGGGGAAGCAAGGCCGCCATGGCGCGAGCCGCGGTCGATTTACCGGTGCCGCGCTCGCCGCGGATCAACACGCCGCCGATGCGTGGATCGACCGCGTTGAGCACCAGAGCGCGCTTCATCCGCTCTTGCCCGACAATAGCAGTAAATGGAAAAATGGGCCGCATTTTCTCCTCAATGGTGTTTTAGCTGATTGAATTGTAATCCTATCGTAAAGGTTGTCAAGTTGCCTGTTCGCCTTTATAATAGCTATCTATTGATTTTTCAACCACTGGAGCTAGTTTAGATATGGAAGATAATGGCGCCCTGATGGGGCAAGAGGTCGAGACGGGAGAGCAGCAGGACATGATGGAGTCGCTGCTGCAAGAGAGTCTCAACCTGGATTTTCCGACCCAAGGTGAAATTCGCAAGGGAGTTATCGCGACCATTCGCGAGAATGAGATTCTGGTCAGCATCGGTACCAAGTCCGAAGGGGTGATCTCTGGTCGCGAATTAGAGCAAATCCCTGCCGAAGAAAGGGCGTCTTTCGTCGTGGGGCAAGAGATACCGGTTTATGTGCTGTCGCCAGAGGATCACAACGGCAATGTGGTGCTTTCTTATGTCCGCGCCCGCGAGGAAAGGGACTGGGATGAGGTAGAGTCCTTGCTGGAGTCGGGCGAGGCGTTTGAAAGCAAAGTCGTTGGATATAACAAGGGCGGGTTGATCGTCCCGATCGGTGGCTTGCGCGGTTTTGTGCCCGCTTCGCAAATCAGCCTGTTGCGCCGTCCTGGAAGCAACGAAAACCCAGAGCAGTATTATGCCAGCGCGGTGGGCGCACCGATGAAAGTGCGCGTCATCGAAGTGGATCGCGCTCGTCGGCGTTTGATCCTCTCTGAGCGCCTGGCGTTGCAGGAGACGCGGGAAACGCTCAAGGATCGTCTGCTGGACGAACTGACAGAGGGCGATGTCCGCACCGGGCGGGTGACCAGCCTGGCCGATTTTGGCGCATTCGTGAATATCGATGGGGCGGATGGGTTGGTGCACCTCTCGGAGATTTCCTGGGAACGCATCCAACATCCTAATGAAGTGCTCAAGGTGGGCGATGAAGTAAAGGTCAAAGTCATCAGTGTGGATCGCGAGCGCAAACGCATTGGCCTTTCCATCCGCCAGCTTCAGCAAGACCCCTGGATGCAGAGGGTGGGCGAGTTGAAAGAAGGGATGCTGGTAGAAGGCACCATCACCCATCTGACCAAATTTGGGGCGTTTGCAAAGATTGGCGATGATCTGGAGGGTTTGATTCACGTATCCGAATTGAGCGACCAGCGCGTAACGCATCCCAAAGAGGTCGTGAAGGAGGGGGATGTCCTGACGCTGCGGGTGATCAAGATCGACCCTGAACGTCGCCGCATTGGTTTAAGCCGCAAGAAGGTCGATTCGGCGGCTTATGCCGACCTGGATTGGAAGATGGCGCTTTCTGATGAGATCGAGGGCACGCTTACTGAGGAAGAGTTCTCTACCGAAACCGAATCGGCTGCTGAATAGTGCGGTTTGACAGGTTGCTGTGTAGATTGGAGGCGTGCCTGGCCCAGGTGCGCCTTTTTGTATATGAGTTTCGTTAATTTATTAGCCTTTAACCAACGCAGAACATCGATTGGATGGAAACTCTGGTAGAATCCCAATCGGATAGAAAGTCTCATAATCTGAGTTTATTCGGGTACTGGTTTATACAGTAGGAGGAGTACCGTGTCTGGCATGGAAAGATTTACCCAACGGGCGCGCCGGGTTCTTAGCCTGGCCCATCAGGAAGCCGAACGCATGCGCCATAGTTATATCGGGACTGAGCACCTGTTGCTCGGCCTGATCCGTGAGGAAGGCGGCGTGGCTGGGCGCGTCTTGCGGGAACTGGGTCTGGAAGCGGATCGAGTGCAGGAAATCATCGAGCGGCTGACCGGACCTGGTCAATATCGCGGCGGCAAACTGGACCTTGCTCCCGGCACGCAGCAAATATTGGAGTTTGCGGTCGATGAAGCGCGCCGCATGGGGCATCACTATATCGGCACCGAACATCTATTATTGGGATTGGTGCGTTTGAACGAAGGGATCGCCATGGACGTACTGCGCAAGCTGGGCGTCTCGGCAGAACAAATCCGCCGGCAGACCCGACGTGTGTTGCAAGAGAGCAGTTCATCTCAGCGCACCGGCGCTACCGCTGCCGCGACCACCGAGCGCCGGCAATCGCGGCAGGAGCAGCAAGCCAAGCCCAAAACGCCGATGGTTGATCAACTGGCCACCGATCTGACTGCCCTGGCCGAGGAGGGCAAGCTCGACCCGGTGATTGGTCGCCAAATGGAGATCGAGCGCGTGATCCAAATTCTGGCCCGGCGCACGAAGAACAACCCTGCCTTGATCGGCGAGCCAGGGGTAGGCAAGACAGCGATTGTCGAAGGTCTGGCGCAGAGGATCGTCGAAGGCGACGTCCCCGCTCCGCTGCTGGATAAGCGCGTCTTGCAACTCGATGTCGGCTCGCTGGTGGCGGGAACGATGTACCGTGGCCAGTTCGAAGAGCGCTTGAAGCGGGTGATCGATGAACTCAAGGCTTCTGGCGCCATCTTGTTCATCGATGAGGTGCACATGCTGGTTGGCGCAGGCGCAGCCGGTTCCTCGGTCGACGCGGCCAATATCCTCAAGCCAGCGCTCTCGCGCGGTGAACTGCAAGTGATCGGCGCCACGACGCTGGATGAGTACCGTAAACACATCGAGAGTGACGCGGCCTTGGAGCGCCGTTTTCAGCCGGTGATCGTCGAAGAGCCAACCATCGAGCAGACCATCGAGATCTTGAAGGGCGTGCGCAGCGCTTATGAAGAGCACCACCGCCTGAAGATCTCCGATGAAGCGCTGGATGCTGCGGCGCACCTCTCTTCGCGTTACGTGACCGAGCGATTCTTGCCGGATAAGGCGATTGACCTGATCGACGAATCGTCCTCCAGGGTGCGCATGTACAAAAGCTCGGCGGCGAAGAGCACCAAAGAGTTGATGGAGAAGCTGCGCGAAGTGCGCCAGAACTATGCCCTGGCGCAGGAAGACGGTCGAAACGACGACGCGCAGGATTACCTGGCTCATCAGGAAGCTTTGGAGATGCAACTCGAGCGCCTGCGCACCGGCTGGGACCGTGCCAATAGCCCGGTCGTGACTGCCGAGGACATCGCCGAAGTGGTTTCGATGTGGACCGGCGTCCCGGTGATGCAGATCGCTCAAGAGGAATCTCAGCGCCTGCTCAAGATGGAAGAAGAACTGCAGGCGCACATCATCGGGCAGGATGAGGCCATCCAGGCGATATCGAAAGCTGTGCGCCGCGCCCGCGCCGGGTTGAAGGATCCGCGCCGTCCTATCGGTTCGTTTATGTTCCTCGGTCCGACGGGTGTGGGCAAGACCGAACTGACCAAGGCGCTGGCGCGCTTCATGTTCGGCAGCGAAGACGCCCTGATTCAGTTGGACATGTCCGAGTTCATGGAGCGCCACACGGTCAGTCGGCTGGTGGGCGCGCCGCCTGGATATGTGGGCTACGAGGATGCGGGGCAGCTCACCGAAGCTATCCGCCGCCGGCCTTATTCGATTGTCGTCTTCGATGAGATCGAAAAGGCGCACCAGGAAGCCCACAATATGCTACTGCAGATCATGGAAGAAGGGCATCTATCCGATGCCCGCGGCCGCAGGGTGGATTTCCGCAATGCCATCATTGTGATGACCACCAACGTCGGCGCAGACATGATCAAACGCCAGGGAATGTTGGGCTTCGACTTCAAGCGCTCCAAAGAGGTAGAAGAAAAGCTGTCTTATGAGGAGATGCGCAAGAAGCTGATGGAGTCGTTGCGCCGAGTCTTCCGGCCGGAATTCATCAATCGCCTGGACTCGGTGATTGTGTTCCGCTCGCTGAACAAGGACGACATCAAGAAGATCGTGCAACTCGAGCTGGACAAGGTGGCGCATCGCCTGGAAGAGCATTCGATCAGCCTCAAGGCGAATCCGGCGGCGCTGGAGAAGTTGGCCGACCTGGGATTCGACCCGGAGATGGGCGCTCGCCCGTTGCGTCGGGTGATCCAGCAGAAGGTGGAGGACCCGCTATCCGACGCGTTGCTGGCCGGCGAGTTTCACGACAACGATACCATCCTGATCGACCTGCAGGGAGAAGAGATTGTGTTGAAACGCGCCGAAGGCGAAGAAGAGTCGCCGCCACCTGAATCGGTGCCGGCGGTGTAAACCGGCGACCTTGAGATACAAGACGCAGAGCTTTCGGCTCTGCGTCTTTTTTTGTTTTGAACCATATGCGGGGAGAATTCCGAAAATATGCCGTCTTTTCCCCCGCAGGCGGTATACTAGCGGGTATAAAAAACTTTGTCCCAAAGAAGGAATATTTTGTCAGAAGTCGCACCCAGTGATTGCCTAATCTGCTACAAGCAGCGAGTCTTTCGTCCCGGGTTCGGCGATCTATCTGGATGATCAATTGTGGGCTTACCTTGAGCGTGAGGTGACGGCATGAGTGCAATTTTCGCCCAGGAAATGGTGGTGCTGTTTGCCGTCCTGACCATCGGCACCTGGATCGGCCAGTTATCGGTGCGAGGGCTCTCGCTGGGGGCGGCTGGGGTGTTGTTCACGGCGTTAATATTTGGGCACTTTGGTCTGAGCGTACCGCGCGGAGTGATGGATCTGGGGTTGCTGTTGTTC
Source organism: uncultured Anaerolinea sp. (assembly GCA_964503145.1). Lineage (GTDB taxonomy): Bacteria > Chloroflexota > Anaerolineae > Anaerolineales > UBA4823 > RBG-16-57-11. The sequence continues at coordinate 360,394 of CAZCYV010000002.1, read as the reverse complement.
GTTTATGCCGTGGGCCTGCAGGCCGGGCCGCGTTTCTTCCGCACCTTTCGCCGCCATGGCATTCAGTTCGTGCTCATCGCCCTGGCAATCGCTGGCGTTGGCGCGCTGACTGCTGTGGTGGTAGGGATATGGCTGAAATTACCTTATCACCTGGTCGCGGGACTTTTTTCCGGCGCGCTGACCTGCACCCCGGCTCTGGCTGCAGCGATCGATATGATCGAAAGGTTGTCTCCTGGCAATAGCAGCCTGGTCTCGGTGGGTTATGGCATCGCCTATCCGTTCAGCATGATTGGGCTGGTGTTGCTGATCCAGACCTTGCCGCGCCTGACGCGGCGCGAGATCAAGGCCGAGGAGCAGCGCTGGCTGGTGGAAAGAGAAAGCGAGACGCCCAGCCTGCAGGCGCGGCAGTTCCGCATCACCAATCCGAATTGTGAGGGCAAGACGGTCAGCGAGTTGAATCCGCATCGCATCAGCCTGGCCAATATTTCGCGCATTAAACATGGCGAGCAAGTATTTGCAGCAACGCCGGATCGGGTGTTGCATCTAGGCGATGTGGTCATGGTGGTCGGCCCCCAAGAGGAATTGGATAAAATGCAGTTTCTCCTGGGGGAAGAAACCCATGAGCGTATGGATGTCAACGCGGATGTGCTCAGCGTGGATGTGGATGTGACCGAGGCTTCGCTGACCGGCAAAAAGCTGGCGCAAATGCGGCTGTTGGAGCGCTATACTGTTGTGATCACCCGCATCCGTCGCCAGGGAGTGGAATTTACCCCTACTGGCGCAACCACCCTTGAAATGGGCGATCACATTCGCGTGGTGGGGGACAAGGCCGCGGTACAAGAGTTCGTCCGCCTGGTGCACGGGCGTCCGCACAAAGCGGAAGAGACTAACATGCTGCCTTTCCTGGGTGGGCTGCTGATTGGCATCCTGGTGGGAGCGATCCCAATTACCCTGTCTAGCGGTGTGCAGGTGCGGCTGGGCAGCGCGGGCGGGGCGTTTTTGGTCAGCCTGTTGGTAGGTCACTTTGGCGGGATTGGCCCTCTGCGTCTGTATGTGCCGGCGGCGGCGCGCATCCTCTCCCGCGAACTAGGGTTGATGCTCTTCCTGGCCGGAGCAGGGATCAATGCCGGGGCGAACTTCCTGGAGACCCTGCAACAGCACGGCCTGAGCCTGTTTTTGGGCGGCGCGCTCATCACTCTTGCGGCGGTGCTAGCCGGTCTGGCGCTGATGCACCTGTATTTCCGCATGAATCTGCTGGCGACGATGGGCGCACTGAGCGCCGGGATGACCAACCCTCCTGGATTGGGCGCAGCGAATGCCCAAACGGAGACAGACCTGCCCACCCTGTATTATGCCAGCGTGTACCCGGCAGCGTTGATCTTCAAGATCGTACTGGCGCAAGTTTTGGTGGGCATATTATTGAGGCTGCATTGAGAGGCTATGGAGATCAAGGCTGAAAACCCAATTGGTTTGCTCAGGGGCGGAGATTACGCTGCACTGATTGCAGCCTATTTTGAATTGTGCCATTTGAAGCAGCTTTACCGGCAGGGCTGGCTGCGGCGCGGCGTGCCGCGCGAACGCTGTGAGAGCATTGCCGAGCATAGCTTTGGCGTGGCAGTGCTGGCGCTGTGGCTGGTGCAGGCCCGACCTGAGTTGGATGCAGACAAGGTGCTGCGCATGGCGTTGTTGCATGATCTGGGCGAAGTGTACGCCGGCGATATCACCCCCGACGATGGGATGAGCGAAGAAGAGAAGCACCGTCGCGAAGCTGAGGCGGTGCAGCAGATTCTATCCCGCCTGCCGCGAGGGCAAGAGTACATCCAGCTATGGGACGAATTCGAAGCGGGCGCCTCGGCGGAAGCGCGCTTCGTGCGCCAACTCGACCGGCTGGAGATGGGGCTTCAGGCGGCAGTGTACCAGGGGCAAGGGTTGATCGACGGGAGCGAATTCTTCGCCTCCGCCCGCCAGGCGCTGGACGACCCGGATTTGGCCGCATTGCTGAACGAAGTCCAATTGACGACACATTCACATCAAGCAACGAAAGAAGAGCAGAATGATTAGGGCATTGATTTTTGATTTCGATGGGCTGATCCTGGAGACCGAGACGCCGATTTTTCAGTCCTGGCAGGAACTCTACCGGGACTACGGCCTTGAGCTTCGCTTAGAGCAATGGATTGCAAACGTGGGCACTGCAGAGGAGATGTTCGACCCATTGGCGAACCTGGAGCGGCAGCTTGGGCATCCGATTGACAGGGAGGTCGAATTGCCTCGGCGGCGACAGCGAGAGCTCGAGTTGATCCAGACCCAACCCATTTTGCCAGGCGTGCTCGATTACCTGGAAGGCGCCCGGAAGCTGGGGTTAAAAATTGGCCTGGCGTCCAGTTCGCCATGTGAGTGGGTCGTTGGACATCTGGAACGCCTGGGGCTGATCGGTTATTTCGAGGCCATTGCTGCCAGCGATGATGTGGCGCGCACCAAGCCGGATCCGGCCTTGTATCGCACTGCCGTGGAGTGGCTGAAGGTGAAGCCGGAGCAGGCGGTGGCTTTCGAAGATTCCCTGAATGGGCTGATTGCGGCCAAGCGGGCCGGGCTGCGCTGCGTTGTGGTCCCCAATGCGCTTACCCGCCACCTCAGCCTGGAGCAGGCGGATTGGCGCCTGAATTCCCTGGCCGAGATGCCGCTGGAAGAGCTGCTCTCCCGATTAGAGCAGGCGACGAAGTAGATCAGGGCTGCCCCGAGAATCTCACAAGGATCCGGAGACAGCCCTGAATGGCTTATCCTGCGGATATCCCTGAATTAGCCGAGCTGAACCGGCTTGCCGCTGTGGGCGGACTCGTAAGCAGCGAGCGTGACTTCCACCGCCCGATAACCGTCCATGCCGGTCACTCGCGGCGGGCGCCCCTGGCGGATGGCGGCGACGAACTCCGCCACCATCGCCTGGTTGATATCCGAGCCCCAGAAGTGCCAGGTGGGGCGCTGGTCGGCGTGGCTGTACAGGGTGATGTTCTGCTTGAAGCCATCCACGATCACTGCGCCGCGTTCGGTCACCATCTCAAAGGTCAGCCCGCCCCAGGTCGGCCAGTAGGGCGGGCGGCTCCAACTGGCGTCAATCGTGGCAAAGACGCCGTTGCGGAAAGTGATCATCTCCAGGGCGCCGGTTTCGACCTGCACTTCGTCCGCGTGGAAGATACGGTTGGATTGGGCGTACACCTCACGGACTTCATCACCCAGATACCAGCGCATGACATCCACCAGGTGGACGGTGTGATCCATGATCGCCCCGCCGCCCGCCAGGGCGGGATCGACGAACCAAGCGCGATGCTTGGTGGGCAGCTCGCCCTGATTGGTAGCGCTGAAGCAGTACACCTGTCCCAGATCGCCGGCGTCCAGCCGGGCTTTGACTTCCAGCAGCGGCGGGCTGAAGCGCATGGGGAAAGCGGTCATGAACAGCACGCCGGCCTTTTCGCAGGCCTCCACCTCGGCGCGGGCATCCTCCAGCGTGGTGGCGATGGGCTTCTCGCACAGCACGTTGACGCCACGGGAGGCGGCCATTTCGACCAGCGGGCGGTGCTTGCTGTTTTCGGTGCAGATGATCACCCCATCTGGCTTGGCCTCGACCAGGGCTTCATAAGAGGGGAAAAAGCGGGTGGCGAAGGCCTCGGCGAAGCGCTGGCCGCGGGCGGCGTCCTCGTCGGCGACGCCGATCAGCTCGACGCCGGGCAGCGATCGCAGATTATGGATATAAGCTTCTGCGTGATGATGAGCAAAACTTAGAATGCCGATTTTCATCTTAGCACCTCCGCGAGCGGCGCCAGGTGGACCACCTGGCCGGTCTCTGCCGACTGGATGGCGGCTTCGGCGATCTGTACCGCCGCCAACCCATCCTCTGCGGACACGCGTGTGGGAGCGCCGCTGAGCAGCGCCTGATAGAAATCTTTGATTTGGGTCGTATATGGACTTTCGCTGACCGGGCTGGAGGGCAGGCCAACATCGGGTGAGTCGCCAGTTGGCCTGGTGATCAGGTTACGAATCGGCGCAGTGTCATCTGAGTCGAACTCGATCAGCCCGGCATCCCCGGCAATTTCGATGTGTGTGCGGAAGGTGGGCGGTGGATAGGCCCAGGCTCCGGCGATATGACTGAGCGCGCCGCTGGTGTGTTTCAGAATCGCCAGGCCGAAGTCCACGTTGGCTTCCGGCCGACCGGCGGTGACTTTTTTGGCGAAAACGCTCTCCACCTCGCCGGCGATCCAGCGGGCGTAGTCGAAGTCATGGATCATCAGATCCATCAGGATGCCGCCGGATTTGGCTTCGTCCAAAAACCAGTTGCCCACCGGCTTTTTAGGGCGAAAGCTGCCGCGGCTCAGACGGATCACACCCGGTTTGCCGATCTTGCCGCTATCCACGGTCGCTTTGGCCAGGGCATACTCTGGGAAGAAGCGCACAACATGGGCGACGAGCAGCCGCACGCCGGCCTTTTTGCACGCCTGCAACATTTCCCGAGCTTGCGACAGACTGCGCGCCAATGGCTTCTCGCAGACGATGTGCTTGCCTGCGGCGGCGGCCTGCAGGGTCATTTCGTAGTGCAGGTGGGTGGGGGTGCACAGGTCGATGACATCCACCTGATCGAGCAGAGCGGCCAAGTCAGGATAGATTTTTGCTCCGTATTGCTCGGCAATTGGGCGCGCCTCTGCGGGGGTCTCGGCGACAAACCCGACGATCTGAGCGTCGGTTTCCGCCCAGGCGGCTGCATGGGTGGAACCCATGAATCCGACGCCGACGATTCCAACTTTCATAAATCTGCTCCTTTCGCTTTTGGCGCAGACGACTGACGCGCTGAGAAGCGAGGCTGTGGCGCCTGGATCGATCTGCGCGTTTTATTTGATCGCGCCCGCAGTGATGCTGCGGATCATTTGTTGTGAGAAGATCAGGTAAAAGATCAGAATCGGTACCATGGCCATGGTGAGCGAGGAGAGCACGGCGTTCCAGTCGCTGACGAACTGGCCCAGGAATTGCTGCACGCCCAGGGTGATCGTGGCGGTCTTGCTGCTGGGCGCCAGGATCAGCGGGAACCACAGGTCGTTCCAGATGGGGATCATGGTAAAGATGCCGATGGCGCCCAAAGCTGGCCGCACCAGCGGCACCACCATGGCATAAATCTGGTACTCGCTGGCGCCATCCAGCCGGGCGGCCTCCTTGAGATCTCGGGGAACCTGGCGCATGAAAGCGGTCAAGATGAAGATGGTCAGGGGCAGAGCCTGGGCAATGTAAACCAGGATCAAGGACAGCAGGTTGTTCACCAGACCCAGCGAGACCATCAGGCGCAGGATGCCCACCGTGCCCAGACGAATGGGGATCATGATGCCGATCGAAAGGTAGAGCGCCAGCAGCGTGTTGCCCTTGAAGGAATACTCCGAGAGGGCGAAGGCGGCCATCGAGCCGATCCACAGGGTCAGCACAAGCGCCGAGATCGTGACGATCATGCTATTGAGGAAGTAGGTCTGGAAGCTGGCGCGCTGGATGACGGTTTCATAGCCAATCAGGCTGAAGGTCTCGGCGTTTGGAAGGGCGAAGGGCTGGCCAAAGATCGCCGGTTTGACCTTGAACGAATTGATCACGATCATGACGATGGGAAAGAGCGCCAGGATGGTGAAAAAGATCAAGATCAGGTGGGGGATCAGCCGTTCAATGAACCGGCGCAGCCGATACAGCCAGGTGGGATAGGTCGGTTGGGCGGAGACAGATGAAACGTTGCTAGTCATTGGACGCCTCACATCTCATAAGTCTGGATGCGCCGCTGCCACAGGAACAGGTAAATCAGCACGCCGGTCAAAATGATCAGGAACATCATGGCCGCTACCGTGGCGCCCATGGTCGGATTGCCAAGCTGCAATTGTTGTCCGAAAAAGGTACGGTAAAACAGCGTGCCCATAATATCGGTGGAAAATTCCGGGCCGGCCAGAGCGCCTTTCATCGTGTAAATTAAGTCGAAGGCGTTGAAATTACCCACGAAGGTGAGGATGGCGACGATGCCCAAAGTCGGCAACACCAGGGGGAACTTGATCCGCCAGAAGATTTGCCAGCCGTTGGCGCCGTCAGCATACGCGGCTTCGATTAGCTCCTCCGGGATTCCGATCAGGGCGGTGTAGAACAAGATCATGGGGATGCCGATGAACTGCCAGACGGAGATCAGTGAGATGGTCACCAGGGCAGTGGAGGGAAGTCCGAGCCAGGGCTTGAACAGCGCCCCCAGCCCGACCGCTTTCAGGATCGACTCGGCCACTCCCCACAGCGGGTTGAGGATCAACTGCCAGATAAAACCGATAATGACCACCGAAAGAACGGTGGGCATGAACAGCGTGGTGCGGTAGAAGCGCCGCCCCCAGCCGCCAGTGGCCAGCAATGCCGCCAGCAGCAGGCCGATAGGGTTCTGCACCAACATGTGCACTGCAAAGAACACCAGGTTGTTCTTGAAAGCGTTCCAGAAAAATGGCGCGAAATTCGAATCGGTGAAGAGCGTTATGTAATTTTGCAGTCCGACGAAAGTTTCGTTTTTTGCGTTATCGATGGCGAAAAAGCTCAGGCGGAGCGAGTTTACCAGCGGATAAACCATGAACAGCGTGTAGATGATGACCGCCGGAGTCAGAAAGACCACGATGTGGGTGGGGAAGGGCTTGCGGTATTCTGCAGACTGCATCGTGCCTCCTCCGTTCTGGATATAGTGAAGCCTGGCGGCAATTATACGTCGCCAGGCTTCAAACTGCCAGATGATCCGGAGCTTATTGCCCGGGTTTGTACCACTTGTCCAGGCCAGCCTGGATTTCCTGTCCGGCCTGTTCAGGGGTCATGGTGCCGTTGATCACTGCGGCGCTGACACGCCACAACTCGTTCTCCAGGTTCGGCTCGCCGCGCGAGAGGATCTGATACGAGTTGCGGATGGTCTCCTCGCAATCGTTGCGCCAGCTCAAGAATTCCTGGGCCAGCGGATCCTGCAGGGTGATCGGCTCGTTGGACAGGCTGAAGAAGCCGGGCAGGGCATTGCTATACAGCTCGGCGAACTCTTTGCTGGCGACCCACTCGAGGAAGATCTTGGCTTCCGCCGGGTGTTTGGTGGCGGCGTTCATCCCCAGGGCAATGTCGGTGTGGTCGCTGATGTAGCATTTATCGCCGGCCTTGGGCAGCGGGGGTTTGAAGATACCCATCGGGAAGGTAGCGTCCTTCTCGAAGACGCTGATCTCCCATGAGCCGGTGGGGTAGATGGCGGCCTTGCCGGAGGTGAACAGCACCTGCGAGTCGGGGTATTTCACCGCTTCGAAACCGGGGGGCATGTAGGGCGCCCATTTGGCCAGTTGCGCCCAGGTATCGATGTAGGGCTGATCGGTGTATTTGGCGGTGCCGGCGATTAGCGCCTTGCGGCCTTCCTCGCCCTTCCAGTAGTTCGGGCCGATGTTCTGGAAGCCCATTGTGGCCGCTTCCCACATGTCGGCGGTGCCCATAGCGAGCGGGATGTAGGTGCCATCAGCTTTGATCTTGTCCAGTGCGGCAAAGAACTCATCAACCGTCTCGGGTTCCTTATCGATGCCGACCTTCTTAAAGGCGTCCTGGTTGTAGAAGAAGCCGTGGATGACCGAGGCCATCGGCACGCAGAAGACGGTCTGGCCGTCATCGGTGATCCAGGCGCTCTTGGCGACATCGCTGAAGTTTTCCATGCCCTTCAGGTCGTTGAGCGGCGCCAGGTAGCCCTTCTGGAACAGCGCCAGGGAAGCGTCGAAGGGGCGGCAGGTGATCAGGTCGCCGGCGGTGCCGCCTTCCAGCTTGGTGTTGAGCACGCCGTTGTACTCAGCCGGGGCGGTGGGGGTGAATTGCACTTTGATGTTGGGGTATTTGGCTTCGAAGGCAGGGATGATCTTGTCCTGCCAGATCTGCAGATCGTCGTTGCGCCAGCTTTCGATGGTCAGGGTGACCGTCTCGGCGGCAGGCGCAGGCGGCTGGGTCTCAGCGGGCGCAGCCGGCGGCTGGGTCTCAGCAGGCGCAGGGGCCTGAGTGGGTTGGGCGCAGCTACCCAAGAGCATCGCGATCACGACGAACAGAGATAGAACAGTGAACTTCCTCATTTTCTTCTCCTTCATTCCTTGATGGTCAGAGTCTGTGAGACATGGGTTGTACAAGGCTTTAAGATCGAGTGGCAATTCTGGGGCGCATCACCTCCTTTGCATTCGTTGAACTCATACAGCTTGTTTTCAGCGATTAAACTGCCGATTGACGAAAGGGCGATGTAGGGATAAAATCACTTTGTAAATCCATTGGACTAACATAGCCGCTCTCCATATTATACAAGCAAATTATGAAAAAATCCACCCAGGAATCCACCAAATTGCACAACAGCCGCCTGGTGCTGCGGACGATTTATCGGCATGGAGAGATCAGCCGGGTGGACGTGGCGCGCCAGACGGGGCTGACGCGCACCACAGTCTCGGAAATGGTGGGCCGCTTCATCCAGGATGGCCTGGTGGTGGAGACCGGAGTCTCGCCCTCGCGCGGCGGAAAGCCGGCCATCTTGTTGCGGGTGGACGACGATGCACGGCACCTGATAGGCATCGATCTGGCCAACAGCGCCTTTCGCGGCGCAGTGGTCAACCTGCGCGGGAAGATCATCCAGCGCCTCAGCCTGCCCGTCCAGGAGCGGGATGGCGAGGCGGCGCTGGGGCTGGTGTTTACGCTGATCGATCAACTGCTTCGACTGACCGATCGGCCAATCCTGGGGATCGGCATTGGCACGCCCGGCCTGATGGATCCGGTGAAACGGGTGGTGCGCATTGCTGTCAACCTGGACTGGCACGAGCTGCGCCTGGGCGATCTGCTGGAGGAGCGTTATCGAATGCCGATCTACATCGCCAACGATAGCCAGGTCGCCGCGCTGGCCGAGTTCACCTTCAGCAAACAGGCAAAGTTGAACAACCTGGTGGTGATCAAGGCGGGGCGCGGGGTGGGCGCGGGCATCGTGCTCAATGGAGAGTTGTTCTACGGCGACCACTACAGCGCGGGCGAGATCGGCCATCTGCGCATGATTCCCGACGGCGAGCGCTGCCGCTGCGGCAACACGGGCTGCCTGGAGACGCTGGTCAGCACCCGCACCCTGGTGCGCCGCGCTCGGGAAATCGCCGCCCAACAACCGCAGTCGCAACTCAATTGGCTGGTCGCCGCGCCGGAGGAAATCAATAGCGACGTCGTCCTGCAGGCTTTTCAAGCCGGCGACCCCTTTGTCTGCCAGCTCATCGCCGAAGCCGGCGATTATCTGGGGATCGCCGCGGCCAGGATCGCCGGCGCCTTGAACGTCGAGCATGTCGTCCTGGCGGGTCGGCTGGCCCGGTATGGGGAGGGGGTCATTTCCCCAATGCAGAAACGGGTGCGACAGGATGTGCTGCCTGCGCTCGCGGCGCGCATCCAGGTCATGCCTTCCAGCCTGGGCGAGGACGTAGTCATCCTGGGGGCGGCCAGCCTGATCCTGAGACATGAACTTGGCCTGATCTAGCACGATCCCGTTTGCATGATTGGAGCGCGAAGATGACCTCGATGGACCTGCATACCCTCTCTCGGCCCAAGCACCCGCCGCCGCTGGACGCCGATTTCACGCCTGCGGCGCGCTACAACCGGATTTATTGGGAAGAAATTCAGGCCAGCGGGTGCGCCCAGGAGCTGGTGTTTGGCCTGGAACGCGCCGATGGCTCGCTCTCACGGTTCGAAACCCAGGTCTTCACCCCCGATCACCCTTGGGCGGCGTACAACAATGAGTATAGCGAGCGCATGTTGAAGTTCTTGCTCTGGCAGCGCGGCGGCTGGAAGGTGTACGTCGGCGGGCCAGCCGAAATCGCCGACTATCTGCGAAGCTGCTACGCCCCAGACGGCCGGCGCAGCTTCGACTATCACTTCATGGGGCAGGAGGTTTACCAGCGGCCTTTCACCATCGTGCACTGCAAGCCGGAGGAGGTGCCGGCGGCGAAGGAGAGCCAGCAATCGCTGGGGCGCCACCTGGATGGCTGCCGCATCGGCTTCGACCTGGGCGCTTCGGATATCAAGGTGTCGGCGGTGATCGATGGCGAGGCGGTTTTCACCCATGAGATGGAATGGGATCCGCGCAGCCAGTCTGATCCTGCTTACCACTACGAAAAGATCATGGCGATGCTCAAGATGGCGGCAGAAAAGCTGCCGCGCCTGGACGCCATCGGCGGCAGTTCGGCGGGGGTGATCATCAACAACCGCCCCATGGTGGCATCGCTGTTCCGCGGCGTTCCCAAAGAGCGTTTCGATGAGGTGCGCCGCCTGTTTTTGCGCATCCGAGAGGAGATGGGCGTGCCGCTGGAGATCGTCAACGACGGCGAGGTGTCGGCGCTGGCAGGTTCGATGTCGATGGAGGTCAACGCCGTGCTGGGCATCGCTATGGGGTCGAGCCTGGCGGCGGGTTACGTCACCCCGCATGGGGATATCACCAACTGGTTAAACGAGCTGGCCTTTGCGCCGATCGATTATTATCCCCAGGCCCCGATGGATGAGTGGTCGGGGGACCGCGGCGTGGGGGCGCTGTACCTGTCACAGCAGTGCGTCTTCCGCCTGGCGCCCAGAGTAAACATCGCCATCCCGGCGGAGCTATCGCTGGCGGGCAAGCTTAAGTTCGTGCAGGAGCGGCTGGAAGCCGGGGAGGCCGGCGCGGCGCAGATCTGGCAGACCATCGGCGTCTATCTGGGCTACGCCATCGCCCATTACGCCAGCTTCTACGAGCTGGAGCATGTACTGATCCTGGGGCGGGTGACCTCCGGCGCGGGCGGGCCGTTGATCCTGCACGGTGCGCAGAATGTGCTGCGCCAGGAATTCCCCGAACTGGCGCCGAAGATCAGGATTCATTTACCGGACGAGCTGAGCCGCCGCCTGGGGCAGGCGGTCGCCGCAGCCAGCCTGCCGGAGATTTAGAGCCTCATCTTTGCCCAGGCGCAATCGTCAGTGCATGCGCCTGGGAAACCAAGAAAGGGTTGACCAATGTTTAAACGCCAACACGCACAGCTTTTTGTACCGGATGGCCTGCCGGCCGAGCAGGCCCTGGCGCGCACCACGCACATGGCCATCGCCGCCCATCAGGACGATATCGAGATCATGGCCATCGAGGGTATCCTGGCCTGTTTTCAGCGGCCGGACAAATGGTTCACCGGTGTTGTGGTCACAGACGGGGCTGGGTCGCCGCGCGATGACCTGTATAAAGACTACACCGACGAGCAGATGCGCGCCGTGCGGGTGGTGGAGCAGAAGAAGGCCGCCGTGGTGGGCGAATATGCGGCGCAGGCGCTACTGGATTACCCCAGCGGGGTGATCAAGGATCCGGCGCAGAAAGATCCCATCGCCGATCTGCAGATGCTGCTGCGCCTGGCGCGCCCGCAAGTGGTGTACACCCACAACCTGGCGGACAAACACCCCACCCATGTGGCGGTGGCGCTGCGCGTCATCGAGGCGATCCGCGGCCTGCCGCAAGCTGAGCGCCCGCCGCGGCTGCTGGGCTGCGAGGTGTGGCGCGACCTGGGGTGGATGCTGGACGAGGACAAGGTGGTCTTCGACACCACCCCCCACGAGAACCTGCAGATGGCGCTGCTGGGGGTGTTCGATTCGCAGATCGCCGGCGGCAAGCGCTACGATCTGGCGACGATGGGGCGGCGCAAGGCCAACGCCACCTACTTCGCCTCCCACGCCGTGGACGTGATGCAAGGCATGGCGACCGGCATGGACCTGACCCCGCTGATCCAGGATGCATCGCTGGATGTGCAGGAGTACGTCCAGAGCTTCATCCGGCGCTTTGCGGAGGATGTGAGGCGGATCATCGCCAGCGTTGGGTGATACTGCACCTGGCTACACCAGGGACGAACTACGGTAGAAGGCGATAGGCCCGCGAGCGCGGCCAGACATTTTCAAAGGTAAAAGCCTCGGCATAAGCCACGCCGCATTGATAGCCGCGCGCCTTGGCCTGCGTTTCGATCATGTCGAAAAAATCCACATTGTCGTGATCTCTCAGCCAACGGATCTGGGTTTGAAAACTTGAGAGCATCTGCACCTTGATCCCCCAGGTGTCGCTGATATCGACGAAATCGGTAGGGATGAAATTTGCGCCGGTGATCGTATCCAGATATGCGATGGGCTGCACACCGGGGTGGAAGGGCGTCTCGGTGTGGATGTTCTTCAGACCGGAGGTGAATGAGGCGTCGAAGACCAGGCGGCTGACCACGCGGTGATCGGGATGGTAGTCCATGGGGGTATGGGTGATGATCAGGTCGGGCTTGGCTTTGCGGATCAACTCTGCAAAGACCAGCCGCGTCTCAATGTCATCGCAGATCGTCTCGTCACGATATCCCAGCCAGTAGAAGTCTGCCCCGATGACGGCGGCTGACTTACGCGCCTCGGCTTGTCTGATCTCAGCCAGTTCCTTGGGCGGGATGACCTGATGACCAGCCGATCCATCTGTTGCAACGGCCATAGAGACTCTTACACCCAGGCGGGCGAATTTCGCCAGCGTGCCTCCACATAGCCATTCCAGATCGTCAGGGTGTGCGCCGATTGCCAGGACGCTCTTCGGAAAGTTGTCGTTCGTCATGTCCTCAATTCTACCCGAATGTGCCCCTCTCCGAGGCGCTGAAACTCAACCGCGCAGCGCCGCGATAACGCATATGCGCCTGCATGGGTTGCCTCCCTGGCGGCCGCTAACCGAACGCTCTGCGCTGTCTGCTTTACACGCTTATCTTCGGGCATCTGCCTTAGAAGCCGAGATTTTTTCGCCGCGATGCAGATTGACGCGGCCATGAAAGTCGCTATGATTAGAATGCAGCCCGAAGCGCAGCCGCAGTCAAGGGCATCTCAGAAGGGTATCGATTGCCGGAAGAACAGAGCTTATAACCTAAACTGGCGTCGCTCCGCTTGGCGCGCGGCTGGTTTTGCCGGTCAACCCGCGTTTGCCACGATCTTTCCCAGCGCCTCCCCAAACCGCTCGACCTCTTCCACCGTGTTGTAATGCACCGGGCCGGCGCGCACCATCCCGCCGCTCTCTTCTAACCCCAGCCGCTCGGTGACCGCCAGGGCGTAGTAGTTGCCATCCCAGACATAGATGCCTTCGCGCGCCAGCCGCTCGGCCAGCCGGCGCGGATGCCAGCCTTTCAGGTTGAAAGAGAAGGTCGGCACGCGCTCTTCCAGGCGGCGTGGGTCGGTCAGGCCGTAGATCCGCACCCCTGGCGTCTCCTCCAGCATGTCCAGCATGGCGCGGCTGATCTCGAACTCATAGGCGCGGATGGCGGTCAGAGCCTGTTTCAGCCGCAGCCGCCGCCCCTGATAACGCTCGGCGTAGTCTGTCTCGTAGCGCCTGCCGAAAAGCGCCCCCACCCATTCCAGATACTCCACCGCCCCCAGCACCCCGGCGATGCCCTCGTGGTTCTGCGTGCCGGTCTCGAACTTGCCCGGCGGATCATTCGGCGCCGGGCGCACTTTATAGGCCATCAGCTCGTCCAGCAGCTCGTAGCGCCCGTACAGGATGCCGGCGTGCGGTCCGAAGAACTTGTAGGATGAGCATACCAGGAAGTCGCAGCCCAATTCCTGCACGTCGATCGGCCCATGCGGGGCGTACTGCACCGCGTCGATGTACACCAGCGCGCCGGCGGCGTGCGCCATCTGCACCAGCTTCGCCACCGGGTTGATCGTCCCCAGCGCGTTGGAGGCATAACCAACGGCCACCAGGCGCGGCCGGTTTTCCAGCGCCCGCTGAAAATCCTGCAGGTCGAGCGTGCCGTCCTGCGGTTGGAAATCCACCCAGCGAACGTGGACGCCGCGGTCCTGCGCCGCCAGCACCCAGGGGGTGATGTTGGCGTCATGATCCAGCCGGGTGACCACGATCTCGTCGCCGGGATTCCAGGTCCGGGCGATCGAGCGGCTGATGTGCAGCGTCAGGCTGGTCATGTTATTGCCAAAGACGATCTCCTGCGGGCGGGCGGCGTTGAGCAGGTCGGCCATCGCCCGGTGGGCTTCCTCCAGCACCGCGTCCGATTCGATGCTCGTGGCAAAGGCGCCGCCGTGGTTGGCGTTGTGCAGCGTCAGGTAGGCCGTCATGCGTTCGAGGGATTTCTGGGCAATTTGCGTGCCGCCGGGGTTATCGAGAAAGATTGCCGGGCGGCGCAGCGCGGGGAACTGCTCGCGGATGGTGAACAGATCGAGGGTCATGGGCGTCTCCACTTATCGTCGGGGATGTTAGCGCACATTATAATATCCTTCAGGAGCAAATTGCTGTCACAACTGCGCCGCCAGTGGTGTTTATCTTATGATCAGGAGGCGCAGTGCAGGAATTGGCGACACCCATGACCTTATCCCGCAGATCGAGCCCGGCGAGCCGGGCGGGAAGCGAAAACGCCGCTTTCGAGGCGCTGTTCCAGCAGCATTGGGAGCGGCTGTGCCGCGTGCTGTATTCGATCCTCGGCGATTGGGATGATGCCGAAGACCAGGCGCTGGAGACCTTCGTAAAGCTCTACCATCGTCCGCCGGCCGACACACAGCGCTTGGGCGGCTGGTTGTATCGGGTAGCGACCAACCAGGCGCTCAATGCCCTGCGCGCCCGCAGTCGCCGGCGGCGCTACGAAGAGCAGGCGGGGCAAATGACGCTGCAGGCAGATGACCCCGCTGATCCGGCGTTGGTGGTCGAGCGATCCCAGGAACGGCAGAGGGTGCGAACGGCCTTGAGCCGCATCAAGCCCCGCTCGGCGCAGATGCTCATCCTGCGCCATTCCGGCATGTCGTACGCCGAGATCGCCGCGGCGTTGGACATTTCTCCCGCCTCGGTGGGCGTGTTGCTGGCCCGGGCGGAAGTGGAATTCGAGCGGGCTTACCGCAAGCTCTCAGAATGACGGAAGGAGGCTGAAATGCATCTCAGCCCAGGAGAAATTCAGGCTTACCATGACCGCCAGTTGGAAGCCGAAGCGCTGCAGCAAGCAGAAACCCATCTGGCGGAGTGCGCACAGTGCCAGTCCGCCGCCCGGGCGGCCCTGGCGCGAACCCGGCAGGTCGGCGATCATCTCGCCAGCCTGCAATCGTCAGCTTCAGAGATATTGTCTGTCCCTGTGGCCCGCTCCCGACTGGAGGCGCGGCTGGCAGGAGAAAAGGAGCCAATCACGATGAGAACGAAACTCACCTCACGCATCTCCCGCCCGGCCTGGGCGGGCTTGGCGCTGATCGTCGTTCTGGCGATCTCCCTGGCGTTCCCGTCCGTGCGGGCGGTCGCCAACAGCTTTCTAAGATTGTTCCGCGTCGAACAGGTGCAGGTCGTGCCGGTGGACACCGAGCGGCTGGCCGGCGAGATGCGGCAATCCACGCGCCTGGAAGGGCTTTTCTCTGAGAACGTCCAAGTGGAGCAGGGCGGCGAGCGGCAAGAGGTCTCTAGCGCCGAAGAGGCCAGCGCCCGGTTGGGTATGCCGGTGCGACTGCCCGGCGCGCTGGAAGGGGAACGGCGCCTCTTCATCCAGCCCGGCGGTAAGATCACCTTCACCCTCGATCTGGAGTTGATGCGCGCGGTGATGCAGGAGATGAATCGGGCGGATATTTCGCTCCCCGATAGCCTGGATGGCGCGGTGATCAAGCTGGAAGTGCCGTCGGGTGTGGTCGCCCTGTATGGCGATTGTCGAATGGACGAGCGCCCAATGAATGATCCGGATAGCCCGTCGGAGACGGATATCCCCGACTGCACCTCCTTCTTCCAGATACCCAGCCCCTCCGTCGACGCGCCGCCCGATCTGAACGTGACGCAGATGGGCGAGATTTACCTGCAGGTGCTGGGCATGACGGCCGAAGAAGCCGCGCGCTTCTCCAGCAATGTGGATTGGACGAGCACCTTCGTCATCCCCGTGCCGCGTTATGGCGCTGACTACAAAGAGGTGCAGGTGGATGGCGTCACCGGCACACTGATCGAACACTTCGAGGAAGGCCAGCGAGCGTACCTGCTCTTGTGGGTCAAGGACGGCGTTGTGTACGCCCTGGGCGGCCCGGGCAAGGCGGATGATGCCCTGCAAATTGCCGCTTCGCTGAAGTAGTAGACAAAGTAACCCGCTTCGGGTATAACGTGTACAGGCAGATGGACGATCTGCCTGTACACGTGCGTTATTCTGAAGTGAACTGATGAGCCTCTCTTCATCTTCCTTGGCGATTGAAACCCGCGGCCTGCGCAAAGTCTTTGGCAATAAGGTGGCGGTCGGCAATCTGACCTTGAGCGTGCCCCGCGGCGAGGTGTTCGGCTTCCTGGGGCCAAATGGGGCGGGCAAGACCACTTCGGTCAAGATGCTGCTCAACCTGGTCTTTCCAACCAGCGGCGAAGCCATGCTACTGGGTAGGCCCCTGGATGATCCGCAGGTGCGCGGCCGGGTGGGTTTCCTGCCGGAGCACTTTCGTTTCCACGATTGGCTCAAGGGCTGGGAGTTCCTAGCGCTGCACGCCGAGCTTTACAAAATGAGCCGGCAGCAAGCCCGCCGCCGCATTGCCGAATTGCTCGACCTGGTTGGTCTGACGCCTCACGCGGACAAAAAGCTGCGCGAGTATTCCAAGGGCATGTTGCAACGCATCGGCCTGGCGCAGGCGCTGCTTAATCAGCCTGAGCTGGTCATTCTGGATGAGCCAACCTCTGGCCTGGATCCGGTGGGCCGCCGCCTGGTGCGGGATATCATCCGCGAACTGCGCAGCCAGGGGACGACCGTTTTTCTGAACTCGCACCTGCTGAGCGAGGTCGAAATCACCTGTGACCGGGTGGCCTTCATCAAGCATGGCGAGGTCATTCGCGTCAGTCCGCTCCAGTCGTTGGTGGAGGGCGAACTGAGCGTGGATGTGCGCGCCCGTAATCTGCGTCCAGAGGTGATCGAGGGCCTGGCCCGCTGGAGCCGCAACGTTCGCGCCGACGGCGAGCATCTCTCGCTGACTCTGGAAGGTGAAGCCGATCTTCCACAGGTCAACCGTTACCTGGTTCAGCAAGGCGTGGATGTTTACGCGCTGCGCCCTGAGCACATGTCCCTGGAAGACCTTTTCATTCAGATCGTCGGCACGGATGGCGGCTTATGAGCACCCTGACTATCGCCCGTTTGAGTTTTCGAGAAGCCTCGCGGCGCAGGATCTTGCTGGCAGCGCTGCTCTTGGGCCTGCTCTTTCTGACGGTGTACGGTCTGGGCTTTCACTTCATCATGCGCGAGGTAGAGAAAGAAATTGGAACCATGCGCATGTTGGAGCTGAATCAGATGCGCAACTTTTTGCTCATGGCCGGCATGTATGTGGTGAATTTCCTCACGGCCATGATGACCGTCTTGACCTCGGTGGATACCCTTTCCGGCGAGATCGCTTCAGGCACCATCCATACCCTGGTGTCCAAGCCGGTGCGGCGCTGGGAGATCGTGCTGGGCAAGTGGCTCGGCTTCGCCGTCATGATCAGCCTGTATTTGCTGCTTATGGGCGGCGGCGTGATGGGAGTTGTGTACCTGCGTTCAGGTTATATGGCGCCCCATCCGCTGAACGGCCTGGCGCTGATCTGGCTCAATGCTTTGATCTTGCTCAGCGTTTCGCTGATGGGCGGCGCTTACCTTTCCACACTGGCGAACGGTGTCCTGGTTTTTGGGCTTTACGGCGTCGCCTTCATCGGCGGCTGGATCGAGCAGATTGGCTCTTTCTTCACCAATCCTTCCGCCAGCCAGATCGCCCTCAATATCGGCATCATCACCAGCTTGATGATGCCCAGCGAGGCCTTATGGAAGCGCGCCGCGCATGAGCTTCAATCGCCGCTGGTAACCGCCCTGGGGGTTTCGCCCTTCACCACCCGCGCCTACCCCAGCACGGCAATGATTATCTTTGCGGTGATCTACATGCTCGCCACCTTCATGCTGGCTTTGCGCCGCTTCGGCCAACGCGACCTCTAATAATCCGCGCGTTGAGGGGGAGGGTAGGGCAATCCAAACCCTGCCATTTATCGTATATTTATAATAGTAATCATCCACTATGGTAGAATTTCATCCGTTATGGCTCTCGAAGCACTAGAACGACAATCGGCATTGCAGAACCCGCAACTGCAAAAGCTGCGCCTGGAATGGGCGGCCTTTGCCGGTTTCTGCCTGCTCTTCCTGGGCGGCGGCTTTGCGCTGTTGAGCCTGAGCTGGCGGCCCGATCTGGCGTTGCGCTGGTTGGCGCTGCCGGTTTTGGTAGTTGGGTATTTGCTGCGCGTGTTGTGGCAAAACCTGGACGCTAACTATCGTGAAGGCGAACAGCGCCTGCTCCCCGATCTGGGCTGGGGGAACCGCCTGACGCTGCTGCGCGGCGTGCTGGTGGCAGGGATGATGGGCTTCATCCTGTTGCCGCGCCCAGAGGGCTGGTTGGCCTGGATCCCCGGCATCCTGTACACTCTGTCGGACGCGGCGGACTTTTTCGATGGCTATGTCGCCCGGGTCACTCATCGCGCCACGCGCCTGGGCAATGTGCTGGATATGAGCTTCGACGGGCTGGGCGTGCTGGCAGCCAGCGTCCTGGTCGTGCTGTATGGCCAGGCGCCGCTATGGTATCTGTTGGTTGGTTCCGCGCGATATTTGTTCATCGCTGGCGAGTGGCTGCGCCGTCGCCTGGGCAAGCCGGTTTACCCTATGCCGCCCAGCTTCAACCGTCGAGTGTTCGCCGGTTTGCAGATGGGCTTTCTGGCAGTGGCGCTCTGGCCGATCATGACGCCGCCGGGCATTCACATCGCCGCCGCCCTGTTCGGCGCGCCGTTGCTGTTGGGCTTTTGGCGTGATTGGCTGTACGTCAGCGGTGTGCTCCGGGATGGCCCAGGTCGCCGGCGCGGCTGGCAAACCGGAATCTCGAAGTGGTTGCCGCTCGGTCTGCGCCTGCTCATCCTGGCGCTCAACGTCGGCTATTTCATGCGCTGGCTGGCTGCGCTACCGACCGCATCGCCTGTCTTTGGGCTGATCGGCCTGCTCAATTGGCTCGCCGTAGGGATGCTCGTCCTGGGGATGTTGCCTCGCGTTGCCTCTATCGCAGCGCTGCTGGCGCTGGGGCTGGCGCAGATGCTCAGCCCGTTGACCCCAATGCAAATCCTGCTCGGGGTCGTATATACCCTGATCCTGTACATGGGTAGCGGCGCGTTTTCACTGTGGACGCCGGAAGATTATCTTTACCACCATTACGCGGGACAGAGACGGTCAAGGAGCGCTGTCGAATGAAAAGACGGCGCTTCCTCCGCTGGTTGATCTGGCCTGCGCTGGCTGTGTTGTTCATGTGGCTGTTGCGCCGCGCGCCGCTCGGCGAGATTTGGGCCGTTTTGACCTCGATCAGCCCCTGGTCCTTAGCCATCCTGGTAGCCTTCAACGCTCTGGCGATGCTCGTTTTCAGCGGCCGTTGGTGGCTGGCGCTGCGCGCCCAGGGCCATCGGCTGCCTTATTGGACTATCTTTCGCTATCGCATGGCAGCTTTCGCCATCAGTTATTTCACTCCTGGAACCCAATTCGGCGGCGAACCGCTTCAGGTGTACGCGGTGACCAGCCGTCACGCCGTTCCGGTTGCCTCGGCCGTTGCTTCGGTGGCGCTGGACAAACTGTTCGAGTTGATGGCGAATTTTACTTTCCTGGTTTTGGGTATCCTGGTCATCCTGAGTGAGCAGCTTTTCATCAGCCTGTCGCCTGGCGCAGGGACGCTGGCGGCCGGCGGGATGATGCTCTTGCCTTTGGTCTATTTGATTTTGCTGTGGAATGGGCATCAGCCGCTGTCCTGGCTCCTCGGGCTCATTTCCAGACGTCTATCACTGGAATCCAACGCCTACAGAAGAATTCAGGCGATCCAGGAAGTGATCGAAGGCGCCGAAGCACAGATCCATTCCCTGTTCCGCCGTCAGCCGCTGCAAATTTTGGGGATCGTGGGTGTTTCTGGAGCGATCTGGCTGTTTTCTTTGGTGGAATTTTGGTTGGCCCTGTGGGTGCTGGGCGCACCATTGAATCTTTGGCAGGTGGTGGCTGCTCTAACGGCTTCACGGCTGGCTTTCTTGACCCCCATCCCTGGCGGTCTGGGCGCTCTGGAGATGGGACAGGCGCTCATGTTGCAAGCTATGGGCTTCGACCCAGCAATTGGTCTGGCGATGAGCCTGTGGATCCGAGTGCGAGATACCGGCTTGGGTTTGATCGGCCTGGGGTGGGGAGCTTCGATGATTCGCAAATCCTATGTCCTGCCGCGCTCGGTCATTCATCCGCAACCTTCTCCGGCAGGGGATTGACACCTTTGGGCAGGTCGCACATCTAAGAACCAGATAGATTAGATAGAGGAGGACGACGCAATGAGGACCACGCAATTTGGAACGCTGCAGATCGCGATTGTTTTGCTCACGGCAGCAACGGCGGTCATCCACCTGGCTTTGGGCATCCCCAACGGCCTGACGATGTTCATCCTGAATGGCATCGGTTACCTGGGGCTGGTGACGGCACTGTATCTGCCGCAACTGCGCCAATTTCAAGGCTACACCCGCTGGGCTTTGATCGGCTACACCGCAATCACCATCCTGGCCTGGGCGTTCATTACCCGATTCGACGTGACCAATCCGATCGCCGTAGTCACCAAGCTGATCGAAGTCGCCCTGATCGTCTGCCTGTACCTGGAAGGGCGCAAGTAAAATTAGGTATTCAGGGTTTGGAGATCCACAAATGGAACCATTGACTGTAGCAAGGATGGTCTCTGCACGCATCCCTACCGATGAGGCGGAGTTCCATCTGTATTTGTATCACAATAACCACGACGATAAGGAGCACCTGGCGCTTGTGCTGGGGGAGGTGGCCGGCAAGTCGGATGTCCTGGTACGCCTGCATTCCGAATGTTTCACCGGAGACGTGCTGGGTTCACGCCGCTGCGATTGCGGTGAGCAACTCCATTTTGCCATGCAACAGATTGCCGCGGCAGGCGAAGGGGTCTTGATCTACCTGCGGCAGGAGGGGCGCGGGATTGGTTTGTTGGATAAGCTGCGCGCCTATAACCTGCAAGATGAGGGCTACGACACGGTCGAAGCCAACTTGTTGCTGGGGCATCAGGCAGACGAACGGGACTATACTGTTGCCGCGCGCATTCTGGAAGATCTTGGAACGCGCTCGATTCGCCTGATCACCAACAACCCGCATAAGATTGAGACACTGCGCCAACTGGGAATCGCCGTGACAGAGCGGGTGCCGGTCGAACCGACGGTTTACGACGAGAACGCCCAATATCTGTTCACGAAGGTCACCCGCATGAACCACATGCTGAACCTGGGTCTTATGCCCCTGCCTGCGGTTCGCAACCAGAATGCCTCTGTATGATAACTGGCTGCAGCAGGCCAGTCAGCATCGCCAGGAAACCGGGCGACCGCTGGTGGGCCTGTGCTTTGCCCAAAGCCTGGACGGTCGCCTGACCGTTGAACGCGGCCGGCCAACTGCGTTGAGCGGCCCGCAATCCAGCCGCCTGACCCACAGGTTGCGCGCGGCGCACGACGCCATCCTGGTCGGCGTGGGCACGGTGATCGCCGATGATCCGCAGCTCAGCGTGCGCCATGTCCAGGGTCGAAATCCGCAGCCGGTGGTGCTGGATAGCCGTTTGCGCATGCCCCTCGAATCCAGGCTGTTGCAACGCGCCAACCTGCCAGTTTGGATTGCCACGACGCCCGCCGCTGAACCGGAGAAAAGGGCTGCTCTGCAGGGTGCCGGCGCCCGCCTCTTGCTGCTGCCCGCAGATAGCCAGGGGCGCGTCTCCCTGACGGCGTTGCTAAGTGTTCTGGCCGAAAACGGCGTCAATAGTTTAATGGTGGAGGGCGGCGCTCAGGTGATCACGGCTTTTCTGTCTCAGGGGCTGGCCGACTGGGTTGCGGTGACCATTGCGCCGGTATTTTTGGGTGGGTTATCGGCCATAGAAGGCAGCCTGTCAGCGCCGCCTCGACTGAAAGAGCCACAGTTCGAGCAATTGGGTGAGGATATCTTGATCTTTGGCCGCCTGCGCTGAGGCATACCCCTTCTCCAAAGTCAAATTGGTCATTTTGAGTTATACTCCTGCGTGTGATCACCTGTCTCTCGGTTTATTTTACGGCGCCTAAGACCGTCGAAGTCCGTGAGAGGCCTCTGCCGGAGCCGCCTGGGCCGACCGAGGCTCTGGTTCAGACGCTGTACTCTGCGATTAGCCCTGGGACGGAGAACCTGATCTACCAGGGATTGTTTCCCCAGGAAATGGCGTTGGACGAAAGCATTGTCAGCCTGCAAGGCCAGTTTGGTTATCCGCTCAAATATGGTTACTCAGCCGTCGGGAAGGTGATCGCTGTTGGGCGTCAGGCGGATCCCCACTGGTTGGGACGCCTGGTCTTTGCCTTTCACCCCCATGAGAGCCACTTCATCGCCCCGGTCGTCAGCCTGATGCCGCTGCCGGACGACCTCGATCCGCAGAATGCAGTCTTCTTGCCGAACATGGAGACGGCGGTCAATCTGGTGATGGACGGGCGGCCTCTCGTCGGCGAGCGGGTGGCGATCTTGGGACAGGGCATTGTTGGTCTGCTGACTGCTGCCTTGTTGACGCAGTTTCCTGTGGAGCGCCTGGTCACTCTAGATCGTTATGAGTTGCGCCGCCAGGCCTCATTGGCGCTGGGGGTGCACGCCAGCCTGGATCCCGCCGATCCCCAAACCCAGGAGAAGCTACAAGAATTGCTGCCCCAAGGCGCCGATCTGTGCTATGAACTGAGCGGCTCGCCAGCCGCTTTGGATCAGGCTATTGCCCTGACCGGCTTCGACGGGCGTGTGATCATCGGCTCGTGGTATGGCCAGAAGCGCGCCAGCCTGGATTTGGGGGGGCGCTTTCATCGCAGCCGCATCCGCCTGATCAGCAGCCAGGTGAGCACTCTGGCGCCGGAGTTGAGTGGGCGCTGGAACAAGGCGCGCCGCTTTGCCGTCGCCTGGGAGATGTTACGCCGCGTGCGCCCGGCGCGTTGGATCACCCATCGCTTTGGGGTGCGGGACGCAGCCCAGGCTTACCAGTTGATCGATCAAAACCCTGAAAGCGCCATTCAGGTGGTGCTGACCTACTCGTGAATCGCGTTCATCTTCCCCCCACGCTGCAGGTTGCCACGTATTACAACGCCAATACGCGGCGCTTTTTGCGTTTTGGCGGCAGCGGCGATACGGCTGCCATTCACCGGCAGATATGGGCTCCAGGGGTACAAACCGCCCAACAAGCCTTTGAATATCTCAATCGTTGGGTGTTGCAAGCCATCCGGCCCTCGCTCTCGCTCCAGTCGCCCCCGGCCCTGCTCGATCTGGGCTGCGGCGTAGGCGGCACCGCCACCTGGCTGGCGGAGCGTTTGGATATCTCGGTCATCGGAGTTACCAACAGCGCTGTGCAGCGAGCATACGCAGCCGGGCGCGCTCACCGTATGGGGTTGGAGGCGCGCTGTCAATTCCTGCTGGCCGATTTTATGTCTTTGTCGCCTCTCGGTCCGGTCAACGCCGCCTATGCCATCGAGTCTTTCGTCCACGCCCCAGATGGGCTACGCTTCTTCCAGCAGGTCAATCCCCAGCTTTTCCAGGGTGGGCGTCTGGTGATCTGCGACGACTTCCTGGCCGAGGCCGGGGTTATGCATGACAGGCGCGCTGCGCGCTGGTTGAAGCGCTTCCAGCGCAACTGGCACATCCAAACTCTGATAACTTTGGAGATGATCCAAGAGATGGCGCAACGCGCCGGCTTTCGGTTGGTAGAGGCGACGGACCTGAGTCCCTATCTGCGTTCATTCCATCCGGCTTTGCTGCGCGCTGTGGCCTGGTTGACGCAAGCGCCGCTGCCCTGGGCTTACTGGGAGAACCTTTCCGGCGGCGCGGCGCTGCAAGTTTGTGTGGCACGCGGCTGGACCAGATATCTGGCGCTGATTTTTGAGAAGGAGGCAGAATGTACACCGTTGCAGTCAAGTGCGATTTTATCGCCCAGCACTACCTGATCGGCGGGGATTGGGGGCCGGAGAACGACCTGCATTCTCATCATTATCAGCTTGAGCTTCAACTTCAGGGAAATAGTCTGGATCAACACGGCTATCTGGTGGATATCGTCGAGATCGAGCGGCTGCTCGATGAACAGGTGACGCGCTATCGGGATCGCATCCTCAACGACCAGCTGGAATTTGCCGGCCTGAACCCCAGCATCGAACATTTCAGCCGCATTCTATGCCAGGCGCTCAGCGCGCAGATTCAGGCGCCGAACATCCAGGTGGTGAAAGTCAAACTCTGGGAGAATGACATTGCCTGGGCTGCCTATCGGCTGGAACGCTGATCTGGTGAGACGGCGCGGAGATGCGATTTGGACTGATCATTTACGGTAGCCTGGAGACGATATCCGGCGGCTATTTGTATGACCGTAAGCTGGTGGAATACCTGCGGCGTCAGGGCGACCAGGTGCAGGTGATCTCCCTACCTTGGCGTGGCTACGCCAGACATCTACTGGACAACTTTTCTGAGGCGCTTCGCCGTCGTCTTGTAAAGAGCGACTTCGATGTCTTGCTGCAGGACGAGCTAAACCATCCATCGTTGTTCGGATTGAACCGACGCTTGAAATCTGCGCTGCCCTACCCGGTGTTTTCGATTGTCCACCACCTGCGCTGCAGCGAGTTTCGCCCGGCCTGGCAAAACCGTCTTTACCGCCGGGTCGAAAGTTCTTATTTGCACAGCGTGGATGGATACATCTTCAACAGTCAGACGACGCGCCAGGCGGTTCACCGGCTTGATCCAAAACTGGTTGACCGACCTTACGTTGTGGCTTATCCGGCGGGCGATCATATTGCGCCGACCATCACCGAAGCCGAAATCGCGCAGCGCGCCGTCGAGCCGGGCGCGCTGCGGCTCTTGTTTGTGGGAAATCTGATCCCGCGCAAAGGTCTGCATACGCTTCTGGATGCGCTTCAACACATCCCCGAAGACGCCTGCGAGTTGAGCGTTGTCGGTAGTCAGGCGGTTGATCCGATCTATGCGCAGGCCATCCGGCGCCAGATCGACCAGGCAGGTCTGGCGGGTCGGGTGCGGTTGCTCGGCGCGCTGAGCCAGGAGGAACTTGTCGACCTGCTGCGCTCTCACCAGGTGCTGGTGGTACCTTCTTCGTATGAGGGCTATGGGATTGTCTATCTGGAGGGTATGGGTTTCGGCTTGCCGGCGATCGGTGCCACCGCAGGCGCGGCAGGCGAAATCATCACTCACGAGATAGATGGTTATCTGATTCCGCCCCAAGCCTCCCAGGCGCTGGCTGAACACCTGGTTGGCCTGTCCCGGGATCGCTTACGGCTGCGCGAGATGAGCCTGGCCGCCCGCCGCCGTTACCAGGCGCAACCCACCTGGAACCAGACCGCCGGGCAGATACGCGGCTTTCTACAATCCCAGATCAACGAATACGCCAGACAGAGACATGAGAATGTCTGAACCCCAGAATTATTCCTTCACCCGCTATCTTTCGGCCAAGAAGAGTGTGGACGACCGCGCCCTGAACCGGCATGTATGGGAGGCGCTCTTGCGAGCATTGCCGCCCGCAACCGCCGACGCCCCCTTGCGCGTCCTGGAGGTCGGCGCAGGTACCGGCGCAATGTTCGAGCGGATGCTTGCCTGGGGTCTGCTCACATATGCTGACTATACCGCTCTGGACCTACAGCAGGAGAACATCGCCAGCGCTCACCAACAACTGCCGCTTTGGGCCTCGCGCCAGGGGTATTCATGTCAGATCGAATCGCCCGACAGGCTGGTTTTTTCGGGCCAAGGTCTTCAGGTGTCGCTGCATTTACAGGCGATCGATCTGCAGGAT
This sequence comes from uncultured Anaerolinea sp., assembly GCA_964503145.1. Lineage (GTDB taxonomy): Bacteria > Chloroflexota > Anaerolineae > Anaerolineales > UBA4823 > RBG-16-57-11. The sequence continues at coordinate 334,552 of CAZCYV010000002.1, read as the reverse complement.
TTCATCGCTCAGCACAGCGGGCGCCAATCCTGGGGGCTGCTGGTCGCCCATGCTTTTTTGGACTTGATGGACATCCCCTCTCTACTGCCGCGCCTGTTGCGTCTGAGCGCGCCGGGAGGGCTGTTTTACTTTACGCTCAACTTCGACGGCGCGACATTGCTCGAGCCGGCGCTGGATCCCGACCTGGATGAGTTGATCCAAAGTCTGTATCACCGCTCGATGGACGAGCGCCTGGTCAACGGAAAACCCTCAGGGGATAGCCGCTCCGGTCGGCATCTTTTTGGCTATCTCCGGGCCGCCGGAGTGGAGATCATCGCTGCGGGCGCCTCGGATTGGGTCGTCTTCCCGGGCTTACGCGGTTATCCCAAAGATGAAGCGTATTTTTTACATTTCATCGTCCATACGATTCATCAGGCGCTGGCCGGGCATCCAGAACTGGATCGCATGAGATTCGAGCGCTGGGTCGCCGAGCGCCACGCCCAGATCGAGCGCGGCGAGTTGATGTATATCGCCCATCAGCTCGACTTCGTGGGACGGGTGTTGAGCGATAATCCACCGAGATGATTGATCTACCTGCCTCGCCCGGTGCCTATCTACTGGAACTCTACCTGCCCGAAGAGGTCTGCCTGACGGTTGGCAGTTCAGGCCAGGCGAACTTTTCCGCCGGAGTAATGTTTTACGCGGGCAGCGCCCAGGGCTCCGGAGGTCTGAAAGCTCGTCTTGGCCGCCACTTGCAATCGGGCGGCGCACGTACACTGCGCTGGCATATTGATTACCTGCGCTGCGCTGCCCAGGTGCGCGCTTTCGCCTACCTGGCGTCACCCCAGACCACCGATGTGGCGCGCCTGGAGTGCTTATGGAGCCAGGCGCTGGCCCGGCTGCCTGGAAGCAGTGTACCGTTGTCAGGTTTCGGCGCCAGCGATTGCGCTATGGGCTGTCCGGCCCACCTGATCGCTTTCACCGGAGAAGAGAAAAGCCGCTTACCGTTGCTGTTCCGCACCGAATGGCTGCAAGCCCTAGAGCAGGCTGCCGGCGCGCCCCTGACTATTGCACGGTTACCTGGGTGAAAACTGGATATGGGTTGCCGTCCAGATCCTCGACGATGAAACCGATGATGTACACGCCTGCGGCTGCGTCCAGATCCTTCCAGGTGAACATCTGGTCGCCGAAAGTCAGGGTTTCTCCCTCTTGAAATGCGGTGCGCACCACGTTGCCATCCTGATCCAGGTCCATCCACTTTTCCAGGATGGTGAAGGCGTCTCCAGTTTGTGGGATGATCTCGCGCGGCGCGCCCGTTGCACCCTCGCCGGCGATGCCGAACACCTGGCGCAGTTGTTGGTCGCGAAAATACAGCCGTGCGTGGATGGTCTCGCCGCTGTCCGCAAAGGTGTATAGCCCGTCAACGGTGTAAGTCGCCTGCTCGGGCGAAACTCCGTAGTCCTGGGGTGAGAACAAGGCTACAGCCGACTTTTTACCATCGTTGATCGCAAACACTACTGGCTCCCACTCGAAGGTGAGCGTGAAGTCGCCTTTGCCCCAATCGGGGTAATACACGCCGCCAATTTCGCGCGTCTCGGGGCTTTCCAGGTAATCTGCATCGGCGATGAAGATCGAATTCGAGGCTTCATCGTAAAAACCGACGAACAGCTTGATGTAGCCGATGTTGTCCCCCTGGATATCTGCGCTCAGGGTCACCGGTTGTCCAGGGGCTGCGATTTGAGCGGAAAGCGTGATCGAAGAAACTTCGACCCGACCGGATACCGGGGCGCGCACCCGGTCGCCGCTGCGCGGCAGCGCGGGGGCGACAGCTCCGGCCTCGAAATCGCGGCCGGTGTAGTGAAAGACCAGGAAATCATCCCAAAGCGATTGACGGGCAAAACGGTCGGCCGCTACTGTGTAAGATTCGGGCCCGCTGGCGGGGTTGCGGAAAAGCTGGGTATTGGGGAAGTAAATCGAAATCCCGCTAGCGCCTGGTTTGCCCGGCCCATGCTTTTCGGCGATCACCGCCTGTTCCAGAGCCGCCAGCACCTGGTCGGCCGCTCGAGACACCTGACCATCGTTGATATTGCGCTTCAGGAGCTGCACGAAGTTGCCCAGGTCGATATAAGACGGCGGGACATCGCTGCCAAAGATGCTGGTGAAGGATTGGGCATAGCTGCGCGCCTGGGCGATGGGTCGTTGCTGGCTCTGTTGCAGCGCCAGGGCCAGGCTGTTAACGCTCTCGTTCAAAGCCGGTATGGCTTGCAGGTTAATCGCTGCCAGGGTGACGCTCTGTTCGAGTTGTCGCGCCAGTTGGCTGGCGGATGGCATCCCAAAGAGGCCGCCGAGCGGCGAGCCTTGAGCAAGGAAGCCTGCTCGGGCTTCCTCGTCCACGATGCGCTGGTCTTCGCGAATGTAGCTTTCGACGATCGATCGGCTCAACTCGGCGCCGGTGAGGTCTGGGTTGATCAGCAGTTGTTTCAGGAAGCTGGTATAAGCCCAGCCCAGGGAAGGTTCGGTCTCTTGCGAAGCTACTGCATAACGGGCGTGCGGTGCCAGCGCAGTGAAGACCTCCAGTTGACCCATCAAGCAGGCATCCAGGCCGATGATCTCGAATTGATCCAGGCCGGTTTGGGCGCGAATCTCCTCCATTGCCTGGTCGAGTTCCATCAAATAGAGTTGATCGTCCAGTACTGTGGAGAGCGGAAAGCTGGAGTTGCCCCGGCCGGAGGCGGTCGGATCGCTCCAACCTCCAGGCCAGCCCATGCCGTGGTCGGAAAGGATCAAGATGTACCGATCGGCGGGATAATTACGGATCGCCCAGGTGGCAAAATCAACCAGCGTCTTGCCGTCGGCCATATTCGCTTCCCCCAGGTCTTGCACCTCTTTCGAACGTACGCTTTGCAAGTTGTTATCTTGGGTGAGGTAAAAGCGTCTGGTGTTCGACCAGTTTCCGTCGCCGGAATAGCCTGCCCGATAGCGATCGATTTGCGAGACGATTTTCACCCGATCGCTGGAGCCGGCGCGTTCGGCTTCGTTCAAATCGACGTAAATATCCTGTTCCAGGATTTTATCGTCCGCGTCCTGGTAGAGCATTACCAGCCAGGTTTGTCCGCTTTCCACGGGAGCTGCAGCAGGTCTTGGCGTTCGGGTCGGTGAAACCGGCGGCGCCTGAGCAAGGGTGGCGGTAGGCCTGGGCGGTCGGGTGGATGGTGCGCGCGTCGGTTGCGTCTGCGCCTCTTGGGTCGGCAATGCCTGGGCTGGTTCGCCAGTCTCTCCCGAATCCTGGAGCAGCAGCACCGGCGCTGAACAAATTGCTAGAAGAATGACGATGATGATCCCTAACAGGGACATACGCGGCCTGCCGCCAGCAGGTGCCGCGGGAAAACCGATGCCGCCTACACCCCCGCCGCCGGAAGGCGGGCGCGGTCCGGCGCCCTGCTCTGGCCGCCTGCGCTGAGGCGCCTCCGCCCGCTCTCGTCCCTCAGGACCGGGTTCGCTGGGGCGCCTTCGTCGCCCGGCCTGCACCGTGCGCTTTTCACCGGAGTCCATGGAGAATTGCATCACTTGAAACGCTCCACCTGCTGGTGCTGCTACCCATACCGAGGGCCTGCAATTTTCATCGAATACCAGGCATTTCTGAATAAGACGGGCGATCAGGTCGCTCATGCGATTACCTCCGCAATTCCCACGTTGAAAATGACGGCCAGAGAGAAGTGTCTCAAGGCTGGCTATCTCGTTCTGATCGAATTATATACCCACCCTCGCTACCTGACACGCTAAACCGGTAGTAGTTTCAGTCCCTTAGATGGGGCGAAGTATTGTGACATCCATCGCTCTAAAAGTATGACACAACGCCTTGACGGAAGCCCCGAAACGTCGTAAAATCATATTCGAAACACCGAATGTGATTTTGGAAGAAATATATGGATACCTATCAGACCCAAGCGCAATATTTTAAAGTGCTGATGCATCCCACTCGCCTGGCAATCCTGGATATCCTGCGCGATGAGGAACAATGTGTGTGCCACATGGAGGCCATGCTTGGCTTGCGTCAGGCGCACATCTCGCAACACCTGATGGTGCTCCGCGAAGCCGGGCTGGTTGCCGATCGCCGGGAAGGTTGGAATATCTTCTACCGGGTAACTCAACCGAAGATCTATATGGTGATTGACGCAATGCAACACTTCAGTGGAGTAGAAAGCAGGGTTGCCCCAAAACCTTCTTTGACGACGAAAATCCCCTGCTTGTGCCCTAAATGCGCTGTGGAACCCAATCCGCCTCAAGCTGGCGAGACGGACGTTATGTTTAACCTTGAGGCTCCGTTCGACTGAGGGCGTTTTCAAGCAAGGCGGTTTTCCGCCTTATTTTTTAAGAAAATTATATTCGAAAAATCGAATTTGATTTATCGGACACCCGATGATGAACATCACGATTTACTTGGCCAGCGCAATCCTGGTCTTCTTCCTCTCTGGCCTTTTAGCCATGGCTGGTCTGGGAGCGGCGTTCTTATTTGTACCCCTGTTCTATTACCTGGGTGTCCCATTAGCAGATGCCACCCCTACGGCTTTGCTGCTCAATGTTGTCAGCTTACTTTTTGCTACGCTCAACTACTGGCGCGGTAAACTGATCAACTGGCGGGTAGGATTACCGGTGCTGATTGCGGCGGTCATTCTCTCACCCTTTGGCGCTTGGCTAACGCCCCATGTGGATAAGACCCTGCTCCTCGGCATGTTTGCCGTCTTTCTGATCTTTGCCGGGTTCATGATGTTGTTTTATAAAGCCCGCCAACGCCAGGAATCCCTTGGTCGCGCTGTGGAAGTAGGGGCCGGCGTAGGGGTGGGCAGCGCAGCTGGCTTCCTGGGCGGGCTGCTCGGAGTAGGCGGCGGTAACTTTATTCTGCCCGTGCTCAATTGGATAGGGTTGGAGTCCAAAGTCGCCGCCGGGACGACCGCTCTGGTGGTGGTTTTTGCCTCGCTTTCCGGTTTTTTGGGACATGCCACAATGGGAGGTCTGGATCCGCTTTTCATCGGTATTACCGCTGTGATGGCTGCCGCCGGCTCAATTGTCGGCTCTCAATTGATGAAAACCAAAATTTCCAACACACAACTCAAACGCCTCATTGGCGTTCTGCTTTGGCTAATCGCGGCCAAGATCATATTCGATTTACTCAAATAGGAGTAGAGTTCAAAATGACGACACAATACATTGCCAATGTCAACGCTATTGTCGGGAAAATGCGCCTGAGAAGTATGAGGCGAAGCTGCGAGAGCAAGTCTCTTGATAACTCCTGGAATCTGAGACGTAGTGACGATCCGAGTCAGCTTCAAATCCATCCATTATGGATGTATGACGCGATCGGTGACAAAAATCACAATTGACTCGCGGGTTCGCAGTGGATAAAATATATTCGATCGATCGAATATCCTGCCCTGGATAAATTTTTTGGAGAATACAAATGGACATTCTTGCGTTACTCTCAAAACTCTTACAAGGTGGCCTGGGTAACCTGGCGGCCTACCTGGCCGCGCATGTGCTGCTTTGCCTGGTGCCGGCGTTCTACATTGCCGGCGCCATGACGGCGTTGATCCCCAAAGAGTCGGTCACACGCTTTTTGGGCCGCAACGCTCCCAAGTATGTCTCTTATCCGGCTGCGGCGCTGGCGGGCTCGGTGTTGGCGGTATGCTCTTGTACCATCGTCCCCTTGTTTGCCGGGATTTACAAAAAAGGCGCAGGGCTGGGCCCGGCGATCACTTTCTTGTTCTTCGCGCCAGCGGCTAACATCCTGGCGCTGGTCTATACCGGTGGAGTGATTGGCGCAGACCTGGCTTTTGCCCGTTTGTTCCTCTCGTTGGCATTCGGAATCGGCATTGGCCTGATCATGGCGCTGATCTTCAGCCGGTCGGATATTGCGCACGATCAGGCGACGGATGCTCTTTTTGCCGCCCAAAGCAAAAAGGGTATGCGCCGGGCGGCGCTGGCTTTCTTGCTGATTTTGGTCGTTCTGTTGCTTTCGGGCACGCTCAAGATCGGTTTGTTGACCAATGCCTACGCTCAGGCGACTCTCCCCATTCCAGGGGTGGACCGCTTTCAGGATTTTCTTTACCGCCTGGTGCCGTACGATGCCGCCAAGGGCGAGGAGGGCGTCACGGCTCAGGGAGCAATCCTGATCGGATTGTTGGCTTTGATCGGTTTCTCTTCCTGGAAGGGTATGGAGAATATCTACGAAGGTTTCAATCGCTGGACCTGGACCGCCCTCGCCCTGGTTGGGTCGACCCTGTTAGTGGCCGCGCTGGGCATGCAGCCTCGACCAGACGGTTTGACGATCTTGTTCACGGGCAAGTTCTTTGCCGTGCTGCTGGCGTTGGGTGTGTTGGGGTGGCTGCTACGCAGGCAATTGACCGAGGACGAACAGCGTGACTTCCTGTGGGAATCGTGGCGCTTCGTCAAGCAAATCTTTCCGTTGTTGGTCGTGGGCGTGTTTGTAGTGGGCATGATGCGCGTGATCATCAGACCTGAATGGATCGAAGCCCTGGCCGGACAGAACACGCTGCTGGGGAATCTGGCAGGCGTGATCTTTGGCGTCTTCATGTACTTCCCGACCCTAGTGGAAGTGCCCATTGCCAATATGTTCCTCAGCCTGGGCATGCACCGCGGCCCGTTGCTGGCGTACCTGATGGCCGATCCTGAACTCAGCCTGCAAAGCATCATGATTGTCTCCACGATCATCGGTAGATTAAAGGCCTGGGTGTACGTGTTTTGGGTGGCGTTGTTCAGCACCCTGGCAGGGCTGATCTACGGTGCCTGGGTGGATGGCGCCAGACTTGGAACAGTTGTGTTGTATCTGGTTGGGTTCCTGGCGTTGCTGGCGGGCGCTCTTTGGTGGGTCAGCCGTCGCAACCAGGCAAATGCGGTTGAAAAAGCTGTAGCTACGACCGATTAAGCTGGCAGCCAAATAGCTTATCAGAAAACGGTAATTTGGCTTAGGGAGCAGTTTCTCGAATGGAAACGAAATCGGCGAGTTGGGCAATGGTGAACCAGGAGGGCAACCTGGTGCTTCCGCCTGAGATCGTGGCGCAATACGGACTCAAAGCGGGGGCGCGAGTCCGCCTGGAAAAACACGCGCGCGCTCTCAGGCTGCAACCTCCGGTGACACATCTCAATAAGATCTACATCGAGCCCACCGATCTTTGTAATCTTGACTGCCGTTTCTGCATGCGCCACTCCTGGAAAGAGCAGCCCGGCAGCATGAGTGACGAAACCTTTGCCCGCATCCTGGAAGATTTGGAGAAACTGTCTCCCAAGCCAACAGTGTTTTTCGGCGGAATCGGCGAGCCGCTCTTTCATCCCAAGACAACCACCTGGGTCAAACAGATCAAAGAGCTTGGCGTTCGCATCGAGTTGATCACCAATGGAACGCTGCTGACAGAGCGCAAGGGGAAGCAGTTGATCGATGCTGGATTGGATGTGCTTTGGGTGTCCATCGATGGAGCCAGTGCGGAAAGCTATGCAGATGTTCGTTTAGGCGCCGAATTGCCTAAAGTCATCGACAACCTGTCCCGATTCCATAAGATGCGCCCTGCCGATCACTATCCGGCGCCTGACATCGGGATCGCGTTCGTGGCAATGAAGCGCAACATCCGTGACTTGCCAGCGGTGATCGCCTTGGGACGCAAACATGGAGCCAGGCTGTTTTTTGTCAGCAATGTCTTTCCCTACACCAGAGAATTGCAAGACGAGATGCTCTACGCACGCACCTTGAAGGATGTCACTTACATGTCGTCCTCGATGCTGCCTCATCTGACCATGCCGAAAATGGATTTAAACGATCTCACCCGAAACGCCTTTTGGGAGGCGTTAAGCAGCGGGTGCAGCGTTACCTTTGCAGGTCATGACCTGGTGGATGCCAGCGATGTGTGCAGCTTCATTCAAAGCGGTTCATTGACCATCGGTTGGCAGGGAGATGTCGCTCCCTGTCAACCGTTGCTTCATACCTACATCAGTTACTTAAGTGGCAGAGAACGGATAAATCACAGACATATCTTTGGGAACATTCACGACCGGCCACTGATAGACATCTGGCTGGATAAGCCTTATATCGAGTTTCGTGAGAGAGTACAAAGTTTTGCATTCGCGCCCTGCACATTCTGCGGTGGATGCGAGCTGATCGAAGAGAACCAGGAAGACTGCTTTTTGAATCCGCCCCCGGTCTGCGGTGGATGTTTATGGTCTCAAGGAATCATCCAATGTCCATAACTCCCATACGAAAAATACATGCTGATAGGTTCTCAGACGTTCTCGCAAGAAGAGGATACTATGGCTGACCCCATTTTGAAGGTCGAAAATTTGTGGCTTCGTCGTAATGGGCGCGAGATCCTGCGCGGCGTCAATTTAGAAGTACACGCGGGAGAGATCCATGTTTTGCTCGGGCTGAATGGGTCGGGCAAGTCTTCGCTGGCTTACGCCATTATGGGTTGCGAAGACTATACGCCGGACGAAGGACGGATTATCTTCGATGGCCATGATCTGGCCGGCCTGTCGATCACCGAACGCGCGCGCCTGGGAATCACTCTGGCCTGGCAGGAGCCGGCGCGTTTTGAGGGCATTCCGATTGGGAAGTATATCAGCTTAGGACAAAAACAGCCGGATCATGAGAAGGTGGTGGCGGTGCTGGAAGCAGTCTCTTTGCCTGCCAAATACTACGGATATCGTCCCGCTGACCAGACCCTCTCAGGAGGGGAGCGCAAACGAGTGGAACTGGCGGCGGTGTATGCGATGCGCCCACGCTTAGCCATTTTGGATGAACCAGACTCCGGCATCGACGTGCTCACCCTGGGAGACATTGCCATGTTGATCCGCCGTATGGCAATGGAGGGCAGCGCGGTTTTGCTGATCACGCATCGTGACGAGATCGTAGAAACGGCCGACAAAGCCTCACTGATGTGCGCTGGGACGGTGATATTTACCGGCGGCCCCCTCGAAGCACGGCGCTATTTCTCCACCCGTTGCATTCCTCATTTGGAATCTTTAGGCTCCCAACCCTGGGACACGACGCGACCAGAGGTCCTGGCGGCGCTGGCCAGCAATGGCGATCGTCGCTCTGGAAAGGAAGGGTGACAATGACGATAGCTGTTGAACGCAAACATGTCAGCGGGCAACGCCCGGGTTGGGCCGCCGAAATGGCGGCGATGCTGGATGCTTATCGGCAAGCCGGCGGCGACCCCAGCGCATTGCAATTGCCAGAAGTTGCTACCCTGGTCGTGAGTGCCAACCAGGTGCTGAGTGCGCACGAGATTCCGGGCGTCCACTTCGAAGCCGAACCACTGGAGAATGGCGTGAAGGCGCGCATCCTGGTCGAACCAGGCATAAAGGTCGAGCATCCGGTACACCTGTGCTTTGGAGTAATCCCCGCCGAAGGGATCCAGGAAATCCTGGCCGATTATGAGATTGGCGAGGGCGCTGAAGCGCAGTTCCTGGCGCACTGCTCCTTCCCAAACGCAGCTAAGGTCGAACACCGCATGCAGGCGCACATTCGGGTGGGTAAAAATGCCCATATGACCTACACCGAGGAGCACTACCATGGGCAGACTGGCGGGGTAGAGGTGCTGCCCCGCGCAAAAGTGATCGTCGAAGACGGTGGGCGCTTCTTTACTACCTTTAGCCTGACCCGCGGACGAATAGGCAATCTGGTCTTGGATTATGAAGTTTCAGTTGGTGCTGGCGCAGTCGCCGAAATGACCACCAAGGCTTACGGTAAGAGCGACGACCGCGTGGAAGTTAGAGAGGTCGTGCATCTGAATGGCAGAAAGGCACGCGGGCTCACTCGCACGCGCGTTGCCGTGTGCGACCATGCTCAGAGCAACGTCTATACCACGATGGAAGGGAACGCCCCTGGAGCGCGCGGCCACATGGATTGCACAGAGGTCATTCGTGGCTCTGCTCTAGCCAGCAACACCCCGCTGGTTGTCGTCCGCCATGACCAGGCTCAGGTCACTCATGAAGCTGCTATTGGTACAGTCAACCGAAAAGAACTCGAGTCTCTGCTGGCTCGTGGGCTGGATGAGGACGAGGCGGTTGATCTGATCATTCGTGGTCTGATCCGATGATCGTGGCGGTGAAGATGGATGGCCATCGTTGCTATCCCTCGCTGGAGGCCTTGCCCGAAAAACCCCAGGTTGCCGTGACGGTTGTCCCTCCCACGGCTACAGAAAAGGTGGTAGAAGATTGTGTTCGCTTGGGCATCGGGGTGGTTTGGATGCCCCCTGGCGCCTGGTCGGATAAAGCTGTGGAAACCTGCGACGCCAATGGCATCCAGGAAGTGCACGACGTGTGCCTGGTATTTGCCTTGCGGTCGCTTCAATCGGAGCAAAGATAAGAATCTCTGAATTTTGAAAGGAAAAGAATATGGATTCACCAATCAACCTATCCCCCACTCAAACAGCGGTTAAGACGGATGCCCGAGAGGCTGCTCAAACGCTTGGAACGCTCTTGCGCCAGATGCCGGAATATGAAGCTTTCTTAAAAGCTCTCCAGGCGGTCAACAGCGATCCTGTCATTGAGAGGCTTGGCGCCCAAATGCGCTTTCACCGGGATGCGCTGCAATGGGGCCGCGATGATGGCCAGCATGCTGCCGAGCTGGAACGCCTGGAAATGGAGCTGGAAGCGCTGCCGCTGGTCAAGGAGTATCGTCAGGCGGAAGCACAAGTGCGGCAGTTGTTCCAGGCCGTGGAAGAAATCATCAGCCAGGAAGCCGGCGTAGCATTTGCGGCTAACGCCAGACGCGGCGGGTGCTGTGGGTAATCTGGAGGCTTAACATGGAATTGCCAGAAGAAATCAGAAATGCTGCTCAGACATTGGGCAGGTCCCTGCGTGAAGAAGATTTTATGCGTTCTTACCTGAAGGCGGTCGAGGAGTTCGTTGCCGATCTCGAGGCCAGGAAACTTGAAGAGCAGTTGTATGCCACTTATAACGATCTGCTGGCTCGCCAGCAGGCTGGGGAGTCCCTCAGCCGCGAGGAGACGCAATCGTTTTATGAATTGCGCCGTCGGGTGCAGAGTCATCCATTGATTTCCGCCCGGGAGAACGAACTGCGCCTGATAAAGCCCTACCTGGCTGAGATTGCTGACGAGATCAGCGCTCGGTTAGGCGTGGACTATACCGCTTTGGCCAGATCTTAGTCCAAAATGATTTCAGAGAGCAGATCAGGAGATAAATTGTGGACGACAGGCAAATCTTGTTAGAGGCTCTGAAATTCCACGGGCACAAATGTTGGGCCAGCGTCGCAGGTGTGCGCGCCGGCCTGGCTGCCTTGCGCACCCTGGGCGTCAAGCGATCAGGTGGCACTCAACTCTATGGAATAGTCGAGACCGGAGAGGATCACAGCGGTATGTGCTTTGGCGACGGCGTGCAATACACCACCGGTTGCACATTCGGCAAAGGCAACATCCGTAAACAGCCTTACGGCAAGCTGGCCTTTACGTTGATCGATAAAGACACCAATCGGGCCGTGCGGGTGAGCTACAAGCCGACATTGAAGAAACAAATCGCCGATTCGGCCTTTATGCAAAAGCGAGCCGCCGGTATCATGCCAGACGAAATCCCCGAGGAAGAACAAATGGAGCTAGTCAATCTGGTTTGGGATGCTCCCGAAAGCGATGTCCTGACCATTGGTGAGGTTTTCGATTATCCTGGGGTATGGATCCCAGAAGTGATGGGATTCGAAACTTGCGCTGGTTGCGGCGAATTAACCGCTCTGGCCTATCTGCGCGTGGTTGGCAATGCCCGTATGTGCATACCATGTTCGGGATATGACCGCTGAGTCAGCGAGGTACTATGGCGAAAAAGAAGCGACATAAATCCTCTTCCCACTGGCCTCAGCTACTGATCATCGGCGGCGTTATTATGCTTGCGTTGGTCGTCCTGGCGCTAAAGGGTCAATCTTGGCCCGAAGCCCCTGCTAGCTCAAGCGCGCTGCCACAAGCACAACTAGAACGAGCGCTAAGCGCCGGGAAACCTGTCCTGGCCTTCTTTCACTCGAACAACTGCGAGCAGTGTCTCATCATGATCGAGAGAGTTGAGCAAGTGTTCCCCGAATTTGCTGACTCGATTGATCTGATTGATGTCAACGTTTATGATCCTGGCAATGAACCGTTGCTTCGGAAAGTCAGGCTACAATATATTCCGACGCTTGTTTTCTTTGACCAGTCAGGACAGGCCCAAACTTATGTTGGCGTAATGGAAGCCAGCGCCCTGCGACAACGACTGAATGCTTTGGCTGGAGCACAGTAAAGATGCCTTTCGATCTGAGTTCGATCCAAAATATTTCTGTCCTGGGTTATTTGATCGTATTTATGGGTGGAATAGTGACCAGCCTGGGGCCATGTAACCTGGCAACCATCCCGCTCATCGTGGGTTTCGTTGGCGGCTCACATGATCTTTCAAGAAAGCGGGCTTTCGCCCTTTCCTTTGCCTTCGCGCTCGGGCTGGCGATCACTTTCATGATGCTGGGCATTTTCGCAGCAATGCTGGGCGCCTGGATGGGAGGCGGCTCGCGTTGGTGGTATTACCTGGTGGCGGCGATTTGCTTTGTGATTGGTTTGCACATGCTGGGCGTCTTGCATTTCGATCTTCCGCTGACTTTCGGCGGCCTGCGAGAGCGGATTGCTCTAAAGGGCGCCCCAGGTGCGCTGGCGCTGGGGTTGGTTTCTGGGCTGGTAGCCTCGCAATGCGCCACCCCGGTGCTCGCCGCCATTCTGACCTATGTCATGGCGGAGGGGGCGCTGGTCTATGGAGCGACCCTGTTATTTATCTATGCTTTGGGCCGCGGTGTACCGGTCGTGCTAGCCGGGACGTTCACCGGCGCTCTGAAAAGCTTGCAAACCCTGGGGCGTTGGTCGCCGATCATCGAGAAAGCCAGCGGCGTGGTTGTTTTAGCGGTTGGTTTTTACTTCCTGTGGATCGCTTGATGAAAGCTTGGGAATAGCAGCGGCGGTATGGACGTTCAGAAGCGCAAGGCTACTCTCATAGGGATGATTGGGTTGATCCTGATCGTGTTAGGGATCAAATACATGCCCCTTTTCCTGGTGGCCGCTGAGCAGCAATCTGAAATAGGCGATAGGCCGGTTGTGTTATTTTTCAATGTGGATGAGCCATGCGAATGTATGGTGGAGCTTACCCAGCAGGCCGAGTTGCAGATGGCAAACTGGATGGCCGAGAAACACAGCGCAATCTCCGTTTTGCGCATCCCTATGGATCAGCGCAAGGACCTGGAAGCAAAGTACAAGGTATTCCGCGCCCCGTGCCTGATATTGGTGGATGCTCAGGACCAGGTCATCTGGAGACAAGATTATCCTTTGATCGAAGGCGGACCTTTCAAGCTAGAAGAGTTGGAGGCGGCAATTGAAGGTATCGAGACCGACTGAGCGCACCTTGATCATTGTCGCAATCCTGGCGCATCGTCTACAGCCGGCCTCCCTGGAGATTAACGAGCAGAAAAGAAGACGTTGAGGCATCGATGAACAACTCGGAGCTGCAAGCAACGACGATTGATGAAGACATGATTATCTTATCAAGCCCGGATGGGTCGAATTGGGCGCAGTTTGATGAGGAGAATCGCCTGATCTTGCCCGCAGAATGGGCGCCTAAACTTGCAGCGGCGCCAGATGCACGGGTGCGCCTGGAGGAGCGGGTCAATGGGTACTGGTTGCGCCGCCCTGTGACCCAACTCGCCAAAATTCATATCGAGCCAACCAGCTTGTGCAATCTTGCCTGTCGAACTTGCATCCGCAATATCTGGTCCGAAGCGATGGGGAACATGAGCAGGAGCGTCTTTCAACGGCTGGTTGAAGGCATTCGTGAGTTGCCAGCGCCGCCCGCGGTAATTTTTGGGGGGTTCGGTGAGCCATTGGCTCATCCTGAAATCGCTGAAATGGTCGCGCAAGTCAAGTCAGTTGCCGCTTCTGTTGAGCTTATCACCAACGGCATGTTACTTACTCCGCATCTGTCTCGGCAACTGGTTGATGCAGGGCTGGATTTGCTATGGGTTTCAATGGATGGGGTTACGCCGGAAAGTTATGCGGATATACGCTGGGGAGGAACTCTCCCAAAGGTGATGGAGAACATCGCCAATTTGCACAAGATTCGTCGTTCCGCTAAAAAAGCTGCGCCAAAAGTTGGCATTTCATTCGTAGTGATGAGGCGGAATGTTGCAGATTTGCCCAAGTTGATTCGCCTGAGCACTACTTTGGGCATCTCACATTATTTGGTAACGAATGTCTTGCCTTATACCGAAGAGATGTGCGCGGAGGTTCTGTATAGCCGATCGGTGCAATTTATCCCTTCGATGCCATCGAAGTGGACTCCTCAGGTCAACCTCCCGCGCATCGATGTGAACGAGTTGACCGCGAAACCGTTGGAACGTCTGTTTCACAATGCGCATTCGATATGCTTGAACGGGGACAGCCTGGTCGAGGCGGTGGGGCGCTGCCCTTTTATTAGCCGGGGCATTGTAGCCATCACCTGGGATGGTAACCTTAGCCCGTGTTTACCGCTGATGCATGATCATTCCAGCTATATCGAAAAAGGGCGAAAACGGTTCTCCCGGCGCTATGTGGTCGGCAACTTGATGGAACGCAGTCTAAAGGATCTATGGCTAGACCCACAATACGTGCGCTTTCGGCACAAAGTTCAGGAATTTGATTTTTCGCCTTGTCTGGTTTGCGGCGGATGCGACCTGTCTGAGGCGAACGAGGAAGATTGTTATGGCAATACCTTCCCTACCTGTGGCGGCTGCCTGTGGTCGCAAGGCGTCATCCAATGCCCCTGATCTGGCAGCCCCGCACCCGGAAATTTGGCCTAGCTGCTAGAAAGAAGAGTGTTGTATGTTGATCGAAAAGTACGATCTGGAAGTGTTCACACCACCCTGCGAACCCGGCGCAGAACGGTATTCAGCCAGAGCCTTGCTGAACGTGGATATCTCTGAGGTCTTGCCTTACCTCAACGCGACCCTGCGCGGCGCGGTTTATCTGCCCGAGGCGAAGGCGCTGACCTGGAAGAAGGGCGGCCATAATATCGCCTTTCACGCCTACGAGATTGCGACCAGCAATGTAGAAGATCGGGATGCGGCGGAAAAAGAATTGAAGGGATTGATCGATCTGGTCAATCGCACCTGGGAAAGGCGCGCTGAGATCACTCCAGATACCACTACCCGGCAGCGTCCCACACCAATGGCGATCTACAAATTGCTTCCCAATACGAATTGCAAGCAGTGCGGCGAGCCAACCTGTTACTCCTTTGCCCTAAAGCTTGCTGTTTCGCAGAAAAAACTGGCCGACTGCCCGCCGCTATTCGAGCCGCAATACGCCGAAAAACGCATTGCGCTGGAGGAAATCATTATTGAGGCGCCATCGATTGGATGAGGAGATTACCTAATGAGCGAGGGCTCAAAACCCGAGAAGAAGGAATCGAAAACCAAGGGTGCAAAACCGACCGAAGGGCAAATGCCTGAATGCACCTGTGTTCAGGATCCCTTTGCTGCCTTACCGCCCGAACTAAGACCTCGCAAGAAATCCTGGATGAGTGGTCTCCGTAAGGTGACCTGTCCAGGTTGCGGCGCCCAATTTTGGACCAACCGTAAAACAGACTTGTGTGCAGATTGCGAGAAGAAAGGCGTTCAAGTGCCGGATGCAGAAACAGAGTCAGGAGGCTGAAAATGCTCAGTATCAAAGTGCTCGGCCCTGGTTGCGCTAAATGTTACGCTCTGGAACGGGTGGCAGCGGCCGGGTTACAGGCCTTGCTGCGGGAAAAACCAGACCTGGAAGCTACATTCCAGCACATCGAAGATTACAACGAGATCCAAAAGTATCCTATTCTGTTTACGCCTGGCTTGGTCGTGAATGAGAATCTGGTCTGCGCCGGCCGAGTTCCGAAGAAAGAGGAAATCATCCAATGGTACAGGCAGGCGCTGGACTCCTCGACCTGAGCGAAATATGGGATGCCAAATCGGGCCTAACGACAGCTCTCCGCCAATGGCTGAAGAAGCGCACACGAGGCCAAATTCCACCTCACCGTCAAAGAGGCTGCAAGAAAGAGAACCTGCCATGAAAAAGAATCTTGCTCGGATACGCCTTCCAATATTGCGCTTCTGGAGACCAGGATTTCCTGCGCGCTCAGTGGCCGGCTTTGGAGAAGGCCCTGTTATGGTTGCGCTATCAAGATTCCAATGGTTGCGGCTTGCTCGAAGTGCATGAAGCGGCAGATTGGGCCGATCTGCTCGCCAATCGTTTCAATATCTTGTACGACAACGTGTTATGGTATGCTGCCCTGCGCTCCATGGCAGAGATGGGGCGCGTCATGGGCATGCAAGTCGAGCGCTACGACGCCATGGCCGATGACGTCCGCCATAAGTTGCGCATTGTACTGTGGGTGGGACCGGAAAATTCTGATGAGTGGGGTCCCTCTTGCCCGGGTCACACGGAGTGGAAACATACGCTCAGCCAGGTAGATCCTGTGCTTGTCAAGCGGCCTTTCTTCTTGCCCTACGTTGCCTTCCGCGATTTTGGCGACTACTGTGATGTGTTCGGGAACTTGCTGGCAATTCTGTTCGAAGTCGCCAATCCCGCTCAAGAAAAACGCATTCTGGAATATCTAAGACAGGTGGGCATTGCGGACCCCTATCCGGTGCGTGTACTACATCCGATCATCTACCCTGGTAATAAAGACTGGCGCGAGTATTATCGCAACAACAATCTTAACTTGCCGGAGCAGTATCATAATGGAGGGATCTGGCCATTTGTAGGCGGTTTCTACGTGGCAGCGCTGGTCAAGGCCGGGCGGCTGGATGAGGCGAGACGGCAACTGGAAAAGCTGGCTGAGGTCAACCGCCTGGGCGTGGAACAGGAATGGGAGTTCAATGAATGGTGCCACGGGCGCAGCGGTCAGCCGATGGGTTATCCCCATCAGGCCTGGTCGGCAGGGATGTACGTCTTTGCCTATCACTGCGTGGCCGAAGGTCGTGTTCCGATCCTTATCGGAAGAGGTTAACATGAACCAGGATCCAATTGTTCGTTTGTCTCAGGCGATCCAGGATAAGCAGCCTGCGGTCCTGGCGACGGTGGTTGAAGTCAAAGGCGCTTCGCCAGCTAAAGCGGGTGCGCAAATTGTCTTATTGGGAGACGGCGTGACGTTTGGGACGGTCGGCGGCGGCAAACTGGAGGCGGCTATCCTCGCCGACGCTCGAATTGTCTTGCGTGAAGTGCGTGGATTGTCATAAGGTTGAGAACCTATCGAATAACCCAGCTCATGCACAGCATGGCGAAAATGTGACCTGCGCTGCTTGCCATGTTCAGACGGTGACAAGCTGCTATGGCTGCCATTTCAACGTGGTTGTGCCAGACGAAAATGGGAAAGCTGGCAGTGAATTTCCATATAAGCGCTTCACCGGCTGGAAGTTCCTGGTTCAGCGGGACGGTAAATACGACCTGGCCAACCTGATGGCTGTGACGTACTCTGAAGGAGATGAGACAAAGACTTTTGCCGTCATTTCGTGATAATAAGCACCCTCGATAAGAGTGCGCTGATTACCGATCCATCAAACTGTAAATCAATTGCGAAGATCATCCAACTCGTTGTCTCCAAAAGCCTGGGGCATTACACCACTCAGGCGTCGCCGCTGGCGTTTCAGCTCCTGGCGCGCCAAAATGTCCAGATGATGAGCCTCGATGACAGCCCTAAGCGTATCTCGATCCGGCAATAAGATGGCCTGATTGGGGCAGATAGCAGCGCAGATTGAGCACCCTACCAGACAGCGCATGGGTTCAACAAAGGGGATTTTTATCTTGAAGTCAAAGGATAGTGCGTTGGATGGACAGGTCGTAACGCACAAACCACAGCCATCACACAGGCAGGATTGCACCAGCGGATGCCATAAAATCTCGTCACGTGGGATGCCATGCCAGAATTTACTGCGATGGTTTCCGCTCATTTGTGCCTCCGCTTGCAGAGGACCCACCTGGCAGGATGAAGACTGACCTCATCACTGCCAGGTGAGCAGCCGATTGCCTTCACTCGTTTACCAGATTGCAATCCCAAAGTAACCAGTAATGAACTTGACGGCGACATACAAGAAGTATACGCCAAAAATCAGCTTGAGTGTAGCGGGTTTGATGCGTTTGATCACCGCGGCACCAACCTGTGCTCCGACAATGGTCCCAGCAGCCAGCAACAATCCTGTAGGCAGATCCACAAAGCCTTGCGCCAATTTAATTCCGCCGCCAACTACAGCAAGCGGGATCATCGTTGCTAACGAAGTACCCATGGTGATATAGACTGGCGCGCCGAACAGGTAGATCAACCCCGGCACCAGGGCATAACCGCCGCCTACGCCGGCAATTCCCGTCGCGATGCCGACAACAAAGCCAAAGGCTCCCATCCCCCAACCAGAACCGGAGATGGTTGACCCTTCATGCTGGCGTAGGGCGCGCTGCGCAACGCCCTCATAAATCATTCGAATGGCTGGCCATAGGAAGATCAGGCCCAGGATTAAACCGAGCAGTTTGCTTTGCCCTGAGAGCAAGGTGAACAGCCAGGATCCGAGCAGCACTCCAAGGATGCCGCCGCCACCCAACCACCAGAATGCGCGCTTATCGACGTTTCTGCGGATCAAGTGACCGTATGCGCCGGAGATGGCAGTAAAGATTACCGCAAACAGGGTGGTGCCTACAGCAACTGTGGCTGGGTATCCCATCCAAAAGTGGATGATGGGCAGCATGACGCTACATCCGCCCGTGCCAATCAACCCCCCAAGCACACCAGCAAAAAAACCGACCACGATCAGGGTTAAGCCCTTGATGCCGGTTAAGGCGGAAACGCCTCGTGCTGTGCCAATATGTCCAACCATTGTCCAGATGATCAATGCGATCATGATGAGCAACAACACTGCCGTTGGGATCTGGCCGCGCCACCCAGTGATTGTATGCATCTTGTTTGCCATTGTGTCCTCCGCACTACGCCTGGTTCTCAAGCCCAAGCCGTACGACTAGAACCGAACAAGGAGCGTGTGAAACGACGCGGTTGGAAACACTGCCCAGCAAAAAAGCCTTGATCGGCGACAAACCGCGATGCCCAACAACGATCAAGTCATATCCCTCGGTTTCGGCAGTCCTTATGATCTCGTAAGCCGGGTCGCCTTCGCGTAAGAGCAGTTTGGCTTCTATTCCGGCTTCTTTGAGTATGGTTTTCGGCCTTTCGAAAACTTCCCAGGCCTCAAGGTCTCCCGGCGGAGCAGCAACCGGGGTCGGCCCTAAATCGCTTACTACCGTGGGGATCACATTCAGCAATGTCACTGTTTTGATGCCGCGTTCAGCAGCTAACTTAGCGGCTGCCTTTACTGCGTCAAGGCTATATTTGGAGCCATCGACTCCTACAAGAATGCGCTTCATTTCCTAAACCTCCGTTCATAGTCCAATAAATTTGGTTGTTTTATTCTCCATTTTTGCCCTGTCAGCGCGCAAAATGGATAGATGATGGACTATAGAGTCACGGAGGCGGGTGAGCGCCCCATGGTGCACATCCCCCCATGCACAGACATCGACCAACACAAAAGCGTCCCCAACCCTTTTTGGACATATGACTTTTGCAAATAATTTAAAATGTCCGTTCAGGAAGCCGTGTCGTGATGTGTTAGCAGAATTGGCGGCGATCGGTTCAACTATTATTATAATACCTTATTGTCCAAATATCAACAGCGACAACCATTACTTTGTTGATAGCAGTGTCTTCAGACCACGAAAATTTTTTCAGGATGTAACCACGGAAACCTTCTTGCGTATCGATCAGGAATCTTGTGATCTTGTTGATATAATTTGTTCCACTATTCAGTTTTAGTGAGATTGAACCCGATTTGATCATTTGTCGGGTAAAGGAAAAATTCAGACCATCTGAAGTTTTAAAAGCTCACGTATGTGCTATCGGTGGTTATTTTTACTGACTTTGCTTCTGGCGAGTTGTGCGCCGCTTCCATCGGTCAAGGCAGACGGTTATGTGGACCTAAGCGATCGCGAGCCGTTGCCAACTCCTGCTGACAGCCGGGCAACGCCCTTGAAAGTAGCCGTAGCGGCGGTCATTTCACCCCAAGGCACCATCGAGTCATACACGGCCCTGTTGAAATACCTGGGACGCAAGTTGGGGCGGCCGGTCGAGTTGGTTCAGCGCCGGACTTATTTGGAGGTCAACGATCTGGTGCAGAAAGGCGAAGTCGATATCGCATTTGTGTGCACCAGCGCCTATATAGCCGGGCATGACTCGTTCGGCATGGAACTATTGGTCGCGCCGCAAGTGAGGGGTGAAACGGTGTATTACTCGCTGCTGATTGTGCCCGCTGAAAGCGCCGCGCAAAGCATGGCAGATTTACGCAGCAAAGTGTTTGCGTTTACAGATCCAATATCGCTCAGCGGTCGCATGTACCCCACGTTCCTGGTTCAGCAATTGGGCGATGCGCCGGAGCATTTCTTTAGCCGAACATTTTTTACTTACAGCCATGATGATGCAATCCAGGCAGTCGCCAACCGCGTCGCTGATGGCGCCGCGGTCGATAGCCTGGTGTATGAATTTGCTGTTGCGCGTGATCCTTCTCTGGCGCAAAGGACGCGCGTCATCCATCGTTCTCCACCCTTTGGCATTCCACCGGTGGTTGTAGGGCCTCTGATTCGCCCACAACTCAAAGTCGATTTGCAGGATTTGTTGTTGTCGTTGCATCATGAGCCAGAGGGGCGTGAGGCTTTGCGCGCCATCGGCGTTGACCAGTTTGTCTTGATAGAAGACAACGCTTATATGGATGTCCGTAACCTGTTAAGCGATGTCAATGCGACCCGTTAAGGATGCAATGACCTGTCGAAACTTGATCTCATCGTGGTTTGAACGATTCTGGGCTTTTGCCGGGGCTTTCAACATACGCACCAAAATTCTGGGAATCGTTCTGGGCCTGGTGATGTTGTTAGGCTTTGGAATCACCCTGCAGGTGCGGCTTGCTCTGGCTAGAACCATGACGACCCAGCTACAAGAACAAAGTATCTCGGTTTCGCGCGATTTAGCGGCTCGCGCCACCGATTTGATCCTGCTTAACGACCTGTATGGCCTGCATCGATTGCTTCAGGAAACTCAGGCCAACAATACCAACGTGTTGTATGCTTTTGCGCTGGATCCTCAGGGCCGGGTATTGGCGCATACCTTTGGCGACAAATTTCCTCTAGCTTTGCTGGAGCAAAATACCGCCTCCCCGTCCGAGCATCATCGCACGGTGATCTTAGAGACGGATGAAGGGTTGGTCTGGGATACAGCCGTTCCGGTGTTGGATGGGCGAGCGGGCATAGCACGCGTAGGCCTCTCCGATGCCACCGTCCGTCAGGCTGTGCGCGATGTGACTGGACAATTGATCTTGACCACCATTCTGGTCTCTCTGGTGGGTGTAACGGCTGCCACTTTTCTGACCTGGATCCTTACCCGTCCGATCCTGGAGTTGGTTCAGGCAACCAAGGCCATTGCTAATAGTGACTTTTCATACCGCGTCAGGCGATGGGCCGATGACGAGATCGGCGAGTTAGCCCAGGCTTTCAACCACATGACTCAGGAGCTCTCACGCATCGATGACCTGCGCCGAGAACGTGAGCTGTTGCGTCGGCAACTGCTGGTGAAGGTGATCGAAACTCAGGAGGAGGAACGTAAGCGCATCGCTCGCGAGTTGCATGACAGTACTTCGCAAACCCTTACTTCGTTAATGGTTGGCCTGAGGGTGTTGGAAAGCACCTGTCCAGATTGCCAGATCCAGAAACAGGCCCAAGATCTGCGCGAGGTCGCAGCCCAAACCCTTGAAGAGGTGCACGGGCTGGCCACGCAACTTCGCCCGCGCCTGCTCGATGACCTGGGCCTGGCGGCTGCTCTGGAACGTCTGGTCAAGGAATGGCAAAACCGCTATAAGATTCCGGTGGATTTATTTATTCACCTTGGCAGAGATGGTAGTGAAAGCGATCCGTTCGGCGAATACCGCTTACCAGGAGCAGTAGAGACCGCCGTATTTCGCATCGTTCAGGAGGCGCTGACCAACATTGCTCGCCACGCTCAGGCCAGCGCGGTCAGCGTGCTGGTTGAGCGCCGCGCGGGCGAGGTAGTGGCGGTGGTTGAAGACAATGGCATCGGGTTTTCTATGCAATCAGCAGACTTCGGCAGAGAGCCAGGTCTCTCGAAAGCGCCTCACTTAGGGATATTGGGCATACGCGAACGCGCCGAACTGCTGGGAGGTCGGCTAACGATCGAAAGCAATCCAGGCATGGGAACCAGCGTCTTTGTTGGAATCCCGATTGATCCAGGTGAGATGGATCCCGTTGACCTGGAGGCAGCCGCGTGAACCAGACAGTGCGCATCTTGCTGGCTGATGATCACGCCGTGTTGCGCACCGGACTGCGCTTGCTACTGAGCAGCCAGGATGGTTTTAGCGTGGTGGGCGAAGCCAGCACCGGCACGGAAACGCTTTCGCTGGCAGAGAAGCTTCAGCCAGACCTGATCTTACTTGATCTGAGCATGCCAGCCCTTGGGGGACTCGAGGCGTTGCCAGTTTTGCGCCGCCTTTCTCCTGAGGCGCGCATACTGATCTTGACCATGCACGATGACCCACAATATCTGCGTCAGGCATTGAAAAACGGCGCAGCGGGGTATGTGCTGAAAAAGGCTGCAGACATTGAGCTGCTCTCGGCCGTTCGGGCGGTGATGCGCGGCGAAGTCTATGTACATCCGGCCTTGACCCGGGTGCTGCTTGAGGATGTCTTGCCGACACCTGACTCTGCCGCAGTTGCGGGCTCGTGGGAGGCGCTTAGCGAGCGCGAGCAGGAAGTCTTGCGCCTGGTCGCTTTGGGTTATACCAGTGCGGAGATCGCCGAGCAACTCAGCCTGTCCGCTAAAACCGTGGAAACATATCGCGCCAGGGGGATGGAAAAATTGGGGCTAAGCAATCGGGCTGCTTTGGTTCGTTTTGCATTGAACAACGGGATCATTTCTTCCTCGGCGAGGTGAATCGCCGACCTGCAAGGTATCTGCCAGGCTCAATGTATTGATAGCGCCTGGGGCCCTCTCTTAGCGTTATTTTTACGACGTTCAACGGTTCATTCATCGGACTCAAACCCAGGCTGCTGTCCTGTAAGGTTTTTCCTTACAGTCGTTCGGCAGAATACCGAATTTTCCCGATTCCCAGATTGGTCTTTGCCGGTTAAAGTCGGGGATGCACAAGCACTACACTGCGTGGTGCTCCGATCCGTGTTGTTGCATACGCTTGCTTTGGAAGGAGGCAACCTATGGCCGATGTTTTGGAACGAAGAGATGTTTTGCTTCAAATGATGGACGACCTCCAACGAGCACTCACAAAGAGTCCCGAAGAACGCCGCTGGGTTATGGTGATCGATTTGCGCAAATGCGTGGGCTGTCATGCCTGCACCATAGCCTGCGTCGCCGAAAATAAGCTGCCGCCTGGTGTGGTTTATCGCCCGGTTCTTGAGCAGGAGCGCGGTGTTTATCCAAACGTTACCCGCATGTTTGTGCCACGGCCCTGCATGCAATGTGAAAACCCACCCTGTACGCCGGTCTGTCCGGTCGAGGCGACTTACACTAACGAAGACGGCATTGTGGTCGTGGATTACGATCAGTGCATTGGTTGCCGGGCTTGTATTGCTGCCTGTCCGTATGGAGCGCGCACCTCGGATTTCGGGGCGCTCTATACCGAAGATACCCCTGTGCTGGAGGGGGTGTTGGTTGGACGGGAGACGGCCGATGATTACGAGCGGGCACCCAATTTCGAGTATGGAGAGGCCTGGCCGCGCCTCAGCCACCGCGCATCGCCGGTAGGCAATGCACGCAAGTGCCAATTCTGTCTGCATCGCATCCAGGTGGGCGAGCTTCCCGCCTGCGTCACCACCTGTATCGGCCGGGCGACTTTGTTCGGAGATGCCAACGATCCCGATAGCGTGGTTGCGCAGTTGATCCATGAGCCCAATGCAATCCGCTTGAAGGAAGAATTGGGCACCTCACCGAAAGTTTATTACATCGTATAGGGAGGTCGAGATGTCGATCAAGCGTGTCCTCTATGTCCTGGGGGTGCTGGCCTTTGTGTTAGGTTTATGGGGCTTTGGCGTGCGACTGTTTGTGGGCGAAAAGGATGTCAATTATGGCTCCTATGTCGTATGGGGGTTGTGGGTCGCCATGTACCTGTTTTTCGCCGGTGTCTCAACCGGCTCTTACATGATTGCGACGTTAGATCACCTGTTTGACATGAAACTGTTCAAAGGAACAGGCAAATCTGCGCTATGGGCTGCGTTGGTCACCATGCCGGCTGCGCTGATCACCATTGCGATGGATCTTGGACATTGGGAGCGCATCTGGAAAGTGTACCTGCAGCCTCAGTTCAATTCATTGCTGACGCAAATGGTTTGGGGATACACCATATTTGTGTTAATCATCTTACTGTCCTTGTGGGTGATCATTCGCCACCCGGGTTCATCCTGGATCAAACCCATCTTTGCGTTTGGATTATTCATGGCGATTTTCCTGAGTGGCGGTGTAGGAGCTTTGTTAGGCGTCAACGCCAGCCGCACGTTCTGGCACGTTGGTCTGTTGCCTGCTCAATTTCCGTTCTTCTCACTTGCTTCTGGCACGGCGTTGATGTTGATCATTCTGGGCTGGTTCGGCCCAAAGGATGATGAGCGTCGTCCCCAACAGCTATGGGCGCTTGCAATGCTCACCGTGGTGCTTTCCTTGATCAAACTCTACTTCTTGTGGACAGACTTCTCTCAATCGTTATATGGAGGAATACCTGATAACGTCCTGGCAGTCCGAGAGGTGCTGTTTGGCCGATATTGGTGGGCGTTTTGGTTCTTGCAGATCTTGTTTGGCACAATTGTGCCAATCATCATGCTGGTGCAGCCCAAATATGCTAAAAGCGGCGCTTGGGCTGGGGCCATGGGGGCATTGATTTTGATGGGCTTTGCCGTGGCGCGCGCCAACATCGTTTTCCCCGCGCTCTCGATACCAGAATTGCAGGGGCTTGCGAACGCTTTCACCGGTCCACATCTCAATTTCGATTACTTTCCTAGCCTGATGGAGTGGTCAATCGTCCTGGGTGTAGCCGGGATGGCTACTCTGGCATTTTTATTTGGGCTGGATCGTTTGGATCTCTTTGGCCAGGAATCGACCCCACGAGCTGTGAGTGAGACCACAGTGTGACGCAGCGAGGTGAAAGATGACTACAAAACAACTCACGAATCGCAAACTTTCCCGGCGTGATTTTCTCAAGATGTCAGGCGCAGGCGGCGCAGCACTGGCATTCTTGGGTAACTTGCCCCAAATTCAGAAAGCGCTTTCACAGGGCGCTGCCGAAGGTTCGGCGTATGTCCTGGCCGATCCTGCCCGGCAGGTTTATTCGGTTTGTCAACAATGCAATACCCAATGCGGTATCAAGGTCAAGGTGCTAGATGGGGTGGCGGTCAAAATTGAAGGCAATCCCTATTCGCCCTGGAATATGGTTCCACATGTGGCCTATGAAACGCCCTTGAAAGATATGGCGACAGTGGATGCTCCGATTTGTCCCAAGGGACAAGCGGGTTTACAGACGGCGTATGATCCATTCCGCATCACACAGGTGCTCAAGCGTGCTGGCAAGCGCGGCGAAAACAAATGGGTGACTATTCCGTTTGATCAGGCGATCACCGAAATTGTCGAAGGTGGCAAGCTGTTCAAGGATGTCCCAGGTGAAGAGAATCGCGAAGTGGAAGGCTTACGCGCTTTGCGAGCCATCACCGACGCCAAGTTGATGAAGGCGATGAATGATGCTATCAAAAAGATACTGGCCGAGAAAGATCCCGAAAAGAAGAGGGCGCTGGTTGAACAATTCAAAGTTGACTTTGCCGCCGATCTGGATAAGATGATCGACCCGGATCATCCGGACTTTGGCCCCAAGAACAACCAAATCCTGTATTTCTGGGGCAGAAAGAAGGGCGGACGTTCCGATATCGCCCACAGATTCTTCGGCTCTGGTCTAGGTACTGTCAACCGGCACGGTCATACGACAGTGTGTCAAGGATCGCTGTATTTCTCCGGCAAATCGATGAGCGATCAGTGGGATCCGGCGACGGCGAAATTCACCGGCGGCGCTAAAGCCTATTGGATGGGCGATACTGCCTCGGCGGATTTTGTCATCTTCGTCGGCGCGTCGCCCTTTGAAGGGAACTACGGACCTACAAACCGTGTGCCGCGCATCACCGAGCGCCTGGCGACAGGCGAGTTGAAGTTCGCTGTGATCGACCCACGCCTCTCGAAAATTGGCGGCAAGGCATGGAAATGGCTGCCTAACAAACCTGGCACCGAAGGAGCGATTGCGCTGGCGTTGATCCAGTGGATCATCGCCAACGAGCGCTACGACGCCAGATATCTGGCGCTGGCGAACAAGGCCGCTTCCATCGAGGCGAAGGAACCAACCTGGTGCAACGCCAGTTGGTTGGTGAAAGTCGATCCGGAAAAGGGTACGCCTGGCAAATTCCTGCGCGGCAGTGATCTGAAACTGGTGGAGGCAAAAGAAGAGGAGAAGGACGGTAAAAAGGTGGTTACCTATCTTACCACGGATGGCAAAACGGTTTTTGCTACCGATCCCTTTGTCGTCATGGACGCCGATGGTAACCCGGTTTTGTTCGATCCCAACGACGCGGAAAACCCCGTTGTTGCCGGGCAGTTGTTTGTAGAAAATGCTAGGTTGGGCGAGTTTACCGTTAAGACCAGCTTGCAAATCCTGAAGGAGTCCGCCAATCAAAAAACCATTGACGAATGGGCTGAAATTTCCGGCCTGCGGGCGCGCGACCTGATTGAACTGGCAAGAGAATTTACTTCTCACGGTAAAAACGCCTGCGTCGATATCCACCGCGGCGTCAGCCAACATACTAATGGTTACTACAATGTGATCTCCTGGTACAACCTGGCCTTGCTGATTGGCAATTTCGACTGGCGCGGTGGGCAGGTTTATGCCAGCACCTATGATCTCTCCGGGGCAAAGGCTGAGGGGCCTTTCGTGTTCAGCAGCGCTGATCCAGGAGCTTTATCCCCCTTTGGCCTGAGCCTGATCCGCCACGACGCCAAGTACGAAGAGTCGACGATCTATGCCAGCCTGCCGGAAGATCAGCATTACCCTGCCAGGCGCAACTGGTATCCACTGGCCTCCGATGTGTATGAGGAGATTATCCCATCCGCTGGGGACATGTATCCCTATCCCATCAAGGCGGCCTTTATGTACATGGGGTCGCCAGTGTATTCCCTGCCGGGTGGGCATAAGTGGATCGAAATCTTGCAAGATGTGGAGAAAATACCCCTCTTCGTCGCCAGCGATATCCTGGTTGGCGAGACCAGCATGTACGCTGATTATATCTTTCCCGACGTTACTTACCTGGAGCGCTGGGAGTTCGGCGGGTCGCATCCGAACATTACTTTCAAGGTCCAGGGTGTGCGTCAGCCGGTCATTGCGCCATTGACCGGAACGGTCACCGTCTATGGTCAAGAGATGGCCCTGCAATTTGAAGCAATGTTGCTGGCGTTGGCCGAGAAGCTCGGCTTGCCTAACTTCGGCCCCAACGGATTAGGGGAGGGCGTGGACTTCAAACATCCCGACGACCTGTACCTGCGTATGGTCATGAACCTGGCTTACGGCGAGAAAAAGGACCTCGAAGACGCTGTCCCGGAGGCTTCGCCAGAAGAGATCGAGCTGTTCCTGAAATCTCGCGCCCATTTGCCCAAGGCAGTCTTTGACCCTGAGCGTTGGAAGAAAATAACGGGCGACCTGTGGCCCCGCGTGGTGACGGTGCTGGCGCGTGGTGGACGCTTTCAGGCTTATGAGAAGGGTTATCCAGGCGACGGCGTGCGCCCGGGTTCGTTCGATGAGCCTTATATTATCCCCACCGGCTCCAAGTACGGCAAATTGATCAATATGTATCTGGAAAAGAACACTGGCATCAAGCATGCCGGGACGGGCAAAACGCTCTCTCCAGTAGCGACCTATGTGGAACCCTCGATGGGCTTCGATGGCAAAATGGTCGATGACAGCGCTGACGGTTATGATCTCAAGCTCATTACATATCGCGAGATTGCTCAGACCAAGAGTCGCACACCGGGCAATTATTGGCTCAGGGCGCTCCTGCCGGAGAACTTCTTGCTCATGAATTCGGTGGACGCCAGCCAGCGCGGCTTGCGCAATGGTGACTTGGTGCGCATCTCCTCCGCCAGCAATCCTGATGGTAAATGGGACTTCGGCAATGGACAGCAAAGATTTATCGAGGGCAAGGTTAAGATCATCGAAGGTATGCGACCTGGCGTGGTAGCGTTTGCCCTGGGCTTTGGGCACTGGGCATATGGGGCGCAAGATATCACCATAAATGGCACAGTAATTGAAGGTGACGAGCGACGCTATGAGGGATTTCACGCCAATGCCGCCATGCGCACCGATCCAATTGTCACTAACACTTGCTTGTTCGATCCAGTCGGCGGCAGTGCAGTGTTCTATGACACGATGATCAAGGTCGTCAAAGCTTAGGCTCTGCGGCGACGTAGCAACTTGATGCAGCTTAAGAACAAAATCATTACTCCGAGCCTGGCTGCCTGCCGAGGCAAGCTCAATGGCAGCCAGGCCGGTCACCCAACGCGGTGACCCCGGTTGAGGCGGAAACGCTTTAGCCCCCCGTCTTGCCCTTATGAGGATACTTGGGCAGGCATTGGAAAGGAGACTCTCTGTCGGCCTATAAATCGGCAGCAACTTACGAGGTTGTCTCCTTTCCTGGAGCAACCTTGTTTGATTTTTGGAGATAGATCATGTCTAAGATAGAGGAGCTTCTAGAGATCTCATCCCGTGACCACAGCCACGTTTGTCCACGCCAGGTTCTCGGCGTCCGAATTGGCTTAGCTGGCATGGCAGCCCTGGGTTTCACTGCGCGGCTCGACAAAAAACACTTGCTGGTTATCGCCGAAACAGACGGGTGTTTTGTAGATGGTCTCTTTGCAGCGACCGGCTGTACGGTTGGTCATCGCACCCTGCGCATCGAAGATTTTGGCAAGGTTGCGGCTGTATTCGTTGACATTGCCACTGGGAAGGCAGTGCGCCTTGCTCCCAGGCTGGACGTCCGTCAGCGGGCCTATGCGTTCGCACCTGGTGAGACGCGCCATTACTTCGCCCAGTTATTGGCCTACAAAATCATGCCCGATGAGGATTTGCTGGATATTCAATCGGTGCGCCTCAATACTCCCATCGAAGCGATCGTTTCTCGACCGGGGGTGCGCACAAATTGTAGTTCCTGTGGCGAGGAGATCATCAACGAACGGGAATTGGTATTGGATGGCCAGGTGTATTGTCGTGCTTGCGCCGGGGCTGTCTATTATCGATATGAAAACGATCAAGCCGCTTTGCCTGCTTTTTACTTGATGACTGGCCAGCTGATCGATTGATGGATTGCCTCAGAGCACGCTCGCTCTAGCCGAGTGACGCTTACTGCACAACTCAGATAAGCTCCAGATTACTGCCCTGAGAGAGTTCAATCTACTCGGATTGTTGACCTGGTCGGTCTTGCTGGTCTTTCTGGACAGGTAGTTCGTCCCAACTTGCTGCTCTTCGAGCGTCAGATGAAAAAGCCCCGGCGTGGCGGGCCAAATTGTTGACATGCGGCCCCCGCTATACTATAATGAACACGTTGGGAGATAAGGGAGAAAGATTATGATTTCCACGGTTACAACCTCCACAGTTTCGACCATTACCACCGTAACCCTGGCCGGTTCATTGGGCATCATCGGCATTCTGGTTTTGCTGTCCCTTCTGGCTCAGAAAGAGCTGACTGCTCCCTTCTCCAGTGAATGGCTTAAAAGGCTAAATAGAGGGCTTCAGATCGGTATTTTGCCGTTGCTGATCGCCTTCATTGTGATTGTACTTACAAAAGTGGCCGCTATATTCCATTAGGCGATTGATCGCTCTTTTCGCTCTTAGCAAAGCTGCGCCTCTTAGCGCAGCTTTTTTATCCGTCAATCGCTGTTGCGGCTGCCTGAGCAGGCATTCATCCTGCGCCTCAGGCGCCGAAGATGAAGGGGAAGATCAGGAAAAGGGTGATATTGGTGAGGCCGTGCGCCAGAGATACCCCAAACAAAGAACCGGTGCGCTTGACCACATAGGCAAAATAAATCGCGGCCAGGAAAACGAAGAATACGTCTGGCAACGATTGATAGCCAATGTGCAGCGCAGCAAAGACCAGCGAAACAAAGACGAAGCCAAACCTGCCCAGGCTGCGAATAGCCGCCCACTGCATCAAGCCCCGGAAGATCAGTTCCTCGAGAAAACCGGTGAAAACCAACAGAATCAACGCTGGCAGCCACAGGTTTTTGATATGTATGTTTTGAATGAGCGGCGTAGGGCGCAAAATGAAGAACTCTACAATGCCTAATGCAATACCACTCACGCCGATCAGGAGTTGCAGCGGGATGGATCCAAAGTTCAATCCTAATTGCCTTGGATTAAGCTTGGCCAGTCGAATTGCTACAAACGTGGCCAGAAAGAGCGGCGCGCCCACGATCGCGTACCAGTAAACGAACGGGAAACTCGCCAGGGGCATCGACAGGCTCATTAAGCGTATCAGTGGCGCCAGGGAGAGGGAAAACAGGAAGATCTGCTCTTTGCGCTTAATCAGCAGGGCAGCATGGGCCAGCATCAACATGAACAAAAGCGCGTGCAGCACCAGCCCCACCTGAGGCGTCGAAAAGGTGGTGAGCACCTCAGCAATGCTGATGCCCGCCAAGTACAGGCTGGCCACTAACTTGAGCGGTAGAGACCCGACACCTTTGCTGCGCAGTTCATTCCAGCCAACGATCATCTGCTGCAAACCATGCGGCAATTCGACGTTCATGATCTGTTTGCTATTACTCTCCGACCATTTCATCGATCAGAGAGCGTACGCTGCCTGGGTCAACGATCATGCCCAATCGCCCACTTGCGCTGACCTTTTCGAAGGGCAGCTCCAGCAAACGCGCCTGGTCGCCGACCTCTTGCACCAGGCAGGCCATTTCCAGCAACTGCGCCGCGGACAGGTCCGTGACCAGCAGATTGTTGAATTCATTCACCAGATTGGGGAGCTGATCCCAGTTGGCGGGCTTGAGAGCAGCGCTCAATGCAGCCCGGATGACCAGATTCTGCCGTGCAAACCGATTCCACTCGGATGGATAGGTTTGATTGCTGGGGTTGAGCAGACGCACATAGTCGAGCGCTTGATCGCCGGTCATCGTCTGCTCGCCAGCTTGAAAGGAATGCCAGCCTTCGGGCACATCCAGGATGGCTTCGGGTACGTTCACCTGAATGCCGCCCAGCGCATCGATCATCCTGGCGAAGGCCGGTTGATTAACGGTGATGTAATGATCGGCGGCAAAACCATAGTTGTCCAGCAGCGCCTGGGCTAGCGCCTGGGTCGCCTGTTGATGGCGTATGTTATCCGCGCCTGAATTTTCTTGATGCGCCTTCCAATACAGCCGGGTGAGGGATGTAAGCTCGGCGGTCCCGACCAACAGATCTGGCGGCAGCGAAAGGATTGCCACGCCTGGCTGGTCGAAATCGACGCGCACCAGACGAATGGCATCGGCGCCGCGCTGCCCGGGCGTCTCTGGAGATGCCAGACCCAGCACCAGCAAATTGACCGCCCCCTCACCAGGGCAGGCGCTGGTATTGACGGTGGTTGCAGGGGTGGGTGTAGTGGCAGCGGCTGCCCCAGAAAGTTCCAGAGCCGGCCCCAAGGGCCGACGCATCTGGTCAAGCGCAGCCAGAGCGCCTGCTAACAGCAGACCGACAAAGACCATAAAAACAACAAAGCCCAACCTTTTCATCATGCCCCTCCTTGATCGCAAGGACAAGTGCTTTTTAGGGAATAAGTCTTGTTTCGGATTTAACCGTTACGATCCCCGGCATCGGTGTCCATTCTAGGGCTAAGGTTGGGGGCCTGTCCTTCGACACCCGAATGAGAACGTAACTATGGCGCTTTTAAGTGAAAATAAGTTGACCAGGGCTTTATGTCGCTATTGATTTCACCTCCCTTTGCGCGTTGCATTCAGAACCGATATGTTATAATTTTATCCGCTTGCCCCAGTAGCTCAAAGGATAGAGCGAGGCTCTCCTGAAATCTTGGGCTTCGCCAGGGAAACCCGGCGAATGTAAGCGGCCAAACTCGGGGAAGCCTAAAAGGACATATCGCTCGCAGATGTCCTCAGGGTAATCCCGAGCCATGCTTGGTTCGAAGCCTTTACCTTTGATTGTAGCATAGTCAAAGTTTCGAATCAAGAGGGTGTAGAGACCAGACGGTCGCCGCCTGTAGCTAGATCCCTGGGTCTGGCCATGGCGAAGGGATGGTCCGGGGAGCCGGGAAACCGGCACAAACCAGAAGGCCGAGGTTGTGGGTTCGACTCCCGCCTGGGGCGCCTCTGAATGAGCTTCGATTACGAAACTTATCTCTCTCCCTTCACCTGGCGCTACGGCAGCCCGGAGATGCGGCGCATTTGGAGCGAGGCGCATAAACGCCGCCTGTGGCGCCAGATCTGGGTTGCTCTTGCCGAGACCCAGGCCGAATATGGGCTGGGGACCCCAGAACAGGTCGCCGACCTAAAAGCTCACGCTGAACAAATCGATATCCCGCGCGCCCTGGAGATCGAGGCGGAGATCCACCACGATCTGATGGCCGAGTTGCGCGCCTTTGCCGAGCAGGCGCCGCTCGGCGGCGGCGTCTTGCACCTCGGTGCGACCTCGACAGATATTGAAGATAACGCCGACGCGCTCCGTCTGCGCCAGTCGCTCGACCTGCTTCTGGAGCGGCTGAAGGGGTTGCTCTTGCGTTTCGTCGAAGGAATCGAAGCATACGCCGACCTGCCGTTGATCGCTTTCACCCACCTGCAGCCGGCAGAGCCGTCCACGTTGGGCTACCGTCTGGCAGGATACGCCCAGGATTTACTGATGGATTGGGAAGCGCTGCGGGAGGTGCGGGCAAAGTTGCGTGGCAAAGGCTTCAAAGGCGCCGTGGGCAGTGGCGCAGCTTACGCTGAACTGATCGGCGTCGAGCGGTTGGTGGAATTCGAGCACAGGCTTTCGGAAAGGTTGGGTTTGCCTTTCTTTCCGGTGACCACCCAGGTGTATCCCCGCAAGCAGGATTATCAGGTGATCACAGCTCTGGCCGGACTGGGTGGCTCGCTGTACAAGTTCGCTTTCGACCTGCGGGTGTTGCAATCGCCACCGATCGGCGAACTGAGCGAGCCTTTCGGCAGACAACAGGTCGGCTCTTCGGCCATGCCGTTCAAGCGCAATCCGATCAATGCAGAAAAAATCGACTCGCTTGCCCGGGCGCTGGCGCAGATGCCGCG
This sequence comes from uncultured Anaerolinea sp., assembly GCA_964503145.1. GTDB lineage: Bacteria > Chloroflexota > Anaerolineae > Anaerolineales > UBA4823 > RBG-16-57-11. The sequence goes on along the minus strand of CAZCYV010000002.1, from coordinate 301,135 downwards.
TCTGGCGTGGGACAACGCCGCCCAATGCCTGTTGGAGCGGACGCTGGACGACTCGGCCAATCGACGCAGCCTGTTGCCCGAGGCGTTCCTGATCTCTGATGAATTGCTACAGGTGAGTCAGCGCATCCTGGGCGGCCTACAAGTCAACGAAGCCGCCATCCGGCGCAACCTGGAAATCTACGCGCCGTTTGCCGGAGTGGAACGGGTGCTGATGGCGCTGGGCAAGGCTGGCGCTAATCGCCAGGAAGCGCATGAGCGCCTGCGCCGCTATTCGATGCAGGCCTGGGAGGCGATCCAGCTTGGAAAGCCGAACCCATTGGCGCAGCTTCTGGCAGAGGACGATGAAATTAGCCGCCTGTTGGGGGAAGAAACGCTCTCAATGCTCATGCAGGTGACCCGGCACCTGGGAGACGCGCCGGTGCGTGCCAGACAACTGGCTGGGGCAATTCGCCGGGAAGTGTCGGCCGAGCCGGGCCGAGACGCGCTGTTCGCCAGATAGCGCAGTACAGCCGCGCCCGCCGCGCAGCATCCCCCTAGTCCGTCATGGGAGGCTCGGGTCTCTTCAGAATTCGAGCAGGATCAATCAACGCGAATCGTGGCGTTGCGCTGCGGTCCGACGGAAACGTAGCGCACTGGCACATCCACCAGTTCTTCGATCTTGCGCACGTAAGCCTGCGCCTCAGGCGGCAGGTCAGCAAAGTTGCGCGCCGCGTGGGTGGGCCGCTGCCAGCCAGGCAGTTCGATATACACCGGCTCGCACTCCCCCAGGCGATGGGCGTCGAGTTCCCAATAATGCCAAAGGCGGTTGGCGATTCCCGGGCGTTGATAGCCCACACAGATTTTGACCCTCTCCAGGCTGTCCAGCACATCCAGCTTGGTCAGCGCCAGCTCCGTCGCGCCGTTCAATTGGGCCGTGAAACGCACCAGTTCGGCGTCGAACCAGCCGCAGCGCCGCGGCCGCCCCGTGACCGTGCCATACTCTTGTCCGGCCTGGAGCAAGACCTGACCATCGGCGTCGTTCAATTCTGTGGGCATCGGCCCGGCTCCTACGCGGGTGGTATAGGCCTTGGTGACGCCGACCACTTGTGAGATCCAACGCGGGGCAATCCCCAATCCGGCGCTGGCGCCGCCTGCCAGAGTGATCGAAGCGGTGCAATAGGGATACGTCCCCCAGTTGTTATCCAGCAAGGCCCCTTGCGCCCCTTCCAAAAGCAGCTTGCTGCCTCGGGCAAGGCTCTCCTGGATGATCGCAAAGGGTTCGCGCACACACTCCTGGATCTTTTCATAGAGTTGCAAGGTGTCCTGATAAATCTGGTCGAAGTCCAGTGGTTGCAGGCCGAACGCTTGCAGGAAGGGATTCTTGATCTCCAGTTGCAATCGCAACTTGGCGGCGAAGAGCTCGCGATCCTGCAGATCGAACAAGCAGATGCCGTTATAGCTCACCTTATCGGCAAAGACTGGCCCCATGCCGCGCCGGGTGGTGCCGGTGCGCGAACCCCCTTTGGCCTGCTCGAAGATCGATTCGATCAGTGGGTGATAGGGCATCACCAGATTGCAGCGCGGCGAAATCCACAGACGGTTGCGCACATCGATGCCGCTGGACTCGATCTGCTCGATTTCGGCAGCCAGGGTCGCCAGGTTCACCACCACGCCTGGCCCAATGACGCATAGGGTCCCAGGGCTGGAAAAGCCGTTTGGCGTCAAACGCACCTTGAATGTCCCGTAGGCGTTGACCACCGTATGCCCGGCGTTGTCGCCGCCATTGAAACGGGCAACGATCTCTGCTCCTGGGGAAAGCATATCGACGATCTTCCCCTTAGCTTCGTCCCCCCATTGCAATCCAACTACCGCAACGACGCTCATTAGAGCACCTCTTTCTGTATCATGTGTGCAGGTTATTCCCCGAAGTGGACTTTCGACTTACCAGGTCGGCCTTGAATCGTGGGTCGCGCTCCAGAGTCAGTCGTAAGCCCGTCTCGAGGGAAAAGCGTGGCTGGTAGCCCAGCTTCTCGCGCGCCAGTGTCAGGTCTGCGCACATGCGCGACACGCCGGGATCATTGCGTGGATTGGAGATGGCCTCTACTTTTACGCCGACCACTTCCATGACCAGGCGGATCAAATCGCGAATGCTGGTTTCCGTCCCGCTGCCGACGTTAATCACCATGTGGTTGATACCTGGCGCTGTGGCTGCTGAAATCATGGCGCTCACCACATCGTCCACATACACATAGTCGCGCGTCTGAGTGCCGTCGCCGTGCATCACCAGGGTGCTGCCGCGCAGAGCCTGGCGCAGGTAATGCGGGATCACCGGCGGATGAGATGGCGGCAGGTGTTGCCCCGGCCCGTAAGCGTTGAACACACGCAGGATCACCGTCTCGATGCCCCACAGATCCCCGATGGTGCGTACATAATATTCAGCCGCCAGCTTAGAGACGGCATACGGGGAGCGGGGTTGAGGCGGGGCGCTTTCCCGCAAGGGTTGCTTGCCCTGATCGCCGTACACTGCGCCGGAGGAGATGAACACCACGCGGCGTACACCAACGTCGCGCATGGCCTCCATCAGGCTCACCGTGCCGCCGACGTTGGTGGCATTGTATTCCCGCGGGTAAAGCACCGACTCGGGCACCGAAACTCGCGCCGCAAGATGATAAACGCAATCGACATCCTGCAGCAATGTCCACAACTTTGGGCGGTCGTTGACATCCCCGCGAGTGAAGAGCACGTGCGGGGATAGGGCTTCAGGATTGCCAGCCGAGAGATCGTCCAATCCGCGCACCTGGTGGCCCTCGCGGACCAGGTAATTAGCCAGGTTCGAGCCGAGAAAACCGGCTGCGCCGGTGATCAGAAAATTCATCGAGGTTTTCCTTGAGCAATAGTCTGCGCTTTCTGGGCGACAGCATCTAATCGAAATTATAGCATGCAAGCGAGGACTGTTAAACGATACTCATAATCCAGGTGCTTGGAGAAATGGCAACCTCGGCTTGTTATGGTAGAATTTTTAAATATGCGGGAATTTATCTACAGAGGCAAACAGCTAGTTCGCCGCCTGCTGTTCCTGGCGGCGATTTTCCTGTTGATCCTGACCGGCTTGGGAAGCAGCAAGCCTGTGCCGCCGCAGACGATCAGTCAGAAGGTGTTGACCTTCACTGAGGGGATCGAGTTCGACTTCGTCGGTTGGACGCTGGATGCGTTGCGCGTCAAATTGTTCGATTTTTCATTGAACACCAGCGCTTACATGTCGCCGCAAGAGCGCCATCGGCTTGTCCTCAACTATATCGAATTGATGCGACAAATCGAGCGACTGGAGAGTCAGGAGCAAACCATTTATGCTGACCCAAACGTGGTTAACCCTGAGTTGAAGGCTGCCCCCATTCGTCAGCGGTTGCAGACGCTCTATCGGGCGCGCGAACGTGTTGCGCCAATCGCAGAGGCGATCTTGCAGAGCCAGGTGAACACCATTGCGAACGATTTAGGGTTGGATCTTGGCGGCCAGACCATCCCTCCCGTTTTATATCATGCCACCCCCTTGCCGCTGCTGTTGGTGGTCAGTCCGCGCCAGGTCATCCGCCGAGAGGCAGACGTCTCGTTGGTGCCTGGATTGACCATCGAGCAGAAAATCGAGCTGGAGAAACGCGTGGAAAGCGCCCTGAACGTCTCTGCACTGGTGGTCAGTATCGGCGGGGTCGGCGCGTATCCGACAATGGTACATGAAACCAGTAACCTGGGGTGGCTGGCTGAGGTAATCGCCCACGAGTGGATCCATAACTTTTTAACCATTCGTCCCCTGGGGATGAACTACATGAAAAACGAAGAACTACGGACGATGAACGAAACCACAGCCTCGATCGCCGGCAAGGAAATCGGCCTGGCGCTTATAGAGAGGTTTTACCCGGAGGCAGCCCCAAAGCCTGCGCTGCCTGGCCCGACGGCCCCAATGCCAACACCAGAGCCGCCCGAGTTTAGTTTCAACAAGGAGATGCATATCACACGCGTGGCGGTAGATCAGCTCCTGGCTGAAGGCAAGATCGAAGAGGCTGAGGCGTATATGGAGCAGCGCCGGCAACTGTTTTGGGAAAACGGCTACCGCATCCGCAGGCTCAACCAGGCGTATTTTGCGTTTCATGGCGCATACGCCGATGAACCGCTGGGGCCGGCAGGGGAAGATCCGGTAGGGGCGGCCGTGCGCGCCTTGCGCGCTCAAAGCCCCTCGCTGGCCCACTTTCTGTATCAAATTGCCCAGATGACCTCTTTCGAGCAGCTTAAAAAGGCGGTGGAAGGAGTAAGATGATGCGCTTACCCTGTTCTGCCCGCCTTGGGGGCGGCGCTGGTACAATTGGGTGTAGAGTTGGGTCAACCGATGTCACTTAAGACGCCGATCCTTTCAATCCTACTGATCTTCACGCTCGCAGCCTGCGCCCAGGGGGCAACCACGCCGGCGGCCCAGGCGCAACCCACGCCGACGACGGTATCGGCCGCTATCGCTGCCTCGCGCCAACCCGGCTGCACGGTGGTTACGCGACGGACAGGCCTCGCTCCGACGCAGCAATCCCCAATACCGGCGGTCAGAGCGGACGAATGGATACTAGGCCCAATAGACGCATCGCTAACGATCATCGAATATAGCGATTTCCAGTGCCCGGGCTGCGCCTACGTGGCTCCGTTACTGGCGCGTGTGCAGGAAAAATACCCCGAAAAGGTGCGCATCGTTTTCCGCCATTATCCCCTGATCGTCGTGTATGATAAATCGGCGCTGGCAGCCCAGGCGGCCGAAGCGGCCGGGCTGCAAGATCGATTCTGGGAGATGCATGACCTGCTCTTTTCTCGCCAGCAGGAGTGGGCAGAGTTGTCCCCGGAAGATTTCCAAAGCTGGCTGATCCAACGTGCCGCAGATTTGAAATTGGACCGTGAACGATTTGAGCAAGACCTGACCAGCCAGGCGCTGGTCAACCGGGTGCGACAGGCTTATGAACAAAACTACGCCCTGCGCATGCCAGGCGCTCCCTACTTGCTGATCGATGGCGAGCCTTACAACGGCCCACTCACCTTCAATGATCTGGATGCTGTAGTGGCGCTGATCCTGCTGAAAGAGCGGCAGTTCAGTGAGTGTCCGCCAATCTCGATCGACCCGAGCAAACAGTATCTGGCAGTGCTGCACACCGAAAAAGGGGATATCACTCTGGAGCTGTTCGCTGACAAAGCGCCGCTGGCGGTGAACAACTTTGTCTTCCTGGCGCGGCAAGGCTGGTACGATAACGTCACCTTCCATCGCGTCTTGCCGGGCTTCATGGCGCAAGCGGGCGACCCCACCGGAACCGGTTACGGCGGCCCGGGCTATGCTTTCGATAACGAAATTACCGATCTGAAATTCGACGGGCCGGGCGTGTTGGGAATGGCGAACGCCGGCCCAGGCTCTAATGGCAGCCAGTTCTTCATCACGTATGCGGCTGCTCCACATCTCGACGGCGGCTTCACGATCTTCGGTCGCTTGGTCTCTGGGATGGATGTGCTCCAGAGTCTGACGCCCCGCAATCCTTCTCAGCCAGTGGAACTGCCGCCGGGCGACAAAATCCTTCATGTGACCATCCTCGAAAAGTAACCTCATGGAATCTTCCCAAATTGCTGGCGCGACACCTGAGCGCCTCACACTCCATGTGCCCTCCTTGTTGCAGGGCGTTTTGAGCGCTATCGCGTTTCTTTTCCTGGTAGGCGGGGCGTTGGTCGCTGCGTTCATGGGGATGATGAGCGCAGTGCTCCAGGAGCAGACTATCGGCGATCCGCTCTCGTTGTTCCTGATGTCGGCGTTGCTGTTCGGTAGTGGAATGTTGATGCTGCCTTCGGTCTATTATGGCCTGTTTAGAGCCGTTGGAAAGCCGACGTTCGATATGCTCCCCTGGCTGCGCCGTTTGCGCCCCTCCTTGTGGATCTTTGCCTTCCCGCTCGTACTGCTGATCGGATACGGCGCGTATCAGCTGCCCATTCTGTCCTGGATCGTATTGCCGCCGTTGCATTTGCTGGGAGTCGGCATTCCGGTGGGTTGGATGCTGTTCCTGGCGGTGCGCGATTTGCCGCTGGGCAGTGCGCAGCGCTTCTGGGGCGTTTTCGGCAGCGGCCTGGTGCTGGCGCCGGCGCTGATTACGATCTTCGAATTGCTGGCGGCGTTCGTCTTCCTGTTGATAGCCGCCATCTACGTTGCCAGCCAGCCGGAACTGTTGAACAAAATCCTGTCTCTAGCCCAAACCCTGCCCGAAACGCCGCCTTCCCCAGAAGCGCTCCTGGACGAACTGGGGCCTTTCGTGGTTCGCCCGGCTGTGCTCTTCGGGGTGCTATCCTTCGGCGCAGTGCTGGTGCCTTTGATCGAGGAGCTGATCAAACCGATTGGCGTCTGGTTGCTCGCCAGGCGCCGGCTCCGCCCTGCCGCGGGCTTCGCCGCTGGCGCGCTGAGCGGAGCCGGTTACGCCCTATTCGAGAGCCTGGCTCTGACCAGCAGCGGTCAGGCGTGGCCAGCGCTGATGGTTGCCCGCATTGGGACGGCTTCGGTGCACATCTTGACGACGGCGATCACCGGCTGGGCGCTGGTGCAGGCCTGGACGCGGCGGCGCTATCTGCTGCTTGGTCTATCTTACCTGGCTGCGGTGGCTTTACACGGCTTATGGAACGGGTTGACGATCTTTTCCGCCTTCACCGTACTGGCGGAAGTGCAGAACCTGCCCTTGGATATCCCAGGGACGAATGGGATGGCAATTGTTGCTCCATCTGCCCTGCTCTTCCTGGGAATGGCTTCGCTGGCAGCGCTCATCTGGTTTAATCGTCGCCTGGCAGCGGCGCTCGGAACTCCTGGAACCGGCTTGAGGGCTGGTGCAACTGCAGAGAGCGGCCGGGAAAGCGTGCTATAATGCGCTTTATTCTTTCCCCGGCGCAAGCGAAGAAGCGGTCGCCTTAGGATTTATTATGGAGAAAAACATTACATGGTAGAGTGGATTCAATATCTGATCGATCTGTTTCTGCACCTGGATAAGCATTTGAGCGTCATTATTCAGGCTTATGGCACCTGGACCTACGCGCTATTGTTCGGAGTCATTTTCATGGAGACCGGGCTGGTCGTGACGCCTTTCCTACCAGGGGATTCATTACTGTTTGCCGCCGGCACGTTTGCTTCTCCCGCCCTGGCGCAGCCAGGACAGCAGCCTCCATTGAGCATCTGGCTCTTGTGGCTCCTGCTATGCGTCGCAGCGGTCCTTGGCGACACGGTCAACTATTGGATCGGTCATTTCATCGGTCCGCGGGCCTTTAGCGGGGAGGTTCGCTTTCTGAAGAAAGAATATCTGGACCGCACCCATGAATTTTATGAACGCCACGGCGGCAAAACGATCGTGTTGGCGCGCTTCGTGCCGATCATCCGCACTTTTGCGCCATTCGTGGCGGGCGTCGGGGCGATGACCTACAGCCACTTTATCGTATATAACGTGTTTGGCGGCGTAATGTGGGTGACTCTTTTCACCTGGGGCGGCTATTTCTTTGGCAACCTGAGCTTCGTGCAGGATAATTTCACTTTTGTGGTGCTGGCGATTATCCTGCTCTCGGTGTTGCCGGCAGTTTATGAGGTGGTCAAAGAGCGCACCCGCGCAGTTAAAAAAGCTCAGGCCTGATCACCTGCTGCGAAGGCAACCGCCACGGCCATCCCTTGACTGTGGCTCAGGCTGATTGACCATTGGGTGAGGCCAAGATCTGCCGAGAGCTGCGCTGCGGCGCCGTGCAGCAACAACAACGGTTGGCGCTCGGCGCCGCGGCGTATTTCGATTTCGCGCCAGCTAACCGGGCCGATGCCGGTACCCAGGGCTTTGGCCACCGCTTCTTTGGCGGCGAAGCGCGCCGCCAGGGAAGCCAGATGCTTTCCGGCTTCTTCTAATTCCGCTGGGGTGAAAACTCGCTCCAGGAAACGGCTGCCGTGTCGCTCGATCACCGCCCGAAAACGCTCGATCTCGACCAGGTCAACTCCGGTGGCGACTCTCATGGGCTACTCTTTTGAATGAGGTGTGGTTAAATTGGCGCGTCTATGGCCCGGCAACGGCGATTGCCAGCCGATCCGAGTCCAGGTAATGGCGCGCCGCTTGCAACACCTGCTCCGGAGTGACCGAACGCACCAGGCCTGGGTAGCGGCGATAGTAATCCAGGCCAAGCTGATAGCGTTCCAGGTTGAGCAATGCTGCGGCAACCCCGACGTTCGACTCCAGCGAAATGGGCAGGCGCCCAATGTAATTGGCCTGGCTATCAGCCAGTTCTTCATCGCTCACAGGCTCGCTGGTGAAGCGCCGGATCTGTTCGCAAATCAAGTCAATGGCCGGTTCCACGGCTTGGGGATCGACCCCGGCGGACACCTCCCATGGCCCTGGCCCTAATCCGCCACTCAGGCTGCTGGCGGCATAATACGCCAGGCCGGCAGTCTCACGCACCACTTTGCCAATGCGCCCCATCATTGCAAACTGCCCCAGGATGTTGTTCCCCAACGAGGCAGCCAGGTAATCGGGTGCAGTGCGCGGTGGCCCGGCTGCCCCAATGACAATGTCAGCCTGCGATTTTCCCGGGATGACCACGCGCTGTCGGGTGGTCTGAGATAGGGGTTTCAGCGGCGGCAGTTGAGGGATGTCCGGTTGCCGTGGATTTTGCCATTCCCCCAGGTGCTGGTGAACCAAATCGACCGCTTTTTCAGGAGAGATCCCGCCAACGATGGCGATGACCATACCCCGCGGACCATAATTGCGACCATGGAAATCGATCAGATCTTCGCGCTGAATGGTCTGAATGGTTTCAGGGTAGCCCTCATCGGGGCGGCGGTACGGATGATCCACATAAACGACTTGATCGAAGGTCAGCTCAGCCATCTCGGCGGTATCTTGAGCGCGAATCGCCAGGCCGGTGAGCAACTGAGCGCGCAGGCGTTCGACGTGCTCGCCGGGGAAAAGCGGCTGACATAGAGCCTCGGCCAGCAAGGAAAGCACCATATCCAGATCTTCGGCCAGGGCCTTGCCGCCGAAGGTGGTGGTATGGGTGCCGCCGCTGATGCTCAGGCTGGCGCCGACCGACTCCAGCGCATCATAGATCTCCTGAAAGCTGCGCCTTTGGGTGCCGCGCATCAGGCAGGCAGCAGTAAAACCTGCCAATCCCAGCTTTTCGTCTGGATCGAGCAACGCCCCCGCGTGCAAGTAACCGCTGATCGCTACCGAAGCGCTGTTGAAATCTGCCCGGCTTAGAACGACGATGCCGTTCTCCAGCTCGACGCGGGTGATGTCCTCTGGGCCGGGCAAATGGAGGCTGCGGTTGGAGGTCGGCTCAACCTTCATCGGCTGCTCCCCAACCCGCCTCTGCGGATGCCGAACCATCGGGCAAATACACCCCCAGGACGCGGTTCCGAGGCCGCAGATAAGTCTGCGCTACGCGTTGTACGTCTTCAGGGGTGACAGCCTGGAGGCGTTCTAAAAAGCTGGTGTACCACTCATACGTCGCAAACATCTCCGAGCACCCCAACCAAAAACCCTGATTGGTGATCCGTTCGCTGCCATAAGCCATCAAGGCGCGCGCCTGTTTGACCGCCCGCGCTAATTCGTCGGGGGTGGGCGGCGTCTGTTGCAGGCGATCGATTTCCGCGTCCACAGCGGCGATAACTTCGTCGGCGTTGCTGTTGGGATGCACGATCGCATTGATGTTGTACAGATACGGATCGATAGTGGCTTGCAGGCCGCCAAAGACGCTAATGGCGCGTTCGCGCTCAACCAGCGCGCGGTACAGGCGCGAGGTCTTGTTCGAGATCGACTCGCCAAACAGGTTCAGGTTGCCTGGCCCGCTGAGCAGGCTGTCCAGAGCCAGCATTGGCATGAAATCGGCGTGCGGGGCGGGCGGGGCATGGTAGGCGGCCTGAACATAGACCGTTTCGCCAGGCCCTTCGACGACGACACGGCGCTCACCCGATTGAGGCGGTTCGGGGCGCACCCGCCGCGGTGGGCTTCCACCTGGCGGGAGCGGTTCATAGATCTGCCGAATGCGCTTCAACATGCTCTCGGCCTCGAAGTCGCCCGCAACCGCCAGCACTGCGTTGTTGGGCACATAATAAGTGCGGTAATGGGCATACAGGTCGTCGCGCTGTATCGTTTGCAGGTCGGCCAGATCGCCGATCACCTCGTGATGGTAGTTGTGCACCCGGAAAGCCGCTGCCTGCACTTCTTCGCCCAGGCGAAAGAGCGGTTCATTTTCATTCCCCTGCCGCTCCGAAATGATTACTGTGCGCTCGGAAGCCACCTCTTCCGGGGAAAACAGGCTGTTCACCATGCGGTCGGCTTCCAGGCGTAGAGCCAGGTCGGCTTTATCCGCTGGCAGCGTCTCAAAGTAGGTCGTCCAATCCAGATACGTCAGGGCGTTCCAAAAGCCACCTTCGCGGGAGATCGCCCGATCCAGGGAGCCGGCGGGAAACTGCGGCGTGCCCTTGAACTGCATGTGTTCCACCCAGTGTGAAATGCCCGTGATGCCGGGTACTTCGTCGCGAGAACCTACCCGATACCAAACCCATTGGCTGATCAAAGGCGCAGTGTGGATTTCCTTCAGCAGTACCAACAGGCCATTGGAGAGTGTGAGGCGGGTGATGGGCAGCGAATCAGCGGTCATAGCGAAGCGCAATCTATTTGCATAACGCCCCGGGCAGCAGGCTGCAGAACAACTCGCCCCATGAGTCGGGTGTTTGTTCCAGCAGCGCTTTATACGGAGATAGGACTTCCTGCAAGCCCACGAATGGCTGGTGAAGCTCCGTCTCGTTCAGCGGGATATCCACCGGTACGGTCAATTGCACCGGTACATTGAGCTCCACCGGTATGGTCTGATTCACAGGAACGATCATATCCAGAAATATATTGAGCTTCGTCCCGCGCTTCAGAATGATATCTGTGGGCACCGGCGCGCCATTCAGAAAAACCGTGGCTCTGCGGATGGGGGCGTCGCGGGTCAGGACGACCTCGGTCTCTTGTTTCAAGGGTAGATTGAAGACCACAGGAATGGTGTCCTTGACTTGAATGGTGTCGCTGACGTAGATAGTGGTGATGATATTCGCTTCATCCATCAGAACGAAATTGCCATACAACCCGTCGATAAGCTGATCGCCCACCACGGCCTTGATTTCGAAAATTTGGGAGCCGAGCACGAACAGGATAATGAACAGGATGATATTGACGGCGAGTGAAATGATGCTGGCGATGGTCCAAAACGCCGGGCCAATTTTGCCCTGCCAGAAGAATCGTTTCACCAGGGATGGTTTTGGTTGTTCAGGCGCATCGAGGTCGGTGGTCGGCAGCGCTGGCGCGGATGAATCAGGCTCAGATGGTTGGTCTGGGATGTCAGAAGGTTCGTTCACGGCGTTTTCCTCTCCTGTGTGGATCCGAATCTACCCGATCTGAGACTTGAATATAGCACACTATGCAGAATTTAGCCACTCCTGAAGGAGATTACGGGAAATGACCATTCGCAAGTTGGTATTTCGGAATAGTGTGACAAATTGACCATGACTCACCTTCTGGTTGAAGGATCATCAGGGGACAATCGTCACTTGTGCATTTATTCCCAAACCGCTATAATGACGATTGCCAACCCGAGGAAAAAATCGAAACAGCAGACAGATCATTGATTACTCACTAAGGAGGGCTCGATGACAGGCGAAAGCAACCATCATCTGGTGGCAGTTGTGGGGGCTGGGCCGGCAGGGATCTATGCCGCCCGGCAGTTGGCGGCAGAAGGGGTGCATGTTATCCTTTTCAATCGAGATATCAAGCCAGGTGGATTGGCCGAATATGGCATCTATTACGATAAGTATAAGATGAAAGACGGGCTGCGAAAGCAGTTCCGCCAGATCCTTGCCATGCCAGAGATTACCTACATGGGTAACGTCACCGTGGGAGAGGAGGGCGATCTCACTCTGAACGACCTGCGCGAATTTGGGTTTCAGGCGATCATGGTCGCTGCTGGCGCGCAGGGCACCAAATGGCTTGGGCTGCCCGGAGAAGACCTGAAGGGCGTTTATCACGCCAAAGATCTGGTTTATCACTACAACAAGCTGCCGCCCTATAGCACCCAGGAATTTCGGGTGCGCGGTCGGGTGGCGCTGGTCGGCGTGGGCAATGTGATGATGGACATCGCTCATTGGGCGATTCGCGACCTGAAGGTGGACGAAGTCATCGCCGTGGCGCGACGCGGGCCGGCGGAGGTCAAATTTACCAAGAAAGAGATGGAGTACGTGATCGCCAATCTGGATATCGCCGCGCTGGATGCCGAGCTCGAGCGCTGTGCGCCCTTTATGCGAGAGGTAGGGCAGGACGTGCAGGCCGCCAGGGATTACATCCTGTCGGCGCTGCCGAAAGCGCTGGAGCCGGTATCGGCGACGCGTTTCCGCTTCGACTTTTTGGCCTCGCCGACGCGCATGATCGGCAACGATCAGGGCGAGGTGGTCGGCCTGGAGGTCGAAGACACCAAGCTGGTGCTGAAGGGCAATGACACCAAGGCGGTTGGTCTGGGCGTGCGAAGGGTCCTGGATGTGGATACGGTTGTCTTCTGCATTGGCGATAAGGTGGACGAGAGCTTTGGCTTGCCCGTGCAGTGGAACGAGTTCGTCAAGAGTCCCAACCCCTGCTACCCCATCGACGGCATCTCATATGAAGCGTATGATCCGCAGGAGAACCGGCCATTGGAGGGGATTTTCGTGGCCGGTTGGTCGCGTGAGGCCAGCAGCGGCCTGGTCGGCGTGGCGCGCAAAGATGGCGAAAATGGCGCCAAAGCGATGCTGCAATATCTCAAGACACTCCCGCCGATCAAAGTGGACGAATCGCTGGTTTTAGACCAGCTGGTGCAGAGGCTTTCCGAGAAAGGCAAGCGAGTCGTCTGGAAGGAAGATGTCGCCCGGCTGGAGGCGGCCGAGCAGGCCCAGGCTCAGAAACTCGGCCTGGAAGAATATAAATTCAAGACCAATGAAGAGATGCTGGCGGTGATTGAATAGCCAGGCAAGCTTACAGTGATGCGATCAAGCGGCGCTAGCAGCGCCGCTTTTTCTTCAGGGTCTTGAGGAGCGCTTCCCAGGCCGGGGGATCATCAGCAGAAAACCGATGATGATGAACACCTGCCCCGCCATCACACCCAGCGCCTGCCACTGTCCAAAGAAAGGCGTCGCCGGAAAAGGCTGGCTGCCAAAGCCAAATACATCCGCCATGCCAGACGCGGCGGCGATCACATAACCCGTAGCCACCAGGCGGTAGCCGATATCCGCGGCAATCGATTTCTCCCGACCTACCCATAGCGCAGTCAAAGTTAAGTAGCCGCCCAGGCAGATGATCGCCAGGCCGACCAGGAAGACTGCGATCTGCACAAACCCCACTACCGGGCTGCGATCCAGCCCAAACAGGCCGGGGTTGATCCCTAAAACGAAGATGGCCAATCCCAATACAGCCACCGCTAACCGGAGGCGCAAACGCCCATCCAGGGCATCTTTGTGGGTAGGAGTATCTTCCATAACCATGCTTCTTTCGCACCTTTGTGGAAATCGCTACGGTAGCACGCGTTTCAACAGGGCGATCCAGTTCTCGCCCATCACGGCGGCGATCTCATTTGGGGAGTAGCCCCGTTCCGCCAACACAGGTGCCAGCCGAGATAAATCTGCGATCGAGTCGATGCCCACCGGGACGGACTGCAAGCCAAAGCCGCCATCGAAGTCGGTGCCCAGGCCAACATGGCGGGCATCGCCGGCCCTCTGGCAGATGTGATCGATCTGCGCTACGACCCATTCCAAGGACACTTCTTCGCGGCGGTCTCCGATACGCCAGCCCGGTTTGAGAAATTGGTTGAACGGCACCACCCCAATGACGCCATCGCGTTCCAGGATCCCATCGATCAGCCGGTCAGAAAGGTGGCGATTGCTGGACGAGTCTTTGAGCAGCGCCGCGGCGTTGCTGTGTGAGGCGTAAAGGACACCCGGGTACAAATCCAGCGCCTGCAAAACAGCCCGCTCGTCCATGTGCGTCAGGTCGAGGCCAAAGCCCAGGTCGGCCATGCGTTCCAACAGGGCGACACCTTTGGTAGAAAGCGGCCCCGGCTCACGTGTGCCGCCACAATATTCGTTGCCGCTCCAGGCAGGCCCAATCAGGCGCACCCCTCGCTGCCACCAGTCCTCCAGTTCACCGGGATCACGAATGCAATCGGCGCCTTCCATGCTGATGACCAGGCCGACTGGCGGGGCGGCGGCCGATTCGGGTTCTTCCGCCGAAGTCTCTCCAACGGGATGGTCTCGCCATGCAGTCAGCACCTGATCGAGATCGGCGCAGGTCTTCACAAGCTGAAATTTGTCCGCATGATCGTTCGCCAGGCGTTCATAAACATCCAACTGAGCCAGGTACAGCCGCGCCGCCTGGGAGGCGTCTTCATAGCACAGCGAATGTTCCCAGGGGCCAACGCAGTGGCGCGCTGGCGTGGCAAACAGGCTGGCGAACACCAGCGCCACCCGTCCCCGCTGGTATTCAGGCCAACCGATCAGGGCGTCGCCGTTCACCCGTGGGGTTAGCCCACCCGCCTCGAGGCGGCGCGTTTCGACCACCGAGCGGGTGTAATCTCGCCCGAAGGCCAGCATGTTCCAGGCCAGGTCCTGATGCGCATCGACGATCAGCATGGCTTCTCCTGGGCTAACAGATCGCGGGCGATCTGGCGATCGATCTTCCCCATGGGGTACTCCGGCAGCTCGGCAGGCGCCACCCAGCGCAGATCGTTGACTTGCAGCGGTTGGGGTGAGGCTCCATTTTTCAGCCTACAGTGGAAAGCGTGCAGGGTCACGCGGAAATGGGTATAGGCATGGCGGTAAACGCCCAGCCGCTTCTGCACCACAATGCCGGCGCCCAGTTCTTCGCCAATTTCACGCTGCAAACAGCCCTCCAGATCCTCGCCGGGCTGGAGCTTGCCCCCCGGAAATTCCCACAGACCGCCCAGCAGCCCCTCAGAGGGGCGCTGAGTGATCAAGACTTGCCCCTGGCGACAGATCACCGCTGCGGTGACGACGTAGTGCGGCGTGGGAGGCCGGCGCAAAACGACCGGCCGCTCTTCTTGCAAACCCAGGGCATACGCCTGACAGTGTTGTCTCACCGGACATATCGGGCAATTGGGCGCGCGGGGTGTGCAGATCGTCGCTCCCAGATCCATCAAGGCCTGGTTGTAATCGCCAGCCTGCCCGGGCGGCAGGTGTTCGCTGACCCATGCCCACAGCCGCTGCTCCCCGGATGGGGAACGGGCCGGCTCGGCCAGATTGAAGACGCGCGCCATCACGCGGCGAATATTGCCATCCAGTGCGGGAGCATCCACACCGAACGCCAGAGACGCGATCGCCCCCGCGGTATAGCGTCCGATGCCGGGCAGTTGGGCCAGCGCCTGAGGGTCGCGTGGCAACTCGCCGTTCATCTCTCGATAGACGATCTGCGCCGCGCGGTGCAGGTTGCGAGCGCGAGCGTAATACCCCAACCCCTCCCAGGCCGAGAGCACCTCTTGTAGAGGAGCCTGGGCCAAAGACGCCAGGGTGGGAAAACGCGCCATCCAGCGTTCGAAATAGGGGATTACCGTCTCGACCTGCGTCTGTTGCAGCATGACCTCAGACACCCATATCGCATAAGGGTTGCAATTGCCGCGCCAGGGAAGAGCGCGGGCATGCTGTGCATACCAGGCGAGCAAGTCAGCCGTAAATTCGGATTGCTTCACATCTGGAATCCGCTTCGGGCCTGGACGACCTTGATCTTGAAATTCTCCACGTAGTCCAGGAGGCGTTGCGTGAGATCATTCCACTCGGAGGACTTCAGGATTCTCTCCAGCGAGCTGATGCTGGGCATTTGCATGGCCGCCAGGATCTGAGGCTGGTCGCCGTACATGGTGTACCAGGCATCGCTTGGTTCCATCCCCAGCCGCTGCACGCCGGGGATGAAATCGCGCACCACGAACTCGAAATATTCCTGCTCTCGGCCAGGCAAGATGTCCCAAGTCATCAATAGTTTTACGGCCACGTTTTACGTTCCTCCCAGCCCATCCTTTATGATTTCGCGCAACTCAGGACGACCACACGGGTATCCTCGGGAACATTGCTGAGGGTTAGCTTGAGCGAAGGCTGCGGCTCGGCGCTGGCTATCCCCATTTCTTTCAAAAACTTGCTCAAAGGGCTGAGCTTCAACGCGCTGCCCGGCAGGCTATAATGCATGGGGATGACGATTCCCGGCTCCAGCAGGCTGATAACTTCGACCGCTTTGGCGGATGACAACCCACCGCCGCCGCCGACCGGCACCAGCGCCACATGCACATTGCCCAGGGCCTCGATCTCTGCTTGACTGGGGACGCGCCGCAGGTCGCCCAGGTGCGCCACGGTCAACCCTTCGAAATCGAAGGTGTATAGCGTGTTGCGCGGCTCGTCCGGCGTGCGCTTGCTGAAGCCGTTCGTCTGCACGCCGGTGATGAACACACCGCCGATCTCGTATTCGCCGGGCCCGGTGATCACATGGCTCTTGCCTTTCACCGCAGCAGCGTTGTTATGCCCCGGGGCGTCGTGGCTGATGGTCACGATATCGGCTTTTAGCTTCAGCGGCTCATAGCCGGTGACCAAATGATCATAGGGATCGGTGACGACGCTGGCCAGGCCGCGCTCGGTCAGGCGAAAACATGAAAGTCCGTACCAGGTGATTTCCATCCATACTCCTCGAAGACGACCTAGATTATACATCATTCTCTGGAGTGTAGGGCGCGCCCAAGGCTCGGCGCGAAAGATTGCCGCCTTGTCGCGCGCATGGTATAAACAAGCAAGGAGTTGGAGCCTGCATGGATGCATACCCGCTCGGACTATATCCGGGTCTGACGCCAGGCGCGGAGATTTTCGAAGTTGCGCCCGGAACCTGGCGCCTTTTCTTGCCGCCCGGAGGCGCCGATCATTACCGGTTGGCGCAACTCGATGACTATGGCAACCTGTCCAGGCGGAAATTTCTGCACCAGTCGCCGATGGCATTGAGCCTGCGAGCTCGCGCTTCGGCCGCCAACATCCCCGGCACATGGGGGTTTGGGCTTTGGAACGACCCTTTCAGCATGGGGTTGTTAAGCCGCCAGGGGTTGCTGCGGCTGCCGGCGCTGCCCAATACAATCTGGTTCTTCTTCGCCTCTCCGTCCAATTATCTTTCGCTGCGCGATGATTTGCCGGCCCAGGGCGGTCTGGCCGCTACTTTCCAGTCACCCAGTTGGTCAACTGTGTTCTTGCCATTTGGCGTCCTGGCGTTGCCGCTGCTGGGGGCGCCAATGGCAGTCCGAGGGCTGCGTCGCTTGGGACGGAGAATCGTCCGCCAGGCCGCCGCGCCTTTGACGCTGGATCCTTCGGATTGGCACAGCTATCGCCTGGAGTGGGAACCTGACCAGGCGCGCTTTTATGTGGATGGGGCAGTGATCCTGGAAACTGCCGTCGCGCCTTCTGGCCGATTGGGGTTGGTGATCTGGATCGACAACCAATACCTGGCGCTCGGCCCCGATGGCCGCTTCCGCTATGGATTTCTGGCTTGCGCCGAGCCGGCGTGGATCGAGATCGGTGATCTTACACTCAGCCGGATTTGATCCGCTCTTTGGATGTGAAAGCAGGAACGCCTTCCTTGACAACGCGCACAAGAATGGTAAACTTCAGGCTATGCAAAAAGGTATTCTTTTCCCTGCGCCTATCCCTACCCCTGCCCCGCAGTTGCTCGAGCGGGCTTTCAGTCGTTCAGGGTAGGATGGGTGGCGCATACCTCTTTCTCGCCGATCACCGCCCTCTGGATTGAAAGCCAGAGGGCGATATCTTTAAGAACGACAGGAGATTTGCCATGCGCATGAGCCGACTCTTCAGCCAGACCTTGCGTGAAGCGCCCGCCGAAGCAGAGGTTGCCAGCCATCAATTGCTGCTGCGCGCTGGTTTCATCCGCCAGCTCGCTGCTGGAATTTTCAGCTACCTGCCCCTGGCGCGGCGCACCATGAACAAGATCGAGGCCATCATCCGCCAGGAGATGGAGGCCATCGGCGGCCAGGAGATCACCATGCCGGTGGTGCAACCCGCCGATATCTGGAAGGAAAGCCGGCGCTGGTACAAGATCGACGCCGAAATGGCGCGCTTTCAAGACCGTTCGGGGCGGGATATGGTGCTGGCGATGACCCATGAAGAGGTGATTGCCGACCTGGTGCGCCGACAGGTGCATTCCTACCGCCAACTGCCGCAGATGCTCTACCATGTGCAAACCAAGTTCCGCGACGACCCGCGCCCTCGCGCTGGTTTGATCCGCGTGCGCGAATTCACGATGAAAGATAGCTACAGCCTGGACGCCGATTGGGAAGGGTTGGATCGCCAATACCGCAACCATTACCAGGCTTATTTCAACATCTTCCGCCGTTGCGGGCTACCGGTGATCGCCGTCAAGGCCGACGTGGGCATCATGGGCGGCAAGCTGGCCCATGAGTTCATGTACCTGACCCCGATCGGCGAGGATACCCTGCTGTTATGCGAAGCCTGTGGGTTTTCCGCCAACCGGCAGGTGGCTGTCTTCCGCAAGACACTGCCTGCGAATGAGGCGCCGCTGCCAACCGAAAAGGTCGCTACGCCAGGATGTAAGAGCATCGAAGAGCTGGCTAACTTCCTGGGAGTGCCCAAGGCGCGCACCGCCAAAGCCGTTTTCATGGTCGCGGTGATCCCCGAAGGCGAAACCAAAGTCGAGCGCCTGATCTTCGCGGTGATCCGCGGCGACATGGAAGTCAACGAGACCAAACTGGCCAATGCAGTCAAAGCCCAGGCGCTGCGCCCGGCAACCGAGGCTGAGATCCGCGCCGTGGGAGCGGTCCCGGGATACGCCTCGCCGGTGGGCCTGAAAGATGTCCTGGTGGTCGTTGACGACGCCGTCCCCTTGAGTCCCAACCTGGCAGCTGGAGCAAACGACGAGGGCTATCATCTGCTGAACACCAATTACGGACGGGATTATCAGGCTGATGTCGTGACCGATATTGCTGCTGCGCAGCAAGGCGACGCCTGTGCGCGTTGTGGGCATCCGCTAAACGCAGCGCGCGGCGTGGAGGTAGGCAATATTTTCAAACTCGGGACAGAGTTCAGCGAGGCGCTGGGCTGCACCTATCTGGATGCCAACGGACAACCCCAGCTTGTGGTAATGGGCTCTTATGGCATTGGCATCGGACGGCTGATGGCTTGTATCGCCGAGGAGCACCACGATGAGCAGGGGCTGATCTGGCCGATCTCGGTGGCGCCCTATGCGGTGCATCTGGTCGCCCTGGCAGGCAAGGGCAGCCCCGAAACGCTGGATACCGCCGAGCAGCTTTATGCCGCTCTCCTCTCTGTTGGGATCGAAACGCTGTACGATGACCGCCCGGAAAGTCCAGGGGTGAAATTCAACGATGCGGATTTGATCGGACTGCCGCTGCGGGTCACAGTGAGCGAGCGCGCGCTCAAGGCTGGCGGCGTGGAGCTAAAGCGCAGAGATCAGGCGGAGCGAGAGATCGTCTCCCTTGACACAGTGATCGCTCGACTGGGATCAGAGATCGCTGCCTTGCAGGAGCAGATTAATCAAAGCCTCGCCTCCGAGAGCCTGGGAGATATTTAGCATAAGCGAGATCACGGCGTTCGCAACTCTTCCAGAACAGCCTGGAAAGCAGGCTTTGGCTGGCCACCTTCATCGAAAAGAAGCGGCGCATCGGGTGTCTTGAAGTAGCCTGGGATCCACGAATAACGATCACTCAAGCCCCAGGTGACGAACACATTGCAGTTTGGAGCCTGCAGGCAGACCGCCAAGGCTGCCCGGTAAACCTGCGCCTGGGCGGCCATTTTCTCCGCCGGGCCGGCCTGGCTAGTGTAGGTGCGCACATCCATTTCGGTGATGTGAACCTGTAAACCCAGATCCGCCAGGCGGCGCATGTTCTCCGCCAGCTCCTGGGGGGTTGGTGGGCCATCCAGGAAAACGTGCATTTGCAGGCCTACCCCATTGATTGGGATGCCCATCTTCAGCAGGCTCTGGATCATGACATAAATAGCCTGCGATTTTGGGTTCATCCCTTCAGCCGAGAAGTCATTGTAGATTAACAGCGCATCTGGGTCGGCCTCGCGCGCCCATTGGAAAGCCATGGGGATGTATTCTGGGCCGATGGCGCGCAACCAATGGGTATTGCGCAGGACGCCTTCGTCGTCGAAAGCTTCGTTGACTACATCCCAGGCGTAGATCTGGCCGCGATAATGACCGACCACGGTTTTGATATGCTGGCAGAGAATCTGAATCCACTCTTCCCGGGTGTGTTCGCTTTCGGTCAGCCAGGCGGGTTGCTGCAGATCCCAGACCAGCACATGACCATACACCGCCATGTGATTTGCCTGCGCAAAAGCCACCAGGGCATCCCCCGGGGCAAAGTCATAGCGCTCCGGCTCGGGGTGGATCACCTCCCATTTCATGGCGTTCTCGACCGCCAGCATATTGAACTGGCGCGCCAGCAAGTCGGCATGCTCCGGGCGTCGCAGATAGGCCGGGTCTGTGGCGGCGCCGATATAGAAGCCGCGCGCCTCGGCCAGGGTGCGCAGCGTGGGCGCAGTCTCTTCGCCAGACAGCGTCGGGATGATGGCGCCATGGGTCGAACCGTCGAAGGGCGGCGCAGGATAGGGGTCGCAAGACGGGAAATCTGGCCTGGGAAAAGCCATATCGGTCGATGTCGCCGATGGCGCGACGGGCGGATCAACGGGCGCGGCGATCTTTGGCGTGGCGGTGCGTCTGTCGGCGAGGCCGGGCGAGCAGGCGTTCGTCAACAGCGCTATGAGAAGAAGCGCGAGGTATAGATTTGGCCGCATCGGGTGATTGTAACATGCTTCAAACGAACAGGCTGGCCAGGGCAACCGAGGACGAAAATTAAACCGGCCCATAAGCGATCAAAGATTTCGTCATGCCCAACGCCCGCTCTTTATATAGCTTGCCGTTGGGGAAGAGCAGGCGCATCTCGGCCGCTGTCAACAGACGATGGGAGTGGACAAGCTGGCTCGCCAGATGGCGGTCGGGAGTCCTGGGATACCAGCCCAGGCTGAACCGCTGCAAGAGAGCAATTTGCAACCCACTGGGAAAGAATTGAAAAAACGGCACCAGGAAATGCGGCTCTAAAGGAAAATAGCGGTTCGGGGTCTGGACGAAGTAGAATTTCCCCACTCGCTGCACTTCCGCCGCCATGCGCTGTTGCCGGGCGTAGCTACCCAAATGCTCGATGACTGAGTTCGAAAAGACAGCTTCGAACTGCCGGTCCTCGAAACGGCTCAAATCTGTCGCATCGCCGAGCACAGGGCGTAAATTGGCCCAGGAACTTGGGAAGACCGCCTGGTTCAACAAGATCACCTGAAAATCAGGGTTTCCTGCCAGGCCCATCACCTCCCAAAAGCGCGGCTCGCCGCCTACATCCAGAATCGTGACTGGCCTGGGTAAATGGTCGATGAGTTCCAGGAACAGTTGGAAGCGCCTCCGGCGGTATGCCGCTGCCAGGCTGGTTTCGTCACGGTGATCAACGATGCGCCGCGCGATTCGATTATTATTCATTCGAACCACGCGCCTGCCAGGCAAGATACAAGGCAATCGAGCCGGCAACCGCTGCATTGAACGACTCCACCTTGCCGCGCATCGGCAGGCGCATCAGGATATCGCACGATTCTCGGATCAAGGGGCGCATTCCCTGGCCCTCGCTGCCCACGACCAGCGCAATCGGCCCATCCAATCGCACTCGACCAGCGGGCTCGGCCTCCCTGCCACCGTGCAACCCGACGACCCACACCCCGGTTTCTTTGAGCGCCGCAATGGCTTGAGCCAGGTTCGCCTGAGCGATCAGCAGATGTTCGCTGGCGCCGGAAGAAGCGCTGACCACCGCCGGCGTAATGGTGGCCGTATGGCGCAATGGGAGCAACACCCCATGTACTCCCACACCTTCAGCGGTTCGTAACAGCGTGCCCAGATTTTGTGGGTCTTGCAGGGCGTCCAGGATCAGCAGGAAGGGCGCCTCCGAACGCGCTTCGGCCAATGAGAGGATATCCTGCAGGGCGCAATAGGGATAAGCGCTGACTTCTAAAGCCACGCCCTGGTGCCCTTCGGCAATTGCATCCAGGCGAGGGCGCGGAACATGCTCAATGGGAACGCGCCTTTGCTGGCTAAACTGGAGAATTTCTAACAGACGCCCTTTTTCTTGCACCCCCTGGGCTATGAGCAGATGAAAGCAGGTGCGGCGCCTGGCTCGCAAGGTTTCATAAACCGGGTTGCGTCCGGTGATCCACTCGCGCATCTAATCCGCCGAAACTTAATGGGCCAGGTGAGAACTTACTCCTTGGTCTCGTCGATGCGAGCAAAGATCATCCTTCCGGCCGCGGTCTGCAAGACCTTGGTCACGTTGACTGATGTCTTGGTGTTGATCCGGTTGCGACCATCTTCTACCACCACCATGGTGCCATCGTCCAGGTAGGCGATGCCCTGACCGACTTCGCGCCCTTCCTGGATGATGTTCACGGTGATCGACTCGCCGGGCAGGAACACCGACTTGACCGCGTTGGCCAGTTCATTGACATTCAACACCGCCACCCCCTGTAGCTCTGCCACACGGTTTAGATTGTAATCGTTGGTCAGAATGGGACAACGTAACTGGCGCGCCAGAACCACCAGCTTATCGTCCACTTCACGCACGCCCTCGACATCGATGTCGCTGATGCGCACCGGCACAGCCGAGTCCTTCTGCAACTGAGAGAGGACTTCCATGCCGCGACGGCCGCGCTGGCGACGCAAGGCGTCCGGCGAATCGGCGATATATTGCAGTTCATTGAGCACAAATCGAGGGATCAGCAGCGTGCCGGCCAAGAAACCGGTGCGAGCGATATCGGCGATGCGCCCGTCGATGATTACGCTGGTGTCTAACAGAATATTGCGCCCTACCATCGTGTTCGAGACCCCAGCGCTCACCCCGCCTGTTTCTGCAGCGGGCTCCGGCGTCGGCGCCTGCAAGCGGGAGAAGAGCATTTCGGTGATGTCCTGATGGCGGATGACAAAGACTGCTACCCCCAAATATCCAAAGATCACCACCCCAACGAATGGCAAGATCTGGCTGAAAGGCGAGGGGAGCATGGAGAGCGGGAAGGAGAGCAACGCAGCGATGATCAACCCGGACACCAGCCCGATCAGGCCAGAGGTCAGCACCTGCACCGAGACTTTGGATAAGGTAGAAACAAAATAGCGCACCGGCCGTGTGGTCACAAAGGGGGTCAGCACCAGACCTATCAGCGCTCCCACCAGGCCTAAAACTACTGCATAGAGATCGGCGGACGCGCCAATCGAAGCCGCCAGATCTCGACCCAGATAGACCCCCACGATCGCCATGACGATCATGCCAATCAAACGAAAGATGAATTCGACGCCGATCAAAATAATTCCTCCGAATAAAAACGAAACTTAACGCTTGCAGTTTGCTTCGCTTGCAAACTACTGCGCTCCAAAGGCGATGGACCTGCAGGCCAATTTGCCTTCTATGAAAGGTTTATCAGGTGAGGGTGAAGGGGCGCGACGAAACCTCGCAGCGAAGCAAATATGTTATGAAAGAAGATAATTGCAATTAATTTGTCAGCCGGGCTGAACTCCAGAAAAAAAGGAATAAGTGCTATTACTATTATAAATCATAATCCCGGTTTAATCACCTGACAAAGCGTCGAACTGAACCGATTCCGCTCGACCTTGGCGCAAAAAGTCGGCTTTTCCACATAATTCCCTCAAAAATACTATAATTGGGGGCAACGCCTGGGGCAGGACCTGCCCAATCTGTTCCTCTCGATACCTATACAGGAGAACACAAATGACCGTCGCCGCTCACTACCTGGACGACCTCAGCCCACAGGAATACAAACGCCGCATCTGGGCCTGGACGATGTACGACTGGGCCAACTCCGCTTTCGCGACGACCATCCTGGCAGCGGTTCTCCCGATCTACTTCAGCCAGGTAGCCGGAGCGACGCTGCCCAGCGCGACGGTTGCCACGGCCTATTGGAGCACGGGCCTGAGCCTTTCTTTGTTCATCATTGCGGTGATCTCTCCTATCCTGGGCACGATCTCTGACCTGATGCGCGGCAAGAAACGCTTTCTCTCCGTGTTCGCTGGGGTTGGCATCGTGAGTACGGCCCTGCTGGTGCTGGTCGGCACCGGCGATTGGATTCTAGCGTCGATCCTGGGGATCATTGGGCGCATCGGCTTCAGCGGCGCAAACACCTTCTATGACGCCTTGCTACCGCACGTAGCGAAAGAGCAGGATCAGGATGCGGTTTCCGCTCGAGGTTACGCCATGGGGTATCTGGGCGGCGGCATCCTGCTGGCGATCAACATCGTCATGATCCAGGTGCTGCCTGGCACCTGGGGAGCGCGGCTTTCCTTCCTCAGTGTGGCGATCTGGTGGGCGGTTTTCACCATTCCATTGCTACGCTATGTCCCCGAACCGCCGGCAGCTACGATGACGCTGGAGAATGGGGTGAATGTCGTCGCTGCCAGCTTCAAGCGCCTGGGCGAGACCCTCTCCCACATCCGACGCTACCGGGAGCTATTCAAGTATTTGATCGCCTTTCTGATCTACAACGATGGTATTGGCACGATCATCGGTGTGGCTGCGATCTACGGCGCAGAGCTGGGGTTCGGCGCTACTGAGTTGATCCTGGCTTTGCTGTTGGTGCAGTTTGTCGGCATCCCTTATAGTCTGGTCTTTGGCCGACTGCCCAGCGCAGACGAGAAGCGCCGCCCATTTTTCCTGGCTTTCATCTTAGCGAACATCATCCTTCTGCCGGTTGTAGGCATCGCCGGCTCACGGCTGCTGCCTGCGCAATTGAGCGGTTCACGGCCAGCCCCGTATGTCAGCACTGCTCAGTCGCTGGGCGAGGGCCTTTATGGCGCAACGACACAGGCGATCCGCTATTACGGCGAGTGGCAGCCGGTGCAAATCCCCGCCAAGATCGTCGGCGGCGATCAGGATATGACCTTGCAGACCAGTTCCGCCCCTGCCGCTGCTTATGAAGTGCCGTTCAATGGTCAGCGAGTTCGATTGACCTACAGCAGCGGACCAGACCACGGCAAATGGGCGGTGTTCATCGACGGCCAGCCGGCTATTGATCCGGACACCCAGCAGCCGTTGATTATCGACGCTTACAACCGCACTGCGCGTTATGACACCAATCAGACCTTGCGCGCAGATGCGCCTGGTGAGCACATCCTGCGGGTCGTCAATACTGGAGAGCGCAACCCGGCGAGTCAGGGCCTGCAGATGACCCTGGCGACCGCGGAGGTGCTGCCGCCGGAACGCCAAAGTAACCTGGGGCTGGTGTTAGGCATGGTGCTGGCCTCGGTGCTGGTCAGCCTGGTGGCGGCGTTTTTGCTGGGAAAACCGCTCTTCTCCAGCCTGGTAGATCGCCTGAATACCAAGCGCAGCGTCCTGCTGGCCCTGCTGGTTTATGCCATTATTGCTGTGTGGGGCTACTTCCTGGACTCGGTGGTGGAGTTTTGGTTCCTGGCATGGATGGTAGCCGTTGTGCAGGGCGGCAGCCAGGCGCTCAGCCGCAGTTTATATGCTGCTATGTCGCCTGCAGCCAAAAGCGGCGAGTTCTTCGGCCTGTTTGGCATCATGGAAAAGTTCTCGTCCATCATCGGGCCGGCGATGTTCGCCACAGCCGGCATCCTGTTCGGCAGCAGCCGCCCGGCGGTCTTGAGTCTGATTGCGCTGTTCGTGTTGGGCGGCTGGTTGTTGACGCTGGTGAACGTGGAAGAGGGCAAACGCGTTGCCCGCGCTGAGGATGCGGAGTTTTTGGGCGGCGAGGCAGCGGCTTCAAGGGATTAACTGGATGATACACAGTGAACGGAGACTAGAACGTGGCTAACCTGACCGGAACGGAACGCGCTCGATATGTGCAGCGTATGTTTGCGCGGATTGCTCATCGCTACGACTTGATGAACCGGGCGATGACCGCCGGGCAGGATGTGCGCTGGCGCCGAGAAGTCATCCAGCGGGCGGAGCTGCCTCCGCAAGGCTGGTTGCTGGATCTGGGCGCGGGGACCGGCGATCTGGCGCGAGAAGCATTGCGTCAAACGCCCACGGCGACTGTCCTGGCGGCTGATTTCACCCTGGAGATGATGCAAGCGGGGCGCAGTCGCCCACAGAGCATGAATGTCAGGCCCGGCGTGCTCAACTGGAGCGCCGCCGACGCCCAGGCGTTGCCGCTGCCGGATGACACCTTCGATGCAGTGGTCTCTGGCTTCTTGTTGCGCAATGTAAGCAACCTGCTGCTCAGCCTTTCCGAACAACTCCGTGTGCTGAAGCCCGGAGGCAAGATCGTCGCCCTGGATACTACGCCCCCGCCGCACAACCTGCTGGAACCGTTCATCCGTTTCCACCTGCACACCGTGATCCCTACGCTGGGGCAATGGCTCACTGGCCAGGCTGACGCCTATCGCTACCTGCCAGACTCGACCGAGAGCTTTTTGGAGCCGGAACGAATGGCCGCTCGCCTGTTGGATGCCGGTTTCGAACAGGTTGGCTTTCATCGCTTGATGTTCGACACGGTGGCCATCTATTGGGGGCGTAAGCCTCGCAAGGCGCGCGCATGAGCGATAAAAATCGCCGCTTGATTGTGGGCATCAGCGGAGCTTCCGGGGTCATCCTGGGCATTCGCCTGTTGCATGCCTTACGTTCAAGCGACGTCGAAACGCATCTGGTGATTTCACCGGCCGCGCACGCCACGATTCGCGAAGAGACCACCTGGAGCGTAAAGGATGTGCAGAACCTGGCGGATCATCTCTATGATTACAGGAATATCGGAGCAGCTATTGCTTCGGGGTCATTCGACGCCCTGGGGATGGTGGTCATCCCTTGCTCCATCAAGACCCTCTCGGCCATTGCCAATTCCTACACTGCCGATTTGCTGACCCGGGCGGCAGATGTGACGCTAAAAGAGGGGCGGCCGCTGGTGTTGGTGGTGCGTGAAACCCCGTTACACTATGGACATCTGCGCCTGATGGCGCTGGCGGCCCGGGCTGGAGCGGTCATTTTCCCGCCTGCTCCTGCCTTCTATGCCAAACCACAGAGCCTGGATGACCTCATAGACCAGCTCGTGGGACGTGTGCTGGCAAGGCTGGGCATCTCGAACGACCTCTACCCGCGCTGGAAGGGAAGCTGAGATGCAACGAGGATGGAACCTGTTATGACGCCAGAACTGCCAGCCGCGCGCGATCCGGAAAGGGCTGCCCGCTGCGGCGAGCCGTCTTATGTCTGGCGGGCCGGGCAGGATCGCCGTTTGAGGATGATCCTGGATGCCGCACAAGAACGCATCCAGGGGTATGTATTGGAAAACGGCTGCGGCGTGGGAATGTACGTCGAGCGCCTGGCCGCGCACGCCGACAGGGTGGTGGGCCTGGAATACGATTTCTCCCGCGCTCGAGAGGCGCGCCAGCTTGCTGAATGGCTGGCTAACGCCGATATCCTGTGCGCCGCGGGCGAGAGCTTGCCTTTCCCTGCCGGCTCTTTCGATTTGATCCTGAGCCATGAGGTGCTGGAGCACGTGCGGGATGACCGGCTGGCAGTTCGCGAAATGGTGCGCGTGCTGCGGCCCGGCGGGCGGATGGTCATTTTTGTCCCTAACCGCGGCTATCCTTTCGAGACGCATGGGTTTTACTGGCGTGGCCAGTATCGCTTTGGCAACATCCCGCTGGTCAACTATCTGCCGCGCCCCCTGCGGGACCGCCTCGCGCCGCATGTGCGCATCTACACCCGGCGTGACCTGGAGCGCCTGTTCAGTGGGCAGCCGGTGCGCTTCATCCAGCGCACGGTGATCTTTGGTGCCTACGATAACATCATCGCCCGCTGGCCTGCCATCGGCAAAGTCCTGCGGGCGATCTTGCAGTGGATGGAGCGCACGCCGCTGCGCGCTTTTGGGTTATCTCATTTCTGGGTAGTGGAAAAGACCTAGCCAGCGCTGCTGCCTGTAGATGCACTTATGACACTGCCAATCCTGTTGTTGCTGATCATCCTGGGAATCGCGCTGCTGTCGTTTTCCTTCGAGTGGGTCTCGCCAGATGTCACCGCGCTGGCGGTGCTGGTAGCGCTGATTGTGCTAGGGCTTGTCCCGCTGGAGCAGGCGTTTGCGGGTTTCGGCAGCGATACGGTGATGCTGCTGCTGGGGCTGTTGATCATGACCGCGGCGCTCATGCGCGCCGGGGTGGTGGAGGCGGTTAGTCGCAATTTACTCCAATTCACCAGCAAATACCCCAATAGTTTGCTGCCAGCGACGATGTTGGCAGTAGGCGTGTTGAGCGCCTTTATCAACAATACCGCAGCAGCAGCGTTCTTTTTGCCCGTGATTTTGGGCTTGAGCCAGCGGGCTAAAATGAGCGCCTCGCGCTTGCTGATGCCGATGGCGTTTGCAGCAATTCTGGCCAGTTCGGTGACGCTGATAAGCACTTCGACCAATGTCGTAGTGAGCGGGTTGATCACCCAGTTCGGGCTGCCACCCATCGGCATGTTTGAACTGACGCCGGTAGGTGTGCCGGTGCTGATGGTGGGACTGCTGTACATGATGTTTATCGGCCAACGGCTGATTCCCGAGCGTCCCGCCCCGCAAACCCTGACTGAAACGTTCGACCTGCGCCCTTACCTGGCTGAACTGCGCATCGCGCCCAACTCTTCGCTGGTCGGCAGTACGCTGGCGCAATCCGGTCTGGGACGCAATTTCGACCTGACCGTGCTGGCGATCATTCGTGAGGGCCAGCGCCTGCTGCATCTTCCCGCGGACGCTGTGCTACAGGCAGGGGATGCGTTGCTGGTGGAGGGGTCGTCGGACGCCATATTGAAAATCAAGGATGTCGCCGGAATCGATATCCAGGCCGATGCCAAGTTTTCAGATACGGATTTGCAGGGCGATGGGCTGCATCTGGCGGAGGTATTGCTGCTGCCGCGCTCGCCGTTCATCGGGCGCACCCCAAAGAGCTTGCAGATGCGCGAGCGCTATCACATTCAGGTGCTGGCAATCAATCGTCGCACCGGGGTGATCCGCTCGAAGATCGCCGATACGCGCCTGCAGATGGGGGATGTGCTGCTAGTGCAGGGCAGCCCCAAACAGATCGCCGCGTTGCAAGCCGAAAACACCTTCGATGTGCTGGGGTTGGTGGAAGCGCAACTGTTCAACCGCCGCCAGGCCTGGACGGTGGCGGGGATTTTTGCCGGGGCGTTGCTGTTGGGGTCTTTGAAGGTCATCCCCCTGCCGGTGGCCATGCTGCTGGGGGCGCTGCTGGTTTTCGTGACCCGTTGCATCACCCCCGAGGATGCCTATCGCCAGGTGGAGTGGAAGGTGCTGATCCTGATCGGCTGTATGCTGGCGCTGGGCACGGCGATGCAGTACACCGGCGCAGCAGTGTACCTTGCCGAACGCCTGACGGCGCTGGTGGGGACGTGGAATCCACTCTGGCTGCTAACCGGCTTTTTCGTGCTGACAGTATTGCTGACGCAGCCGATGTCGAACCAGGCCGCAGCAGCGGTGGTGGTCCCCGTAGCATTGCAAACGGCGGTACAGCTTGGCTTGAATCCGCGCACCTTTGCCATGATGATCGCCATTGCCGCCAGCACCTCCTACCTGACGCCGCTGGAGCCCGCCTGTCTGATGGTGTATGGGCCGGGGCGCTACCGTTTCATGGATTTTGTCAAGGTGGGTGGACTGCTGACGGCGGCAGTGTATCTGCTGGCCATCATTTTGACGCCGTTGCTCTGGCCGCTGAGATGAAGGGCGCTGTTCACACAGTTATATTGGCTGGCGAAAGTCGTAGATGCCGCCGCTAACCCCCCACCGTCTGCCGCAAGCGTGGCAAGTCAACGCATCCACCTGTTCATCGAATGCCTCTCCCCCGCACTCCGGACAGCGAAAAAAAGCACCGGGCGCAGCGTGCAGCGTCTCGCCAACCGCCTGCGCCTTGACAAACACGCTCGGAGTGAGCTGCCACCAGTTTCCCGTCCACTGTGCCAGGGCGTCCATCTTCACCAGCAACTTCAGCGGCAGCAGGCGCTTGAGCAGGCTGATGCGGAAATGTGACACGGTGAGCTGGCGCTGGATGGAAAACCCGCTCTGCGCCAGCCAGTCACGCACCGCTCGCGGATGGAAATCGAAATTCAGTTCGGCGAACTCGACCGGCTCGAGCGTGAATGGGTTCCAGTCCTGGCGGCGGGCGAGGTAGCGCAAGATGGCTTTCAAGTTGAGCTTGTTGGCGAATTCGAGGATGAAAATCGCGCCCGGTTGCAGTGCCCGGCGCACCTGGCGCAGCGCCAGCGGGGCGTCGGCCATGTGATGCAGCGTGCGGATCATGGTGGCAGCGTCGAACAGACCTGGGGCGAAGGGTAGGCGATAGATATCCGCAGCCACATAAGTGTAGCGTGGGCTATCGCCCAATCGCTCTCGGGCTTGTTGCAATTGAGTATGGGAGTAATCCAGAAGGACGACGCGTTCAAAACCACGGTAGCGCGAGGTATTGCGCCCGGCTCCAGCTCCGAGTTCCAGTAGCAGCTTACCCGAGGTGGGGAGCAGGCGTTCCAGGGCCACCTGCTCCACCCGATCCTCATACTCTCGTCCGCCCTGCTCCCAGAAGGAGGTTTGGTAATCGGAGCCTTCGTAGTCGCAGATGGGAGGGCGATCAGAAGTCACCACACCATCCCGGATAACGCCGATCTACCGATCAACCTTCCTTGGAGGGATTGGAATTGCTGCCGTTATAACCGCGCCCCATCGCCCGGTAATTAAAGCCCAATTGCCGCATCAACGCCGGGTCATAGATGTTACGCCCGTCGAAGATCACCGGCTGGCGCATCAGGCCGCGAATCCGGTTCCAGTCAATCTGCTTGAATTCGTTCCACTCGGTGATCAACATCAACGCGTCGCAGCCCCTGGCCATCGAGTAAACGTCGTTGTACATTTCCACGTTGGGGAGCACCTGACGGGCGGCTTCCATCGCGACCGGATCGGTGGCGCGCACCTGCGCGCCGCCCGCCAGCAAAGCGTTGGCGATGTCGATCGAGGGGGCGTCGCGCATGTCGTCGGTGTTAGGCTTGAAGGAGAGACCCAAAAGCCCAACGACCTTGCCCTCCAGGCTGCCGAGCATTTCCGTGATGCGTTCGATCGCCATGCGGCGGCGGTCGCTGTTGATTTCCATTACCGCGTGCAATAGCTGCGGATGCCCGCCCTTTTCGGCGGCCATATACGCCAGAGCCTTGACATCCTTGGGGAAGCAGGATCCCCCATAACCCAGACCCGCATCCAGGAACATCGGCCCAATGCGCTTGTCGTAGCCCATGCCGACCGCCACTTCCTTGACGTCTGCCCCCAGCGCTTCGCAAATGTTGGCAATTTCGTTGATGAAAGAAATCTTGGTCGCCAGGAAGGCGTTCGAAGCGTATTTGATCATCTCGGCAGTGCGCAGGTCGGTGATCACGATCGGCGCCCGCAGCGGCAGATGGAGTTGAGCGACTTTCTCTGCGGCTTCGGGATCTAGAGAACCCAGCACGGTGCGGTGCGGCTGGGTGAAGTCGCTGATCGCCGAGCCTTCACGCAGGAACTCCGGGCAGGAGACCACCGAGAAGGGAATTGGCTTGGGCTGGTGTTTGCGCACAATATCCGCCACCCAGTCGCCTGTCCCCACCGGCACGGTGGACTTGTTGACAATGATCAGCGGATGGCGCATCGTGCGAGCGATCGTCTCTGCCGCCGCCGCCACATAGCGCAGGTCCGCCTCGCCATCCACGCCAGAGGGCGTGCCGACGGCGATGAAGACGAACTCCGTACCATCCAGGCCTTCTTCGTATGAGGTGGTAAACGACAGACGTCCAGCGCGCACATTGCGCTCCACCAGCTCCGCCAGGCCCGGCTCGTAGATCGGCATTTCGCCGCGCTTCAGGCCTTCGATTTTTTCTTCCACAATGTCCAGGGCAATCACACGGTTGCCCAAATCGGCAAAACAGGCAGCAGTCACCAGACCGACATACCCCACTCCAATCACGCAAATCTGCTTCATAAACCCGACTCCTGAGAAAATTGATGATCTGAGCGCTAATCTTACCATAAAACTTTATCGCTCCGCCCAACATCCTGGATAGGTCGATGTGCGCTGGATCGATGTCAGATCGAAAGATCATACAATATAGATGACAATCATCCCAGATGTATGATAAGTGTCACTTGCGAATTGGTCAAAAACAGTCTAAAATATTGCCAATAATTATTACCAAGTAGATCAAATACAAGGGAGACCTGGTATGCAAATCACACGCCAAGCCGACTATGCCGTACGCGCAGTCTTGTACCTTTCCCAACTGGGAGCAGATCAGCGCGCGGCCACCAGCCAGATTGCTCAGGAACAGGCCATACCGCCGTCTTTTCTGGCGAAGATCGTGTCCCAATTGTCTGTCGCCGGCCTACTCCAGACTTCACGCGGGGCCCGGGGCGGCGTTTCGCTGGCGCGGCCGCCAGAGCAAATTTCACTGCTCGAAGTTGTGGAAGCCATTGATGGTCCGATTTTGCTCAACGAATGTGTAGCGGCCGGCGGCACATGCCAGTTTGGCGATAGCTGCCCGATGAAGCCGGTATGGTGCGAAGCGCAGGCCGAACTGGTGCAACGCCTCTCGAACACCACCTTCGCACAATTCAAAGGCGGCGGAAACGGCAAGCCCATGCCGACCGCTGGCTAGGTCAACTCTCTCCGCGTTCTATATAGACTTCCCTGGCTGGCTATCCGGGTGATCTGCAAATGAGCCTGAAGATCACCCTTTTTGATTCCGAAAACCCGTATTTCCCAGTCAGTGAGCGACCCTGAGCTGGCTACGTTGACCTTGCCCGGCCATCGATAAAGTGTTAAGATAGAGTTCAAAACGAACATTGGATGACAAACCGATCGTTCAGGAGGTCGATATGTCTGGACCGCGTATCGTACGCGCCCCGCGCGGAACCCAATTAACCTGCAAATCTTGGCTTACCGAAGCCGCTTATCGCATGATCCAGAACAACCTGGATCCAGAAGTGGCCGAGCGCCCTCAAGACCTGGTGGTTTATGGCGGACGCGGCCAGGCCGCCCGCAGTTGGGAAGCGTTTGACGCTATCCTGGCGGCGCTGCGTGAACTGGAAGACGACGAGACTCTGCTGGTGCAGTCGGGTAAACCTGTTGCGGTCTTCAAGAGCCATCCTGACGCCCCCCGTGTGCTGATCGCCAACTCCAATCTGGTGCCACATTGGGCTACCCAGGAGCACTTCGATGAACTGGCAGCAAAAGGGCTGATCATGTTCGGCCAGATGACCGCCGGATCGTGGATTTATATCGGCACTCAGGGCATCTTACAGGGCACTTACGAGACGCTGGGGTCGCTGGCGCGGCAGCGCGGCTGGGGCTCGTTAAAAGGAAAGTTTGTGCTCACCGCCGGGTTGGGCGGCATGGGCGGCGCGCAGCCGTTGGCGATCACCATGAACGAAGGCGTGGGTCTGATCGTCGAAGTCGATCCAGAGCGTGCTCGCCGCCGCCAGGAAATCGGGTATGTGGATCTGGTGGTGGATACCCTGGAAGAGGCGATGACGCTGGTCGAAGAATACAAAGAGAAGCAAATCCCCAAGTCGATCGGACTGATCGGCAACGCTGCCGATATCTACCCTGAGCTGGTCGTCCGCGGCGTGATCCCCGACGTGGTCACCGATCAGACGCCGGCTCACGACGTCTTGATGTATGTGCCCAGCGGGCTGAGCGTGGTGGCTGCCGAGGAGATGCGCAAGAGCGACCCGGCGGAATACGAACGGCGTTCGATGGCCTCCATGGCGAAACATGTGAAAGCCATGCTCGCCTTCCGGCGCGCCGGGGCTGAGGTGTTCGACTACGGCAACAACATCCGCCAGCGCGCCTATGATTATGGGGTCAGCGACGCCTTCGAGTTCCCCGGGTTCGTGCCGGCCTATATCCGCCCGCTGTTTTGCGAAGGCAAGGGGCCGTTCCGCTGGGTGGCGCTTTCAGGTGACCCAGAAGACATCTATCGCACCGATGAGGCCGTGATGGAGCTGTTCCCTGAGGATGAACACCTGCACCGCTGGCTGAAGATGGCGCGCCAGAAGGTGCCGTTCCAGGGCCTGCCGGCGCGCATTTGCTGGCTGGGATATGGCGAGCGCGCCAAAGCCGGCCTCAAGTTCAATGAAATGGTTGCCCAGGGCGTGGTGAAAGCGCCCATCGTCATTGGCCGGGATCATCTGGATGCCGGATCGGTGGCTTCGCCGAACCGGGAGACGGAGGGCATGCTGGACGGCACAGACGCAGTGAGCGATTGGCCGATCCTGAACGCGCTGATCAACGCCGTTGGTGGGGCGACCTGGGTCTCGTTTCACCATGGCGGCGGAGTGGGCATCGGCTTCAGTCAGCACGCTGGGCAGGTGATCGTAGCCGACGGGACGCCCGCTGCTGCCCGTCGCCTGGAGCGCGTGCTGACCACCGACCCTGGCATGGGGGTGGTGCGTCACGCCGATGCTGGCTATCCACGGGCAATTGAAGTCGCCAAACAGCGAGGCATCAAGATGCCCATGCTGAAGTAGGTCGAGCGATTCCGGAAAAATGATCTGCGCCCCAGCGTGACGAAAGGCGCGCTGATGGGTTTTACTCTACACACCGCTGCCTCTAACCAGGCGTCGGCGCGTTGTGTCAATTCACACCTGGAGGTAAGCATGAGCCTGCTGCGAGGAAAGACCGCCCTGATCTTTGGACTGGCTAATGAACGTTCGATCGCCTGGGGGATTACGAAAGCCTTTCACGAGCATGGGGCAAAAATTGGACTGAGTTACGCTGGTGAAGTCCTGGAACGGCGCGTGCGGCCGCTGGCCGAAAGCATTGGCTGCACCTTTGTGGAACCTTGCGACGTGTCTCAGGACAGCGAGATCCAGGCCATCGCAGAAAAAGCCGCCCAGGAGTTCGGCCAGGTGGACATCCTGGTACATTCGATCGGCTTTGCCAATCGCGACGAACTGAGCGGCCCGTATTACAACACCAGCCGAGCGGGCTTTCACCTGGCGATGGACATCAGTGTGTACTCCTTTACGGCGCTGGCGAAGGCCTTTCAGCCGCTCTTCAGGCCGGGCGGCGCTCTCTTGACGCTTACCTATTATGGTTCGGAGAAGGTCGCGCCGCATTACAACGTCATGGGCGTGGCTAAAGCCGCTCTGGAGGCTTCCGTGCGCTATTTGGCCTATGATTTTGGGCCGCAGGGGGTGCGGGTGAACGCCATCTCGGCCGGCCCGATCCGCACCCTGGCGGCGGCGGGAGTCTCGGGGTTCAAATTGATGTATCGTCACTTCAGCGATCTGGCCCCACTGCATCAGAATGTGACCATCGAGGACGTAGGGAACACCGCGGTTTTCCTGTGCTCAGACATGGCCGCCAAGACCACCGGACAGGTGATTTTCGTTGATTCGGGGTACAATATCCTCGGCGTGCCTGAGGCGCTCGACCAGAAAGAGTGACGCGTCACACCTGAACTCGATCCGTCTGGGGCCAACGATCGAGGCGCGTCGAACGGAGGCTTACAAACGTTGATGTTTCGCAAACGAGAGGCGCAGCCGTCCCCGCAGCTCCAGCCTGCGCCGGTAGAACGGGTGACTTCCGTGCTGGGGCCGGGGATTAGCTGGAAAGGCAATCTGAGCGGCAGCGGCGGCGTGCGCATCGAGGGCGCCTTTGAGGGCGAGATTGCTCTGCGCGGGTTGCTGGTCATCGGCGCTACTGGCAGGGTGACCTGTCCGCATCTGCGCGCCAATGTGGTGATCGTCGCCGGGGCGTTGCGCGGGAACATCACTGCAGAGAAGGTCGAGATCCGCTCCACGGGCCGAGTTTGGGGCGATGTGGTAACCGCCGCCTTTGCCACTGAAGAGGGGGCTTTTTTGCGCGGTCAGATTCGCATGGAAGATGAGGTGAACATTGGCGTGACGCTCACCCAACCGGAGGACGCGCTGCCCACCGTCGGCGAAGTGGACGAAGCCGCCGCCTAAGGAAGACGGCTGTAGATCGCTTCAAGGGGCAGTCGGCGCGCCAGGCGAGGGATGTGGCGTGGCGGTGGGGGTGGGCGTTGCTGAAACCGGCGGCGTGCGCGTGCGCTCCAGCAGTGGCGTGGGTGTGGAAGTGTCGTAGATGCCGCTTTTTTCTGGCCCGAGGTGCAGGTCGTTGGCGGTGCGGTCGAGATAACTTAACATCGTTGGGATCTGATCGATCGAAAAATAGCTGCGGAAGAGCTGGGTAAAAGCGTCTTCTAGCGCCCAACGCACCCGTCCCCAGGAGGCGAGAGGCGGTTCGGGCCGCGCCGCAGGGATCAACTCCAAGGCCTGGCCCCATGGAGGGTAGCGCTTTCGATAGTCCTCCAGATATTCCAACTCTGAGGCGCGGATGGGGTAAGAACCGCTGGCTTGCACAAAACGGGCGTGATTGCGCGGTTCCAGCAGCCAGCGGAGCAATTGCCAGGCAGCAAGCTGCTCCTCCGGAGAGGAGGGAAAGATCGCCAGTGAAGCCCCATATACATTCAGGGCGTGCTGAGCGTTCGAAGGATAGGGGATGACCACCCATTGATCGCGGCTACCGGCGCGCTCGAAGGCCAGTGCCTGATAGGGGATATCCATCACGCTGCCGGTCGAGATCAGACCCAGACGGCGGGCAAATTCAGCCTCTGGATAAGGGTCTTCGCTCAGCCAGGCGCAATGTGTATCGTACAGATCGCGCAGAAATGCAAAAGCTTCGTCCACCTCAGGTGTGTTGAAGCGATAGATATCTTCCCCCGCATCCGCCGATCGGGTCACTTCCCCGCCAAAGGTGTAAATCCAACTCAGAGCGGTGGCATAATTGGTCGATATGATCCAGCCGCCGGTGCTCAACACCAGGCCATCCGTGCGATTTGCCCAGGCTGCTTCGCAAACTTGCTGGCGAAATTGCTCCGGAGTCGTCGGAGGGGCGCTGAAGCCCAACGCCTGCGCCCAGGTGGCATTGTAATACAGGACTTGCGCTGAACGCTGGATGGGAGCGCCTAATCGCCGTCCGGCGATGAGGTCTTGTTGCCAGAGAACAGGCGTGAAGTCGGCCTGTTCCTCCTGCGAATAACCCCACAGCGGATCCTGGACGTAAGGCTGCAGGTCGACCAAAGGCTGCTTTTGATCCCAGGTCAATAGCTGGTGTAGATAGCCGACCACCAGGTCTGGGGTTCTGCCTGACTGTAGGCCAATGGCCACCTGAGCCTCGATCCCATCCAGCCCCGCCTGAGCGACGGGCACCACGACGATCTCCCAGGGATTATTCAGGTTGAACTCTTCCACCAATGAGCGAATCACCTGACCAGCCTCGCCTGTCCAGGGGTGCCAGAAATGGATGATCGTTCCACGTAACGCTTCCGGCTCAACGTTCACCAGGCGATCTGGTTGGGGTGTGTGGCTGAGCGCACTGACCGTGACCGTCGGCGATGCTGGCCGACCAGTCGGGTCCGAGGTTTGGGTCGATAATTCAGGCGTGGAGGTTGCTGCTTCAGGCGCGCCCCGCTGGCAGGCGCTCAGTCCGACGAGAATCAATAGCAATACGAAGGCGACCAGAAACCTTGCTTGACGCATACGGCGCATAATTAGCTATTCTATCCTATGTTGGTTGTAACCATATACAAGATTGGACTTTTAGGGCGTGAAAAGCACTCATCGGTTGATGAAAATTGATCGATGGGGGTAATCTCGACGGTCTGTCGATGCACCTCTCTTGTCATAATCAAAAAACTGCATTATAGTGTAGGAGATGGTACTATGGTTGATTTCCTGCCATAAGCACAGTAGTCTATTATCCAGGAGGTGAACTGAGTCTAAAAACATGTATAAGTCCTTTGACCCAAATGGCATTTCCCGATGCAACTCGCAGAGAACAAACATAACTCGGAGGAGAAAGTATGAATAAGAAATTTCTGTACCCCCTGATGGCAGCGCTGGTCATCGCCTCGATGCTCCTGGCTGCCTGTCAACCCGCCGCCACGCCGGCGCCGACCGAGCCGCCCGCGCCAGCGGAAACGCAGCCGCCTGCGCCAGCGCAGACTGAGCCGCCCAAGCCAGCCTTCAAGGCCTGCCAGGTGACCGATGCGGGCGGCATCGATGACAAGTCCTTCAATGCGACCGCCTGGAAGGGCATTCAGGATGCTATGGCGGAGCTGGGCATCGAAGGCAAGTATCTGGAGAGCCAGCAGCAGACTGATTACGAGAAGAACATCAACGCCTTCCTCGACGAGGGCTGCGATATTATCGTGACGGTCGGCTTCCTGTTGGGCGACGCCACCAAAGCGGCGGCGGAGAAGAATCCGGATCAGAAGTTCTCCATCGTGGACTTCGCTTACGACCCGTCGCTCCCTAATGTGCTGGGGCAGGTCTTCGCTACGGAGCAGGCGGGCTTCCTGGCCGGCTATGTGGCCGCTGGCGTGACCAAGACCGGTAAGATCGGCACCTTCGGCGGCATCCAGATCCCGCCCGTCACGGTCTTCATGGACGGCTACGCCCTGGGCGCTGCGGAGTACAACAAGCGCCACGGCACCAACGTGGAAGTGCTGGGATGGGATCCCGTCACGCAGACCGGCCTGTTCACCGGCAACTTCGAATCCACGGATGACGGCCGCACCATGGGCGAGACGCTGATGGACGAAGGCGCCGATATCATCATGCCCGTTGCCGGCCCGGTTGGCCTGGGCACCGCGGCTGCAGCCCGCGAGCGCGGCAATGTGTACATCATCGGCGTTGACTCGGACTGGTACCTGACGGCGCCAGACTTCAAGGATATCATCCTGACCTCGGTGATGAAGAACATGGACATCACCACCTTCAACGCCGTCAAGTCCGCTCTGGATGGCACTTTCAAGGGCGGCGTCACGGTAGGCAACCTGGAGAACGGCGGCGTTGGCCTGGCGCCCTTCCATGACCTGGACTCGATGGTTCCGGCAGAACTCAAGTCCGAACTCGATCAGATCAAGGCTGATCTGATCGCCGGCAAGCTCTCCGCAGTACCGGGCAAGGAGCCCGCTCCTGCTGAGCCTGCCCCGGCCGCGCTGAGCGGCGACCTGGAGATCTTCTCGTGGTGGACGGCGGGCGGCGAGGCCGACGGCCTGAACGCCATGTTCGAGATCTTCAAGCAGAAGTATCCGGACGTCAACATCATCAACGCCACGGTGGCCGGCGGTGCCGGTTCCAATGCCAAGGCGGTGCTCGCCACCCGCATGCAGGCCGGAGACCCGCCGGATTCCTTCCAGGTGCACGCCGGTCACGAGCTGACCGACTCCTGGGTGGTGGCGGACAAGATGGAGCCGGTGACCTTCATCTTCGAAGAGAACGGCTGGCTGGACAAGTACCCCCAGGGCGTGATCGACATCCTGTCCTACAACGGCGAGATCTGGAGCGTGCCGGTGAACATCCACCGCTCCAACGTGCTGTGGTACAACATGAAGATCTTCGCCGACAACGGCATCACCGCCCCGAAGACCTTCGATGAGTTCTTCGCCGCCGCCGATAAGCTCAAAGCCGCTGGGATCACCCCGCTGGCGCTGGGCGACAACGGCATCTGGGCGGCCACCCACCTGATGGAGTCGGTGCTGCTGGGCACGATGGGCCCGGATAAGTACAAGGGCCTGTGGGACGGCACGACCGACTGGAACGGCCCCGAAGTCAAGGCCGCGCTGGAGAACTTCGCCAAGATGATGGACTATGTTAACGAAGACCACGCCGCCCTGTCCTGGGATCAGGCAGCGCAACTGGTGGCCGACGGCGATGCCGCCATGACCATCATGGGCGACTGGGCCCAGGGCTACTTCACTTCCATCGGCCTGAAGGTCAACGAAGACTACGGCTGGGCGCCTTCGCCGGGCA
Organism: uncultured Anaerolinea sp.; assembly: GCA_964503145.1. GTDB lineage: Bacteria > Chloroflexota > Anaerolineae > Anaerolineales > UBA4823 > RBG-16-57-11. The sequence goes on along the minus strand of CAZCYV010000002.1, from coordinate 261,150 downwards.
CCGATGGCGTGTTCATCATGCTCTCCGACACCTTCGGTCTGCCCAAGGGCGCGCCGCACCGCGACAACGCCATCGCCTGGCTGACCCTGGCCGGCTCCAAGGAAGGTCAGGATGCCTTCAACCCGCTGAAGGGTTCCATCCCTGCCCGCACCGACGGCGACCGCTCGCTGTATGATCCTTACCTGCAGGCGGCCATGGACGCCTTCTCGACCAACGTCATCGTGCCGAGCCTGGCGCACGGCGCGGCGGCTTCTGAAGGCTGGGTGACCGCCTTCAACGATGTGATGACCCTGTTCGTCGCCAACCTGGACGTGGCAGCGGCGCAATCTGCCATGGCCCAGGCCTGCGTGACGGCCGGCGTGTGCAAGTAACCCAAGGCTTTCGTTGGAGCGCCTGACCCCAGGCGCTCCAAACAGCCAAATCGCTCCTCCACAGCGCTGGCATGCAACTGCTGGCGCTGTGGATTCTGTTTCGCTGGCCGGTATGACCGACTCTCAATTCGCATCCTACAGATACCTTAACTGATGCGTCGTGGCGATCTTAGCAAACTGGAGGCAAATATCGACATCCTGCCAAACCCCATTCATCAGAATCATCTGGATATGCTGCGCCGGCAGCGCATTCCTGGACTTAACCTGGGCGATGGGCTGCTACACCCGCATTACCAGGGATATTCCATCCTGAACCTGCCCTCCAGCGTGTGCCGATGGCTGGGCGCGCCTGCTATTGGCGCTGAACCGTTGGCGGAGCAAATCCTACAGGCGCTGGAAGGTGATTATCAGCGGGTGATCCTAGTGTTGATGGACGCTTTGGCGTATCACCGCCTGGATCGCTGGATGCAACAGGGACTGACGCCCATCTGGAACACTCTGGCAGGGCAGGGGTTGTTCGTCCCTCTCACTTCGGTCAGCCCGAGCACAACATCCTCGGCGCTGACAGCCCTATGGACGGGGCGCAGCCCTACCGAGCACGGCATCATGGGCTATGAGATGTGGATGAAGGAATATGGCATCGTCGCCAATACCATCCTGCATATGCCGATTACCTTCAAGAGCGACCTGGGCGCGCTGGGGCGCGCGGGCTTCGAACCGGAAAAGTTCATCTCATTCAAAACCCTGGGCACGCACCTGGCGGAACACGGCGTTAAGAGTTATGCCTTGCAGCATCACAGCATCGCTGACTCTGGCCTGAGCCGTATGCTTTTCAAAGATGCCACGGTTAAGTCCTTCAGCACTGCGGCCGACCTGTGGATTAACCTGCGCTATTTGCTGGAAAGCAATCCCAATGAGCGGCTTTACGCCTGGGTTTATTGGGATCAGGTGGATAGTTTCGGGCATTTCTATGGGCCCGATGACGAGCGCACCAGCGCCGAGTTTGCTTTGTTCAGTCAGGCAATGGAACAGTTGTTGCTGGACCGCCTAAGCCCGGTTGCGCGCCAGAAAACCTTGCTGATCCTGACCGCCGATCACGGCCAGATCGCTACCCGCCCCGATCCGCATTACGACCTACGCAATCATCCAGGTCTGATGCGTCGGTTGCATATCAACCCCACCGGCGAGAATCGCTTCACCTACTTGCATGTACGTCCCGGACAATCCGAGGCTGTGCATGAATATTTAGAGCGCGCCTGGCCGAACCAGTTCGCCGTAGTCGATTCAGCGTACGCGGCCCGCATGGGGCTTTTCGGCCCGGGCAAAGCGCACTCCGAGCTGCAAGATCGCATCGGTGATTATCTGGTCGTTGCACAGGGGGAGGCCTACTTCTGGTGGGCAAACAAGGATAACCGGATGTACGGGCGGCATGGAGGGCTGCACGCCGAAGAGATGCTGGTGCCGTTCCTGGCGGCGCGCTTGTAATCTGCGTTTGCCGGGGGTTATTTCATGTAATCATGGGGGTTGACCTTAACCCCATTGTACATCATCTCAAAATGCAGATGAGAGCCTGTGGCGTTGCCTGTGCTGCCAATTGCGCCGATGGTGTTGCCCTGCAGGACGCCCTGACCACAGCTCACGTAATAAGCGCTCAGGTGAGCGTAGAGGGTTTGCCAGCCGTTGCCGTGGTTGATCACCACCACATTGCCATATCCCCAGTTGTTCCATCCTGCATAGACCACCACGCCGCTATCTGCAGCATACACGGGGGCTCCTTCGCCCCCGTCGATGTCGATGCCGGGGTGATTGGCGTCTGGGCTGTAATCAAAACCGGAAATGAAATGGTTGTCTGCCGGCCAGACGAAAACACCTGCGCCGACCATTCCGGCTGTAACCGACTCGCATGCGCCGGGGCCGAGGACCTTTGCTACCCCTGGATTATCCAGCGGGATCACCGGCGCGCTCCAACTGACGAACTCACGCCGACCGCCAGGGATCACCAGCCAGGTACCGGGTTCGATGTTGGGGTTGGACCAATCGCCGATGGTGGTCGGATCCAGCCGGTTGCCCGGAAAGTTGATGATCGCTTCGGGAGTGACGCCGAAAAAGCGGGCGACGCCATTCAAGCCATCCCCTGCAGACCAGCGATGATAGGTGCCATCCACCGGCAAGATGTTGAGCACTTGCCCGGGCCGCAGGCTGTGCGGGTTGTCTGCCAGCACATATTGATTTGCCCACAGCACTGTTTCTGGCTTCAGGCCGAATTTTTCGGCGATATCGAACAAAGTATCGCCCGTCTTGACGGTGTACTGGATCACCTGATCACGCGATCGGGTGGGGACGTCGGTATGCAGCCGCGCTCGCCGGAAAACGCCAGCAGCCGCCAGGGATGGCGCGGAACTGGCCGCAGAGATTTCTAATTCTGCCGGGATGCGCGCGAACTGGTCTGTCAATGGATCGGTTGGCAGGCCCTGTAGCGCCGGCTGCGGGGTCGTGGGCGGCGAAGAGGCCCCTGCAGAGTCTGGCGGCGTTCGAGCGCTTTGATAAAAGATGCGCAGCCCCCAGGCAAACGTCAGGATTAAGGCCAGTAACAGGGCATGCGTTCCCAGCCGCAGGCTCATCTCTGCCAGCCCAGCCTGCGAGAGCGCTTCCCATGCTGCCATCAGCCAGTTGCGCGAGGCGGGCGGATCTGGAGCTGGATCAACCGGTTGGGTGGCTTCGTTCATCGAAAGTTGGTTCATCTATCTGCCATGATAACATTCCCCCTGACACCAGTCAACTTAAGGCCCGGTTAAGCTGGCGGCGGCTTGCTGGGCGGCTACGGCTGGCTCGGCCTGCTCGTTCAGGACATCAATCGTGGCCTGCCAAAGGGGGCCGCTCAGACTGCTCAAGATATCTGCAGCGGGTAAAGCGTGAGCGGAGAGGGCGATCACGTTGATCGCAGGCCGCGCGTCCAGGCGGTCCCAGCGCTCCAGGGATGACGGGCGCAGGGGCAGAAATCCAGCAGCTTCATTCCAGGCAGCCATGAATGCGCTATCGGTCAAGAATTCCGCCAACTCGATGGCTGCCTGCTGGCCCCTGGACTCGCGCGACGACAGCGCCCAAACCCAACCCGTCGCCAGGGTATAAGGTTTTCCGTCGGCGGTGGGTATGGGAGCAATGGCTGTTTCTTCACTCGGATTACCAATGAAGCGTGACGCCCAGGTCACGACCATAGAGGTGCGGCGATCGATAAAGGCATCCCATGCCTGGTCATCGCTCTGGTATTGGGTCAGCACTTCTGGCATCATTCCCACGTTTTGCGCCTGCAAGTAGTAGGTCAGAACCTTGGTCAGGGCGGCTGTTTCGATCATTGGCCGGCCTTGATCATCGCGGACAGTCCCATGAGCCGACTGATAGAGCGCCAGGGTGAACACCGCCTGTGGATCGGCAGCAGGAAACACCAGCATCGGGCTGTTTTCCGGCAGATCAGACCAGTTGGTAGGAGGTTCAGGGATGGCCTCCGGGCGGTAAACCAACGCCAGCGCGTCCCCAGCAAACGGCAGGCCGTAGATATTCTCTTGAATGCTGGCCAACTGACGCGCATAATCATACCAGTCAGGGCTGTCCAGGGCTTTGGTGAGGTTGTTATAGGGTCGTAGAAGCCCTTTCAGCGCCGCTGCCTCCAATAGATCACGAGGCAGGGCGATCAGGTCCGGGGCGGCCTGCGGCGCGGCTGCGCTGGCAGCGCTGAGCGAGTCCAGCAGGCCGCCCGGGCCGTAAACAGCCTTGATACGGACCTCCAATTCGACTCCAGGCCGACGTTTGCTAAATTCGTTCAACCGCTGTTGGAGCAACTTCCCTGCCGCCGTATTGGCAGCAGGGTCGAATTGAGGCGGCAACCACAAGCGTAGCTTGAGGGGGCCCACGGGGGTTGGTGTGCTCGTCGCCAGTGGCGGAGGCGTGGCCTGGGCGGCCACGGTCTGCTCAGGCGAGAGCGTCTGCCCTGGCGAGGGGGCGTTATTGGAAGGTAGGTTCCCCGCACAGGCTGTCAGCAACAGCAGCAGAGTCAAGAGAGAACGAAACAGCTTCATTGGGAATAAGCCCGGACGAATGAGACGGTCATGTGCCGATCCGCGCGCAGGCGCTTCAGACTTCGCCCAACCTGATCGGTTTCCTGAGCAATTCGACCAGCAGGCGCACAGCGTTTTGGACATCGCCGAAATCGACCATCTCCGACGGCGTATGAATATAGCGCCCTGGAATCGAGAGGCATCCCGCAGGGACGCCCGCCCGAGTGAGCTGGATAGCTCTCGCGTCCGTCCCGCCCCGCTCCAGGATTTCCATCTGGTATGGCAGGCCAGCCTCTTCGGCGGTTCGGACCAGCCAGCGCACCAGACGCGGGTCCGCCAGCATCCCTTGATCGCGCACCTTGATCGCTGGCCCTTTACCCAGGCTGACCTCCATCCTGGCTCCTTTGGGAGTATCGCCGGCGCCGGTCACGTCCACTGCCAGGCCCAGATCAGGGTCGATGCCGTAGGCAGCAGTGGTCGCACCGCGCACCCCGACTTCTTCTTGAACGCTGAAGGCAAAATAGAGCTCATGCAGACTTGCATTCGCCTGCTGGTGGAGTTGGCGCAATGTTTCGATCAAAATGGCCACGCTGATGCGATCGTCCAGAGCCTTTGCCACCAGGCGCTCGCCTAATTCCTGGAAAGGCCGCTCAAACACCGCCAGATCGCCCACTCGCACCGGGCACGCTTTGCGGTTGGCGACTCCAAAGTCGATAAACATTTGCTCAAAAGCTGGAACTTTTCCCGGGTCGCTCAGGCGTTCGACGCCGATCACCCCTAAAGCGCCGTTCAGAAAACGCACCCGGCTGCTCAAACAGACGCCCGGGCGAACTGCGCCGACCGGCAAGAAACGAGCGAATCCGTAATCATCGATGTGCGTAACGATCAAACCAATCTCATCGATGTGCGCTGCCAGCATCACCCGCAGGCCATTCGACTTCTTCTCGCCTTTGCGCACGATCAGATTGCCCAGGTTGTCCACGCGCACCTCATCGGCGAATGGCTCCACTTCGGCGCGCACGACGGAGCGCACCTGCGCCTCATAACCGGATGGGCCGGGGGTTTCGACCAGCTTTTTGATCAATGATTTCATAGAAGCTCCTGTGTGTGGGTCGCTTAGCGTTCAGTTGCAAACAGGTCGCCTGGCAGGCGAGTCAGCGCAGCGTGCACCAGCGCCAGAGTGTTTTTCCAATCGTCCAGCCGGGCGAGCATCGCCGCCGTATGGGCATAGCGGCCCGGCACCGATATGGAAATGCTGGGGATGCCCAGACGCTGTTTGTGGATTGCCCCGGCGTCTGTGCCCCCTCCGCCGGGCTGGCGGATCTGATACGGGATGCCCATCATTTCTGCGGTCTCTACCAGGTGACGGATCAGGCGCGGGTCCGATAGCGTGGCATGATCGGCGACATAGATCGCCGGGCCCTGTCCGAGCTTCGTATTGTATCGGGTGTTCTCTTCCTCGGCTTGATCCCGATAGCGCCCGTTGCTGCTCCAGTGCGGCAGGTCATAGGCCGGCGTGCAGTCCAGGGCGATTGCCAGGTCGGGGTTCAGCGCATAAGCCGCCACGCGCGCGCCGCGCAGACCGACTTCTTCCTGCACGGTAAATGCCGCCAGCAGATCGATGTTCGGCGGCGCATGGCGCATCAGTTCGATCAAAGTGGCCACGCCCAGGCGGTCGTCTAAGGCCTTGGCGCGCAGGCTGGGCCCCAGGCGAGCGAAATTTGTGGCAAAGGCGGCGCGGTCGCCCACTTTGACTTTCTTGGCATTATCCGGTCCGATATCGATGCGCAGCGCATCTAACGACAGGGCGCGCTTACGCTCATCTGCGGTGGTCAGGTGAACCGGCTTGGCGCCGATCACGCCGGGTACACGCTGGTGCCCTACCCACACGGGCTTTCCAACCAGTTGGCGCACATCCAAACCGCCGACCGTGTCGAAGCGAAAGATGCCCTCTCCTTCGTCTTCAATGACCATCAGGCCAACTTCATCCATATGCGCTGCAAGCATCACTTTCAGGCGTCCCTCGCCTTGACCAGGGCGCAATGCCAGGACGTTGCCCAGCGCATCCACACGGACTTCGCCGGCGAGCGGGCGCACCTGCTCCAACACGATGGCGCGGACTTCGCGCTCATCGCCCGAAACGGCGCAGGCGTTGCACAAACGCTCCAGCAGGCGAATCTGCGCTGCCCCGATCTTGGGCGACGAATTGATCGGCTCACTCATCCCACACCAGCCTGTCCAGGAACTTTTCGTCCAGCGAGGCCGCAAACTCCGCCAGCAGCCGCCCGGTACGGGTGATATCCTTTATCGAAACCATTTCGACCGGCGTGTGCATGTAGCGCAAGGGGATGCCAAGCACCATGGTCGGAATGCCCTCGGCGGCGGTTTGTAGCGCATCTGCGTCCGTGCCGGATCGACGCGGCATGGCTTCCAGCTTGTAGGGGATTTCCAGGCGGTCAGCCAGATCCACGAAGGCCTTCTGCAGCGCCGGATGGATGGTCGGGCCCCAACCCAATGTAGGCCCTTTGCCCAATGGGAAACTCAAATGCGCCGGGCTCCCTGGACTGCTGGCAAAAGTCACATCGATCGCCACTGCCACATCGGGGCGAAGCTCGTAGGCCGAGGTCAATGCGCCCCCCAGCGTCTCTTCCTCTTGGGTCGTGGCGACCGCCCAGATATCCCAGCCTGGCGAGCGGCCTTGAAGTTCCCTCAGGCAATGTGTCAGTGCAGCCACTGAGGCGCGGTTATCCAGGGAGTGCCCGGCCAGGTATTCCTGGTTGAGTTCCAACGGTGGCTGGGCAAAGGAAACCAGATCGCCTACGTGGACCAGCCGCTCCACCTGGCGCGGCAGCAGGCCGACATCTACCAGCAGATATTCCAGCGGCACCGGGTCGTTGCCAATCTCCGGCGGCAGCAGATGTCCCGGCGGCTGGACGATCACCCCTGGCAAGTCTTCACGGCCGTGGACGGTCACCAACTGTCCGGGCAACACGCGCGGATCCAGGCCGCCTACCTGGGTCAGGCGTAAGAAGCCATCTACCAGCTCAGTCACCATCAGCCCAATGGCGTCCATGTGGGCCGTTAGCATCAATCGGTGCCGCGGCTCGGGCGCGCTTCCGCGCCGCAGGCCATGCAAGCTGCCCAGGCGGCTGAGATGCAGTTCATCCGTCAGCGGCCGCCAGGTCTCTTCGATGATGCGCCGGATTGGCTCTTCGTGGCCTGAGAGCCCCGGTGCAGAGATTAATTGCTTGAGGAAGGGAAGGATTTCAGTCATTGAGTAGATTTTCCGCGAAGGCGCGGGGGTATTATAGCAGATTATTTTTGCGCCTCTGCGCGAAACACTGCTCAGGGCGTGGGCAAAGGATAGACCTGGGTGGTGGCGGGCGGCTCAGGCGTGTTCGTCTGCGTCGGAGGCGCCAGAGTTGGCGTGCTGGATGGCGAGGGCGATGGCGTAAAAGTGAACGTTGGGGTCAGTGTTTCAGTTGGCGAGGGCGTCGGCGATGGAGTCCAGGTCAAGAACTCGGTAGGGGTGAGCGTCGCGGTTGGGGTTATCGTCGGCGTCAGCGGGGTTTGGGTAGGCCGGCTGGTCGAGGTGGGTTCGGGTGTGAAGGTTGCTGTGGCCGTCCAGGTAGGCGAGGCGGTGGGTGTTCGTCCGGGCGAACTTGCCTGAGACTGGGCAATTTGAACCATGATCCAACCCAGGCAATAACATGGCAGCGTGGCCAGGATGATGATGAGAAAGGTGAGCCGTAATCGAAAACGCTGCTCTCGATGCATTCGCGTATCCTGTTCCAGAGGATTAGATGATAACACCAGGCAAGAGATGCTGCAAGGATTGAACAAATCGGGGGTTTCGTGGTAAAAACACACCTATGATCTGGATCTATCTTTCGCCGCACCTGGACGACGCAGCGCTATCCTGCGGGGGAATCATCGCTCAGCAAACGATGAATGGAACAAGCGTCGAAATTTGGACGATTTGCGCTGGCGACCCGCCGCCTGGGCCGTTTTCACCCTTTGCCGAAGAATTGCATGCGCGCTGGCAGTCCGGCAGGGAGGCGGTCGCGCGGCGCCGCCAGGAGGATCTGCTCTCCTGCGCCCGGCTATCCGCTGTCCCCCGCCATTTGCCTGTCCCGGATTGCATTTACCGTCAGAAAGGCCAGGATTACCTTGATCTGGCCGCTTCATCCCAAACTGCCTCGAGTTCCGAGGAGGTGTGTTTCTTGTACCCGAATCGGGAGACGATCTTTGCGGCGTTGCACCCATTGGATGATGAACTGGCGCACCAACTGGCGCGCCGCTTGAGCCAGATGTTGCCTGCCGAGGCCGAGTTGGTCTGTCCGCTCACTTTGGGAGGACATGTTGATCATCGATTGACCCGTATGGCGGTGGAAATGCTTGGCCGACCGCTCTGGTACTATGCAGATTACCCCTATGCCGTGCAGCGTCCCGAGGAGTTGGCTGCACTGGAGGCGAACGGCTGGCAAGCGCATCATTTTCCGATCTCTCCGCCGGCCCTGGAAGCCTGGATGCAGGCCGTGGCAGCCCACCAATCTCAAATCAGCACGTTTTGGCCCGATCTGGGCGCCATGCGGGCAGCCATCCAGGCCTATCATGATCTCTTCCAGGGGGGAATCTTGTGGAAAATGGCGTAAAATGCGACACATAAACTTGCACGACTCGTGGAATTGTGCTAAAATAGCGCCGCAGCGGAGAAGGGTACCCTGAGGACCACCCGGGACTCCGCTTTGCTTTTCGCATCCGGGGAATGCTTCAGGGTTGTCGCTCCGTGGGGAGTGATTTTTTTTAGCGATCAGAGTTTCGATTAGGAATTGGATATGCCTCCATCATATTTAACGCGTCAGGGATTTCAGAAACTGCAAGAGGAACTTGAATATCTTCGTACAGTCAAACGCCAGGAGGTGGCGAACCGCCTGCATGAGGCCATGGAGGGCGGTGAACTGATCGAAGACGCAGAATACGAGGCTGCTAAAAACGAGCAGGCTTTCGTCGAAGGCCGCATCCAGGAACTCGAGATGCTCCTGGCAAACGCCCGGGTGATCGAGGAGACCGGGCATATGGATACCGTACAAATCGCCGCCACGGTCACCATTCAGGAGAGCGGCTACGACCCAGAAGTTTACACGATCGTTGGGCCTGCCGAGGCGAACCCGCGAGAAGGGCGCATCTCAAACGAGTCGCCTCTGGGTCGCGCCCTGATGAACCATCGCGCGGGCGATGTGGTCACCGTCGATGCGCCAGATGGTACATTTACTGTCCGCATCCTTAAGGTGGAATAACCCTGGGGCCTGGTGATCAGCCCCGCGCGAGTGTGAGCAGCGCGGGGCTTTTGTTTTAGAATACGACTGTGAATGACAATATATTGAAATCGATCCTGCCCTGCCAACGCAAAGTTTTGTTGTCAATCAAGGAACTCGAACGATGGGAACAAATTACACTGCTCTCGAACAAAACCGCCTGGAAAAAGTAAGACGCCTGCGCGAGCGCGGCATCGAGCCATATCCCACCCGGGCGGAGCGTACTCACACCAGTCAGGAGGCTATAGCCGCCTTTGAGAAGGCCGAGGCTGCTGGCCAGACCGAGCCAATCCGGGCTACCCTGACCGGACGCATCCGCTCGATGCGTCCGATGGGTAAGATCACTTTTGCCCATATCGAAGATGGCTGGGGGCGCATCCAGCTATTTTTGCGCGCCAACGACATCGGCCAGGATACGCTAGAGATGTTCAACCGGGATTACGATTTGGGGGATTTCGTCCAGGCGTCCGGCGAAATGTTCCGCACGCGCACCGGCGAGGTCACATTGCGGGTCACTTCCCTACGCATGCTTGCCAAGGGAATCACCCCCTTGCCCGCGGCAAAAGACCAGGTTGTGGATGGCGAAATCGTGCAACATGCCACTCTTTCCGAGCCTGAGTTGCGCTACCGCCAGCGGTACGCCGATCTGGCGGTGAACCCGGACGTCCGACGCATCTTCCGCATTCGGGCCGCGGCGATGCGGGCGCTGCGCGACTTCCTGGATGAGCGCGGTTTCCTGGAGGTCGAGACGCCGGTGCTCCAACCCATTTACGGCGGCGCATCGGCGCGCCCGTTCATCACCTATCATAATCAACTCAAACAAGAACTCTATCTGCGAATCTCGTTCGAGTTGTATCTGAAGCGGTTGCTGGTGGGCAATCTGGAACGCGTCTATGAGATCGGTCGAGACTTCCGCAATGAAGGCGTGGACCGCACTCATAATCCGGAATTCACCCAGTTGGAATTCTATTGGGCTTATGCCGACTATCTGCAGGTGATGGAACTGACCGAGCAGATGATTTGCTTTGTAGCGGAGCGCGTGCTGGGCAGTCGTCAAATCACTTACCAGGGGCATACGCTGGATCTGACGCCGCCCTGGCGGCGGCTGGAGTTGCGCCAGGGCATCCTTGAGGTCACCGGCATCGATTTCGCTCAGCACCCTACAAAAGAAAGCCTAATGGCGGCGATGCGCAGCAAAGACTTGCCTGTGGACCCCAAACTGACCCGCGGCAAGCTGATCGAAGGGTTGCTGAGCGATTACCTGGAGCCGACGCTGATTCAACCGACTTTCGTTTACAATTACCCACGCGACATCTCGCCATTGGCCAAAAGCATGCCGGACGACCCCAGCATGGTGGAGCGTTTCGAGGGTTACATCGCCGGAATGGAACTATGCAACGCCTTCACCGAACTCAACGATCCGCTGGATCAGGAAGCGCGCTTTCTGGAGATGGGCCGCGACTACGCGGCTGATGATGAGGAACGTCATCCGATGGATGAGGACTACCTGCGCGCCATGCGTTACGGTATGCCTCCGAACGGCGGCTTTGGCATGGGCATCGACCGCCTGGCCATGCTGCTCACCGATAGTTCAAACATCCGCGAGGTCATCCTGTTTCCGCATTTGCGCAAGACCGAGGAGTGATGAAACAACTGCTGCAAAATCTGCGCAACGGCGAAACAGTCGTGGCAGAGGTCCCCATCCCCACCCCGCAGGCGGGCGAGGCGCTGGTGCGCACAGCGATATCACTGGTTTCGGCGGGGACAGAGCGGATGGTGGTAGAGTTCGCTGAGAAATCGCTGTTAGGCAAGGCGCGTTCGCGGCCCGATCTGGTGCGCCAGGTGGTGGACAAGGCGCGCCGCGAAGGGCTGCTCACCACGCTCGAAGCCGCCTTGGGGCGTCTGGAACAGCCCATGCCGCTGGGTTATTCGTCTGCAGGGACAATTACAGCTCTGGGCGAAGGCGTACAAGGCCTCCAGGTGGGGCAGCGCGTGGCCTGCGCCGGGGGCAACTACGCCGTGCATGCCGAATATGCCTGCGTGCCGCGCAACCTGCTGACGCCGTTGCCCAAAGCGGTGGATTTCGAGTCGGCGGCTTTCACCACGCTGGGGGCAATCGCCCTGCACGGCTTCCGCCTGGCTCAGGCGCAACTGGGCGAGCGCGTGGCGGTGATCGGGCTGGGGTTGCTGGGGCTGCTGGCCGTGCAAATCGCCCAGGCGGCGGGTTGCCGGGTCATCGGAGTCGATCCGCAGGTGGAACGGGTGGCGCTGGCGCAACGTCTGGGCGCTCAAGCAGTGCAGAATGACCAGGCCGTGGAGGCGGCGCTGAGCTTCTCGCAAGGGCGCGGCTGCGACGCGATCCTGATCTGCGCTGACACCTCATCGGACGAACCGGTGACGCTGGCCGGGGCGATTGCTCGCGACCGGGCGCGGGTCATCGCCGTGGGAGCGGTTGGCCTGCACTTGCCGCGTAAGGTGTATTATGAAAAGGAACTGACCTTCCTGAACTCACGGTCCTACGGCCCAGGTCGTTATGATCCGTCCTACGAAGAGGGCGGGCGCGATTATCCTATCGGCTATGTGCGCTGGACGGAGGGGCGCAACCTGGAGGCTGTCGTCGAATTGCTGGCCAGTGGGCGCTTGAACGTGCAGCCGCTGATCACACACCGCTTCCCTATCGAGCAGGCGCCTCAGGCGTACGAACTGATCACCGGCAAACGCAAAGAGCCTTTCCTGGCGGTGCTGCTCACTTACCCAAATGAATCGAGCCCAGAAGCTCCACCGGCCGCGGCGGCCATTGAGATGGACACGCCATCTCTGCCGGCGCAGGCGCCCTCTGCGGCGCGCCAGCCTGGACCGGTGCGGCTGGGGGTGCTGGGGGCGGGCAACTTCGCTACCGCGGTGATGTTGCCGGCAATCCGCAAGAGCCATCAAGTCGAGTTGGTGGGAGTCGTCTCGGCTTCTGGAATGAGCGCCCAGCACGCCGCGCGCCGTTTCGGCTTTGGCTACGCGGCCAGCGACGAAGCCAGAATCCTTCAGGATGAGCAGATCGAGGCGGTGGCGATCTTCACCCGTCATCACCTGCACGCGCGCCAGGTGCTGGCGGCGCTGGCGGCGGGGAAGCACGTCTTCTGCGAGAAGCCGCTGGCGATTCGCCCTGCAGAGTTGGACGAGATCCAGGCGGCGCTGTTCGGCGAGACCGGGCGCGACCGCATTCTGACTGTAGGTTTCAACCGCCGGTTTGCGCCCCTGGCGGCGCAGATCAAGGCCTTTTTGGAGGGGCGCAGCGAGCCGCTGGCGGCTTATTATCGCGTCAATGCCGGATTCATCCCCCTGAACCACTGGGCGCAAGACCCCGAGCAGGGCGGCGGGCGCATCATCGGCGAGGGCTGTCACTTTATCGACTTCCTGACCTTCCTGGTTGGCGCGCCGCCGGTGGAGGTGGTCGCCCGCGGGCTGCCGGATGGCGGCCGCTACCGCGAGGACAACGTCGTGCTGAGTTTGAGCTTCGCCGATGGCTCGATCGGCGTGGTTAGCTATCTGGCCAATGGCGACAAAGCCTTTCCCAAGGAGCGCGTCGAGGTCTTCTGCGGCGGGCGAGTGGCGGCGCTGGATGATTATCGTAGCCTGGAATTAGTGGCCGATGGCAACCGCCGGAGCTATCGCTCGCGCCTGCGCCAGGATAAGGGCCATCAGGCGGAGTGGCAGGCCTTTGTCGCCGCCATTCAGGCGGGCGGGCCGCCGCCAATCCCCTATGAACAGCTCTTTGGGGTGCATCGCGCCGCGTTCGCCGCAGTGCAGGCTCTGCGGACCAGGGGGATTGTCCGCATTGAATGAGCTTGCTACTGCAGGAGTGTTCTGCTCAGGAATTCCAGCACCGCCTGGGTGACCGGGTCCCCCGGTTCGCCGAACTGGCGGTTGATCTGGGCATGGGTCTTTTCGACAGCGGGAAGCAATTCAGCCACAAAACCTGCCTCTTTCAACCGGGCGACGAACTGCTCTGCCTGCGCGGCGCGCTCCGGGCCGCCCTGACGACTGTAGGCGACGATGAATGGTGGAATGGCCCGGCCGGCCTGCACGTGAAAAATGGGGGAGACACGCTCCCAGAAGGCCGGATCGTCGCCGAAAGCGCGCTGATAGATGCCCCAGCCGGGCTGGTTGCGGTCGCTCATCAACCGCGGGACATCGTAGGCCTGGGTATCCAGCGCGACCACGCCGCTCAGGGCCTCTAATGACAGGCCGGCGTTTTCGAGGTAAACGGGATCGGTGCCCACCAGTGAAACCAGATGAGCGCCGGCCGAATGCCCCATCAGATATAAGCGCTTGGGGTTTCCACCATATGCGGCGGCGTTGGCATGCGCCCAGGCGACCGCCTGGGCGACATCTTGCGCCTGGGTAGGAATATCGGCTTCGGGCAGCAGGCGGTAGTTGACCGAGATGAACACATAGCCAGCCTGGTTGAAAGCCGCCGGTTTTTCCTCCACGTTCTTTTTGTCTCCGGCGCTCCAGCCGCCGCCATGCACGTAAATCATGAGGGGGTGATTTGAGCCTGGCAGCGGATAGACATCCAGGCAAGTCGAGCAGGGTCTGCGGCTCGAGGACTGAGCGTAAGGGATATCCTTGAAAGCCGGCGCAGGCCCGGTTGCGGCCGGCGTGGAGGCAGCTTGCGCGGGGGAGTGAGATGAAGTAGGCGGGGCATGTGGGCCGGAGCGAGCAGCCTGCGCCGCCTCAGGTGCAGTTGGCGTGAAAGCGGTTTTCACAGTCGATGCGGGCGTTGTGGACAAAGCTGGCGAAAGGCCCCGCGCGCCTGACGTCGCCAGGCAGGCGATGGTCAACAGAGCAACAAGCGAGATAATCCATGTCAGTGCAGGTCTGGGCATTTTGAAACCTCTTCGAGACGAGTTCCCTGGTGCACATATCTTATCGAAGATTTATCGATTCTGCATCAACTCCAGGTAAACAAGTTGTAAAAAGTGGTCGCGCCGTGACTTGACAGGAATCCGATTTTGGGGATAATTGGTGCTACAACCAACCTCAAAAGGCGTCGAGGGAAGAAAGTAGGCCAGGGCGAGCGCAGTTCGCCCGAAACCAGCAGGGAGGCGCGGGGCATAGACTGAAACCCCGCCCGGTGGAATCTGGCCGAAGTTCCTTCCGGAGCCGCCCGGGTGAATGACGTGTCTCATCAAACGTCTAGTAGTTCGGGACGCAGCTCCCAGCGTTAGCGGGGAGAGCCAATCGCCGGGTTTCGGCCGCTGGCTACAAAGTGGGCTGTGTGAGCCACAGCCAATCAGGGTGGTACCACGGGAATTCTCTCCCGTCCCTCGAGGGACGGGATTTTTTGTTAATTGTGAAGGAGGTCAGATGCTCGAACAACTGAACCAGATCGAAAGCCAGGCGCTGGCGGAGCTGGAAACCGTTCAGGATGAGGACGCCCTGCAGCGCTGGAAGGTGGCTCACCTGGGCCGCAACTCTCCGCTGATGAAGACGTTCGACCAACTCGGCGGTCTGTCCAGAGAAGAGCGCCCGGTCGTTGGAAGGCGGGCGAACGAGATCAAGCGCGCCCTGGAGAGCGCCCTCGAGGCGCGCAGCAATAGCTTGCGTCAGGCTGCCGTGCAGCGCGCCCTGCAGGCCGAGCGGCTGGATGTCACTCTCCCCGGGCGGACGCCGCTGCGCGGCCGTCTGCACCCGGCCAACCAAACGATGCGCGAAATCTATCACATCTTCGCCGAAATGGGTTTTCAGATTTATCGCTCCCGTGAGGTAGAGACGGACGAATATAACTTCCAACTGCTCAACTTTCCGCCCAACCACCCGGCGCGAGAAATGCAGGACTCGTTTTACGTGGATACCGGAACCTGGCGCGGCGAGAACCCGGTCTTGCTGCGCACCCACACCTCGCCGGGGCAAATTCGCGCCATGCGCGAGTACGCCGCGCTGAACCCGGAGAACCCGCCCCCAGTGCGTATCATCCTGCCTGGCATGTGCTTCCGCTACGAGCAGATCACCGCCCGTTCGGAGATGCAGTTCAATCAGATCGAAGGGCTGGCCGTTGGCCATAACATCACCCTGGGCGATCTGAAAGGCACCCTGAGCGACTTCGCCCGGCGCATGTTCGGCCCGCAAGTGCGCTCGCGCTTCCGCGCTTCGCACTTCCCTTTCACCGAGCCCAGCGCCGAGATGGACATCGAATGTTTCGTCTGCGGCGGACAGGGCTGTCCGGTATGCAAACGCACCGGCTGGCTGGAGATCTTGGGCTGCGGCATGGTGCATCCGGTGGTGCTGCGCAACGGTGGCTATGATCCCGAACGCTACACCGGCTACGCCTTTGGCATGGGGCCTGAGCGTATCACCATGCTGCGGCATCGCATCGAGGACATTCGCTATTTCTGGTCCAACGATTTGCGCTTTCTGGAACAGTTCTAAGGCGTATCAAAGAGGCGACAATGAAAGTACCGATTTCGTGGCTAAAAGAGTACGTGGATATTGTCCTTCCCCTGGAAGAGCTGGCGCACAAGCTGACCATGGCCGGCCTGGAGGTTGAAGAGATCATCTATATCGGATTGCCGATGCCGGCGGGAAAGACCGAGGGCCGCGCTGGTGGACACACCCGTCCGGAGACCAAAATCAGCGGGCTGGAATGGGCGCCAGATAAGATCGTCACCGCGGCGGTGTACGAAGTGATGCCGCACCCCAACGCCGACCGGCTGGTGCTGTGCCGCCTGGACGACGGCGAGCGCGAACATATCGTGCTCACCGGCGCGCCCAACCTCTACCCCTACAAAGGTCTTGGTCCGCTGCCCGAGCCGCTCAAAGTGCCCTATGCGCGTGAGGGAGCGCAAATCTACGACGGACATCAGCCCGGCCAGGTGCTCACCACGCTCAAGCGCGCTAAAATTCGAGGGGTGGAATCGTATTCGATGATTTGTTCGGAAAAAGAGCTGGGCATTTCGGACGAACATGAGGGCGTGATCATCCTGGACAGCGACGCGCCGGTGGGCGTGCCGCTGGTGGATTATATGGGCGATGCCGTACTGGAAATCGCTATCACGCCGAACAACGCCCGGAACGCCAATATCCTTGGCGTGGCGCGCGAGACGGCGGCGATCCTGGGCGTTCCGCTGCGCCAGCCGGACTACAGCTTCAAAGCCGAAGGGCCGCCGATCCAGGGCAAGGCGTCGATTGTGATCACCAATCCGGAGCTAAACCCGCGCTTCGTCGTCGGACTGATCGAAAATGTCGAGATCAAGCCCAGCCCGTACTGGGTGCAGCGCCGCCTGCGCATCTCTGGGATGCGGCCGATCAACAACATCGTTGACGCCACCAATTATGCCATGCTGGAGGTGGGCGAGCCGTTGCACGCCTTCGACTACGACGTGCTGGTGCGGCGCGCCGGCGGCAAAGCGCCGACGATCCTGACCCGCACCGCGCAGCCCGGCGAGCGCCTGACCACCCTGGATGGGGTCGAGCGGACTTTGGACGATTTCACCGTGCTGGTGTGCGACACTGCCGGGGCGCTCTCCATCGCTGGCGTGATGGGCGGCGCCGAGTCAGAGGTGAACGAGAACACGCGCAACGTGCTGCTGGAGGGCGCAGCGTGGAATTTCATCAATATTCGCCGCACGGTCAACGCCCAGCGCCTGCCCTCCGAAGCGGCCTATCGCTTCTCGCGCGGCGTGCACCCGGCGATGGCGGACCGCGGCGTGGGGCGCTGTCTGGAGCTGATGCGCCGCTGGTCTGGTGGGACGGTCTGCCAGGGGCTGGTGGACAATTATCCCTTGCCACCCGTCGATCCAGTGGTGGAAATCACCCCGGAGCAGGTGCGCAAGTGGTTGGGCATTGAGCTCGCGCCGGGCGAGATCGCCGAACTGCTCGGGCGGCTGGAGTTCGCCGTCGAAATCGAGGGGCAGACGGTGCGCGCTCGCACGCCGGACCACCGCCTGGATATTGGCGCCGGTGTGATCGGCGTGGCCGATTTGCTGGAAGAAGTCGCCCGCATCTATGGCTATGAGCGCATCCCCGAGACGCGCATGGCGGACGAACTGCCGCCGCAGCGTAGCAACCCGGAGCTGGAGCGCGAGGAGCGCATCCGCGATCTGCTGATCGACCTGGGGTTGCAAGAAGTGGTCACCTATCGCATGACCTCGCCCGAACGCGAGGCGCGCCTGCTGCCAGATGGCGCGATCACTGATCGGGAGTTGTACGTGCGCATTGCCAACCCGATCGCGGGCGACCGAAATGTGCTGCGGCGCAATTTGCTCTCCAGCCTGCTGGAGGTGGTCGAACGCAACGCGCGCCTGCGCTCGCGTATCGCCCTGTTCGAGATCGGCCCGGTGTTCACGGCCGACGAAGAGGGCGATCTGCCGGAGGAAAAGCCGCGCCTGGCAATTGCGGTCACCGGCCCGCGGGCGTTGCCCACTTGGCAGGGCGCTGATAACGGCGCAATGGACTTCTTCGACCTGAAGGGCTTACTGGAGGCGCTGTTCGACGGCCTGCACATTCAGGGCACGCGCTATGCGCCCGCCGATCACCCCACCTTCCACCCTGGCAAGTGCGCCTCCATCTCGTTGGGCGATGCCCTGCTAGGGACCTTGGGTGAACTGCATCCTCTGGTGCGCGAGCATTACGAGCTGCCGCCTACGCCACTGATCGCCGCTGATTTGGATCTTCAGGCGCTGATGCAGGCCATCCCGGCGCGTTACCCGTTGGAGCCGGTGCCGGCCTACCCGCCGGTGTTGGAGGACTTGGCGATCATCGTGGATGAGGCGATCCCCGCTGAGCAGGTCGAAGCGGTCATCCGCCAGGCGGGCGGCCGCACGCTGAGCGGGCTGCGGTTGTTCGACGTGTACCGCGGTGAGCAAATCGGAGCGGGCAAGAAGAGCCTGGCCTACAGCCTGACTTACCAATCCCTCGAGCGGACGCTGACGGACGACGAAGTGCTCAAGATAAGGCAAAGGATCGTGCGCCAGTTGGAGAAGGATTTAGGGGCGCGATTGCGAAGCTGATGCTTGGAGAAGGATGCGGCAATCCGCATCCTTCTCATTTACCGACACTGCTCCACGATCTCCGCCGCCAGGTCATAGCGCCTGAACGATGTATGCCTCCAGCATGGTCACCGGCAGGCCGAGAGAAACGCACCGGCGGACCGGTTGTCTGTTGTATAATACTCCCAGGAGGCCCGCACATGCATGCAGCCCTAAATGTTCCGACCATCAACCGACGCCAGCGCGTCCCCCAGGCGGCGATCGATGATGTGGTGGAGCAAATTGTCGCCCAATTTCACCCGTCTCGGATTATCCTGTTCGGCTCATACGCGCGCGGGGAGTATCATCCGGAGAGCGATGTCGATCTCCTGGTGGTGATGGAGACTCCGTTGCGCGAGAGTGAGCAGGCCGTGCAGATCTGCCAGCAGATCGAGTACCTGTTCGGCCTGGATTTGCTGGTCATCCGCCCGGAGCGCTTGGAGCAGCGCCTCCGCCAGGGGGATAGTTTCCTGAAAGAAATTATCGCCACCGGCCGGGTTCTTTATGAATCCCCTGACGCTTGAATGGGTTGAAAAAGCCGAGGGTGATTACGCCACCACCTTACGGGAGTTGCGCGCCCGGAAGGCTCCGAACTATGACGCCGCCTGTTTTCACGCCCAACAGGTGGCCGAGAAATATTTGAAGGCATTTTTGCAAGAACATGCGCAGAATATCCCAAAGACGCACAGCCTGGTCGACCTGCTGGCGCTGGTGTTGGAAATCGATGCCAGCTTTCACATGATACGCCCGGACTTGATTCGCTTAGATCGCTATGCCGTGCGCTTCCGCTATCCTGGCGAGCGTGCAGATAGAAATGAAGCCAGGTTTGCACTCAGGTCTGCCGAAGCTGTTCGTCAGTTTGGGCGAGCTATGCTGGGCCTGAGTTGCTAGCAGCCATTTGCGGGCTCTCCTCCCAGAGTATTCATTACCGACATTGCTCCACGATCTCCGCTGCCAGGTCATACCGCCCGAACTGAGGCATGAGGTAAATCCCCTGCGCCCAGGGCTTCATCTGCTCGATCAGTTCCAGGGCAACCCGCACGCCCTCCCAGGGGGCGTTGGCGCCGGCCCTGCGAATGCGCTCCTGAGTGGCTTCGGAGATGGAGATGCCCGGCACTTCGTTGTGTAGGAAGGCGGTGTGGCGCGCACTGTACAGCGGCAGCACCCCAACCAGGATCGGCAGCTCCAGCGGACCGTGCTGGTCGGCGTAGCGCTTCAAGAAGGCTTCGGCGGCCTGAGGATCGAAAACCGGCTGGGTGAGCACGAAGTCCGCCCCGGCGTTGACCTTGCGACGCAGGTTCTTGATCTCCTGTTCGATGTCCTGGGGGCACAGGTTGAGGGCGCAGCCGACGAAGAAAGAGGTGGGTTGGCCGATATCCACCCCGGCGTGATCCAACCCCAGGTTGAAGTTCTGCTTGATCAGCTTGATCAGGCCGGAGGGCACCAGGTCGTAGTCGTCCATGGCGTCAGGGTAATCGCCAATGGCGGTGGGATCGCCCATGACCACGAAAACGTTGCGGATGCCCAGGGCGTGCGCCGCCAGCAAGTCGCCCTGGACGCGCAGCAGGTTGCGCCCGCGGGTGGGGAAATGCAGGGTGGTATCCACGCCCACCTGACGCTGGAGCAGGTCGCACACCGCCCAGGGGCTCATGCGCATGCGCGCCATCGGGCTGTCGGCCACGTTGATCACATCTGCGCCGGCCTCGGTCAGCAGGCTGGCGCCGGCCAGCAGTTTGTGCGTAGAGAGGCCGCGCGGCGGGTCCATCTCCACCGAGACGACGAACTTGCCCTGGGCCAGCTTTTGCGCCAGCGGAGAGGGCTGGGCGGCCTGTTCCAGCGCTTCCTCGACCTCGGCGGGCATGGTCAACTCGCTCACCGCCGGGCCGCAGCCCTGGGGCAGGCTGTTCAAGGCCTGGCGCATGGCGGCAATGTGGGCCGGGGTGGTACCGCAGCAGCCGCCGACCACGCGGGCGCCAGCTTCGCAGAAGGCCAGGGCGTATTCGCCGAAGTACTCCGGGTTGGCAGGGTACATGATGCGCCCGCCCACCTGCTCAGGCCAGCCGGCGTTGGGCATGGCAGAGAAGCGCGCTTGGGGCGCCGCCTGGCGCATCTGGCGCAGGATGCGCCAGATCTGCGCCGGGCCGCCGGAGCAATTGACGCCGATCAGATCCGCGCCGCTCTCCGCTAACACCTGCGCCACCCTGGCGGGCGCGTCGCCTAAGAGGGAGCGATCATCGCGGGTGAAGGTCATCGAAGCGATGATCGGCAAATCGCACACCTGACGGGCGGCGGCGATTGCCTCCTTCAACTCCATCAGGTCGCTGAAAGTTTCCAGGATGAGCAAATCCGCCCCAGCCTGCGCCAGGGCGGCGATCTGCTCGGCAAAGGCCTGATGGGCTTGCTCCGGCTGGACGCGCCCAAACGGCGCCAGGCGCACCCCCAGCGGGCCAACGTCACCCGCCACCAAAACATCCTTGAACGCCGCCAGCACCACTCGTCGCGCCAGTTCCACACCGGCGCGGTTGATCTCCTGCACTTTGTCCTGCAGGCCGTGAGCGCTCAGCTTGTAACGGTTGGCGCCAAAGGTGTTGGTCTGGATGATATCCGCGCCAGCTTCGATGTACTCGCGGTGCACTTCCGCCACCAGCCCAGGACGGTTCAGGTTCAACGCATCGAAGCACTCCTCGAAGCTCACCCCGCGGGCGTTCAGCATGGTGCCCATTGCGCCATCCGAGAGCAGCGGGGAAGGCGATTGATCCAACAAATCAAGGAACTTATTTGGCGACATCCGGGCCTCCGGCGATACCCTGTTCGGTAGTCAATTGGAGAGATTGGCTCATATTTTACTCGCAATCCGTGGATAAAATCTCTCATTTTCGTTCTGTTTCATTCTATAAACAATGTTCCACTCCGCTAAATCGGCTTCACAGAGCCCTGTTCAAAACGCTCCGCCCGCGAGATGCTCCTGACCGCTACAGAAATCGCTGGGTTTGTTATAATCAGGGGGCGTTGAGTTTGCCATTTCTTCTAAACCGCTTGATCGCCTGATGATCCCCATTCGACTGTCGATTTCTGGCTTTCTCTCCTATCGCGAGCCGGTTGAGCTCGACTTCACCACTTTCGAGCTGGCGTGCATCGCCGGCCCCAACGGCGCCGGGAAATCCTCTTTGCTGGACGCCATCACCTGGTGCCTGTTCGGTCAGGCGCGCAAACGCGACGACTCGGTCATCAACACCCGCTCCGCGGCTGCGCAGGTGGGTTTGATCTTCGCCTACGAGGGCAACATCTACCGGGTGCAGCGCACCAAGCCGCGTGACAAGACCATGCTGTTGGAATTTCATATCCTTCAAAGCGGCAAGGGACTTGCTGGCAACCCCCATCCACCTGTCTTCAGCGAGCGTCTGATGGACGGCAAATGGAAGCCGCTCTCGGAGCGCACCCTGCGCGAGACCGAAGCGCGCATCCAGCAGACCCTGCGCATGGATTACGAGACCTTCACCAACGCCTCCTTCTTCCTGCAGGGCAAAGCCGATCAGTTCACCCAGCAGCGCCCCGGCGATCGTAAGCGCATCCTGAGCAGCATCCTGGGCCTGGAGGTCTGGGAGCGCTACAAGGAGCGCGCTGCCGAGCGGCGCAAGGGGGTGGAGGCCGAAATCCGCCAGTTGGAAGGCCGCTTGCAAGAGATCAACGCTGAGTTGGCCGAGGAAGAAGCGCGCAAGAAACGGATGGCGGAGCTGGAGAGCGACCTGGAACGGTTGGGACAGCAGCGTGCGGCGCAAGAGGCCGCGGCGCAGAACGCCAGACAGGTCGCGGCGGCGCTCAAAGAGCAGGAGAAACTGGTGGAGGCGCTGGCGCGCCAGGTCGAGGCCACCCAGCGGCGGCTGCAGGAAATGGAAAACCGATTGGAGGCGCGTCGGCAGGAAAGAGAGGAGCTGTCGGCCCTGCTGGCCCGCGCGGATGAAATCGAAGCCGCGTATGCTGCCTGGCAGGCGGCGCGAGCGGAACTGGAGCGCATGGAGAAGACCGCCAGCCAGTTCCACCAGCAAGAGAAACAGCGCGAGGGGCCACGCACCGAGATCCAGGCGGCCCGCGCCCGCATCGAACAGGAGCGACAGACGCTCTTAGCCCGCCAGGCCGAAATCGAAGCTGCCCAGGCCGAGGCCCAGCGCTTGCGCGCACAGATCGACGCTGAGCGGATTGAGATTGCCATTGCAGAAGCCCGCCTGGAGCGCCGCGCCCAGCTGGATGCCAGGCTGCAGGAAGCCCGCCAACGCCAGGCTGAGGCGCGAGCCGAAAACCCGCGCCTGAAAACCGAGATGGACGAACTCAAAGCGCGCATCGATCAACTCAGGGCAGCCGAGGGCGCCGAGTGCCCGCTGTGTGGCCAGCCGCTTAGCGCCTACGAACGCGAAGCCCTGATCAGCCGCCTGGAAGCCCAGGGTACTGAGTTGGGCGACCGTTACCGCGCCAATTCAGCGCTCCTGAAACAGTCCGACGATCAGGTGCGCGATCTGGAAGCCCAGCTGGCTGAGCTGGCTGAAGCCGATGCGGAGTTGCGCGCTCATGTGCAGACCCTGGCGCAACTCAATAGCCAGTTGGAGGTCATCCAGACGGCTCAAGCATCCTGGGAAGCCCGCGAAGCTCCTCGCCTGAGCAAGTTGAGCGAAATGCTCGAGAATGAAACTTATGCCCCGGAGGCGCGCGCTCGGCTGCGAGAGATCGATGCTGCGCTGAAGGAGATTGGCTACGACGCTGCAGCGCACGACGCCATTCGCCAGGCGGAGGAGGCCGGCAGGGCCAGCGAAGGCGAGTTGCGCAGCCTGGAAAGCGCTCGCGCCGCCCTGGCGCCCCTGGCGCGCGAGATCGCCGAGACGCAGGCGCAACTCGACGAGCAGGGCGCAGAGCTGGAGCGCCAGCGTCAGGAATATCAAGCTGCGCTGAGCGCGCTGGACGAGGCGCGGGCGCAGGCGCCGAATCTGAACGAGATCGAGCGCCTGCTGTACGCCTTGCAGGAGCAGGAGAATCGCCTGCGCATGGAGGTGGGCGCCGCCCGGCAAAAGGTACGCATACTGGATGAACTGAAAAGTCGCCGCGTTGCCCTGGAAGCGCAGCGCGAGCAACTCGCCCTTCAGGTGAGTCAATATCGGCAACTGGAGCGCGCCTTTGGCAAAGACGGCGTGCCTGCCTTGCTGATCGAGCAGGCCTTGCCGGAGATCGAGAGCCGGGCCAACGATACGCTGGCCCGGCTGAGCGGCGGCAGCATGTCGGTGCGCTTTGTCACCCAGGCTGCCTACAAAGACAAAGCCCGCGACGACCTGCGCGAGACGCTGGACATTCAGATCAGCGACGGAAGCGGGACGCGGGATTACGAGATGTTCTCCGGCGGCGAGGCTTTTCGGGTCAACTTCGCCATTCGCCTGGCGCTCTCAGAGGTGCTGGCGCAGCGCGCCGGCGCCCGCCTGCAGACGCTGGTAATCGACGAGGGCTTTGGCAGCCAGGATGTCCAGGGCCGGCAGCGCCTGGTCGAGGCGATCAACCTGGTTCGGGCCGACTTCGCTAAGATCCTGGTCGTTACCCACATCGACGAACTCAAGGACGCCTTTCCGAACCGCATCGAAGTCGAAAAGACCGAACTGGGCAGCACGTTGAAGGTCTTATAGGTGATTTTATGGAAAAGAAACAGGTACTGCTGGCAGTTTTCGCCCATCCAGATGACGAATCCTTCGGCGCAGGCGGCACTCTGGCGCTTTACGCTGCGCGCGGCGTAGAGGTGCATCTGGTGTGTGCTACCCGCGGCGAGGCTGGCGACATGGACGAAGACTGCCTGGATGGGTTCAACTCCGTCGCCGAACGGCGCGTCTCCGAGTTGCGTTGCGCGGCTGGCATCCTCGGGCTGAAGGGGGTGTATTTCCTGAACTACCGCGATTCGGGGATGCCCGGGTCTGTGGACAACCAACACCCTGAAGCCTTGATCAACGCTCCCATCGACGAGGTGGCCGGGCACATCGTCCACTACATCCGCGTTCTGAAACCCCAGGTGGTGATCACCTTCGACCCGATCGGCGGCTATAAACACCCGGATCACATCGCCATCCATCAGGCGACGGTCAAGGCCTTCCACCTGGCAGGCGATCCGGGTTATCCCGGCCCTTCGGGGTTGCCTCCCTTCCAGCCCCGGAAACTCTACTACAACATCTTTCCCAAAGGGATGCTGCGCTGGGCAGTGCGCCTTCTACCGTTGCTGGGGCGCGATCCCAGGCGCTTTGGACGTAATGGAGACATCGACCTGGTTGACCTGGTCGAATCGGGCGATTTCCCCGTCCATGCCCGCATTGACTACCGCAGCGTGATCGAAAAGCGCGACGCCGCAGCCGCCTGCCACGCCAGCCAGTTGATGGCGCCGCCTAATCGTGGGATTGTCAACCGGCTGATGCGAATCTTCGGCGGAAAAGAAATGTACATGCGCGCCTATCCGCCTGTGAACGGCCGATTGAAGGAAACCGACCTGTTTGCCGGCATTGACTGAGCAATCTGTTTGGCGTTTGTGGGGCAATCGTAGGGTAATCGTAGGTCAGGTGTCCAGTATGAAAACCGGGAATATGATAGGATTGCGTCAGAATGTTTCTTCTTCTCCTCCTTGTGAGAGCGCCGGATCCTTGGGCGGGATCCGGCGCTCACGATTCATGTTACCTTCCTGGCATTTTGGCCTCAGGGCAAAATCTGGAATACATCTCCGGCGCTGTTGGCCTGCACTTCGGGGAAGTATAGCTGCCAGGAGCGCGCCGGGATGGCGCGGTATTCGCCCGGCTGGAGCAGCACCAGCGTGTAGGTGAGTTCGTAGCTGCCAGCGGGCAGATAGCGGGCCGTCCAGGCGATGTGGTCATCGTAGATCATCGGCTGGCTGAAGAACCACCAGCCCCAGCCTTTCTCGAAGGGCCGGCGTGGGTCATAAGTCTGCTGCACCTGAGCACCGTCGTCAAAACCAAGTTGCGTGGTTTTCAGGCTGGTGTCCAGGATCTCCGCGCCGGCGGGGATGTAATCGGAGACCGCCAGGTGATACATATCGTGTGGCAAGGTGAGCGATAAGCGCACGGTGACTTTCTCGCCTGCCCTGGCGTTTTGGATGGTTGCACAATCCTCTCCGGGACAGCTCACACCATAGGGCAGGTAAGAGCGCCCGATGGTCAGACCCTGGGAGAGCGGGGCAGCATCTTCCACGGCGCGGCTGACGTTCAGGCCTACCGCGTAGTACAACCTTCCCTGTCCGTCATCCCGGCGGATGGTCAGCGCGTTGGGGTAATCAGGATACAGGCGCTGGATCGGAGTTTGAGCAGTGACCGGTGTGGCCTGCTGCGCGCCGCCGGCCTTGCCCTGAGCGAGAGGGTTGCCGTTCAGCGAGGCATCGTAGCCAAAGTTGCCTGCCAGTTCGCCGGTGCTCTTGATCACCTGGTTGAGGGCGATCAGCGTCCAGGCGGTGGTGTAAGTAGAAGCCCAGGCCCCATCGCCACCGCGGTTGGCCATCAGGTAGCGCACCACATCCGCCACTAACGGCGCGCCAGGATCGCGTTGCGCCAGGGCATATAGGATTACGGCCGTGTTGGAGAGCGTGCTGTGCATGTTCATCCCCGCCTGCAGCGGGCCGCCTTCGGTCAGCGGCATCTCCCAATAAGCGCCGGTGGAAGAGCGGATGGCGTTGGTTTGCAAGTCCGAGAGCAGGGTGCGCGCCTCGGGACTGCCGGCGGCGCTTTTCTCGAAGGCGAGCGCCAGGATGGCCTGCGCCCAGGGGCTGAGCTGATTGCGCGCCTGATAAGCCTGATTCAGCAAGTCTATATCTTGCGCCCCTGCCTCAGCCAGGACATACTGCTGGAAGGCCAGCCGGTCCCACCCCCAGGGCTGCGGCGGCCAACTGAGATCGGGCTGCTGCGCGCCGTCGGGCGGGAAGGGTTCCTGGGGCGCGGCGGTTTCGCCCTGATCTGGATGCGGCGGGGCGGTTTTCAGGTAGTCGATTGCCCGTTGCAGGTCGTCCTGATTGATGGTGATTCCTGCCTGGCGAGCGCGGAGCAGGCCAAACAGCACGTAGGCGCTGATGTACGGATCGCTCTCCGTCTCCTGCCACCAGGGCCAGCCGCCATCGAAGTTCTGGCGCGCTTTCAAGCGCTGCAGGCTATCGTTCAAGGCGCGGTCCAGGCGCGCTTTCAACCCTGGATCGTCGATGCCGTAATCCTGCAGCGTGCGATAGGTCTCCAGGTTGGGCAGGAAGGTGGAGAGCAGTTGTTCAGTGCTTTGGAAAGGATACGTCTCCAGCGCCTCCAACGCCCGGATCATCGCTGCAGCCAGGGAAGGCGAAAGCTCTACT
This sequence comes from uncultured Anaerolinea sp., assembly GCA_964503145.1. Classification (GTDB taxonomy): domain Bacteria; phylum Chloroflexota; class Anaerolineae; order Anaerolineales; family UBA4823; genus RBG-16-57-11. The sequence goes on along the minus strand of CAZCYV010000002.1, from coordinate 234,033 downwards.
TCGAGCTGGCCATTCTGCGCGTCGAAGGAACGAGGCAGGCTGATCAGTTCGGTGATCTCGGCCGCCGCGTCCATCGTTCCCGAAGTGCGGTAGGTCTGCGGTGCCAGGAAGCGCAACACCGGCAGTGCGCCTAGCGGTGGACGCGCCGCATCTTGCAGACCGCCGTCCTGGGCAGAGAAGACCAGATCAACGCTGGGGACGTCCTGGGCTGTGCCCCACCATTCCACCCGCGCCCGGCCCTGAGCCGGCACGCTGACTTGTTGGGTCTGTTGCGCCGGGTCATCCAGGACGAAACCGTTGGCTTGCAACGACGCCTCGACCTGCAATGGCTCGGCGGTGTTGTTCTGGACAATGGCTGCCACCTGGGCGTGGTCGTTTACGACCAGGAAGCGCGGCGTCACCGGGCGCACCAGCAGTTCTTTGGTGGCGACCACCTGAGTTTGGGATTGGCCCACGCGGGTGTCTTGCGTCACACCGCGCGTCTCCACCTGCCAGGTGGTCAGGGTGTCCGGCAAGTTCAGGCTGACCTGAGCCTTGCCATCTGGGCCGGTGGTGATTTCGGCGTTCCAATAGGCCGTATCAGGAAAATCTCGGCGCGCCACTTCGGGGGCAGCTTCGCCGCCTCCGCCGCCCATGCCGGCAGGCACCTTGAGCTCGCGTCGGTTATAGGCTGCCAGGGCCAGGCTGGTGCGCACACCGATCGGCTGTTGGCTGTAAAAGGCAGAGACGATGTCCGGCGAGTTTGGCTCGGCCAGGGCCAGCACCGCCAGATCGACCACTGCCAGCGAGAACTCGCCCTGAACGGGGTTGCCTGCGCTGTCGTTCACCTGTATCTCGAAGGTTACCGGATCGCCGGGGCCGGCGCGCTGCGGGCTGCTGAGCAAGGTCACTTGCAGGGTTTGCTGCAGCGGCTCGACGGGCAAGTTGAGGTAGCCCTGGCGAAAATCGGGCTGCCCCTGGGCATTGCGACCCAACAAAGTGACCGAGAGATAGACGTTCGGGGCGTGCTCGGCGGTGAGCGGCAGACTAAAGCTGTAGCCTTGAGCGCCTACGGTGATCACTTGATGTTCGATGACCGTGCTGCGCTCGATGGTCAGCAGCGCCTGAACCTCAGCGCCGAAGTTGTTGGGGATGAAGATTTGCGCCGTATCGCCAGGCCGGTATTGCGCCCGGTCTGCCACCAGCCGCAGGCGCGAGTTGGGCAGATTGGGCCAGATCGCCTGGCCGGGACCGCCCACCCACAGCAACACCTGGGTGCGCGCGCCCGCCCCTGCTGGGGCCTGCACGTTGTACACGTCCAGCATATACGTGCCCGGATCTGGCGGGGTGAACGCCAGGCGGGCTTTGCCTTCAGTGCTGGTGGTGAAATCGGTGCTGCCCACGGGCGTATATTCAGGCACATACTCTGGCATGGCCTCAGGGTTAGCCGGGTCAGGGTCTACGCGGTTCCACCGCACTTTCTTGAACTCGGCGCGCAGGCTGCGCGTTCCGGCCGGTTGTCCCAGCCAATCGACCACCTGGACTTCGAAACCGGCCGCTTCGCCGGAGCGACTGACCCAGGTATCCGGGCGAACGCCGATGTAGAATTCGTCTGGGTTGACCTCGATGCCCCCTCGCGCCGAAACGGGCAGGCCGCTCTCGTCCGTAGCGGTCACCTCCAGGGTGTAGCGCTGGCGGGCGTCATTCGGCTTAGTCGGAAACTCCAGTTTCAGAGTTCCCTCCGCATCAGTAGTCGCCTCGCCTTCTTCGATCAATTCCCCCAACGGGCCGCGGAAGTTCGGAAAACGAAAGGCCAGCAGCCAACTGGTGTCCTCCGGGCCAACCTGGTAACCCGGCAGCCCGAAGTAAGAGATATCCCGATACAACCCCCAGCGCAGTTTGACGTTTCCAGCAGGCGCATCGAAGAAGTAGCGGGCGTTCACCAGCGCGCTCAGCGTTTCTCCCGCCAGGGCTTGTTCCTTGGAGAAGCTCGCCTGCAGGTTAATCTCCGGCTTACGGTAGCTGGCGACCAGGAATCCCAGGTAGGATGAATCATCCGACGGGGTCATGATGGCGTAGGACCCAGGCCTGGCATCTGAAGGTAAAGTGAACTCGCCATGCGCAGTGCCCAGAGGCGAAAGCGACAGGGAGTAGTCGGCCAACTGCTGGCCCTCCGGACCGTAGATGGTCACGGGCAGGTTAGCGACATCCGGTGGCGAATAGCGCCCATTGTAAGCCTGACGCACGATGGCGCGGAAGAAAACCTTTTGGCCGGGGCGATAGATCGGTCGGTCAGTGTAGAAATAGGCTTTCAGCCCCGGCGGGCGCGCCCCAGAGGGGATGCCGAAGTCCCAAGGCTCGATGCCAACGCTCCAGGCAGAGAGCGCCATGCCGAACTGGTCGTCTCCTGGCTGCCCGACCACAGCGTAAACCGACTCATACGTGTTTGTCAGCGGCTCGTAGGTTCCTCGGTAAACGCCTTGTGCATCGGTTACACCCTGGGCGATGGCCGCACCAGCCTCGTTATAGATCGTGACCGGCGCATTCGCCACCGGCTGGTCGGTGCGCAGATCCACCACCCAGGCCAGCGCTTCTGTGGCGCTGACTTTGAAGGTCACTTGAAGGTTGCTGACGATCAGCAGATAGGGCCCAGCATAGATTTCGGGCGCTGCTCCGGACGGCTGGTCGAACTCGAAACGCAGGAAATAGATGCCGGGTTGGAGCGGCTGTTGGTCGGGGCGCAGGAAAAGTTCGGCGGTTTGCATCCGGTCGGCGGGCACGGATAGCGATTGAGTCCAGGTGTCCCGTTCAAAGTTCAGCAGGCCGTTTTGTAATTCGTAACCGTTAGGCCCTAGCAAAGCGATGAAATAATCCAGCGGCACCCGACCCACCGAAAGCGGGACGCTGGAGATGTTCACCGCTTGCACCACCAGGCTGGGGTCTTGCGGAGTTAGGAAGATGGTCGAGGTCTGGGCGACCAGGCTGATGTTCGGCGAATAAGGTCGAGTGGAAAATGTGTAGGTAAACTCCTCCGTCATCGCACCACCCCAGATGTCGGTCAACTGGGGGGAGACCCTGAGGGTATAGGTCTGATTGGGGTTGAAATAACCATATAGGCCGAGGGCATAACGATCGGTGTCGAAATAGTAATTCAGGTCTGATATCTCAGGGGAAATGGTGACATAGTCCTTCACGGTTTTCTCGTTCACCGGCGCGCTGAAGTAAAGGCTCAAGGTACCGCGAGGATCAACCGGTTGGCCTGGCGCCGGCTCGGTGTTCACCACCTGCAAAGGCGCAACGGTCACGATGTTGGCGCTGAAGGTCTGCCCAAGCGTTGCGCCCCCCAGCCCTTGCGCTGTGCCATTCAGGGTAACGGTGTAATTGGCGCCGCGCGCCAGCAAGGCAGACGGGGTGAAGGTGAACACCGTATCATCCTGGCCCCATTCAACCGCGCCGGGCACGGGCGTTCCGTTCGGCCCCATCAGGCTGAAGTTCGCCGCCACGCTGTCGCGGTTCATTGGCTGGTTGAAAGTTAACACCACTTTGGCATCCAGGCGCCAGGGGATCTCCGTTTCTGGCTCGAATGAGAGCAGTTTGGGTGTAACGGTAGTGAAGCTCCAGGGTTGAGCCTCGGTCAACGGTCCCCCGTCGACGCTCTTCAAATCGGGGTTGGGCACGGCGGTGTAGCGCACGCCGCCTGCCAGGGCCGGTTGAGGGTAAAAGACATAGGTGCTGGTGTTCAGCCACTCGCCGCGCCCCTGAACGGCGGGTTCCAGGGTGAAAGCGGCCGGCTGCGCAGCTAGATCGGCGCCCAAGGGGACGATTGGGCGATTGAACGCCGCCACGATTGGCGCCGAGGGATCGACATCCAGGGCATCCGGTTCTGGCAGGGATTGCACCAGGCGCAGGTATCCGGCAGTTTGAAACTTGAGGCTGACAGGCTGCAGGAGTGGTTTGCCCTGCGCCGAGCGGGCGGTGTCGCCAATCTCGAGGACGAGTTGCGTTTCTGGCTCGAGCGGCGCGCCCAGGTAAACGATCACGGTCGAATCATCCACCCAGTTGAACTGCAAGGGCTGCTGTATCTGGCTGGACAGGGCCGCCTCCACCGAGGCGCGGTCCATGGGCTGGTTGAAGAACAGGGTAATCGGCCCATCCAATGGCAGTTCGACGCTCTGCGGCGGATCGCTCTCCACCAGGTCTGGCGGAAGCGGCGCCGGCGTGGGCGTGGGCGGCGGGGGTAGCGTCGGGGTGGAGAACATTCCACGGCGAGTGGGCGTGGGCTGACCGCCAAAAGGCAGGGCGCAGGCCAGGCTGACCAGAATCAGCGCTAACGGCAGCCAGCGGGCTATCCCTTGCAGGCGGGTCGCCGGTTTTCGATCCTTATATGCCATTCTGTAATCTCCTCAAAAGACAAGACGAAGGACTTACCAGTCCAGTTCCAGATACGACTTATCCGGTCATTATAACGGATTGCATCGCCCTCGAAGTACTCGAATGATCTTTGGTACAATTGGTGTACGATGACTACCTATCCAATGGCTAAGAAAAGAAGCCGCGATCCCTCGCCAATTGTGCTGCAGGCGCTGATGGCGCTGGCGGGCGGATTTGCGCTGTTCATCCTCTTCTGCTCGATCTTACTGCTGATCAGCCGCGCCGTCTATGCCGGGAAGATTTACCCGGGTGTGTCTGTGGCTGGGATCGATCTCTCCGGCTTGACCGAGAACGAAGCCGTGGCGCGGCTGGCGCAGCGCATGACCTTTCCATACACTGGCAAGATCGTCTTTCAAGACGGCGAGCGGACATGGCTGGCGCGCCCGGCAGATTTGGGTTTGATGGTGGATGCGCGACCCAATGCCCGGGCGGCCTACGCTCTGGGGCGCAGCGGCAACCCTGTGAAGCGCCTGGCGGATCAACTCGGCGCGTGGCATTCTGGGGTGGACGTCCCCGCGCAGCTTATCTATGACGAGCGAGCGGCCCGAGATTACCTGCTGCAAATCGCCGCCGAGGTGGATCGTCCAATGCAAGAAGCCTCGCTCAAGGTGGAAGGCGTCGAGGTGATCGCTGTGCCCGGGCAGATCGGCCGCCAGCTGGATATCCCCGCTACCCTGGAGGCGCTGCGCGCTCAGATGAGTCGCCTGACCGACGGCGCGGTGCCCCTGGTGATACACGAGACGCCCCCGGGGATCATGGATGCCAGCGCCCAGGCGGAAGTCGCCCGGCGCATCCTGAGCGCCCCGCTGACGCTGAGCATCCCCGACGCTCAGCCTGGAGATCCCGGTCCGTGGGTCATCCCACCGCAGCAACTGGCAGGCATGTTGGTGATCGACCGCCTGCAGACGGCAGAGGGTGAGCGCTATCAAGTCAAACTGAGCGATGAGGCGCTGAACACTTATCTGACTGCCCTCGCCGGCGAGGTCAACCGCCAGCCGGAGAACGCCCGCTTCATTTTCAACGATGATACACGCCTGCTGGAGTTGATCAAACCCGCAGTGATTGGGCGCAATGTGGATGTCTATAATACCATCCAGGCGATCAATCGGGCGATTGCCGAGGGCCAGCATAGCGCTCCGCTCACCCTGGTGACCACTCAACCCGAGGTGGGCGATACAGCCACCGGCGAGCAACTCGGCATCACCGAGCAGATCATCGCCTACACCAGCTATTTCCGCGGCTCCACCGCCGAGCGGCTGCAGAACATCGAGAAAGCCGCGGCCAACTTTCACGGCCTGCTGGTGCCGCCAGGGGCCACCTTCTCGATGGCCAGCGTGATGGGCAACGTCAGCCTGGACACCGGCTATGCCGAAGCGTGGATTATCTTCGGCGGGCGGACGATCAAGGGTGTGGGCGGCGGAGTATGCCAGGTGAGCACCACCCTGTTCCGGGCGGCGTTCTTCGCCGGCTACCCCATCGTCGAGCGCCACCCGCACGCTTACCGAGTGGGTTACTACGAGCAAACCGCCAACGGCTGGGACGAAAACCTGGCCGGGCTGGACGCCACCGTGTTCATCCCCATGGTGGATTTCAAGTTCGTCAACGACAGCCCTTATTGGCTGCTGATGGAGACCTATTATCGGCCCAACTCGCGCAGCCTGACCTGGAAGTTCTACTCCACCTCCGACGGGCGCACGGTCGAATGGGAGACCAGCGGGCCGCAAAACGTGGTCGATCCGCCGGAGCCGGTGTACGAGGAAAACCCCGAGCTGGCGCAGGGGCAGATCATCCAGGTGGATTGGGCGGCGGAAGGCGCTGACGTCACCGTGCTGCGCACAGTGTACCGCGATGGGGTAGCGCTGTTCACCGATTCGTTCGTCACTCATTATCTGCCCTGGGCGGACGTGTACCAGTACGGCCCCGGCACCGAGTTGCCTAAGAAAAAGCGTCAGCCGAACCTCAACCCGTAAGCATGTGCCAGGTGCATTGCACTTGATCTGCATGACCAGGTGCAAGGCGGTTCTGAATGCGCCTTGCATCGAAGCTGAAAGAAGGAGTCACTATGGTGCGTCAAGAACTGCTCGAAATCCTGCGCTGCCCGGCCTGCGTGCGCGAAAGAGAAGGTCTGCTGGATTACTATAGGGAATCCTGGCTGATCTGCCGGGACTGCGGCCGCAAGTATCCCATCCGCGAGGATATCCCTGTGATGCTGATCGACGAGGGCGATAAATGGGTCAGCACAAAAGTCGAAGACCTGCCGGTGCCCCCGCCGAGCTAATCCGTTCATCTCCAGTCTGGGCGTGGAGCTATGGGGCGGAGCGTTGATGCGTTGCTCGCCGCGTTGAGCAGCGGCGACGAAGCTGCAGCGGAGGCTGCTGCGAGCGAACTGGCTGCGTTGCCACCAGAGCAGCAGGCACTCGTGTTGGAGGCGCTCCGGGGACACTTGCACGCTTCGGAAGCAGATGTGCGCTGGTGGGCGGCCCGCGCCCTGGCGGCATTGCCCAACGCCGATACCGTTCCTTTACTGCTTCAGGCTTTAGAGGATGAAGCCGCTGCGGTGCGACAGTGCGCCGCCCTGGGGCTGCGCCAGCGCCCTGATCCAGATGCTGTGGCCGGGCTGGCGCGGGCGCTGGATGACCCTGACTCGCTGACCCGGCGGCTGGCCAGGGAGGCGCTGCAAGCGATCGGGAGCGCCTCCGTCCCGGCGTTGCTGGCGGTAATGGAAAGCGGCTCCCATATTGCCCGGCTGGAGGCGGCGCGGGCGCTGGCAAGCATTGGGGATACGCGGGCGATCCCGGCGCTGTTCGATGCCCTGGACGACTCGGCGCTGTTGGAGTATTGGGCGAACGAGGGGCTGGAGAGGATGGGGGTGGGGATGAGCTTCTTTAGTCCAGAATAAAGGCGTCACCTCCATTTGCCGATGCAGTGCTTGCCTGTGGGATCGAAGGTGCCCTTGCTGCGAGATAATTCACGGGATCATGATCCCATTGATCTCTCCGTTCAGCCCCGGGAGAACGTATGCCTCGCAGGGGTCGACTTGCAACAGGACCATCACGCTGCCCTGTTCTTCATGAGTGATCACGCTGATCCCCAATAAGTGGCCTTCTTTCTCCCAGGCGATGCTGCTGGTTGCCAGCCCGGGGTTCTCGATGAACAGCCGGGCAGGACTTGCGCCGTCCATTGCCTTGAGATACACGCTGCTGTTGTTGCTGGCGCGGTAAGCCATCCATTTCCCATCTGGCGAGACTTCCGGAAGCGGCGCTTTACGCGATGAGTCCTCCAGGGTAAACAGATCGCGGGTAGCGCCAGTGCTGACCTCCACGGCGCGGAGCAGAAATCCATCGCCGCTCGCTCCAGGAATGGCATAGTAGATCAATCCGCCGTCCGGTGACCATCCAGCCAGCGACTCGTAACCCAGATTGGATAGTTGTTTGGGGCTTGAGGCGTTTTCGATAGCGACGACGAACACGCCATAGGCGTCGCCGCTGGTGACGTAAGCGATTTGCGCGCCGGACGGCGGGGCCGGTATGAACTTTAGCGGCAGCTCCCAGTCAGTGGGTGCGGCGCCAGGCAGAGTGTTGAAGATACATGGCATGACATAAACGGCTTCGTTCACGTTGGCCGGAAAGATGGCATCCACCTCCAGCCGCGTTCCATCTGGCAGGCGGAGGTAGCTTGGTTCTATGCATCCCAATACCGCCTCACTCTTCGGGTAAGCAGAGAGCGGCACTCCGGAGACGCCGACCTCGATTTGGGTCTGGTCGGCGGTGAGGGTGGCTCGGTTGACGGAGACGGTGATCCCTTGCCGGGTGAGGCTGACCGGTTCGGCAAGGATGCGGATCGGCGCGCTTCGATCGACAATGCCGACTCCAGGCAGATAACCGATCAGGCTGCGCATCGCTGTCGCCACGCGTTGCGGGCCGATCAGCAAGATGCCGGCCAGGAAGATGGCGGCAATGAAAACCACCACCCAGATGGGTCGGAGAAAGATGGAGCGGGGCTGCCTGACTTTGGATGAGGCCCGAAGCCTTTTCCGCTCACCCGTCAGTGTTTCCGGAGGCTTGAAGCCGGTCCAAGATCACGCGGCGAAGATGATCTATGGGGAGCAGTTCACCGCTCTCGGTTTCGTAATACCAGTGTTCCCAACCGTTGCAAGGGCCGCCGTTCATCAGGCGCCGCCCGACTTGATGAATAGAGCCTTCGAAGTCGCCGAAGCGCAGTTTGCCATCTGGTTTGACCCGCGCCGCTTTTGCCCGATCGCGCTGGAAGTAGAGCGATTGGCCGGGTTTGAGAAGGCCGTTTTCCAGCAGGCTGCCGAATGGGACGCGTGGCTCGAGGCGTTTCCGGTTGCGCACATCGAAGACCGCGCTATCGAAAGATTCAGGGTTCACAGCCGCGATGCGCCGGCAAGCAATCTCGATGTAACTCTGTTCTCTTTCGATCCCGATCCAATGGCGATGCAGCTTTTTGGCGACTGCTCCCGTCGTGCCGCTGCCAAAGAAGGGATCCAGAACCACGTCCCCAGGATTGCTCGAAGCGACGATGATCCGATAGAGCAAGGCTTCGGGCTTTTGGGTGGAGTGAGCCTTTTTCCCATCCACCTTGATCCGCTCGGAACCGGAGCAAATCGGCAGCAGCCAGTTGCTGCGCATCTGTAAATCATCGTTCAGCGATTTCATCGCATGATGATTGAACGTATAGCGCGAGCCTCTGGCTTTACTGGCCCAGATCAGGGTTTCATGAGCATTTGTAAATCTAACGCCGCGGAAGTTGGGCATCGGATTGGTTTTAATCCAAACGATGTCGTTCAGGAACCAATATCCCAAATCTTGCATGATCCCACCAATACGGTAGATATTGTGGTAGGAGCCGATGACCCAAATTGTGCCGGTATCCTTGAGCACGCGGCGGCAGGCCGAGAGCCAGGCGCGCGTGAAGGCGTCATATTCAGCGAAACCGTCGAACTGATCCCACTCATCATCGACGGCATCGACCCTGGTCATGTTCGGCCGCCATAGCTCTTGCTGCAACTGAAGATTGTAAGGCGGGTCGGCGAAGATCAGGTCCACCGAGTTTTCGGGAAAGGAATTCAATATTTCGATGCAATTCCCCTGGATGATTTGATCGAGTGGCAGTTCCATGATACGCTTTGTACCTGTGTCGAAGCGCGAGCCGGTGGTGATCAAAACCCGGCATGCTTGTCGCCGCGGGTCATCCCTTCCACACCCAAATCCACCACGATGCCATGATCAGCAGGCCAATCACCAATCGCGCCGCCACTGACAGCCCCCAGCCCTTGGCCATGCCGAACACCGCCTGGCGCGCCAGCGCCCAGTCGCGCAAGCGGTAATATTCCAGCGCTAGCACGGCGATGGGGGCGGCGATCAGCCCGCCAATTGGAGGGAAGAGCAACGTCCCCAGGATGCCGACGCCCAGGGCGACAAAAATGGAGAGCCAGGACGCGCCCCCCTGGCGCGCCCCAGCCCCCATAAACAGGTTATCCACCAGGGAACCGACCAAAGCCAGCAAGCTGATGACCACGAATAGCACGATCCCCAGGGTGGTGAAGCCGTTGGCTACGCCATAGCCCAGCGCCGCCAGCCACATGATCAGCAGACCGGGAAAGATTGGCACCACCAGCCCAATCAGCCCGACCAGCATAAAGAACTGCACCAGAAACAGCAGGGCGTAACTCAGCGCTTGTTGCATCTTCTCTCCTTTTTGGGCTATGGGCGGCCGCCAATCATTGGGATCAAGGACGGATGACGTCGATCCCGCCCATCCACGGGCGCAGGACCTCAGGCACCACCACCGAACCGTCGGCCTGCTGGTTGTTCTCCAGCACAGCGATCAGGGTGCGCGGCATGCCCAGGCCCGAGCCGTTGAGCGTATGGACGTAGCGCGCCCGTCCGCCTTCTGCCGGGCGATACTTGATGTTGGCGCGGCGCGCCTGAAAGTCGGTCACGTTTGAAACCGACGAGACCTCCAGCCATTCCTGGCAGCCCGCAGCCCATACCTCGATGTCATAAGTGATGGCCGAGCCAAAGCCGATGTCGCCGGTGCAGAGTTGCTTCACCCGATAGGGGAAGCCCAGCAGGCGGCAGGTCTCCTCGGCGTCGGCGCGCATCTTTTGCAGGTAAGTCTCCGACTCCTCCGGTTTACAAAAGACGTACATCTCGACCTTATCGAACTGGTGGCCGCGCTTGATGCCGCGCACATCCCGCCCGGCGCTCATCTTCTCGCGGCGGAAGCAGGGCGTGTAGGCGGTGTACAGCCGCGGCAGATCGGCCTCGTCCAGGATTTCGTCCATGTGCAGGCCGGTGAGCGGCACCTCGGCGGTGGGCACCATCCACAGGTCTTCTTCGTGATCCTTATACAGGTTATCCTGGAATTTGGGCAACTGCCCGGCGCCGAACAGGGTCTGTCCCTTGACCATGAAGGGCGGGTACTTCTCAGTGTAGCCTTGGCGGATGTGCAGATCGAGCATAAAGGCGATCAGGGCGCGCTGCAAACGGGCGCCGGCGCCGCTGAGCACATAGAAGCGCGAGCCGGTGATCTTGACCCCTCTCTCGAAGTCGATGATGCCCAGCGCCAGACCCAGATCCCAGTGCGGCTTAGGCTCGAAGTCGAATTGAGGGATCTCGCCGTAAGTGCCCAGCACCGGGTTATCACGGTCGTCTACGCCCAGAGGGGTGCGCGGGTCGGGCAGGTTTGGGATGGTTGCTGCTACTGCCTCCAGTTCGGCGTCCACCTGGCGCAGGCGCTCATCCAGTTCGGCGATGCGGTCGCCGACGGCGCGCATGGCGTCGATCTTGGCCTGGCGCTCAGTAGGATCCTTCATGCGCCCGATTTCTTTCGAAACAGCGTTGCGCTCTGCTTTCAGGGCCTCGACTTCCTGAATCAGGGCGCGGCGCTGCTCGTCCAGGGCGAGCACGGCGTCAACCGGCGCAGGGTCCATCTGGCGCGCCTGCATCGCCTGGCGCACCAGATCGGGCTGCTCACGTATCAAATTGATATCTAACATGGTTGCACCTCCTGCATACAGAATGAGTGAACCCCCCAGGTCCTGCAGGACGAGGGGGGCGCTCGTGGTGCCACCTGCTTTTACCGTCCACAACAGACGAGGCCGGCAATCGTTTGCCTGGCTGTGGACGGCCTCTGTGCGCGCTAACGGGCGTACCCGCTCCCCTTACGGCGGGCGGCGCAGCGTAAGCGGCGCTGCGGGCCTCGCCCCTACGGGGAGGACTGACGGGCGCAAAAGCGCTTCTGTGCGCCCGCCGGCGGAGGGGATTTCGCCGCTCGACCTTGCTGCCTCACACCACCGGCAACTCTCTGTGAAGGCGATGCGGTTACTTGTCTCCGCGCCATCTTTCTCGATGCGATTGGGTTGGATTATACCCCAGGGTAGAATCGTGTCAAGTGCCCGTTCTTTGCGCTATCGGCTATGCTGGCCGCCGGCCATTGGCGGCCCTTCTATTCTCTGCGCAGAAGTGGTAAACTCCCTCCTGTTATTGGCATTGCCCCAACTACGAAGCAAAATGGTGAACCGGCATGAAAATCCTTACTGTTGACGTTGGCACGGGGACGCAAGACATTTTTCTGTATGACTCTCGCTTGGACCTGGAAAACGGTCTCAAGCTGGTAGTGCCCTCGCCCACCATGATCGTCCATCGCCGCCTGAAGGCGGCCACCCGCCGCAGACAGGCTGTGTTGTTGACCGGTGTGACGATGGGCGGCGGACCGAGCGGCTGGGCGGCCGAAGACCACGTGCGCGCTGGTCTGGCGCTCTACGCTACGCCGGATGCGGCGCGCTCGTTCAATGACGACCTGGAAGCTGTGCAAGCCATGGGCGTGCAGATCGTCAGCGAGGATGAAGCCCACCGCTTGCCGGCCTCGGTGCTGCGGCTGAAACTGCGCGACTTTGATTTCGATGCCATCGCCCGCGCCCTGGATCTGTTTGGCGTTTCGCTGAGCGACCTGGCAGCGGTGGCCGTGGCGGTGTTCGATCACGGCAACTCGCCGCCGGGTTATTCCGACCGCCAGTTCCGCTTCGATTATCTGGATCGGCGCATTCGTCAGGAGAACCGACTAAGCGCCTTCGCTTACCGGGCGGAGGAGACGCCGGAGATCATGACTCGTCTGTGGGCAGTGGTGCAGTCGGCTCAAAGCAGCGTCTATACCGTGCTGGGCGAAATCCCATTGGTGGTGATGGACACCGCCCCAGCGGCGGTGCTGGGGGCCACCTTCGATCCGCTGGTGCAGGAGCGGGAACGGGTGATGATCGCCAACGTGGGCAATTTCCATACCCTGGCCTTTCGCCTGGGGCCGACCGGCATCGAGGGCGTGTTCGAGCACCACACCGGCTTGCTCGATCTTCCAAAGTTGGAAAGGTTGTTGCGCTTGCTGGCGGATGGCAGCCTGACCCACGCGGATGTATTTGGCGACAATGGGCATGGGGCGCTGATCTATCACGATGCGCCGTTGCCTCTGGACGAAGGCGCCGGTTTCGGCGTGGTGGTCACCGGCCCTCGGCGGAACCTGATGCGCGGCTCGGCGCTGCGGCCGTATTTCGCCGTACCGTTCGGCGATATGATGATCGCCGGATGCTTTGGCCTGCTGGCCGCCGTCGCCGACGTGTTACCCGAATTGGGCGAGCCGATCCGCGCTTCGCTAAGCGGAGCTGGAGGCAGCGGGACGGCGCCGTGGGATGTGCCAGCTTAGGTCAAGCGGTTCTTACACAATTCTTACGTAATCTGGGTATATTTATACATCGAACCCACGTTTGGAGGTGAGAACGATGGACACCGCAGAGCAAACCTCGTCTGTAGAACATCCTTCCCCCATCGCCTTCAAGGCCGAAACCCGTCAACTTCTGGATATCCTGATCCATTCGCTGTACACCGAGCGAGAGATTTTCTTGCGCGAGTTGATCTCTAACGCCGCCGATGCCCTGACGCGTATGGATTTCGAGCTGCTCACCAATCGCGATGTGCTCGACCCGGATGCGAAGCTGGAGATCCGCATCACTGCCGACCCCGAGACCAACACCCTGACCATTCAGGACACAGGCATCGGTATGACCGCTGAAGAAATGGTCGCCAACCTGGGTACCATCGCCCACTCCGGGGCGCGTGAGTTCATCCAGGCGGTGCGCCAGAGCGGCAAGAGCCCTTCTGACCTGATCGGGCAATTTGGGGTCGGATTTTACTCGGCGTTCATGGTCGCGGAGTGGGTCAAGGTCACTTCGCGTTCCTACCGCAAAGACGCCCAGGCGGCCACGTGGTACTGCAACGGCGCCGACACCTTCACTATCGAACCGGCTGAGAAAGCCGAGCGCGGCACGCAGGTGATCGTCCAGCTCAAGGAAGACGCCAAAGAGTTCGCCCAGGAGCATCGCCTGCGCGAGATCGTGCGCAAGCACTCGGATTTCATCCCCTTCCCGATCTACGTGGGCAGCGGAGAACAACAGGCCAACCGCCAGACTGCCCTGTGGCGGCAGTCGCCGCGCGAGGTGGAACAGAAAGATTACGACGAGTTCTATCAGCAACTTACGCTGGACTTCGAGCCCCCGCTGGCGCATGCTCACATGGTCGTTGATGCGCCGGTTCAGATGTACGCTGTGCTGTTTGTCCCCGCCAGCCCCGAGCGGGGGATCTTCTCGCTGCGCAAGCAGGAAGGTCTTAAGTTGTACGCCCGCAAGGTGCTGATCCAGGAGTATTACCGCGATCTGCTGCCGGAGTACCTGCAGTTCATCCAGGGTGTGGTGGACTCGGAAGACATCCCGTTGAACGTGTCGCGCGAATCGGTTCAGGCGACGCGGGTGATGGCGCATCTGAAGAAGCTGGTCACCTCTAAGGCGCTGGACATGCTGAAGAAACTGTCCGAGGAAGATGCCGAGAAGTACAATCGCTTCTGGGAGGCCTATTCGCGCTATATCAAAGAGGGTGTGGCGATCGAACCCAACGAGCCTGAGCAACTCTACCCATTGCTGCGCTTCCACACCACCGAGCAACCCGAGCGCTGGTCCTCGCTCGATGAGTACGTGGCAAGCATGAAGCCTGATCAAAAGCACATTTATTACCTGCTCGGCGACGATGACCGCTCTGCCCTGCATAGCCCGCACCTGGATATCGTGCGCCATTACGGCTATCCGGTGCTGCTGTTGACCGACCCGGTGGACGCATTCCTGCTGGTGCGGCTGACGAAATATAAAGATTTTCCGCTGAGCAATGTCGCCACCGCTGAACTGGCGCTGCCCGAGAGCGCACAGCATGCAGGAGGCGAAGCCCGTCCGGCGCTGGATGAGCAGAGCGCCCAAGGCCTGATCGAGCGCTTCAAAGCCCGATTGGGCGAAAAGGTGACAGATGTGCGCATGACCGATCGGCTGGCGGATTCGCCGGCCCGCCTGGTTGATCCCGAAGGCGCGCCGAATCAGGAGATGCAACGCGTTTACCGTCTGCTCAACCGAGAGTTCGAGCCGCCCAAGAAGGTGCTGGAGCTTAACCCGCGCCATGCCATCCTGGTGCGCCTAGGGGGCCTCTCGGCAGAAGATGAACGTAGCGCGTTGATCATCGATCAAATCTATGAAAACGCTCTACTGATCGAGGGACTGCACCCTGACCCGGCCAGCATGATTCTGCGCATCCAAAAGATTATGGAATCTGCATTAAAATAGCAACGAGTATAACAATGAGCGTATTTTGCCTTGGGTGAGCCGGCCCGGGAGTGGAAAATTTTTCGACCCTCATTTGTCTGATCCCAATCGCACTGGCGTTGCTCCTCGCCGGGCTATTCCTGCTGGCGCGCCATTACCAGAAGGCGGCTGAAACTGAGCTGGAGCAGTTACGCGGGCAGTGGCGCAGTTATGAAGCCGCCCGCCAGCAGATCGCGCGTTCCGTCCAGGCATACGCCGTTGACTTGCAAGAGCCTTTTGTCTCACGCCTGGCAGGTTTGCAGGCGGTGCTGGATGAAATCAACCAGCATGCCAACATGTTAAGCCGTCGGCGCGTCGAGTTGAAGCAGCAGGCCAACAACCTGAGCCTGAACCGCTGGGAGACGATGCTGGGGGCGCCCTATCTGTGGTATTTTCTGCGCAAGAACGCCGCGCGGCTGGGCCGGGAAATCGAGGCCGCCCGGGGCGAGCTGGAAAAAGCCGATCGTTTGGAGCAAGAGTTGCAGCACATCGGCTGGGAGGTCGCGTCACAGGCGCGTCAGGCGCGCCGAAAGCAGCAGCAAGCGCATAAAACTCTCGAGCGACTGCGCCAGCGACAGCTTCAAGGGGACGCCTTCGAGGCCGCTCTGAGGCAGGTTCAGCAGGCTCAAGCAACGCTGGCCCAGCTACCGGCCTATTTTTACGATGGCAGCCAGGAAACCGTCATCTCTCAAGCTGGCCGCGAGGAGATCAGTCGCGCTTATCAGGCTCTGGAAACGCTTGATCCAGAGCTGGAACACTTATTAGCGCAGGCCCAAAGCTGGGAACAGGGCTGCGATGAAGCCCATGACGCGGTCGATGTACTGCGGCGAGTCCTGGCTGATCTCGAGCAGTTGCTGAGCAACCTGCCGCAAAGCATCGAAACCGCCGATTACCGCCAGCGGCTGGAGCAGATGGGGCAGATCGCCCAAAATCTACACGCCACCCTTTCCCGTTTGGAGGTAGAAAGCCTGAGCGCGGTGATCGGAGAAGCGACGCGCCTGAGCCAGTTCGGGCAAGAGATGAGCCATGAGCTGCGGCGCGCCCGCCGCGAGCTGGCTTCGCTGGAAGGCGTGATCGACGAGCTGAGCCAGGGCTTCAAGGATCTATCTTTGCGCATGGCGGCTCTGGGGGCTAAATCGATCCACCCGATCGCCTGGCGGGAGACGATGGATGCGCTTTCGGCGTTGAACCGCCAGGCCAATGCGCTGCGCGCCGCCAGGCATCCCCGCACGCCGCAGCAGATTATCCAGGATATGGAGACTGCCGCTTCGCTCCGCGCCCGGCAGAAAGAGCTGGCGCGCGCCTGCGAGACGGTCGAGCTGGCGCACATCGAGCTGCTTCAACTGCTGAGCGAGGCAGAGCTGAGTCAATTCGAGACCTGGCTTTCCCAGGCCTGGCAGGTCAGCCGCCAGGCGCAGGCTTATCCAGCAGAGAACTGGTCGCGCCAGGATGCGATTGCCAGCCTGGCGGATGAGCTGAACCAGCTCAATGAGGCTGCCGCGCGCCTGGCCCTGGCTAACCCCGCTGAGCCGATACCCGAAGATCAAATTGCCCAGCGCCTGCAGGATGCTCGCCTGCTGACGGAAAACTTTCAAAGAATGAAACGGCGAGTGGTAAACATCCAGGCGCGCCTGCAAGACCTGCAAGAGAGGGAAAAATCTGCCCTCCAGGCGCTGGAGGGCGCCCATTCGGCGCTGGTGCAAATCGGGTTCATTGTGCGCAGCAACGACTTTCTCACCAGCGCCGCGCTGCAGGAGCAAGAACGCCTGTCCAAAGAAATGCAGGAGCTGATAGCTGATCTGGCGCAGCGCCAGCGCGGTAGCGTTGAGAAGAAAGCCCGCCGGGCAGCCGCGCTGGTCGAGCGCGCCGAACAGGCAGTGAACGACTGGCTCAACCGCTTGAGCCGCGACGCCCAGGAACTGGCGCAGGAACTGGCCACCACCCTAAGAGAGCTGGATCAGATCGCCGCGCTGGACGAAAAGCCAATCGCTGAGGCGCGCCGTTTATTGGAGAGCAGCTTGCGGTTCGCCTCAGCGGCGAAAACGCGGCGCTCCCTGGATGAACTGATCCCCGAATTGAAGCAGCGCAGCGACCACTGGCAGGCCTGCACGGCTGCCCTCAAAGCTCTGGGCGATTTCAAGCCGCTGATCGAGACGTACAAGGAAGCGCAGTATCAGCGAGACAAAACACGCCGGGCGCTGAACGAGGCGATGGGCGGCCTGCGCCAGAAGCGCGCCTGGCCGCCGACCGCCGTCACTCTGGAGCAGGAGCGCCAGGAACTGGAAGCGATCGAGCAACAATGGCAGGCGCTCAAAGAGGGGCCGGCCCGCGCTATCGCCCGGGTGGCGCAGTTGAGCAATCTGGGGGCACGCTACCAGGCGCTGGGCGAACGAATCGTTCAGGCGGGGGAGCGCGCCGCCCGCGAGCAGGCTGAGGCCGAGGAGATCGAAGCGCAGGTGAACGAGGCGTCTCAGATGTGGCGAAACTTGCAAGACGAGTACCGCAGCTACCCCCAGGCTGCTCAGGAGATCCAGGAACTGCTGGATGCGACCCACCGTGAGCTGGCCCAAATCCGCCGCAATTACAGCCAGGGGAATGCCGACTATACCCAGACCCTGCAAGCGCTGAAATCGTTGCTCAAACAGATACGCTTTTATCAGGTTGCGCTGGATGAAGAGAGCGCTTTAGACGCTTCCGGCAGCGTCCATCGCCGTCGTGAAAGCCGTCGAGGCGAGCGTTTCTAGGGCTGGCCTTAGCCCGCCGCTGCCGCCGCAGGCGGCAGTCCGTCCGCTTGCCGAAGCAGCTCGCTCACCCGCGTCATGAGCACCGCGGCAACCTGCTCCTTGCTCATCAACTCCAGGGGTTCGGAACGCCCATCGGCGAAGAGCAGAGTCACGCGGTTGGTGTCCACGCCGAAGCCAGCGTCTGCAGCGCGAATGTCATTGGCGACGATCAAATCCAGTTTCTTACGCTGCAGCTTGGCGGCCGCGTTCTTCAGCAGCTCTTGCGACTCGGCGGCAAAGCCCACGGTGATTCGCGGCCAGCCGTGTCTGGATTTCGCCTGCGCAACCGCCTGCAGGATATCCGGGGTGGGTTCCAGGTGGATTTGGGGAGCGCCGAACTCGCGTTTGATTTTGTTCTGCGCCGGGTCTGCCGGGCGAAAGTCGGCCACTGCGGCTGCCATGATCAAGACATCGGTTTGGGGCAGGCGTTCCAACACGGCATCGTGCATCTGCTGGGCGGTCTGCACATCCACCCGTTCCACGCCAACCGGGGCCGCCAGCGACACAGGCCCGCTGATCAACGTCACCTGCGCGCCCAGATCCAGGGCAGCCTGGGCGATGGCAAAACCCTGCTTGCCCGAAGAGCGGTTGGCGATCACCCGCACCGGGTCGAGCGGCTCTTGGGTGCCGCCTGCGCTGACCAGCACCCTGCGCCCTGCCAGCGGCCCACCCATCCCCAGAACCCAGCGCACATGGCCGAGCAATTCGGCGGGTTCGACCATGCGCCCCAGGCCGATCATCCCCGATGCCAGATGGCCCAGCGCCGGGCCAACGATCCTGGCGCCGCGCTGGCGCAACGCTTCCAGATTGGCTTGAGTGGCCGGATGGGCGAACATGCCTCCGTCCATGGCCGGCGCCAGTATCAACGGACAGGTCGCTGCCAGAGCTGCCACGGTGAGCAGATTATCCGCCAGGCCGTGCGCCAGCTTCGCCAGGGTGTTCGCCGACGCCGGAGCGATGATCAGCAACTCGGCCTGATGCGCCAGGCCGATATGTTGTACATGCCCCTCGCTGCCCCATAGATCAGCATCGACATAGGCGCGGCGACCGGTGACGGATTGGAAAGTCAACGGCGTGATAAATTGGAGCGCCGCCTGCGTCAGGATCGCATCCACCTGGGCGCCCGCTTGCGCCAGCTTGGAAGCCAGGTCTGCCGCTTTATAGGCGGCGATCGAGCCGGTCACGCCCAGCAGGATATGGCGGTTCTGAAGAGGAGTGTACATGGCTGCCCTTCTCGATGGCGTTTGATCAATAATAGCCCTGCAAGTCGTACACCAGCATGCCCAGGTATTCCTTCAGCATGCGGGTGGTCAGACCCAGATTATCGGCGCTGGGGAACAACCCCAGCAGTTGCACTCGCAAATCAGGCATTTTCAGACGCTTCCAGTCGGCGTCCGTCACATAAAAGTCCGTCGGAGCAGGCACAACTTCCAGACCCTGCGCCTGGAATAACCTGAGCGAGCGCGGCATGTGCCAGGCAGAGGTCACTAGCAGTATACGCTGAATGCCCTTCTCTTTCAAGATTTGGGCGCTGTAGAGGGCGTCTTCATACGTGTTGCGCGATTGGGTCTGCAGCCAGATCGCCTGCGAGGGGACGCCGAGCATCTCCAGCAGCGCGGCCATATCTTCGGCCGGCGTGGTCTGCAAGGAGCTCCAGTCGAGCAGCCCGCCGCTGACCAGGATTGCCGGCGCCTTTCTCTCTCGGTAGAGTAGGGCCGCATAGAGCACCCGATCGCCGGCGCCGTTCGTCTCGGTCATTGGCCGTGGGGGTTCGGGCGCCTCGGTGCCGCCTCCCAAAACGACGATGACCGGGGCGGTTGGCAGCGGCTCAGGCGGCAGATAGTGCCGCTCCAGGGAGCGCGCCAGCCCCATCGCCGTCCAGCGGTTCCCGCCGATCCACAGGACCAGCAGCGCCAGGATCAGCGCCGCCTGCCCCCATCTCGACCGCCGCCTGAACAACAACGCCAGGACGACCAGGATACAGGCCAATCCCAGCGGGTACACCAGCGGCGGCAGCAGTTTCGACAGGAATACGAACATCGCAGGTTATGGGTAGATGAAGGTTGCTAGGTCTGGATGCTGATCAGTCGATCCCGCCCGGCCAGGTCGGGGAAAAGTTCCACATGGGCATCCGGAAAGGCCGTTCGCGCCAGTTGCAACGCCGCCGTTCCTTGAGTGGCTTCGATCTCCAGCAGCGCCAGACCGCCGGGAGCCAGGGCCAGGGGAGCAAGCTCCAGCAGCCGGCCGATCAAACTCAGCCCGTGCGGCCCACCATCCAGCGCCAGGGTTGGCTCCCAGCGCGCCACCGACAGAGAACGGAGCGTAGCGCTGGGGATGTAGGGCAGATTGGCGCAGATCAAATCGATCTTGCGACCCAGGGCGGGGAGCAGGTCGGCCTGCAGACAAAAGGCGCGTTGCTGCACCCCATGGCGGCGAACGTTCTCCTGCGCCACGCGTAACGCTTCCAGCGAGCGATCGCACACCAACAGGCGCAAATCCGGGATATGCACCGCCAGCGCGACTGCAATACATCCTGTGCCTGCACCCACGTCGGCCGTCAGTCGGCGTTCAGGATGTTGACGCAGCCACTCCAGGGCGCGCTCCACCAGCAGTTCGGTCTCGGGGCGGGGGATGAGCGCCGCCGGCGTCACCAGGAAATCCAGGCCGAAGAACTCCCAGTGTCCCAGGATGTAAGGCAGCGGTTCGCCGTTTTCCAAGCGGGCGAGCGCGCGGGCCAATTTTTCGGCCTGCTGAGGGGACAGGGGCGCCTCGGGGTGGGCCAGCACCCAGGCGCGTGGCTTATCCAGGATGTGCGCCAGCAACACCTGGGCGTCCAGCGCAGCGGTCTCGCTCTGCCTTTCCAGCCGGGAGCGAATCTGGGATAAGACCGACGTGGAGGAATTCAAACTCAACCTGAAACGGCGGCGTTCACTCCCCTACGGCAGCCAGGCGCTCGGCCTCCTCGCGCAGCGCCAGTTCGTCAATGAACTCGTCAATAGCGCCTTCCATTACCGCTGGCAGGTTGTAGTTGGAAAGGTTGATGCGGTGATCGGTGACGCGCGATTGGGGATAGTTGTAAGTGCGTATCTTCTCGGAGCGCTCGCCGGTCCCCACCTGCGAGCGACGGGTTTCGTCCACTTCCTGGCGCAGCTTCTCTTGCTCCATCTCATACAGGCGGGCGCGCAGAATGCTCATCGCCCGCAGGCGATTCTGTAGCTGTGAACGCTCATCCTGGCAGGCGACGACAATGCCGGTGGGGATGTGGGTGATGCGCACCGCGGTGGCGTTCTTCTGAACGTTCTGCCCGCCGGCGCCGGCCGACTTGTACACATCCATGCGGATGTCGCTTTCGGGGATGTTGATCTCCACTTCGTCCACCTCCGCCAGCACAGCAACCGTAGCGGTGGAGGTGTGAATACGCCCAGAGGCCTCGGTGGCTGGGACGCGCTGAACACGGTGCACGCCTGATTCGTACTTCAGGCGCGAGTAAGCGCCCCGCCCCCGCACCATGAAAATAATTTCCTTGTAACCGCCGATGCCAATCTCGTTCGCCGAAAGCACTTCGACTTCCCATCCCTGCCGCTCAGCGTAGCGCGAGTACATGCGGAACAGATCCGCCGCAAACAGCGCCGCCTCATCGCCGCCGGTTCCAGCGCGGATTTCGACGATGACGTTGCGCTGGTCACGCGGGTCCTTGGGCAGGAGCATCGATTTGATTTCTGCTTCCATTTCCTCGATGCGCGGCGACAGTTCGGCGATTTCGCTCTCCGCCAGGGCGCGCAATTCCTCGTCTTCCTCGGAATCCAGCAACGCCTGCGCCTCCTCTAATCGTGCCAGCATCTGGCGGTATTCACGCGCCTTCAGCACCACTGGCTCCAGCTCGGTGCGCTCCATATTCAACTCAGCGGCGCGCTGATAATTGCTGCCCACCTCCATCAGCAACTGGTTGATCTCTTCATATCGCTCTTCGATAGCGCTCAGTTTATCCAACATTTTGCAAATAACTCACTGCAAAGTTTTTCTCATCATAAAGGCACAAAGTTCACAAAGCCTGCTTGTGCCCTTTGTGCCTGCGAATTCAGTCGCACAATTATACCACGCGGAACTATCCCTTCTGATAAACCGTCTTTTGGATGACGCGCCATCGAATTGGTTTCCACCAGGAGGAAGTTATGAACACGCTCACCCGGATTGCCTTTATATTGCTGATCTGCCTGGCGTTGCCCACCTCCGCCCAGGCAGACGGGATCATCATCCCCAGACCGCCGCCGTGCGATATCTGTCCACCGCCGCCCTGCCCAGGCCCATTTCCCTGTCCGCCTCCCACACCGATGACGCAACTCGTCATCCGCTATCATCGCGTCGCAGTCAAGATCGAAGATCAGATCGCCGTCACCCACGTCGATCAGGTGTTTTACAACCCCAACGACTGGACGGTGGAGGGCACTTACCTTTTCCCGCTGCCCGCGGGAGCGGCGGTCTCCTCCTTCACGCTATGGGTGGATGGCAAACCGGTGAAGGGCGAAGTGCTGGAGGCGGAGCAGGCGCGCCAGAAGTACTATGAAATCGTCAACAGCCTGCGCGACCCTGCCCTGCTGGAATACGCCGGCAATAACGCTGTCCAGGCGCACATCTTTCCCATCCCGCCCCAGGGGGAGCGGCGCGTCGAGCTGGAATACACCCAGGCTTTGACGGCCGAAAAGGGCCTGGTGCGTTATGTCTATCCGCTCAGCACCGAAAAGTTCTCGCTCTGGCCGCTCGAAGAGGTCGCGATCAGCGTGGACGTGCGCGCCAGCGCGCCCATCCGGGCGGTCTATTCGCCCAGCCACCCGGTCGATATCCAGCGTGAGAGCAATACCCATGTGCGCGCGGGATATGAAGCCAGCCAGTTGACCCCGGACACCGATTTCGCCCTGTACTACTCGCTGGGCGAGCGGACGGGCCTGCACCTGCTGAGCTACCGCAACCCTGCCGATGTAGATGATCCGGACGGTTTCTTCCTGCTCTTGCTTGCGCCGCAACCGGAAGCCGGTGAGAAGCCATTGCCCAAGGATGTGATCCTGGTGCTGGATCGCTCCGGAAGCATGGAAGGCGAGAAATTTCGCCAGGCGCAGGCCGCTGGGCGTTACATTCTGGAACACCTCGGCCCTCAGGATCGCTTCTACGCCATGACCTTCAGCACCGGCCTGGAAAGCTACGCCGACGGGCTGCGACCGGCGTCCGAGGCTGCCGAAGCTGCCCGCTGGATCGACGGGCAGAGCGCCCAGGGCAGCACCAACATCCACCGGGCGCTGCTCGAAGCCGCCAGCATGACCGATCGCGAGCGCCCTACCTACCTGATCTTCATGACCGATGGCTTGCCCACCGAAGGGGTGATCGAGAGCCAGAAAATCCTGCAGGACTTCGCCGAGGCTGCGCCTGAGAATCTGCGTCTGTTCGCCTTTGGCGTTGGGTACGATGTGGATACCTATTTACTGGACTCGCTGGCCCAGGCCCATCACGGCGCTACCACCTATGTCTTGCCCGAGGAGCGCCTGGATGAGGTCCTTTCGGCCTTCTACGAGAAGATCAGCACGCCCGTACTGGCCGATCTGGAGCTGGATTTTGGCCGGATTCGCGTCAATGAACTCTATCCTTCCCCGCTGCCCGACCTATTCAGCGGTTCCCAGGTGATCGTCGTCGGTCGCTACAGGGATAGCGGCAACACCATCATCACCCTGAAGGGCTTCGTCGAGGGTCGAGAGCAGACCTTTGAGTACCTGGATCAAGGGTTCGCCGCAGAGACCCCAGACGTTTACCCGCTGGCGGCGATCCCGCGCCTGTGGGCCACGCGCAAGATCGGCTTCCTGCTCAACCAAATCCGCCTGAAAGGGCCAGACCAGGAAACGATCGACCAGATCGTGCGCCTGAGCGTCCGATACGGCATCGTCACCCCATATACGTCTTATCTGGTTACCGAAGAGAACCCGCTCAGCGCCGCCGAGCGCGAGCAGATTGCGGCGGAGCAATACCGCCAGTTACAGGCGCTGCCCGCCGCACCGGCATCCGGGCAGGCGGCGGTGGAAAAGGCAGCTAACCTGGGGGAGTTGGAAAACGCCGAAGCCCCGGTTGCCCCCGCTCAAGAGGTCGCCCAACGCATCCGCGTCGTCGGTTCGCGCACCTTCCTGTTCGACGGCGAAAAGTGGATCGACACGGCCTTCGATCCCCAAAAGATGACTACAACTCGGGTGGCTTTTCTGTCGAAGGATTACTTCGACTTGATCGTGGCGCGGCCGGAACTGGCAACGGCCTTTGCCCTGGGGGAGCGGGTGATCGCCATCGCGGATGGCGAAGCCTACGAAGTCGT
Source organism: uncultured Anaerolinea sp. (assembly GCA_964503145.1). Lineage (GTDB taxonomy): Bacteria > Chloroflexota > Anaerolineae > Anaerolineales > UBA4823 > RBG-16-57-11. The sequence continues at coordinate 209,801 of CAZCYV010000002.1, read as the reverse complement.
CGCTGGGGGCACAAATGTGCCGCCGCTAGAAATCCCAGCCACGCCAACGGCTACTTCACCTGCGAACACACCTGTGCCAGATGCCCCGTCAACCCCCGCTCAACCAGACAGCCCGTCCCCGGCGAACAGGCTGCCCTCCTCAGCGCCCTGCGCGGCCGGGCTGCTGCCGCTGCTGTTTCTCAGCGCCTGGCTGGTATGGAGAAGGGCATAAAACAGCCAGCAACTCGGCGAGAAGTTACGGTTAAAAGATCGAGGCCCTGCATTTGCAGGGCCTCAAAAAGCTATTCGATTTTGGTCATCCAGCCAGGGTCTTAGCCGGCCCCAGCTTGGTCATCGGCTTAGTACTGATAGCGGAACCAGCAGCCAACGGGGCGGCGGTAGGTGCGGGAGCGCCAGTACCAGGTGTAGCAGCCCCAGTTGAAGTAGCCGGTGTACAGGTAGGCGTCAGCCCAGACAGGCAGCCGCGGGCCGAAGAGATAGCGGAAGGCCACAACCTTCTCCATCGTGGGCTCGCCCTGCTTCTGATAGGCGTTCAGGAACTGACCGCAGGGGGTGAAGGTCAGGCGGGTGTTGGTCATCATCAGCAGCTGGCCGCCGGTGCGGAAGCCATCGCACGCCCAGGTGGTGCGGGTGTACAGATCGCTCATGACGGTGAAGACCTTCACGCTGGGCTCATCGCGATCGCCAGCCGGGATGGTCAGGTAATAGAAGGCCTCAGTGACCGCGGAGCCTTCCAGCTTGATGAAAACATCGTAGCCAGACTTGTTGATGACCGTCAGGCGCACCATTTTGGTCGGGACGGCCGCCATCAAAGTAGTGGACAGCACGATGACCAGCAGGATGAGCAGAGATACTTTCTTCATCGAACATTCTCCTTTTTCTTCGAATATGTTGACGTGTCTTCTTGACCGTACAGCGCCAAATTATAGCACAACGCTTAATAAGAGTCAATACTTTTCGTAACCAATTTAACGGATTCGCTTAACCTTTTCTTAAAACAAGGCGCATTTTGCCTATGTTTGACCCTCGATTCTCCAAAAATCGCGCTGAAAATCCTGATTAGACCGGCGTCCCAGGCTGTCTGATTTTGCCCGGGACGCCGAATAACGGATGTTCAATGAGAAGACAGCGCCAGAAGCTATCGCCTTTTATGGTCTTGGGGTCGGCGTCGGCGCTTTTTCCAGGTCTCTGAGCAGTTCTTCTGCCGCAGCGCGCAACTCGTTATCCTGGGTCAATTCGAGCACCTTCCTGGCGTCCGCCAGGGCCGTTTCCAGGTCTCCGAAATCCGGATAGAGCGTGGCGCGATAGAGATAGTACCTGGCCTCTTCTGGGGCCAGCCGGATGGCCTCTGTGAAATCGAGATATGCTCCCTCATAATCGGTCTTGAGGACCATGCAACTGGCGCGGATGTTGAAGGCCTCGGGATTTTGTGGATTCAGGACGATGGACTGATTCATGTCTGCAATGCAGAGATCGATCAAAGACGAATCATCGGTGAATCCGCTGGCCAGGAGGTACGCCTGCCCGCGGTTGAAATACACTTCTGCGTCGTCTGGTTTGAGCTCAACCGCTTTGGTGAAGTCATCCAGAGCGCTCATGGCGCTGTCGGCGTTCTGCTGGTTGAGATAAGCAATGCCGCGATTCGTCAGGGCTGCCACATAATCCGGCTTCAACTCCAGAGCCTTGGTGAAGTCTTTGATGGCTTGCTGCATTTGCCCTTTTTGCGACCATGAGACCCCGCGAGCGTTGTATGCCTCCGCCGAGTTAGGGTCGTAGTTGATCGCAAAATTGAAGTCGGTGATCGCCTGATCCGCCAGGCCCATGGCGTTATAGGTGATGCCGCGTTCGATGTAGCCGAGGGGGTTGGCAGGATCCATCTGTATCGCCTGGCCAAAGGTGGCGATTGCCGGTTCCAATTCATTGGTATCCCGCTGCTGCCTGCCCTGGGCAATGAGCGTGTTATACGGATCGAGCGTGTTGGTGGGCGTGGGAATTTCGGTCGGGCTCAGCGTGGCTGTGGTGGTGGGCGTGGGGCGTAGGGTGGGGGTTGCCACGGGGGTGGACGCCTCTTGCGTCATGGCCTGCGCCGGGTCAATGACAATCTCGACCTCGGTGGGCGTGGGGCCGCCGATCGAAGAGCACGCGCTCAGCAAAATACCGGCCAGCATCAAGAAAAGCGCCAGCCTGGGGGTCATCGTTTTCAACATCGATAGTTCACTCCTGTTCAATCTTTTTGCTTAAATCCTGACCAGGCCTGCCGGCCCAGTCACAGAAATCCTATTATGCCATTGTTCAAACACAATCGCAAGGGAAGCTGAAAAATTGCAACCGGGCGATGCCGGTTCCCCGGCGTCTTTGCGCTCTGCGCTTATAGCAACTGCAGGATGGCGCGCGCCGCCAGGGAAATCAACGGCGCAGAGAAGATGCTCAACGCAATCACAGCGATTGCAGAAACAAACGCCGTCGCATACAGCCAGTTTTCCTGGCGCACCGCCGGCTCCCCCGCCTGCATGTACATCACCACGACCACGCGCAGGTAGTAGTAAGCCGAGACCAGCGAGGTGATCACGCCGATCAGCGCCAGGCCGATGAAGCCTCCCTCGACCACGGTGCGGAAAAGATAGAACTTACCCACGAAGCCCAACGTCGGCGGCACGCCAGTGAAGGAAAGCATCGCCACCGTCATGGCCGCCGCCAGGGCGGGTTGCTTGCGCCCCAAACCGGCGTAGTCGCTCAACTCCAATCCCTTCTGCTCCGCCTGCTCCAGAGCGATCACCACCGCCCAGGCAGCGAAATTGGTCAAGGCGTAAGCCACCAGGTAAAACAGCGCCGAAGCAACCGAATCCAGGGCGACTCTGGGATTGCCGTATGGCACCAGCGCCATCAGGATGTAACCCGCATGGGCGATGCTGGAATACGCCAGCAGGCGCTTGATGTTCTTCTGGGCAATGGCGACCACATTCCCCAGGATCATGGTTAGCGCCGCTAAAGCCCACAGGATGGGAGTAATATCCAATGAAATCGAAGGCATCACCAGGACGAAAATGCGCAACAGCGCAGCAAATCCAGCCGCCTTGGCCCCCACGGCCATGAAGGCCGTCACTGCAGACGGCGCGCCATGATAGACGTCTGGCGTCCACATATGGAACGGCACCACCGCTACCTTGAAGCCCAGGCCGACCAGGATCAGGCCCGCGCCTGCCAGCAGCAAAGGCAGGCTGTAATTTCCGGACGCAATGGCAGCCACGATCTCCCTGAAAGCGGTGGAGCCGCTGCTGCCATAGACCAGCGCCGCGCCGAAGACGAAAAAGCCAGAGGCATAAGCGCCCAGCAAAAAGTATTTGATCGCTGCTTCTTCAGAGTTCAAGCGGGGCACCGCAATGCCCGCCAGGACGTAGAGCGGGATGGACAACAGTTCCAGCGCCAGGAACACCATGATCAGGTCCCCCGACATGCCCATCAGCATCATGCCCGTGATCGAGAACAAAAGCAGCACGTAATATTCGCCGCGCTCGATACCCATGCGGTTGAGGTAATCGTAGGCCAGGGCGATGCCCGCAAGCCCGCTGAGCAGCAGCAGGCTGCTCACGAAGTTGGCAAAATCGTCCACGATCACCATCCCGCTGAAACCGGAGGCAGGCCGGCCCGCCCCGGCGATCACCAACGCTAAGCTCACCACCAATCCCAGTGCAGCCAGCCCGGCGGTCCACCCTTTGCGTCCCCGCACCACATACAGGTCAACCAGCAAAAGCACGCATGCCCACAGAGAGAGGACAATCAAAGGAAGGATCGCCTGCAGGGAGGGCCACAGTTCACTCACAAAGTTTGCATCGGTCGTCATAACCTTGCTCCTGGTGGATCACGCCCGCTGCTCGGGCGACCATACGAACCGCCCGAGCCGCGACGCAAAGCACGATCTTATGGAATGCCGGCCACTGCCGCAGCGTTGATCGCAGCGACCAGTTGATTCACTGCTGGAGCCATCAGCATGAAGAAAGGCCGCGGGTACAGACCGATCCAGAAGATCAACACGATCAATGGCGCCAGTGTGGCGATTTCGCGCCAGTTCAGGTCTTTTAGGTGGCGATTCTCTTCATGCGTAACCGGGCCGAGAAAGAGCTTCTGGAACATCAGCAGGATATACACCGCCGCCAGGATCACGCCTACAGCAGCCAGCCCGGCGAACCAGTAAGAGCCCAGCGGACCATTAGGCCCTCCGGCGCCCCAACCGCCGAGCAGGATAGTGAACTCGCCCACGAAACCGTTCAGCCCCGGCAGGCCCATCGAAGACAGGGCGACGATCAACGTCAGCGCGCCATAAACCGGCATGATTTTCCATAAGCCGCCAAAAGCGTCCATGTCGCGGGTATGGCGGCGTTCATAGATCATACCGACGATCAAGAACAAGGCCCCGGTGCTCAAACCGTGGTTGACCATCTGCAAGATGCCGCCCTGGATGCCCTGCGAGTTCAGGGCGAACAGGCCCAGCATGACGAATCCCAGATGGCTCACCGAGGAGTAGGCCACCAGCTTCTTGACATCTTTTTGGGCGTAAGAGACCGCTGCGCCATACAGGATGCCGATCACCGCCAGCCCAGCCATCCAGGGGGCTAGTTGCACCGCCGCCTGAGGGAAGAGCGGCAGGTTGAAGCGCAGAAAACCATAGGTGCCCATCTTCAGCAACACGCCCGCCAGGATCACTGAGCCGGCCGTCGGCGCCTCGACGTGCGCATCCGGCAGCCAGGAGTGCAGCGGCCACATCGGCACCTTGATGGCGAACGCCGCGGCAAAAGCCAGGAACAGCCACAGTTGAACATTCGTCGGTATGCCGCCCTTGGCGACCAACTCGGGCAACTGGAAGGTGCCCTGGTAGATGCCCAGCCACAAGATGGCCAGCAGCATCAAGATCGAACCTGCCATCGTGTACAGGAAGAACTTCACCGCCGCATACATCCGGCGCGGCCCACCCCAGACCCCGATCAGGAAGTACATCGGCACCAGGGTGAACTCCCAGAAGACGTAGAACAGGAACAGGTCCTGCGCCAGGAACACGCCCACCATGCCGACCTCCAGGAGCAGGAAGAAAAGCATGAAATCCTTCACCCGGTCTTCGATCGCCGTCCAGGTAGACAGGATCGAGATCGGGGTGAGCAGCGTGGTGAGCAGGACCAGCAAGATGCTCAGGCCATCCACACCCAGATGATAGTGGATTTCCCAACCCGCGATCGGGATCCAGGGAATATCGATCACTTCCTGCAATCCGGGATAGCTGGGGGAAAAATAGGCCAGCACCAGCAGGGAGATGCCGAAAGTGATCAATGAGGCGACCAGCGCCACCCAGCGTATCAGGTCTTTCTGCTCCTGGCGCAGGAACAGAATCACCAGCACGCCCAGCAGGGGAAAGAAGGTCACCAGCGTGAGGGGATGGAAAAGGTTGTTGATCAGAGAGCCCATGGATCGTCCTCCGGCGGCTTCAGCCGCTGAACATGTCTGCTATCGCAGCAACAAATAACCCAGGATGACTACAACGCCGACAAACACCATCAAAGCGTAGTTGCGCACATAACCGGTCTGCGCCTGACGCAACAGCAAAGCGATGCGCTGCACCAATGCGGCCGCGCCGTTGAAAAACGCGTCCACCCCGCCCAGGTCGATGCGCACCGCCAGCAGGCGGCTGAGCAGGTTGAAGCCGCCCATGATCACCCGGTCGTGGAACCAGTCGTGCCAGAAGCGCCAGTCGATTACGTCGGCCAGGAAACGCGACAGGGAAATATAGGGATTGAGGAACACCGACCAGTACAGTTCATCGACCCAATATTTGTTCTTCAGCAGCTCGAAGACCGGGCCAATGTAGCTGCGCAAGGGGTCATCCGGGCGGCGAGCCGCGGGTATATTCCAGAACTCCTCATAACGCTGCGGCCGATACAGCCAAAAGCCGACGCCGATGGAGGCCAGCGCCAACAGCGTGCTGAGCACGGCCACCAGGGGGACAAATTCACCTGCGTGCGCCAGCTCGCCCAGGGTGTGCTCCAACCAGTGTGCAAAGTTGTGAAAACCGTCGAAGGGCAGGTTGATCAAACCGCCCAGGACGGAAAGCACCGCCAGGATGAGCAGCGGCACAGTGACCACCTTGGGGCTTTCGACAGCGTGTTCCGCTGCAAGCGTGCGCGGCTTGCCGAAGAAGACCATCAGGATCTGGCGCGCCATGTAAAAGGCTGTGAAAATCGCCGCCAGGGTCAACAGGATATACGCCCAGGTGAACTCCTTGCTGGCATCAGCCAGGATCTCGTCCTTGGACCAGAAGCCTGCCAGCGGCGGGATCCCCGCCAGGGCGATCGCGCCGATCAAATAAACCCAGAAGGTCAACTTCATTTGATCTTTCAGCCCGCCCATGTTGCGCATGTCCTGCGGGTCGAACTCGTGAGCATGTCCTTTGAGCAGCTTTTTCAACCGGGGGTCGTGCTCCACGTGATGATGGCCGCGCTCTAACCCCTGGATTACCGAACCAGAAGACAGGAAGAGCAGCGCCTTAAAGAAGGCATGCGTCACCAGGTGGAACATCCCGGCGACGAACGCGCCCATGCCCACAGCGGCGACCATGAAGCCCAGCTGGCTGATGGTCGAATATGCCAGCACCTTTTTGATGTCGAACTGGCCTACGGCGATGGTGGCGGCGAACAAGGCGGTGGCGGCGCCGACCAGCGTCACCCAAAACTGCGCCGTGGGCACCAGGACATACAACTCGGCCGAGCGGGCCACCAGGTAAACGCCCGCGGTCACCATCGTCGCCGCGTGGATCAGCGCTGAGACCGGTGTGGGGCCGGCCATCGCATCGGGCAACCAGACGTAGAGCGGGAGCTGCGCCGATTTGCCGGTCACGCCCACCAGCATGCACAGGGTGATGAAGAGCAGGATGTTGGGGTTGATTGCTGCGATTTCGGGCGCCTTCTCGAAGATGGCGTGGAAGTTGAACGTGCCAAAGGTCCAAAACATAGCAAACGCAGCCAGCAGGAAACCAAAATCGCCGATGCGGTTGGTGACCATGGCCTTCTTCGCCGCCAGCGCGTTTCCGATGCCATCTTTGCCCTTTTCGTACCAAAAACCGATCAACAGGTAGGAACACAGGCCTACGCCTTCCCAGCCGACGAAGAGCATCATGTAGTTATCCCCGCTGACCAGGATCATCATGGCGGCGATGAACAGGTTCATGAACACGAAAAAGCGTCGGAAGCGGCCGGGATCGCCGTTATGGCGCACATCTTCGTGCATATAGCCGATGGCGTAGATGTGGATCAACGTGCCCACGCCTGAGACGACCAGCATCATCACCACCGAAAGGGTGTCCACCTGGAAGGCCCAGGGGATGCTTAAATCGCCGATGGTGATCCAGTCGGCTAAAGTGACAATCTGGCCTTCTGGATGTGATATCAGCGAGATGGCCTGAAGCACTGCCACCACGAAGGATAGCCCAGAGGCCCCACTGGCGATGCTGCCAACGATCTTTTCGCCCGACTTGCTGCGTTCCAGGATTATCCCGCCAAAGAAAATGTTGATCAGCAGGCCAATCAGCGGGAAGAAAACAATCCAGGGCGCCAGGCTGAAGAATACCGGTCCACTCGATACAGCTTCTTCAAGTAACATGAGAGACCCTCGCTTATCCCTGTAAGCTGTTCATCTGATCGATGTCGATGTTCCGCTTGGAGCGGAAGATCTCCACGATTAACGCCAGACCGACCGCGACTTCGGCCGCTGCAACCGCTATGATGAAGAAGACAAAGACCTGGCCGTCTAACGCCTCACGCGCGCGGGCAAAGGCGACGAACGCCAGATTGGCGGAATTCAACATCAGTTCCACCGACATGAAGATGATGATCGCGTTTCGCCGGATGAGCACCCCTAAAGCGCCCAGGATGAACAGCAACACCGATAGAGCCGTGTAATATTGGATGGGCACCATTTCTACTCTCCTCCACCATTTTCGCTTGCGGCTAATGATCGGGGATTATCCAGCCCGACCCGATTTGCGGGTCAGCACAATTGCGCCGACCATTGCAGCAAGCAACAAAAGCGAGATCACCTCGAAGGGCAGCAAATAGACACTGAACAGCTTTTCACCGATGGCAGTCGGTGAACCGTAATCTGCCGGCACCAGGGGTGGGGCTTGTGGTCCTGTCAAACGGGTGAAAATCGCGTAGACGGCCTCAAATAGTAGAATTCCACCCAGGACGAAGGCCAGGGGACGTTGCCAGGGAAGCGTCGTTCCGGTTCCCAGGCGCTCGGCGCCCAGCAACATGATGACAAACAAAAACAGCACCATGATCGCCCCGGCATAGACGGTGATCTGCGTCAGGGCGATAAACGGCGCGCCCAGGGTCAGATAGAATATCGCCACGGTGACAAAGTTGATGATCAGGTTGAGCGCTGCATAAACCGCGTTCTTGCTCAACAGCAGGCCCAGGGCAGAAGCGACCGCCACCAAAGCCAGTCCAACGAACAAGATCCAATCAGCCAGCATGTGCAGACTCCATTCTCCTAATCGGTCGGATCTTTCATCTCGGGTACGGCGCGAGTATAAACGCCTGGCTCGACCTTCTGCGGCGTGGGTTTGCCGCCCGGCGGAACCGGTTCGAGCAGCATCTCTTTGGGATAAATCGAGCTGCGTCGATCCGTGAAGGATAGCTCATAATTGTCGCCCAACACGATGGCTTCGGTTGGACAGGCATCTTCGCAGTAGCCGCAAAAGATGCAACGCAGCATGTTGATCTCATAAACCCGGGCGTAGCGCTCACCCGGAGAATAGCGCTCATCATCGGTGTTCTCAGCCGACTCGACGAAAATTGCGTCGGCGGGACAGGCCGCTGAGCACAGCGAACACCCGATGCATTTTTCCAATCCATTCTCATAGCGCTTGAGCACATGCCGGCCTTTGAAGCGCGTCCTTACCGGGCGTTTTTCCTCTGGATACTGGATCGTTACCGGCTTTTGCCACATCTCGCGGAATGTGGTTGACATGCCAATCGCTACTGCTTTAACACCCTCGAGGGCTTCTTTGACGGATGCCATTCTATACCTCCATCGCTTCTGTTTCACGCATAAGACACCACTAAATTTACTTAAACCAACCCGGAAATGCCAGGATCATCACTGCGGTCAGAAACACATTGAACAAGGCTACAGGCAGCATGATCTTCCAGCCCAGGGCCATCAACTGGTCGTAACGAATGCGCGGCAGGGTGGCGCGCACCCAGATGATGCCGTACAACAAGACAAGCGTTTTCACGAACAGGCCTACCGGGGCCAGCCAGGCGCCCCAGGGCTGGTCGGTGATAAAGGGGATATGGTACCCGCCCAGGAATAGCGTCACCGCGATCACGCTGACCACGATCATCTTGGTGTACTCGGTCAGCATGAACATGGCGAACTTCATCCCGGAGTATTCCACGTGGTAGCCGGCGGTCAGCTCTTGCTCGGCCTCGGGCATATCGAAAGGCGAACGGTTGATCTCTGCCAGGGCGGCGATCAGAAAGATCACAAAACCGATCGGTTGATAGATCACGAACCACCCCAGGCTCTTCTGGGTGTTGACGATGTCGGCCAGGCTCAACGATCCGGCGAGCATCACCGGGCCGATAAAGGAGAGGCCCAGCGCCAGCTCATAGCTGATCATCTGAGCCGTGGAGCGAATGCCGCCCATGGTGGCGTACTTGTTGTTCGATGACCAGCCCGCCAGCACAATCCCATACACCGAGATCGAAGTGATCGAGGTGATGTACAAGACGCCCACATTCAGATCCCCGGCGATGGACAGATCAATGGTGCGGCCAAAGATCTCCACCACGCCCAAAGGCACTACTGCCAGGATGATCCAGGCTGGCACCGTAGTGATAATCGGAGCCAGGATAAAAATCAGCTTATCCGCCTGCGCCGGGATCAACTCTTCCTTGAAGATCAGCTTCACGCCGTCGGCGACCGGTTGCAGCAGCCCCCAGGGGCCGGCGCGGTTGGGGCCATAGCGGTTCTGGAAGCGTCCCAGAAGCTTGCGTTCCATATAAGTGGTATAGGCAAAGCCGGTCAACAAGACGACAATCATGATGATGGCTTTGACAATCCATTCGATCCACAGGGCTAGGTCCATGAGCACCTCGATTTCCAGTCTGGGATTTCGCCCAAGTTCAACTGGCAGACTTAAGCTCGACGGGCGTCGGCGCGCTGACCGGCAGGCCAAAGCTGCGCGGCGCCAGCACCACCCGCTCCGGGAGTTGCGCGTCCGGCCGCGCCTGCACCACCATGCTCTGGCCGGTTTCGGTGAAGGTCACGCGCACCATGCCGCCGTTGGTCACCCTTAAACGGGCGGCCTCCTCAGCGCTGAGCACAATGTAAGGCTCGCCGATGCGCTGATGCAGCATCTCGCTGATGCGCAGGGTCGAGCCACAATCGTACAACCGGGTGATCGGGAAAGCCAGCGCGCCCAGCTTGGGCAGCTTGAAATCTGTCACCTGCGGCCAGGAGAGCAGCAAGCCGCCCGAATTCGAAAGGAGTAAATGCGCACCCAGGCCTTGAGTGTTCTCGTAGGTCGTGCCGCCGTAATACAAATCGGCGCGGCCGACAATCGGCCATTGTTCGTGAACTTCGGCCAGCTTGCGGTAGCTCAGGCCAGAAAAGGAACCCACCTCGGCGGCAATCTGAGCGAACACAGCCGCAGCGCTGACATGGATGAGCCCCGAGATCCCCAAATGCTGGGCGATCAGCGACGGGATGGCGAAATCGGCCTGCGGGCCTTCTAGTTCGGGCCGCATGGCGGCCAACAGCGGCGCGCGCCGGGTGCCAGGGCCTTCGACTTTCTCTGGCGCTGCCACCGTGGGCTGCAAAGCCGGGTAGAAGCGCTGCACCCGGCGCTCGCCGGAAGTGTAGCTGCCCTCTCGCTCGGTCCAGGATTGCGCCGGAAGCACCACATCTGCCAGGCGGGCGGTCTGAGTGAGGTACAGGTCTTGGACAACGACGAACTTCTGACCATCGAAGATGGACAGGAAGGCGGGATCGTCGCTGACCGGATCTACAGCAGCGAGGTACAGCACCTGTGCGCGCGCCATTTCCTGGATCAGGTTGGAGCTTGGCTTCCAACCCAATTCCCAGCCACCCTGGTCATTGCCGCGCGGCCATACACCCAAGAGACCATTGTTAGGCCGGCCGATGTGGTTGGTCACCAGCAGCAGGTTGGCGCAGGCCTGTGCCAGGGCCTGGGTCTCGGCCAGTCCCATGCCATCGCTGCCATACAACACGACGGCGTCCTGCGCTTCGGCGAAGGCTTTAGCGGCGGCTTTGAGTTCCGCGCTGCGCGCCAGATCCTGCACCTGCTCGGGCAAATCGGGTCGCTTTTGGGAGACGGCGTTAACCAGCGCCAGGGCAGCGGCGGGCGCAGCGCCAAAGGGATAACGCAGGGAGAAGGTTGCATCCCGATCCAGCTTGGTCGGACGCATATTCAGCACGATCAGCGTCGCCCCGCGCTTGGCGGCCTGGCGAACCCGAAGCCACCACAGGGGCGCTTCTTCTTCGAGATCGCAGCCTACCACTAAGATGGCGCTTCCTTTGCCCATATCGGCGAAATTCGTGCCTGGGGCGAAGCCGATCTGTGAGGTCAAATCTCCGCCCGCCATGTGGGTGTACAATGCAGCCTTGCCGCCAAGCGAGGTGGTCAGCTTGCGCAGGTTGAACAGATCTTCGTTCGCCAGTCGCCCGCCTGCCAGGGTCATCAGGCCCTCGCCGGCGGCCTTGAAGCGCTCGGCGACCAGCCCCAGCGCCTCTTCCCAAGAAGCCGGCTGCAGTTCGCCGTTCTTGCGCACTAGGGGCCCTTGCAAGCGTTCTGGGTTTTGAGCGGCGAAATGGTAGCCGAAGCGGCCCTTGTCGCAGATCCAGATCTCGTTGACCATCTCGTTCTGGCGCGGCATGACCCGCTTGACCACCCATTTGCCCCCCGAAACCGCCTCACGACGGACATTCAGCGTCAGGTTGCAACCCACCGGGCAGTGATTACAGATCGAAGCCGCAGCGCGCAGCTCCCAGGGGCGCGCCCGGAAGCGGAAATCCGCCGTCGTCAACGCGCCAACCGGGCAGATATCTGTAGTGTTGCCTGACCAGTAAGAGTCGAATCCCGGATTGGAGAAAGAGACAATCTCCAGCGATCGGCCGCGCTGCGAGAAGCCGATCACCGGATCGGCGGCGATGTTTTCCTGAAAACGCACACAGCGCGCACACTGGATGCAGCGCTCGCGATCCAGGTAGATCAGCTCGCCTAGCGGCACGTTCTTCGCCAGATGTTTCTTTTCATCGTAGAGATAGCGGCTTTCGCCGGGGCCAAACCCCATGGTCAGGTTTTGCAGCGGGCATTCACCGCCCTTGTCGCAGATCGGACAATCCAGGGGGTGCGAGGTGAGCAAAAACTCCAGGACATCCTCGCGGCCAGCCTTTACCTTTTCGGTCGCGTTCAGCACCACCATACCTGCAGAGACCGGCGTGGTGCAGGCGGTTTCAAGCTTTCCTCCAAACTGTATCTTGGGTTGGCCGTCATCTCCCAGCACCGGCTGGCTGGTGGCGCGGTCGATCACTGGCCGGCCGATCTCCACCAGACACATGCGGCACATGCCCACCGGCTCCATCTTGGGATGGTAGCAAAACACCGGAATATCGATGCCGGCTTTCTTGGCAGCATCCACCACCAGGGTGCCTTCGGGCACTTCCACCTGTATTCCGTCAATCGTCAATGTAACCATCTTTGCCATATTGTTCCTCATCGCTCGCCGCCGATCGCGAAGCCGCTTGACTTCCAGGCAATGTTCAACTGGATCGGGCGGTATCCGCTATCTGGCGCTCGAGTTGATCGAAATCGCTGCGGAATCGTTCGATGCCCGAGATCACCGCTTCGATTGAGAATTCGCCCAGTGCGCAAAGGCATTTGCCTCGTATCTGGCTGGCCACATCGTATAGCAGTTCCACGTCCTCAGGCCTGGCCCGATGATCGACAATGCGTTCTGTCAGGTGAGACATCCAGAAAGTGCCTTCCCGACAGGGCGTACATTTGCCGCAGGATTCGTGGCGGAAGAAATGCACGGTCTTGTTGATCAGCCAGGGGATACTGACCGAGTCATCAATGACGATCACCGAAGCGCTGCCCAACTGTGCGCCCACGTTGGGCACGCTCTCATAATCCATTGGTGTATCCAGGGCGCGCTCGTCGGCGACGATCAAAGAAGAGCTGGCGCCCGCTGCCATGATCGCCTTGATCTGCCTTCCACCGGGGATGCCGCCGCCGTGCTCGAAGATCAGTTCACGGAAAGTGGTTCCCAAAGGCAGTTCATAGTTTCCAGGCCGGTTCACGCAGCCGGAAAGGCTGAAGACCTTCACGCCTGGGCTTTTTTCTGTACCCATCGAGCGATACCATTCTGCGCCGCGCTCGACGATCAAAGGCACGTTGGCCAGCGTCTCCACATTATTGACGATCGTTGGCTTACCGTACAGACCATAAGATGGCGGGAAGGGCGGGCGCAGGCGCGGTTGACCAAGCTTGCCCTCCAGCGATTCCAGCAGCGCTGTCTCCTCCCCGCAGATATATGCTCCAGCGCCCAGGTGCGTATAGATGTTCAATGAGTAATCGGTACCGAAAAGCCCTTCGCCAAGCAGCCCCGCGGCATGCATTGCAGCGATATGCTGATCCAGACGGCCTGCCAGCTCCCAAAACTCGCCTCGCAGGTAAACGTAAGCGGCTTTGGCCTGGACGGCATAAGCACAGATCGCAACCCCCTCCAGGAACTGATAGGGGTTACCCTCCATGATCTCGCGATCTTTGAACGTACCAGGCTCGGATTCATCCGCATTGGCGACCACATAATGCGGCCAGTTTTTCTGATCGATAAAGGACCACTTCAGACCGGTTGGGAAGCCGGCGCCGCCGCGCCCGCGCAGTCCAGAGGCCTTGACCACTTCGACCACCTCGCCGGGCTGCATCTGGGTGACGGCTCTCTCAAAGGCCTTGAAACCGCCATTCTGGCGATAGACCTCCAGATTGTCCAGGTCGGGGATTTCCCGATGGCGCAACAAGATGTAAGGGCGTTGCATCTCAGCCATGCGTCTCCCTCCCTCGCTTGGCGGCTGCGTCCCGACGAAGTTGCTCGATCAACGCCAGAGCGCTTTCGAGCGTCTGGTTTTCATAATACTTCAACCCGGCGCCAGATTGGAGCTGGAACATCGGCGCTTTATTGCAAGCCGCCAGGCACATGACCGGCTCGACGGTGATCAGGCCATCAGGAGTGGTCCCACCAGGCTTAATACCCAGGCGAGTGCATAGGTCCTGCATGAACTGATCGGCCCCACGCAGCGCGCATGGCAGATCGGTGCACACCTGGATATGGTACTTTCCCTTTGGTTCATCGTAGTACAGGCTGTAAAAGCCGACGATCGAAGCCACTTCGGTCGGTGTCATGCCCAGAATTTCGGCGATCTCGGCCATATCCTGCCGATCGACATACATCTTCTCCCTTTGCGCCAGGTAGAGCAGGGGCATCACAGCAGATCGTCGCTGGTCGGGAGGGTATTTAGCCAGAATCGCCTGAACTTCTGCGGCCGGCAATTTGTGTGCGGGTTTATCAGCGTGCATAAGACCTCTTTGTGTAGAGCATTGGATCGCAACCTGGTCGCGCGGCAAACCCGCTAACGGTCCACGTCACCCAGGACGATATCCACGGTTCCGATAAGCAGCACCAGGTCGGCCACCAGGTGGCCCTTCGCCAGGTACGGCAGGATTTGCATGTTGGTAAAAGACGGCGTGCGCCAGTGCACCCGATAAGGCTTGGGGCCGCCATCGCTCTCCAGATACACACCCAGTTCGCCGCGCGGCGATTCGGTGGCGACATAGACGGAGCCTTTGGGCGGATTGAAGCCCTCGGTCCACAGCTTGAAGTGATGGATCAGAGCTTCCATGCTGGTGCCAATCTCACTGCGGGGCGGCGGGACGTACTTACGGTTGTTGCTGCGCACCGGCCCCATCGGCAGCTTGTTCAGCGCCTGCTCAACGATGCGCAAAGATTGGCGCATCTCCTCGACCCGCACCAGGTAGCGGGCGTATGTATCGCCGTCGGTATGTGTGGGCACGATGAAATCGTACTGCTCGTAGCCCGAATACGGCTGGGCTTTGCGCAGATCGTGAGCAATCCCCGAGGCGCGCAGCATTGGACCGGTGACGCCATACTGCAAGGCGACCTCTGGCGGCAGGATGCCGATCTTCTTGGTGCGCTGCAGGAAGAGTGGATTTTTGGTCAGCAAACGTTCGTATTCATCCACTCGGGCAGGGAAGATCTTGATGAAGTTGCGCACCGCATCCTCGAACTCCACCGGAACATCCCGCCACAGGCCGCCCGGGCGGAAATAGGTGGTCATCATGCGCTGCCCGCTGCAAAGCTCGAAAATATCCAGGATCAGTTCGCGCTCGCGGAAGCAATACAGGAACACCGACATGGCCGCCATATCCAGGGCGTGCGTGCCCAGCCAGACCAGGTGCGAAGCGATGCGCTGCAATTCGGTGAGGATCACCCGAATGGCTTGTGCGCGGGGCGGCACATCCAGGTCAGCCAGCTTTTCGATCGCCATGCAATAGGTGAGGTTATTCCCCATGTTGTTCAGATAATCCAGGCGATCGGTCATCACCTCGGCCTTGATGTAAGTCTTGGCCTCCATGTTCTTCTCGATGCCGGTGTGCAGGAATCCCACATCTGGGATGCAGTTGACCACCTGTTCACCATCTAATTCCAATAAAAGCCGCAGCACCCCATGTGTGCTGGGATGTTGCGGACCCATGTTCAGCAATACCGTCTCGCCCTGGATAGCCCGCTCGGATACCAGGTGCTTGATCTCATCCAGCGAGACCGGCGTCAGGTACATCTCTGTTTCTGGATCCATGATTCTTCTCCGTGCTGCCTGCCCAATGAAAGCGCTGTTACGCCAGGCTTTATTTCGCCCCGGCGGCGCGGTTCAACGGGAAGGCCTATTCCTGTGCATACGGCTTGCGTACGTCGATCTCGTCGAAGTTGAAGGTAAACTGTACTTCCTCGTAACCCAGGGGGTAATCCTTGCGCAGCGGGTGCCCCACCCAATCCGCCGGCATCACGACGCGGCGCAGGTCGGGGTGGCCTTCGAAGCGAATGCCGAACATATCCCATAACTCGCGCTCGAACCAGTTGGCATTGGCGTACACGCCAGTCAGGGTGGGCATCACCGGGGAATTGCCATCTAAAGGCACCCGCAAGCCAATGATCAGATTGTGCTTCAAAGAGCGCAGCCGGTAAACGACATGGAAGCGCGGCGCCAGTTCCGGCCAGTAATCCACAGCCGTCTCTTCGGTGAGCAGTTCGAAGTTGAACTCGTCACGCAAGGCCTGGCAGGCAAGGACAATCTGGTCCGCCTGCAAAATCAGGCTGGTTTCGCCGCGAAACTCATAAACGCTTGCGCCGAAGCGGTCCTTGAAATGCTGGACAATCGTTGACACATCTAGGTTGGGGGATTCGCTCATGGTAACCGCTCAATGTCGTTCGTATTCGGTTGGTTGGAGTGAAGCGCGATTAAGCCCATTCGGCAAGCTTCTCGCGCTTGACTTTTTCGTGCAAGGTCACGATGCCGTGAATCAGAGCTTCTGGTCGAGGCGGGCAGCCAGCCACATAGACATCCACCGGCACCACCTCGTCCACACCCTGGACGATGGCATAGTTGTTGAAAACGCCGCCGCAAGAAGCGCAATCGCCCATCGAAATCACCCATTTTGGCTCTGGCATCTGGTCATAGAGACGGCGCAGCACCGGGGCCATCTTGCGCGATACCCGTCCGGCAACGATCATCAAATCAGATTGGCGCGGGCTGGCGCGCATCAATTCCATGCCGAAGCGGCTCATATCATAGTTCGACGCCTGAGCAGCCATCATCTCGATGGCGCAGCACGCCAGGCCAAAAAGCATCGGCCACATAGCGTTGGTGCGCGACCAGTTCACGACCTGCTCAAGTTTCAAGGTGACCACCCCCATATTTCCCAGCTTTTGTTCTACTCCCATTCCAATGCTCCTTTCTTCCACGCATATACATAGCCTACCAACAAAATGAGGATGAAGATGAGCATCTCCACCAATCCAAACAGGCCGAGTTTCTTGTAAACCACAGCCCAGGGCAAGAAAAAGACGATTTCGATATCGAAAAGGATGAATAAAACCGCCACCAGGTAAAAGCGCACCGGCATTCGCCGCGTGCCCGGCCCAATAGGACGCATCCCCGATTCATAAGGCATCGCCTTGCGCAGCGTGGGGCGCCGGGGGCCGAAGACCATACCAATTAAAACGACAAGCCCTGCCAAAACGGTGGCCAGGACTATCAGAACAACAATCGGCAGATATTCAAGCAGCATGCTGGCCTCGTTTTTCTCTTGATGAAATAGGATATTTCAACCGATTGAGAGCAAAGGTATTCGTCTGACGGAGTTAGTTTATCATAACAGAATAAGCGTGTCAAATTTCACAAATTAATAATTGGTTACTATCGCTCAACGCAGGAAGTCGCGCAAGTAGCGGCTGCGCGTGGGATGGCGCAGCTTGCGTAAGGCTTTGGACTCGATCTGGCGAATGCGTTCGCGGGTGACGTTGAAATACTGGCCTACTTCCTCCAGAGTGTGTTCTTTGCCATCTATCAGCCCAAAGCGCAACTCGAGCACTTCTCGCTCACGATCGGAAAGCACCGCCAGGGCGTTTTTGATCGCCTCGCGCAACATCTCGCGTGAAGCAGCATCCATGGGCTCCTGCGCCTCCTCGTCCTCGATGAAATCCGCCAGTTGGCTGCTCTCCTCGGTCCCAATCGGGCTATCCAGAGACATAGGCTCTTCCATGGTGCGTAAAATGCGATTGACCTTCGCCGCGGCGCGATTCCAGCGTTGCCGCAGATCCGCCTCCACCGGCGTGGAATTTGCCAGCGCGCGTAAGATGGACTGCCGATCATTTGGTTCCAGGTAGCCCGCCTCCAGGGCGATATCTTCGACAGTTGGCTCACGCCCCAGCTTTTGGATCAGTTCCCGCTGAACGCGCAACAACCGGTTGAGCGACTCGAAAATGTGCACCGGGATGCGAATGGTGCGCGCCTGGTCGGCGATTGAGCGGCTGATCGACTGGCGGATCCACCAGGTGGCATAGGTGCTGAATTTATAGCCCCGCGTCGGGTCGAATTTCGAAACCGCCCGCAGCAGGCCGATGTTGCCTTCCTGGATCAGATCCAGGAAAGAGCTGCCTCGCCCGATATAGCGCTTTGCCACGCTGACCACCAGGCGCAGATTGGCGCGAATAATGGCGGATTGGGCTTCTTCGCCTCGCGCCCGTATTCCTTTCAACTCGGCCTGGAGAGTGGCCTCATTGGGCAGCCATTTCAGAAACGTTTTTTCTGAGGGCAGCGTATGATGGGTGTGGATGTACCGCCTCAGGGGTTGAGCCACTTTCTCCGGCAAGATATAGAGGTACAGGAACATCGTGAAGGCATTGCGCGCCACACCGTCCCAAAGTGGATCATTTCCCCATTTACCGTTGTCCAGATAAGCGCGCAGGTAAGAAGGCGCAGTGCTTTGCCAGGTGCTGCGCAACATCTGGGCCTCGGTGAGCATTAGTTCGATATCGGGGCAATTGTATCCCAGGCGTTGCGTATCTTCCACAACACGCGACCAGGAGGTGCTCAGGTCTTCAAAGATTGCCCGAAAGACCCGTCGAGCCGAATCTGTTTTGGGAGAAGCTTTGACCGATGAAGTCTCTTGAGCGTCCTTCGCCTCCGAAGAAGAACTGGAAGGGGGCGAAGCTTTGCGCGCCAGGGGATGTTGCCGGCTGAGCAGATCCAGGCGGCGGACGGCCTCGAGGCGGGCTGCCAGCCAAAACTCTTGATCGGGGGTTAGCAGTTCAATGCTGCCAATCTCCTTTAGATAAAGACGAACCGGGTCTTCGCCAATCTCGGCCGCCAGCCGTGGGTCACGCAGCAGGTCCAAAGCGTCCTGGCGGGCCAGCGCCTCGAGTTCCTCTTCTGCCAGATCGAGACTGGACGCATCGACTTCCTCTGCCTCGACGAGTTCATCCAGATCATCCAGGGGAAGCTCTTCGATGTCGTTGGCTTGGTCCAGATAGGATGCTTCCAGCTCGAAATCCTGCTCATCGGCAGGGAGTGATATGGCTGGAATATGATCTGAGGAGAAGTTCTTCTCATCCAGGTGGTCTGGCTCGCGCGGCAGATCGGATGCGCGGCGCGGAGGTTTGGAATGGGAGGACATGCTAGCCGATCCTCTCATGCGGTCGAACCCCTGTGGTTGAGCGGCTGGTGTATTCTTTCAGCGCTTCGTCGATAAATCTCCTGATTTGAGCAAGTTGTACCACAGTTTGAGCGTCTTGTGTGGCTTTTAAATCGCCGCTTTCCTGGGCTTCCATAATCAAGAAGCGCCGATATTCCAGTTCCTGGTCGATGCGACGGCGACGCAAGGTGAGCAAACCGCGCATCAAATCCTCCAGTACGCGCTCGTCATGCGGATCCAATCTGGTCGTGCGACCCAACATACCATCGGCCAGGTCCATCATGGGCAGATCCAGGCTGTTGAGCACATAATCCAGCGGCTCGGCCATGTCTTGTTCGATCGATTCCTGGAACAGGCGCAGGATCGCCTGATGCTCGGCGTGAACGAAATCGTCAGGAGACAGGCGCGGCAGGCGCTTGTTCTGCATGCGCCGATCCACCTGAACCAATAGATCGGGGCGGCGCAGCAAGATGCCCAGGCAGTAGGCTTCCAGGGTGTAGCTGCTCAGCGCGGCGGGGATCTGCACCGGTGGCGTCTTTTGCTCAGCCGGCCTGGGCGGGGGCCGGCGCCCTGCCGGGCGGGCACGCCGCGGCGAGGGCATGGCTCCCAAAAGCGCTTCCTCGCTCACCCGAAGCAACCGCGCCAGACGCTGCCGGTAGGTATCCCGCTCAATGGCGCTGGGCACATCTTCGATGAGCGGCAGCACCTGGGCGGCAATTTCGTTTTTGACCTTGGGATCATCCAGGTCTCGCTCAGCAGCCAGCGTTTCCATGACATGGATCACCACCGGTCGAGCATTTGTGACGATGCGTTCCCACTCTTGGGGATCGCGTCCGACGACCTCATCGGGGTCCAATCCGGCTGGCAGCGTGGTCACGCGGATGTCCGCCTGCAGGCGAGCTTCGTGCCCCAATAGCCCGCGGGCATCGAAAACGGGATCCTGTTCGCGATCCAGGGCCTGACGAGCGATTTGCAGCCCTCGCAGGGTGGCCTGGTTGCCGGCTGCATCTGCATCCAGCGCGAGGACGATGCGCCGGGTGTAGCGCTTGAGCAGATAGAGTTGTTGCTCGGTCAGCGCAGTCCCCATTGGCGAAACAACGTTGGCAAAACCGGCCTGATGCAGGGCGATGACATCCAGATATCCCTCGACGATCACCGCCTGATCCAGCATGCGAATCGCCTTTCGGGCCAGATCCAATCCATACAGCAATCGCCCTTTATCGAAAAGCACGGTCTGCGGAGAGTTCAGAAATTTGGGGACATCCTCCGGGTTCAGGATTCGGGCGCCGAACCCGCACATACGCCCGCTGGCGTCCCGGATCGGAAACATCACGCGGTGGCGAAAGCGGTCATATACGTCGCCTCTTTGGATGGCCCCCGGCTGCCCTTTCCCAGGCTCGCGCTCGGTGACCAATCCGGCTGCCAAAAGATCGCCAGGGGTATAGCCTTTCGCGGTGAAGTGATCGAGCGCCGCCTCCCAGGCATTCGGAGCGTAACCGACGCCGAAAGCCTCCAGGGTTTCAGTGCGCAGGCCGCGTTTTTGTTGCAGGTAATCTAAAGCTTGCTTGCCGGCCGGCGTGTTGAACAACTGATGACGATAAAACGTGACCGCCTCTTCCAACAACTGGCGCAGGTTTTCATGCTCTTCCGCTTCGACTTTTTCTTGCTCGGTGGGGGCGTGGAGCTGTACGCCGGCGCGGTCTGCCAGATAGCGTAACGCCTCGGGGAAGTCCCACCCTTCCTTCTTCATCACGAATTTGAAGATATCGCCGCCCTCGTTGCACTGCCCAAAGCAGCGCCAGGTGCCCGAATCAGGGAAAACGGCAAAAGCCGGGGTGCGCTGATTGGGATGAAACGGGCAAAAGCCGGAGTAGTTCTTCCCCGAACGGCGCAGTTGAACCGTCTCAGAGACCAGATCTACAATATCGATGCGAGCCTTTATCTCGTCGATGACTGACATAGGTTACCGTCCTAGGAAGGGGGTAGCTCCTCAGACGACTCGTCGGCCGTAATTGGTAACCAGATGCGAAAAGTCGTCCCCTTGCCGGCAGCGCTCTCGATTTCCATAGCGCCGTTATGCAAGTTGACGATTTCCTTGACAATCGCCAGTCCCAAGCCCGTGCCTGGGATGCCAGATTGGCGAATATTCTGCCCGCGATAGAACCGTTCGAAGATATGGGGTAAGTCCTGAGGGTCTATCCCCATGCCGGTATCTTCAACGATCAGGCGTACCCCGTTGTCCTGGCAAGAAGTTTGTAGCCGCACATAGCCCTGAGAGGTGTAACGAATGGCGTTAGTCAGCAGGTTGGTGATCATGCGCGCGATCTGGCTTTGTTCGGCGTGTATCAAGGGCAGCTTGGGATCCGGCTCAAAGATCAACCGGATGCCGGCCTCCTCAGCTACCGGCAGATGCGCCATGACGGCCTGCTCGACCAATACGTTCAAACTGGTCTCCTCGAAGCTTGCCTTGCGCGTCTTGGAGATCGTCAAGCGCGACAGATCCAGGATATCCTCGACCAGGCGGGTCAATAAGGCGCTCTGCTCCAGGATGACGGATAAAAAGCGCTCTTGTCGTTCGGGTGGGGCTGACTTGAGCAATTCACTGTATAAACGGATCGAGGTGATCGGGGTGCGCAGTTCATGCGAGACATCGTAAATCAGCATATCTTTCATCCGATCCAGCTCTTTTTGGCGGGTGATGTCGCTCAGGCTGCAAACATAGCTGACTGTCCTGCCCTGCCGATCGCTCACCGGGGCGATGTTCAGCTTCACATCATAGCGGGTCGCGTTCTTTCGATTGCCCACCAATTCACCGCTCCAAACCTGGCTGCGGGTCGAAGGGTTGGAAAGCGGCGAGTTTTGCAAGACGTTATTTTCATCGGTGAATAGATCGAACAGGTTGCTCCCGATCACTTCCTGTGCGGTGTATCCGCTCAAACGCTCGAAGGCCGAGTTCACGGTCTGGATGCAGCCCTGCAGGTCCGTGACGATCACGCCATCTCCCACGTTTGCCAGGATCGCCTCGACGCGCTCCTTCGCGTCGTGGAGTTCCGCGGTGCGTTCCTCGACCCGCTGTTCCAGTTCGACCGCGTAATTTTTCAAGCGCGTAACCAGGTGAATATTTTCGATGATTGGGCCGATCTGTTGAACCAACACCCGCAGGATATCCATGTCCTCGGCGCTGAAAACGTCTCCGCCCCGTTTCGGCCCCAGGGCTAACAGGCCCTGTATCTGCCCATGGCCGATGACAGGCACCCACAGATTGATCTGTTCAGTGTTCAAAAGCTGCAGTTCTTCTGGAGAAATGGTGGCCTGGGAGAGCGCTTGCAACAAGGTCGTCCGCTCGACAGCGCCGATCTTCAGCAGGTAGGTCAGACTGCTGCGAGGCAGAACGGGATATGCCTCTTGCGGTGGGTGATCTTGACCCTGGGTCAGCGACACCTCGATCACAGAAAAATCGCCCAGCGGGTCTCTCAAGAAGACCACTGCCTCCTCCAGGCGCATGGTGGTCACCAGGCGCTGGCTGACCATCTTGGCCAGCTCTCTCAGATCGGTGATCAATTCCAAACCCTGGGTTATGCGGGCGACTCCCAGGCGATAATCATACCAGCCGCCGTAAAAGATGCGATCCACGAAGCGCTGCACCTGCTGATGGAGCGGCGCAAAGATGCTCGCCAGGATCAGCGCCAGAATGGTATTCACCAAAGGGCTAGAAGCAATTTCTGAGGACAGCCAATGGTCAATGATGCCAAAAAGGATCAGATAAAAACCGATCAGAATGGCGTACACCAGGATGTAAGTGACGCCCCGATTGACTTGGCGATCGAACTCAATGAGATTTAGCCGGAAGATAGCATAGGCATAACTTAGCGGCAGCAGCGTTAACAGCAGAAAGGCCATTGGGTAAGGAATCAACTCTTGCCCAATCCAGAAATCCGGCAGGATCGTGAGCAAAACGAACAGCAGCGCTGCCAGCCCGCCTCCAAGAAATATCAGGCGCACCTTGCCGCGCGCGCCTGGCGCCTGGGCGTTTCGATAACTGTAGAACAGCAGAGCCACAACGGCTAGAAGGTTGAAGGCCAGGAATAGAAGATCATAGGAGAGAAAGGACTCAACCAGCCCCCGAAAATCCCATTCGGAGAAAGCCGTAAAAATATGTAAAAATGCCCCCAAAAGCCCGATCACATACAGACCAGCCAGTAGAATCCTACGGCCTTTGAATCGGGCCGTCTGAGGAAAGTACAGGTGAAAATGGACCGATAAGGGGCCGAGGATCCATAACAAACTGTTGAATATGAGCGAATCCCATCTCGACCCGGTGATTGAAACAGCTCCAGCGGTCAGAGCCAGCGCGCTGGATTGAAACCACATGAAGGACACAATTGCCCCGCGACTGATTGGCCTGAAGGCCCCAGCAATCAGGCCAACCAGCCAGAAAGCGAGCGCTACCAGGATCGGGGCAATGCGAACAGCGATCAAGTTCAGAGAAGGCGGTGCAAGTTCGATGGTGACTGGAATCACAAACCCCTGTCGCTTGACCCAAAACGTCACTGTATCGCCCACATGCTTGCCCAATTCGGGATAGTAAATGGATAGGGCATTCGACTCGCCATTCTCGATCGAGAGGATTACATCCCCTACTTGTAGTTTGTCGATCGCTGGCCCATCGTGTCGCAGCGAGCGGATATACCCATCCGCTTCCAGGGTGCCTAGGCCATCATCCGGGTATCCCACTAAAAAGAGAGTGGCCCATCCCATGAAAGCAAACACGACCAGCGCAAACAGGAAAGAAATCACGCTGAGGCGCTGGGAAAACGCGCGAAAAATTGCCTTGCCCAAGAGTGTCACCCCCCATATTCTAGCACAAGGTCAACCGGTGATCGATGAGATTAGGCGCTCAGATCAGGAAAGGGGCGAGTGCAACTTGTTCAGCGCTGCTACCAGCGCCTCTCGAGCCGGGGGGCGCGCGTCAGCCAGATCCAGGCCAGCCAACGCCATGTCATAGTGTTTGTCCATCTCCACCAGCAGATAAAGCACTCCCCCGTTCTGCTCAATGATTTGGGTAAGCTCAACGACTGCGGCGGGATTCGCATCTGCCTCAGAAAGCAGCGCATCGAAACGCTCTTTGACTGGATCGGAGCTTACTTCCCGCAGATAGACCGCCGGCAGAGACCGGGACAGGCTGCGCGGGTTTGCCAGAAGTTTGCCGCGGCTCAGTTCGTTGAAATCCTGTAGATCATCCAGGATCTGGAGCAATAGGCCCAGATGCAGGCCGAACTGCTGGAAGCCATTGATGATCTCTGGTTGGGTCGTGGCCAGGCGCGCGCCCGTCTGGCATGCCATGGCGAAAAAGGCACCCGACTTAGCCTCAGCGATGCGCCAGTATTGTTCCAGGGTCGGGGAGGGGTGAAGCAGGTCATGATGCTGTCCGCTGCACATCACCAGGAAAGGTAGTAAAACCTGCCTGGTGACCTGCTGAATGGTCTGGCTATCCAATGGCAAAGCGTTTAACGCTTGCAACGCCAGGCAGGCGCTGAAGTATAGGCCTGTCGCCGCGTTGATCACCGACCCAGCGCCAAGCTCTGCCCACCAGGGGTCCGGATCATCCTGATCCTCCAGGCTGTCCATCACGTGGGCGGCAGCATAGAATAGCAGCCAGGCGGCGCCGATAGGGTCGGCGAAGCGCGCCTCCCCTCCAGCCGCCTGACAGCACAATCCCGGCAGCAACGCCCATTGAGAGGGGTCATTGCCGCCTGACTCGTGCTGCAAAGGAAGGCGCATGACCTGCACAAACTCAGGCCATGCGCCAGATGTTGACCAACTTTGCTCGATCAGTTTCCTGATCGAAGCAATGCGGGCCCCCTGGGTCGATATTAAGATGGCTTACCTCCAGTTGGTGGCCTTGCGCAGGATATCGGCCAGGCTGACCTCATCCCCTTGACCGTTGCGCTTCAGACCAGCCTTCAAGAAGGCCAGTTCCTCGTTGCTCAACCACAACCCGCGCTTGGCGAGGGCTCCCTCAGGGTCGAGGCGCCATTGATCGGCGAAATCATTGTCAGTCGATATGCGATAGACGACCTGAGCGATAGACATGGTTCATCCTCCGTATTATGTTGTTGTTTGGGTTTTCGATTTTGATAGGAGCCTTACAAAACTGTAAGCTGGGACAGTCGAAAAATATCACAACTTTTTCGATGTGTCAAGAAATACCACCACATATGGCATAAAATCTTTGTGAAAAATCTATATATGTGCATTTGGGTCAAGATTGTAGAAATACTTACGTCACTGATCCAGATGCTCACCCGTAGAGTCTTGCGTCGCTGTAACCTGAACTGAGATCTCCCCGGGTATCCCGGGGAGATCTCAAATCAGGCAGGTGATCTCGCCTTAGGCGAAAATGGGGTTCCTTGACTCGATTAGAAACCTTCCAGGCGAGAGAAATCAGCCACGCCCTGTGCCAGGGCGGCGATGCGCTGCAAAAGCCCCAGCCGATTGCATCGCAGACGCTCGTCCTCGGCCATCACCAATACATCGTCAAAGAAGCGGTTGATGACAGGGATCATCGGAAGGAAAGCATTCAAGAAATCGTCCACCGACCCCGCGGCGCGCCTGGCCGCCTCCGCAGCGAGGAGCGCCTGATATAGCGCCCTCTCGCTCGGCTCGACGAAGTATTGCTCTTCGACCGGAAAGCGCTGGGGATAATCTCGGGTGATGCGCACGCAACGGGCATACGCTGGCAGGATGGTGTTCCAATCCGGCCGATGGATCCAGGCCTCCAGAGCTTTCACTGCGCGAGCAGCGCTCGCCGGGTTGTTCGCCTGGGCCGCCAGCACAGCGTCGACGGCGTCGTAACGCGCTCCCTGCTCCAACAGGGTATAGCGCAGGCGTTCGACAATGAATTCAAAGACCGCTTGCTGGCTCTCCGGATTGGCAGCGATGGGCAGGTGCGAAGCGGCCGCGGTCAGGGCATTCTGCAGGTCGAAGTCCAGGTTCCAGGCGATCAGGTTCTGAACCAGCCCCAGCGCAGCGCGGCGCTGAGCGAAGGGATCCTTGTTACCGGAAGGGGCCAGTCCGGCTGCGAAGAGACCCACCAGGCTATCCAGTCGATCGGCCAGGCCGACCACCAGGCCGGGTCGGCTGGCGGGGGTCTGGTCGCCGGTGTAGCGCGGCAGATAGTGCTCGAAGATCGCCTGCGCCACTTCGGGCTTTTCGCCCGACTGCAGGGCGTAATAGCGTCCCATCTG
Organism: uncultured Anaerolinea sp.; assembly: GCA_964503145.1. Lineage (GTDB taxonomy): Bacteria > Chloroflexota > Anaerolineae > Anaerolineales > UBA4823 > RBG-16-57-11. Next base: position 183,215 of record CAZCYV010000002.1, on the reverse strand, counting down.
GCCCTGCAGCGAGGTCATCTCAACCACCATCTTGGTTGCCAGGTCGGCCTTGCACAGCTCGGCTGCCCGCTTGGCAATGGAAAGCTCCGCTTCGTCCAGGCCGATCTGGCGCGCCAGATCATCCACCAGCAAGACGATGCGGCGGGTTTTGTCCAGCATCGAACCTAACTTGGCTTGAAACATCAGCGTATCCAGGCGCGGGAGATAATCTTGCAGGGGCTTCTTGATATCGTCGCGGACGAAGAAATCCGCATCCGCAAAGCGCGCCCGGATGACGTGCTCGTTGCCCTTTGTGACAATCTCCAAGAATTGACCGTCGCCATTGCGCACTGCAATGAAGTAGGGCAGCATCGCCTCACCTGAGCCGTCGGCCGATAGCACCGGGAAGTAACGTTGGTGTTTCTTCATCACCGAGATCAACACCTCGCGCGGCAGCTTGAGGTGCTGCGGATCGAATGCGCCGCGCAGCGCTGTGGGCGCCTCGACCAGATTGGTCACCTCGCTGAGCAAATCCGCATCTTCGGGGATGGCGCCACCCACTTCGGTAGCCAGGCGCTCGATCTGAGAGCGGATCGCGGCGCGGCGCTCATCCGGGTCGAGCAAGATGCCCTGAGCGGACAGGAAGTCATAATATTCCTGCGGCGAGCGAATTTGCTGCTCCTGCGGTTCTCGAAAACGCAGGCCGCGAGTCGTATCGCCAGAGATCAACCCGGCGTATTCGAAGGGCACCACCTGGCAGTCCTCCCCGCTGCCGTAAATCGCCAGAAGCCAGCGGATCGGGCGTGAAAAAGCGACATTGCTGCTGTTCCAACGCATGGATTTCTCGAAGCGCAGCCCGGCGATCCAGGACGGCAGCGCTTCGGCCAGGACGCTCACTGCAGGCCGCCCGGCCTGACGCACAACTGCGACGACATAGCGCCCACCGTCCATCTCGCGCACCTGTAAGTCGCTCAGGGTCGCATTTTTGCTGCGCGCAAAACCTTCCGCCGCCGGGGTCGGCGAGCCATCCGGCCCGAAGGCGCGGGCGGCGGGCGGTCCCTTGATCACCTGCTCCAGGTCGGCCTGCACTGCGGCCAAATCTTCGATGTGGATGACCAGGCGGCGCGGCGTCCCCAGGATGCGCAGCGCGCCGTGCGATAGTCGCAGGTCGGCCAGGTATTCGGGGACGCGCACGCGCAGTTGCTCCAGCACAGCTTCCAGGTCGCCCGCGGGTAGTTCTTCGGTGCCGATTTCGATCAATAGTGGCGCGTGCGACTGAGCGCTGACCTGCAAGCGATGGGCGCCGCTTGCGATTTGCGGCTTGCCCGCTCTCCCGCGAGCCTGTTCTTCAGCTTCGCGCAAGAATGGAAACTCCAACTGCTGGCGTTGATCCAGATAGGCCTCGGCGACGCGGCGGGAGAGTTCGCGCATCCGTCCGAACATCGCCTGGCGCTCGGTTACGCCGACTGCGCCGCGCGTATCGAGCACATTGAAGGTGTGCGAGCACTTGAGCACATAGTCGTGCGCCGGAAGCACCAGCCTGTTTTCCAGACAGGATTTCGCCTCGGCTTCGAAGAGATCGTACATCTGGCGCAATCGCTCGACATCGGCGATCTCGAAGTAATATTTGCTGTGCTCTTGCTCGGCCTGTAGGTTGACGTCGCCATCGGTCAGGGTATCGTTCCATCGAATATCCCGAAAATTGTCCACGCCCTGCAGGGCGATGGCGATGCGTTCCAACCCATAGGTGATCTCTACAGAAACCGGATCGAGCGTCTGGCCGCCTGCCTGCTGGAAGTAGGTGAATTGGGTGATCTCCTGCCCGTCCAGCCAGACTTCCCAACCCAGGCCCCAGGCGCCCAGGGCGGGCGACTCCCAGTTATCTTCTACGAAACGGATATCGTGCTGACGAGGATCGATCCCCAGCGCCTCTAATGACTTAAGGTAAATTTCTTGAGGATTACCCGGATCAGGTTTGAGGATCACCTGGAACTGGTAGTGCATCTGCATGCGGTTTGGGTTTTCGCCGTAGCGCCCGTCATCCGGGCGAATCGAAGGCTCGACATAGCCAACATTCCATGGCTCCGGACCCAGCACGCGCAGGAAGGTGGCCGGGTTCATCGTCCCCGCGCCGACCTGTGTATAGTAAGGCTGCCAGATCAAGCAGCCCTGCCGGGCCCAGAAATCTTGCAGAGCCATGATAATGGATTGAAAGTTGAGCGGTTGTGACATATCGGTCATTTGATCCATTCAGGAGGATGTGGGGCTTAGAAAAGGGAGCCGCCCCCGAAAATAACCCAGAGCAGGAAGAGTACCCCAAAGATGAACATTAATATCGTCAACAGGCCCAAGATCAGCTTGAGCCGATCATGGGGCTTTTCGCCGATGACTTTTCCCGTCTGACCGTTGACTAACAAGCGGTAGGACCTGCCCTGGAACGTGTAATCACCGATCCATAGTGGGATCAGAACATGCTTGAAGGTGATCCCGCCCCAGTCGCTGCTGCCAATGTTGAGATTGCGCTTCTCTTGTCCCGCCAGGATCTCCTGGTAAGTCGCCGGTCGCAATTGACGTAGCACTTGTTCTCGGGCTGCCAGAGAAGCATCGGAAAGCGAGCGGTCGTATAAGATCGTCGGCCAACCGGCCAGGCATTCGAGGCTGAAATCTTTCAGCTCATCGAGCCGAAATGGTCCGACAGCCTGTAATTCTCGATCAGAGATGGCTCTGACGCCAGCGACCAACACATCGTCGAAAAACCGAGATTCGGTCCCGCTGGCGGCGGTCCAATGCTTGAAACTTCCATCTCCCTGCACCACTTCGCACGTCCAGTGCAGTTCGACCATGCCGTTGAAGAGCCAGCATGAGTAATACCCCGGGCGCAATTGCAGGCGGTTAGCGGCATGGAAAAGGTTATCGGGTGCGAACAAGCCGCTGCCCAGCCAGCTATGCGCCAATCTATGCGCCTGTTGTCGATCTACTTGCATCAGAGCGATAGCTTGTGGGTCGATCAATTCTTCCTGTTCCACCGAAGCCACCAGCTGATTTGACCCACAATAAGAGCATTCCGCCGTCTTGTGGCCAGGCGGCAGCACCTGTTGCGCGCCGCAACGCTCGCAGGTCAGGCGCTGCTGCGCCTCTGTCCAACGGTGTCCGCGGGTGGTAGGTATGACGAAATCGAGCACCTGTTCGGCGGGCAATGCCTGCGCCGGTTGTTCGGGCGCGCTCTCTTGATAGCCGCAATATTCGCATACCAGGCTTTTGACGGCGATTTGATAGGCCATCCGTCCGCCGCAGCGCGGGCAGGCAAACGATCGACCATCCACCTCGATTTCTACGCCTTCCTGCGCCCGATCGATGCCCTGGCCTTCGGGCATCATTCGGGAGCGGTCGATCTTGCCGGTCAGCAGCGCCAGGCCGCGCCGCGCTGCAGCATTGGTCGGATCAATGGCGACGGCTCGCTCGAGATATTCGATTTGCTCTTGGGGATCATCTGTGGTCGCCGAAAGCCAGATGTACGGGCGGGCATCGCCGTTGTTCAGATAGATGGCGCGGTTCAACAAAGACACTGCCAGCTTGCGCTGACCGGATTTTGCCGCAGTGATGCCGTCGCGCAAATATTCCTCGAACTGGCGTTCGCGATCGAGGTATGAGTTGCTCATGGTGTGAGAAGTTTAACCGCGCCCAGGGTTTCTGTCAATTAATTGTTCACCCCCGCGTAGATACACCCGCGCCACGCGCGGCAGCAGCGAGGTGGTCACCTCATAGTTGATCGTGCCCGCCAGCGCAGCCAGTTCCTCGGCGCTGATGCGCTCGCTTCCCTGTTGCCCGATCAGCACCACTTCGTCGTCCTGCTGCACGTCTGGGATGTCGCTGACATCCACCACGAACTGATCCATGCACACGCGGCCGATGATTGGGGCGCGCCGCCCGCGGATCAGCACCTGACTCCGGTTGGACAGGCTGCGGTGGTAGCCATCGCCGTAGCCCACCGGCACCAACGCTGCTCGGGTGGGCTTCGTGGTGACGTAAGTTCGGCTGTAGCTGACGCCTGCGCCGGCGGGCAGGGTGCGCACCCGGCTCACTTTGCTCTTCAGTGTCAGCGCCGGGCGGATCTCGAAGACCGGCGGCCATTCGCTGGAAGGGTCCAGGCCATACATGGCGATGCCCGGCCGCACGGCGTCGAAATGCGCCTGGGGCAGCTTCATCGTCGCCGCGCTGTTGGCTGCATGCACCATCGGTAGGGCAAAGCCTGCGGAGTGCGCGGCCTGACGCACCTCATTGAATAGCGCCAGTTGCTTCAGCGTGTAGGTGGGATCGGCCCAGTCTGCGGTGGCGAAATGGGTGAACAGCCCTTCAATGGATATCCCCGGCAGCGGGGCGAGGGCGCGCAGGAAGTCCACCACCTCTTCCGGCATCAGCCCGTAGCGGCTCATGCCGGTATCGACCTTGACATGCACCGGGACGCGCACACCCGCGGCGCAGGCCCGGTCGGAGAGCGCCTGCGCGAATTCGATGGTCATCAGGCTCGGCGTCAGCCGCTGCTGGACGATCAACTCTGCGCCATCGGGCGGGGTGTAGCCCATGATCAGGATTGGCGCCTGCAGGCCCGCCCGGCGCAACTCGGCGCCCTCGATGGCGCGGTGCACGGCCAGCATCTCTGCCCCGGCCTGCAAGGCCGTCCTGGCCACCGGTGCTGCGCCATGGCCGTAGGCGTTGGCCTTGACCACGGCGATGATTTTGACCCGTTCTCCGACATGGCGTTTGAACGCGGCCACGTTGAAGGCGATGGCGTCCAGGTCGATCTCGGCCCAGGTGACGATACTCTCTAGCATTGCTCACTCCGTAACGATGACTGCTCAGCCTGATTGGGACTGACGACTGAATGATGCGATTTTACCCGGTTGATGGTAATTATTGTTCCAATTGCCAGGCGAAAAGTCATGTGTCATTCATCCTGAACTGCGCCTCCATTTGCCACTTCCTGGATTGTTCGGGGGCCGGGCCGCGCCGGCATGCAGGATTTGCCGCGCATCCATTTTGTGACATTGTTCACAACAATCGAACGATGCTTGACAAAAATAATTTTTGGGTGAATAATAATTAAGCTTGCCGCTAATCTGATTGTCCAGCTTAGCAACGCAACCGAAAGGTTTTCTTTGGCTGACCGATGGAAATGATCAGCAGCCGTCAGCGCTAATCCGATTATCTGCACAGACGAAATTGCTTTTCCCAGGCCGGGTTCGCTATGGAACCGTGGATGGGCGACAGCAAACCAGTGAACAAGGAGGTGGTAGCGCAACGCGATTGACCCTATCAAAACACCCCATCTCACGTTTTTCAAGCCTTGCAAGTACAAACAAAGCACAATCCTGATTGTAGGAGGAGGAAGTAACCCATGAAAAAGCTATCTGTGTTGCTCTCCACCCTGATGATCTTCAGCATGATCCTGGCCGCCTGCGCGCCGGCGCCGGTCGAGGTGGTCAAGACCGTGGTGGTGGAGAAGGTCGTCACCGAGGTGGTCGAGGTGGCCGGTACGCCCCAGGTGAAAGAGGTCGTCACCACGGTGGTGGTCGAGGCGACCCCTGAGCCGAAGGCGCCCGAGCTGATCATCTTCAACTGGTGGACCGCCCCCGGCGAGCGCGAGGCCGCGGACGCCATGTACGAGGCAATGAAAGCCAAGTACCCCGAGGTCAAGATCGTCGAGAACCCGACCCCAGGCGGCGGCGGTGTGAACCAGCGCGTGGTGCTGCAGGCGCGTATGACCGCCGGCTTCCCGCCCGACACCTTCCAGACCCTGGGCGGCGCCGAATTGAAGGCCTACGTGGATGCCGGCCAGCTCGAACCCCTGGATGAGCTGTGGGCCAAGCTGGATTACGCCAACAAGATCCCTGGCCCGCTGGCCAAGGCCGTCACCGTCAACGGTCACCCCTACGTGGTGCCGTTGAACATGCACATCCAGAACATCCTGTATTACAACAAGGCGCTGTTCGATGAACTGAAGCTCACCCCGCCGACCAACTACGATGAGTTGGTCGCCACCTGCGAAGCGATCAAGGCCGCCAAGCCCGAGATGGCCTGCATCGGCCTGGGCTCCAAGGAGAAATGGGGCGACGCCTTCGTCTTCGATGCCGTCTTCATGGAAGAGGCCGGCCCGGAGAACTATGTCAAGTTCTACAAGGGCGAGCTGGATCCGGCCACCTTCGAGCCGTTCAAGAAGTCCCTGGAGAAGTTCGCCGCCCTGACGCCCTACTTCAACACCGATCACTCCGGTCTGACCTGGGATCAGGCGACCGCCCTGCTGCCGCAGGGCACCGCGGCGATGACCCTGATGGGTACCTGGGCGATCGGCGCGCTGGAGAAGGGCGGCGGCTGGAAGGCCGGCGAGACCTTCGGCGCAGTCACCTTCCCGCAGAAGCCCGAGCGCATCCTGCTCTTCCACCCGGATACCTACGGCCTGGCCAAGGGCGCTCCGAACCCCGAGTCCACCATGAAGTGGCTGGAGGTGGTGGCTTCGCCCGAGCTGCAGATCCCCACCGACGTCATCCAGGGCGGTCTGTTTGCCCGCACGGATATCGACCCGAAGGAGTTCCCCGATCCGATCCGCCAGGAGCTGATGCAGTACGTGCGCGATAACCCCGGCAAGCTGATCCTGGATCAGCACGGTTCGATTGCGCCGTCCTCATTCACCTCGGAATACTGGAACGCCATCTCGTCCTTCCTGGTGCAACCGAACGTGGATGCGACCATTCAGCAGGTCAGCAGCCTGTTCCAGCAGTTCAACGTCAAGGAAGCTTCGGCCTGGTATCAGTGGCCGTAAAATCGGCGCTTGCTCGCTTGAGTAAGCTGTAGCATTGGTTTTGGTAGGGATGCAATCATTTGCATCCCTACCAAAATATGGCTTTCGCAGCCTGCTTCAATCATCGCACGACTAAGGATGGCAGGGTGAAAAAAGCACAGACACAAAAATATCGCCGCGATCGCTATACGTTCGTCGAGCTGTTGGTCTTCCTGGCGCCGTTGCTGGTGTTTCTTTTCATCCTTTATGGCACCCTGATCTGGACCTTCTACGTCTCGCTGACCAACTGGTCAGGGATTGCGGCGAATTACGAGCTCGTCGGCTTCAAGTGGTATGAGCAGCTTTTCAAGAACGTCCGCTTCTGGGTGGATGTGCGCAACAATATCAAGTGGCTGATCGGCGGCGTGGTGCCCACGGTCATCCTGGCGATCTTCCTGGCGTATCTGCTGGAGCTGGCGCCCTTCCCGGCAGTCGAGTCCTATACCCGCACGCTGATCCTGTATCCGGTGGCGATGTCGTTCATCGTCACCGGCACGATCTGGTCCTGGATGTATGAGCCAAAGCGAGGGGTTTTCAATATTATCCTGGGCTTTTTGGGGATCGATTCGCCCCTGCGCTTCACCACCAATCCAGACACGGCCACCTACTGGCTGATCCTGATTTTCATCTGGCAGTATCTGGGGTTTGCCGTCATCATCGTCCAGTCATCCTTTCGCACTTCGGAGCTGCAGGAGATGATCGAAGCCGCCACGGTGGACGGCGCTTCGAAGCTGCGCATCCTGTTCTCGATCATTATCCCCAACATTCGCTCAGGCATCCTGGTGCTGGTCTCGCTGCTGTTGATTTCCACGCTGAAAGTCTTCGATATCGTTTATATCGTCACCTTCGGCGGGCCGGGGATATCCACGGATGTGCTCTCGCTGTATATGTTCATGGCCACCTTCCAGCAGCACCTGGTCTCGATGGGCGCGGCCATCGGCGTGATCATCTTCTTGATCGCCTTCATCCTGGTCATTCCTTACACCATCTACGCACTGAGGAAGTGGTTCGAATGAAAAGCCGCAGCACGACCCTGAAAATCATCGTCCTGATCGCCCTGGTGCTGCTGAGCTGCGCCTACCTGCTGCCGATCTACATTATGGTGATCACCTCGCTCAAGTCGATCGAAGAGGTGACGATGGGGAATTACCTGGTGCCCACGCTCAAACCCCAGTTCTCGAATTACGTCGAGGTGCTGTTCGGAAGCTCGCGCTTCCGCACCCAGATGATGCCGCGCTTGCTGAACTCGATCATCATTTCGTTTTCGGTCACCGTGCTCTCGGCCTTCTTCGGCGGATTGTCCGGCTATTTTCTGAGCCGCTCCAGGTCAACGCTGGTGCGCATCCTGTTCGTGCTGGTGGGCATCGCCCTGTACCTGCCCTATCAGGCGATCATCATCCCGCTGGTCACCATCGTCGCCCGCTTCAACGGGCTGCTGGCGAGCCTGCAGTTGCAGTCCAGCCTGCTGGCGTACATGGGGCTGATCATCAGCTACCTGGTGCTCAACCTGCCGCTGGCCTCGGTGCTGATGGGCACCTTCTTCCTGTCCGTCCCACGTGAGCTGGAGGAGGCCGCCGAAGTGGATGGGGCGTCCAAAATCCAGACCTTCTTCCAGATCGTCACGCCCGTCTCGATGCCGGCGTACGTCTCGGTAGCGATCATCATCTTCACCCAGGTGTGGAACGAATTCTTCCTGGCGCTTTCGCTGGCGACGCCCACCACCCAGACGGTGCAGGTGGTGATGGCGGAGGCCAAAGGGACGACGCTGGTGGTGTACAACCTGCAGATGGCGGCGGCGCTGATCGCGGTGCTGGTGCCGCTGCTGTTCTTCCTGCTGCTGGGCCGCTACTTCATCCGCGGCATCCTGGCCGGCGCGTTGAAGGGGTAGGAATTCTCCCAGCAGGCGCATTTCTGACCGGGGTGGAGCAACGTGAGGAGGATCAAACAATGGCCGAAAGCTCAGGCAAGAGTCGAAGGAAAGCTCAGAAAAAAGCGCTGGCGGTGGGTCGGGGCGTGTTCATTCAAGGGGATGTCCATGCCCGACGGGATGTGATCTTTGGCGACCAGTACAACTTGCAAGATCAACGGATAGCCAACATCCAAACCCCTGCAGAGTTTGTCCAAGCCCTGTCCTTACTTCAGGCGCAAATCGCCGCGTTGAAGCAACACTCCGAATTGACCCTGCAGCAGGCGCAAATGGTAGAGATCATCCAGAGACAGGTTCAACAGGCGATCGAGGAAGCGCAAAAGCCCGAACCGAAGGGAACGCGCATCACTGCTGAACTGGCCAGCGCAAAAGCCACCATGGACTTGATCGCCGGCGCAGTGCAGTCTGCCGTTGGTCTGGGAGCTACCCTGGCAGGCCTGGCGGGGATGGCGATAAAGGTCTTTGGAGGCTAAAGTTTGATCGAACGGCCAATTTTGTAGCTTGCGCCCCATCGGCGGTATACTTAGTGGTGGGTCTAACCAGGGACGCGCAAATGATCTGCTCGAAATGTCAGGCGGAATTGAGAGAAGGGTCGAATTACTGCCACCTCTGCGGGGCGGCAGTGAAAGCGGTCAGCCCTGCAACATCAGAGACTAAAATTGATCTTGATGTGGGCAGTGTGGCAAATGGCGGAGTGGTGCTTCCGAAGCTGGAGGTGCCGCCTGGTGGAAGTGTGCAGATAGGCGGGAAAGAGCGTCACGGGGATACCGTCCAAGGGCCCAAGATCGTCGGGGATTTAAAAGCAAGGCGCGATATCATCCTGGGCAACCAGTACAATCTTGCCGATCTCTCGCAAGTCGAGGCGCTGCTGGCGCAAATCCTGGAGCGCTTGCGTGACCCGCAAGTTACCCTGCAAATAATCGAGCGCCGCCGCCAATTGGCGGCGATTCACATGGTCGGCGCAGATGGCAGCATACTTGAAATTCCGCCTGAATACACCGGCCATCTTGGACTTCTGCAGCGCGGCGCGGAACCTCAGCGGCGTGAAGAAATTTACCTGGTGCGTTTTACCCTGGACCGCCTGTACGCCCGCTGGGAGCGCATGTATCTGCCCCTGAGCGGCCGGCTGCTCTTGGAACCGACGTTGCGCATGACCGATGCCGCAGACCAGGGTATCAGCCCAGCGGGGCTGCCGTTGAGCGATCTGCGAGAAGCGATCACCGTACATAACAAAACCCGGCTGGTGATTCTGGGCGAGCCTGGGGCGGGAAAGACCACCACCCTGGAGCGGCTGGCGCTCGATCTGGCGCGCGAGCGTCTGCGCGACCCTGTCGGCGCCAAAATCCCACTGCGGGTGGATCTGTTCAAATTTACCGGCCAGCGCAATCCGTCCGAGTTTCTGTCCGTGGAATGGCAGAACGGCGGGCTGGCCGAAACCTATGGCGAGGCGATCCAGCAAGGAAAAGTCTGCTTTTTGCTGGATGGCCTGAACCAGATGCCCAAGGCGGATCGGGCGCAGCGCATCGAGCTTTGGTCGCATTGGGCCAACCGGGATCTGCCGGAGCCAAACTGGGCTGTCTTCACCTGCCGCACCGCCGATTACGTCTCATCGCTCCGCCTGCCCGAGGTGCATGTGCAGACTCTGGATCGAGATCAGATGCGCCGCTACTTCGAGCAGCGCTTTGGACCGGAGCAGTCGGGTCGCTACTGGGGTGATTTTGAGCGCCGCCTGCGCTCCGGCGATCAGCGCTTCGAAAGGCTGGCGCGCAACCCCTTCATGCTCTCGCTGCTGGCCGACAACTGCGCCGAAGGTCAAGGGCTGAACGAGAACCGTGCGCAGTTGATGGGCGGCCTGGCACGCCGCCTGCTGGACTGGGAGCTGAGCGAAGGCCGTCAGCCGTCGCACCTCACCGCCGATCCGTTTGGCACGTTCAGCGCGGCTATGGACGCCTTGAGCCTTTTGGGCTTTGTGATGCAGCAGCGAGGCGAGGGCACCGGCCTGAGTCAGGCTGCCGCCCGACGGCTGAACCCTGGCAGACTTCCAGGCATGCCGCTCAGCATGGAGGATATCTTGAAACTGGCCCTGGACGCACATATCCTGGAAAACACCACTCTCCAGGGCCGGAAAGGCGACCAGCCCGGCTATGCGTTTTACCATCACCTGCTTCAGGAATATTTCGCTGCCCGACGCCTGAAAGATCTCTTTCGTTCCTGGCGCTGGTTCCTGCTTCGGCTGGGGGTGCGCTGGCGCAAATGGCAGTTTTGGCCTCAGCGGTTGCACTTCGGCCGGGCCATTCCGCCGCCGCCGGTTACCGGCTGGGAGGAGACGGTGATCATGGCCGCCAGCCTGGCCGGAAAGGACGCTCTCGCTTTCATCGCAGCGGTGCGGCGGCGCAACCTGCCCCTGGCAGGGCGCTGCCTGGCAGAGATTGGTCAGCAGCGCGAAGACCTTGCCCAATTGGCGCAAGAAACTCGCGCCCGCTTGCTTGCCCGCCAGCACAGCCCTGCCGCTCATCTGCGTTCTCGCATCGCTGCGGGCCTGGCGCTGGGCGAATTGGGGCACCCGGACTTTGAAGTGCGCACGTTCGAGTTCGAAGGACGCGCGGTACAGGCCATCCTGCCGCCGCTGCAGCCGGTGCCCGCGGGGGTGTTCCTGCTGGGCAGCGAACCAGATGACCCCCAGGCTTTTGCCAATGAAAAGACCGCCAAACGGCGGGTTGGGCTGCCAGATTATCGCATCGGCCGCTATCCGCTTACCAACGCCGAGTACCGCTATTTTATTATGGACGGAGGCTACCAGCAGGACCGCTGGTGGAGCCCGCAAGGCCGGGAGTGGAAACAGGGCGGCCCGCATGCTCATGACAGCGCTATCCAGGATTGGTTGAAGTTCCGTGAGCAAATCAGGGGACAAGGTTTACTGGCCATTGCTGCGCGATATGGATGGCATCCGGCTGTCCTGCGTTTCTGGCAGGAGGTGATCAGCCTCTCGGATGAAGACGCCCGGCAGCGCGCTGTCCAAATCTTTGAGCGCCCCTTCGACCGCCCGGCTTTCTGGGATGACCCGGAGCTGAGCAGCCCTGGCAGGCCGCTGGTAGGGGTGAACTGGTACGAAGCGGAGGCGTACTGCGCCTGGCTCTCGGCGGTCAGCGGGAAGACGTTCCGCCTGCCCGGCGAAATGGAATGGGAAAAAGCTGCCCGCGGCGTCGATGGGCGCAATTACCCCTGGGGAAATGCCTTTCAACCGCAATGGTGCAACACGCTGGAAGGACATGTGATGACCACCACCCCGGTCGGGCTTTACCCGCAGGGCGTTTCTCCCTATGGTCTTTTCGACGCCAGCGGCAATGTCTGGGAGTGGACGGCCGACTGGTATCAGGCCTACCCGGGCGGCGACCCAGGCGCCTCGGACGACTTCGGCCAGAAGTTCCGGGTGGTGCGGGGCGGCTCGTGGAGCCTCAATCGTAGGCTCGCCCGGTGCGCCTATCGCGACTGGAACACCCCCGACAACTTCCTCGGCAATGTGGGGTTTCGGGTGGTCTCCCCTGGCTAGTTCTGCCTGCTGCCTGCTGGGCGCTGGCTGCTGGGAGCTGTTTTCTGGGGGGTCTGGGGGCGTAGCCCCCAGCGAAATTGTTAAACGATGAAGACTTTCAAGAACCTCTACCCGCGCATCTGCGCCTTCGCGAACCTGCTCCAGGCCTTCCACCTGGCGGCGCGCGGCAAACGTAGCAAGGAATCGGTCGCCAGCTTCGAATATCGCTTAGAAGAGGAATTGCTGGCGCTGCAGGCCGAACTGCGCTCGCAGACCTACACCCCTGGGGAGTACGACAACTTCCATGTCTATGACCCCAAGCCGCGGCTGATCTCGGCGGCGCCGTTCCGCGACCGGGTGGTGCATCATGCGCTGTGTCAGGTGATCGAGCCGTTGTTCGAGCGGCGCTTTAGCCGCGATTCCTACGCCTGCCGCAAGGGCAAAGGCACCCATGCCGCCCTGAATCGCGCCCAGGCCTTCGCCCGCCGCTACCCGTATGTGCTCAAATGCGACATCGAGCATTTCTTCCCCAGCATCGATCACGCCATCTTGCTTGCCGGGCTGGGGCGGGTGATCGCCGACCGCCAGGCGCTCTGGCTGTGCGAACAGATCCTGTCCAGCGGGGCTGGCATCCATCGCGACCAGTACACGCCGCGTTTGTTTCCCGGCGACGATCTGTTTGACCTGTTGCGGCCTGTTGGACTGCCGATTGGCAACCTGACCAGCCAGTTCTGGGCCAACGTGTATCTCGATCCGCTCGACCAGTTTGTCAAACGTCAGCTCCGCTGCAGCGCGTATGTGCGCTATGTGGACGATTTCCTGCTCTTTTCGGCGGATAAAGCCGAGTTGCGCCGCTGGCGGGAGCAGATCATCTGCTTTCTGGCCGGTTTGCGCCTCAGGCTGCACGAAGAGCAGGCGGTGGTCTTCCCGGTGCAAACGGGCATCCCCTTCCTGGGGTGGCGGATCTATCCATTCCACCGGCGGCTCAAGCGGCGCAACGGCGTGGCCTTCCAGCGCCGTCTGGCGCGCCAGTTGCGGGCTTACGCCGCCGAGGAGATCACCCTGAAGCAATTGAACGCTTCGATCGACGGCTGGATTGCTCATGTCGCGCATGGCAACACCTGGGGGCTGCGCCGGGCGCTGTTGAGCAGCCAGGTCATCTGCAGGCCCAGCGAGAAAAACGATGAAACAATCGCCGATCTTCAGCAAGACGTATGACTTCGTCAAGTGGTTGATTCCGCTCACGGTAGGGTTCCCGCGCCAGCAGCGCTTTGTCATCGCTGCGGCGCTTCAGCAGGAGGCGCTGAGCTTCCAGGGGTTGCTGATCGAAGCGGTGCACCAGTCGGACCCCCGCCAGAAGCTGGAAGCCGCCGACGCCGAACTGGACAAGCTGCGCACGCATCTGCGCTTGTGCCATGACTTGAAGCTGATCAGCCGCGGGCAGTATGAGCATGTCGCCAATATGCTCACCGAAATCGGTCGCCTGTTGGGGGGTTGGAAAAAGAGCCTGGATAAGATACAATAGGTGCGTGGGGCCGGGTAGCAGGGTGCGGGGCGGCTCGTGGAACAACAATCGAAGGAACGCCCGGTGCGCCTATCGCAACAGGAACACCCCCGACAACTTCAACAACAATGTGGGGTTTCGGGTGGTCTCCCATGACTCTGAAGCGCGGCCGGTAAATCTCGACCTTCACGGAGGCGAGACGGCGCCGCGATCTTCGAAAGCCAGCGCTGCCCGTTCCCGGTTGGCGCCCTGCCTTAAGCATCGCGCCAGCCAAATATCTACTGAGGCGGGTAAATCCGCCGGGGCCCGCTCCCTCTGGTAGCTCGCTTTGGGTGAAGGTTGGAGCGGGCCTTTCGGCGCAGGCTGGTTGGGATGCTGGCTACCCAGCAGGGGAGGTCTATCCGCTCGTCCTGGGGAACCTTCCTGGCCTTGCTTTCGTCTCTCTATTGGACGAGCCAAGAGATTGGAGTGTGATCCCCATGGACGCGAAAATGAAATTCCCCAGGCCTTTGCGCCTCTTCGCCTTGCTGTTGTCGATCCTGGCCCTGAGCGGCTGCGTGCTCTTCCCGCAGGTCATTCCCACCCCGCCCAGCATGGAGAGCATCCACACCGCCGCCTGGCAGACGGTGATGGCCCAGGCCACGCTGGACGCCGGCGCGACCGCCGTCGCCCAGTTGACGCAGATGGCCGGCGCCGGCGGTTTCCCCAGCCCCACCCCGCTGCCGCCCACCGAAAGCCCGACGGCCATCCCGCCCAGTGCCACCCTGCCGTTTATCCCGCCGACGCCCATGCCGCCGACGCCCATCCCGCCCACGCGCCTGCCGCCCACGCCGGTGCCCCCGCCGTGCGACGCGGCGCAGTTCGTCCGGGATGTCACCGTGCCGGACGGCACCCTGTTCAACCCCGGCCAGGCTTTCACCAAGGTCTGGCGCATCCGCAACGTAGGCTCCTGCGCCTGGAACGCCAGCTATGCGCTGGTCTTCGTCAGCGGCGACCGCTTCCAGACCCGCGATGTCTTCCCCATGCCGGCGCTGGTGCGCCCAGGCGAGACGGTGGACCTGTCGGCCGACTTCATCGCCCCTTCCTCACCGGGCCGCTACCGCAGCAACTGGATGCTGAGCAACCCCCGCGGCCAGACCTTCGGCATTGGGCCGGCGGCCAACCGCCCGTTCTGGGTGGAGATCACCGTGCGATACACCCCCGGGCCGTTCCCGTATGACTTCGTCGCCAATATGTGCAGCGCGGTGTGGCGCAACAGCAGCCGCGCCCTGCCCTGCCCGGGCAACCCCGCCAGCGACCAGGGCTCGATCGTCCTGCTCGACGCCCCGCGCCTGGAGACCGGCAAGCTCGAAAACGAGCCTGCCCTGTGGACGCGGCCCGAAGCTGGCCGCGGCGGCGAGATCTCCGGCGCCTATCCAGCCTACCGGGTGCAGAGCGGCGACCGCTTCATGGCCGATATCGGCTGCCTGGAACGCAGCCCGGGTTGTGATGTGACCTTCATCGTGGACTATCAGGCAGCCGGCGACCGGGTGCGCAACCTGGGCTCCTGGCGCGAGGTGAGCGACGGCCGATTGACTCGCCTGGACATCGACCTATCCGGCCTGGCCGGGCAGTCGGTGCAGTTCATCCTGCGGGTGGTGAACAACGGGCGCTCGGCCGACGCCAACGCCTTCTGGCTGGTGCCCTCGATCCGCCGCGGCGCGGCGCCCCCGCCCACCCCGGATTGGGAGAGCCTGCCCGCGGTGCAGGCGGCGCGCATCCGCCTGGGGATCGATATCGGCGTCAATCCGGCGCGCTTCAACCTGATCGGCGTGGAGGCAGTGCAGTGGCCCGACACCTGCCTGGGCATCCCGCAGCCGGGCGTCGTGTGCGCGCCGGCGATCGTGCCCGGCTACCGCATCATCCTGGGATACAGCGGCCAGCGCTACGAGGTGCACACCGATCAACTCGGCACAATCGTATACTGGTTTCCCCTATAGCATAAGAAAACCCAGGTGCAATGCACGTTCCGAAAGTGCATTGCACCTGGTATTGAGGGAGTTGCTTCCCAACAGTCACTTGGGCAGTTGATACAGCTCCACCATCACGCCGTTGGCGCTCTTTGGATGCACGAAAGCGTACTGCTTCCCACCGGGGCCGGTCAACGGCGTTTCGTTGATCAGTTGCACGCCGGCCTGTTTGAGTTGCTCCAGCATCCCCTGGATGTCGTCCACCTGCAGGCAGATGTGGTGCATCCCTGGGCCGCGCTTTTCCAGATAGCGCGCCAGGCCGGAATCGGTGGTGGTGGGCTTGACCAGTTCTACTTCGCTGCTCCCCACCGGCAGAAACGCCACCACCGATTTCTCCGCCGGCACCTCCTCCACGTGCGATAGCTCCATCCCCAGCGCGTCGCGCCAGAAGGACAGCGTCTTCTCCAGATCGTCCACCAGCACGGCGACATGGTCAATGCGTAAAACCTTAGGCATACCCGGACTCCTTGCTTTTATGGAACCACAGCGTCACAGAGTTTTTGAATGCTCTGCGACCCCGTGGGTTGACAACCTTATACCCAGGCCGGCGGGTGATATTCGCCCCACAGGCCGCGCAGCACGCCGCAGATCTCGCCCAGGGTGAGGTCGTTCTCCACGCAGGCGATCAACACCGGCATCAGGTTCTCGCCGCCGCGGGCGGCGTTCTCCAGGCGCGCCAGCAGCTCGCTGGCGCGCTGGGCGTCGCGGCGGGCGCGCAGGGCGCTCAGGCGGGCGCGCTGACTCTGTTCGATGGCCGGATCGACTTTCAGCCGCTCCAGCTCCACCTGCTCGTCCACCTGAAAGGCGTTGACGCCCACCACGACCTCCTCTTTGCGTTCCACCGCCTGCTGGAAGGCGTATGCGGCGTTCTGTATCTCATCCTGGATGTAGCCGCGCTCGATGGCCGCCAGCGCGCCGCCCATCTCGTCGATGCGCTGGATGTATTCGCTGGCGCGGCGTTCGATCTCGTCCGTCAGGTACTCGATGACATAAGAGCCAGCCAGGGGATCCACGGTGTCCGCTACGCCGGATTCGTAGGCGATGATCTGCTGGGTGCGCAGGGCGACGCGCACCGCTTTTTCGGTTGGCAGCCACAGCGCCTCGTCCATCGAATTGGTGTGCAGCGATTGGGTGCCGCCCAGCACCGCCGCCAGCGCCTGCAGCGCCACCCGCACCACGTTGTTTTCGGGCTGCTGGGCGGTCAGGGTCGATCCGGCGGTCTGGGTGTGGAAGCGCAGCATCCACGAGGCCGGCTTCTGCGCCTTGAAGCGCTGGCGCATGATTTGCGCCCACATGCGCCGGGCGGCGCGGAATTTGGCCACTTCCTCAAGGAAGTTGTTGTGGGCGTTGAAGAAGAAGGAGATCTGCCCGGCGAAGCTGTCCACATCCAGCCCGGCGTCGATGGCGGCCTGGACGTAGGCAATGCCGTTGGCCAGGGTGAAGGCCACCTCCTGCACCGCCGTCGAACCGGCCTCGCGGATGTGGTAGCCGGAGATGCTGATCGTGTTCCAATGGGGCACTTCTGCCTGGCAGTAGCGGAACACATCCGTGATCAGGCGCATCGACGGGGCAGGGGGGAAGATATAGGTGCCGCGGGCGATGTACTCCTTCAGGATGTCGTTCTGGATGGTGCCGCGCAACTGGCGCGGTTCGACGCCCTGGCGTTTGGCGACGGCGATGTACATCGCCAGCAAGATCGACGCCGGGGCGTTGATGGTCATGCTGGTGGAGACTTTGTCCAGGGGGATTTCTTGAAACAGCGTCGCCATGTCCTCCAACGACGAAATCGAAACCCCCACTTTGCCCACCTCGCCCATGGCGATCGGGTCGTCGGCGTCGTAGCCGATCTGGGTGGGCAAATCGAAGGCTACTGATAGCCCGGTCTGGCCCTGCGAGAGCAGGTAGCGGTAGCGCCGGTTGGACTCTTCCGCAGTGGCGTATCCGGCGTACTGGCGCATGGTCCAGAAGCGGCCGCGGTACATGCTGGGCTGCACCCCACGGGTGAAGGGATATTCGCCCGGGAAGCCGAGCTTTTCCATGTAGTCCGGGTCGGGGTCGGGCGGCGTCAGCAGCAACGGCAGCGGAATGTCGGAGAAGGTGCGAAACTCTGGCCGGCGCTCTGGAAAGCGCTTGAGCACAGGCTGCAGGACTTGCTCTTCCCAACGTTTTTTTTCTTCTTCCAGGGTCATCATCGACCTCGCTTGTTTCTGTTGTGGTAAATGCTGGCTCCGAGTATAACCGATCTGCCAGCCGCCAGTAAGAGAGCTTCGTATCCTTTGGGCTGTGACAAAACTCCTGTGGTTTAGACGGGGCTGCCCTGCGCCAGGAGTTGCGCCAGGCGCGGGTGATCGGCGTAAACGCCGCGGTACTCTGGCGGCAGCAGCGCCGCAATGCGGCACATGATTTCGTCGGTGTTGCGCTGCAGCGCCGCGCTGCGGTCGCCGGGCGTCAGCGGCGGCAGGCAAAAGGGCTTCCCAAAGCGGATATGCAGGTCTGGCCGGCGCAGACGCAACAGGCGGGCGACCGCCGCTTCCGTCCCCCATAGCGCCACCGGCACCACCGGAACATTGGCCTTATCCGCCAGGTAGGCGACGCCCGTCTTGGCCTCTTTCAGCGCCCCGCTGCGGCTGCGGGTGCCCTCTGGGGCGATGCCCAGCAGGCCGCCCTGGCGCAGATAATCGCGCGCCGCGCGCAGCGCCTGGAAATCGGCCTGCTCTCGATTGATCCAGATGCCGTGCACCGCTTCGATCAGCGGCCGCAGCAGCCAGTTGCGCCGGTACGTGTCGGCCACCAGCGCTGTGACATCGCGCCGCTCGACCACGGCGAACACCAGCGCCGAATCCAATCGACTCAGGTGATTGGCCGCCAGAATTGCCCCTCCCTGCGGGGGAATGTTTTCCAAGCCGATGACCTCCAGGCGACAAAACAAACGGAATAAAGCCCGCACCAGGGTGTGCAGAAGATCGCGCAACATCGGTGTCTCTACTGCCTCTTTTTGACCGTCTCCGAAATGCAGGTATAATTCCTTGCGATGAATCGCTTGGCAATCCATCTTCGGGCAAGAGTACGCCCATTATTTTACATCAAAGCGTTGCTCAGGCTGGGCGTGCTGTTTGCCTTGCTGGCGGCCTGTAAGCCTGCTCTGCCGCGACAATCCACGGTTGCCGCCACGCCGAGCGCAGCGCTGCAAGGCGCCTCGCCGGAAGCGCCGGCCTCCCCTACAGAGACTGCCACGCCGAACCCTGCGACGCCCGAACCCCTGGCGGCGATCATCGATGGTTGGGAGATCAGCCTGGCGGAATACCGCGCCGAGTTGGCGCAGTACCAGGCTGCTCAGGGAACGGAACTTGCACCTGAAGATGAGCAACGGGTGCTGCAAGATCTGATCGATCAGGCCCTGCTGGCGCAGGCTGCCAGCCAGGCTGGCTTCGTGGTGGATGAGGCGCTGCTTGACGAGCGCATCCAGCGGCTGATCGACCAGCTTGGCGATCGGGCGGCCTTAGAAAGCTGGATGCAGACCTACGGCTATGATGAGGCTGCCTTCCGCCGGGTGCTGAGGCGTTCGATTGCCGCCGCCTGGATGCGTGACCAGATTGCTGCGGGTGTGCCCCGTACTGCCGAGCAGGTGCATGCCCGCCAGATTTTGCTATATAATGTACAACAGGCAAACGAGGTGTTGAGTCTGCTCAAAGCAGGAAACAGTTTTGGCAATCTGGCTGCGAAATACGATCCGTTCACCCGCGGCGATCTGGGCTGGTTTCCGCGAGGCTATCTGCTGGATAAGAAGCTGGAGGAGGTCGCTTTCAGCCTGGAGCCAGAAGCGTATAGCGAGATCATCGAGACGCTGGCCGGTTACCATATCCTGCAGGTGCTCGAGCGTGATCCGCAGCGGCCGCTGACACCAGAGGCGTTGCTGGCTTTGCAGATGCAGGCCGTGCAAGACTGGCTCAGCCAGCGCCGTAGCCAGAGCGAAATTCAGATCTTGCTGCCCTGAAGGCTGCCCTCGGTCGCTTCTAAGCATATCAGACTGCAGGACAGGGATTTGGGTTGTGTGAAAAGGGTCCTATGAACAATTACACTGCGCCGCAAGCGAAGCCCGATCGATCCGCCATATTTTGGAGCATCCTGGCCATCTTGTTCCTGCTGATGGTGGTCTGTGTCGTGGCAGTCTTCGCGATCATTTTTACCAACCCCTACTCTTCGCTCAATCCCTTCCCACCGCCCACCCTGCCTGCCAGGGCGCAACTGCCCAGCGCCACGCCGACCAACGTCGTGATCCCTCTGCCGCCGACCTGGACGCCCACCAGTTCGCCTGTGCCGATCCCGACCGACACCCCCACGCCGACCTGGACCCTGCCACCAACGCCCACCCCGATCACCTTGACCCCAACGCCGCCGTTCACGCCCACGCCGCCCCCTGGGGGTTATCCATACGCCGTGCGCCAGGGTTTTCCCAAAGCTATCGAGAACATTTATCACCCGGAGCTAGGCTGCGACTGGATGGGCGTCGGCGGGCAGGTGGTCGATCTGAGCGACGCCCCGGTCACCGGTTTGATCGTGCGTCTGGGGGGCAGCTTGCCCGGCGTGAAGATCGAGGAGAATACCATCAGCCTGACCGGTCTGGCGTTGAACTATGGCCGGTCGGGGTACGAATTCAAGCTCGCCGATCGTCCTATCGCCTCGCGCAATTCGCTGTGGATCCAGTTGCTCAACCAGGCTGGTGCGCCGATCAGCGAAAGAGCCTATTTCGACACCTTCGAAAGCTGTACCCAAAACCTGATCCTGATCGATTTCAAACAAGTGCGTTGAGACCCACCAGCAGGTTTGGCAAAATTTTGCTGGTCGCCCATTGACAAGGGGGAGAGATGGTGTTATGATTTTAATTGGTCATACCATCCTACCACCCTACCACTCGAGTAATCATCAAACGGCTGGTGAGCATGTCCGAGATCACCCCCTTTCGGTCGGTGTACGCGGAAAAATTGAGTGAGCAGATCAGTCGCCAGTTGCTCGAAAAGATCATCGATGGCCGCTACAAGCCGGGCGACCTGCTGCCGCCGGAGCGCGACCTGGCGACGATTTTCGGAGTCAGCCGGGTGGTGGTGCGTGAAGGGCTGAATTCGCTGGTCAGCAAAGGCATCCTTACGGTGCGCCAGGGGCGCGGCACGACGGTCAATCCGATCAAAGACTGGAACACGTTGGATCCGGAAGTGCTGATGCTGCTACATGGCGATCAGGTGTTCGACAAGCTGATCCAATTTCGACGCATTCTGGAGCCGGAGTTAGCGGCTCTGGCAGCCCAAAATATTACCGACGAAGAGTTAGAAGAACTACGAGCTTTCTCTGATCTCCCCGATACCGATACGGTAGAAGACCACGTAGAGCGTGATACCACCTTTCACCTGATCATCGCCCGCGCTACCCATAATCCGGTCTTATTGATTGTGCTCTCCTCTGTCTCCGAGCTGCTGCGGGAAAGCCGTCGGCGCACCTTCGCTGTCCCCAACGAACTGGCCAAAGCTCGCGACTGGCATCACGCCATCTTCGAAGCCATTGCCAGGCGTGACCCCGCAGCAGCTCGCCAGGCGATGCTCAGACATCTGGGACAGGTTGAAAGTGGATTGCAACGATACAGCGCATTATTCACCAGCTAGAGGCATTGCAGATCCCATAAACGAACAGGAGGTCGAATGGTAGCAGAAGTTAGCGTAAAACAGCCCGATCGGGCAGAACTGGACATCCACCATCTGCCCGATGAGCTGTATCTGGAAATGTTCCGCAGAATGGTGCTGATCCGCAAATTCGAAGACACGGTATATGATGTTTACAGCCGGGGGATTATGCCCGGACTGGCGCATCTCTACACCGGCGAGGAGGCGGTCGCAGTTGGGGTGTGCCTGACGCTGGACATCGAAGATACGATCACCAGCACCCACCGCGGCCATGGTCACCTGCTGGCGAAGGGCGGCGACCCGCGGCGCATGTTCGCCGAGTTGCTGGGCAAAGAAGCGGGCTACAACCGCGGCAAGGGCGGGAGTATGCACATCGTGGATATGAGCCTGGGCATCCTGGGCGCCAACGGCGTGGTCGCCGGTGGCCTGGGCATTGCTGCGGGCGCTGC
The DNA here is from genome assembly GCA_964503145.1 of uncultured Anaerolinea sp. GTDB lineage: Bacteria > Chloroflexota > Anaerolineae > Anaerolineales > UBA4823 > RBG-16-57-11. The sequence goes on along the minus strand of CAZCYV010000002.1, from coordinate 161,311 downwards.
GCTTTCCGCCAAGGTGAAAGGCGAAAAGCGCATTTCGGTGGCCTTCTTCGGCGATGGCGCTTTGAACGAGGGGCTGTTCTACGAGACGGCGAACATGGCTTCGCTGTGGAAGCTGCCGCTGGTATATGTGATGGAGAACAACCAGTATGGAGAGTACACCTCAACCGCCCGCTCGACTGCCGGCAGCGGGCCGGCCCGCGCCGAGGCGATGGGCATCCCGGCGAAGAAGGTGGATGGCAACGACGTGCTGGCGGTGTACGAGGCAGCGCACTGGGGCGTGCAACGGGCGCGCGCAGGTGAAGGCCCCAGCTTCATCGAGTGTGTCACCTATCGCTTGCGCGGCCATCACATGGGCGACCAGGGCGATACCTATGGCTACCGCACTCAGGCCGAGATCGAAGAGTGGATGAAGCGCTGTCCAATCGTGCGCCATCGCAATTACATCATCCAGAACGAGATCGCCCCTGCTGAGGCGCTGGACGCCATCGAGAGCGAGATCCAGACTCAGATCGACCAGGCGGTTGAATTTGCCAAGCAAGCCCCTTACACCGATCCTTCAGAGGTATTCAAAGATGTCTACGCCTGAGAGAATTGGAACCATCCGCGAAGCGATCAATGAAGCGCTGCACGAGGAGATGCGGCGCGATCCCAATATCATCCTGATGGGCGAGGATGTCGGGCTGGCTGGAGGGATCTTCAAGGTCACCAATGGTTTGCTGAAAGAATTCGGCCCGAACCGGGTGTTCGACACGCCGATTGCCGAAGCGGGCATCGTCGGCCTGGCGGTCGGCGCAGCAATGACCGGTCTGCGTCCGATCGTCGAGATCATGTTCAGCGATTTCACCACGCTGGCCTCGGATCAGATCGTCAACCAGGCCGCCAAGCTGCGCTATATGACCGCTGGTCAGTGCAAGGTGCCGCTGGTGATCCGCACGGCGATGGGCGCCGGGCGGCGCGCCGCCGCTCAACACAGCCAGAGCCTGCACGCCTGGTATGCGCATATCCCAGGATTGAAGGTGGTCATGCCTTCCACGCCGGAGGACGCCAAAGGGCTTCTGAAGAGCGCTATCCGCGACGACAACCCGGTGATCTTCATGGAAGACAAGATGATGTACAACCAGAAGGGGCCAATCCCCGAGGGCGATTACACCATCCCGCTGGGGGTCGGTCGCGTACATCGTCAGGGCACGGATGCCACGATTGTGTGTACCTCCAGCATGCTCTACCCCAGCCTGGAAGCGGCCGATCGCCTGGCGCAGGAGGGCATTCAGGTCGAGGTGATCGACCCGCGCACCATCTCACCGCTGGATGATGAACTGCTGATCCGGTCGGCGATCAAGACCGGCAAAGTGGTGGTGGTGGATGAGGGCTATCAGAGCTTCGGTGTAACTGCCGAGATCGCTGCTCGCATCATGCAGGGCGCGTTCGACTACCTGGACGAGCCGGTGCGGCGCATCGGCGCCGCAGACGTGCCGCTCCCCTTTGCCCCCAGCCTGGAGGATCTCACCATCCCATCGACCGACCAGATTTACAACACGATCAAAGAGATGCTGGGGGTCAGAAGCGCCGCTGGGTCGAAAGTCGCGGTCTGAGTGAGGTGCCTGAATGCCTGCTGATAAGCCACATGAAATTGTGATGCCGCAGCTTGGCCTTTCGATGGATGCCGGCCAGATCATTCAGTGGTTGAAAAAGTCCGGCGATCTGGTTCGGCAGGGTGAGATCCTGCTCGAAGTGGAAAGCGACAAATCAGTGGTAGAGGTGGAGGCGGCGGCCAATGGACGGCTACAAATTTTGCTGGGACCTGAGGCGGGCCCGGTGAAAGTTGGCGAAGTGATCGGCTATTTATTGGCTGAAGGCCAGGTGGCGCCAGACGGCGCACAGCCGGCGGCGCCAGCAGAGCCGGCGCCTGCGGCGCCGACGCCCGCCTTGGAGCCCGCGGCGCCTGCCCCCGCGGCTCCGGCGCAGGGGATGCGGCGCTTGCCCTCCACCCCGGCAGCCCGGCGGCGCGCCGCCGAACTGGGCGTGGATTGGCGCCTGGCGACGCCCAGCGGGTTGCGCGGCCAGATTCGCGAGCAAGATGTGATCGCCCTGGCCGAGAGGTTAGCATCGGCGCAGCCGGCTCCGGCGGTGCCCGAGATCAGCGTTACCCCTGTGGCGCGGCGTCTGGCCGAAGCCACCGGCGTGGACCTGGCGACCCTGGCCAGGGCGCATCCGGGCAAGCGCCTGGAGCGCGAAGATGTGGAACAGGCGCTGCGCCAGGCGACGGCCGGCATTGCTCAGGCGCCCGTGATGCCGCAGCCAGCGGCGCAGGCCATGGCTGGCCCTACCCAGCCAGCCTGGCCGTTGGATGAGATTCACCGCCGCCTGCCCGCCCGACGCGAACCGCTTGGCGCTTTGCGCCGGGTGGTGGCCGAGCGCATGGCTGCCAGCGCTCGCACTAACGCTGCGGTCACGCTGACCACCAAAGCCGACGCTACCGAACTGGTGCGCCTGCGCGAAGCGCTCAAAGCCGATGGCTCGGTTCAGCCTCTCCCCAGCTACAACGTGCTGCTGGCGACGCTGACCGCGCGCGCTCTGGCCGAGCATCCGCTGCTCAATGCCACGCTGAATGGCGAGGAGATCGTCTTCTGGGAAACCGTCAACCTGGGCATTGCCGTAGATACCGCGCGTGGGCTGGTGGTGCCGGTGCTACGCGATGCCGGGGCGAAATCGCTGGCGCAGCTTGCCGCCGAGGCCGAAGACCTGCTCAACCGGGCGGCTGCGGGCAAAGCGCAACCGGATGAGCTTGCTGGCGGCACGTTCACGCTTACCAATCTGGGCGCTCAGGAGATCGATTTCTTTACCCCGGTGATCAACCCGCCGCAGTGCGCTGTGCTGGGTGTGGGAAGATTGAGCAAAGAGTGGGCCGTAGGAGAAGGCGATCAGGCGATCCTGCGCACCATGTTGCCGCTGAGCCTGACCTTCGACCATCGCCTGGTGGATGGCGCCCCGGCGGCGCGTTTCCTCAAGCGCGTGAAGCAATTTATAGAACTACCGTATTTGTGGCTAAGATGAGCGAATCAGATGCTGGATCGGGCAAATGCATTTCGACTATTTGATCTGAGCGGGCGGCTAGCACTAGTGACCGGAGCTGCTGAAGGGCTTGGTAAAGCGATAGCGCTTGGCCTGGCAAGTTTCGGAGCCAATATCGTGGTGACGGACATAAACCAAACTGGTCTGACTTCGGTTGTGGAAGAAGCACGCAGTCATGGCGGGAGCGCCGAAGCCTTAATCTGTGATCATAGCCAGCCTGAAGAAATCCGCGCTATGTTCCGACTGCTGGATCAGGCATCTAAGCGCGTTGATATTTTGGTAAACAATGTTGGCGTCATTGTCCGCCAGCATCCCATTGATCTAACCCTGGATGATTGGGAGCGAGTTCTGCGGATCAACCTGACGGGGACTTTTCTTTGTGCACAAGAAGCTGGAAAACGGATGATCGCGGATGGGAAAGGGGGCAGTATCATCAATATCAGTTCAATTGCAGGTTGTACCGCCTTGGGCCGCGGTAACCTGGCATATAGTGTGACCAAGAGCGCAATCAACCAGCTCACACGCGAGCTGGCGGTGGAGTGGGCGCAGCACAACATCCGAGTGAATGCGGTGCTTCCGGCGCAAATACGCACAGCCTACCTTCAGCGCATGTTCGAGGATCCGAATATCGATGGAGCGGGACTAAAGCAACGGCTTCTTGCGGGCATCCCCCTTAACCGTCTGGGTGAAGCGGATGATGTGGTGGGAGCTGTCATATTTCTGGCTTCTGACGCCTCTACCTTCGTCACGGGTGCAATGTTACCCGTGGATGGCGGCAACCTGGCCTTCAATGCAGGCGGTAGTAAAAATTGGTGAATTGTTCCGATGATTGATGGAGATGTAAACCCATGAATTCCTCTATCGAAAGAGTGCTCGCATCACAGAACAAGCTGGGTGAAGGGCCAATCTGGAACCCCGGAGAGCAGGCCCTGTATTGGCTCGACATCCATCAAAAATGGGTTGAGCGCTACGAACCAGCCAGCGGTTTGCACAACACTGTTTTGATGGACCTGTCAGTCACTGTACTGGGAATGAGGTCCAGCGGCGGATTCGTCTTTGCCAGTGACCGTGGTTTTGGCTTCTGGGATGGATTATCCCGCAAGGTAAGTCTGGTTGGACACCCGGAAGCAGATAAACCTTTCAACCGCTTCAACGATGGCAGAGTTGATCCGGGTGGGCGCTTTTGGGCCGGGACAATGTACGAAGGCCCAGCTACAGACACCCCAACCGAAGGCCGGTTATATCGCTTGGACCCTGACCATAGCGTTCGCCTGATGGAAAGTGGGTTGACAATCTGCAATGGGATAGGGTGGAGCCCAGATCATAGGACGATGTATTTCACCGACACGCTACGCAGGGTAATTTATGCTTATGATTATGATCGGGCGAGTGGTTCCCTGGCTAACCGGCGGCCATTCATCCTGGCTGGGGAAGAGGATGGCTATCCAGACGGTCTGACGGTGGACAGCCAGGGATTTTTATGGGTTGCCTTCTGGGGCGGTTGGAAGGTGAGTCGTTTCGACTCCCAGGGCAGGTTAGAGCGCAGCCTCCGCCTGCCGGTGGAATGCCCCACCAGCGTCGCCTTCGGCGGAAAGGATCTGAATGAGCTATATATCACTTCTGCCTGGACAGCGCTAAGTGAAGAACAACGCCGGGCTCAGCCCGAAGCAGGCGATCTCTTCCGCGTTCAACTGGAAATTCATGGATTGCCTGAAAGCCAATTCCGAGGTTAAAAATCAAATCTCATTATGGAGCAATGCGATGACTCAAAAAGAAAAACTTGCGGGTAAGCGCGCCCTGGTGACCGGTTCCGGAACCGGTTTGGGTAAAGAAATCGCCCTGGAATTTGCTCGTCAGGGGGCGGATGTCGTGCTTCACTATTCGAAGAGCGCGAAAGGTGCATACAGCGCGGTAGAGGAAATCCAATCGATGGGACGCCGGTGCACTGTCTTCCAGGCCGACTTGAGCAATACAGAGGCCTGTTTGGACCTGGTTGATCGGTCGGTTGATTTTCTAGGCGGCATCGATATCCTGATGAACAATGCCGGGATCACCGCCTCGGGCAACTTCTTGGACGTCACACCGGAGCAGTTCGACTTACTTTATCACGTCAACGTCCGTGGCGAGTTCTTCTGCGCTCAACGTGCTGCCAGGTACATGGTGGACCAACCGCAAAAGGGCGTGATTATCAATATGACGTCGGTGCATGGGCTGGCCGCCATCCCATTGCACTCTGTCTACGCTGGGACAAAAGGCGCCATCATCGCTTGGTCGCGAGAGTTGGCAGTGGAGCTGGCTCCGTTGGGTGTGCGTGTCAATGCCATCGCTCCTGGCTGGGTCGCAGTCGAGAGTCATTTCCAACAAATCCCCAATTTCAATCCGGATAAGTTGGGCTATATGGTCCCCTGGGGACGCCTGGGCGTGCCGCAAGACATTGCCAAAGCATGCGTCTTCCTGGCAAGCGACGACAGCAGTTTCATGGTGGGAGCAGTGCTGCTAGTGGACGGCGGCACGATTGCCAAGATGTCGCTACCACTGGAAACATTGAACATTGATTTCAAGGATATATCCGTGAATCAGTAAGACGAGCACTATTCCATTTGAGATTACATGATGACAAATTCTGAGACATCAGTTCCGTTTTTTCAAGCCAGGCAAATAACTAAGCAGTATCCCGGCACACTTGCTCTGGACGGGGTGAATTTCGACCTTTTCCCTGGAGAGGTTCATGCGCTGGTAGGCGAAAACGGAGCCGGTAAGTCGACCCTGATGCTGATCCTGGCGGGCGTCTTAAGGCCTGATCAAGGATCGCTTCATTTGGACGGAAGCCCGATTCAGCTGCGCGATCCGCATGATGCCCAAAAAAAAGGTATCAGTATCGTGTTTCAGGAACTGGCGCTTTATTTTAACATGAGCGTAGCAGAGAATATATTCACCAACAGCCAGCCTTCCGGACGGATGGGGTTAATCCAATTTGGAGAAATGTACGCGCAAGCCCGTCAATCCATGGAAGCTTTTGGCATTGAGATCAACCCACGCGCCCCGCTGCGCAACTATAACCTGGCAGTCCAGCAGATCGTTGAAATCACCCGCGCGATCCACCGCAACGCCCGCGTCCTTCTGCTGGATGAGCCGACATCGGCAATCGGCCGGCGCGAGACCGAGCAACTATTCCACGTGATCCGCTCGTTGCGAGATAGCGGTGTGGGGGTGGTGTACGTAAGTCATAAGCTGGATGAAGTGTTCGCCATTTCGGATCGGATCACGGTCCTGAAAGACGGCAAGTGGGTGGCGACGCTGAACACGGCGGACACTAGCCCGGATCAAGTGGTGCACCTGATGGTGGGTCGCGAATTTGACAAGCTCTTTCCGGAGCGCGATCAGGCAGCGGGCAAGCCGGTGCTGGAGACGCGCAACCTGAGCGGGCGAAGCTTCTATGATGTTAATCTGACCGCTGTATCCGGACAAGTATTGGGCCTCTTTGGTCTAACAGGAGCAGGGCGCACCGAGTTGGCTCGAGCGATCTTTGGTATTGACCCAATTTCCTCAGGCGATATTTTGTTGGAAGGACAGACTGTCAGCATTCATAGTCCTGGGCAAGCCATGCGTTTGGGGATTGCCTATATCCCCGAGGATCGTAAGATTGATGGTTTATTCTTAGAGATGTCTCTAAAGAATAACGTTGCAGCGACCAACCTTAAGCAGGTAAGCAATGGTGAGTTCGTCAACAATAGACGCTTGAATCACCTGGCGGAAGAAGCGATACGCCAGTTGCAGATCAAGGCGCAAAATGTAGAACAGCGTGTCAAATATTTGAGCGGCGGCAACCAACAGAAAGTGCTGTTTTCCAAGTGGCTGGCTCGAAATCCCAAAGTCTTGATTGCCGATGAGCCAACCCGCGGCGTAGATGTGGGAGCAAAGGCGGACATCCATGCCTTGTTGCATGACTTAGCGCGCAATGGCGCGGCAGTAGTGATGATCAGCTCTGAGCTTCCGGAAATCATGGGCCTGAGCGACCGGATCGCTGTGATGCATGAAGGGCGACTGGTGGGCCAGTTTCTTCCGGATGCTGTGACTGAAGAGCAGATCGTGGCCAGCGCTATCGGCGCATCGATGGCGAACAACCACTGAAAACGAGGCAATGAGGAAAGATGGAGAAGAACAGCCTGATGAAAAAAACGTCTGCAAGCAGTGAAAAAGCCAGTCTGATGGCAACTATACGGCGCATTTTTGGCGCTCGAGAGATGGCAATGGTGCTTCTTATCATTGTTACCTGTACCATTATGACGATCCTCTCTCCGTACTTTCTCAACCTGACCAACTTTCTGGCCATTGCCCGTGGCTTTTCGATGGAAGGTATTGTTACGATTGGCATGGCTTTATTACTGATTGCCGGCGCCTTCGATTTATCGGTAGGTGCGGTGATGGCGTTAACCGGAATTGTCACAGCCATGCTCATCGTCGATGCGAAATTACCATATCCGATAGCCGTGCTCGGAGGGTTGGCAACCGGCGCTCTGATCGGGACAATTAATGGCCTTTTGGTGACACGTATACGGATCAATCCGCTCATTGCTACGCTGGGGATGATGACCATCACCCGCGGTATGTCTTTGGGCATTACCGAAGGCAATCCGGTCATCAACGTACCGCTTGATTTTGCCCAGCTTGGTCAAGGGAATGTAGCCCGCATTCCAATACCATTTATCATTATGTTTACGATTGCTTTGACAATCGACATTCTGTTGCGGCGCGGCCGCACGCTGCGGCAATTATATTACGTTGGCAGCAATCAAAAAGCTGCACGCCTATCGGGTATTCCCGTGGACCGTATCATCTTGCTGAGCTTTATTGGAACAGGGCTCGCCGCGGCCTTAGGGGGCATCCTGACCATGGCGCGCCTGACCTCCGGTATCCCGACGGCTTACGCGGGTGTGGAATTGCGGGTCATAGCTGCCTGTGTGATTGGAGGAATGAGCCTGTCAGGCGGCGAGGGTACGGTTTTTGGGGCTTTGCTTGGTCTGGTGTTCATGGCGCTGGTGTCGAATGCCATGACATTGCTGGGCGTATCTGTCTATTGGGAAGGTGTCGTCACCGGAACGATCCTGGTTGTAGCAGTTGGCCTTGACATGCTGTCCAGACGCAAGATGTAGAGGAGGTGAATTGCGATAAATTTGTATGAAGTAACTTGAACCCTGCGGGGCGCTCTTCAAACACCTGGCAGCTAACAAGACAAAGTTGACAGGTGGAACAACCGACTATCAAAGAGAATGATTTGGAGGAGTACGAGATGACAAACAAAATACTCACAAGAAGGAGCTTTCTAAAGCTCTCAGCCATGACCGCTGGTGGGGTCGCACTGGCAGGCTGCCAGACCGCTTCCCCGCCGACCGAGGCAGCTCAAGCGCCTGCTGCCACTCAAGCCCAGGCGGCCGCGCCGGCTGTAGAACAACTGGATCAGACCTACGTCTGGCTGTGCGCGGTGACCGGAGTAGCCTTCTGGGTCGATGGGCGTAAAGGCCTGGAGTCTGCCGGTAAAGCATTGGGGGTCAAGACGGAATTTCTTGGCCCGCAGGAGTATGATGCCGCCCAGCAATTGAAGATCCTGGATGACCTGATCGGCAAAAAACCCGCTGGCATCATGATCTTCCCGGCGGATGTGGCTTCGCTGAACGATACGATGAAACGCGCCCTAAAAGAGGACATCCCGATCATTTGCGTCAACTCGGATGTCAACGATCCATCTGCGCGCTATGGCTTTGTTGGCCCAAACAACCTTGGCGTAGGCCAGACGGGAGGCGAAATTGCAGCGCGGTTGCTGGAGGGCAAGGGTAATGTCGCCATCATGACAGTGCCTGGCATCGAGGTGCATGAAAGCCGCAAAAACGGATATCTGCTTGCATTTGAAAAATATCCCGATATCAAGGTGTTAGACATTGTGGACGACAAATCCGACCCGGCCTATGGTGTCACTGTTGCCACGGCCCTCATCCAGGCGCATCCAGATTTGAATATGATCATCGGAACGGATGCAACTGCTGGCGCGGCGATTGCCCGGGCGCTAAAAGAAACGGGCAAGGCCGGGCAAATCAAGGTTGTTGCCATGGACCGGGATCAGGATATGCTTCCCTACGTCCAGGATGGCACCATCTCCGCGACGCTGGCACAGAACAGTGTAATGGAAGAATGGATGGCGACCCACTTCCTCTACTGGTTAAAGAACAACACCATCCCTGAATTCGAAGATTGGCGTACAGCCAATGCGCCGCAAGTCCCCAAGTACACCGATATTGGGGTGTCCGTCGTTACCAAGGATAACGTCCAATATTACATCAAGCCCACTTAGTTGGGTGTCATGTGATGAACGACGCCGGGTCAAGGTTGCAGCCACAACCCTGACCCAGGACCCGCATGAGACGCGCGAGCGTCGGCGCATACTATAACACAAAATCGGGGAACAACGGTTGGGGCTGTCCGCAATAATTGGGCAGCCCCAGGTCTTTGATGACCAAGCCTGATCGGTTATTTCACCACAGGGTGATTACGTGCTCCTTGATCAGCGCCAGCGCCAGGCGCACCCGCTCCCGGTTTTCCGCGCTCTGATGCCAGCGGCTGGCCCCCGAAGGGTGTGGCAGTGGCACCACCCAACGCCCATCGACTTGCTTTTGCGTGCCAATGATCTCTTCCAGCGCTTGTCCGGCTGGATAGAAAAGACCAATCGCCAGCCGGCCGATCGGCAGGATCAACGCCGGATCGAGCAGGGCGATCTCGGCGTCCAGGTAGCGCCGGCACAGGCGCTGCTCTGCAGAAGACGGGAGGCGATCCCCGCTGCCCGAGCGCGAGCGTCCTGGATAGCATTTGGTCACCGAGGTCATGTACTGCGTCGCGCGGAACCAGCTTTCTTCGATCCCTGCTTCGGCCAGCCAGCGGAACAGACGCGACCCGCTGCCGGCGTTGAACGGCCTGCCAGCCTCTTTCTCGGTGATCCCTGGCGCCTGTCCGATGATCATAATGCGCGCCCCCAGCCCGCCGGAGAAGATCGCTCGCGGGTAAATGTCAAAGCCGGCTTCCAGGCACAGCCGGCAGCTTTGCAATTGGCGATGTAACGATTGTAACGCGTGCTGGCGCGATTCGCTCAAGCTCAAGCGCCTCTAAGCGGTGATTTCGCCCCACAGGCGCTGCAGGATGAGCGCATCGTCTTCCAGGGTAGGGCTTTCGCATAGGATGCGTCCCCGGCAGCCAAAATCACGCAAAGCGCGAAACAGCGCCTTCAGGTCCAGGTCGGCTTCCTCTACAGGCAGGTGTTCCTTCTCTCCCTTGGGGCCATATTCGATCCCGGAAAGATGCACGTGCAAGTCGGTCAGGGCGTCTACCCCCAATGCTTTGCCGTAAGCCTCCAGCAAGCGCGCCCATTCCTCATAGGTGTTCATCGTGCCATCGCCGGGGCGGGCGTGGAGATGCGCAAAATCCAGGCAAGGTTTCACGCCAGGGATGGCGCGGGACATCTCCAGCACATCTTCGAACGAGCCCAACATGGCCGATTTGCCCATCGTTTCCGGGCGCAGGGTGGCTGGGTTGGATGCCGAACGCAGTTCCTCCACGCAGCCCGCCAGGCGCTCGATCGCCTTAGGCAACACCTGTTCCGGCGGCAGGCCGAGATAAGAGCCTGGGTGAAAGATGATATCTGTTGCGCCCGCCAGGTTGCCGTAATGAGCCGCGTCCATCAAACGCTTGCGAGATTTAGGCCACTCTTCGTCTTCGGCGTTCAGGTTGATGAAGTACGGCGCATGCACGCTGATCTTCACATCCAGGGCTTCTGCATTGACGCGGATATCTGCGCAGGTCTGCTCGCTGACGCGCACCGACTGCACCCAGCCCAATTCCAGGGCATCCAGCCCAAGCTCAGCCAGCCGGGAGATCGCGCCGACGCTGCCGCCGGGCTTCTTAGGGGTTGAGATCGGGGAGCCAACCGTGCCGAAACGAAAAGCAGATTGCGACATACACACCTCTAGAAGAGCGACCGACTCAAAAGCGGCCGGATTTTTTCCCATAAAGGAGGCCCAAGCACCAGCAAACCGATCAAAGCCGAACTGGCGGCGGTGATCAATACCGCCGCTGCCCCCACGTCTTTCCCTACTTTTGCCAGCTCATGGTGTTGGGGGCTGGCCAGATCAACCACGGCCTCCAGGGCGGTGTTCAAGAACTCCGCCAGCCATACCATTGCTACCGCCAGCAAGATCACCGCCCATTCCAACAAAGAGAGGCGCAGCCAGAAGCTGATCACCAGTACAGCCGCGGTCGCCACCGCGTGAATCCAGGCGTTGCGTTGCGTGCGGATGACGAACCACCAGCCGGCAAAAGCATAGCGGAAGGCATGGGATCGGGTCAGGAAAAACTGTTTCATGGCCGCGCCGTGCACCCCAAATCCTCCAGGATTGCCGTCTGAATCCCCCACATCTCCGCTTTTTCGCTTTCTTCGGCGTGGTCGTAGCCCAGCAGGTGAAGCATGCCGTGAACCACCAGAAGTTGCAATTCATCCCTGAGGGGGTGGCCGCTGGCAGCCGCCTGAGCCTGAGCGCGCGGCAGTGAGATAATCACATCCCCCAAGTAAAGCGCATCGCTATCGGGGTCGGTATCGCCGCCGGGAAAAGACAGCACGTCGGTTGGCGCATCGACACCCAGAAACTGGCGATTGAGAGCTTGGAGGTGAGCGTCATCCGACACGACGATGACGGCCTCGCTGTTGGCATCTATCCCGGCGCGGCGCAAGGTAAGCTGCGCCGCACGCTCCAGGGCAGTTTGATCCACATATGTAAGCGCTCCAGCAGTCTCAAGGGTTTCGTCGATCTGGATATAGATCATTGTTCGGTCAGGGGCCTGCGGTTAATTGCGCTGATCCAGGGGGGCTTCTGATTTGCGCGGCAGCGGAATGGTGATCGCTTCCTGGGAAGCCTGCTCCATGCGAGGATAGTTCAGTCGAGGATGATAAAGCCCGCGCAGCGTCGCAGCAAACGATTCGACGATCTGACTCAAGTCGTTCAGCGTCAGTTTGGTGTCATCGAGCTGCCCGCTGGCAACGCGATCTTTGACTGCGCGTTTGATCACCGCGCGCAGTTTCTCGTCGTCCTCGGGGCGCTCGGCGCGCACTAACGCTTCGCACCCATCGGCTAGCATCAGGATAGCCGTCTCGCGGCTCTGCGGTCTGGGCCCGGGGTAACTGAACTTCGCCTTGTCGATCAGGCTTTCGTCGCCGCCGGCGGCCTGTACGGCATTGACGTATTGATAGCGGGTCAGCCCGGTTCCGTGATGCTCCAGCATGAAATCCAAAATGCGCTGTGGCAGGTGGAATTTTCGCCCCAATTCCACGCCGTCGGTGACATGGCGAATGATGATGGCCGCGCTCTGCTCCGGCTCCAGGCCCTCATGGGGATTAATGAACCCCGGGGGCTGATTTTCGATAAAGAACACCGGATTGATGGTTTTGCCGATATCGTGATAAAGCGAACCCACGCGCGTCAGCAAGGCATCCGCGCCGATCCTCTCAGCGGCCTGCTCCGCCAGGTTGGCGACCTGCAGACTGTGCTGATAGGTCCCCGGGGCTTCACGCAGCAGCATGCGCAGCAATGGATGATCGGGGCGGGTCAAATCGATCAACTGCATGGGAGTCACCATCCCTAATAGATGCGCCAATGCGGTATGGAGCAGGATGGTGATGCTGGCAGAAGCCAGACCATTGAAGAAAGCAGCCCCGGTCAGCGTCGCCAAGCCAACCCAATCGGTGCTGGGCAGTGGGTAACGATAAACCAGGACGATGATAGAGCTAGTCACGCCTACGGCCAGGCCGGCAAACACAAAGCTCACCAACCGCCGGGCGCGCCCCAGCGCCAGCACCCCAAAGAGCGTACTGACCAGGTAGTACAGCGTCAGCTCAAGAGCGCCAGGCAGACCGTGGGCGGTGAGGATCGCCAGAGGAATTGAGGTCACCACCGCGATTTCGACGCCGAACAGGGCGGCAATGGTCAGTCCGTAAGCCGAGAGCGGAAATGCATAGGGTAGGATGGTATGAGCGGGGACAATCAATCGCGCGCTGAGCAAGAAGCTAAGAAGTAGTAAGGCTACCACAGTGATGCGGCGCACATCTGCAGTGGCGATGGATGGTTTGCGGCGAGCATAAAAGGCGATTAGAGCGCCCAAAAGGAACGTCAGCGCGGCCGCGCTGGCCAGATCTTGTACCCGGTTCTCCGGCTGCGTCAGCCCCAATTGTTGCAAAGCTTCGAGATCCTCGGCATCCAGAACTTCGCCCTGCGAGACGACCGTCTGCCCGGGCACGAAAGTACGGGTGATCGGCTCGACCGATTCGCGCGCCCTTTGCCGGGCGGCCTGGGTCAATGTCTCGCTGTATTCGCTGTTTGGGGCAATGAAGGCCTTTACCAATTCCGCCACGACGGCCGCCTGATCCTCTGGAAAGGACAGGCTCACCAACGCCGGAACCCGCTCACGGGCGTCGTTCAAAGTCTCCTGGCGAATGCCGGAGCTCATTACCCGCTCCAGCACCGCCAATGCTTGCTGCTGAACCTCCTGCCAGCGAGCATCGTTCAGCGCCAGAATGGTGGTGATCGACTCCTGACTGAGGGTGACATCTTCCAGCGCGGCCAGATCTTTGCGTTTCTGCTCGGGGGTGGAAAATGTGTCTGCGCGCACGGTCTGGATGTAGGCCAGAGCAGCGCGCAGTTGTTCCAACTGGCGACGCGCCACTCGCGTATCCGGCGATGTGTAGATCGGCGATACGGCCTGCTCGGCGGCCTTACGACGCAGTTCGGTGCGGATCTCGCTGATATAGCTGATCGAACGCACCGCCCGGTAATCGCGCGTGGCCACCTGCCCCTCTCGCAAAGGAGAAGCCAAAGAATCCCTGAGCAGCGGCGCCAGGACCGCCAACAGCCCCAGGATCAGGCTGAGGAGCAGGAGAGCGATCAAATAAGCTCTGCGCCGGGCAGGGGCGTTGGTCTGGATCATTGAAGCAGCCTACGCACCACCTGGCTGGCCTGGTCGCCCGAGGCCCTGCCTTCGAGGCGCGGCACCAGCACCTTCATTACCTGCCCCATTTCCCGCAGGCTGGTCGCGCCGACTTCGGCGATCACTTGCCTGGCCAGGGCTTCCAGCTCTTCGGGGGTGAGTTGCTGGGGCAGAAATCCCTGCAAGACGACAATCTCCGCTTGGTTGGCTTCCGCCAGGTCAGGGCGACCGGCGCGCTGAGCCTCTTCGACCGCTTCCTGGCGCGACTTGACCTCTTTCTGTAGAATGCCAAGCACGGCGGCGTCATCCAGGGGGGCGCCTTTATCGACCTCTGCCAGCCGAATCGCCGAGAGCGCCATGCGAATGGTGCGCTTGCGCAGGTCGTCGCCAGCGCGCATGGCGTCTTTCAAGGCATTTTCAAGTTGCAGTTTCGCGTTCATGATTACCATTATACCCACATACTGGATTAAAAAGGCTCAGATCACAACCCGTCGTGGGTTTCCTGGATCACCTGTGCGGCGATTTCGCTCAGCGCCTGAATCTGGTCGGCCTGGAGGTGATTGGCGCGCCAGTACAGATCGAGCAACTCGAGCGGCGTCAGGCTGCCAATGGCCTGATCCCCGGGCAGGCGGACGCGCGTTTCGCTTTGAGGCCGCCGCACCAGGTGAAATTCAAAGCACTCTGCGGTGTATTCGCGCAGCGCGGCCTCGTCGATGAGCGACTCCCAGTCGCGGGGGTATTCGATGACCAGGCGCACGATGGCTCCTGCCAGGTGGTCCGCAGGCGGCAGGGCGGCGCGTAGCTGTTCGGTGACCGCCTCTGCGCTTTCCAGGCGCGCAAAGCGATCCACGAAAGGCCGGATGCCTTCGAGCTTTCGCCAGCTTACCCGGGTCTTGCCGCGTTCCACCTGGGCGATCACAAAGTACTTTTCGTCCTCCACTTCGCCGAAATCTACCCGCTCGATTGAGCCAGGGTAAATGACCGGCGGATGGTGGTTTTTATTCAGATCTTGGGGTTTGTGAATATGGCCGAGCGCCACATAATCCAGGCGCGGATCTTTGACCAGGGAGGCGGGAAGGACCAGGTCGCTGCCCAACATCACGGCGCGCTCGCCGCCGTAAATTGCTCCTTGAACGGAGCAATGCGCCGCCAGCACGACCGGCAGCGAAGGATTGAGGCGCTGCTCCAACCATAGATGGACCAGTTCGACCAGCCGCTGGATCAGTTGGTCGTAAGCCTGTGAGCGCTCGACAGGCTGCGGCCCGAGCGTAGCGATCAAACCTGAGTATGAAACCCAGGGCAGGGCGATGACCTGCAGCGGCAAGCCGTCCAAGTCTTCGGGGCCGAGAAAAGCCGGGCGATCCAGGACGCGCACGTTAGGCACTTCCAGGGTGGCGAAGTTGTCCAGGGCGTGGGCGCGGCCCAGGGCGGGTGAGAGGTCGTGATTGCCAACCAATAGCAGGGTGGGGATGCCAGCGCGCGACAGGCGCATGATCCGCTTTCCCCATTCCCGCTGAAAGGTTGGGGCGGGTGTGCGGTCTTTGTAAGCGTCTCCGGCAAATAGCACCAGATCGACCTTCTCGGCGATGGCGGCATCGACAATCGCATCCAACGACTTGAGAAAGTCCATCACCCTCATGGGCAGCCCGGTTTCGGGGTCATGGCGGCCATAATTCGCCATGTCGATGTGTGCGTCAGCAAAATGCAGGATCCTAAGCATATCGCTAATTATACCTTCAGAGCCGCAAGCCCCCGGAATACGCCCCCTGTTTTTGGGGTTATGGATTTGGCTCGACGCCCAATTTACGCAGTTCTTCTTCGCAAGGGGCGAACCCCTCGTGCACCACCAGGCATTGCTGAAGGTCCTTGATAGCGGCCTGGCTGTCCCCCAGTGCGTTCAATGCACGGGCGCGCCAGTAGAAGCTTTCTTCCAGGATCGGTTCATTGGAAGCGTCTAGCGTCTGGGTCGCCAGATTGATCACATCCAGATAGCGCCCAGTGAAGAAATAGGCAAAGTACGGGCTGGTTTGATACCACATCATCCGCCACGGGCGTTGTTCCGGCGGGATCAACTCGTAGTTAGCGAAAGCCGCGTCGAACGCCGCCGCTGCCCCAGCGTAATCCTGCAGAGCGACTCGACTGGCGCCCTGGTTGAACAGGGCAAAGAAAAGATCACGCCCGCTCAGCCTGGCTGCATCTTGCACGGCTTTCTGCTCGGCGGAACGATAGTTGAAGTTGTCGTAGGCGTGCAGGCCAAGGATATCCAACACCTGTTGTCGCCGGTCCTGGGGATAAATCACCAGATAAATATAGTTGAACGCTCGCCAATGCCTGAGCATATCATCGTAACCAACCTCCAGGTCTGGGCCTTTATAAGAATCCTGCACATAGAACACCCCCCTGGCATCATCGTAAC
Organism: uncultured Anaerolinea sp.; assembly: GCA_964503145.1. GTDB lineage: Bacteria > Chloroflexota > Anaerolineae > Anaerolineales > UBA4823 > RBG-16-57-11. The sequence continues at coordinate 144,807 of CAZCYV010000002.1, read as the reverse complement.
CGCTCACGACCTGATAGTGCCCCATCCAACCATCGAAGGACACCCCTTCGAATCCCCTTTCCACAATCACCGGCAGGCCGGCGGCGATGAAAGCCTTGAGGGTTTGCAAATCGCCGCCCACTCGAACTACCGCCTGCAGGTCAGTCTCCTGCTCGACGAAGGCTTCCATCTCGTAAGGCATCACGTTCTTGTCTCGTTGGTTCGGCTTCAGGTAAGCTGCGGTGTTGCGCTGGTCCCCCTTCCAGCCCCAGTAAGACAGCGCCATCGCCAGGTTTGCCGGACCGCAGTTGTTCCACATTTGATATTGGTGCAAGATGCCGGTCAGTTTCACCGTTGATGGCAGCGGCGTTGGCGTCGGGGTGGGGCTGGGCGTGGCCGTTGGCAGCGCGGGCGTGTTGGACGGCGCCGGCGTCGCGAGAGAGATGGTGGGGGTCGGCGTGCGGGTGACGGTGGGGGTGCTGGAAGGCAGCGCCGTCTCCTGGGGCACGAAGATCACCCGTTCCGGCGGGTTCAGGGCATATTTGACCTGCGCCTGCAGCGCTTCCAGTCGCCAGCTTACGCTTTCGGAAGTGAAGAGGATCAGGGCTGCGGCAGTCAACCCCATCACAAAAACGGCTGCTGCCAGGTATTGAATCGTGCGTCGCATACAATTCCTTAGTTCAGTGTAATAGCCGGGGAAGAGATTGGCTAAGGCTGGGCGCCGAGCACCTGAAGTTGCTGCAGCGCGGGCGGGAAGCCTGGGTGATATTTCAAGCTGAGCCGAAAATCCTCGATTGCGGCCGCTGTATCTCCCAGAGCGGCGCGCGCCATCCCGCGCCAGTAGTAGCTCTCCTCCAGGTTCTTATCCCCTTGCATGGCGTTTAGCGTCCCATCTGCCAGGTACAGCAAGTCATAGTATCGCTGGGCGTAATAATAAGCGAAATAGGGCCCGGTCTGATACCACAGCATGCGCCAGGGACGTTCGTTTTCGGGGATGGTCGGATACACCTTGAACGCCTCGTCATACGCGGCCGCCGCGCCAGCATAATCCTGCAGCTTGACCAGGTTGGTGCCGCGATTGAACCAGGCGAAATATTGGTCAATCCCCGTCAGGCCATAGATTTCGTTCGATGCCTTGAGAGCCGCGTTCTGGTAGTTGGTAGTCTCGTCAGCATCCGCTCCAAGCAATGCCAGCACTTCTGCTTCTTTATCGGGTGGAAAGATGATCAGATAGGTGTAGTTGAATGCCCTCCAGCCTTTGATCATATCCTCATAGGACACCAGATGATCCGGCTTGACGAAAGAGTCCTGAGCTGTGAATTGTCGGGCTGGCTCATCATAACCGGTGATCACCTGATAGTGCCCCATCCAGCTCACCACGCCGGTCAGGTCGCGCAGGTAGGTCCCCTTTTCCACCAACACCGGATAACCCGCCGCCAGAAAGCGCTTGATCAATTCCAGATCGCCGCCCACCCTTTCGAGCGCCCTCAGGTTGGTTTGGGTTTCGACGTAATTCACCATTTCGTAAGGCATGACGTTCTTGTCTTTTTCGTCGGGCTTGATCGCCGGGCCAACCACGTCGCGATTCCCCTTCCAACCCCAGAAAGACAATGCCATGGCCAGGTTCGCTGGAGCGCAGTAGTTCCAGCGCCCGTGCTGGTCTTCGTAAACCACGCCCTTCAAATCCACTCGCGGGGGCAGAGGCGATGATGTGGCGGTCGGCGTGAAGGTGGGCGCAGGGATGTCCGTCGGCCCAGGCAGCGCAGGAGTGGAGGTGGGCGAGGGCAGGGTGAAGGTAGCGGTAGGCTCCAGCAGCCTCTCCGCTGTGGGGGTGATTTGGCCTTCTTGCGGTACGAACACCTGCCGTGCGGGCGGGTTCAGGGTATAACGCAGGCGCAGGATGACTTCATCCACTCTCCATGCCAGCCGATCGTAAACTGGCGGCAGAAAATACACCACCACCGCGCACAGGCACAGCGCCGGGATCAAGATGGCAAAAACAGGAAGGTATTTTCGCATTTCGTCACCAATAAGTATCCCTAAGGAAGCGTCGCGCCCAATCGACTCAGTTCGAGGCGCGGCGGTTCGTAATAGGGGTTCAGCGTGGCGGCTTTGGTGAAATCCGCAATTGCCAGGTTGGTCTGACCCAGGGCGGTGTAGGCCATGCCGCGCCAGTAATAGCTCTCCTCGAGCACCGGTTGGCCGACCCAAAAGAAGGTGGTGTTGGCCAGGTTCACCACATCTTGGTAGCGGCCGACGGCATAATAGGCCTGATATGGCCCGATCTGGTACCACATCAGCCGATAGGGGCGCTGGTCTTCCGACAGGCGCTGATACAGCTCGAAAGCCTGGTCGTAGGCTTCGGCTGCGCCCGCGTAATCCCCCAATCCGACCCGGCTGGAGCCCAGGTTGAACCAGGCAAAAAACTGGTCGCGCCCCTGCAACTGCGGGATTTCTTCCAGGGCGCGCTGCGCTGCGCTTTGATAGCTGTATGCTTCGTCAGCGCGCGGCCCTAATATGGACATCACCTCGGCCTGGCGTTCGGCGGGATAGATGATCAGGTAAACGTAGTTGAAATCTCGCCACCAGCGCTCAGAAAGCTCCGTATAAGGCAGGGGCACGTCCGGATTAAGCAGAGAATCTTGTACCCAGAACAACCCCTGTTCGTCGTCATAGCCGCTGACCACCAGATAGTGGCCCATCCACCAGTCTTTGGGCGGGTGATGCCCGGCTTCGATCACTACCGGGAAACCGGCAGCGATCAACTCTTTGAGTAGTTCGATATTCCCGCCTACCCGCGTCAACGCGTTCAGCCCGGCGAACTGCTCGACGAATGCCACCATCTCCTCTGGCATGACGTTTTTATCGTCCACCGTCAGATTGGGGCGCAGGTAGGCGCGCGTGTCGCGCTGGTCGCCCTGCCAGCCCCAGTAGGATAGCGCCATCGCCAGATTTGCCGGACCACAATTGTTGAATTGCTGATATTCGTGTACGATCCCACTGAGGAGCACTTTGGCCGGGATAGGCGTTGGCGCAGGTGTGGCGGTTGCCGATGGCAGCGGCGTTGCCGATGGCGCAGGGGTGTTGGAAGAAGCCAACTCGCCGGGCGGGAGCGCTGTGGGAGAGGGGGCAGCCTGTTGCGCGGCCTGCGTAGCCTGGATGACGGTTGAGAGCGCGTTTGGATCCGCCTGCCCCTGCGGGACGAACACCTGCTGTTCGGGCGGATTTAGAATGCGGCGAATTTGCGCCTGCCAGCCTGCCACCCGCCAGGCCAGGCGCTGGTGAATAGGCGGAAGATTATAGAGAAAGACGGTTGTCGCCAGGCAGACCAGGATCAGAGCCAGGACCGCCAGGAGCAATTGCCTGAAACGCATGGGTTGGATTATATCATCGGCAAATGTGAGCCTTTTAATCTACTGAGCGCGCCGGCGATTCAGTGAGGTGGAGCGCATTCCGGATTTCGCTCAAAACCGCCGGGTCGGTTTCGCTTCGGGCGGCTTTTTCCAGGGCCTGTTGGGCTGCTTTTCCCCCCAGTCGTCCCAATGCCCAGGCGATATGGCCGCGCACCATCGGCTCGACTTCGACGGCCAGCGCTTCGATCAGGGCCGGGATGGCTCTCTCATCATCGAGGTTGCCCAGGACCACAGCCACGTTTCGCAGATAGCCACGCCGCTTCGCCCGTTTGATCGGGCTACGCTTGAACTTGTGGTTGAATTGTTCCAAGCTCAGGCTCAACTCTGCAATCAGGTTGGGGCGAGGTACGCCAGGTCGCGGTGCAAATGCCGGATCGCCTTGACCGGTTGCGAAGCGTTGATTCCATGGGCAGACTTGCTGGCAGATATCGCAGCCGAAAACCCAGTCTTGCATCTGCGGGCGGAGTTCGACCGGGATGGCGCCTTTCAGCTCGATCGTCAGGTACGAAATGCAGCGCCGGGCGTCGATGGTGCGATCTGGCAGGATGCACGCTGTGGGACAGGCATCCAGGCAGCGCGTGCAGCTTCCGCAGTGGTCATAAAGGAAAGGGGGATCAGGCTCCAGATCGATGCTGAGCAGGATTTCGGCGAGCAGGAAATACGAACCTTGTTTGGGGTGGATCAGGCAGGTGTTTTTCCCAATCCAGCCCAGCCCGGCGCGCTGGGCCAGATCGCGCTCCATCACCGGCCCTGTGTCGGTGTACCAACGGTTATTCAAGGGCGCGCCGCTCTTTTCCTGGATGAACGCGGCCAGGGCCTGCAACCGCTCGGCCAGGATTTCATGATAATCCTCGCCCCAGGCGTATGCTGCCACCCTACCGCGTAAGGCTTCGTCGGGGTATTCGGAGTCGGGCTCTTCGAACGTTTGTGGGGCAGGATAGGGCGCGCCCAGCAACAGGATCGAGCGGCAATCGGGTAGAATTTGCCGCGGGTCGGCGCGCCGCTGGCGGGCGCGGTCACTGGCCAGATAGGTCATCTCGCCATGCCGGCCTTGCGCCAGCCAGTTTTCGTAGGTCGTCCAGTGCGGCGGCGGCTCGGGTGCGGTCACCCCCACCAAATGGAATCCCAGCCGCCGGGCTTCCTGTTCGATCTCGAAGCGTAAGGTTTTAACCACAAGTCAGGGTGAAATTTACCTGATTCGACACCGCCTGAACCGGCTCGCTCACCCGTACCCGCGCCCAGGCGGTCACGCTTTGGGGAAAGGTCAACTCGTAAACTACCAGATGCGAGCCGGCATCCAGATTTTTCCGGGTTGGCGCAGGGACGCGAATCGGGCTGCCAGAAGTGTCGCCCGCTTCGAGCGCAAAAGTCACGGTCGCTGCCCTGTTCAGGCTGAGTTGCGCCGTGAAGACAAAGGTATGCGGGCACGCGCCGCTGAAGTCGGGATTATCGACGCTGAGCGAAACCTGAACAGGATTTACGGAGCTGGAAAGGGTGGAAGCCGCGGTTCCCCCCATGGCCGCTGCTCCCTCTTGAACGACGATCTTCACCCAAATGGCTTCTGAGCCGGTGGCGCCAAAACCAAAGATCTTGCCATCTGGGGTTTTCATCTTCCAATAGCTGACGTAGGTGCCGGCCTTTTCGGGCGCGATCATATCCACCGATATATCCACGTTTTTGCCCGGGGCTACTTCTTCCGGAATCTGGACGACTGCTTGGGCGCCCAGCAGATCGCCATCGATGAAGATGAGCGCATAGTCGGTAGTCCAGGTCGTCTCACCGCTGTTGGTGATGCGCCAGGTCTTGGTAAACGACTGATTGGGCGCGAAAAGGGTGCCATCTGGGATATTGACATCGGCAACGAACTCGGCCCGGTTCGCGCCCGGTGCAGCAACCGTTGCGCCGCCCGCGGTGGCCGTCGGCGCTGGCTGCGTCGGCACGGCGGTCGAAGCGATCGTGGCCGTGGGCGCCAGACCGGCAGCGGTTTCGATCAAAGATTCGGCCACCGGCGAGGGCGTCTTGCCGAAGCGCTGCAATCGCATGGCTTCCGCGGTTTGCGCGGCGGCGGTGAACAACGCTTCTGGCGCGGGGGTGTTGGTCCCCTGCGCCCCTGGCGCGCTGAACTCGCAAGAAGTCAGCAGGAGCGCCAGGAGGGTGAACAGCAAGGCGACTTTATGCAGCTTTGCCGGGCGCAAGCTCAACAGGATGGATTTCATGTCCCGGTTTCACCATACAGCTTGCGATGCACCACGCTCAGGGCGCGCACCTGCTCTGCTGCGTGGTAGGACGAACGCACTAGCGGCCCGCTCTCGACCCATTTGAACCCAATCGAAAGCCCGTATTCCTTGAGCTCGGCAAATTCTTCCAATGTGTAATAACGTTCGATCGGCAAATGCTTCTTGCTGGGCTGCAGGTATTGTCCCAAAGTCAAGATGTCCACGCCCCAGTCACGTTGATCGCGCATCACCGCCTTGACCTCATCGATGGTCTCGCCCAGCCCGACCATAATGCCGGATTTGGTCAAAACATCGGGATCCAGGCGCTTGGCGTTGCTCAAAGTCGCCGCCGCCCACTCGTAGCGGTCCTGCGGCTGCACCAGTTTGAACAGCCGCGGCACAGTTTCGACGTTGTGGTTGAGGATCTCTGGGCGGGCATCCATGACGATCTTCAGCGCCTCCAGGCTGCCCTTGAAGTCAGGGATCAACACTTCGATAGAGCACCCAGCGTGCAGTTCGCGGATACGGCGGATGACCATGGCGAAAATCGGAGCGCCGCCATCCTTGCGATCGTCGCGGTTGACGCTAGTGATCACCGCATGCTTCAGGTTCATCGCTTTGACTGCCTGGGCAACGCGCTCCGGTTCGAGCCAGTCCAGCGGCGAGGGCTGGCCGCGTTTGATATCGCAGAAACCGCATGAGCGCGTGCACACGTCGCCCATCATCAGGAAAGTTGCCGTGCCATGCCCCCAGCATTCGCCCATATTGGGGCACATCGCCTCTTCGCAAACGGTGTGCAGCGCTTTGCTGCGCATTAACTCTTGAAGCCACTGATAGGTCTCCCCGCTGGGGGCGCGCACTTTGATCCACTCCGGGCGGCGCCTGGGGGTGGTGTCGATCTGATCGTTTTTCACGCGGTCGCGTGTCGGTGTGAAAGGCATCGAAGACCTCGCTTTGATGGATGAATGGTTACCACTAATACCGCCACATTGTACCCCGAATTCCAACGGTGTGCCAGAAGTTGCCAAGCCAGACTCAGCTTGCTCTAAGCTAAGCCGGCCAGATTGGGGCTGATGGTATAATCTATTCAAGGTATGCAATGACCAGGAATGATCGCCGGTCGATGGTTCGGATCGCTGCGGTTGCGTTCTTACCGCTACTCCTCTCTGCATGCCTGCTGCTTCAGACAGCGGCTCCTCCAACCCAAGATATCCAGGCTGTCTATACCTCGGCTGCGGAAACTATGGCAGCAGAGTTGACTCTGCAGGCCCTGGAGACCGTCAACGCTCAGCTAACCGGCGTGGCCAGGCTAAGCACTCAGGCGGCTGTGCCACCCAAGATGCCCAGCGCAACGCCGCCTGCGCCAACCGATACAGCTCCTCCATCGACGGTCGTAACGGTGCCATCGGCCACGCCCACTCCCCCGCCGACCGAAACACCTGCCATACCCTGTGATCGCGCCGAATTGATCGGCGATGTCACCGTGCCCCCGGACACACTGCTGCTGACCGGATCGGCCTTCGTCAAAGTGTGGCGCGTGCGCAATGTCGGCTCTTGCACCTGGACGCCATCCTATTCGCTGGCATATACTGGCGGCAACCTGACCACTCTGGCGACGCAGACTTTTCTGCCCGGAAACGTTTCGCCCGGGCAGACGGTGGATCTCTCGATAAGCCTGACGGCGCCGTCGTTTTCGGGTGTTTATCAGGGAGCATGGATGTTGCGTAATGCAGACGGCCAGATGTTTGGCGTCGGCCTGAGCGGCTTCGACCCTCTGACGGTGCGCATCCGCACCTTCCAGGCGACTTCGGGCGGCGAAGACATCTTCGACCTGACGGCAGTTTATTGCGCGGCGAACTGGCGCAGCGGCGCCGGACAACTCACCTGTCCTGGTTCGCCCCAAGATCCCAATGGATCGGTGGTGTTGCTCGAATCCCCCTTTGTCGAGGTCCGCAGGACGGGCGAGTTTGGACTATGGGTCCGTCCCAACCAGGCGAGCGAAGGCTGGATTACGGGCGTCATGCCGACGTACACTGTTCAATCAGGCGATTATTTTCTGGCAGAGATCGGCTGCTTGCAGGATAGCCCCGGATGCGATGTGATCTTCGAGCTGGATTATCAGACGGTTGGCGGCGCTTCGGGACGGCTTGGCCGTTGGCGAGAAATCCTGGATGGGGTGACGACCCTGATCGATGTCGATTTATCCGAACTGGTTGGCCGTTCGGTCTCTCTGGTGCTGACAGTGTATAACAATGGTCCGGCTCGCGATGCCAATGCTGTCTGGCTGGAGCCGCGCGTGCAGCGACTTTTCCTGGAGTCTGCCATTGCGCTGACCTGGACTCGAGAAGGCTACTTCAGCCGCTCTTCTTGTGATGAACTGTGCATCGCTTTCACAAGCGCCAACACCGCGGTGGCTCAGGCCTTCGATTGTCGGCAGGGCAGCCGGCTGCTGGGGCAGCTCCTCTTGACCGGCAGCCAGTTCAGCCAGATATCTTCCTGGGTGCAGCGTCTGGAGAATTCGGAAGGAGAAATTTACTCGGCCACCCAGGACCGACCAGTTGTTTCACGCGTATTTTTGCGCGGCCGCGGGCTGGGGGTGGCGACGACCGAAGAGTTGCGCGCCATGGACAGTTTTGCCGCCCAAATTTTCGGCCTGATCGTCCGGTAAACGAAAAAGGCGCTTCCTTTGGGAAGGCAGCGCCTGGGGGAAACCAACACAAGAACGCAGACGCTTAGCTGATCAGCGCGTTCCAAACCGCCGTGGTCTTGTTCACCACGCTGCTGGTCAGGCTTTTGGCCTGCTGGCTGGCCTGGGAAAGATAATCTCCGGCGTCACCGGCCAGTTGGCGCGCCGCCGAAGCAGCGTTGTCGAGCAGAGCTCCGGATTTCAGATTGGTTTCAACCTTCATATCACACCTCGGCTTGCTCTAACCGCACCAGCCGCTGCGGTCGGCATAGAAAACGCCGCCCACCCAGCCGCCGCCTGCCGAGGGCGGTGTAGGGGTTGGAGGAATCGGGGTAGGCCGGGTGCCTGGCCCTTTTGCGATTTGCTCCATGCGGGTGGCTTGCGCCTTCCAGTAGTCTCGCTGCCGCTGGCAATCACGGAGCGCATCGCCTGCGCGGATATCGGATCGGATTTTCATCTTCCACCTCTCCTAGATCTTACCCTGTTGGCGGGCGATGTTATACCAGTAGTAGTAACGCTCGCGCCATTTGTTCAAATTGAACTGACAGGTTTCCAGATCGCCTCCGCTGCGCACATCCGAACGCACCTGGATTTGCGGAATGCTGGCGGTCTGGCGGGGCTTCGTTTCATTCATGCGAATCTTGCTGTCCATCACACCATGTCTCCCTTCGAGATGGCTTACCGGACCTGCTGGAAAAGGCTGTTTGCCAGCAGGTCTGTGCTTTTGGCGCTAGAAGCCGCAAACTCCGCTTCTGTCGGCATACCATACACCATTCACCCAGCCACCGCTGGTCGGCGGCATGGGATCCGGCAATGGAGTTGGAGGGATCGCTCCACTGCACACGCCGCTCATGTCGGGGTACCATACGCCGTTCACCCAACCGCCGGCGCCGCTGCGGACATGCGACCGCACCTGAATCTGCGGCACTACATTTTTCTGTTCCATGAGACTTGCTCTCCTTTTCCCTTCAGGAGCTCGCTTCGTAGCTCGAGATTAATCGGGGATGTACAGCTTCTGGCCGGGGCGGATCAGGTTCGGGTTAGGCCCAATGGTCGTCAGGTTGGAGAAATAAATCCTGTTGACGTTGTCGGGGGTCATAGCGCCATAGAACCGTTGAGCGATTGTGCTCAGGTTATCGCCGGACTGCACCGTGTAGCAAGCAGCGCCAGACTTCATATCAGTTCGAACGTACATGGTTTCACTCCTTTTTCTGTTCACAGGATGATTGGATTCTGGAAGGCATTTCGCGCCAGATTGTAACCCATTTTCAGGGCCTGACAATACGACTTATGACCTAATTTCCCTTAAATTGCTCTAGATTATGGGCGTGCATGCTATCGCGCCTGCAGATCATTCGCTGGCTTTGCGCACGATCAGTTTCAAACCCTGTACAGACACGACCTGCACCCGCGTACCTTTTTCGAGCGGCTCTTCGCCGGGCGCCAGTTCCGCAGACCACTGCTCACCGCCCAACTGCACCAGGCCTGTGGGTCGCAAATCGCTGCGGGCTATCCCTACCCGCCCAGCCAGGCTTTCCACCCCCATGCGCACCGGTGTATGCTGTGCCCGAACCGCAAACATCATCGCCGCGAAGAACATCAGCCCACTGGCGACGGAAACGCCGATAATCAGCGGCACCGGCACGCGCTGGAAGCTAGGGATTTCGGGCGTGTTGAACAGCACCAGGCTGCCGACGATCAAGGAGAGCACGCCGGCTGCGGTCAGCGCGCCGTGAGTAGGCGCGTTGATATCCAGGATGAATAATACGAAAGCCGTGATTAAGAAGATTGCCCCGAACCAGTTCACCGGTAGCACGCCCAGGCCATAAGCCGCCAGCGCCAGACAGACCACGCCAATGAATCCCGCCACCCACCCGCCAGGGCTGGAAAGCTCGATCAGGATAGACTGCACCCCGATGGCCAGCAGCAGAAAGACGACAGTGGGGTTGGTCAGAATGCCCAACAGCCGCTCGATAAACAGGGGGTTCACCGGCTGAACCTCGGCTCCCTGGGTTCGTAGAGTCTTCTCGCCGGTCGAAGTGGCGACCACGAAGCCATCCAATTGGCGCAGCAGGTCATCCAAATCGTTGGCGATGAAATCCACAAGGCCAACCTCTAGGGCTTCTTTCGCCGAGACTGCCTCAGCCTGCTCGATGGTCTGCTCGGCCAATTCCAGTGCTTCTGCCCCGCGCCGTTCAGCCAGGGAGCGCACCGTGGCTTTGAGCAGGTTCTTGGCCTTGGCTTCCATCGTCTCGCCCAGGTCTTCGCCTTGCGAACCGACCGGGCTGGCTGCGCCGATCGCCGTCTCCGGCGCCATTGCGGCCGCATGACCGGCGAGGGTGATCACCGTCCCTGCGCTCCCGGCGATGGCTCCGCGCGGCGCAACGTACACGATCACCGGCGCTTCGCTGGCACGGATCACCTCGACCATCTTGAGCATCAGATCTACGCTGCCGCCGGGGGTGTTCAATTGAAAGATGAGCGCCTCTGCTTGATAGCGTTGCGCCAGTTCGATGCCACGAGCCAGATATTCCTTCATCGCCGGCGTGATCGGCCCATCCGCCGTCAAAAGTAACACCAGCCGACCTTCACCTTGCGCCTGCACCGGCGAGAAGGATGCCAGCAAGATCAACACCCACAACCCGAGGTAATATAACCGCTTCATCATCCACTTCCTGGAAGGTATTATACATCCTGAAAGACGATGCGGGCAGCCAGCGCCCGCATCGTTATGCTAAGTATTTCATTAGACTGGCTTGTTAATCAGAATTGTCCTTCCAGATAGGCGCGCGTTCGTTCCTGCTGCGGATGTTCGAAGATTTCATGGGCTGGGCCGCATTCCACCACCTCTCCCATATACATGAAAACCACGTAATCTGCCAGGCGCCGAGCCTGGCGCAAGATGTGCGTCACCAGGACGATGGTGTAGTGGCTCTTGAGCTCCAGAAGGCGTTTCTCGATGTGCTGGGCAGAAATGGGGTCGAGGGCAGAAGTTGGCTCGTCCCCGAGCAGGATCTCCGGCTCCACCGCCAGGCCGCGCGCCAGGCACAAGCGCTGTTGCTGCCCGAGAGAGAGGCCGGTAGCCGGCGCATGCAGACGATCTTTCACCTCTTCCCACAGCCCGGCCATCTCCAAATAATGGCGCACGCGCTGATCCATTTCTTCGCCTTTGCGGCACATGCTATGGATGCGCATCCCATAGGCGACATTATCGTAAATTGACATCGGCAGGGGATGGGGCCGTTGCGCCAGCAGGCCAGTCTTCTTGCGGATTTCAGTGACGTCCACGCCCGGGGCATAAATATCCTCGCCATCGATCAACACCTGACCCCGCAAGTGGGTGTTGTCGGTCAGTTCCAGGAAACGATTCAGGCTTTTCAGCAGGGTGGTCTTGCCGCAGCCAGATGGCCCCATGATCACCGTGATTTGCTGGCGCGGGATCTCCAAATTGACGTTCTTGAGCGCCTGCATTCCGCCATAGTGGGCTTCCAGATTGCGAATTTCGATGTGAGCATTCATACCGAGGCCTCCTAGCGGATCGTATAGCGGCTCAATCTTCCGGCAATCCAGCGTGAACCCAGGCTGATGAGCAGCACCATCACGGTCAGGATCAACGCGGAGGCGTAGGCGCGCCGCTGCACCTCTGGAAAGGGTGTGCCAAGCTGGAAGAAAACCGCCAGCGGCAGCGAAGCCACCGGACGAAAGAGCGAGGTCGGCATGCGATCGGTGAAGCCCGCCGTAAATAACACCGAAGCCGCATCACCGATTGCCCGGCCGAAGGCCAGCAGGATTGCAGTCAGGATGCCGGGCAACATCTGGCGTGTGACCACTTTCAGCGCCGTTTCCAGGCGCGTTGTGCCCAGGGCGAAGGAAGCCTGCTCCATTTCGAAGGGCATCATGCGCAGCACCTCATCCATGCCGCGAGTCATGATCGGTAACTCCAGAAAAGCCAAGGTGATGATGCCCCCCAGCAGCGAGGCGCGCAGGCCCAGCGCTAACAAGATGATGAAGCCAAATGCACCATAGACGATCGAAGGGATGCCCCACAAAACATCCAGCGCCAGCCGTACCATATCCGCCCATACCGAGCGACGGGCGTATGCCTGCAGGTAGAGCGCCAGCGGCAGGCTGAAAATCAGCGCCAGGATCGTCCCCCCACCTGCCAGGTAGAGCGATCCGACGATGGCGTTGAGCACTCCGCCTTCCTTCCCCAGATAGAAACCGCCCTTAGGAGTCTGGGTGATCATGGCCAGATCTAAGGCTGGCAGACCGCGAACGATCACGATCAGCAGGATAAAGCCCAGGCTGCCTGCCACCAGGATTAGCGATGAGATCATTAGGATCTTGAAAAAAGTCTCTTCGATATGGCGACGTTTCATTTGTTCATCCTCTGTAGAATATGGCGCAGCACCAGGGTGGAGGAGATGTTGAAGAATAAGACCATCACCAGGAGCACCAAAGCCGCGCCCAACAATGCCGCGTCATACAGCGGAATAGAAAGCATTTCACCGTAATTGTTGGCAATCAGCGCCGGCAACGGATAAGCAGGATCGAAGATCGAATGTGGTACTTTGGCGACATTCCCCACCACCATCAGCACCGCCATGGTTTCGCCCAGAGCGCGCGAAGAGCCCAAAACGATCCCGGCGATGATGCCCGCCTGCGTCTGCGGCAATACGGCATGACGCACCGTCTGCCAGCGGGTGGCGCCCAGCGCCAGCGAGGCATGCCGCTGACCCTCGGGCACCGTGTGCAGCACCTCGTAAGTCACTGCGATGATGAACGGCGCAACCATGACTGCCAGGACGATGCTGCCGGAGATGATGCTGAAGCCGGTCGGATTATCCGAGTGGAACAGGGGGATGAAGCCCAGCCAGCGGCGCATGAAGGGCGCCAGGCTGCTCTGCACCCAGGGCACAATCGCCACCACGCCCCAAACGCCATAAACCACCGAAGGGATGGCCGCCAGCAGGTCCAGAAGCGGCTTCATCACCGTTTTCAATCGGGTGCCGGCGTATTCGGCCAGGTAGATGGCGGCCAGCAAGCAGGGGGGAACCGCCAGGATCATCGAGGTGACCGTGACCCACACCGTTCCCATGATGAAGGGAAAGAAGCCGAACTGCCCCTGGATGGGTTTCCACACCTGGCCGGTGAGCAGTTCCCACAAAGAGCCCGAACCCAGGATCGGCCAGGAACGCTGCACCAGCGCCAGCAAGATCATGAGGATGAGAATTAGCGGCAGGGTGGAGAGCAGGAAAAACGTCCTGGCAGCGATCCGGTCTCGTTGCGCGCGGTTCAACAAGGCGCGCTTCGAGCGACGCGCCTGCGCCAGCTTTGCAGTAAAGGTCTTTTCCATATTGCCTTTTTCGCTATTGTTAACCATTTTGTTTCAGGTTGTCGAAACGGCTTTGAATGGATTACTCTAGCTTTTGCAAGCCAGCCGCTAATTGCTCTTGAGGGAGTTGTACGTAACCTGCTTCGCCTACGAACTTCTGCCCATCGGTCAGGATCCATCGAATGAAGGCCAATATCAGGCCGCTGGGCTTGCCATGGGTGACTAGGTTGAGGTCGCGCGCGGGCGGCGAAGGATACTTGCCCGTAGCCACCATCTCGACCGCCTCAGCCTTGGTCTCCAGGATTTCCTCCGGGTCGGCCTGGCCGTTGCCATTGTTGTCCACCGGCACTGGCACCGCTCCGGCTACGGGCTTGCCGGTGGCGTTGTCGAATGCATAGCCCAGATTGTTATAGCCGATGCCTAGCGGGTCCTGGATCACTGCTTCCAATATGCCCGGATCGGCATTAACCCCGATGCCCAGCAGATCTTCCTGCTTTTTGTTGCCCAGGTATTTTGCCCATACCTCGGGCGCGCCAGCAGCATCTGAACGGGTGTAAACATTGATTGGGTCGGTGACTTCGGGGCGCCCGACAACCTCCCCCCAGGTCTTGATCTCGCCGGTGATGTAGATCTTCTCGAAGACTTCTTTCTTGACGCCCAGCCTGAGCAGATCCTGAAGCACCGGGTTCTTTTCGTTGACCATCGGGAAGACCGCATCTTTGGTGACTGCAACCCAAAAGGCTCCCTTAGCTTCTTCCTCTGGCGTCACCGCGCGTGAAACCATGCCGATATCCACTGCGCCGCTCAAGGCGTCTGCCATGCCCTTGCCTGCGCCGCCAGCGGAGATATCGAACGTGACGCCCGGGTTGACCTTCTGGAATTCTTCGGCCCAGCGCTGCATCATCGGATACAGCGCAAAGGCGCCCGAGATCGTGATGTTGCCTTGTAATTGACCGGAGTCTGAGCTTTGCGGCGCTCCGCCGCAGGCCGCCAGCGGCAGCCCAACCAATGTGAAGATTACCGGCCAGAGAATGAACGGTGTAGCCTTTTTCATGTGTTCCTGCCTCCATGATTGTTATGGCATGCTTACTCCATTATGTAACCAGCGTGTCTCTGAAAAGGGCCTGTCGGCTCGATAATCACCTATAAATCCTAGTATAATAATAGACTTTATAATTATTAGAAAGCGCCTCGCAGTCCGATCGGGCTATTGAACAATTATTCGTCTAGCAACGAAGAGAGTGGTGAAATGTCTTTCAAAGAGGCGCGCGCCTGTTCGATGCGCTGACTGACATCTGCCAGCGAGGTACGATCCAGTATTTCGGCGATGGCGTTGCGCACGTCGAGCATCACCAGGCGCAAGCCGCAGGTTTGTTCATCCGGGCAGCCGCACGGCTCGTATGCCATCTGGCTTACGCAGCCGATCGGCGCCAGCGGGCCGTCCAAGACGCGCACGATTTGCCCCAGGCTGATCTCACTGGCAGGCTTTGCCAGGTAGTAACCGCCGCCTACGCCCATACGGCTGTGCAGCAGTCCGGCATTTTTCAGCGTCAGTAAGATCTGTTCCAGGAACTTGGCTGGGATATGTTGCCTTTCGGCGATCTCGCGAATCTGCACTACGCCGCCGTTGGGTCTGCCATCTTGCGCGTTGAGCGCCGTGGTCAAATCGATCATTGCCCGCAAACCGTATTCGCCGCGCTTGGAGAGTCTCATATATGTCCTATAATGTCTATCAATTCAATAGTATTTATTGCTACGATAAGGATACTATAATGGATGCCAAAAGTCAAGCGTCTGCGCTAATTTTCACATTTGGATAGCATCGATGATGCAGACGAAGCTTCGTCTGGCGTCACCTTATGAGCTATTCAGGCGCATCGCGTAGCAATTGCAACCGGCGTTGGGCTTCGGCAAGCTGTGCATCCAGTTCGTCCAATTCGGCGAGCATTGCCGGAGGGATGGAATGCGCCGGAAAACGCGCCTGACAGTCCGCAATGCGCGCTATAAGGGCAGCAATCCACTGTTCGAGTTGCTCTCTTGACTCAGAAGCCCGATTCATGAAAAAAGCGTACACTCATAGAGGCCGAAACTGCCGCTCAGCTAATCGCCAGCGTCAGACGTGATAGCCCGACGAGCACATCTTTGCCCAGGTGGAAGCGCAGCACCTTCCGCCTGGCATCTAACAGCGCCTGGCGATCACCCAGGGCCTGGGCGGCTTCCAACACCCCGAAAGTCATCGAGGATGCCTGCGCTCCGGCCTCGTCGGGGATGGGGACATCCTGTTCTGGGTCGGCGGTGATCTGGACGAACAACCCCTGTCCGGCGTCGCCTTTGTGCAACTGTCCCGTCGAATGCAGGAAGCGTGGCCCATAGCCGGTGGTGACCGCCAGCCGGGTGGCTTGTCGCAGCCGGTCGCGCAGCGCCAGCAAAGAAGCATCACTCTCTTCGCCCGGCTGGATATACGCCTGTATGGCAATATAGCTGCCCGGCCCGGCCTGGGACAGGAAGGATTTCCAGGCCTGCGCTAGCGAGTCTGCCTGGACATCCCCGTAAACTTCAATTCCCTGATCGCGGACCACAGGGGTCAACTGCGGCAATTTGCCTTCCTGGTGATAGGCGGCGACCATCTTGCGCGCCAGCGCCTTGGCCGCCTCCACGTTGGGCTGATCAAAGGGCTGGATGCCCAGGCGCTCCCCGGCGACGGCAGTAGCGAACTCCCACAGGAAGAACTGCGCCCCCAGGTCGTACAGATCGCGCATCTCGATGCGGATCACCGGGTGCCCGGCAGCCTCCAGGGCGAGCAAAGCCAGATCATGAGAATGGTCTTCCGCCAGGCGCAGATAGACGAACGCCCGGTCTGGCCCGTAGATTTCAGGTTCGCCAATCGGCTCGCCCACCACGGGCAGGATGCCTTTGCCGTCCTTGCCGGTGCTCTCGGCGATCAATTGCTCGACCCAATCCCCGAAGGTGCAAACCGCAGGCGAGATGATCAGGGTCAACTTGTCTCTGCCAGCCTTGGCCAACTCACCGATAATGCTCCCCAGCAGCGCCCCAGGGTTGAGCACCTCGCCATTGACATCAGCCTGACAGGCCAGGCGCATCCCTTCGGCGCGCTCCAGCAAGGTTTTCAAGTTCACGCCCACCAGCGCCGCGGGTGCCAAGCCGAAGAAAGACAGCGCAGAGTAACGTCCACCGATGTTTGGGTTGTTCAGCAAGACCGCTCGAAAGCCGAGTTGTTCAGCAACTTCGGCCAGCTTGCTGCCGGGATCGGTGATGGCGATGAAGTGCTCGCCAGCCTGTTTGGCGCCCAAAACAGAAGCGACATGGTTGTAGAAATATTTTAGGAAGGAGAACGTCTCGACCGTCCCGCCGGATTTGGTCGAGACGATGTAAAGGGTCCTGGCCGGATCCAGCTGCCGGGTGTATTCCAGCACCGCTCCGGGATCGGTGCTGTCCAGTACGGCCAGGTCGAGAAAGCCGGGCGCCACGCCGAAGGTCTTGCGCAGTACTTCCGGCGCCAGGCTGGATCCGCCCATGCCCAACAGCAGGGCATGGGTACAGCCAGCCATGCGCACCTGCTCTGCCAGTGCTTCCAGGCGCGGCAGTTCGCCCCGCATCTCTGCTGCAACATCCAGCCAGCCCAGGCGGTTGGCGATTTCGTTTGGCTCTGGCTTCCAGACTGTATGGTCTAGCAACCAGATGCGCTGGATCACGCGCTGGCTGGCGATCTCTGACAGCGCCGCATCTAACCGGGACTGATATCCATCGAGTTGCGCCTGAATGGAAGCGCTGTACTCGAAAGCCAGCGCCATGCGCTGACTTTTCTCGGCGATGCTTTGCATCAGCGTCTCGAAAGACCTGGCAAAGGCCGCCACCCCCTCGTCTTGCAGCGTTTGGGCAATAGCCTCGAAATCGATGCCTAGCGCTGTCAGTTGAGCGAGTTGGGCGCGAGCCTGATCGACCTGTTGGTCGATGGTGCGCTCCACTCGACCGTGGTCGATTAACGCCTGGAGCGTCGCCAGCGGCAGGGTGTTGACTGTGTAGGGGCCGATCAGATTGTCCACATATAGTGTGTCTGGGTATGCCGGATTCTTGGTGCTGGTGCTGGCCCATAGCGGACGCTGCGGGCGCGCGCCCATCTCGGCGAGCTTTTTCCAGCGCGGGCTGGCAAGCATCTCTTGGAAGCAGGCGTAGGCAAGCTTGGCGTTGGCCACTGCGATCTTGCCTTGCAATTCACGGTTCCCTACAGCTTGCAGCGCTTTATCCACCGCCGTGTCGACGCGGCTGATGAAAAACGACGCCACCGAAGCCACGCGAGAGATCTCCCTCCCAGAAGCGGCCAGCTTCTCCAGGCCAGAAAGGAAGGCCTCGACAACTGCCAGATATTGCGTCACCGAGAATATCAGGGTCACGTTGACGTTGATCCCATTGGCAAGCGTTGCCTGGATTGCCGGGATCCCCTCCGCGGTGGCGGGTATCTTGATCATCAGGTTGGGGCGATCGACGGTCTCAAACAGGCGCCTGGCTTCGGCGATAGTCCTGGCGGTGTCGTGGGCCAGCGCCGGATCGACCTCCAGGCTGACGAAACCGTCTGCGCCGTCCGTCTGGTCATAGACCGGGCGCAGGATGTCCGCCGCCTGGCGGATATCGTCGATCGCCAGCGCCTCGTAGATTTCGGTCGTCGATTTGCCCGCCCGCACCAGGGCGCGCATCTGCGCGTCATAATCGGCGCTGCCGTTGATCGCTTTTTCGAAGATCGTGGGGTTGGAAGTCAGGCCGCGTAACCCCTGCTTCACCAGTTCCGCCAGCTCGCCATTGGTCAAATAGGAGCGACGAATATCATCTAGCCAGATCGCCTGGCCCAATTGGGCTAGATCGTGCAGTTTGCTCATCAGTGCCTTCCACTTCTATCAGGTTTCGCCGAAAGCGTTGGGGTTTATTTTATCTTAAATCGCCCTCAAGTCATCTCGAATGCTCAATGCGGCAATAGCGCTATTCTTGGTCGCGGCAACGATCCGTTTGTTGAGATAGCAACGCGCTTTCCCGGCAACGAATGCGCCCCGGCGGGGTTTACATTTCCTCAGATGAAGAATATGCCAGGTTCATCGTTTACATCCTCAGGTTGCCAGGGCCTGCTTTCGGATCATCGGGCATTAATTTTTTGTTAGAAAGTGTGGTTGCATTGCTTTGGGTGTTTCCAGATGATTGCAATGAAAACTTGCGCATGGTAGAATCATTAATGGCGAAGTAAATAAAATACTTTTCCGATAAACAATGTCCCGATGCAGTTGGTCGGGTTGGAGGTCGAAAATGAATCAACAGGTTGGAACATTTGCAGTCAAAAAAGGGCTGGCCCAGATGCTTAAGGGCGGCGTGATCATGGATGTGGTCACCCCGGAGCACGCTCGCATCGCCGAGGATGCCGGCGCGGTGGCGGTAATGGCTCTGGAGCGTGTGCCGGCGGATATTCGCGCTCATGGCGGCGTGGCGCGCATGAGCGACCCAGAATTGATCTTGAAGATCATGGACGCCGTATCCATTCCGGTGATGGCGAAATGCCGGATCGGGCACTTTGTCGAAGCGCAGATCCTCGAGGCCATCGGCGTGGATTATATCGATGAGTCGGAAGTGTTGACTCCGGCGGATGAGGCGCATCACATCAACAAGCATGCGTTCAAAGTGCCCTTCGTTTGCGGTTGTCGCAATCTGGGCGAAGCATTGCGCCGTATCGGTGAGGGCGCGGCGATGATCCGCACTAAAGGCGAGGCGGGCACGGGCGATGTCGTCGAGGCGGTGCGCCACGCGCGCGCCGTCCTGGGCGAGATCCGCCGCCTGGAAAATATGCCTGAGGAAGAGGTGATGGCCTTTGCCAAAGAGATCGGTGCGCCTTATGAACTGGTCATGGAAACGCGCAGCCTGGGGCGGCTGCCGGTGGTGAACTTTGCCGCTGGCGGCATCGCCACCCCTGCCGACGCTGCTTTGATGATGCAGTTGGGCGTCGATGGCGTTTTCGTTGGCTCTGGCATCTTCAAGTCCGGAGATCCGGCCAAGCGCGCTGCGGCGATTGTCAAAGCAGTCACGCATTACAACGATCCTTACATCCTGGCGGAGGTCAGCCGCAACCTGGGCGAGCCGATGGTCGGGCGGCAGGTTTCCGCTATCCCCGAGGCAGAACTAATCGCCGGGCGTGGCTGGTGATCCAGTGGGATGGATGCGCTGATCGATTGATCTCTTTGAGAGGAGTTGGCGGCTGCCGGTCAAATCGAGGCAGCCGGGCGGTGATGAACGATGAAAGTTGGAGTCCTGGCTCTGCAAGGCGACTTTGCCGAGCATATCGCCATGCTGCAGCGCATCGGTGTTGAGGCAGTAGAGGTGCGCTTGCCTGGGCAACTGGAAGACCTGGATGGGTTGATCATTCCAGGCGGCGAATCCACCACAATCGGCAAGCTGGCGGTGGCCTACGACCTGATTGAGCCGCTGCGCTGTTTTGGATCAGAAAAGGCCATCTGGGGCACGTGCGCGGGCGCAATCTTTCTATCGAAGGATGCCCATCGCCAACAGCCGCTGTTGGGCTTGATGGATATCACGGTGGAGCGCAACGCGTTTGGCCGGCAGGTGAATAGCTTCGAGGCGGACCTGGTCGTGCCAGCGCTGCAGCAGATCGATCCGGATCCTCGTCCCTATCATGCCGTGTTCATTCGTGCGCCGTTGATCTCTTCAGTGAACGAGCCGGCCCAGGCGCTGGCGCAACTCCCCGACGGGCGGGTGGTGGCCGCGCAACAAGGACATCTATTGGCGACTTCCTTTCACCCTGAACTGACCCTTGATGAGCGTTTTCACCGCTACTTCTTAGCTCTGGCGGAGTCCGCAAACAGGAAGAACGACACATGAACGTGCGTCATTTTGATTGGCGCGATTTCCCCGCCCTGCACCGCTTCAGAAGCCAAAGCGTCTTCCTGGATAGCGCTCTGGTCTTGACGCGCGGTCCTATGCTGGTGCCTGGTGCGCTGTTCTCGTATCTGGCGCCCTCCATGGGGATTTTCACCTACGTTTTGAACGGCGAGGAGACCGGTGGAACCCCGGTTTTTGGTCAGTTCATTCATATGAACGGATCGGCGTCTTCACACCTTACCTTCCTGGCACCTGATGCAGGAGTGTCCACAGAGGCGGTGTTCACCTTGATGGAACACATGATGGCGCAGTCCGGCGAGCGCGGCGCGCTGCGTCTGTTGGCGGACGTCGACGAGCGTTCTGAGGTGTTCGAGACCTTGCGCCAGTGTGGTTTCGCCATCTACTCACGTCAGCGCATCTGGCAGTTGACCGGTTTTCCAGACGGCGACGCGGCGCCCGGCGCCTGGCGTCCGGCGATCAGCCAGGACGAGATTCCAATCCGCTCTTTGTACAATAACCTGGTGCCTGCACTGGTGCAACAGGTGGAGCCGCTGGCTACTCAGCGGCCGAAGGGGATGGTGTATTATGAACATGGAGAATTGATCGCTTTTGTGGAGTTGAAGTACGGTCATCGCGGCATCTGGGCGCAACCTTTCGTTCACCCAGATGCGCAGAATATGTCTGAACACTTTTTGGATTTGTTGAGCAAAGTTCCCAATCGCCGCTCGCGACCGGTATATATCTGCGTGCGCTCCCATCAGTCCTGGTTGGAGCCGGCGATTGAAGATCTGGGCGCGGAGGCTGGTCCGCGCCAGGCGGTTATGGTCAAACAATTGGTCAGCCAACAGAAGGCCGCACGCGCCTTCGCCATCCCGGCCCTGGAAGGTGGACAGCCTGAGATCACCGCTCCCGTTGCACGACTGGGGAGTAAGTAAGTTCTTATGCGGCAACAGAAAATAACCGATGATTTGCACGCCCTGTTGGACGTGTTGCCTCCAGATATCGCCAAAGCGGTTACCGATGCAAACGACAGCGATAACCTGCTGGAAGTTATACTGGACCTGGGGCGCTTGCCCACCGCTCGTTTCGTCACCCGAGAGGTGGTGCTGAGCGATCGCGAGGTGCAGCATCAAGACATCGATTACGTCGTCGAGCGCATTGGTGAGTTCGACGCCGACAATCGCGCTGGCCTGGAGCGCACCCTGCACCGCATTTCCGCCATTCGCAATCGCCGCGGCTACATCGTCGGCCTGACCTGTCGAGTAGGGCGTGCGGTTTACGGGACGACGGACATCATCAAAGATTTGATCGAAAGCGGCAAGAGCCTGCTGATCCTGGGGAGGCCCGGAGTGGGCAAGACTACCATGCTGCGCGAAGCCGCCCGCATCCTGGCCGAGACCAAACGGGTGGTGATCGTCGATACCTCGAATGAGATCGGCGGCGACGGCGATGTGCCGCACCCAGCGGTGGGACGGGCGCGCCGCATGCAGGTAGCGACTCCATCCTTGCAGCACGAGGTGATGATTGAGGCGGTCGAGAATCACAACCCGGAAGCGATCATCATCGACGAGATCGGTCGCGAGCTGGAAGCTGCGGCTGCCCGCACGATCGCCGAGCGTGGCGTGCAACTGATCGGCACGGCGCACGGTAATTCCCTGGAAAACCTGCTGCTCAACCCTACCCTGGCGGATCTGGTCGGCGGCATCGAGTCGGTCACCCTGTCCGACGAGGAGGCGCGCCGCCGCGGCACGCAGAAGACGGTGCTGGAACGGCGTTCGCCGCCCACCTTTGACGTGCTGATCGAAATCCAGACCCGCGATCGCCTGGCAGTGCATCCCGATGTGGCCGCCGCCGTGGACGGCCTGCTGCGCGGCTATCCGCTGCCGCCAGAGATCCGCTCGCGCATCGATGGCGAAATCCGCATCGAGCGAGCGCCTGCTCCGCCCCGACCGGTGGCTTTTGGCCAGCAGGGGTATCGCCGCCAGAGCGGTGAGCCTCTGCCTGAGCGCACGGCGTCGTATTCTGGCCGCGCCGAGTACCCTTCTGCAGCCTCGCGCAGCGAAAATGGTACCGCTGTGCGCGACCGCAGCGCTTTGCAGCCGGTGCGGATTTACCCGTATGGGGTGGCGCGCAATCGCCTTTCGCAAGCCGCTCGCAGATTGGGTGTGCCGGCGCTCATCGTGGATGACGCAGGCGAGGCCAATGTGCTGGTCACCCTGCGCGCATACTATCGCAAACGACAGCGACCGATCACCGAGGCCGAGCAGCGCAATGTGCCCATCTATGTGTTGCGCTCCAACACGGTCAATCAGATGCAGCAGTTCCTGGGCGACCTGTTCAACCTCTACGCCGACGAAGGCGGCGAAGCCGGGATGGAGAGCGCCCTGCAAGAGGCGCGAGCGGCGATTAGCGCAGTGATGAACGGCGAGCGTTGGGTGGAGTTGCAACCGGCAGCTTCATCGATCCGCCGCCTGCAACACCAACTCGCTCGCGAGGCCAATCTGGTGTCGCATTCTTACGGCAAAGAGCCTAACCGCCGGGTGCGCATCTATCGGGAAGGTTAGCTGGATGTTCATCACTTTGGAAGGGCCGGAGGGCAGCGGTAAGACTCACCAGATCAACTTGCTGGCGGAGTCTTTACAGCGACAAGGCTATCCGGTCCTGAAGACGCGTGAGCCGGGCGGCACGCCCATTGGCGATCAGATTCGCGCTGTATTGTTCGATTTGAAGAACACCGACATGCGCCCACGCACCGAGATCCTGCTCTTCCAGGCGTCTCGGGCGCAATTGGTCGAGCAGGTGATCCGTCCGCAACTGGCAAGCGGCGCGATCGTGCTATGCGATCGTTACGCCGACTCGACCCTGGCTTATCAGGGCTATGGACATCAGGTCGATCTGGAGGAATTGAAAACCATCGTCAATTTTGCTACGGGCGGCCTGAAGCCGGACCTGACCTTGCTGCTGGATGTGGACATCCAGGTAGGGTTAAAACGAAAGCTGGACGCCAGCGAGTGGAATCGGCTGGACGCCTATGACCTGGAGTTTCACCAGCGGGTTCGTCAGGGGTATCTGGAGATGGCTCGCGCCGAGCCAGAGCGTTGGGTGGTGATCGACGCCGGACAGCCGCCCGAGGCGGTGCAGGCGGCTATCCAGAAGGTCGTCCTCGGACGGTTGAAGGTCAAAGTCTAGTTCATTCTTCGCTGCCGGCGAAGTCGTCCTCTCCGCCAGCCAGATCGGGTAATGCAGCTTCGATTTCTTCGGGACTCTGGCCAGCCTCCAGGCGGTCGATCACTTCGTTGAATTCTGGGCCAATGTCTTCGCCCATCTCCTGGCCCATTCGGCGCATCATTTTGCCCAGGGCGCGCGGGTCGTTCTCCAGCCCCTCGAAGTCGTCGAAATCGCTCAGGCTGTCCAGACGGCTCTCCTCCGAGCGAGCGATGCGCACGCGGTTGATTCGCCGTTGCACGTTTGAGCTCTGGCAATGCGGACAGGCTACAGGACGCACGCCATATTCGCTGTAGCTCATAAAGATTTCGAAGCGCTTTTTGCAATCCAGGCAACGATAAGGGTAATACGGCATATCTTCCTCCGTAATTGTGCAATGAGATCATTATATTTGAAATTATAATCAAGGCAAAGCAAACTGTCAGCGCTGAAGGCCAGATCCCGGATGAGGTGAATGTGCTCAGTAAAGTGACTTTGAACTCCAGTAAATCCACGCCCTTGTTGATCGTGCTTTCTGGCCCCTCTGGAGTGGGCAAGGACACCGTGATCCAGCGCATGAAGGAGCGCGGTCTGCCCTTCCATTTCGTCGTTACTGCGACGACCCGCCCACCGCGCCCCGAAGAACGGAATGGCGTGGATTATTTTTTCTTCACCAAAGACGAATTTGCCGAGATGATCGAGCAAAACGAGCTGCTCGAGTATGCCATCGTGTACAACGATTACAAAGGCATTCCCAAGCAACAGGTGCGCGAAGCGCTGGCCAGCGGCAAAGATGTGATCATGCGCATCGATGTTCAAGGGGCGGCGACGATCCGCAAACTCTGTCCGGAAGCGCTGCTGATTTTTCTGACTACCAAGGATGAAGATGAGCTGGTTAGCCGCCTGATCGCTCGCAAAAGCGAGACGCCCGAAGGGCTGAAATTGCGCATCGCCACCGCCCGGCAAGAACTCAAGCAAATCGATCAGTTCGACTATGTGGTTGTCAACCCCCAAGAGCAATTGAACGAGACGGTGGACACGATCGAAGCCATCATCCACGCCGAGCACCATCGCGTTCACCCAAGAAAGGTCACCCTCTAGTGTATCCACCTCCCAATAACCCTGAACCAGGTTACCCGGCCGATATGCCGCCGCGGTATGTCACGTTGCGCTTGCCCCGCGCTACCCCCATCGTCACCTATATTTTGCTGAGCATTACGGTTACAGTCTTCGTGTTTCAGTTGATGACCGAGTTCCTCTTAGGACAAGACCTGCCCGCTGCGCTGGGGATGAAGGTCAACGATTTGATCATTGCCGGGCAGCTCTGGCGATTGTTCACCCCGGTGTTCCTGCATGGGTCGATCCTGCACATCGGTTTCAACATGTACGCGCTGTACTTTCTCGGGCCGACCCTGGAAAGTTCCTATGGCCATGGACGCTTCCTGGCGCTCTATGGGCTGTCTGGCTTTGCCGGGAACGTGATCTCCTTCTTGTTTTCCTCGAACCCGTCTTTGGGCTCGTCCACGGCCATCTTTGGCCTGATCGGCGCGCAGGCGATCTTCCTTTACCGCAATCGAAGCATCCTGGGAGCTATGGCGCAGCGCGCCCTGAGCAATGTAATCTTCATTATTGTGATCAACCTGATACTGGGTCTGTCCCCCGGCATCGATAACTGGGGACACATGGGCGGTTTGCTCGGTGGGACGTTCTTTGCCTGGTTTGCTGGACCGCTGTATCGGGTGGAAGGGGGATTTCTGGAGGCACGGCTTGTCGATGAGCGCGACTATTCCAGCGCAGTCGTCGTCGGCGTGTTGAATTTTGCGATTTTCTCGGCCCTGGCAGCGATGAAGATCTTTCGGGGATACTGAGGCGTGCCATTTAGGTAAATTTCGGCGGCCGCTTTTCCAAGAACGCCCGCACGCCTTCCTGGTGCTCCGAGCCTTTGCTGGCGATGTCCTGCAAATAGGCCTCGTAGTCCAGGACTTGCTCCAGATTTCCTAAGATGGCCTTGTTGAAGGCGCGCTTGGCCAGCCCCATCGCGTGCACCGGCCCCTGAGCCAGCAGGCGGGCGACCATCGCCGCCTGCGGATGGAGTTGCTCGACGGGAACGACGCGATTGACCAGCCCCCAGGCCAGCGCCTGCTGTGCGTCGATGGGCGTGTTACTGAAGGCAAATTCTGTTGCTCGCCCCAATCCGATCAACGTCGGCAGCAGCAGCGACACGGCCGAGTCCGGCGCCAGCCCGATGCCGGCAAAGCCGACCACGAAGCGGGCGCGCTCGGAAGCGATGCGCAGATCGCACGCCAGGGCGATCCCCAGCGCTGCGCCGGAGACGGCGCCGTTCAAGGCTGCGATCACCGGCTTTTCCAATCTTCGGATTTGCAAGATCAGCGGGTTGTAGGTGCGCAGCAAATGTTCCCGATAAGAGCTGCCTTGCGCTTCCAGGAAAACGTTCACGTCTTGCCCGGCGGAGAAGTTATCCCCAGCGCCGGTCAGCACCACGCAGCGCGCCTGGTTGTTTCGTTCGGCCTGCTTGAAAGCCTCCTGCAAAGCAGCGATCAGCTCAAAGTTGAACGCGTTGACCTTTGGCCGGTTCAGGGTCAGGGTCAGGACGCCATCCTCCAGGCGGGTGAGCAGGATTTCGGTTTCGCTCATCGATTCAATAAGTTTGGATGTTAAACATTGTGCGGCGAGCAGTCCTCGCCGCACAGGTTAGCAGGTCAACTAAAGATCAGGATCATCGTCAAGATCATCCAACAGATCGTCGCTGATGTCGTCCATGTCGGTGTCGATGTCGTCATCGTCGAATTCCCGGCGCACCCATAACAAGAGCATCTGACCTTCGTCGAGCTCCAAAGCGCGCGCCGCCAGGATTGGAGCATGGCTCTCCAGTCCATCCAGGGTGCGATACTCCAGGTTGATTTTGTTTTGGTGTCGCCAGGCCCGATTGCAACGTTCGATTAAGGCGGGGCCGTTATAGGTGCGCAGCCGGGTCAAGGCAACCTGATACAGGTTGGGGCCCTCGTTCAAGCCAAGCGCCCACCCGTCGCCGACCACTTCGAATGTGGGAGGGGGACCTTCGATGATTGTGATTTTGTCGTCCATATACCTATACTCCAGGCGCAGAATCATACCATAAACTGGCGCAACCTGCGTGTATAATCCGAACAGGAGAAGCGTGCAATGTATAAATTGGTGATCCTGGTTGAACCATTGGAAAATTGGGATCATTTCGAGGAGCGTTGGCCCGAATTTCTGCACCTGGTCGAGTCCCTGCCGGGTCTGCGTCGCGAGGCCACCAGCCGTGTGGACGCCTTCCTGTATGGCGAGAAGCCTTACGTGCACATGCACGAACTGTTTTTCGAAAATCGGGCGGATGCCGAAAAGGCGCTGTCCTCCCCTGCTGGGCAGGCTGCTGGAGCCTTGCTACAACAGATCAGTCAGGGGAAGATGACGTTGTTTTTCACCGACCATCGTGAGGATGACCTGGCGAATATCCAGAAACATCGGCAGGCAGGCGGTGGAACCAGATAAGCCCTCTGCTGGCCGCTCCCCTTGCCTTTTATGGATCGGGCCGGTCGTTTTGTTCGTGGCAGCGGTCGCCGCGGTTGGGCTGGTGGCTGCCGGTCGTTTTTATCGTTCGCATGTTTTCAGCCCGCGGCGCTTCGAACGGTTGATGGCCTGGCTGCGAGATCCGGCCGGACATACCGCGTGGAGGATGCGATCGGGCGAGACCTGCGATGACGCGCCCTTCCAGATGCCCACAGACGGCTATATTGGCTTCCTGTGGGGCGATTCGTTCCGGGTAGGACACCATCATCAAGGGATCGATATTTTTGGCGGCGGCGAGCCTGGCGTGACCCCGGTTTACGCTGCCTATCCCGGCTATCTGACCCGGCAATCGGATTGGAAATCCACCGTGATCATTCGCATCCCTGAGGACCCACTTCAGCCAGGCCGCCAGATCTGGACATACTACACCCATATGGCAGGCCCGAATGGCGAATCTTACATTGCGCCAGATTTCCCTCCCGGCACGCGCGAAGTCTTCGTTGCGGCTGGCACGCTTTTGGGTTATCAGGGTAATTATTCGGGCGATCCGAACAACCCGGTGGGCGTGCACCTGCACTTCTCGATAGTCAAAGACGACGGGCAGGGGAACTACCTGAATGAGTTGGAGATCGACAACACGTTGGATCCTTCGCCCTATCTTGGCCTGCCGTTGAACGCTTACGACAATCCGGATCAGGTGCCATTGTGTTCTTCGGCGGGTTGATCGGCGCAAACTGACTTTTGTTACCGGAGATGGCAGAAAACGAGTTCAAGGATAAAGTGGTACTGATCACTGGAGCAGGCCGCGCGCTGGGGAACGGGCTTGCCGAAGCCTTTGCTGCCTGCCAGGCCATCCTGGCGCTCAACGACCTGAGCCCGATCAACCTGGACGCTACCGTGGCGCGTATCACGTTGGCAGGAGGGAGAGCAAAGGATTATGTCTTCGATGTGAGCAAAAAGATGGTGGTGCAGACCATGGTTGACCTGGTGTTGACCGATTGGGGGCGCATCGATATCCTGGTAAATCTGGCACACGTGCGGCCCCACGCTCCCTTGCTCACCATGGACGAGTGGGACTGGCACCGGACATTGGACGCTAATCTGACCGGACCATTCTTGACGATACAACGGGTGGGGCAGGTAATGCGCTATCAGGGCGGCGGCGCCATCGTCAATGTCGCCACGACGCTCGACGAGAACGGCGATCAAGCCGGCCTGGCCGCTTTTGCCGCCAGCCAGGCAGGCCTGATCGGTCTAACCCGCCAGGCGGCGCGTGAGCTTTCTAGCGCTCGCATACGGGTCAATGCAGTCTGCCTGGGCCTGGCGGTCAAGGCGGTTTCCCAGGGCGATTTTGCGCCAGTCGTCGATAAGATTTTCTATCTGTGCAGCGGCGCTTCGAAGGAGGTCACCGGGCAAGTCTTGCAGGTCTGACCCAGATCTGAGGTAGCGTGAGCGAATGATCCCCGATTTTTTCCGACGAAGGAGGCTAAAGTGAGCGAATACACGACGATCCTGGTGGAGAAAGAAGAGCGCGTGGGGCTGGTTCGTTTGAATCGCCCCCAATTCATGAACGCCTTGAACAGCGTGTTGTTGCGTGAGTTGATGGATGCCTTGCTGGCGTTGGATGCGGACCAGGACATCGGCACGCTGGTAATCACCGGCAATGAGCGCGTCTTCGCTGCTGGGGCAGATATCAAAGAGATGGCCGATGCTTCGGCGGTGGAAATGCTGCTGCGTGACACGGTGTCCCAGTTTGATCGCATTCGCCAGGTGAAGAAACCGGTGATCGCCGCGGTGTCGGGCTGGTGCCTGGGCGGTGGTTGCGAGCTGGCAATGTCTTGCGATATGATCATCGCCTCCGAGTCGGCGCGCTTTGGCCAGCCAGAGATCACCATTGGGGTGATCCCTGGGGCGGGCGGTACGCAGCGACTGACTCGCGCAGTAGGCAAGGCCATCGCCATGGAAATGGTGCTCAACAATCGCACCCTGACCGCGCAGGAGGCGCTCCAGATGGGCCTGGTCAACCGTGTGGTGCCGGTCGAGAGCTACCTGGATGAGGCTCTGCGGCTGGCAAATGAGGTCGCCTCGCGGGCGCCTCTGGCCGTCCGCCTGGGCAAGGAGGCGGTCAATCACGCGTTTGACTCTTTCCTGACCGAAGGCCTGGCCAGCGAACGCCGCGCTTTCTACTACCTGTTCAGCACCCAGGATCAGAAAGAGGGCATGGCGGCTTTCATCGAGAAACGCAAGCCGGAATGGAAGGGGATGTGATTCTGTTCTCCGATCTGGTTGCAGCCTTTTGCGACCTGAGGATCCCACCCGAAGCGCCGGTGATGGCGCATGCCTCGCTCTCGGCCTTTGGTCATGTCGAAGGCGGCGCGCAAACCGTGGTGGAAGCGTTGCTGAAAGTATTCCCCAGCCTGCTGATGCCCGCTTTCACCTACAAGACCATGGTGGTTCCGGAGTTTGGGCCGCCGGATAATGGCCTGGACTACGGCACCTATGCAGACGCGAACCTGCTGGCGCAGTTCTTCCGCCTGGGAATGCCGGTGGATCGTTTGATGGGGGCTATTCCGGAGGCGTTGCGCATGCATCCGCTGGCGCGCCGCTCGCAGCATCCGATCCTATCTTTTGTGGGCGTCCATGCTGAACAGTTCCTGGAACTTCAGAGCATCGAAGAGCCGCTGGCGCTTTTTCGTCCGTTGATCGATGCAGGGGGCTGGGTGTTGCTTTTAGGCGTTGACCAAACCGTCAATACGGCGATCCATTACGCCGAGAAACTGGCTGGGCGCAAGCAGTTCATCCGTTGGGCGCTTACCACTCGCGGCGTCGTCGAATGCCCGGGTTTTCCGGGTTGCTCGGATGGCTTCAATGCGATTGCGCCGCGCCTGGTGTATGTGGTTCGTCAAAGATGGGTGGGCAAGGCGCTGCTACAGGCGATTCCACTGGTCGATCTGGTGGGAATTGCCCGCGCCTGGTTGGAAATTGACCCGCTGGCATTGCTATGCGACCGACCTTATTGTGGGCGCTGTCAGGCCTTGCGATCGGTGGCGGCGCAAGCAGCGCAATGAAGAGAATGTAAGATCATGGCAGATAAGCCGAGGAAGGTGCGTAGATGAGTTCATTGACCAATTTCCAGATTTACGATTTGCTAAATCGCCCCCGACCGCTGTGGCTGGTCAAAATCGACCTGAGCGACGCCTCGCTGTATTGGGTGGACTTGAGCGAGTGCAACCTGAGCATGGCGAATCTGAGCAAAGCTGACCTGAACTGGGCTAACCTCGCCGGAGCGGACTTGCGCCGGGCCGATTTGAGCATGGCCAACCTCTTTGAAGCGCATTTGCAGCGCGCTAATCTAAACGAGGCCAACTTGAGCCATGCAAATTTAACCCGCGCCGATCTGGGGAAAACCGATATGCTGGAGGCGATCATGGTCGAAGCGAACCTGAGCCGCGCCAGCCTGAGCAAGGCGATGATGATTCGCGCCAACCTGAACGGCAGCACCCTGACCCGCGCTGACCTGAGCAAGGCGAACCTGGCCGGCGCCAACCTGAGCGGCGCGGACCTCTCGCTGGCCAATCTCTTTGACGCCAACCTGGCTGGCGCGAACCTGCGCGGCGCCAATCTCAGCAAGGCGGACCTGACCGCAGCCAACCTCTCGAAGGCGGACCTGACCGGCGCCAATCTGGCTGGCGCCGACCTGAGCGAAGCCAATTTCGAGGGCACAACGCTGGTCGATGCCATCATGCCGGATGGCACGCGCTTTGTAAAAGAGCCTAAGTGACGGTCGGAAGATCGGCCCAGATCGTCGTTCCGTTGCCGATCTGGCTGCTGACGCCGATCTCGCCGCCGTGGCTTTCCACGATCGATTTGGCGATGGCCAGCCCCAGCCCGCTGCCGCGAGGCACGCCCGGTCTGGGCTGGGTCGTTTCAGCGCGATAAAAGCGCTCGAAAACGTGCGGCAGGTGTTCTGGCGCAATACCTGGGCCAGAATCGCGCACCAACAGGCGCACAGTGTTCGGGTTTGGCCCTAGGCGGAGTAAAATCTCCACCTGACCATTGCAGGGGGTGTATTTGATGGCGTTCTCCACCAGGTTGTAGAACAGCCTGCGCAACTGTCCCTCGTTTCCCATCACCGGCGGCAAGTCGGGCTCCACATCCAGGCTTAAGTTCACTTCTGCGCGTTGGGCGCGGATGCTGAAGGTCTCGTAAACCTCGTGGGCAATGGCGCCGAGGTTGAGCAAGGTGCGTTTGCCATCATCCATCCCCGCTTCCATGCGGGAGAGATCGAGCAAGTCGTTCACCATGCGTACCAGGCGATCTACCTCGGTTTCGATCTCCGACAGGAAGCGCATGGCAACTTCAGGATCCTCCAAAGCGCCCTCTCGCAGAGCCTCGGTGCGCAGCTTGACCACCGTCAGGGGGGTGCGCAGTTCGTGGCTGGCGTTGGCTACAAAGGCGCGCAGTTGCGCCAGATTCGATTGCAGCCGGCTTGCCATGCTGTTGAATGCCTCGGCCAATAGCTGCAACTCTTGCGGGCCAGATGGCTTTACTCGCACGCTCAGGTCACCGCTTTCCATGTTTTTGGCTGCCTGGGTCAAGATCTGGATCGGCCGCGCCAGATTGTTTGCCAGCACCCAGCCAACCAGGCTGACGCCGGAGACGATCAGCAGGGTGACCCCCATCAAGATCAGGAAAGACTGGCGCGCCGCCTGCTGGGTTGGCGCAAGCGGGACGCTCAGGCGCAGGATGCCGGTCACCTCGATCTCCCGCTGGATCAGCGCCGCGACATGCATCATCTGTTCCCCCTCGCTGTTGGGGCGGATGTCCACGCCGCGGCCCAATTCGCTTTCCAGCGCTTCGATGACTTCGGGCGCGTTGACCCAGTTGGCGCGTGGAGGCAGAGTATTGCTGCTATCGACCAGGGGAAAGCCATCCGGCAAGTACACGGTGAATTGCAGATCCGGTGTGTCTGCAAACATGCGGCTCAACATGTCATGGATGAACTGCTTGTCGATGGTGCCCTCCCTGTACTCCTGCAAGGGCAGTTCCAGGGCGTTGCCGGCGGCGAAAGCCAACCCCAGCAAATTATGTTCGGTCTCCGCGGTCGCAGCCTGGAAAATGAATCGGCCAGCGAACCCCGCCATCAGCGCAATGCTGACCAGGGAAACCGCCAGATGGGAAAGCACCAATCGAGAGTTTAACGAGCGAGCGAACCTCATTTCGATTATGCCAGCTCTTCCTGACCGGCAAAGCGGTAACCGTAGCCGCGCACCGTCTGGATATACTGCGGGCTGGCTGGGTCCTCTTCGATCTTCAGTCGCAACCAGCGGATATGCACGTCCAGTGTGCGCGGGTCGCCCACCCAGTCATCGCCCCAAACCAGCTTGATCAGTTCATCGCGGTTCATCGCCCGACCGGCGTTTTTCATCAAGATTGCCAGCAGGTCGAATTCACGCGCTGAGAGCTGTATCTCGGTATCGCCTTTATAGACACGCCGCGCTACGGGGTCCAGGCTGAGTTGGCCCATGACCATGATTTGGGATTGCGGCGTCTGCCGATCGAGTTGCACCCGGCGCAACATCGCCTGGATGCGCGCCAGCAGTTCGCGGAAGGAGAAGGGCTTGGCCAGGTAATCGTCGGCGCCCACTTCCAGCCCCAATACCCGGTCGATCTCCTCGCCGCGGGCGGTGAGCATAATCACCGGCGTGGTGGTAAAAGTGCGCAAGCGACGGCAGACCTCGAACCCGCTGATATCCGGCAGCATCAGATCCAAGACGATCAAATCGGGCTGAGTCTCTTCGACTGCCTTGATTGCCGAAAGGCCATCCGCAGCAATATCCACATCGAACCCCTCGCGCTTCAAGCTGTAAGAGAGCGAATCGGTGATCAGTTGTTCGTCATCCACGAGCAGAATGCGTGCCACAGCGTACCTCCAGATTTCGCAGTTGATCGTGCTGACCTTTGTATCTGATGCGAAGTACAGCACGTTGGGATAATCTCATCCTCAAGTCCAACCAACCCGGCAGCGCCTGCATGCCGGATAGCCAGGTCTTTTTTTAATAATTTTACCTCGAATTATCCTTTCGGCGCTTCTCTCCAGGCGCTGCAGAAATTCCTGCTCGGACATTGCGCCACGCGCCCATCCAACCGCTCAAAGGCGCGGCATTCGCGAGTACAATACAGCCGTGCCGCTGCTCTGGCTTTCTCTGATGTTCGTTTGCGGTATCCTGCTCGGCTGGGGGTTGAACTGGCCTTGGGCGGCCTGGCTGGCTCTGGCAGGCTTGGTCTTTCTTCCCTTCATCGTGTACAGGTTGATTTTGCGTCTTTCCTCCCGGCGCCGACTTGCTCCAGCAGAGCCTCCGCCCAGCCGCTCTTTGTGGGCTATTCCGCTGCCCTATCCGGTGTTGATCATCGCGCTTTTCCTGGGGGCAGCGCGCTATCAGATGACCCAGGTCGCGATTGCGCCGGGACATCTTGCCTGGTACAACGATCGAGAGACGCGGCAGATCATCGACGGGGTCATCCAGGCTCCGCCGGAAGCGCGCGACGGCTATACCTTCTTAACCGTTGAGGCGCAACAGATCCGTTCTGTAGATGAGCCGGCCTTTACCTCCGTCACAGGCCGGCTGCTGGCGCGGGCGCCGCTGGCGGGCGATTGGCGCTATGGCGATCGGCTGCGGCTGGAAGGGTGGCTGTCCACGCCGTTCGAGACCGAGGAGTTCTCCTACCGCAATTACCTGGCACATCAGGCGATTTATTCTTACTTCAACTGCGGTTACGACAAAGATGTTTGCGTCCAGATTCTGCAGCGTGATCAGGGCAGCTCGTTGTGGAGGGCGATCTATGACCTGCGCCAACGTGGGGTGGAGGTCATTTACCTGCTGTTTCCCGATCCGGAGGCGTCACTGATGGCGGGGATCCTGCTTGGGGTGGAAGGAGGCATCCCAGGGCCGGTGCAACAGGCGTTCAACGACACCGGCACTTCGCACATCATCGCCATCAGCGGGTTCAATTTTGCGATCGTGGCGGGTTTGTTCGTCGGCTTCTTCGGCCGGCTGTTGGGGCGCTGGCGAGGCATGCTGGCGGCCTTCCTGGGCATCGCCCTGTACGCCGTCCTGGCGGGGGCCAGCGCCGGCGTGGTGCGGGCGGCGCTGATGGGCGGGTTGGGCGTGTTTGCGGCGCAGATCGGACGGCGGCAGTACGGGCTGAACAGCCTGGCCTTCGTAGCCGGGCTGATGGCGCTGGCCGATCCACATGTGCTGTGGGATGTGGGCTTTCAGCTTTCTTTCATGGCGACGCTGGGTCTAATCCTGTACGCCGATCCGCTTTCGCAGTGGTTCACCGATTGGGCTGCCCGCCGTCTGCCGCTTACCACCGCGCAGCGCCTGGCGGGACCCGTGGGCGAGTACTTCCTGTTCACCCTGGCGGCCCAATTGACGACTTTGCCGCTGATTTTGTTCCACTTCCATCGCCTCTCGCTGGTCTCGTTTCTCATTAACCCCCTGGTCTTGCCTGCCCAGCCCGCGGTGATGATCCTGGGTGGGCTGGCCGCGCTGACGGGGATGGTTTTCCTGCCCCTGGGACAACTCTTTGCCTATCTGACCTGGCCGTTCATTGCCTATACCATCCGCCTGGTGGAGTTGTTTGCCCGACTGCCGGGCGCCGCCTGGACGCTCCCACCGCTCTCCCCCTGGGCGGTGCTGGCTTTCTATGCTCTGCTCTTCGGTTATACCGCTTTTGGGGCGCGCCTGCGGAACTGGGCGACCGCCAGGCTGGGCGAGACTGGCCCGCGCCTGGCCTGGTTCGCTCTGGCCGGGCTGGCGCTGGCGACGACGGTGGTATGGCGGGCCGCCCTGGCCGCGCCGGACGGCCGCCTGCACCTGACCCTGTTGGACGTGGGCGGCGGAGAGGCGCTGTTGATCCAGACACCTGGCGGGCGCAACCTGTTGATCAACGGCGGCGCCAGCCCCAATAAGCTTTCGGATGGCCTCGGCCGCCGCCTGCCGCTGGGCGCCGGGCGGCTGGATTATCTGATCGTGGCCGCGGCCAGCGAGGAGCAACTGGCCGCCCTGCCACGGCTGGTGGAGCGCTTCCCGCCGGGGCAGGTCTTGTGGTCTGGCCCGGTGGCGGGAGAGTATAGCGCCCGACAGTTGCGCCGGGCGCTAACCGATCTGGGCGTCCCAATGACTGATGCCCAGGCCGGGCAGATCCTGGCGTTGGGGCAGGGGGCGCGCCTACATGTGCTGGCGGTCGAGCCGCGCGGGGCGGTTCTGCTGCTGGAGTGGGGCAACTTTCGCGCTCTCTTGCCGGTCGGGCTGGACTTCGACAGCATGGCGGTGCTGATGAAGGATCATAACCTGACCACCATGACCGCGCTGCTGCTGGCGGATGGCGGCTACGCGCCGCTTAACCCACCGGAATGGATCGAGCGCTGGCGGCCGCAGGTGGCCCTGCTCAGCGTGACCGCAGGGGACGCCCAGGGGCGGCCTGACCCCCAGGTGCTGGAGGCATTGCAGGGCTACACGCTGCTGCGCACGGACCGGAATGGATGGATCAGGTTGAGCACGGATGGGGAGCGGTTATGGGTGGAGGTGGAGAGAAAGTAGGGAGGCGTAGCAAGGTATTGGTTTACTAATCGTCTAATGGGCCAGGATGCGCTGAAGACTGACGCGGGCATCAAGTTGAACGCTGGCGCTGAAGAAGGTCCAATCCAAACCAATTGATCGCTACCGGAACACCGGTGGCATAAAGTGGAAGATCAACGGCAGGTAAAACAGGCTGTTCGTCGCTGCGCCGTTGCGAAACCAGGCGGCGGTGGCGTCGTTCCTGAAGAAATCCATCAACATCTGGGCGACTTTTGTGGTGCCGGCGACCGAGGGGTGCGTGCAATCGCGCACCATGTCCTCTGGCAGCCAGACCTGCCCATCCGAACGCGGGTTGGGGCCGTCAATCCACAGATAAGCGCTCCAACTCAGATAGGGCGCGACTACCGGCCCGCGCCTGGGATCATAGTTCAGTTCGGGGTCGCCGTTGATCTGCTTTTCGATCAGCCATTTGACGGCGAAGCCGGTTTCGAAAGCCGCGGGTTCCGGACTTAAGCCCTGCCAGTAGGTGTACGAGTTGGTGCGGCTGGAAAAATAGGCGATCTTGAGGTTCGGATAGAGCGCCTTGAGATTCCGGACGATAGCCTTGAAATCGCTCTCCAGCAGCCGGGCCGCGGCTGGAAAAGCCCCTGGGCCAACCCGAGTGTTCTTGACCCAGGCCACCTGCACCTGCTGCGGCGTCAGGTTGTTGTTCGCCAGCCGCTGGTTGACCACGCGCCAGGTGTCCGCGTTCGGGTCGATCCAATCTTCGGCGGTCCTGCCCGGCTGCGCCCCATTCACGATCACGAGGGATGGATTGATGATCGGATCGGACTTCGCCAGGTTGATGAAAACACTGAACTCCTGCCAGGCGTTCGACATACCAATGCCGATCATCACGACCTTGCCCTTGGGATCGGGAACTCCGGCGGAATTGAGCGGCGCGATCTGCCGGGCGAGGTTCACTCCGGCGGCCTCGTGGGCGGGCGGCCTGACGTTGCTGCCCTCAGGATACAGCCCGCCGGTGAAGCCCGTATTCTGCCCATCCATGCGGATGTATACCTGATTCCCCAAGTCGGTCAACGGCGTGCTCACATGTTGCGAGGGTCGAGTGCAGGTTTGTTGGGTCTGGGCTTGAGCGTGGAATTGGGTTTTAGAGGCGGTAGAGAGGGCAACCAGGGCAATCAAGCCGGCGACCAGTAAAACGGTAAAAATTCTTCGCATCTTACCTCTGTCCAGACAGGCGATGGGTGCGGCGGCCTTGCTTCGACAAGGCGACGAGATCAGTAAAACTCAGGCCTGACAAGTCGATTATAACCCACAAAGAGGGCGCTTTTAGGCGGAGGTTGCCCCGGCGCAGATCCTCGATCAGTCGGTCATGCGCGGGTCGAAAGCGTCGCGCACGCCTTCTCCAAAAAAGTTGTAACCCAAGACCACGCTCAGGATCGCCAGGCCGGGGAAGGTCGTCAGCCACCAGCTATAAAACTTGTAGCGCCCCAAAGAGATCATCGCGCCCCATTCAGGAGTGGGCGGAACGGCGCCCAGGCCGATGAAGCTCAACGCGGCGATGGTCAGGATGGCGCTGCCCGCATCCAGCGATGCCTTGACCAGAACAGGCGCAAAGGTATTGGGCAGAATATGGGTGAAGAGAATGCGCGGATGGGACGCAGCCAGCGCCACCGAGGCGGTGACATAATCGTTGCTCTTCACGCTCAGCACCTGGCTGCGCATCAACCGCGCGTACTCCGGCCACCAGACCAGCACCATGGCGATCAAAGCGTTGGTCAGCCCCGGCCCCAACACCGCGGCAATTGCCAGCGCCAGGACGATGGACGGAAACGCCAGGGTGATGTCAGCCAGGCGCATCACCAGCAGATCATAGATGCCGCCAATATAGCCCGCCGAAGCGCCGACCAATGAACCCACAATCATCGCGAACAGGATCACAATGAACCCGATGGGCAGCGAAATGCGCGCCCCATACACCACGCGGCTGAATACATCCCGCCCCAGTTCATCGGTCCCAAACCAGTGTTGAGCGCTTGGGGGCTTGAGCCGATTGGAGATTTCCTGCGCCACGGGGCCATAAGGGGCGATCAAGGGCGCGAACAGGGCGACCAGCGCCCAAAATACGATGATCCCCAATCCTACCATGGCGATCCTGTTGCGCCGCAGGGCGCGCAGGCGGCGCTGCCAGGGGCTTTCCGAAGGGTTCAATGGCTTCGATGTAACTTTTTCAGCGATAGCCATGCTTCAAGCCTCCCGGATGCGTGGATCCAGGAACGAATACAGGATATCGACGATCAAATTGACGATCATGTAGATCACTGCGATCAACAATGTCACGCCTGAGATCGCCGGATAATCCAGGTTCGCGGAGGCTTCGACGGCATAGCGCCCGATGCCTGGCCAGGCGAAGATCGTCTCGGTCATGATCGCTCCGCTCATCAGCCCGGCAAAAGCCAGCCCCATCAGCGTCACCAGTGGGATCAACCCATTGCGCAGGGCGTGGCGAGTGATCACCAGCCTCTCGATCTGACCTTTGGCGCGTGCGGTGCGAATGTAATCCTGAGTCATCACCTCCATGATCGAAGAGCGAGTGATGCGGGCGATGAGCGCCAGGGTGAACCAACCCAGGATGATGGAGGGCAAAATCAGGTGGCTGAGCGAACTCCAAAAGGCGTCCATGTTCCCGGTGATCAGCGAGTCGACCAGGAACAATCCGGTGACCTTGTCTGGCGGGCCGATGCGCGAATCGATTCGCCCTGGGCCGGGCGCCCAACCGAGCTGGTAATAGAACACGAAGAGCACCAGCAGGCCAGACCAGAAAGGCGGCATCGACGCGCCCAGCAGCGAGAAGATGCGCGTGAAGTGATCAATAAAGCTGCCCGAGCGTACCGCCGAGATGATCCCCAACGGCAGCCCCAGGGCAATTGCGAAAATGAACGAGCCGATAGCCAGTTCTATGGTAGCCGGCAGGAAGGTCTTCAGATCCAGGAAGACCGGATTCTTGGTCTTGAACGAGGTCCCCAGATCGCCTTGCAGGAGGTTTTTTAAGTAAATCAGATATTGCTCTGGAAGGGGTTTGTCCAATCCCCATTTGGCCGTCGCTGCGGCCACTGCCCGGGGATCTTCCATCGATTTTTCGGTCAGGATGACTGCCAGAGGATCGACCGGCACAATGTGCGTCACCACGAATAGAAGCAACGTGATGCCGATGAGCATCGGGATGATGAGCAAGACGCGACGAATGATGTGTTGGATCAGGCTCATGTGCCCAGTAGCCCTCCCAAACCAGTGATCGGATTGGGGCGGGCGCACAGCCCGCCCCAATGGATTAGTAGCTGGTTACTTGGATAGTTCGAACAGATCGACGAACCACACCGGGTGGAACTTGAAACCTTTCAACTCTTTGCGAAATGCGTGGATCGTCTGAAGCTGGTACAGCATGGTGAAGGGCATTTCCTCCATCCAGACTTCCTGGATCTGCTCTACCAACGCCTTGCGCTTGACCGGATCGGAAGTGGTGCGGATTTCCTGAGCCAGCCGTCTGGAATCTTCGTTCATGAACCACATGCGGAAAGCGATCGAGCGATCGCCCAGGCCGAAGAAGTCGGTCCACATGGTCACATCCAGGTAATCCGGAGTCCAGCCGCCGAAAGCCATGGGGAGCTTTTGCGCCCGCATTTCGGAGAGATAGACGCTCTGCTCGAGGGGCTTCAAGTTGACCGTGATGCCCACCTCAGCCAGGTCTTGCTGCAGCTTGGCGGCCACGATTTCACGGGTGGGGTTAGAGCCGTAGTAAAGATCGACGGTCGCGCCGTCGGGGTAACCGGCTTCGGCCAGGAAGGCCTTGGCTTTTTCCAGGTCGCGTCCCTGTACTTTGGCCGGATCCACTCCCAGGACGCCAACGGGGATAATGCTGGGGGCGCGAATACCATAGCCGCCCAACACCGCCTGGGTGATGCCATCGTAATCGATCGCATAGGCTACCGCCTTGCGGAAGGGCTTTTTGCATACGATCGCATGCGATTCGGGGCTAAGCAGTTGGGCATATTTCGCTTCATCCTTGACTTTGATATCGTCGGGGCAGGTGTAAACCATCGCCAGGTAGTTCATGTCCAGGGTCTGATCCACCGAGATGACGATATCGGGATTCGCCTTCGCAGCCTCCACCAGGTCTACGTCCAGGGAGCCCAGCATGTCAGCGTCGCCGCGCTCGAGCATTTGCAATTGGGTAGTGGGATCCTCGACGTGCTTGATCACCACCCGGTCGAAATAGGGCGTTCCCTTCCAGTAGTTCTTGTTGGCCACCAGTTCGATCTCTGCCTTGGGCGACCATTTCACCAGGATGAAAGGGCCGGATCCAGCCGAGTTTTGATCCAACCACTCTTTGGCCTTGTCGGTGTCTTTGGCGTCGGGGGCGTCGGTGCCGCCGTGTTCTTTCACCAGCTTGGAATCCTGGATGCCCAGGCTGGGGTTGCAAGCGCTGGCCAGGAACTGCGGCAACGGCTGTAGATTGCCATTTTCATCCGGCGCGGTGGTCACCTTGACGGTGTAATCGTCGATTGCTTCGATTTTGCCCACTCCATCCAGGTTGAAGGCCGGCGCGCCAGCAATGTTCAACAGGCGATTCCAGGAAAAGACCACATCGTGGGCTGTGACCGGGTTGCCCGAAGCGAACTTGGCGTCTTTGCGCAGATAGAAGGTGAATTCGGTGAAGTCGGGGTTGACCTCCCACCGCTCGGCCAGGCGCGGCACGATGGTGTTCAGGTCATCTGGACGGATGTCCACCAGGGTGTCGTAAGTGTTGATATGGATGAAAAGGTTGGTGGTTTCGCCGGCGTAACCTGGGTCCAACGTGACGACATCGTTCAGGTTCATGGCGATCACCAGGGTGCCGCCAGCCGCCGGCTCGGCTGGGGCAGCCGGCGCTTCGGTCTGGGCGGGCGGCGCCGTCTCTGCGGGAGCTTCTGTCGCGGCAGGTTGTTCGACCTGCGGAGCAGCCTGGGGCGCACAGCTCACCAGGCTGGTGGTCAAGGCGACCACCAACACAACGAACAATAACACGCGGTGCTTCTTCATCGCTCCTCCTGAGTTTTGTTTGTTAAGGTGAGAGAGAACCACTTCTCCGGTTGTGCGGGGCTTTGCACGCCACGCGCAACAGGACCAAACAGAACCACCCCGGCTCAACGTGCAATATTATAGCATAATGCTATATTGGGCAAGCGCAGTTGGAAGAGGATTGAGAAAGCCGATCAGGTGCAGTAAAGGTTGGCCTGGCTGTGCCGGGCTAAAACAGATTTCTTGGCGCAACCAGAATCTCACTTAGGTTAGGGATTACTCGACGGGCGGTTCCAGCAAAGTCAGAGTCCCGTGGTTTGCGTCCAATTCCGCCAGACAGCCCAGCGGCAGGACCGTCTGATCTTCGACATGTCCGATCATCAGGCCCATCACGGCTGGAATGCCCAGGGCGCGGACGCGCTCGGCCAGCACCTCTTCTTGCAATCGGTTCTGCACCCATTCGGAGGGGCGGGGTTCGGTGAACTTACCAAAGACAACCCCGGCGACTTTTTGCAGATGCTGCGAAAGCCACAATTGCGTCAGCATCCGATCGATCGAATAGACAGCTTCGCCAACGTCCTCCAGGAACAGGATTGCTCCGGTTAAGTCCGGGAAATATGGCGTTCCGACCAGGTGCACCACCAGACTCAAGTTGCCGCCAAGCAAGCGCCCCCGGACTTTACCCGGGAAGAGGGATGTGATGCGATTCGCTCTTTCCACCCGGCCTTCGCTGCGCTCGAAGGGCGGCGGCGCGCCAAGGGGCATCGGAGGGCGAGGATCGAAGAGCACCTTCTTGAACTCAGCCAGCGTATAGGGAGTGAAGGTCTGGCTGGCAATTGGGCCATGGAAGGTTACCAAGCCGGTTCGATGATAAATGGCAAGCAACAGGGCCGTGATATCGCTGTATCCCAGGATGATCTTTGGATTTGCACGGATGATGTCGTAATCCAGCATGGGCAGCAGACGAGAAGCGCCATAGCCGCCGCGCACGCAAAAAATGGCATCCACCTGCTCGTCTGCAAAAAGGCCGTTCAGGTCTGCAGCTCTGACAGCGTCGTCTCCGGCCAGGTAGCCATTGCGCTCGAACAGGTGGGGGGCGGGTTTGGCGCGAAACCCGAATGATTCGACGATGTCGATGGCAATTCGTACGCTTTCCGGCTCGTTGGGCGGGCTGGAAGGCGCAACGATCCCTACTGTCTGGCCTGGCGCAAGCCGTCGAGGCTTGATGAGGGTGACTGAATGGGCGGATGGATTCATGCGCTTTTCCTTATGCCCAAGTGTTGGAAAGATGTTGCCCTACCCCTTATCAGTTTGCTGCCAATTCCTGCACAAACGTCCCATTGCGCAGATCGTCCAGCGCCTGCTGGATCTCGGCGGTGGTGTTCATCACGAAAGGCCCATAGGGCACGATCGGCTCGCGGAACGGCGCGCCGGCCATCAGCATGAAGCGCACGGGAGAATCCGCCGCGGCGCGCACCTTCAGGTAGTCGCCGTCGCCGAAGACGACCATGCGCACGGCCTCGACGCGCTCGCCTTGCTCTTCACGGTCCAGGCCGAAATCGCCTCGCCCTTCGAATACATACGCCACTGCGGTATGGCCTTCGGGGATCGCCTGGGTGAAGCTGGCACCTGGCCTGAGCTGCACCTCCATGTAGATCGGGTTGGCGGCGATTTCGGTCACCGGGCCGCTCACTCCTTCGAACTCTCCGGCGACGATGCGGATGGCTGCGCCGTCCTTGTGCAAGGTAGGGATGGACTCGGCGTTGACTTCCTGGTAGCGCGGCGGGCTCATCTTCAAGGCGGCCGGCAGGTTCACCCACAGTTGAAAGCCGTAAATATTTCCATCCGGACCGCGGCGTGGCATCTCCTCGTGCAGGATACCGCGGCCGGAGGTCATCCACTGCACATCGCCCGGCCCGATCAATCCGGCGTTGCCCAGGCTGTCGCGGTGGTTCACCGAACCTTCCAGCATGTAGGTGACGGTTTCAATGCCGCGGTGGGGGTGCATCGGAAAACCGCGAATCGGGCCTTCGAGGGGATTGTTGAAGGCAAAATGATCGAACAGCAAGAAGGGATCGAACAGGTTAGCGCGGCTGGGCGCAATCGAGCGCCGCAGCAAGACCCCAGCGCCCTCGATGACGAGCTTTGGCTCGATGATGTTAGAAACGTAACGGGGTGCGTTCATTGTTGGCGGTATCCTTTCGGCATCAGGCTTCTGGCCTCAGCAAATCTTGTGACCAATCGGTAAGTAGATAAATTGTACCAGTTTTATATAAGATTATCGTAGGCAGATGGTAAGAAAACCTTCACCAACGCAGGGCTGAGTCGCCAGGCCAGCGTCGCCTGCTGCCCGACGACGCTGCGGATCACACATCGATCAGCAAAGAAACCGGGCAGTGGTCAGAGCCAAGTATGTCGTCATGGATGATGACATCTTGCACACGTTCGACCAATGAGGTGGAAATCAGAAAATAATCCAGCCGCCAGCCCACGTTCCGCTGGCGGGCGTTCGAGATAAAGGTCCACCAGGTGTATTGGACGCGGTCGGGGTAAAGCAGGCGGTAGATGTCCACCAGGCCGTGCTCCAGATAACGGTCGATCCAGGCGCGTTCTTCGGGCAGGAATCCGGTGTTCTTCTCATTCTGTTTGGGGTTGCGTAGGTCGATTGGGCGATGAGAGGTGTTGAAGTCGCCGCAGAGGATGATCTGTTCGCCAGAAGCGTGTAGCCTGTCGCAATCGCTCAGCAGGCGAGCGTAGAAGGCCAGTTTATAAG
Source organism: uncultured Anaerolinea sp. (assembly GCA_964503145.1). Lineage (GTDB taxonomy): Bacteria > Chloroflexota > Anaerolineae > Anaerolineales > UBA4823 > RBG-16-57-11. The sequence continues at coordinate 101,112 of CAZCYV010000002.1, read as the reverse complement.
GGACGCGCTCCAGACTGCGCCCGCCGTTGGGGAAGTAGATATTGAATAGCAGGAAGTCGGGATAGCGGGCGCAGATCACCCGCCCTTCAGAGTCGAAGTCTGGCGCATCCATACCCAGTTGGACTTGCTCGGGTTTATGGCGGGCTAATGTGGCAACCCCACTGTAGCCGGGGCGTTGAGCGGGGTTCCAGATTACATGAGAGAAAAGCTGTTCCAGCGATTGACGCTGGAAGGGGTCGAGTTGGTCGGGGGCGGCGCGCACTTCTTGCAGACACAAGATATCCGGCTGGATAATCCGCACCGATTCGGCCAGGCCCTTACCCAGGGCGGCCCGCAGGCCATTCACGTTCCAGGTAGTGATTTTCATGGGGCAGATTTTAACATGCGCAAGGTCTTTTATCTCGGCCGCTCGGTTGAAACGGGCGGCCGATTTTTGTAGTCCGTCTCGTTGTTGCTGCGAATCGCTTGCATATTTCGGCGCAATGCACTTATACTTGGTGATTGTAAGCAGGGGAGCAGCCGCATAATCAGTCTGCTGAAGGAGGAGAGCCATGCGCAAGACGCTGGTAGGTTTGGGCGTTGTCGTGGTTGTTTTAGCCTGTCTAGCGTTAGTAATTGGGGGTATGGGTTACTGGTTCACCCGTCAGTCGTTCCCGAAGGTGAGCGGCAGGGTTCAGGCTCAGGGGCTAAGGGAGCCAGCGGAGATCGTGCGTGATGAATATGGCGTGGCGCACATCTACGCCAGCACGCCTGAAGATCTGTTCTTTGCCGAAGGCTATGTCCATGCTCAAGAGCGCTTCTGGCAGATGGAGTTTCAACGGCGCGTCGCTGCCGGGAGGCTCTCGGAGATCTTTGGCGAATCGACGCTTTCCACCGATAAGTATCTGCGACATTTCAATTTTCGCGCTCTGACCGAGCAATCGTATGCGCTGCTAGACGATGAGACGCGGCGCATTGTCGATTCCTACGCGGCTGGGGTGAACGCATACATCGAAGGGCGCAAACCGGCGCAATTGGGTCTGGAGTTTGCCCTGTTGGACCTGCAAGGCGTAGAGCTGGAGATCGAAAAGTGGTCTCCGGTCGACTCGATGATTTGGGCCGAGATGATGGTCTATGACCAATCTGATAAGTTGCGCACCGAGCTAAGGAACATCGACCTTCTGGCGCAGTTGGGGCTGGAGCGTTACGCCGACTTGCAACCGCCCTATCGCGACGACCGCCCGACCATTATCCCGCCTGAGGAAACCGGCGCATCCAGCAATGCAGCCCGATCGGCGCTTGCCGGCCTGGGTGAGGCTGAACTGGCTTACTTGATGGCGTTGAGCAGGCATCTGGCTGGCGCAAATGCGACCCCGCCGCTGCTGGCAGACCTTGGCTTCGGCGCAGCCGCTGGCTCGAACAGCTTTGTGGTCTCGGGCGAAAGGACCGATACAGGTAAACCTCTGCTTGCCAATGACCCGCACATGGCAATTAATATCCCCTCGCTGTGGTATGAGGTGGGCATGCACTGCAAGGAGAAGTCTGCAGAGTGCCTCTATAATTTCCGCGGCTTTTCGCTGCCCGGGGTGCCGGGCATCCTGATCGGTCACAATGATCGCGTCGCCTGGGGCCTGACCAATGCTTCCTTCGATGCCGAAGATGTGTTCATCGAACGCATCAACCCGCAGAACCCTAATCAATATGAGGTCAATGGACAATGGGTGGATATGGAGATCCGCCGAGAGGAGATCAAAGTCCGGGGACGCGATGACCCTGAGGTGATCTTCGTGCGCAGCACGCGCAACGGCGTGGTTGCCACAGACTATATGGTCACGAACAAACCCTTTGGCTACGGCGATGACGGAATCGAGCCATTTGCGCTGAGCTATGCCTGGACTGCGCTGGAGCCAATCCGATCCCTTCAGGCGGTGGCGATGGTCAACCGGGCGCAAAACTGGGATGATTTCGTCAATGCATTGCAGTATTTCGACGCCGGCAAGCAGAACTGGCTGTATGCAGATGTGGAGGGTAATATTGGCTATGTTATGCCGGGCAAAGTGCCCATCCGCGCTGGCGGGGATGGCACCTTGCCGGTTCCGGGATGGAACGACGACTACCGCTGGACGGGCTTCATCCCTTACGATGAATTGCCGCGGGTGTTCAATCCTGAACAGGGTTTTATTGCCACGGCGAACAATCCGCAAATCCGCTATGAGGATTACCCCTATCTGCTCAGTATGGACCACGATCGCGGCCAGCGCGCGCAGCGCATCACCGACTTGATCAAGGCCGACTCGCAGATCACCCTCCAGGACATGATCGCTATCCAGACTGACAATCAGAGTCTGCCGGCTCTGGAGCTTGTGCCTTATCTCAAAGGCCTGCCCTTCGATGACCCTCGAGTCGCCGCGGCACGCAACCGGCTTTTGGACTGGGATGGGCAGATGATAATCGACAGCCCAGAAGCAGCACTATACGCCCTGTTCTGGACGCAACTCAATGCAGAAATCTTCCACGATCAGCTCTCCGAAGCAGTCTGGCCGAACGGGGCAACGGTAACCGAAGATGCCGTGTATTTTATGTTGCAAGATCCGACCAGCCCATGGTGGGACGACGCGGCTACTGCAGAAGTTGTTGAGACTCGCGACGAGGCTCTGAAAAAAGCATTCGAGCACGCCTACCAAGCCGGAGTGGAGCGGTTTGGCGCAGACTTTAACGACTGGCGTTGGGGCGACCTGCACACGATCTATTTTCAACACGCCACGCTGGGCAGGTCTGGCATCAGCCTGATCGAGAACATCTTCAACCGTGGGCCGTTCCCCACCCATGGCAGCGAGTCGGTGGTCCAAAAAACCTGCTGGTCGGTCAATCAGCCTTACGAGGTCCTGTGTATCCCCGCTCTGCGCCAGGTGATTGATTTGAGCGACCTGAGCAACTCGATGATGATCCACAGCGTCGGTCAGAGCGGACATCCATTCCATCCGCACTACGACGATTTCATCGAGATGTGGCGCACTTTCCAGTATCATCCTTCCAACTGGCTGCGCGTAGACGCTGAGGCGGGCAGGCATGATCTGTTAACCCTGGAGCCAAAGTAAGGGCTTACACTCTCAGGCATTCGGCTCGGCCACCTCGATCACATCTACCCCAAGTCCCTCGATTTCTTTGGGGATCACATCTTCTGGCGCGAGCTGTTCCACAGGCACCTTTTGCCGCACCATGACCACCAGTCCCAGGTCATCTGTGCGCTTGCCTGCCGTTCGCCGCATGCCAATCCCCACGCCAACCACATTGGCTTTGCCCATCAGCATTTCCTGATATTTCTGACGCACCCTTTGAGCGTCGGAAGCGGCGATCTGTTTGCGGGCCATTGTCCGGCGTATCTCGATTCGTAGCTGGTCGAGCACCGGCTGGATGGGATTGAAGATCGTCGCCTGGCTGGAACCGGCGAAGAGCAGCCCAACCGCATCGCGCGTGTCGCTGGCGACCACCAGCGACCCCGAATCGCCCCCCTGCGACATCGGCGTGCTGACGATTTGGCCTTCAAAAGTGGCGACTCGCTCCAGGCCGTAATTGACCGAGATGGTTGCATCCAGCACGCGAATAGCGCCAGTGGTATAGCCCGTGGTGCGTCCCGATTTGCACACCCCCATCCCCAAAGACGCCTCTTTCGTCCCATTGACGGCGCCAATGTCCAATAGATCGTCTCGAAGGTAATCCTCGTCAATCGGGCGGGCCACGGCGGCATCCACCAGGTTGGAGACCATTGGCCGCGCTTGAACCACCTGCAAGCGATGCTCGGCCTTCAGAAGGCCGGCAAGCGTGTTTCCCAATTGGGCGTAAGCCTTGGCCACAGTGCATGTGGGCGGCTCGCTGTTGAAGCGTAAGGGCATAAAACGTTCGAGCAAGGCGATTGTGTCAGGGCCGAGCTGTCCGCCGTCTGCCGGGCCGGGCTGTAGAATGGGATCGCCGTAACGAGCGTTGTTGCTATTTGCCAGCACGTGATTGTTAGACAGAATCAACCGCTCGCCGCTCAGGCGATCATATACGACGCTGCCCAGAGTGCCGGCGGTGATCTGGTAGTGTCCCAGGCTGACCCCGCCCGGCGCAGGCCGCCAGCGGTCGGTCGGCGCGTCCAGGGCGCGTACGAAACCCACCTGGATCACGTCGGTGCGCACCCCGGCAACCTCCTGGGGGATCAAAGCCTCGGTTGGTAATCCTGCCGGGGGCAGCTTTTGCTGCACCATCACGACCACACACAACTCGCTGGTCTCGCGCTTGCCGATGGTTTTGTAACCTATTCCAACGCCGACGACGTTTGGCCGTTTGAGCAGGGCGGCCTTGTGAATGGTTTTCGCCTGGCGAGCCTGTTCAAATTCGGACATGGCTTACCTCTCGGTCATGTGGGGTATTGAGACGAAGTTCATATCTCTGCACAAGATGCAGGAAATATACCAATCTCGAAAAGTTGGGCCGTCCCTCGAAATAGAGCGGCCTTGTCACAGGCTGATCTCCGTCGTTGGGTTCGCTTCGAATGAGGCCTCAGGGCCCGCATGCCAGGAAATTTAGCACCCTATCTTATAAATAAAAAACAACTTCATAAATATTGATATTTGAATTGAATATTCTTAATATGGTATTGACAATATCGAGAATTATCGTATAATTGGTTTTACCTTGTTAGCATAAAACTTGATTAGTCGAGGCTCAATTATGGACATTCCCCCCTCTGCTCAAACGCCCAAAAACTGGAAGCCGCCTTTCTTTACCCTGTGGACCGGACAGGCGATCTCTTTACTGGGTAGCCAACTGGTTCAATTTGCCCTGATTTGGTGGCTGACCCAGACCACCGGCTCGGCCACGGTTTTAGCGCTTGCCACGCTGGTAGCGCTCTTACCGCAGGTTTTCATCGGCCCACTGGCTGGCGTCCTGGTGGACCGCTGGAGCCGCCGACGGGTGATGATCATCGCTGACTCGTCGATCGCCCTGGCGACCCTGGTGTTGGCTGGCCTGTTTTGGCTCGGCAGCGTACAGGTCTGGCAGGTGTATCTGTTGATGTTCATTCGCGCTTTGTTGAGCGGTTTCCATTGGCCAGCGATGCAGGCCTCGACCTCGTTGATGGTGCCAAAGGAGCACCTCTCGCGCATCCAGGGCTTGAATCAGATGTTGCATGGCGCGATGAACATTTTCGCCGCGCCGCTGGGCGCGCTGCTGTTGAGCTGGCTGCCCATGCAGGGTGTGCTGGCGATTGATGTGACCACCGCCATGATCGCAGTGTTGTCGCTGATGTTCATCTTTGTGCCCCAGCCGGAGCGCGCTCCGATTACAGATGCTGCGCAGGCGCATCCGTCCATGTTTCGGGAACTGCGCGAAGGCTTTAGATATGTTTGGGCCTGGCCCGGATTGATGTTGATCCTGTTGAACGCCACGCTGATCAATCTGGTGCTCACCCCTACCAGCGCCTTGCAGCCCATCCTGGTCACGCGACATTTTGGCGGACAGGCGTTTCACCTGGCGTGGATGGAGTCGGCCTGGGGCATCGGCGTCGTTGCAGGCGGTCTGACCCTGAGCGTGTGGGGCGGCTTCCGTAAGCGCATTGTCACCTCGATGAGCGGGTTGGTGGCGATGGGGCTGGGCGTCTTGCTGATAGGGCTTATGCCGTCTTCGGCGTTTTGGGCGGCGGTGGTCGTGATTTTGCTCACGGGCTTCATGAATCCCATCGTGAACGGTCCACTTCTGGCTGTCATCCAGGCGGTGGTAGCTCCGGAAATGCAAGGGCGCGTCTTCACCCTGATTATGAGCGCTGCTTCGGCGATGTCGCCGCTTGGTTTGATCCTGGCTGGCCCATTTGCAGATCGCTTCGGGGTACAGACCTGGTTTGTCGTGGGCGGGTTGGTCACAATGCTTCTCGGCGCCTCGGCTTTCTTCATACCGGCGATCATGCGCATCGAAGAAGGGCGAGTCGCCCCGGCTCGAAAGCCCGATAGCGGCGAGGAGGAGGCCTCGACAGCGCTTGCGTCAGGATTGGCCGAGATCAGCGGCGATTGAGAGGGATCAATGGTTTTGGCAGAGGCGTAACCTTTTTGTCCCACTGCGCATCTAAACAGCGGGATCAAGCCCGATCAATTTTGTGATAGGAGTGGGTTATGCCTCTGTTTGAATTCGTATGCGCCGATTGCGGTCAGCCTTTCGAGGAGTTGGTGCGCAGCGCCAGCGCCGTTAGCGAAGTCACCTGCCCGAAATGCGGCAGCTCGCAGGTGAACAAGAAGATTTCCACATTTGCATCTCGCGGCAGTGGGGGCTTCTCGTTCTCCCTGGGCGCAAGTTCAGGAGCCTCGTGCAGCACAGGCAGCACCTGAGGGGTATAGTACCCATCGGCCGTGGGCCGAAGGCAGATTTATCTGAGCGCCTGAGCAGCCATCTGCTCAGGCGCTCGAGCTTGTTCGCTCAGGCTCCTGCCGAAATTGCTGAGCACTTTAATTGACAGAAATCGATAATGGGGTTAAACTTTTTATATCAAGAGCGACTTATCCCTCAAACACGAATGCCGGTTCGAGGGATGTTCGCTCGATGACATCACAGCGGCGACCATGGATGATCCCCAGGCGCAAAATGCATATTTTGAGCGGGGGTTAGTCATCGATCCTAGCAACGCTGCAGCGCAGGCGGATAGCGCTATCCCCGAGGCATTGTAAGAGGCGCGAGCTTAGGATCACCACGTGGGGGTTATAGAATGAGCATACAACTCAATAAAAAGAGGCCAATATGATCAACCTTGGGGAAAAGCCAGATGTTGAAGCGCTTCGTGAGCCGGGCGGCGATTGGCTGAATTCGCCAGAAACCTCCGTAATGGATAAAGCCGTTCTGCAAGATTGGTATGCAGAACAGTCACCCCACTACATGATCGTCGCTGTCATCCCTGCTTACAACGAGGAACGTTTCATTGGCAGCGTGGTGCTGAGGGCGCGAAAGTACGTGAGTCAGGTGGTCGTCGTTGACGATGGTTCTGACGATGCTACCACAGAGATCGCCGAAGAAGCGGGCGCGCTTGTCTTGAAGCATCCTCAAAATCGAGGCAAGGGCGCGGCCCTGAATACCGGCTTTCGAAAAGCACGCGAGCTCAATGCAGAAGTGGTTGTCTTGCTCGATGGTGATGGCCAGCATCGCCCTGAGGACATACCTCTTCTGGTTCACCCGATCCTGCGGAACAATTTCGACATGGTGATTGGCTCCCGCTATCTGGGCCTGAATAGTGATGTGCCCTTGTACCGCCGGTTCGGTCAGGTCATGGTCACTTTGTTGACCAACGCCTCTTCTGGGGTTAAATCGACGGATAGCTGGAGCGGTTTCCGGGCGTTTTCGAGTCGCGCCCTGGATTTCCTGGAATTCCAAGAGGTTGGCTGGGGCGTGGATCCGGAGTTTCAGTTTCAAGCCAGAGAGCACTCTCTGCTGGTAGGCGAGGTGCCAATCGTGGCTCTGTATCGGGAAAAGGCCAAGCGCAATCCGGTGCCGCATGGGGTGAAGACGGTCAATGCAATTTTGCGCATGGTGGGTCAACATCGTCCGCTTTTATTCTTCGGCGCCTCAGGATCGATATTCGTGCTTTTGGGCCTGATCGCTGGAGTTTGGGTCTATCAACGACTACAACAAACCGGGGTTTTGGCCGCTGGTATCACCATGTTATCGGTGCTTTTGCTCATCGTGGGTGTTTTGACCGTTTATACGGGCATCATCCTGCATTCGATTCGCGCAGCGATCATCGATCTCAAGCGGAAGGGTCATTGAGTTCTGCTGATTTTCGATGGGTCGTTTTGTCAGGTCATCTTTCTTGCTGTATTTGAAGGATACATGGACGGCCAGCCAGCTTATCCGAAGGTTAGCGTCATTATCGTGAATTACAACGGCGGGGAGTTTCTGACGCGTTGTATCGACTCTGTCGTTCATCAATGCTACCCGGATTTGGAGATCATTCTGGTGGACAATGGGTCGATTGACGGCAGCGCCGAGCAGGTAGAAAGCGATTGCAACTCGGTAAAAGTTATCCGAGCTGGAAAGAACCTGGGCTTCAGCGCAGCCAATAATCTGGGAGCGCGATACGCCGCCGGTGAGATGCTGGCGTTCATCAACCCGGATGCCCTTTTGGACCGACATTGCCTGGACGAACTCGTCCAGGCCTTGAAGAGAGATCCTTCGATTGGGTTGGCGACCGCGAAAATCCTGCTCTACTCCCGGCCGGATAAGATCAACACCTGCGGCAACGAGGTGCATTTTACCGGCATGCCTTCTTGCCGGGGCTGGATGTTGGACTCCCAGGCAGTCGCGCATCCCGAGGAGGTGGTTTCAGTTTCTGGCGCGGCTTTTATGGCGCGTAGATCTGTGTTCGATTGGGTTGGCGGCTTCGACGAGAGCTTTTTTCTTTACGCCGAGGACACCGATCTATCCTGGAGAGTCCAGTTGATGGGTTATCGCTGCGTATGCGCGCCAGGGGCGATCGTCTATCATCGCTATGAGCCTCGATTCGAACCGGCTAAATTCTATTACCTGGAACGCAATCGCTGCCAGATGCTGTTGAAAAACCTGCATTGGCGTTCGCTGGCTTTGCTGATTCCCGCGCTGATGCTCACCGAACTGGTCACCTGGGGGTATGCATTTCTGCATGGGAAAGAATATCGGCGATGCAAAATGCGGACCTATTCGTGGCTGGTTTCACATCGGAAAGATATCCTGGCGGCGCGCGCTTTTGTGCAAAGGAGCCGAGTGATGCCGGACAAGCGATTTCTCGGCAAATGCTCTTTCCGGCTGAACTTCGATCTGGCAAGCCCGGGCCTGGCGGCAAGTTTGGCCAGGCTGTTGTTCGATCCTTTGTACTTCCTGTTCTTCCGGGCGTATTTAGCCCTGGCGCGCTGGTGATCATCTAACCAACCATAGAGTTGAGGAGCGTGTATGAAGATTGGAGTGGTGTGCTCACACGGGGGGCATTTGACCGAAACGTTGCAGATCCTGGAAGCCTTCGATGGGCATTCGATCTTCTTTGCCACCTATCACAGTGCGCGGGATAGCGAGGTGTGGCAGATCGCGCCAACCTATTTCACCGAAAACATCGGCGCGAACCCCTGGCGCATGTTCAAGGCCTTGTTCTGGGCATTCAGCGTCCTGCGCCAGGAGCGCCCGCAGGTCCTGCTCAGCCTGGGGGCGGAAATCGCCGTGCCTTTCTTTTACTGCGCCAGGCTGTTTGGGATCAAAACCATTTTCGTCGAAAATTTCTTCCGGGTAAACAATCTCTCCAGGACGGGGCGGTTGGTGCTTCCGGTGGCCGACGCTTTCTTCGTCCAATGGCCCCAATTGTTAGATGTATGTGGGCCAAAAGCACAGTACGTTGGTGCGGTGATATGATCCTGGTCACCGTTGGCACGCATAGCCAGGGATTCGAACGGCTGGTGAGAGCCGCCGATGAATTGGCGCGCGATACCGAGGAGCAGGTGGTCATTCAGTATGGGGCCTCGCAATATATCCCGGCGCATGCCGCGGGAGCGCAATGGTTCACCTATGAACAGATCATGGAACTGACCGACAAAGCCAGGGTGGTCATCGGGCATGCTGGCTCAGGCACGATCATTACGACCTTGTTGAAAAATAAGCCGCTCATTGTGGCGCCGAGACTGAGCAAGTTTTCCGAACATATCGACGATCATCAACTGGAGCTGGCGAACGTCCTCCTGGCTTCCGGCAGGGCGTCTGTCCTCCTGGAAGTGACCAAAGATACCTTGCTCGCAGCAATTTCAGAGATCAAAACTCAAGAGCCTTACCGCGTCGATCATTCTGCCCTGGTCGGTGCGATCAGGCAATTATTGACCAATTGGGAGGACCAGGGAAGCCAGTGGGTCTTTCAAAGAGGGCGAAGTCATGCGCGTCGGGATCATTAGCTCGGCGGATTTTCCGCCGATGGAAGGGATCGGCCACTATATTGTCAATCTGGGGCGCCATTTGCGCGCCAGAGGCGACGAGGTGATCATCTTCACCCGCGCCCGGGATCTTCGCACACATTACCTCGAGTATGCCGGACTGAGGATCATCAAAGTCCCATTTCTACCGCTATATCCATTTCATGTGCATTTTCATCGCATCTTTTTACTGCAGACGGTCAAAAGTTTCGCTGCAGACCTGGATGTTCTCGATTTTCACTCGCCCCTGGTGCCTGCCCTTGACTTAAATTTGCCGTCTGTCGCCACGGTCCACCTGTTAATGATTCCTGCCGCCAGACTGGCGGAAAGGAGCGGCATCAGACCGCTTTTGATCCGCTTGCAAAGCTACGCCGTAAGCCGCCAGATCGAGCAAGGTTTGTTTCGCCAAAGCCCAATCGTCTCTTCTGTCAGGCCGATCGAGGAACTAGAGCTGGAAGCTTACCGTGTTAAGCCGGGGAAGATCATTAGCGTCGGCGTAGGAGTGCACGAAAAGTTTTTGGAACCGGTCGATCTTTCAGGGCAGTCCGATTTACCGGTTGTGTTCTATGCAGGCAGGTTGGATTTCACCAAAGGCTTGTTCACACTGATCGATTCTGTGAAGCATGTGCTTCGGGAATATCCGGCTGTGCGTTTTGTGCTGGCGGGGGATGGCCCAATTAGGCAGGCCCTGGAGGAGCGCGCAAAAAGTCAAGGAACCTTGGGCCATATCCAATTTCTTGGTCCGGTTGGTGACAGGGACAGGATGCGACATCTTCACATGAGCGCCTCTGTTTATGTGCAGCCATCCACCTTCGAAGGCCTGCCCGCCTCGATTTTGGAAGCTATGGCCTGCGGCACGCCGGTCGTGTATTCGGACATCCCCGGCGCACGGCACCTGATTTCGCCGCAGGAGGGGTTTCTCACCCCGCCGGGGGATGCTCAAAAGCTGGCCGAGGCGATATTGACCCTGTTATCCGACGAAACCAGGCGGGCGCAGATGGGCATGGCCTGTCGCGAGAAGGTGCTGGCGAACTACACCTGGGAGGTTGTCAGCCAGAGGATACGTGCCGTGTATGAAGAGGCGATCGGGCTTTGGAAGGGGTCATGCGGATAGTATACATCTGTCCCAATCTGCGCGCCTCAAGCCTGCGTCTGCAGCCCAACCGCTATATCTTCGAGGTGATCAGGCGCTTGAGCACTGCGGGGCATCAGGTCTTGGTGATCACCGATGTTGGCGAGGAAGCACCCGACGCTGAGGCGTTGGATGGCGCCTCGGTAGCGACGTTGCCTTCGGTGCATGTTTTACCCTTTCGACAGAACAAGTCTTTGGAAGCCGCGGTTGAAGCGTTCCGACCGCAGGTCATCTTGTGGAGCATCGGCCACAGCAGCGCCTGGCATTTTTCCTGGCCGCGATGGATATCGTGCCCGGTGATTGGGGTGTTCACGGCGCCGGTCTATTCGCCTGCGGAGGTGTTGCGCGTTGGGCTGGCGGAAGTTTTAAGATGCCCGGGGTTCTATGGCTTTTTCCTGGCTTCTGCATTGGCGCCGAAGTTTGCCCTCAGAAGGTTACTCGATCATCCGAAGCTGGCAGCGACAGTGGTCTTGAGCGACCATGTCAGGCGCCAGTTGATCCTCAGAGGGGTGGAGGAGGAGAAGCTCGTTGTCATCCCGCCTGGGATAGAACATGTTGCTACCAGCGTGGGGGGGTCAATTGCGGGTCAATCAGGGGATGGCGAGATCCATGCGCTCTATTTGGGATCGCCGCAGACCTATCGCGGTCCAGATACCGCCCTGATGGCGATGAGCCTGTTGCGCAAACAGGGGTACGTTGTGCGGCTGACGATCCTGTCCAGGCGATGGAACGGCGAATTCGACCGAGAGGAGCGTTACTTGCGCAATCTCGTTCAGAGGCTCGAATTGGCGGATTGCGTCAGGATCGTTTCCGGATATCTGTCCTTTGAGGAGTTGCAAGAGTATTATCAACAGTCAGATGTGATCCTGCTTCCCTTCAAGATCATCGCCTCCGAAATGCCGCTGACGGTCTTAGAGGGGATGCAGCGCGCAAGGCCGGTGATCGCGACCAACCTGAGCGGCCTGCCGGATCTGTTGGCGGACGGCAGGGGGGTCGTCATCCCGCCGAACGATTCACGATCTCTGGCCTCGGCGATCCAGACCCTGATGGACTCTCCGGTGTTGCGCCTTTCGATGGGAGAAAGGGCCAAGAAGTTCATCCAATCCTGGCCGACCTGGGAGGCGACCGGTGCTGCATTCGAGCAGTTGATCACCGAAGTCGTTGGACAAGGCGCACCGCAGAAAAGCGAGCACATTTATGAGGTCAGCGACGCGAAGCTTTTAAGCCCGATCTTGAGGACCAAGGGGGGCGCGCTCTTGATTCACTGGATATTTCAGGGTCTTCTGAATATGGATGGGACGGAGCGAGCGTTCAAGCTGGGGCTGGATCTTATCGGAACGATCTTATTCCTGGCTCTGTTTGCAAACTTCCTCCCCTGGCCGCTGACGCTTGTGGTTGCCCTGGTCCTGGCCCACTCGGTCAATTTCTTGCTGAATGCCCAGCCGTGGACGGTGCTGAAGCACTTTGGCGTGTGCTATTATTCAGAAAGCGACCTCCTGGCTTATGCTGTGCAATTGGGGCAAAGGTCCGCTCGCTGTCCCTCCATCTCCGCGGCCGGCATATGGGGCGGATTTGCGCGCCGCGAGCACGCCGATCCAGGGTCTTCGGATCTGGATGTGCGGATGATCCGAGCGCCGGGGTTTTTCCAGGGGCTTTTGAGTTGCCTGTTTGTGGCTTCCGAAAGGGCGCGGGCGAACTGGAAGCGTTTTCCATTGGATATTTATCTGCTGGACGGGGTCGAGTCTCTGTCCAGCCTGCGTCAAACGGAAGTGCCGCTGCTGTTGTTGGACAGAGAACAGCAACTCAAGGAAATCTATCCCACGGCGAAATCGCTTGGGCGGGGCGAACCTTCGGGGTAAAACGGTTATGCCCGGCAAGGCGCGCCCCTTCTTTTGCTACATTGCGGGCTGTGACGGCACCGGCAAGACCACTCAGGCTGAAATCCTCACAGAACGCCTGCGGGCGCAGGGTGTGCAGGTTCAACGCGTATGGCTGCGCTTCCCCTTCTGCTTCAGCCTGCCCTTGCTGGCGTATGCCCGCTGGCACGGCTTGAGTTGGTATGAGCAAAACGCTGGCGTGCGCCATGGCTATTGGGACTTCCGCCGTTCCCGCCTGCTGCGCTTCCTGCTCCCCTGGACATTGCTTTTCGATGCCGCTCTGGCCGGTTTGTTCAAAATCCATCTGCCCATGCGGCGCGGGAAGACGGTAGTCTGCGAACGTTTCGTCCTGGATATCCTGGCCGACCTGGCGGTAGCCTTTGGCGATCCTGCCCTGGCGCGGCGCATCCCTGGCAGGCTCTATCTGGGCCTGTTGCCCCGCAATTCGCGCCTGTTTATCCTGGATGCGGAGGAGGCGGCATTGCGTCGTCGAAGGGAGGACCTGGTCACAGACAGAAAATTGAACGAAAAGTTGGCCGCCTTCAGGGAGATTGCAGCCGCCACATCCACGCTGCTGCTCTCTGGCTCCCTGTCGACTGAAGAGGCGCGCCAGGTGATCTGGCAACGCATCGCGATGGAGGAATAGAGCGCCAGGCATCGCGCGATGTGCTAAAATAAGCCTTCGGAATTGCCGCAAGGAAATCATATGTCGTCACAATTGCACCCTAGTAGGAATATCCGCTGGCTTGTGCTCGCTCTAATGGCAGGTTTTTCAATTCTGGCCTGCCAGTTGCTGGTCTATCCCACCCCCTCGCCCGGGGCCACTCAGCCTGTTGGACGGGTGCTGTTCCGCGACGATTTCTCCGACCCGGCCAGCGGCTGGAGCCAGGCGGTGACCGCCAGCGGCGAGTCGACCTACGTGGACGGCGCATACCGTATCTTTGTGAACGTGCCGAACGTCGATGTATGGAGCAAGCCTGGCAAGGACTTTGGCGATGTGCGCATCGAAGTGGACGCCTATAAAGTGGGAGGAGAGCGCGACAACCGTTTTGGAGTCATCTGCCGCGCCGTGGACGACGACAGCTTCTATACTTTCATCATCAGCAGCGATGGCTATTATGGCATCGGTTTGATCGATGGACAGAACTATCAGCTTTTGGGCATGGAGGCGTTACAACCGTCCAAGGCCATTAATCTGGGTTCCGCCTCTAACCATATCCGCGCTGACTGCGTTGGCGACACCCTGACTCTGACGGTCAACGGCGTGCAGCTTGCCCAGGTCAAAGATGCCCGTTTTCCCAGGGGCGATGTCGGCCTGATCGCCGGAACTTACGCCGCGCCCGGCACCGACATCCGTTTCGATGACTTCATCGTGTATCAGCCATGAAGATTTATCTGGACACGATTGGCTGTCGCCTCAACCAGGCCGAGATCGAGGGTTACGCCCGCCAGTTCCGCGCCGCCGGTCACACGTTGGTCGCTTCGCCCGAACAGGCTGACCTGGCCGTGGTCAATACCTGCGCCGTCACCGCCGCCGCCGTCTCCGATTCGCGGCAAAAGGTGCGCCAGGTGGCGCGCGTGGGGGCCAAGGAGGTCGTCGTCACCGGCTGCTGGGCGGCGCTCAACCCGCAGGAAGCCGCAGCGATGAGCGGCGTCACCCAGGTTATCTCGAACGCCGACAAAGATCACCTGGTGAGCCGGGTGCTCGATTTGCCTGCCGAGCTTTTCGACCTGGAACCGATTGAGCGACAACCGCTCCCGGGCATCCGTCAGCGCACTCGCGCCTTCATCAAGGTGCAGGACGGGTGCGATAACCGTTGCACCTTCTGCATCACAACTCTGCTGCGTGGCCCTGCTCGCAGCAGAACGATCCCCGAAATCCTGCACGATATCCACGCCGCCCGCGATGCCAACGAGGTCGTCCTGACTGGAGTCCATCTCGGCTCCTGGGGTCAGGATCTACCCGGCGGCTTGCGCCTGCGCCACCTGGTGCGCGCCATCCTAGAGCACACCGATGTGCCTCGCCTGCGCCTTTCTTCGTTAGAACCCTGGGATCTGGATGAGACCTTTTTCCAGCTCTGGGAAGACCCGCGCCTGTGCCGCCATCTGCACCTGCCCCTGCAATCTGGCTGCGCCGCCACGCTGCGCCGCATGGCGCGCAAGACCACCCCTGCCTCCTTCGCCCGCCTAGTGGCCGCGGCCCGCGCGGTGATGCCCGATGTGGCGATCACCACGGATATCATCACCGGCTTCCCCGGCGAAAGCGAAGCCGAGTTCGCCCAAAGCCTGGAATTTGTCCACGGCATGCGCTTTGCTGGCGGCCATGTTTTCACTTATTCGCCGCGCCCTGGTACTGCGGCTGCGCGCATGTCCGATCAGGTTCCGCTCGCGCTGCGCAAAGAGCGCAACGCCCAGATGCGGCAAGCGCTTTCACAGGCAGCCCACGCCTATCAATCTTCGTTTATCGGCCAGGTGCTGCCGGTGCTGTGGGAAAGCGCATCTTCTCTTGGGCCGCAGGGCTGGGAGATGAGCGGATTGACCGGCAATTACCTGCGCGTCAGCGCCCATGCCCCGCACGGCTTGTGGAATCAGATCACGCCGGTGCGCCTCACGGCGCTAGCGGATACCCATCTTCTCGGCAACATCTTGCCTGGCTGAGGCCGCCCGGGTGGCAGGTCGCCAGGCGAGAGCGCACAGATTGCATCTGACCGATTGACCCTTCGAGAGAATGTCCATGCCCAATTGCATTTTTTGCCAGATCGTCGCTGGGCTGGCTCCCAGCCAGATGCTCTATCAGGACGAACAAGTGTCTGCTTTTCGCGACATCCATCCTGTCGCTCCGACCCATGTGCTGGTGGTCCCTAATCGGCATATCGCTTCGGTCAACGACCTGACCGCCGAGGATGAAGCGCTGGTCGGCCACCTCTTCACCGTCGCCCGTCAACTGGCTGTTCAGGAAGGCATCGACCAGACCGGCTACCGCCTGATCGTCAACACCGGCCCCCATAGTGGGCAGATGGTCTATCACCTGCACCTGCACCTGATCGGCGGCCAGCGAATGCGGTTCCCAATGGGGTGAGGCAGGTAGAGAAGTCGGCGTGATCACCTCGACCGCCAATCCCAAAATCAAGTGGGTGCGCGCCTTGCAGACCAGCAGCCGTGAGCGCCGCGCTGCCGCGGCGTTCGTCGTCGAAGGGGTGCGCCTGGTAGAAGAGGCCCTGGCGGCAGGCTGGGAAGCGCAATTGCTGCTTTACACCGATGAGCTTTCCGAACGCGGCCATCGCCTTGTGGAGGGCTTTGCCGCCCGCGGCGCGCCGTTGGAGCAGGCGACTCCCCAGGCGCTGCGCGCCGCCAGCGACACCGAAACCCCACAGGGCGTGCTGGCGGTCTTATCCCACCGGGAGCTGCCAATGCCCGAAGCGCTGAATTTCGTCTTCATCCCCGACCGGGTCCGTGACCCGGGTAACCTGGGGACGATGCTCCGCACTGCCGCCGCCGCAGGGGTGCAGGCTGTCTTCTGCCCGCCCGAAACGGTTGACGCCTTTGCGCCAAAGGTGCTGCGCGCTGGAATGGGGGCGCACTTCCGTCTGCCGATCCTGACCCTGGACTGGGAGGCCATTGCACCCCGCCTGGCGGCGCTACAGGTGTTCTTGGCGGCGATGGATGAGGGCCTGACCTACACCCAGGCCGACTTTCGCCGCCCCCTGGCGCTGATCGTGGGGAGCGAGGCCGAAGGCGCCAGCGCGTACGCCCGTCGCCTAGCGAACGCCTGCGTCCACATCCCAATGCCCGGCGGGAGCGAGTCGCTCAACGCTGCCGTCGCTGCAGGGATCTTGTTGTTCGAAGTCGTGCGCCAGCGCTCACAATAACCGAGGAAGCTGCTCATGAAAATCCGTTCGATCACTTGTTTTTTGAACCCCTCCTGGCCGCTTGAGGCGCAGACCCTCCGCCGTGCGGCTGATTTCATTGCTGCTGCTGCGCCAGCGTTCGAAGCCGCTGGATACGAGGTGCAGACTTGCCGCCTGGCGACGCCCTCTTTTGCCCGCCTTTTGAGCGGCGCCGAAGCCAGACAGGTGGTCGAATTTGCCGTCGCCCTGGAGCGCGCCGCGCAAGAGGTGGGCTACAACTATGTCTCGTTGGGTCCTGCCTTGCCCGAGATGCCCGCCAGCTACCTGGTCATCCCGCAGGTGATTGCCGCCACGCGCTCGACGTTCCTGGCGGGCATGCTCACCACCCCAAGCGGAGGGATTTCCCTGTCGGCAGCCCGCTCCTGCGCCGAAGTGATCGAACGCGTCGCCAGGATCGAGTCAAATGGCTTTGCCAACCTGCGCTTCGCTGCGCTGGCAAATGTCTCGCCTGGAGCGCCCTTTTTTCCGGCGGCTTATCATAATGAGTGCATGGGCATCGCTTTTGCGCTGGCTACCGAGGCCGCCGACCTGGCAGTGGAGGCTTTCAGCGGAGCCTCCAGCCTGGAGCAAGCGCGCCAGGCGCTGGTGATGGCAGTGGAAAACCATGCTGCAGAGCTTGCTGCCGTGGCGGATGGATTATCGACGCGCTTCGACATCCACTTCGGGGGGGTTGATTTCACCCTGGCGCCATTCCCCCAAGAATCCCTTTCGATTGGCGCTGCGCTGGAACGCTTGGGGCTGCCCGCGGTTGGCCGATACGGTTCGCTAGCGGCGGCGGCAATCCTGACCGACACCCTGGATCGCGCCGAGTTCCGCCGGGCAGGTTTCAACGGGTTAATGCTGCCGGTGCTGGAGGATTTCACCCTGGCTCAGCGCGCCGCCCAGGGGGTCCTTTCGGTCAAAGATTTGCTGCTCTATTCCGCAGTGTGTGGAACCGGCCTGGATACAGTACCGCTGCCAGGCGATACCAGCGCCGGAGAGATCTACCCCGTTCTGTTGGATCTGGCTGCGCTTTCGCAACGGCTGGATAAGCCGCTGACCGCCCGTCTGATGCCCATACCCGGTAAGAAAGCCGGCGATCCGACTGACTTCGATTTCTCATACTTTGCCAACAGCCGGGTGTTGTCGCTGGATTCTGAGTTGTTGAGCGGATTACTGGCTGGCGCCGAGGTGCTCACCCTTCAGCCCCGCCTGCGCTGAGGGATGCATCTCACACTGTCTGGGCCATATCGTTGATCCACCGCCGCGAGAAGTAACGCCGAATCCCCAGGATCCACTTAAGAATTTCTTCTGACATGACCAGCAGATACACCCAATAGACCGGCAGGTTCAGCACAAAGGCGCCCAGGAAGGCGCTGGGCACGCCCACTGCCCAGATGATCAGACCATCCAAAAAGAAAGAGAAGCGCGTGTCGCCGCCGCTGCGCAGGATACCCACGATGATCACGGCGTTGCAGGCGCGCACCCACAGGAAGAACGCCAGGATGATCAACCCGCGTCGGGCATATTCGATCACCTCTGGCGTTACCTTATACAACCCTAAGATGTACGGCGACCATAGCAATACCTGGCTGCCAATGAACAGCCCAATCAGGATCGTCAGCGCCAGCGAACGCCCAGCATACCGATAAGCCCGCTCCCTCTCTCCGGCTCCGATGCGGTTGCCAACCATGATCGCCGTGGCATGGGCGATGCCGAAGGTCAACACAAAGGCGATGTTTTCGATGGATGAGACGATGTTCATCGCCGCCACCGACTCTGTACTGATGCGGGCATAGACGACAAAATAGGCGGTGATCCCAAAAGACCAGAAGGTCTCGTTGAGGATCACCGGCAAGATCGGCTTGAAGATGCGCCCAATGAACGAGAAATCCAGCCCCAAAAAGTCACCCAGTCGGACGGCTAGCGCAGGACGGCGGCGATAGACGACCGTCAGCATGGTGATGCACTCCAGGACGCGCGAAATCAGACCCGCATAAGCCGCGCCGCGCACGCCCAGCGCTGGAAGCCCCAATTTGCCGAAGATCAACACATAGCTGAGGGCGGTGTTGATCGCCAGCGCCAGGATGCTGATCGACATCGGCGTCTTGACATCGCCGGTGCTGCGCAGCGTCACCCCAAAGCACATGGTGACTGCAAAGAACAGGTAGGCCGCGCCAAAGATGCGCAAAAACTCGCCGCCGATGGCGACGACGGCCGGATCTTTCGAGTAGATCCCCAAAACGACGTTGGGAACGAAGGCCGCCAGGATAAAGAAAATCAGGCTGGCCGCGCCGGCCAGGAGCAACCCCAGGCTGAGCACTCTGCGTATATTGGGTGCATCCCGTTTGCCCCAAAGCTGAGCGGTGAAGATCGCTGCGCCGCTGGTGATGCCGAACAAGACCAGTTGCAGCAGAAAGAACACCTGATTTGCCAGCCCCACTGCGGCTACGGGCGTTTCCCCAAGCTGACCGATCATCACTACCCCCACCATGTTTAGCGAGCTGGTGACCAGGTTCTGCAAGGCCAACGGCAAGGCAAAGCGAAATACTTGCCGGAAGTATTCCCGATCGGCGAAAAAAGTCCCAAGGCGCAGGGATATTTGTTGGAGCAAGGTGATCTGTTGAACCTTTTTGCTATTTGCCAGATCCCTGCCCCGGTGTTACAGGCCTGGTTGGCGTCGGTTTAATTCGTTTTACCTGGGCGCGGATAGATTGCCAGGTAGCGCGCTCCCAAAGTAAACCCGAGTAGGGCGTAGGTCACGATGCCCATCGCCACTCCGATTTCGACAATCGATGGGAAATACGAAGCAGCCACGACGTTTCCCAGCACGCCTGGCGACCACTGTGGCGGCGCAACCAGTCCAGACAGGGTGATGTTCCAGCGGTTGAGAATCACGCCCACCACCACCAGCCCCAGCGCCATCATAACCAGGTTCCTGCGCTGACACAGGTTGGGCAAAAGCAGAATCAGCGCCGGCACCAAGGCGCCTAATATGACTTCTACGCCCCAGAAAGTGGCAGTGTAGGGCGTGGTGGCATTCAGGCGCGAAAGGATATCCGCGGTCGCCGGAGCGTTGCTGTAATATGAAGTGGTCGCCCAATCCCATAGTTTGATGTACAAATAGCCCAGTGTAATAAAGCCAATTGTCCGGGTAACCTCAGCGCATACTTTTGGAGGCACGATTTGTTGGTGCCGCAGGCGCGAAACAATCATGGTTGCCAGCATCGTCAGGGACATTCCGCCTGCGACGGCAGAGATAATGAACATAACCGGCAAGGAAGGCTTGAACCAGATGGCTCGGCCGCTCAGAACGCTATAGGTCGCGCCCAGCGACGACTGATGCAGCAGGGAAAGCCCCATGCCCACCAACGCCAGGACCGGCGTCAGGCGGTGGAGTGCATGTCCCAAGCGGCGCAGCCATGGCCAGCGCTCTCCAAAACGGGAATCGCCCACCACTGCCAGGACTTCCATGACCAGGACAGTCGAATATAATACCACACACCAGGTGATTTCCCATAAGACCGAATGCACGTTCCAGTACACCAGGGGGTGCCAGAAGCGATCTGGCCGGCCGATGTCCATCGCCAGCGCAAGCATCGCCGAGGTGTAACCCAGGAAACCGATGAACACCGCCGGGCGCGCCAGGACTTCTAACCGCTTGATGCGAAAGATGTAAACCGCGGCAGAGAAGGTGAACGCACCTGCGCCCAGGGCGATGGCCGAAAGATCCAGGGTGATCCATAATCCCCACGGCACGCGATCGCTCAGTCCGGTCACCTGTAAGCCGTTCAACAGCACCATAGACATTGCTACTAGGCCAACGATGAACAGGACAAGCAGAGAAGCCAGCCAGATCAACAGTGGCCGGTTTATGGGATGGGTTCGCATCTCTAAAGTAGCCATGTCAGCTCCTCCCATTTACAGGGCGCACATAATGGACCTTGGGTTGCGTGCCCCATTCTTCCCGCAGGCGGAAGGTTTCGTGTTCGGCGAGGTATTTCGACACGGGGCTGGAAGGGTCCAGTGCGTCTCCAAAGATGCGTGCGCCTACCGGGCAAACCGCTACGCAGGCAGGCGTGGCGGCTGGGTCCACGCCAGGCGTTAACCCTTGCGCCAGGCCACGATCGATGCGATGAACACAGAAAGTGCATTTCTCTACCACGCCACGCGGTCGGCGCTCAATTTCAGGTGAGCCCCACTGGGGTACATAGGGATTAGGTTTGGTCGATGCTCGCCAGTTGAAGCGGCGCACATCGTAGGGGCAAGCCACCTGGCAGTAGCGGCAGCCAATACAACGATCGTAATCCATCACTACAACGCCATCTGCTCGTACCCAGGTTGCCCCAACCGGGCAAACGCGGGTGCACGGCGCTTCCTGGCAGTGTTGGCAAGGGCGATTCATGTAGAAATCGATCCCCAGTTGGGTGCGTTCAGGAAAGACGATGTTCCAGCGCATTTCGTCATCTGGTACGTCGTTGACTGCCTGGCAGGTGTACATGCAGTAATTGCACCCGATGCAGCGCGATAGATCGATGACCATGTGCCATTGATGCTTGATCTCTGTACCGTTGCCGTGGCCGTTGTTGTTATGGGTCGCCCGGCCAATTCCTTGAACAGCGTCTGGCGAAAGCGGGCCGGTGATGACCACCTGAGTAACCAGCGCTGCCGCGGCGGTCATCCCGCCGATTTTCAACACGTCGCTGCGGGTGAGCAGAGGTCTTTTCTTGCGCGCCGCTTTAGGCTTACTCTCCACTGGAGCGTCTGGGGTGGATTTGGGTTTACTCATGGTTGGACTCCTCATCAGGGGTGGAGTCGACGGGAGCAGTCAGCTCAGCATGTTCCGCTTCGTCTTCGACCCGCCGGCGCTGGTTTCGCCCTACCAGATACGCGGTCGTTCCGCCGAGCACCAGGCCAATGATGCCTCCCTGAAATAACGTGGACAGGCGAGCGCTGGCCAGAGCTGCTTCTAATGCCTGGATTTGTTGTTCTGGCGGCAGATCACCGCTTGCTACGCTCTGATTGGTGTATTCTGCGATTAGGGTAGGCAATGTGGAAGTCATGGTTCCGCTGGCACTGATGGCTTTTGCTCCGGCTTCGTAGCCCGGCAATGGTTCTCCAATATGCAGCGTATCGGTGTGACAGGAAACGCAGGTGACGGGTGTAATCGTAAAAGCGTGACCGGTTGGTACCAGTCCATCGGGGGGCGGTGTTTTAGAGGGGATCACCAGCGCATGGCATTCCACACAACCAATACCCTTCTGGATGTGCACATCGTTTTTGTGCTCATTGATATCATCTTTATGGCAGTTCACGCACAATTCGTTCGGGTCTTCGAATAATGCTTGCTGGCTGTGCGGATTGTGGCAATCGCTGCAACCCACATTGGCAGCCGCATGGCCTGTGAGCCGCCATTCGCCAAGCGTAGTGGTGTGGCAAGTGCCGCAATATTCCGTATCGGCGCGGATCGGCACCACGGCTGGCGGGTGACCTTGTACGGCGGGGCCATGGCAGGCCTCGCAGGTCACCCCTTCAGCTTTGAACTCCCCCGTGGTCGCCTGGTAGCCGGTTGTGTGACAGACCAGGCATTCGCCAGGTTCACCCAACGATTTCCACCGCAGAAGAAAAACTTCGTCATCATAAGCACGAGCATGTGGACTTTCCTTCCAGGCGTTGTTCACGTTGGGGTGGCACTCCGCGCATTCCTTGGCCTGCGTTGTCGCTTCGGCTGGTGGTGCGCTGCCCGGCTGCGGCGTTCCGCCCTGGCCTTCTTGGGCGACCGGCATGTGGCCTGGTGCTGCCCAGGCCGCACCAACCACCCAACCCATGCTTAGGATGCCTACCAGCATTCCCGCCAGCAGGGCGTTCCAGGCAGATTTTTTTGGAGAGGGGTTTCTTTTCATTGACTGGACCTCGAGCATTTAGAGTGTCATCAGATCAGGGCATCTTCGTCTCAGGCGCAGAGGGAAGACCCGCTTGCAGGCCGCAATCATGTGGGTTCTATCATCCTGGTTTCTGCTGCCGTCAGGAAGTTCCAAAACGCGGCTTGGGCGTTAGTGGCGGGGCGTCGACTGTTCCGCCCAATATAGATTTGTCGGCAAATGTCGATACCACGGATACGCACTTCTGCTACTTTACCGCGCGACAGGCGATCGACCACCATCTGTGATAGAAAGCCCACACCAATGCCTTCCTGAACTGCCAGCGCAATCGCTTCCGCGTTGCCCAGGGTGATCAAGATGCGCAGGTCGCCCGTAGAAATATCGTGTTGCGCCAGGGCTTCGCGCACGGCTGAGAACGTGCCGGAAGAGGTTTCACGCATGATGAAGTCCCCTTCCAGAAGCTCCTGCGGCTCGATTTCTTCGCGCTTTGCCCATGGGTGATCCAGCGGCGCAATCAGCACGATTGGGTCGCACAGAAACGCCACGGCTTCGATGTCCGGGAAACTCTCGTGTTCCAGGCTGAAAAGGGCAAAGTGCGCTTCGCCTTCTGCCACGCTGCGCAAAGCCTCGGTTTGCGGCAAGACCTGACAGGTAACCCGTACTTGCGGAAATTTGCGGTGGAAATTGGCCAGCAGTTGGGGAAGGATATATTTTCCCGGTGTTGTGCTGCACCCGACGATTAAATGACCGTAAACATTGCCTTTGAGCGATTCCATAGTTTCATCGATGCGGATCGAGAGCAAAACTGCTTCACGCGCCAGCGGTAACAACGCCATCCCGGCGTCGGTTAGCTCTAAATTACGCCCATTGCGCAGAAAGAGTTGGATGTCGAAGTGGCGTTCCAGGCCTTGAATATGCTGGCTCACGCTCGGCTGGGTCATGTGCAGGCGCTGAGCAGCCTGGGTGAAGCTAAGCGTTTCCGCGGCTGCCAAGAAGACGTTGAGTTGGTGGATATCGAGCATAGCCTTTGCCTTTATTGTGAATAATAGCACAAAACTTATAGGTAACTCAAGTGTTTAGAGCAATTCTAGCATAGTTTATGCTTATCGGAACGGATAGGCAAAAACTATAAGAATTGATTATAGAAGTACTTGCTTGTCACAGGTTTTATTTATATAATCTTCGTGAAAAGAAGTACAAACTCTTCGAAAGGCAGATCGCATGCGACAAACACGATGGTTTTATGCCCTGATGGCGTTGGCCCTTTTCCTGGCGAGCTGCCAGCCTGGTGGAGCATCTCTCAGTGTTGAAGCGCCATTGGCGTTACCGGCGACAGAATCTCCCGAGGTTATCACTCCCGCGAGCGAGCCAACCCCCCAGGCAGGTGACGATGCTCAGCCAGTGATCGATGAGTGTCTGAGCTGCCATTCGGATAAAGATCGCCTGATCGAGACCGCCGATCCTGTCGAAGAGACTGCGGAGAGCGAATCGAAGGGGGTTGGCTGAGGGGGGGAGGTGGCTCCGTTGGAGCCCTGGGAAAAAGTGTTGGTCAAGGCCGATCAGTTCCCCCAGACGGTGCATGGGCATATTGCCTGTACGGATTGTCATGGCGGCGTTCAATCCTCCGATAAAGAGGCCGCTCATGAAGGTCTGGTTGCTCGCCCAAGCGAAGGTGACCCGAACGTCTGCAGTGAATGCCACTCGGACATTGCCGCCGTCTTTCCCAACAGCCTGCACTCCAACCTGCAAGGGTATTGGACGGTGTTAAATACGCGCAGCGCCCCCGAGAATCATCCAGCTATGCAGGAGATGTTTGGCAACCACTGCGCTCGCTGCCATGCTTCGTGCGGCGATTGCCACGTAGGCCAGCCTGCCAGCGTGGGCGGCGGTCTGTTCGACGGCCACTTATTCATCCGCACCCCGCCCATGACCCGCTCCTGTACCGCCTGCCATGGCAGCCGCGTGGGCAACGAGTTCTTGGGCAAAAACGAAGAATATCCTGGCGATGTTCACTTTCGCGAAGGCCGCATGAACTGTGTTAGCTGCCACAACAATCACGAAATGCATGGCCAGCCGGCGAACTGCACCCAGTGCCACACCGGCCCGGAGACAGCGGCGCTGGCGCCTGCCGATCACCGCTATGACGGGCTGCAATCACCTAGCTGCGACTCCTGTCATCCCAATGTCCTCCTGGGCAAAGATAACATCGAGATGCACACCGTCCATGGCGCCGACCTGTCCTGCCAGGTCTGCCACTCGATCACCTACACCAGTTGTGATAGCTGCCATGTGGCAATCAGCAATAAGACCGGCAACCCCTATTTTGAGACTGAGAACACTTACTTCACCTTCTTGATTGGCTTGAACCCGCGGCGCAGCTACACCCGCCCATATAAATATGTACCCCTGCGGCATATTCCTGCCACTCCAGACGGTTTTTCCTTCTATGGCGAAAATCTGCAGCCCAATTTCAATGCCCTGCCTACCTGGGCTTATGCTACGCCGCATAACATCCAGCTCAAGACGCCGCAGACCGAATCGTGCAATGCCTGTCACGGCAATGGGGATATTTTCCTCACTGCAGATAAGGTGAAACCCGAGGAGTTGGAAGCCAATTTGCCTGTGATTGTGCCTGTAGTGCCGGAGCTGATTCCTGAGGAAGGCAATGGTGCTAGCAGCCCTTAAGGCTGATAACCTGATGTCAAACCCAAAACGAAAATCATGATTCTCCTGGAGGATAAGAAAATGTCTATCAAACTGTATAAGCTTCTTGCCCTGCTGCTCACTGCGGCCATGCTATTGGGAGCGTGCGCGCCTGCGGCCCCGGCGGAAGTGGCGCAGAAAACCGAAGCCGTTGTGGTCACAGAAGCGCCGGCGGTTACTGAAGCGCCTACCAATCCGCCAGCGCCGACGGAACCGCCTGCTCCAACTGAGGTGCCGCCACCCGATTTTCAGGCTCTGTTTAGCGAGATGGTGGCTTCTATTGTTGAAAAGGGTTACGGAGTGGTCCCCGCGGCCAAGCTGAACGAGGAACTGGCGGACAAAGCACCCTTCCTTCTGGATGTGCGCGATCCATCTGAAATCGAGAAGGATGGTTATATTGCCGGTTCGGTGAACATCCCGATCAAAGAGCTGCTCAAGAATCTGGATAAGCTTCCTGGCCTGGATGATCCAATCGTCATTTACTGCGCCTCCGGCCACCGCGGCGGGCTGGCCATGGCGGCGCTGAAACTGCTGGGTTACACCAACGTTCGCAACCTGGGCGGCGGTCTGGGCGCCTGGAAAAAGGCTGGCCTGGCAGTGGAAACCGGCGCTCCAGAAGCACCTAAAGCAATCAGCACCCCTATTGTCGAAGATCAGGCCTTGTTCACCGCCCTGGATGAGTTCCTGAGCGGGATGCCAGAAGGCTACTACACCATCAAAGCGGATAAGCTCAACGAAGAACTGGCTTCGAGCACGCCGCCGACTGTAGTAGATGTCCGCTCACAGGCGGAAGTCGATAAGGAGGGCTACATCGAGGGCAGCCTGCACATCCCGATGGATAAGTTCATGGCTTCGCTGGATCAGTTGCCGGCCGAAAAAGACGCTCCGCTGGTGATCTACTGCGCTTCCGGCCACCGCGGCGCCATTGCGTTGATGGCTTTGCGCCTGATGGGTTATACCAATGTAAGCAATCTGGGTGGTGGCCTGGGCGCCTGGAAAGCTGCCAAGTTCCCCGTAGCTGGCTGGGTGGACTGGGCGGCGGTGTGGGGCGAGTACCTGGCTGCCATGCCAGAAGGCTATTACACCATCAAAGCGGCTGATCTAAATACCGCCCTGGCCGAAAATCCGCCTTTCCTTTTGGACGTGCGCGAAGCTGCAGAGATTGAGAAGGACGGCTTCATCAAAGGTGCAGTGAACATTCCGGTGCGCGATGTCTTCAAAAACCTGGACAAGCTCCCTGCCCTCGACCAACCCATTGTGGTTTATTGCGCTTCGGGTCATCGCGGCGGCATGGTGATGGCAGCTCTGCAGATCCTGGGCTACAAGGACGTCAAGAATCTGGCGGGCGGTCTGGGCGCCTGGAAGAAGGCCGAATTGCCCGTCGAGATGGGCGTGCCGGAAGCTCCTGTTGCTGGCGCTGCGCCTGAAGTCGATGCTGCCCGCCTGAGCGCTCTGGACGCCTGGTTCTCTGCCCTGCCGGATGGTTTCTACACCGTCAAAGCGGCTGACCTGCAAGCCGAGCTTGGCGCCGATGCCAAGCCCCTCATCATCGATCTGCGCAATGACGAGGAATTTGCGGGTGGTTATATCGAGGGTGCTGTGCATGTCCCCATTCAGCAACTCCTGGCGGATATGAACGCGCTGCCGGCGAAGGATGCTGCGGTCGTGCTGGTATGCCAGTCCGGCCATCGCGGCGGCATTGGCCTGATGATTTTGAACATGCTGGGCTGGACGAATGTCCGCAACCTGGGTGGTGGAATGAACGCCTGGGTGGCGGCGAAGTTGCCGGTCGTCAAGTAGTTCTGTCTTCAGATGAAAACAGGGCGGCAGTTCGGCTGCCGCCCTGTTTTTTTTCTATGGGCGGGCAAATCCACTGCGATCTGGCAGGGCGCGACTCTGTGAATGTTGGCTTGGGTGGCAGCTATAGCTTTTGCCCGCTCTCGCGCTGGAGCGCCAGTTGCTCGGCAGCCGCCAACTCCTCGAGCGTATTGACGTTCGAAAAGCATAGCAGGTCGGGATCGTGGCTGAGCAGCATTTCTTGATCGAAAAGGAACAGCTTCACCCTGGAAAACCAGGCATCGACGCGCCATTTGTCGGCTTCCAGGGCTGCCTGGATGTGCGGCAGACAGGCCGCCCGGCGGTAAACGGCATGGAAAGGCTCCAGCCCGCCGGGTAGCCTGGGGATAGCGATGTCGTGATCTCCGGATTGCAGGACATCGCGCATCGCAGCGAGCAGATCGGCGCACACGAAGGGCATATCGCAGGCGACGACCGCCACCAGCGGCTGGCTGGCGGCGCTCAGCGCGGTGTATAGCCCTCCCAGCGCGCCGCGGCCAGGCGCCAGGTCGGAAAAGAGTGGCAGCCCCAGGAATCGATAGGCCTCGGGTCTGTTGGTCGTGACGATCAACTCGTCTGCAATGGATGCCAGGCGGTCGATTACACGCTGGATCAGCGGCCGCCCCAAAAAAGGCATCAGGGCTTTGTCCTGCCCCATCCGGCGCGATTCGCCGCCCGCTTGAATGGCGATGGTTAACATGCGGAAATTATATCTTTCTACTCCGAATATGGATATAATAGTTTTCAGGAGATGTGCTCCTTGTTCGATCAGCAACCGCTGATCTTTGCACTTGAGGAGTGTGAGAAATGCAAACGGTTGGCGAAATTTTAGATCAACTGACGGTCGAGGGCGAACTGTATCAGGTTTTAGAAGATGGGGCGGTGCGGTGTTATGCTTGTGGACATCGCTGTCTGATTCGCGCCGGGCGGCGCGGCATCTGCCAGGTGCGCTTCAACCGGGATGGCAAACTGTACGTCCCCTGGGGGTATGTGGCTGCTTTGCAGATCGATCCCATCGAAAAGAAGCCCTTCTTCCATGTGCTTCCCGGCGCCGAGGCGCTGACTTTTGGCATGCTGGGTTGCGATTTCCACTGCGATTACTGTCAAAACTATCTGACCTCGCAGGCGCTGCGCGACCCTGCCTCGGATGTGGCGATTAACCTGGTGCGGCGCGTCTCACCAGAGCAAATTGTCAAAATGGCGCTCAATGGCGGGGCTGAAGTCATTGCCTCATCTTACAATGAGCCGCTGATCACTTCGGAGTGGGCAGTGGGCATCTTCCGCCTGGCCGTAGAGCGCAGGCTGAAGTGCGTGTATGTCTCGAATGGAAACGCCACGCCGGAAGTGCTGGATTACCTGCGCCCGTATCTGGTGGCTTACAAAGTGGATCTAAAGACCATGCAAGACCGCCAGTACCGCAGGCTTGGGGGGGTGTTGGACAATGTTTTGGAGGGCATCCGCCGGGCGCACGCGCTGGGGCTATGGGTGGAGGTGGTGACTCTGGTGGTGCCGGGTTTCAACGACAGCACCGAGGAACTGATGGAAGCCGCCCAGTTCATCAAATCTGTGTCACCGGATATCCCCTGGCATGTGACTGCCTTTCATCCAGATTATAAGATGACCGACCCGCCGCCGACTTCGGTGAGGACGCTGCTGCGCGCGGCGGAGATCGGCCAGGAGGCTGGCCTGAACTTCGTATATGCTGGCAACATCCCTGGCCGCGTCGGTGAATACGAATCGACCTATTGCCCGCAGTGCCGCACCCTGCTGATCGAGCGCTATGGCTATGTGATCCACCGCTATCAGATCACTGCGCAGGGGACCTGTCCCAAATGCGGGGCTGCGGTGCCAGGAGTGTGGGCCTCGTCGCCGGAGCGCGTCCGCCTTGGAGGGCTGGGGCTACCTCGCCTGATCACTTAGCTGCGCCGGATGAGGGCTCTAACGACATAACGGTTCACCGCGCCAAAGCGATACTTGTAGTCTTCGTCGCCGCGCATAAAGTCGAAGCACACGCGCTTATGGTCGATAGCCCACTTCAGCAGGTGACTCAGCAACACCCAGCCTGGCGATAGCTCGCGGTAGGTGAAGTTCAGGCCGGAGTTATACACCCAGATGTGCCCGGCGTAATCAAAGTTCAAGTATCCGGCCGCTTTCTGTCCATTCACTTCCATGAACGCCAGTTGCAGCCAACCCGCTTTGAAGGCCACATGCACCGCCTGGCGCATTTGGGTGCGCATCACCTGGGTCAGGAAGCGGTCTTTTTCTGGGTCTTGCGCCATCAAAGTCAGGAAGTCCTCGATCTCGGCGTCCAGAACGCTTTCATCCTGGACGATGTACCAGCGCGCCGGGGGATCGTTCTCTTCTGCGCGGCGCATCTTACGGCGGATTTCATGGCGCTGTTTCTTATCCAGGCTCGCCAGATAGGTCTCCCAATCGCCGGGAAGAGGGATATAGGGGCAGGGTTGGAGTTGCTGCTGCTGATACGCCCAACTTCTCCGTTCTGCGGCCTGCTGCAGAGCGGATAACGTTGGGGAGGTGTCCGGGAGATTGTAAAAATCCAGCACCTTCCAGGCTGGGGCCTGCGGCGAATCCAACAGGTCGAACAGCGCGTCGATAAATTCTTGCATATCGGGGAGGGGCGCGATCAAATCCAGATAATCGGAGATCTCGATGCTGCCCACCAACAGCATGGCAGGCTCGCCTTCCCGGTTGTGGGTGAAGAACAGCGGCGCCACCGCGGCAAGCGCCCCGTCGGACCGGCGAGCGAGTACGGTAAAAAGCTCGCCTTCCTTCCATTCACCCCCACCCAACGTTTTCCACCAGGTACTTAAGTACTCGTAGCGCAAGAACGGCACGTGATTTGCACTACAACAGGCAAGCAAGTCATTCCACTCGTCTGCCAGGGTATCGTTCTCTCTTAAGGTGCGCAGGATTTCTAGATGCATAGTTCATCCGTATCAGGTATCGTATAAACTGCATTTTACCAGTTATAATGGCCGTTTAGGCGGCTTAACCTGAACAACAGGGCATATCGAATGGCAACATCTCTCGACTTAAATCTCGTGCCGGTCGCTCGCTATGCGGGTCGGGACTATCCGGAATTGTTGAGCATACACGTCGCAGAACCGCCGCGCCGCGCCGCTCGCGGCCGTGAAGCGGATCGGCTGATTTTGTACCTGACACTGGTGGGCAACGCGCCGTTGCCCCCGGGCAAACAGGAGCAGGCGCTGGCCGACCTGTCGAAACTGTTCTATGCCACCCCGGGTTCGGTCACTGCTGCCTTGCGCAGAGTGGCCGAGGAACTGAACAAGCTCCTGCTGGAACGCAACCTGCATCTCACCAGCGCCAGTCGTCAGGGGATTGGGCTGTTCACCCAGGCGGTTGTGCGCGGTTCACAGCTCTATCTGGCAGTCTCGGGGCCGGTGCACATCTACCTGATGGCTGCCGAGGAAACGCGCCATTTCTATGATCCTGAAATGGCCGAGCGGGGGTTGGGCCAGGGGCGTTCGACCCCGATTAGCTTTTTCCAGGCAACCTTGCAGCCCAATGATACCCTGTTGTTGGCGGCGCAACCTTCTCCCAACTGGAGCGCCGAATCGCTCACCGGTCTGCACGGACAGGGGCCGGAAAGCCTGCGCCGCAAGTTGTTCAACCAGGCCGCGCCGGATCTAAACGCCGTGCTGGTGCAGGCCAGGGCTGGAAAAGGAGCTTTTTATCTTCCCAGGCCGGGCAGGGCAGGTATGGCGCCTGTTCCTTTGGAAACGCCAGGGCCGGCTGAAACCGCGCCGCCTCTCTCCGCAGTCGCGCCTGTGGAATCAGAAGCCAAACCCATTTCGGCCATCCCGTCGGATGAAGCTTCCATTGGCGCGCAGGCCGCGGCCTCGAACACGCCGGCGATCGGTGAAGCCCCTTCGACGCGGGCTGAAACGCCGCCGCCTGAAGCCATTGCTACAGAACGGCCAGTGTCGGCCAGGCGCGTGTCGGTTCTGTCTGGGTTCGGCGCGGCGCTGAGACGAGCGCTGGCTCCGCTGGCTGCCGGCGCCTCTAAGCTGGGTTGGGGCTTGCGCAATTTGTTGGGGCGTCTGTTTCCAGGGGATTTCTTTCAGTCGATCCCCTCGACGGTCATGGCGTTCACTGCACTGGCGGTTCCCGTGGTGGTGGTCACGGTTTCCAGCGTCGTGTATCTTCGGCTGGGCCGGGATGCACAGTATGAAGCGCTTTTTGCTCAGGCGCAGCAAATTGCCGAGCGAGCGGCCGCGCAAACGGACATCCCGACCAGGCATGCAGATCTGCAAAGCGCCCTGGACTTGCTGAACAGGGCTGAAGTTTATCGCGCCTCGCCGGAAGTACAGGCGCTAAAAGGGCAGCTTCGCTATTCATTGGATGAATTAGAGCTGATCAAGCGGGTTAATTACCAGCCCGCCATCATCGGCGGCCTGCCGCCTGCGGTCAACGTCACCCGCATCGCAGTGATCGACGACGAACTCTACCTGTTGGATAGCGGGCGGGGCAGCGTGATCCGCGCGGTGCTGACCAGCAAGGGCTACGAGGTCGATCTAACGTTCCAATGTGGACCGTCCCCCAGCGGGAACATCATCGATATTGCCGCCTGGCCCGCGGGCTACCGGCCAACCGCCCGGTTGCTGGCCATGGACTCGAACGCCAACCTGTTGTATTGTCAGCCGAACGAACCCCCCAAGGTCGATCGACTCTCGGCTCCCAGCGCCGACGCCTGGGGGCAGATCCAGGCCTTTGCGTTGGATTTGGGCGATACTTATGTGCTGGACTCGCTATCTAAGAGCGTCTGGATTTACTGGCGCAGCGAATTCACGCAGGAACCGAACATGTTCTTCAACGAGGAAATCCCCGACATGCGGAATGTCGTGGATATGACGGTCAACCGCGGCGACCTTTACCTGTTGCATGCCGACAACCGCCTGACGTTGTGTTTCTACAGTAATTTCCAGGGCGTCCCAACGCGCTGCTCTAATCCCAACTTCGTGGACTTCCGCCCCGGGCGGGAGAGCCTGCCGCTGATCCCCCCTGCGCCTTTCGCTCAAATTCAGAACACGCTGCCTCCCGACCCCTCGCTCTTCCTGCTGGAGCCGTCGAATCAGTCCATTTATCATTTCAGTTTGCGCAACCTGGCTTTCCAGCGCACGCTTGCGCCCGAAACCTCGCCTGCGGTTGGCAGCGCAACCGCGTTCTATGTTGACAACCTGCAGGGCTATGTGTACCTGGCGATTGGCAACCAGGTATTCTACGCCGTGCTTCCATGAGGTTTCGGCTGGCTATCGAGCGGGAGTGTTAGTAGGCCAGGGCGTTAGAGTTTCGGAGACGGGGCTGACAGTCGCCCTTTGGGGGGTTATAGATGGCGTGGAAGCGATCAATGGCGCCGTTGTTGCAGTTTGAGTAACCGCTGAAGGGCTTGCTTCGATTGCAGCCGGCGGTGTGAAGGTCGCCGTTGGAGAGGGGGCAAGAGTTGGAACGCCAGGCCAGAGCAACCAGTACCCCAGGGCCAGGGTAAGCAGGACGAGCGCAGCCAGCAAGATCCCGACCAGGCAGGTCGTCCATCGCCGCCGGCCCGCCTGGCGGGGCAGCACACGGGTGGGCGCGGTTTCAGCGATCGTCACCGGCATTTGCAAAGCGATGATGGTGATGTTGTCATGGCCGCCGCGCTGATTTGCCAGACTGGTCAGCGCTTGCAGAGCTTCATCCTGCTTCTGGCTCTTGACGATAGGCAAAATTTCCTTCGCCTCCACCAGATCGGTCAGGCCATCGCTGCACAAGATCACTTGGTCGCCGGGTTGCAGCACCACCCCCTGGTTGCTCAACGTTTGCTCGGGGGTTTCGTCCGCCGACATCCTCAAGCGCAGATCCACTTCGACCGGTTGCGGGGAACCAAGATAGCGCCGGATGACGTGAGCGTTGGGATGATTACGGGCTTCTTCAGGGCTGAGTAATCCGGCATCCAGGGCTTCCTGTATCCAGGTGTGATCGGTGGTCAACTGCTGGATAGACTCTCCGCTGATCAGATAGATGCGCGAATCTCCGACCGAAGCGGTGTAGAGGCGGTTGTCGATCACCAGCGCGCAGGCGCAGGTAGCCGCCATGCCGCGTTGATTGTCGTCCATCTGCGCCTGCGCAAAAACGGCCTGACTGGCTTGCTGTACGGCCTGGCGCAGCGCCTGCAACGGTTGAGAGCCGTCGCTGGTTGCAATCACCTGCTGAATCGTCTGGACGACGATCTCTGCGGCCACCTCCCCGGCGCGATGTCCGCCGACTCCGTCGGAGACCACGGCGAACACCACCGGTAAGGAGTGCTCGCCCTCGAGTCGATACGCTGAGACGGCGTAGCGATCCTCGTTGTTTTTGCCGCTCATGCCCGGATGAGTGATCGCCGCGATGTGCAGGTGAGCGCGCTCTGAAGGGATCATTCACCCTCTTCCTGTGGAGGAAGTTCGGCCATAGGCTGGGGGATCACGACCGGCTTGCGGGTGGAAGCTGGTTTGCGCAACGTAAAGCGGAATCCGATCCTGCCGATGTGAATCAAATCCCCGTGCTCCAGGCGTGTGCCTCCTGTCGAGACGGGCGTATAGTTGACCCACGTCCCGGCGATCGAGCCCACATCAGACAGCCTGAACGACCCATCCGCCTGGCGGGTAAGCCGGGCGTGCAAAGCATCCACGGATGGATCATCGAGCAGCAAGGTGGACATTGTCGGATCGCTTCCTAAAGTGACTTCGTCGGAGGTGAGAGGGATGGGGGGCAGCGTATCGGGCTGGTCTGGTTCGTGGATGGGGTTAAGATAAGCGTGCGCTTTTGGCCCGGCGCCCCGCTGCGTCCAATCCAGGCGCTGCGCCCAACCGGGGCGGCGGCGGGGAGCGGGTTCATTGGAGATATGGATGGGTTGGGTGACGGGATCGGATCGTTTTCGGTTGCGCGCCGCGCGATGCGGGCGGGGGCGCAGTTTTCCGCCGACCACCAGCATCATCAGCAGCACCGCCCCCGCAAGCAAGGCAAACAGCCCGCCCAGGATGGGCAAATTCTGCTGGAAGCCGCTCAGTGTCCCCTGGCTGGCCTCTTCGACGGTGACCTGCACCGGGATTTCGGCGCTGACGCCACTCAGCCCCAAAACATCCCGCACCTGGACTTGCAACTGGTGCAGGCCACTGGATGTGTAGCCATCTAACGGCCAGCTGAACTGGTCGAAAGGCGGTTGGAAATTTTCAGCGACGATGGCGCCATCGACCAGCAAAGCTGAATAACTCAGCGAACGCATACGCCCATCCGGAAATTCGAAAACGACCTGCACACGCTGCTCTCCAGGGGTGAGCAGACCATCCGACTGATTGGCCTCGGCTTGGGGATTGCTCTCTACAGACGCACCTCGCTTAATCTCTCGAGGCGGAGCAACAAAGACCGGTCTTGGCGGTTGAAGTTCGATCTCGAAGCCGGCGGGCGATGTCTCTATCGATGCTTCGCCGGTCTCGATCTGCGCCACTACGGTGTGCACGCCGCTGCTGGAGACGCCGGATTCGTACTCCAGAGAGTAGATATGCCGTAGCGGCTCCAGATATTCTTCGGGGCTGGGCGGCGCTTCTTCGCCGGTAAAGGCGTAGAATTTCCCGCCGGTCTGCTCGCTCAGCGCTGCAAGTTGTTGCGCAGATTGAGTGGACAGGGCGCCAGGCGAAGCGACCAACCAGACGAAGATCGGTACGCTCTGTTCCCGAACCTGGGCGGCCAGGTTATCCAGGGATTGATCCGACTGGCCTTCCGGCGGGGCGGTGATGAACAGGATCGCCCGGCTCATTCCAGGGCGCGGCAGCGGGTCGGATGCCAGCCCGACAGCGCGAAACAGGATGTCCAGCGCCGGGCGGGCCGTGCGCGGGTCAACCTGTGCGGCGTCCAGCGCTGCGATCCATTGCGCCGGGTTAGGGGTGTGACTGGCGGCTGGCCCTCCGGCGATCAGCAGGCTGAGATCGTCGATGTTCGAGCCAAGGCGGCTGCGCGCCCAATTGCGTAGTGTTTCTTTGAGGGTATCGTAACGCGAAATCGCTTTGTTGTTGCGAATTGCAAAGGAAGGACCGGGGTTGATCGCCACGACCACCTGCACGCCCGGACGAAGCTCGCGCAGAAGCGTGACCGGGCGGATATTTCCGTCTTCCAGGATGCGCACCTGCTCGGCTTTCAATCCATGGATGAAATTGCCTTGAGCATCATGCACATCCAGATAGGCCTGCAGACGCGGAAAAGCTTCAATGTTTGGATTGCTCAGAGTGGCGCCACCGCCCACCTGGGCGCTGGCGTATTGAAAGGTTAGTATGAGCAGACCCAGCAACAGGTATAGGGCACCGCGTAGTCGAATCGACATACCAGAATTCTAGCACAAGAAATGGCCTATTCCCATTCGATCGTGGCTGGCGGCTTGCTGGTGATGTCGTACACCACTCGATTCACCCCTTCGACCTCGTTGACGATGCGATTGGACACTCGCGCCAGCAGATCGTAAGGCAGCCGCGCCCAATCCGCGGTCATGAAGTCTTCTGTGGTGACGGCGCGCAGGGCTACAGTCTCTTGATAGGTACGCTGGTCGCCCATCACGCCCACCGAGCGCACGGGCAGCAACACCGCAAAAGCCTGGGCGGAGCCGCTTATGGTTTCGCCGTCAGATGATATGCGCAGCAACCCGGCAGCGGCCAGTTCCTCGGTCAGGATGGCATCTGCGGCCTGCAGGCGCCGGATGCGCTCTGGCGTGACCTCGCCCAGGCAACGTACTGCCAGCCCCGGGCCGGGGAAAGGCTGCCGCCAAACCATCTCGCCAGGCAGGCCCAGGGTTTCTCCGACCAGGCGCACTTCGTCCTTGAACAAATAACGCAACGGCTCGACCAGCTCGAATTGCATCTGTTCTGGCAGCCCGCCGACGTTGTGATGGGTCTTGATGCGTTGCGCCTGGGCTCGATCGGGCGCGCTGGACTCGACCACATCGGGGTATATCGTTCCTTGCACCAGGAAGCGCGGCTTGCCGATTTGCTGCGCCTGCGTCTCGAAGATGCGGATGAATAGCTCTCCAATGATGCGCCGCTTTTGCTCCGGCGCGGTGACCCCGCGCAGCGCCCGAAAGAACTGCTCTTGTGCCTGGACGGTGATCAGTTCCACCCCTAAACGGTCTCGCAGCACGCTTTGAACCTGGGCGGCCTCGTTTTGGCGCAGCAAGCCGGTATCGACGAAGACGGCCACCAGTTGATCTTGAACGGCGCGCTGCACCAGCACAGTGGCAACGCTCGAATCCACCCCGCCGCTCACGGCTGAAAGCACCATCTCCTGGCCGACCTGAGCGCGCACCCGAGCGATGCTCTCGGCGATGATCGAATCGGGCGTCCACTCTTGGCGCGCTCCGCAGATATCAACCACAAAGCGGCGCAAAATCTCTTTGCCGCCCGGGGTGTGCTGCACTTCGGGGTGGAACTGCAGGCCAAAATAGCCTCTTTCCGGGTCGCCCATGAAAGCGATGGGCGAGTTTTCGCTTCTGCCCAGCACGTTAAAGCCCGGGGGCGGAGTCTCGATCCGATCGCCGTGCGACATCCAGATGGTCTGTCTCCCGGCTGGGATCAACGGGTTTGCGGCGACGACTTCCAGCTCCGCAGGGCCGTATTCGCGTTCACGCGAGGCGGCCACTTTCCCGCCCAGGGCATGCGTCAGAGCTTGCATGCCGTAACAGATGCCCAGAATGGGCAATCGGCTCTCCAGGACGTAGGCCGGGATGTAAGGTGCGCCCTGTTCATAGACCGATGCTGGCCCGCCAGAGAGGATATAGCCTTTGGGATGCAGCTTGGCCACCTGTTCCGCAGGCGCGTTCCAGGGGTAAAGCTCACAATAGACCTGAAGCTCGCGCACTCTGCGGGCGATCAATTGCGCGTACTGCGAGCCGAAATCCAGGACGGCGATGGCGTCGGTCATCCGATCCGCCTGATCCCTGAGACTGCAGGCGCTAATCCTCGAAGAGGATCTGGTCGCCTTCCATTGAGACGATCCGCGCCAGCGATTCGACCGGTACGCCCAGGTGCGCCAGCGCCTGGCGACCGCCTTCGAAGGTCTTTTCGATCACCGCGCCGACCCCGACGACGTGGGCGCCGGCAGTCTGCGCCAGGCGCACCAGGCCCAGGATGGTGGAGCCGGTTGCCAGGAAGTCGTCGATGATCAGCACGCGTTCGCCCCCAGCCAGGTACTCAGGCGAAATGATCAACTCGACCATGCGCCCCTTGGTATGAGACGGCGACAGGGTCAGGAAGACCTGGTCGGGCATGGTGATCGGCTTCTGCTTGCGTGCATACACGACCGGCACGCCCAGATGCAGCGCAGTCATCACCGCCGGGGCGATACCGGAGATTTCGGCGGTCAGCACCTTGGTGACGCCGATGCTCTGGAAGCGGCGGGCGAACTCGCGCCCGCAGGCGTCCATCAGGTGTGGGTCAACCTGGTGGTTAATGAAGCCGTCCACCTTAAGGATGCCGTTGCCCAGGTTTTTACCCTCGCGCAAAATGCGGTCTTTCAGCTCTTGCATATTCATCTCCTGGTGTAAGTGTGCGATTAGATTTTACTCCCCTTATTTATGGAGTGCCAGGGAACTCAACGAGGAGTTGGAAGGCTGGCTGTGTTAAAATATAGGCCACATGTTGATCTTGGCTTCGAACTCTCCCCGCCGCAAGCAACTGCTGGATCTGACCGGTTGGGATTATCGGATAGTGGTTCCAACGGCGGATGAGCAGGTCCGACAAGGTGAGCCGCCGGACGAATACGTGCGACGGTTGGCGCTGGAAAAAGCTCAGGCGGCCTCTGCCCTGCTTCTTGCAACCGACAGGCAGCAGGCGATCATCCTGGCCGCAGACACGACTGTCGTGGATGTTGATGCGCCCGGGAGTCCGTCGGGTGAAATCCTGGGGAAGCCCGCCGATCCCACAGAAGCCTGGGCGATGCTGCGTCGGCTGCGCGGTCGGCTGCATCGGGTCTATACCGGGCTGGCCGCGCTGCGCCTAGCGGACGGCGCAGTGATCAACCGGGTCGTTTCCACCGATGTGTGGATGCGCAATTATAGCGATGCGGAAATCGAGCGCTATGTTGCCAGCGGCGACCCGCTGGATAAGGCCGGCGCCTACGCGATTCAGCATGCTGGATTCCAGCCGGTACAGAACTTGCAGGGCTGCTATGCAAATGTGATGGGGCTGCCGGTGTGTCATCTGGCGCAGATGCTGGCGGAATTTGGCCTCGAGCCGCGAAATTCGATCCCCCTGGCCTGTCAGGAAGCCCTGGATCGCCCCTGTCAGATTTTTCACCAGGTCTTGCAAGGGCAGGCGACACCCCTGTCATCATAGCTGCTGAGAATTTTCGTTATGGTTAATTTTGTGAGAGTAGCTCGTTGTGTTCTTGTGTGGGTGATGATCGGACTGGTGGGGTGTACACCGTTGATTTCTGGCGCACCCCCATCCTCCTCACCGACCGCTGTTGGGGTAACGCCGGTACAACCCACCGCCGATCCGGCCGAGGTCAAGGCAGTTGCCCAGGCCTACCTGGATGCCTGGAAGGCCGAGGATTACGCCGCCATGTATCCCTTGCTGACCACGCTGAGCCGCGATGCGCTCAGCGCGGAGGAATTTTCCAATCACTATCGCGGCGTTTCAGTCGAAGCCGCGTTGAGCGGGATTTCTTACGAAATCCTCTCCGTTCTGGCGGGTCCCGAACAATCTCAGGTGCGCTATCGGGTGACGCTCAACAGCCTGTTGGTGGGGGAGATCAGCCGTGAGACGGTGATGAAACTGCGCCGAGAAAAGGGCGAGTGGCGCATCGAATGGGATGACACGCTGGTGCTGCCAGAGCTTCAAGGCGGGAATTACCTGGTGATGGACCGCAGCGGCTACGTTCCCTCGCGGGCCAATATTTACGACCGGCTGGGGCGCGCCCTGGTCGCTCAGGCAGACGCCACCGCCGTAGGGTTATATCCAGACAAGGTGGATCCGGCGCAGGCCGACCAACTCTTCGCCACTCTCTCCGACCTGACCGGCCTGCGCACCGATACCATCCTGACCTTGTACCAGAATGCGCCCAAGGGCGCCGACTGGTACATTCCCCTGGGTGAAGTGGCGGCAGATAAGATTGCCAGCCAGTTCAGCGCCCTCTCTAGCCTGCCGGGGATCGCCATGCGGCCGTACAAATCGCGTTACTACTTCGAAGGCGGCATCGCCCCGCATGTGCTGGGGTATGTCAGCGCCATCCAGCCGGGCGAGGAGGATGAGTATAAGCGGCGGGGCTATCAACTCGACGAGCGGGTAGGGCGCGCGGGCATCGAAAAGTGGGGCGAGGCCTATCTGGCCGGTCGACGCGGCGGCGCGCTGTACGTGTTCAACGCCCAGGGACAGCCGGTCACGCGCCTGGCTAAGACCGAGGCCCAGCCGGCCCAGGCGATTTATCTGACGCTCGATCGCGATTTTCAGTTGGCTGCCCAACAGGCGATCTCGAATTTCCGCGGCGCGATCGTCGTCCTGGAGCGGGATACCGGCCGGGTGCTAACCATGGTCTCTTCCCCCGGTTTCGACCCCAACGCCTTCGAGCCGATCAATTTCAACAGTTCGCAAATGCTTTTCGAAATCAGCAGCGACCCTGCCCAACCGCTGCTCAACCGGGCCACGCAGGGCCAATACCCCTTGGGATCGGTGTTCAAGATCATCACCATGGCAGCCGGTCTGGAAAGCGGTCATTACACACCGCAAACGACTTATCAATGCGGCTATTTCTTCGATGAGCTGCCCGGCGCCCGTTTGAACGACTGGACTTATGAATATTATCTGAAGAACGGCCGGACGATCCCCAGCGGCCTGCTGACTCTGCCCGAAGGGCTGATGCGCTCCTGCAATCCCTTCTTCTGGCATATCGGCCTGGATCTGTATAACCAGGGCGAGACCAGGGCTGTTTCCGAGATGGCGCGCGGTTTTGGCCTGGGCAGCCCAACCGGCATCGTTGGGTTGGAGGAGGAGGCAGGGCAAATCCCCGACCCTGAGAGCCAGGTGGACGCGGTGAACATGGCGATCGGTCAGG
This sequence comes from uncultured Anaerolinea sp., assembly GCA_964503145.1. Taxonomy (GTDB): domain Bacteria; phylum Chloroflexota; class Anaerolineae; order Anaerolineales; family UBA4823; genus RBG-16-57-11. Next base: position 60,786 of record CAZCYV010000002.1, on the reverse strand, counting down.
GCGATATCCTGGTGACTCCGCTGCAGGTGGCGAATTTCGTCGCTGCCATTGGCAATGGCGGCGTCTTGCACCGTCCCCAGTTGGTCGAGCGGGTTGCCCCGCCAGATGGTCAGGCGACCCAGGTGTTCAAACCGGAGGTCATCGGCAAGCTGCCGGTCAGCGCCGAGAACCTGAAGGTGATCCAGCAGGCTATGGTGGGCGTGATCCGCAACGAAAAGCCGCGCGGCACGGCCTGGCATGTGTTCACCGGCCTGGATGTCCCCGTGGCGGGGAAGACGGGCACCGCCCAGTCGGGGTCCGATTTGCCGCACGCCTGGTTTGCCGGGTACACTTTTGCCGAACAGGCGGACAGGCCGGACATCGCTGTGGCGGTGCTGGTCGAAAACGTTGGCGAAGGATCGGACTATGCGGCTCCGATCTTCCGTCGCATCGTCGAATTGTACTTCAGCGGGCAACCGCAAAAGCTCTACTGGTGGGAGTCAGCCTACAATGTGCCCATCACCGGCACACCGGATTTGACCGCCACGACCCAGCCTGGCGGCACGCCCGCGCCGTAACCTATGCGTGGATTTGTCATCCGCTCGCAGTCTGGATTTTATACCGTAGAGACCGAGCAAGGGCAGTTGGTTTGTCAGTTGCGCGGCCGCCTGAAGAAGGGCAGGCGCCTGGGAGATGTCGTCGCGGTGGGCGATTGGGTGCAGGTCACCCCGCTAGGAGGCCAGAACGGCGTCATCGAGCAGGTCGAGCCGCGTCAGCGACTGTTCGCCCGCCTGGCGCCGAACCCGCAGGGGGATTATCTTCAGATTTTGATCGCCAACCCGGGGCAGGTGGTTCTGGTGTTCGCCTGCGCCGAGCCGGAGCCGCGCCTGGGCATGCTGGATCGCTTTCTGGTGATCGCCGAGAAGCAGGGGGTGCCGGCTTTGATTGTGGTGAACAAGATCGACTTGGTCGGCCTGGAGCAGGCCCAGCGTATCTTCGGGCATTATCCGCCTCTGGGGTATGAGGTGTTGTATACCTCGGTGCCGCTGGCGTACGGCCTGGAGGATCTGCGTCAGCGCCTGCTGCACAAGATTTCTTTACTCACCGGGCCTTCGGGTGTGGGCAAATCCAGCCTGCTCAACGCCATTCAACCGGGGCTGGGATTGCAGGTGCGCCAGGTCAGCCAGGCGACCAGCAAGGGCCGCCATACCACCGTCGTGCGCGAGTTGTTCCCTCTGGAAGGAGGCGGGTATGTGGCCGACACCCCCGGTTTGAAGGCGCTGGCTTTGTGGGATATCGAGCCGGAAGAATTAGATGGGTATTTCCCAGAACTGCGCTCGCGGGTCTCTGAATGCGCCTTCAGCGATTGCACCCATGTGCATGAGCCTGGCTGCGCCGTCCGCCAGGCGGTTCAGACGGGCCAGATCCACCCCGCCCGTTACCAGTCTTATCTGCGCATGCGTTTCGGGGACGAAGATTGATCGAATTTGAACCTGATGAGAAAAACAGGTGTATATTTAACTGGCTGTATGGGTGTTTTTTGGCGATTCGCCCTAAAAAATTGGAATCTCGGCCTTGCGGAAGTGATATAATTGCGGAGCACGCCGGACTGTTCACGGGTGATCCCTTATCTATGTTGAGGAGAAGCGCCTTTCATGGATGCCGCCAACGGACGTAAACCCATTTTACAGGTTGAAAATCTCGAGACGCGATTCAAAACTTCAGATGGGACGGTGTACGCCGTAAACGGCGTGAATTTTGACCTGTACGAGGGGGAAAGCCTGGGGGTCGTAGGAGAAAGCGGTTGCGGCAAGAGCGTGACCATGCTTTCGCTGCTTCAGTTGATCCCCTGCCCGCCGGGGCAGATTGCGAATGGCAGGGCGCTCTTTCATGGTAAAGACCTGCTCTCGCTGAAACCGGACGAGATCCGCGATATCCGCGGCGCGCAGATCGGTATGATCTTTCAGGATCCGATGACCTCGCTCAACCCGGTGCTGACCATCGGCCGCCAGGTCTCCGAGCCATTGATGCTGCACCTGAAAATGTCGCGGCCCGAAGCGATGGAGCGCGTCGTCGAGCTGCTGCGCATGGTGGGCATCCCCGAAGCGGAAAAACGCCTGAACCAGTACCCGCACCAGTTCTCCGGCGGCATGCGCCAACGGGTGATGATCGCCATGGCTCTGGCGTGCAACCCGCAAATCCTGATCGCCGACGAGCCCACCACCGCCCTGGATGTGACCATCCAGGCGCAGATCATGGACCTGGTCAAGCGCCTGCGCGAAGAGCTAGGCATGTCGATCATCTGGATCACCCACGATCTGGGGGTGGTGGCCGGCCTGGCCCACCGGGTGATCGTGATGTACGCCGGGTATATCATCGAAGAAGCCTCGGTCAAGGAGCTATACGCCAACCCGACGCATCCATATACTATCGGGTTGCTGAACAGCCTGCCGCGCATGGATAGCGACGAGCGCCGCCGTCTGGCCGATATCCCCGGTTTGCCGCCCGTGTTGGTCGAAAAACCTAAAGGCTGTCCTTTTGCGCCGCGCTGCGCTTATGTTTTTGACCGCTGCAGGGAAAATCCGCCTCTTTTGGAAGTGGGCGTCAAGCATCGTGCTGCCTGCTGGTGGAATGTTGCTGAAGGAAGACCGCGCGAATGAGCACAGACAATAACATCCTCCTCAGAGTTGAAAATCTGGTGATGTATTTCCCGATCCTGAAGGGTATTTTGCAACGCCAGGTCGGCGCGGTGCACGCTGTCGATGACATCACCTTTTGGATCCGTAAAGGCGAGACTTTTGGACTGGTGGGCGAGTCGGGCTGTGGAAAATCCACTACCGGCCGGGCCATCTTGCAGCTCTATCGCCCCACATCCGGTCATGTGTATTTCGAGAACGTGGATCTGACCAGGCTGAAGCCCGAAGAGATGCGCAAGATGCGCCGGCGCATGCAGATGATCTTTCAGGATCCTTACGCCAGCCTGAACCCGCGCATGAACATCAGCGAAATTATCGGCGAACCGCTGCTGGTGCACGGCATCGCCAAGGGTCAAGAAGTACAGGAGCGCGTCAAGGAATTGCTCAACGAAGTTCGCCTGAGCCCTTCTTTTGCCGTGCGTTACCCCCACGAGTTCTCCGGCGGGCAGCGCCAGCGCATCGGCATCGCCCGCGCCCTGGCTCTGCAGCCGGATTTCATCGTCTGCGACGAGCCGATTTCTGCCCTGGACGTTTCGATCCAGGCGCAGGTGATCAACCTGCTCGAAGACCTGCAGGCGAAGTATCACCTCACTTATCTCGTTATTGCCCATGACCTTTCCATGGTGCGCCACATCAGCGACCGGGTGGCGGTGATGTACCTGGGTGTGCTGGCGGAGATGGCCACTCGGGATGAGCTTTATCACCATCCGCTGCATCCCTACACCCAGGCGCTGCTCTCGGCGGTGCCTGTTCCAGACCCGGTGGTGGAGGAGAAGCGCCAGCGCATCATCCTGGAGGGCGATGTGCCCAGCCCGGTTAACCCGCCTTCGGGCTGCCGCTTCCGCACCCGCTGCCCGCTGGCGCAGAAGATTTGTGCAGAACAGGTGCCCGCCTGGCGCGAGGTTGCGCCGGATCACTGGGTGGCCTGTCATTTAGTTTAGCCGTTAGCTCTTAGCAAGTGGCTTAGAAATATTGCGCCCTGCTTGGCTAACCAGTGTAAAGTGAACGGCGTGTCGAAAGGAGGTGGTGCTCAGGGGCCGAAAATGGATAGAAAACTTAATGTAGTTTTGTCGGAAACGCGATCCAATATCAATCTTCTAATTGAGGAGAAGAAACATGCGTAACAAATTGTTTTTTGCTGTATCGCTGCTGATGGTGGTGAGCATGGTGTTGGCGGCCTGCGCCCCCGCTCCCGCCCAGCCTGAGACCGTGGAAGTGGTCAAGACCGTGGAAGTGGTCAAGACTGTGGAAGTACAGGTCGAAGGCCAGACCGTGGTGATCACCGCAACCCCAGAGCCCGAAGCAGCGGCTCCAGAAGGGCGGCCGGTGCTGCGCGTCAACCTGGGCACCTACCCCGACATCATCGACCCGCAGAAGTCGTCCTTCGTCAACGAGATCGGGCATCTGCAGATGATCTACGAAGGCCTGACCAAGCTCAACGGCGATCTCGAGACCGTGCCCGGCGCGGCCGAGAAATGGGAGTACAACGCCGACGCCACCGAGTTGACCTTCACTCTGCGCAAGGACCTGAAGTACTCCGATGGCAGCATCTTGAATGCCAAGCGCTTCGAGTACTCCATCCTGCGCAACATCGACCCGGAGACCGCGGGTGAGTATGCCCAGATCACCGACGACATCGCCGGTGCCGCCGAGTGGCGCTCCGCCGATCCGTCGGCCGAGGGCTACGACGCCGAGGCGCTCAAGGCCAACGTCCAGGTCAAGGCGCTGGACAGCGCGGGCAACCCCTGCACCGACTACGAGCAGGCCGACTGCCTGACGCTCAAGATCGGCCTCAAGCAGCCCGCCCCTTACTTCCACACGGTTATGTCGCTGTGGGTCACCTACCCCGCCAAGGAAGAGAACATCAGCGAGGGTGGCGAGAACTGGTGGAACAGCTCCAAGTACCAGATCGGCAACGGCCCCTTCATCCTCCAGAACCTGGAGCCCTTCGTGCGCGCTTACTTTGTGCCCAATCCCAACTACTGGGAGGGTCAGGCCAGCTACGATCTGGAGTACAGCTACATCACCGACAGCGCCGTGGCTTTCGAAGCCTATAAGAACAATGAGTTCGACATCATTGGCCTTGCGGCTGAGGATCTGGGCACCGTCCAGGCTGATCCACAACTGAGCCAGGAAGCCAAGATCTACCCCGGATCCTGCACCTTCGCCGTGATGTTCCACCAGCTCAAGGAGCCCTTCACCGATCAGAAGGTGCGCGAAGCCTTCGCTATGGCGTTCGACCGCGAGGCCTGGGTGAAGGATGTGCTCAAGGGCCTGGGTTCCCCGACCCTGACCTGGATTCCGCCGGGCTTCCCTGGGTACAAAGAGGGTGAGACCCGCTGGGGCTACGATCCCGAGGCCGCCAAGCAGGCGCTGGCCGAGTCGAGCTATGGCAGCGTTGAGGCGCTGCCTCCGATCACCTTGACCTTCTCCGATACGCCGCGCAACCGCACCCGCTACGAGTGGTTGGCTGCCAAGTGGAAGGAGGTGCTGGGTGTGGAGGTTTCGCTGAACCCGGTCGAGTCCACCACCTACACCGCTCTGACCAAGGATATCAACACCGCCCCACTGGCGTTCATCCTGGGTTGGTGCGCGGACTACCCCGATCCGCAGAACTGGCTGTCGGTTTACTGGAAGACCGGCGCCTTCGGCGAGCGCATCGGCTACTCCAATCCCGAGTTCGACGCCCTGGTTGACCAGGCCGACAAGGAACTGGATCCCGTCAAGCGCATGGAACTGTACCAGCAGGCCCAGGATCTGCTGATTGCGGGTTGTCCGGTGGCCTTCGCCTGGAACAACGTCAACACCTATCTGGTCAAGCCATGGGTCAAAGGCCTGACTCTGACGCCGCAGGACTCCGTCTTCCCCGGCGTCCAGGTGCCGTTGTCCATCTCCATCGATACCTCGATGATGCCGTAAGTTCCTGTTAATACCTTGTTGGTCGGTCCTGTGCAAGCGGGACCGACCAGCAAGGTCGTCTTGCCGGTGATTGAACCTTCTCTTTTCCCAATCGTATGTTCTTTAGAATAAATTTATAAACGATGGCGCGAAATAAAACATTAGGAGGCGTTGGCTAATGACGACCTACATCATTCGACGTCTGTTGTGGCTGATCCCCGTCCTGGTGATTGTTGCGGCGATCACCTTCATCTTGATGCACAATACGCCTGGCGGCCCGTGGGACCGCGACCTGAGCGCCCGCCAGGTGGACGCCACCACGCAGAAGCGGCTCAACGAGGCGTATGGTCTGGATAAGCCGCTCTGGCGCCAGTATGTGGCTTATATGATTGGCGACTTTAATTCCAAGGGTGAGTTCGTTTGTGGGTTGGTCTGCGGCAATATGGGGCCCTCCTATCGCGTCCGCGGCCGGGATGTGCAGGACATCCTGTTCGAGCCGCCGGAAGGTAAGCCAATCTGGTACAGCCGTTTTGGCTACTCGCTGCGCCTGGGACTGATCGCGTTGACACTGGCTGTTTCAGTCGGCATCCCCCTGGGCACCTTCGCTGCCCTCAAGCAGAACAGCCTGGTCGACTATATCAGCCTGTTCATTGCCACGGTGGGCATTTCTGTGCCCAGCTTTGTCATCGCTATTTTTTTGATTATCATCTTCGCCTCCTGGCTGCATCTGGTCAGCGTGGTGCCTAAAGATTGGAGCGACCCACGGGTGTGGATTTTGCCCGCCACGGTGCTGGGCTTCGGCACTCTGGCCTACACTGCACGCCTGACTCGCGCTTCGATGCTGGAGGTGATGCGCCAGGATTACATCCGCACGGCTCGCGCCAAAGGGCTTTCTGAGCGCGTCGTCGTCACCATCCACATGATCAAGAACGCCCTGATTCCGGTGGTGACCATCCTCGGCCCAGCGTTGGCGGCGCTGGTAACCGGTTCCTTTATCATTGAAACCATGTTTGGCTTCCCGGGGATGGGGCGCGCCTACGTGCAGTCGATCCAGCAGCGCGACTACTCGATGATCATGGGCACCACCCTGATATACGCCTTTTTAGTGGCTATTGCTAACTTGAGCGTGGACTTTATCTACGTCTTGATCGATCCACGCATTCGCCTGAACGAGTAAGATGATGGATTGAGGTGAAATATGGCCGTTGAATCAACGACTTCGCAAGGTAGCATCGTCGATCTGAGCGCCATGCCCAGGAGCCGCAGCCTGGGTGCTGAGGCGTTGGAGCGATTGTTCCGCAATCGGGCCGCCGTCTTCGGAATGATCATCATTCTCCTGTTCCTGCTGGTGGCGATCTTTGCCCCCTTCATCGCGCCGCATGACCCGCTCAAACTCAACAGCGGCAAGGACTATCTGCCGCCCGCCTGGGTGGCCAAATCCCAGAGCGGTAAGTCGGGTGACCCGGCTTTCATTCTTGGCACCGACACACTGGGGCGAGATGTGCTCAGCCGGGTGATCTATGGGGCGCGCGTTTCGATGATCGTTGGCTTCATCCCCACCACCGTGATCTTGATCGTCGGCACCACCATCGGCATGCTCGCCGGCTACATCGGCGGGCGCACCGATAACCTGCTGATGCGCCTCACGGATGTGATCTACGCCTTCCCGGATCTCCTTTTCTTCATCATCGTCATGGTGGCTCTGCGCGATACCCCCATCGGCCAGTTCTTGAACGGCCTGTTTCTATTATTTATCGCCCTGGCGATAGTCAACTGGGTGGGTGTAGCGCGCTTAACGCGCGGCCAGGTGCTCTCTTTAAAACAAAAGGAGTTTATCGAGGCCGCCCGTTCGATTGGCGCCAAAGGGCCGCGCATCATGTTCCGCCATCTGCTGCCCAACACGGTGAGCGTGCTGGTCGTCGCAGCCGCCTTCCAGATCCCGGCGATGATCATCACCGAGGCCATCCTGGGCTACCTGGGGCTGGGCCTGCGCCCCGCCACCGATTCCAGCCAGTTCTTCATCACTAGCTGGGGCGCCCTGTTGCTGGAGGGCCAGACGGCGATCAACGCTCAGCCCTGGATGTTGCTCGCTCCGGCGATCTGTATCGCTTTGGTGGTGCTGTCGTTCACCTTCCTGGGCGATGGCCTGCGCGATGCTCTGGATCCGCGCATGCGGGGCACCCAGTAGCGCTTTCAGATAGAGTCGGTCGTTCGATGCTTGAAGCGCGTCCCGTTCGGGACGCGCTTGCGCAATCCGCGGCTTGAACCCAAAAACAGTTTTAATGGTATGATTTGTTAAACGATGAATCTCAGCGAACAGCAGGATTTGGTGTTGCAACTCCAGCAGGGCAGCCTCGATGCCCTGGGACAGCTTTACGACCAACATCAGCGTATGGTCTATCGCACCGCGCTGGTCATCACCGGTGATCCAGACGCGGCCGCTGACCTGGTGCAGGATGTCTTCTTGCGCCTGTACCGCTTCGCCGGGCGCATCGATCCGCAGCGACCGCTGGAGCCCTGGCTTTATCGGATGACGGTGAACCTCTCATACACCTGGATGAAACGCTACCGTCGCTGGCTGCGCCCGTTGGAAGACCTGGCGGAATGGCTGACCGGCAGCAAGCCTTCTCCACATGATTACGCCGAGATGCAGGATGACTGGGATCGGGTGCAACATGCCGTCTCTAAGTTACCCTTTCAACAGCGCGTGGTGATTGTGCTGTATTACTTGAACGATCTCTCTCTGCAGGATATCGCCGACATCCTGGAGGTGCCGGTGGGTACGGTCAAATCCCGCCTGCATTACGGGCGTCAGGCGTTGAGGAAGATCCTGGAGGGAGCTGCTGGAGGGGAGGCGCTGCCTGGTTTGGATTACAAAGGGCCATAGAAGGTGTGTTAGAGGGTGCGACATGGATGAGGAAATGGATCTGTATCTGAGCCGATGTCTGAAGAATTGGGCGGCGCGTTACCAGCCGCCGCTGCATGGCAAAGAGCGCTTATTTAAAGCCATCGTCTCTCCGCGCTGGATGTTTGCCAGGCGTTCTTCCGGCGCTTCACAAGCTTCCAGGGAATTCCAGCCCTCGAGCCAGGTTGTCTATCTGCCTGGGATGATGATGCGAGGCTCTTTCACCCTTTCGCTTGCCTGGCCGGTCCACATTGCCTCGCTGGTCAATGTGGCCCAATAATCCGATCCGCCCTGTCGTGCGATAAAGCGCTTGATGCAACTTCGTATCCCGCGTTCTGCCTGGCTGGTGCTGCTCTTCGTGGCGGCGTCTCTGGCGTGCAACTACCAGCCGGTTCAGCCGACACCTGTTTCCCCTGTCAGCACCGAAGAGCCCTCCGCAACCCCGACCTCGAACCTGCCCCCTGCCACAGAGCGTTTACTGACCATCTGCATGGGCCAGGAACCGGCTTCGCTTTTCCTGTACGCCGATGCCTCGGCCGCAGCGCGCAACATCCGCCAGGCGATTTATGATGGCCCTTTCGATGTGGTGAAGTTCGATTATTTGCCGACGATCCTGGAGAGCAAACCCACCCAGGCCGCGGGCGATGTCGTCCTGGAGGCGGTGCAGGTTTCCCCTGGCAGCCCGGTGGTGGATGTCACCGGCAGGCTGACACGCCTGGGTGAGGGCGTGCAGGTCTTGCCGGCCGGCTGCAACGACTTCTCCTGCGCGGTGAGCTATAGCGGACAAGCCCCCATCCAACTGGATCAAATGGTGGTGCGCTTCAAGTTGCACTCCGACCTGACCTGGTCGGACGGCGCGCCGTTGACCGCGGATGACGCGGTTTACTCCTATGAAGTGGCCCGGGCGCTGTATCCACGGGTGCGCGCCGAATTGATCGATCGCACACAGTCCTATCAGGCGCTGGATGCTCAGACCGTGGAATGGCGCGGCATTCCGGGTTATCGTGATCCCAGCTATCCTTCCATATTCTTTACGCCGTTGCCGCGCCACGCCTGGGGTGCGATCTCCGCCGCCGAGCTTGCTGCCAATGAGTCGGCCAGCCGCAAGCCGCTAGGATGGGGCCCCTATGTCATTCAGGAATGGACCGCCGGCGACCATATCACCCTGAGCAAGAATCCAACCTACTTCCGCGCCGCCGAGGGCCTGCCTGCCTTCGATCAGCTTGTTTTCCGCTTTATGCCAGACCGCGACCAGGCCCTGGCTGCTCTGCTGGCTGGCGAATGCGACCTGCTGGATGAAACCACGCACCTGGAGGTTCAAGGCGCTGCTTTGCTCGAATTGCAAGAGGGCGGAAAGGCGGCGGTCTTCTTCCAGCCGGCGACCGCCTGGGAACAGGTCGTTTTTGGCATCGCCGCCTACCAGCCCCCTGAAGACGGTGGGCCTTTGCCGCTGTTCCAGTCGAAAGAGGTACGACAGGCGATTGCGCTGTGCACCAATCGCCAGCGCATGGCCGATGAGCTCTTTTATGGCCAGTCTGCCGTCCCTGCGAGCTATGTCTCGGCGGACCACCCACTCTATAACGCTGATGTGCGCACCTACCCCTTCGATCCGGCCGCTGGCGCCGCCTTGCTGGAATCGATCGGCTGGATGGATGCCGACGGCGATCCGGCAACCCCGCGCACCGCTCAGGGGGTGGTGGGCATAGCCGATGGCGCGACCTTAGAGTTCACTTTTTTGACCACCGACGAAGACGAGAAACAGCGCGCCGCGTCCATCCTGAGCGAATCTCTGGCCCAGTGCGGGATCAAGGTCAATGTCAGCGCCCAACCGGTCGATGTGCTCTTCCTCCCCGGCCCGGAAGGGGCGCTGTTTGGGCGCAATTTCTCCCTGGCGCAGTTTGGTTGGGTCTCATCTGTGACGCCAGCCTGCTATCTGTACACCAGCCAGGAGGTCCCCGGCCCGTATCCAGAGCACCCGCGGGGCTGGGGCGGCGCTAATGTCAGCGGTTATAGCAGCCCGGATTTCGACCGCGCTTGTCAGCAGGCGCTTTCTACATTGCCGGAGATGCCTGAGCACCGCGCGGCGCATCTCCTGGCTCAGGCGATCTTTGCCGAAGATTTGCCTGCTCTGCCGCTCTACCATCGCTCGAAACTGGTTGCCTCGCGGACGGATATGTGCGGCCTGGCAATCGATTCCTCAACCGAAAGCGCCCTGTGGAACCTGGAAAGTCTGGATTATGGAGAAACGTGCGCATCTCCATAAAAATTTGAAAACATGGTATGATTATTCGTGGTCTATGTTGCGACTGTTCTGGCTGGCAACCTTGAGACTGCCAAAGGAGGTGGTAGGCCCAAGCACACAATACCATATCCAATATCCCTTGAACGTTTCCATTCGTGTTACAAGCTAACTTAACATCTGGAGGAGAACAATGAAAGGTCAACATAAGCTGTTCATGGTCTTCAGTGTCTTGCTGGCTCTGAGCATGGTGCTTGGCGCCTGCACGACGCCCCAGCCTGTGGTACAGACCGTCGTCGTCACTCAAGAAGTGATCGTCGAGGGCACGCCACAGGTTCAGGAAGTTGTCGTCACTGCGACCCCCGTCCCGCCTACCGCTCCGCCGCCCACGCCTGAGCCAAAGCCTGCCGACACCGTCGTCCTGGCGCTGCAGCAGGAGCCGGATACACTGCATCCCCTGATCGGCTCGATGATGGCCCGCACCATCGTTAACTCGGCCTGGCAGGTGGGCTGCATGGGCCAGAATGAGAAGGCTGAGTGGATCAACCTGGGCTGCGAAGGCGACGTGCCGACCCTGGAAAACGGCGGCGCAGTCTTCGTTGGCGAAGGCGCTGATCGCTTCCTGGAGGTCACCCACAAAATCCGCGACGACTGGCGCTGGACCGATGGCACCCCCGTCACCACCAAGGACGTGATCTTCAACTGGAAGCTGATCATGGATCCCAACATGGAGGTTCCGGATCGCACCGGCACGGAGAAGATCTATGACATCGTTGCCGTGGACGACAAAACCTTCAAGGTGCAGTTCATGAGCGAGAACCAGGCCAAGGCCGCCGCCGCGGGCACTCTGACCGGCAATGTGGACTTCGCCGCCTTCCAGGCGGACTATGAGGCCAATGGTTACGCCAATCAGGTCGGCCCGGTGGTTGATCCGGTTTACTGGATCTTCGGCATCGGCTGGCTCCCTGAGCATGTCATCGGCGATGTTCCCGCTGCCGAGCAGGGCTCTATCGACTGGACGACCGTCCCCGGCGATGGCGCTTACTACCTGAAAGAGTGGAAGCAGGGCCAGGAGATGGTGTTGGAGAAATCCGACCAGCCCTTCCCCTTGGGCGAACCCAAGATCAAGACGATCATCTTCCGCTTCTTTGGCGAGACCGCTGCGGTGATCGCTGCGCTGCAAAACGGCGAAATTGACGCCGTCACCGGCACCGGCGGTCTGACCGTCGCTAACGCCCCCGACCTGGACAAGATCGAGGCGGCTGGCCTGTACGACGTGATGTACGAGCCTGGCTATCAGTGGGAGCACATCGACCTCAACACCACCAAGTTCCCCTTCGACGATCTAAAAGTGCGCCAGGCGATGTTCCACGCCATCGACCGCCAGGCGCTGGTGGACAAGCTGTACTTTGGCAAGCAGAAGACCACCGATCTGCCCATCCCCGAGGGCCTGTCCTGGGCCTGGACGCCGAATTACAACAAGTACCCCTATGACCCCGAGAAGGCCAAGGCCTTGCTGGCCGAGGCTGGCTGGGATTGCTCGGCCCTGCCCTGCACCAAGGAAATCGATGGCACGCCGACCAAGCTGGAGTTCACCCTGATGACCACCGACCGCGCCGACCGCCAGGCGCTGGCGCAGGTCATCCAGCAGCAACTCAAAGCGGTCAACATGGGCGTCAACCTGCAGTTCTTGTATGGCCGTGGCCTGTTCGCCACCGCCTCCCAGGGCGGCCCGCTGAGCTCGCGCACCTTCCAGGCTGCCATCTACACCTGGATCACCGGCGATGACCCCAGCCACCTAGGTCTGTACAACTGCGCTGCCATCCCCTCGGAGGAGAACGGCTACTCCGGCCAGAACTACACCGGCTTCTGCGATCCGCGCGCCGACGAACTGCTGGCTCTGAATGAGACCGATCCCGAGGTCAGCCTGTCCCGCGAGAAGCGCAAGCCGGTGCTGGAGGAGTTCTACCAGATCTGGACCGCCAACGTCCCGGTCATTCCGCTGTTCTCCAATACCCGCGTCTACGTCCGGCGCGTCGGCTTCTCGAACTTCAAGCCCGGCCCGACCCAGTACGCCGCCGATGGCTGGAACGCCTGGGAGTGGGAGCTGGTCAAGTAAGCTGGTTTGCGTTGAAGGGACATGGCCTGGGTACAATGTCCCTTCTTGAGTGATTGGCGATTTTGGGTGGCCCAGTTGATTGGGCCACCCAAATGGTAACCTTGATCTGTTTTTTGACCTGGATTGGTATCCCTGGAGCGCAATTTATGACCACCTTTATTATCCGCCGGACCATCCAAAACTTCGTTATGCTATTTTTTATCTCCATTTTGATTTATCTGGTGCTCAACCTGGCGCCCGGTGGGCCTTTCGATATGCTGGCGCTGAGCAATCCGCGCATCACCAAGTCGATGATCGACCGCCTGAACCGCCTGTTGGACCTGGATAAGCCCATCTTGCCCGGGCAATACTGCCCGGTGAATGCCGCTGGCGAGCAGGAGGAATGCCGTTTCGATCAGGGTCGTTATTTCCGCTGGCTGGGCAAAGTCTTGAGAGGGGATTGGGGCGAATCGTGGACGATGCAGAAAGGGACGCCGGTGCTCAGGATGATCGGCCAGCGGTTGGGTTACACGATCTTGCTAATGGGACTGTCTCTGATCGTCGCCTTGTTGTTTGCTATACCGATTGGGGTGATCTCCGCGGTGAAGCAATATTCCATATTGGACTACGTTGCCACCACGGTGGCCTTTTTCGGTACTTCCATGCCCACCTTCTGGACCGGCTTAATGGCTATGGCGATCTTTGCGGTGCAGCTTGACCTGTTCCCGACGGGCGGAGTACGCACCACGGGAATGCCGGGGGATATCATCGAAGCTATTGAACGTATCTTCTCCTTTGGTCGGCAGCATCCCGACCTGGCGGGGCTGGAGATCAAGGCCATCCTGGATGGGCTTTGGCATGTGACCCTGCCGGTGATGGTGTTGGCGTTCTTCAATATGGCGACCTGGACGCGCTTTACCCGCGCTTCGATGCTGGAGGTGCTGCGCCAGGACTATATGCGCACCGCTCGCGCCAAAGGTCTGGTGGAACGCCTGGTGATCTTGAAGCACGGTTTTCGCAACAGCCTGATTCCTTTAATTACTTTGCTGGCGCTGGCGTTGCCCGGCCTGTTCGGCGGCGCGATCATCACCGAATCGATTTTCTCCTGGCCTGGCATGGGACGCATGTATATTGATGCAGTGGCAAATGTGGATTGGCCAGTCGTGCAGGGTTTGCTGGTGATCACTGCTTTCCTGACCGTTTTTTCGAACTTGATGGCTGATATTTTATATGCGGTTGTCGATCCCCGCATCCAGTACAACTAAAAGAGGTGGAACATGGCTACAGCGACCGCGGATTTGTTGAAGGATGCGAAGATCAAAAAGGTTGATAAACCGGTCAGCCAGTGGGATCTGGCCTGGAGCCGACTGCGTCGGCACAAACTGGCCATGTTTGGCCTAGTCACTCTGGGGCTGATCACGCTGGCCTGCATTCTGGCGCCCTGGATTGCCCCCTACTCTTATGAAGAAATCAACCTGAACGCCTCTTATCTGCCGATCAATTCCCCTGGAGAGCCTGGCCAGCCGATGCACCTGCTGGGCACCGATAAGCTCGGCCGGGATATTTTATCTCGCCTGCTCTACGCCGGGCGAATTTCGCTCGGGGTGGCGTTGGTGGTGACCCTGCTCTCCCTACTGGTGGGCACGTTGATTGGGGCAGTCTCCGGCGCGTTTGGCGGCTGGGTGGATACGGTGCTGATGCGCTTTACCGACCTGATGTTGACCATTCCTCAGTTGCCGATGCTGTTAATCCTCTCCAGTTCCCTGCGCCAGTTTGTCCAATTCCAGGAGTTTTTAGGCTCCAACTTGAGCGTGATCATCATCATCTTCGTGCTGGTGGTCTTTGGCTGGATGGGCGACGCCCGCCTGGTGCGCGGTTCGGTGTTGAGCCTGCGCAGCCAGGACTTCATCGAGGCGACGCGCTCGCTGGGGGCGAGCAAATCGCGCATCGTCTTTCGCCACCTGATCCCCAATTCACTGGCGCCGATCATCGTCGCCGGCACGCTGGCCTTTGGCGCGGTGATTATCGCCGAATCGGCGCTCTCATTTTTGGGCTTTGGCATCATGCCGCCGGTGCCCACCTGGGGCAATATGCTCAACGAGGCGCGCAACTCGCCGCTGGAATATCTGTTCGTCCAGGCGCTCTCGCCGGGTTTTATGATCTTCTTGACCGTTCTGTCGATCAACTTCATCGGCGACGGTCTGCGCGATGCGCTTGATCCGCGCCTGGCAATCTAAGCAGATTACAAAGGATCGTTGAACATCTGTGACTCAAACTCGCCCAGGGCGCACTGGCACGCTCTTCAAGATGATCCTGGTGGTCATCTTGTTCATCGTGGTGACCTACCTGGGGACGATCTTTTTCGTCACGCAGGATCCGCTGTGGTTTGTCAGTTCCTTCGACGAGCGGCCGGTGCGCATCGTGGTTTATTACAATGGCGAGAAATCGGAATGGATTGTGGGCGATCCTGGTTATGAGGTGCTGGCCGAGGCGGTGCGTCAGAGCCTGGATCAGGGCGTGTTGAGGCAGAGCGGGATTGGCATGGGAGAACAGACGCTGCGAGATGCCTATACCCGTTATGTCACGGTGGAAGCATTCTTCAGCCACCCGGTCAAATTGCATGCCAATTTCTATACCGGGCATCCGACCCAGATGCTGTTTCCGATCACCGGTCGCCATTCAGAGTTGAACGTGGTTTTCTTAGGAGATGGACAGGAATACCTGGTGAATCCACCTGCGCTGAAGACGACTCAACCGCTTCGCGAGGCGCTCGCCAAGCTAAATATCCCGGTCGAGTGAGCGCAGGGCGATTATTCTATTCGTGGAGTATGCTCAATGACTGATGCGCCGCAATCTTCTCGCAATAGTAGTAATATCCTGGAAGTCAAAGGTTTGAAGACCTATTTTTACACCGAATCCGGCGTTGTCAAAGCTGTGGACGGGGTGGACCTGTCGGTCAAGCATGGCGAGGTGCTGGGATTGGTGGGGGAATCGGGCTGTGGCAAGAGCGTCACCTCGTTTTCGATTATGCGATTGGTCAGCCCGCCGGGGAAGATCGTCTCCGGCGAGATCCTCTTCGAGGGTATCGACCTGCTCAAGCTCTCCGAAAAAGAAATGACCGATATTCGCGGCAATCGCATCTCGATGATCTTCCAGCAGCCTCAGAGCAGCCTCAACCCGGTTTTCAAGGTCGGCGACCAGATTGCCGAGGTGCTGCAGATCCACCGCCAAATCAAGAAAGGTCAGGACTGGGCTCGCGCCGTTGAGTTGCTCAAACTGGTCGGCATCCCAGATGCAGACCGCCGGGCGCTGGCCTACCCACACCAGCTCTCCGGCGGTCAGGCGCAGCGGGTGATGATCGCCATGGCGCTGGCGTTGAACCCGGAACTGCTGATCGCCGATGAGCCGACCACTGCCCTGGATGTGACCATTCAAGCCCAAATCCTGGATCTGATCCGCGCTCTGCGCACCGAACTGGAAACCGCAGTGATTTTGATCACCCATGATCTGGGGGTGATCGCCGAGATGGCCGACAAGGTCGCCGTGATGTACGCCGGGCGCATCGTCGAGCAAACGGATGTCAAGACATTGTTCGCCAAACCTTTGCACCCTTACACCCAGGGCCTGATTGCTTCGATTCCAATCTTGGGGGTGGTCAAAGATAAGTTGGAGGTCATCCCCGGCACCGTGCCCAACCTGGTCAATCTGCCGCCGGGTTGCCGCTTCGCGCCGCGCTGTAAAGCGCGCGAGCAGTTTGGGCTGGAAATCTGCACCCGTGTGGAACCTGAGTTGACCTCGATTCAACAAGGACATTTGGTGCGCTGCTGGTTGTACCTGGATTATGAGGATCACCGGGCGCCATTGAGCGCGGCGTAGCGAGGCTGGCGAAGGACGAACACCCACAGCAATGATCCTGGCTTTCGGAGAATGATGATGAGTGAACAAATTGCTGATGCAACGAGCGTGGGGAAAAGCGGAAATCATTCGAAAGATCTGATGGTGGTCAAGAACCTGGTCAAATACTTCCCGGTTCGGGCCGGCCTATTACAACGCATCGTGGCCTGGGTGCAGGCGGTCGACGATGTCAGTTTCACCGTCAAAGAAGGCGAGACCCTGGGGTTAGTGGGAGAATCGGGTTGTGGCAAAACCACCGTCGGGCGCACGATATTGCGCCTGATCGAGCCGACCTCGGGTGAGGTGTACTTCAAAGGGGTGGATGTATTGAAGCTGCGCGGCAAAGAATTGAAGGAAATGCGGCGCAATATGCAGATCATCTTTCAAGACCCTTATGCGTCACTCGATCCGCGCATTCCGGTCGGTGAGTCGATCGCCGAGGGCCTGCGCATCCATCGTATTGGTACAAGGGAAGAGCAAGACGCAATCGTGATGGATACTCTCAAAAAAGTAGGGCTGGAGGATTACCACGCTCGCCGCTATCCGCATGAATTTTCGGGCGGCCAGCGCCAACGCATCGGCATTGCGCGCGCCCTGGCGCTGCGCCCGCAATTCATCGTCGCCGATGAGCCGGTGTCGGCATTGGATGTCTCGATTCAATCCCAGGTTTTGAATATCCTCAAGGATTTGCAGAGGGAATTTCAACTGACTTATCTGTTCATTGCTCATAATCTGAGCGTGGTGGAGCATATCTCTGATCGTGTGGCGGTGATGTACCTGGGTAAGATCGTCGAACTTGCCGATCGGGATGAGCTATATCGGAGTCCCTTGCACCCTTATACCCAGGCGCTGATGTCCGCCATCCCCATACCCGACCCCACCTTGAAGCGTGAGCGCATCATTCTCCAGGGCGACGTGCCCAGCCCGCTGAATCCCCCTAAAGGCTGCCGTTTCCACCCCCGCTGCCCGGTGGTGATGGATGAGTGCCCGCTCTCTGAGCCGCCGCTTCTGGAAGTCAAGCCTGGTCACTGGGTGGCCTGCTTCCGGGTCACCTGATTTAGTATATTGACATAGGAGTATCCCAGGGAGAAAGAAATGCCTGGCCGTCGGGTCTTGATCGTTGATGATCAGAGTGAAGTGCGACGCATGTTGCATTCGGCGCTCGAAACGCTCGGGCATGATCTTAAGATCACCGAGGTCCCCTCGGGCGAGGAGGCCCTCCTGCTGGTCACTCGCCAGCCGGTCGATTTGCTGATTGCCGATATCCGTCTGCCGGGCATCGATGGCCTGGAGCTCAAAGACCGCGCCCGCAAGCGCAGCCCAAACATGCGCCTGATCCTGATTACGGGGATGACGGATGAGGATATTCGCCAGAAGGTCGCTCAGGCCGGCGCGGATGCCTATTTCTTCAAGCCGATCGAAATACCCCCTTTCCTGGATAAGGTGCAGGACCTGCTGGGCATCAAAGAGCCGGCCCCGACGCTGAAGATCAGGCTGCAACAGGCGGTGGAAGAAGCGCCGCCTTTGCCCGGGCCGGTGCGCACCGGCGAGCTGGGTCAGTTTCTGCAAAATCGCCTGACCGATTTGCGCCAGGAGACCGATGCGAGCTGCGTCGCGCTGCTGGATGAGCAGAGTCGAATTTTGGCCCAGGTGGGCGATTTTCCTGAGGAATGCAGCACGGTTGAACTGGTTAATTCTCTGGCGGCGATTTGCAGGGCGGCTGCCGGGGTGACTTCGTTGCTAGGCACAGGGCTGCCACAGGATTTTATCAGCTTTCTTGGCCCCGCTTCGATTTATTTCCTGACGCATGTCGGTTATTCGATTGGGCTTTTATTGGTCACGCCCAGCGCTACCTGGGACCCCGAGCGCCTGTGGAAGCTGCAGCGCGCCATGCGCAAGGCGGTGCTGGATTTACGCCATGCCCGGCCGGATTGGGCTGCGCCTCCACAGTCCCCGAAGGCAACCCCGCCTGCACCGGCCAAGGTTGAGCCGGTCAGCGAACCTGCGCCGCCAGACCTGGAGGCGATCATCGGCAAGCTGAGCCCTGGGCAGTTCAAAGCCGAGGAAGTGGATGCCTTCTGGGAATCGGCCCTGGATCAGGCTGCCCCTGGAGCCGCCGGCATGGAGGGGATTCCTTTCGAGCAGGCGCGGCAGATGGGCCTTGCGCCAAAAGAAGATTAACGTTAGAATTCGCTTCGCTTTGTCACCCAAGATGGGAGAGAGCTTCATCCCCTGGTCATTGGGGCGTGGTGCAACGGTAGCACAGCGGACTTTGGATCCGTATATCCTGGTTCGAATCCGGGCGCCCCAGCCTGAAGAAAACGGGATTCCTTGAAGAGACGGGCAACACACATAGTCCAGGGATGTGATGCCCGTCTTTTTGTCTCGAAGGAGTATCAATGAACATTCGCTCGATCATTCTGGCTGCGGGGCAAGGCACCCGCATGAAATCCGCCATTCCCAAAGTTTTGCACCCTCTTTTAGGCCGTTCTATGCTGCAGTATGCTCTGGACGCTGCCGCCGCGGTGAGCCAGGCGCAGCCGGTGGTCGTGGTCGGACATGGCGCGCAACAAATCGAGCAGGCATTCAGCGGAAAAGCGCGCTTTGTGCTGCAGGAGCCGCAGTTAGGCACCGGCCACGCGGTACAACAGGCCGAAGTCTTGCTGCGAGATGAGGCGGACCTGGTGCTGGTCACTTATGCGGATATGCCGCTCCTGACTGCTGAGACGTTGCAGCGCGTGGTCCAGGCGCAGCAGGAGAACTCAGGGCCTTTGACCATGCTGACGCAGCTAGCGGATGACCCGCGTGGCTTTGGTCGCATCCTGCGCGGTCCGGATGGCCGGGTGATGGCGATCGTCGAGGAAGCCCAGGCAACCCCGCAACAGCGTTCGATCCGCGAGCTTAACGTCGGGGTCTATTGCTTCCAGGCGCAATGGTTATGGAAGGCGCTGACTCAGGTGCCGCTTTCGCCGAAGGGCGAGTACTACCTCACTGACGTGGTGGGAATCGCCGTCGCGGATGGACTGAAGGTGGAAGCGCAATTGCTGGAAGACGTCGAAGAAGGGATCGGCATCAACACCCGCGCCCACCTGGCGGAGGCAATGGCGGTCTTACAAAAGCGCATCAACCAGCGCTGGATGCTGGCAGGCGTCACCCTGGTCGATCCCGCAACTACCTATATCGAGCCTGGTGTGACCATTGGAAAGGATACGGTCATCTGGCCGAATACACATCTGCAAGGCAGCACCCAGATTGGCGAAGAATGCGAGGTCGGGCCAAACACGATCGTGCGGGATAGCCGCATTGGGAATCAATGCAAGTTGCTGGCCTCGGTGATCGAGAACGCCGTCTTGGAGGATCAGGTCGAAGTTGGTCCATACTGCCATTTACGCAAAGGAGCGTATCTGGAGCGAGGCGTGCACATGGGTAACTTCGGTGAAGTTAAAAACTCGCACCTGGGCGCCGGAACCAAGATGGGGCACTTTTCCTATATCGGCGACGCAGAGATCGGCCCAAACGTCAACATCGGCGCAGGAACGATCACCTGTAATTTTGACGGCGTCAATAAAAATCGCACCGAGATCGCCGCAGATGTCTTTATTGGCAGCGATACCATGCTGGTGGCTCCGGTGAAGTTGGGCGAGGGCGCTCGCACCGGCGCCGGCGCTGTGGTTACGAAGGATGTTCCTCCATACACGTTAGCGGTTGGTGTGCCGGCGCGGACAATTCGCAAGTTGGAGAAGCGTGACTGAACTTCTTTTGCTGATTGGCGGTTTGATCCTGTTGGTAGCGCTGGATCTGGTCGGCGTCGCCGCTCGAACGAGCTTTTTACAGACCAACCAGGCGCGCTTGCTGATGCAGCGCGAGCAGTTTGGCGCCAGGGTGCAACTCTCGCTAGGATTGCTAAGCCGACTGCCGCGCCTGCGCGCCAGTTTGAACCTGCTGCTGGTGTTGACGCGCTTCCTGATCGCAGGGCTTTCCATTCAGGTCGTCTTCATTCGCGCGGTCGAATATCCCTGGATCGCCGCCAGCCTGGGGCTTTTCGTTTCTGCTCTGCTGGTCTTCTGGCTGGAATGGGCGGTGGAGCGGATGGTGATGCGCAACGCTGAGGCCTGGGCGATTCGCCTGACCAGCTTTGGGCGGGTGCTGATGGCGGTAACGGGTTGGCTGCTGGTGCCGGTGGCGCTTTCGGACGGGCAGCAAAACCCGGCCGAAGCGACGGGCAGCGTGACCGAAGACGATTTGAAAACCCTGGTGGATGCCGGGCAACAGGAAGGGGTGTTCGAAACTGCCGAGCGGCAGATGATCTACTCGATCTTTGAGCTGGGCGACACACTGGCGCGCGAGATCATGGTCCCGCGCATCGATGTGCTGGCTCTGGATGTGGAAACGCCGTTGATCGAGGCTGTAGATGCGATCTTACGTGCCGGCTATTCACGCCTGCCGGTTTATGAAGGCAACATCGATAACACCCTGGGGCTGCTGTATGCCAAGGATCTGTTGCGCGTCTGGCGAGAGGCGGATCGGCCGGAGAGCTTGCGCCCATTGCTCCGCCCGGCTTACTTCGTCCCGGAGGGGAAGAAGCTGGATGAGTTGCTGGCAGAAATGCGCGCACATCGCATCCACATGGCCATCGTTGTAGATGAGTACGGTGGAGTTGCTGGCCTGGTGACGCTGGAAGACATTGTAGAGGAAATCTTTGGTGAAATTCGGGATGAGTACGATCAGAGCGAAGAAGCGCCATACCAGAAGCTTGCAGATGACAGTTATCTCTTCCTCGGGCGGATTGCGCTGGACGATTTCAACGAGATCATGGGCAGCGAACTGGTCAGCGAAGAAGCCGATTCGTTGGGTGGCTACATCTATGATTGTTTGGGCCATGTGCCCAGCGTTGGGGAGACGGTGCGCCAGGGGGACTTGCTCTTAACCGTGGAGCAAGTCAGCGCCCGGCAAATCCGCAAAGTCAGCGCGCGTTGGCTGCCGCCCGGGAATCAGGAAGAAGTGAAACGTGAAGACTCGAACGAAAAGCAATCTAAGCGATGACCTGCGAGGGCAATTGGTGCGCGCCGCAATCGAAGCGCGCCAGCACGCTTATGCGCCTTATTCCAAGTATCCGGTTGGCGCGGCGCTGCTCACCTTGACGGGTAAAATCTATACCGGGGTCAATGTAGAGAACGCGGCTTATCCGACCACGATGTGCGCGGAGCGCGTGGCAGTGTTCAAAGCGGTCTCTGAAGGAGAACGCCAGTTTGTGGCCATTGCCGTGGTCACCTCCAACGGCGGCTCGCCTTGCGGCTCCTGTCGGCAGGTGTTGGCGGAATTTGGCCTGCAAACCCTGGTGCTGATTGCTAACGCTCAGGGGGAAATCGTTCAAGAGGCGGAGCTGGGAGAGCTGCTCCCTGGCGCCTTTCGCCCCGAACATCTGCTGGATGACTCACGGGGTGGCTAGCGGCGTCGCAGTGACCTGCCGCACCAGCGATTGAACGATCCAGCCTTGCACGCCCTGCAGGGTTTGGACGCGCACCCAGTTGATCCCATCTCGTTCGGCTGTTTCGGGCAGCAAAATCACCAGGGTGCCGTTTGCTAGGAAGCCGATGGTTTCGCCGCCCGGTTCGGCGCGGAAACGGACGCCTTCTGGCAGGTCGGCGCGCACCACTGCCAGGATGGGCGTTGGAGTGGGCGTTAGCGTGGGTGTGGGCGATGGGGTCACGGTGGGGGTGAGTGTTGGGGTCAGGGTAGCCGTAGGAGGAACTGGCGTGGGAGTCAGCGTTGGGGTGAGCGTGAGCGTCGGGGTCAGAGTGGGTGTCGGGGTGGGCAGGCCCAGCTTTGCTCCCATCACCGCGCTGATGCTGCTCAACCCCAGCGCCAGGATGATGCCGATGAGCGCCACTGCGCCTCCTAGCGTGTAGCCGAAGAGCGTCAGTGGGCGAAACCCCATGATCACGAGGGCAATTGCTCCCAGCAGGATGCTCCAGGCCAGATGTAGCGCAAAGACGACCAGGCCATCGGGCCACAGATGCGGGAATCTGCCGCCCAGGCCGAAACCGGCTGTGGCCAGGGGCAGGTACAGTTCGTAGGCCAGGATCACGCTGGGGAAGGCCAGGGCCAGGCGATCGGGATCGTTCTCCGCCTGGACAATGGCCGAAGTGGTCAAAACCGCGCCGACAGCCAGCACCAGGAAATTGAGCCACGAAACCTGGGCGTGCGTCACGCCCAGGTGCAGCACCGTCTCCTCGCCCAGGTTCAGAGATCTGCCCCCCAGCCAACCGGTCAGGAAAACCAGCCCACAGCCGATCAGTAACCCAGCCAGGCTGCGCAGGAACAACTGTCCCGACCCGACCACGGTGCCCAACGCCACGCTGATGACCGGCGCCATGAGCGGCGCCAAGGCTGCGCCCAACACCAGCACTGCAGGCGAATCGAGGCGCAGCCCCACCGCCAAAATGATCCCTGAAACCAGCGAAAGCAGGTAGAAGTCGAAGGATGGCGAAGCGCGGTGGGCTACCTTCGTGATGAAATCTGCCCGCTCATCAGTATCCAGGGGAGCGAGCAAGCGTCGGGCGCGACGGCGGCGCGCCGGGGGCATTTCATCTGGGTTGTCAGGGGTTTGCTCGATCTTCAAGAGGCTCATTTTCGCAGCGTTGCCACCAATCGCAGGGGGTATTCGATCATTTCGAGCGCGGTGTAGATATCGGGCGCAACCAGGTCGGCTGCCAGCAAAGCCGGGATGGCGGTTCCCTCTCGAGACAGGATGCAGATGCCCAGGCAGGCGCATTTCAGCATCTCGGCGTCGTTTGCCCCCTGTCCGATGGCAATCACGCGCTCAGCTCCCAGATGGCGAACATAATCGGCTTTCTGCTGGCTTTCATCGCCGGCTTGAATGCGCGCGGAGCGGATGTTCAACTGTCGGGTAATCAACTCCAGTCGCCCGCGGGTATCTGCGCTCACCAGGTGAATCTCCAGGCGATCCCGCAGGTCAGTCAGAGCTCGGCCTACGCCCTCCAAGAGTTGACCATCCAGGGCCAGGGTGCCATTCAAGTCGCACACCAGGTGCTCCAGTTCAAGCAGCCCTCGTCCAGGGATGTTTAATTCGATCATGGCGCTATTATAACCGCGTCATCTCGTGTAAAATTAGGAAGCATTGTCCAGACCAGGAGGCAGTATTGTGAGCTATTTTCATAAGGCTCGTGCAGTTCGCAATGGAATAATCCTCTTGTTAAGCGGTGTCATCCTGATCGGTGTGTCAGCCTGTCGTTCGAGCGCGCCGATCGCCACACCGACGATCTCTCCTAGCGAGGCGCCGCCGGCGACGCCCTCGATCGCTACTGAAGCCGTGGTTGCAACTTCCACGCCTGAGCCGCTCTCTTTATTGGCGCAGGTGGTGTTGATTGTCCCGCCTGGCGCCGACGCCGCCAAAGCCGCCGCTTTGCAAGAGACGCTGGCGGATCTGGCGGCTCAAGATGGCTTGAGCTTCGAAACGACGGCGGATCTGAGCGATGTGCAATTTACTCCTGAAACCAGGCTGGTGGTGACGTTGCCGCCCGATCCTGGCGTCGCCAACCTGGCTGCGGCGAACCCTGAGGTGCAATTCCTGATGTTGGGCGCTTCAGATGTGCAGGTTGCGCCCAACCTGAGCGTGATCGGCGCAGACGGGGAGCGGCTGGACCAGCAAGGTTTCCTGGCGGGCTACCTGGCGGCGGTGATCACTCGGGATTGGCGGGTGGGGGCGATCAGCAGGCCGGACTCGGCGGCGGAGAAGGCCGCCCGCAATGGTTTTGCTAACGGTGTAGTCTTCTTTTGCGGCTTGTGCCGGCCGGCTTTCCCACCGTTCATCCAATATCCGATCCTGGCGGATCTGAGCGGGGGAGCCGACTGGCAGGTTGCCGTGGATACATTGAGGACGAACGCGGTAAAGACAGTGTATGTAACGCCAGGCGCAGCAGAGGCAGCGCTTTTCGATGCCCTGGCGCAGGCTGGGATGCAAATCGTCGGCGTTGGCGCGCCGCCGCCGCAAGCCGCAGCTCAATGGGTAGCAAGCCTCGCTATGGAGGAAATGGGCGCAGTGCGCCAGCTCTGGCCGCGCCTGCTGGCTGGCGAAGGCGGCTTTAACCTGCCCACGCCGCTTTCGCTGGGCGAGCGCAATGCTGCCTTGTTCAGCCTGGGGCGCCAGCGCCTGGTGGACAAATTATTGACCGACTTGCTGGCGGGTTATGTGGACAGCGGCGTTGACCCCCAGACCGGTGAGCGGCGTTGAAATTCAACCAGTTTGCCGCGGCATAGTCGCTGCCCTCATGGTAAAATCATGAGAACAATTTAATCATCCATCCAACCCAACACATCGAAGCGAAATGGAGCCTTATGACGACCGTCCTTGAACTTCGTGGTATTACCAAACGCTTCCCTGGGGTCCTGGCAAATGATCATATCGATCTGACGCTCGAAGAAGGTGAAATTCATGCTCTCCTGGGGGAAAACGGAGCTGGAAAAACTACCTTGATGAACATCCTGTATGGTCTTTATCAGCCCGATCAAGGCGAAATTCGAGTGCGGGGCAAAGAGATCAAGGTGCATTCGCCAAGCGACGCGATCGCTGCTGGGGTCGGTATGGTTCACCAGCATTTCATGCTCATTCCGGTGTTCACCGTGACCGAGAACGTCATGCTGGGGGACGAGGAAGTGCGCTCCGGGGGGATCTTGAACCGCAGGCTGGCCGCTGAGAAGATCCGCCAAATTTCAGAGCAATATTCCCTTCAAGTCGATCCAGAGGCATATGTCAAGGATTTGCCCGTAGGTGTGCAGCAGCGGGTGGAGATCATCAAGCTGCTCTATCGCGAAGCCGACATTCTGATCCTGGATGAACCTACTGCAGTTCTGACGCCGCAGGAAGCGGATGAGTTGTTCAAGATCATGCGTTCGTTAGCCAGCCGCGGCAAATCGATCATCTTTATCACCCACAAGCTGCGCGAGGTGTTGGAAGTCGCCGATCGCATCACCGTGATCCGCCGAGGCAAAGTGGTTGGCTCCACCCGACCGGCTGAGGCGGATCAAAGCATGTTGGCAGAGATGATGGTTGGGCGCGCGGTGCAGCTCGAGGTCGAGCGCACACCGGCCAAGGTGGGCGAGACGGTCTTATCTGTAGAAGACCTGGTGGTGCTGGATGAACGACGTCAGGTGGCGGTAGATGGGATTTCTTTCGATGTGCGGGCCGGCGAAGTGCTGGGCGTGGCAGGCGTGCAAGGCAACGGCCAAACCGAGCTGGTCGAGGCGCTCACCGGCCTGCGGCCGGTTCAGTCTGGCAAGATGACGCTGCTTGGCCAAGACATCGCTCGCGCCCGGCCGCGTCAGATCACCGAGTTAGGTTCGGCTCACGTGCCCGAAGACCGCCAGCGAGATGGCCTGGTCTTGTCTTTTCCGGTTGCGGATAACCTGGTCTTGAACACCTACTATCAGCCGCCGTTTTCAAAAGGGGTGGTGTTAGATGAATCCAAGATCTTAGAGTACGCCGTTCAACTGATTGGCGAGTTTGACATCCGCACCCCAAGCCCAATGACCCCAGCCGGTTCGCTTTCGGGCGGCAATCAGCAGAAGGTGATTGTAGCGCGGGAATTCAGCCGCCCGATTCGCCTGTTGGTGGCCTCTCAACCCACCCGCGGCCTGGATGTCGGCTCGATCGAATACATCCATGGGCGGATCATGGAAAAACGCGACCAGGGCTGCGCAGTGCTGCTTGTTTCTTCGGAGTTGGACGAGATCATGGGCCTCTCGGACCGCATCGCGGTGATGTATCGGGGCAAGATCGTGGATATCCTACCGGCAGAACAGGCCACCAAAGAGAAGGTAGGACTGCTGATGGCAGGAATGAAGCCGGTGGAAAGTTAGGCGGACCATATCGATGAAGCCACAAAGGGAACTTCTCCATGGGTGACGAAAAATTGCCCTCACAAAAAGATACCAATAACAAGAAGAACGCCGGTCAGGTATTCCAAGAAGAGTTTCTCAAAGAGGCTAGCGGCGAGCGCGCTGCAAGCGCCTCCAGAACGCGGCGCGCTCTGCGCGCTCTGGTGATCCCGGCGCTGGCGATCTTTACCGCCCTGGTCATTGGCGGTGTGTTCATCGTCCTTACCACTTCTGGGTTCTATGAGGCCTGGGCGGAATCGCCGCTCCAGGGCCTGAAGGCGGCCTGGGGTATCCTGGTCACCGCTTATTCGGCGCTCTTTACCGGCGCAATCGGTGATCCAGCGCGGACCGTTGCCGCGCTGCAAAGCGGGGATCAAGATGCCATCCGCAGGGCTTTTTACCCCTTCTTCGAAAGCCTGGTTGCGACGACGCCGTATATCTTCGGCGGCCTGGCAGTGGCGCTCGGTTTTCGCGCCGGGCTTTTCAACATTGGCGCCGAAGGCCAGATTTTCATCGGCGCAATCTTTGCCGCCTACATCGGCTACTCGGTGACCGGATTGCCAGCTTTCATTCACATGCCGCTGGCCTTTCTGGCCGGAGCCGTAGGAGGGGGCCTGTGGGGCTTGATCCCCGGCTGGCTCAAAGCCCGCACCGGGGCGCATGAGGTTATCAACACGATCATGATGAATTACATCGCCTTCCGCCTGAGCGACTGGTTGCTCACCGGGCCGATGAAACGTCCCGAATCTGCTAACCCGGTCAGCCCTAATATCGCGGACTCGGCCAAATTATTCCGTTTCTTTAGCGATCCCATTCGCTTTCACCTGGGGTTTTTTGTGGCGCTGCTGATGGCCTGGGTGGTGTATTGGTTCTTATTCAAGACACGCTGGGGCTTCGATTTGCGAACGGTCGGTTCGAATCCGCATGCGGCGCGCTATGCTGGCATGATTGTCTCACTGACGACTGTGCTGGCGATGACGCTTTCTGGCGCCCTGGCGGGCATGGCGGGCGCTAACGAAGTGCTTGGGATCAACTACAACCTGGCGATGGCGTTTTCGTCCGGCTATGGTTTTGATAGCATCGCCCTGGCCTTGCTGGGCAACAGCCATCCGCTTGGGGTAGTGTTTTCTGCGCTGTTGTTCGGCTTTTTGCGCAATGGCGCGACCAACATGCAACTCAAAGCAGATATCCCGATCGATATCATCTCGATATTCCAGGCGATGGTGTTGGTCTTCATCGCCACGCCGGCGATCATCCGCACGATCTATCGGCTCAAAGCGCCCGCCGAGGGCGAGGGTGGTCTGGTGATCGCCAGTTGGGGAGGTAGCTAAGTCATGGCCGCGACAACCACAGCTTTTCACCGCGAATTGGAAATTGTCTCCCCCACCCGTCAGCGGGTGATGGGTGTGCTCTTCGTAGCGATGGGGTTGATCATCTGGTGGTTCTTCAGCCGCCCGGTGGACTCGGATACGCTGACGAAATTCGGCACGACCCTGGGCGCATTCACAGCCACCATCCCCGACCTGATCTTGCCCAGCAAGCTCACCCTGAATGTGCTTGCCCTGGCCTGTGTGGGGCTGGGCGCGGTGCAACTGATCCGCCCGGGCGGCTTCGGCAAGCGCACCAATTGGGTGCTTGGGCTGGTGGTGGGCATGGGAGTCTTCGCGATGCTCACCTGGGCTGCGGCGGGGAAATCGCTCAATCTGGCGGGCTTATTGAACACCACCCTCTCCAAAGCGGTTCCCTTGACCCTTGGGGCCATGTCAGGCATTTTGTGCGAGCGCGCTGGCGTAGTGAACATCGCCATCGAAGGGATGATGCTGATGGGCGCAATGATCGGCGCTTTAGTGGGAAGCGTCACCGGCAGTTTGTGGATTGGGTTGCTCGTGGCAGTGCTTTCTGGGGCGGTGCTTGGCCTGATCCATGGCGTGCTGTCGATCAAGTACAAGACCAATCAGATCATCTCGGGTACGGCGATCAACATCTTCGCGACCGGTATGACCTCCTACATCTCGGCCAGATTCATGCAGGCCAACCAGGACTTGAACAATCCAGGGATTTTTAAGCCGATAACGCTCCCCGGCCTCTCCGAAATCCCTTTCCTTGGGCCGATCCTGTTCAACAACAACATTTTCGTCTACTCGATGTTTGTCTTCCTGTTCCTGTTGCAATTTGGCCTGTTCTATACCCGCTGGGGGTTGCGGCATCGAGCGGTGGGCGAACATCCCCGCGCTGCGGATACGCTGGGGATCAATGTGTTCCGCACGCGCTACATCGCCGTCCTGTTGGGCGGGATGATGGCCGGGTTTGCTGGCGGTTATTTCACCCTGGGTTCGGTAGGGCGTTTCGATGAAGTGATGACTGCCGGGCGAGGCTTCATCTCGCTGGCGGCGATGATCTTTGGCAACTGGATGCCGGTTGGAGGTTTTGGCGCCGGGCTGCTGTTCGGCTTTGCCGATTCGCTCGCCTCCAGGCTGGCAATTCTGGGGATCAAGATCCCCTCGCAGTTCCTGCTGATGACCCCTTACGTTGCTACGATGATCGTCCTGGCGGGAGTGGTCGGCCGCGGCCAGATGCCTGCTGCAGACGGTGTACCGTACGAGAAAGAGGGCGGCTAAAAGCCCGCAAAACCGGCGGCCCGCAAGGGCCGCTTTTTTTATTTCCCTACAGGATAGCGCCCGAACTCCTGCGCCGCCTCCACCATCGCCAGAATATTTTCGGGCGGCACCTCGTCCATGATGATGTGCACTGCAGCCAGTAGATACCCGCCGCCGGGAGCAAGGATCTCGATCACCCGCCGGACCTCCTGGCGCACCTCTTCTGGCGATCCGTAAGGCAAGATACGATGGGTGTCTATTGCGCCACAAAAACAGATGCGTGTCCCAAAGCGTTTCTTCACTTCGGCCAGGTTTGCCATCTTCCCCGCTGACGTCTGAATGGGGTTAAGGATATCTACGCCGATCTCGATGAAATCTTCCATCAGATCGAAGACGTCACCGTCGGTGTGGAAAAAGACTTTGGCCTTGGTGCGTTGTTTGATAAACGCGATGTAGTCGGCGTGAATCGGTTTGAGCATCTGGCGGTACATCCTGGGAGAGATGAGCAGGCTCTCCTGTGTGCCCAGGTCATCGCCGATCTTGATCATGTCTACGTTTTCCCCCAGTTCGTCCAGGAAGCTCCCCATCAGCTTTTTGCACAACTCGGCCGCTTTCATCAGCAAGGCCTGGGCAAACTCCGGGTACAGCGCCAGGTTGAGCAGGAATTTATCCATGCCCTGCAGGGCAAAGGCACGCTCCAGGGGAAAGAGCAACCAGGGCGTCGCCAGGATGGCATATTGGCCCTCCTGCGCCAGGCGCTGGGCGTGTTCCCGCACGTGCGCCACGCGGCTTGGGTCGTCCATGTCGGGCCAGGGGTAGCGCTCCAGGGCGTCGATCGCCTGGGCTTCGGCCAGCGGATGAATGCCAGGGTACCACACGCCGGGTTCGATCTCCTTCTGCCCCACGCCCCAATCGTCGAAGCGCGGGGCGTGCGGCGGCAGCGCCCGGTTGCGTTGATAGATCTGCGCCGGAAAGCGGTCGTGCACGCCGCGCACATCGCTATGCAACCTTTGCAGGGTTTCCTCGTCCGGATCGGCGGTGCCCAGCTCCGGCCAGTCGTACAGATAGCGGTCCTGCGCCCGGATGCCCAGCAATTCTTTCAACCGCTGATAAGGGCACATCTTCATACTGGTGGCGTTGCTGGCGCCGATCACGATCGGCACGCGGTCAGGCTCTTCATGTTGGAGCGCGGTCAGCACGCGCTCGCGGGGGGTCATCGGCATCGCATCCTCCATCAGAACCATGCGGTGGGTTTTCAGGATTATACCGCCTCAGAAACTGGTTGCCGCCGCCCGAGTTTAAGGTAAAATCGGGCTTACTTGATCTAGTTAGAAAGGATGGAACACATCATTGAACACAAAGCGGTTGCCAGTAGCTGTGTTGGGGGCGACAGGGGTGGTGGGGCAGCGTTTCGTCCAACTACTCGACCAGCACCCCTGGTTCGAAGTGGTCGCGCTGACCGGCGCGGATCGTTCGGTGGGACGCGCCTACGCCGAGACCTGCCATTGGGTCCTTTCGACGCCGATGCCCGCCTGGGCCAGGGCGATGGAAGTCCTGCCTACCCTGCCGCCGGTGGAGGCGCGGCTGGTCTTCTCTGCGCTGCCGCCAGCTGTGGCGCTGGAGGCAGAGCCGGCCTACGCCCAGGCCGGGAGCGTGGTTTGCTCGAATGCGTCCGCCTTTCGCAATGAGCCGGATGTGCCGCTGCTGTTGCCGGAGGTCAACCCCGATCATACTTGCCTGGTGCATCGTCAACAGCATCAGCGCGGCTTTCGCGGCTTCATCGTCACCAACCCCAATTGCACCGACACCGGCATGACCGTGGTATTGAAAGCGCTACAAGACGCTTACGGAGTGAAGCGGGTCTTCGCTGTCTCGCTGCAGGCGCTCTCAGGAGCGGGTTACCCTGGCGTGGCCTCGCTGGATATCCTGAATAATGTAATGCCCTATATCTCTGGCGAGGAGGAGAAGATCGAGAACGAGCCAAAGAAGATGCTCGGCGCGGCGCGCCAGGATGAGATCATCCCGGCGGATCTGACGATTTCGGCGCAGACCAACCGGGTGGCGGTGATCGATGGACATACTGTTTGCCTGAGCGTCGAGCTGGGAGCCCCGCCAAAGGATTTTGGCGAGATCGCCCAGACTCTGGCGAATTACGCCGCTCCGGCGATCAGCCGCGACCTGCCGTCGGCGCCGCGTCCGGTCATCCAGGTGCTGGATGAGCCAGATCGCCCCCAGCCGCGCCTGGACGTGGACACCGGCCGCGGGATGACCACCGTGGTCGGCCGCCTGCGCCCCGATCCCCTGTTTCATCTCAAGATGGTGGTGCTATCGCACAACACCATCCGCGGCGCAGCAGGGGCGTCGATCTACAACGCCGAGTTGCTGGTCAGGCAAGGGTTGATCGATTTCACGATTGCCTGACGCCTGGCGCGACCATAAGATGCTCCAGCAGTTTCTGGGTCGCTGCAGCGATCTCATCCACCGCCTGGTCGAAAACGGCCTGGTTGGCGCGGGACGGCAAGCGGTAGCCGCTGACCTTGCGCACGTATTGCAGCGCAGCGGCGCGCAACTCTTCCTGGGTGGGCGGTCGGTCCGGTTGGCGAAGCTGTTTGATGTTTCGACACATGGTACGCTCATTATAATCGGCGCGGCGGAGAGGATATGATAGTAAACATGAAGCAAATGGAAATCCCTGTTCAAGGCATGGATTGCGCCGAATGCACCTTGCACGTGCAGAAGGCCATCGCTGCCCTGCCCGGCGTCCGCTCTGTGGAGGTGTTCCTGACCTCTGAAAAGGCGCTTGTTCAGCTCGACCCGCAACTGGTTGACCTGGATGACATCCGCAAGGCGGTGGAAGGCGCAGGTTATGCCGTGCCCGAGTCGCAGGGCGCTTCTACTCAGCAAACCGAGAGCTTCACCCGTCCCATCCTGCGCCTGCTGGGCGTGGTGTTCGGCGCGGTATTGTTCATCGTCGTGGTCGGCGAGTGGTTAGGGCTGTTCGAAGCCGTCACGCACTGGGTTCCCTGGCCGGCCTGGCTGGCGATCATCCTCGTCGGCGGATACCCGGTGTTTCGCAATGTGATCCGAGCGGCGTTGCATCGCCAGGTCATCGCCCACACGCTGATGACCGTCGGCGTGATCGCCGCTGTGGTGGTCGGCGAGTGGGCGACCGCGGCGGTGGTGGTGTTCATGATGCGCATGGGCGATTACGTGGAACATTTCACCGCCGAGCGCGCTCGCAGGGCAGTCAAGAATCTGACCATCCTGGCGCCTCAGATGGCGCGTTTGGAGCAAGATGGCGTTGAGGTAGAGGTTCCCGTCGGCCAGGTGCGCGTCGGCGATTGCGTGGTGGTGCGCCCCGGCGAGCGCATCCCGGTGGATGGAGAGGTGATCGCCGGCTTTGCCACGGTGGACCAGGCGACGATCACCGGTGAATCGATGCCCGTCGAAGCCGGGCCTGGGGCGCGGGTGTTCGCGGCCACGCTGGTGCGCCAGGGGAGCCTGCGCCTGCGCGCTGCACAGGTGGGCGCAGATACGACCTTTGGGCGGGTGATCCGGCTGGTGGAAGAGGCCGAGGCGCACCGCGCTGAGGTGCAGCGCCTCGCCGATAAGTTCTCGGCGTACTATCTGCCGGTGGTTGCGGGGGTGGCTCTGCTCACCCTATTGCTCCGCCGCGATCCGCTGGCGACCGCCGCGGTCTTAGTGGTGGCGTGCTCCTGCTCGTTCGCGCTGGCCACTCCGATCGCCATGCTGGCCTCGATCGGTGCCAGCGCGCAGCGCGGCGTGATGATCAAGGGCGGCAAATATCTGGAGTTGCTCAGCCGCGCCGATGTGCTGCTGATCGATAAGACCGGTACCCTGACCTTGGGCGAGCCGCGCATCGTGGATTTCAGGTTCTTCGCTGAGCAGGCGGCCAGGTATTCCCAGAAGGACATCCTGCGCCTGGCGGGCACGGCGGAGCGCTACTCCGAGCATCCGCTGGCGGAGGCGCTGCGGCGGGCTGCCCTGGAGGCGGGGGTGAGCCTGGATGAGCCTCACGAGTTCGAATCCATCCCCGGCAGCGGGGTGCGGGCGATGGTGCTGGGGCATGCTGTGGCGGTGGGCAACCGGCGCATGTTCGAGTCGGTGCTGGCGCGGGATGCCGGCCGTCGGCGCCTGGTTGATGAACTGGAGGCGCAGGGCAAGACGCTGTTGCTCGTCGCCGTGGATGGCGAGCTGGTATGCCTGTTCGCCGCCGCGGATACGCTGCGACCGGAGGTGCCCGGCGCGCTGCGCATGGCCCAAGAGCTGGGGCTGCGCCAGATCGAGTTGCTCACCGGCGATCACCCGCTGGCGGCGGCTGCCCAGATGCAGGCGCTGGGGGATGATCTCCGGCTGAAAGTGCGTGCGAACCTGTTGCCTGAGGACAAAATCCAGGTGGTCAAAGATTACCAGCGCCAGGGGCGCACCGTGGTGATGGTGGGCGACGGGGTGAACGACGCCCCGGCGCTGGCGCAGGCGGACGTAGGCATCGCCATGGGCGCAGCGGGCAGCGATGTGGCCATCGAAGCGGCGCACATCGCCCTGATGCGCGATGACTGGCGGCTGGTACCGGAAAGCATCCGCATCGCCCGGCGCACAATGGGTGTGGTCCGGCTGAACATCGCTTTCACCACTCTGTACAATTTATTGGGCATCTCGCTGGCGGCGCTGGGCTTTTTGCCGCCCATCCTGGCGGCCGCGGCGCAATCGCTGCCCGACCTGGGCATCCTGGCGAACTCCTCCCGCTTGCTGCGCCAGAAATCCTGAGCGCAGGGTGCCGTTCAGCGCGGCGGCGCAGCGATCAGGGGGAAGAACAGATACTGCGCCCGGTAGACCCAAACCGGCGCGCCGGAGACCGGAGGCACTTCCGCGCTGCTGGCAGCATACCCTTGATTGACGATCGGATCTACAGCATCTGCAGGAACCTGGACGACAAGCTGCACGCTGTGGCTCTGCAGGGCTTCGAGCAGGGGCAATTCCCAGGTGATCAGGTCGCCGGCGCGGGTGTGCGGCAGCGTGGCGGTGATAAAAGCTGTGTTTGCCGGCAGGGTGTCGCTGATGCGCAGGTCGTGGAGCGGCTCCAGGGTGCGGTAGTTGGTCACCTGCAGGGTGTAGGTGATCAGCCCTGCGGGATCGTACAGCGGCCAGGAAGGTTGTTTGTCGATCCTTAGCAGCGCCCGGGAGAAGGTCGCCTGGGCGTCGACGCGCCCCCAGCCATAGGTGTTGTTCGGAACCTGATCGCCCGGGACGCCGCCGCAGACCTGGGGGGTGGTGCGCGGGATGGCTCCCAGGCGGAGCAGGTCTTCGATCTGGTCTGGCTTGCCGCGCAGGTCGGGGCGCTGGGAGAGCAGCAGGGCGGCCACCCCGGCCACGTGCGGCGCGGCCATGCTGGTGCCCATCAAGATGCGGTAACCGCCGCCCGGTTCGGTAGAATAGATGTTCGTGCCTGGCGCTGAGATATCCGGCTTGAGGCGGTTGCTGCCGTCCACAGTGACCGGGCCGCGGCTGCTGAAGGTGGCGATGTTGTCGTTGGCGTCGGTGGCGCCGACGGTGAACGAGGCGGCGTAGATCGCCGCCGGGGTTCGCACCGTGCTGCAGGTCGAGCCTGAATTTCCCGCCGAGTGCACGGTTAAGATGCCGGCGGCGCGCACATTGTTCACCACGGTCAGCAACACGTTGGGGTCGGTGCAGCCCTCAGAGGTCGGGCAGCTCCAGGAGTTATTGATAATGTCGGGGGCAAGGTCGGGGCGCGGGTTCTGGCCGTTCAGGTCGGTGGGAGCGACGAACCACTGGTAGCACTCGCTGTAAGTGGCCGGCGTCCCCACGCCCTGGTTCATGTTGCGGCAGCCGATCCATTTGGCCCCCGGCGCTACCCCGAATTGGCGCAGATTGCCCTGGGCGTCGTAGCCCTGGCCCACCATAGTGCCCAGGGTATGCGTGCCGTGGTAGCCGTCGTCGCAGGGGACGGGCGAGTCTGGGCCGCACACTCCGCCGCCGCTGTGGATGGCGTCATGCCAGTTGTAGTTGTGGTCGGCGCTCGTCCCGTTCCAGCCGCGGTACCGGCTCTGCAGCGCCGGGTGCGTCCAGTCGTAGCCGGTGTCCTGGCCGCCGACCACCACGCCCTGCCCGGTGTAGCCCATCGCCCAGACTTCGGGGACGTGGATGCGCTGCAGGCTGGATTCAATGATCGTCTCCTGCGCCTGGGTCGGGTAATTCGGCGGCAAGCCAGGGTAGGGGGCTTCCAATTCGACTGCTGGGTTGGCGTAAAGATGCGCCACATCGTTCCGCTGCGCCAGCGCCTGGACCACCCGGGCGTCGGCGCGCACCCAGATCATGTTGGCGATCCAAAAAGGGCGGTAGTCCGCGCTGCCGGGCGACTCCGCCGCCAGGGCTCGCAGTGCCGCCAGGAGGGGTTTTTGGGTGCGCTCGGCCGTCTGAGTGAGTCGCCGGAAGACGTATGCGCCTTTCTCCGCTTTGCTCGGCAGCCGCGCCGCCTCGCTCAGGTCAGCCTGCTCCCGCAGCATCACCAGGAACTCCGTCTGACCGGCCTCGGCCGTCTGCAGCACCCATTCGTCCACTTTGCTTTGCCAGGTTGGCGCAGGCTGTCCGCTGGCTGGGCGGCCAACCAGGGTCGAAGCCAGCAGCGCCGAGAGAAGCGCCAGACGCGCAAGAAGGGCAATCCGTCTGACGACCATACTGGCTTTATCCGCTCAGGGCTTGCACCAGCTCGCGGCAGAAATCGGGGATGTCTTTGACCACCCGCCCCCAAACCAGGTTGCCATCGCGAAAGGCTGGCTGATCCACCCACTCGGCCCCAGCATTGATCAGGTCGTCCTTGATGCCCTCCGAGCCGGTGGCTTTGTGGCCGCGCACGATCCCGGCGGAGATCAGCACCGAACCGGCGTGGCAGATGGCGGCGACGATCTTGCCCTGTTGGTACATCTCGCGCACCAGGGCGACGATCCTGGGATCGCGGCGCAGCTTATCCGGCGCCCAGCCCCCCGGCACGACGATGGCGTCGAAATCCTGCGCCTGGACTTCGGCCGCGATCTTATCCGGCGTGGCCTCCAGGCAATGCTTACCGCGCACCGTCTTCAGGCGCGGGCCTACGACGGTTACGCTGGCGCCCTCCTCTTGCAGGCGCATCAGCGGCACGTAGAACTCCAGGTCTTCGAAGCCCTCATCGAGTAGATAGAGTATGCGTTTTCCAACGAGTTTCATATCTGCCTCCCATGATTTATAATTTTATCAGCATCTTGATCTCCGGCAGGATCAGCGGCAGCGCTCCCAGCCCGCCCGCGGCCAGTGCCAGCGCGGCGAGCGGCAGCGTTGGCAACGGCAGCAGCAGCGCCGCATAGGTCAGTGCGCCGCCAACCAGCGCGCCGAGCGCCGCCCGCAACAGCGTCCCCTGCACCTGCAGCAGCCCGGCGTGGCGGCGGTTGAGCAGGATCAGCAGCAGCAGCGCCTGGCTGGTGAACGCCAGCGTGTCGGCCAGAGCCAGGCCAGTATGCCCAAACGTTCGCGGAAGCAGGGTCGCCAGCGGCAGGTACAGGCTGATCAGGAAGACCGCCCCCAACAGCGGGATGCGGGCGTTCTGTCGGGCATACCACGAGCGCACGCCCACCTCCAGCCAGCTGTGCCCCACCAGCCCCAGCAGGAAGGCGCGCGTCGCCCAGACCGTCATCTCGGTCTCTTGCGGGTCGAAGTTGAACACGATGTCGATCAGCGGGCGCATCCCCGCCGCCAGGATCGCCGCGCTGGGCAGCGTCAGGGCGAGCATGACGCGCAGGGCGCGGTTGATCGTCTGGCGGAAGGCCTGCTCCTCGCCGCGGGTGACGTGTTCGGCCAGCGAGGGCAGCAGCGCTATGGCGATGGCTGTGCCGATCAGCGTCTCAGGGAGTTGCATGATGAACCAGCCGTTGTTCAGCGCCGAAACCCCGCCCTCCTGGTAGAACGAGGCGAAACGGTCGCGCGCCAGGAAGTAGAAGTGCAGGCACAGCATGGAGATCACCCGCGGCCCCATCAGGGTCAGCACCTGTCGCACGCCCGGGTCGCTCAGCCCGATCAGCGGCCGCCAGCGGAAGCCGTAGCGTAGCAGGGCAGGCACCTGGATGCCCAGGTGCAACAGCGCTCCCAGGATCACGCCGAAGACCATGCCGTAGATGCCATACCAGCGCGAAAGCAGGACGATGCCCACGATCTGACCGATGTTGTACATGGCAGGAGCCATCGCCGGGGCGGTGAAGTGCTGGTTGGCCTGCAGGCCGGCCATCACCAGCCCACTGATCGAGAAGATCAGGATCGCCAGCAGGTCCAGGCGCATCAGGCTAGCGGTCAGCGCCCATTTTTGCGGGTCGGCGAAGCCGGGAGCGATGAGGTGCTCGATCAGCGGCTCGGCCAGCAGGATGATCACCAGGGAGATGGCGGCAGTGACCAGGAAGGCCAGGTTGAGGATGCGCGAGAACAGTGCCCAGGCGCCCTGGCGGCCTTTCTCTTCCAGGTGTTCGGTCAGCACCGGGATCAGGGCGATGCCCAGCGCTCCGCCGGAGATCAGCGCCGAGAGCAGGTCGGGGATGTTGTTGGAGACGAAGAAGATATCGCGCTCCACCGGCCCGAACTGGCGGTTGAACAATACCTGGCGCAGCAGGCCAAGGATTTTGTCCACGCCGAAGAAGAAGGCGATGATCAGCGACGCGCGAGCGATGCGGGACATGGATCGGCTCATTATAACTTAAAGGCCGGGGCAACCCGCGCTCGTTATGGTAGAATCATGGGCGCTGCGAGACGCTGTATCAGTGGGCGTCTATCACACGCGGAGGGATGGCCGAGCGGTCTAAGGCGACTGTCTTGAAAACAGTTGTGGCGCAAGCCACCGGGGGTTCGAATCCCTCTCCCTCCGCCTGTTTGTTGGTACCCCGATGTTGCTGGGCTTCTAGACCCTCAGCGAGGCGATCGCAGCAAGGGTTGTAGCCGGTCCTGGCAGAGCGATCTCAGGGTTGCATGATACAGGAGCCGGCGCCAAGCGAACTGCAGGTGTCAAAAAGCAGGAGATGTACCCATGTCCCCCAGGAAACGCTACGCAAAGGTTAAAAGCGGCGGCCTGCAGCCACGAACTGCGCCTTTGGCGGATGATCGCCCGCGCTGTGGATTGTGCGGAAAGACCGAGAAATTAACCAAGACCGAATGTTGCGGCCAGTGGATTTGCGATGACGAAGATCAGTACGTGATGTTTTCGTATGCCCGCAATAGCTGTAGTCGAAACCATCACCGCTACACGCTTTGCGGCTATCATTACAGTGAGGGACACAAAGGCCATTGGCAGGATTGCGCCGAGTGTCGTAAAGCCTTCGATACCGAGATGTATGTTTACTATGGGACCAACGAATACAATTTCGAAAAGCTGCGTAACCCTCCCGCCTATAAGCCAAGCCGATGCAGCAAGTGCGGTAAGGTGATCAAACTGGGGGTCGATGGCTATACAATCACCAACCAGGGGTATATCTGCGAGACATGCACTCAGCGAGAATTCCGAAAATTTTGGTGAAGTTTGGCCTGTAGTCAAATGTCCCGACTACAGGAAAGCCTGGTCAGGAGATGGATAAACGTTTAACTGAAGAATTGATTCGTTCTCTCAGCACATCGCAGAGCTATGAGCGCGGGCGGCAGCTCTACCACGCTGGGGCGATCTTCGACGCCGCTCGCCAGGGCAACCTGCTGCTGGGCAAATGCAGGGGCAACCAGGAGCCGTTTTACATCCTGCAGGTCGAAATCGACGCTGCAGGGGTGCGCTCTGCGCAGTGTTCTTGCCCGTATGAATGGGGCGGAATCTGCAAGCACCTGGTCGCTCTGCTGCTGGCGTATCTGCACACGGCGGATGACTTCGTCGAGCGAAAGGGCGTTCCCGAACTGCTGCAGGGCCTGGACAGTCAGGCGCTGGTAGAACTCTTGTCCCGCCTGGTCGAGGGGCATCCCGAGTTGTATGATGAATTGGAAGCTGCAGCCCTGGGCGCTCAGGCAGCAGCCAAAGCGCCGGTCGCTGCCAGGCAGCCCCAGGGCAAGACACAGGTCTCGGAAAAGGAATACCGCCGCCGGGTGAAGGATATCTTGCACAGCCTGAGCGGTTACCGCCTTTCCGAGGCTTACTGGATGATGTCTGGGATGGTGCAGCAACTGGATCAGGTACGCGCAACGGCCTACCGCTTCCTGGAAGCTGGTGATGCTGAAGGGGCGCTGGTCATCTTGATGGCGCTGCTGCAGGAAGTCTGCGATGCTTATGAGCGTTTCGATGATTCAGACGGCGAACTGGGCGATTTTCTGGGCAAACTTGGACAAGATCTGGCCGAAGTTATCTTGAGCGAGGATCTATCCCGGGATGAGCGCCGCAGCCTGGAGAAGCGCCTGACCCCAATTGTGGATGAATTAGTCGATTACGGGATCGATGGTATCCAGGTCGCCTTGCTGGCCCTCGAAGATGGCTGGAGCGCTCTGCCGCTGGAGGACCAGGAGGTGGTAGATAGCTGGTATAGCGATCTGATGGAAGTCAAGCTCAACGTGCTCGAACGCCAGGGGCGGATGGAGGAATTTCTGGAGCTGTGCCAGGCAGCCGGAAAACACCTGCGCCGCGCAGAAAAGCTGCTCGACCTGGGTCGTAAAGACGAAGCTGTGCGGGTCGCCCTGGAGCACCTGGAGCAGGCGGCCGAGGCGCTTTCGGTCGCCCGGCGGTTGCGCGATCTGGGTCATGTTCAGGAGGCGGTTGCGGTGGGCGAGCGCGGCCTGGGTCTGGGCGGACATAAGCACGGTTTAGGGACCTGGCTGGGCGCGCTGGAGGAAGCGCTGGGGCGCAAGGAAGATGCCCTGCTGGCCTATCGCCTGGCTTTCAATTCGTCTCCCTCTCTGGAGCTTTACCAGACCATGCAACGCCTGGCGGGTCGCGGCTGGGAGACGCTGAAGGCCGAGTTGATCTCCGCCCTGGTCAATTCCTCTTTCACGGACGCGCTCGCCGATGTATATCTGTACGAGCAGCAATGGGACGCTGCCATCCGGCTGGCCGAGGCGCAGGAGCGGGACTTCCAGCTGGTGGCGAAGGTGGTCGAAGCCGTGCTGCCCCATCGGCCGGAATGGGTCATCCAGGCCAGTCTGAACCAGTCCGACCATTTGATCGCTAAAGCACAAAGCAAGTATTATCCGACTGCTGGCGCCTGGCTGGAGCGAGCTAAAAAGGCCTACCTTCAGATGGGTCGGCAGGCTGAATGGCAGACCTATCTGACCGGTCTCAAGCTGCAATATTCCCGGCGGCCAGCGCTGCAGGCGGTGCTGCGCCATTTGTGATTCTGGTTGCGTCCTGATCTTACCTATGGTAGAATTTCTCCGCCAGGGGGAGCGATTGCGCCTGGGGAGGTGCCAGAGTGGTCGAATGGGGCCGCCTGCTAAGCGGTTGCCGGGACATAAAATCTCGGCCGCAGGTTCGAATCCTGTCCTCCCCGCCTGAGACGCCCGCCGTAGAGGCGGGTTTTTGTATCTGGTTCCGGCTGAATCCAGGGTTCTCGCCGTTGGATGGCCCAAATGAGGTGGTAGTAGGTTCCCCAGAATGGCATTGGTTGCCCCTGTACTCAGGTTTTAGCAATCATACCAAAGATCGGATGCCGCTTGAATGACTCTGCGACCGCGCCCGTTCCTCGCCGCCCGAATCAATTCAGCAGCTGGCACAGGAAACGTGCTGAAAGCACGTTGCGCCGCATACCCGAACCTGCTTGAGCAGGTTTCCTGTGGCAGGGAGGAGTTCATTCCGAGCGTCTCATTTTGGATGTCGCATTCCCTCATTTTCGTTTTGCGTTTCTTTGACAATTTCATCGGCAAGGGGTATAATTCAATTTCGCGGGTGAATCCCGTCCCGCGTATATTTGATATTCCCTGCCCCAGGCCTGCGCCAGGGGTGGTCAAGAACTCTTTATAATTGGAGAAAGTATGCTATGGAAACAGAAGCCCTGGCAACCCCCGAAAGTGCTCCAGTCAGTCAACTGAGCGAAATTAAGCGTAAGACCCACTTCGTCGGCACCGTCATTAAGACTACGCTGGCAGGCGCAGTGGTTGATATCGGCCTGGATACGCCCGGCGTGGTGCATATTTCACAACTCCAGAGCGAGCCGGTCAACCGCGTAGAAGACGTGGTTAAGCCAGGTCAGCAGGTGGACGTGTGGGTACATCGCGTGGTGCCCAAGAAAAACCGCATCGAACTGACGATGATCAAACCGGTCGATCTGGAATGGCGCGACATTCAGCCCGATATGGTGGTCAAAGGCAAGGTCACCCGATTGGAAAAGTTCGGCGCGTTCGTGGACATTGGCGCCGAACGCCCTGGCCTGGTGCACATCAGTGAATTGACCCATGACTACATCAAAACAGTAGGTGATGTAGTCAAAGAGGGCGATGAAGTCGAGGTCAAGGTGCTCAACGTCGATAAGCGCAAGCGACAGATTAAGCTGAGCATGAAAGCGCTGGAAGAGCCGCCGATGAGGGAAGTCAGAGAGAAAGAGGTTCGCCCGGCAAAGCGTGCGGAACAGGCGCCCGTCGTTGAAGAAGAGGGCAAGGACGAACCCGTACCGACAGCGATGGAGATTGCGCTGCGCGAAGCGATGGAACGATCGAAAGAAAGACAACCGGTCGGAGCTGCTGGCAAGAGCAAGCGTAAGTCCAAAGCCGCGTCCAACGATCTGGAACAGATCCTGATCCGGACGCTGCAAAACAAGCGGAAGTGAGCGCGGGAACCGAATAGATGGCGGCGTGCTAGCCTGGGCTGATCACCTTAAGCGAGCGCTACGCCCCACCCCGAGCTCGGGGTGGGGCGTAGATATTTTCTATGCTGCCAGCTAGAGCAGGTTATAATAAAAGCGATCGCGCTCTACCTGTATTCACCTTCGCCAGCGTTGGAGGATGATGTTTGGGTGGGAGAGATGATGAGGACGCTAGGCGACGGTATCGACAAGGTCGAGCGCGACCGTTGTTTGCCTGCTCAATGGTTGAGGCGTCGGTGGGGGCAGCAGGCAATTTAGATTATACATATTTGGAAACATTCTACAAGATTTGCGGCTCGCGTTTTTGTAAGTCGCAGAACCATAGGAGCCGACAGATTTGCAAGGAGACCGTTGCGTGTCCCCCATCCCGTCTCGGAGCCAACCCCCTCACCTTGAACCGGTTGATCCTCAACGCCTGGAGCAACGCTTTACCCGGCGATTGAATGAATTACGCGCCGCTTTAGCCGATAAACCTCCTGAATGGGTAGCTCGAGCCATCGGCGCATCGTACACAGAGAGAGGCGCCCAGGCCGTCGCCTCAGGGCAGATCGATCTTTCCTTGTGGAACCGAGCCATTCGCATCACCTGGCCGGAGTGGGTGGCGTATCCCCAAGGAGAAGACCAGCCGCTTTCAGATTTCGACCAGGCGTTATTGCTGTACCACTTGAACGTTGCCGATGGCGCGCCGCTCAGCGGCGAATGGATTGCCTTTTCCGATCTGCCAGATGGCAGATTCTATAACCAGGCTTTTCAAGGCTACACCGGCAAGGAACTGGCGCGCGCCTTTCGAGACGATCGGGCGGCTTTTGAGCACGCCGCCCAGGCGCTGGGCGGGCAGCCTCACCCGCTGGGCGACGCCGCTTTCATCTTTGAAGTCCTGCCACGTGTGCCCTTGCTGGTCGTCTATTGGCGGGGCGACGAAGATCTGCCTTCCACCTGCCAGGTGCTGTTCGACGCCGCCGCCAGCCACTACCTGCCTACCGATGCCTACGCTATCCTGGGCAGCATCCTCACCCGGCGCTTGATCTCCAAAAGATCAGCGGCGTGAATCTCCGCGCGGGTGGCGGATCAACTCCAGCAAAGTGCGGCGATATTCGAGAAAGCGCGGCGTCACTTCGACCTCTGAAGTGCGCGGGCGGGGGATGTCGATAATCACTTCAGCTTTCAAGCTGCCCGGCCGGGGGGTCATCACATACACACGATCCGATAGCAGGATGGCCTCATCCACATCGTGGGTGACGAACAGCACCGTGATGCGATGCGTTTCCCAGACCTGCAGAAGCAGTTCTTGCATCTGCAGGCGGGTCTGGGCATCGAGCGCCCCAAATGGCTCATCCATCAACAGGATATCCGGTTTGTAAACCAGGGCCCGCGCAATCGCCGCACGCTGGCGCATTCCGCCCGAAAGCTGAGCCGGATAGACCTTTTCGAAGCCCTGCAAACCCACTAGGTCGAGATGCTCCTGAACCAGGCGCGTTTGCTCTGCCGTAGAAAGGCGGCTTTTCATAAGAGCAAAGCGCACGTTTTCGAAGACGTTCAACCAGGGATAGAGGGTGTAGCTCTGGAAGACCATACCCCGATCGATGCCTGGCCCCAGGACGGGCCTGCCGCTGATGGCGAGCGACCCCCGGCTGGGAAAATCCAACCCAGCGGCGATCGCCAAAAAGGTCGATTTCCCGCATCCTGAAGGGCCAACCAGCGAGACAAACTCGTTTTCGTACACCACCATGCCGAATTGTCGAATGGCGATGATTTCCTCGCCCCGGCGCGGGGTGAAGACTTTCCAAATGTCTTGAGCGACCAGCTTTGGTTCAGCCATTTGACCTTCGCTCGCCTTCCGCCCAGGGAAAGAGCACACGATAAGACAGCTTGAAGGCATAGTCGGTGGCCAGACCCAGCAGGCCTATGATCAGGATGCCCAGGATAATGGTCTCGGTTTGCAGAAAGCGCTGAGCGCGCATGATCCGATAACCCAGGCCCACATTGGCTGCCACCAGTTCGGCCACCACCAGATAAGTCCACGCCCAGCCCAGGGTGATCCGCAGGGTGTCCCAGATAGCCGGCAAAGCCGCCCGCAAGACCACATGCCGCAGCACCTCCCACTTGCTCAAGCCAAAGGTATAACTGACCTGGATCAGCTCGAATGGGACGTTTTTCACATTGTCCATCACCATCAGCACCTGTTGAAAGAACGTGCCGATGAACAGGATGGCGAATTTTTGGCTGTCGTCCACGCCCAGCCACAGGATGGATAGCGGCACGAAGGCGACTGCAGGCATGTAGCGGATAA
Organism: uncultured Anaerolinea sp.; assembly: GCA_964503145.1. Lineage (GTDB taxonomy): Bacteria > Chloroflexota > Anaerolineae > Anaerolineales > UBA4823 > RBG-16-57-11. The sequence continues at coordinate 16,481 of CAZCYV010000002.1, read as the reverse complement.
TATCGATCAGAGGCTCGAACAGCCCCTCGAAGAAGCGAAAGTTGCCCATCAGTATTCCGATGGGCAAGGCGATCGCTGTGGAGATGAGCCAGCCAATCGTGATGCGATAGACGCTGGCGCGCACATCCACCCACAGGATGCCCTCCTGCGACTGGCGCAGCAGTTCATTCCAAACTGCGGCTGGAGAAGGCAGGAACAGCGGCGAGACCCAGCCCAGGGCGGTCACCAGCCACCAGGCCAGGAACACTGCCAGGATCAGGCCGACTCCGCTGGCGGCGTAGACCGTCGGCGGGATATCTGCGCGCAGTTCGAGCAGGCGGCGCGGGCGGGTTGAATGATCGGATTTCACAGGCGTTTCGGCCGTGTGGAGGAGCAACTCAAGCGCTGCTCCTCCACACAAATGTTTACTTTAATCCGCTAGCGTCCAGGATCTTGGAAAGATCGGGAGCGGTGGTGATCAGTCCGATAGCCTGAGCGACCTGGGTCACATCTTCGAGCGTCTTCAAGAATTCGCCGCCGAACTGCTGCCTGTTCTCGGCCAGATCATAGAATTTGACGCCATCGAAGGCAGTCTTGAGCTCTTCAGGGGTGCTGCCGACGTTGGCAGCGATGATCGCCTTGGCTTCATCGGGGTTGCTCTTGTAGAACGCCAGGGCTTCATCCCACACCTTCAGCAGCCTGGCAACCACCTCGGGGCTGAGGTTGCCGCGCACCGCCAGAACATCCGAGATCAGCCCAGGCCGTTCGGCGGCGGTGTATAGCAGCTTCAGGTCTGCGTTCTCTGCCAGGGCTGCCGAGATATAGGGCTCATACGTCACAGCGACATCCACCTGCCCGGCGATCAGCGTCGAACCAGCATCCGAGGCCGGCATGAAGACCGGGACGATATCCTGGACGCTCATCCCGTTCTGCATCAGAGCATAGTTGAGCAGCAGGTCGCTGGTGGTGCCTTCTTCGTAGGCTACCTGCTTGCCTTTCAGGTCGGCAATCGAGTTCACCGAAGATGGGGCCAGGATGGCATCGGCCTGATAGGAAGCATCTTCCAGCAGGGCGATCTTCAAGTCCAGCCCCGAAGCAAAGAGCTTGATGGCCGTGTGAGTCGCCAGGTTGGCCGCATCCATCTGGCCCGAGGCGAAAGCGGCGTTCACCTCCTTGTCTTCGATGAAATCCACCAACTCCACCTTCAGGCCGTTTTTCTCGAAGATGCCCTTCTCCTTGGCGATCCACCAGGGGCCGTAGCCGATCCAGGGCTGCGTACCGATCCGCACCGTGACGGGCTCCTGCGGCTGGCCTGCGCATGCGGCAAGCATAGCCATCAGCAGCACAGTGAGGGCGATGGTCAAAACGAGACGTGACATACGGTAAAACATGGTTCCTCCTTGTGAATTGAGTTGCTTTTGCTTGTAGATACACTGCTAGCCAGCCAGCCGCTCATCTGCGGCGCGGGCATGGGCTTCCAGATTTTCGGCGCGCGCCAGGAGCGCAGCCTGCCGGCTGAGCGATGCGGCTGCCTGCGGCGCCAGCGCCACCACGTGAACCAGATGGACGAAATCCCAGACGTTCAACGGCGAGGCAAAGCGGGCGGTGCCGCTGGTAGGCATGACATGGCTCGGCCCGGCGATGTAATCGCCCAGGACTTCGAAGGAGAACTCGCCCAGGAACATGCCGCCTGCAGCATTGATCTTCTCGCTCCAGCGCCAGGGATCGGCAACCGACAGGCACAAATGTTCCGGGGCGTAGGCATTAGCCAGATCGGCGGCTTCGTCCAGGTCGCGCGTGATGACGATGCCACTGCGATGGGCCAGCGACTGCGCCAATACCTCGGCCCGCGGCAGATCCTCCAGGCGGCGGGCCACTTCAGCCTGCACTGCCTGGGCTAGCCCCAACGAAGGGGTGAGCAAAATGGCCGAGGCCAGCACGTCATGCTCAGCCTGCGCCAGCATGTCTGCGGCGACCCAGCCCGGCGTGGCGCTTTCGTCGGCGATGACCATCGTCTCCGTCGGGCCGGCCAATCCATCGATGCCTACTACGCCGAAGACCTGACGCTTGGCCAGGGTGACGAACAGATTGCCGGGGCCAAAGATTTTATCCACAGGGCGAATGCTCTCTGTCCCAAAGGCCAGCGCAGCGATAGCCTGAGCACCGCCCAGGCAGTACACTTCGTTGATCCCCAGCAGAGCGCAGGCAGCCAGCGTGATTGGGGCAATCCGCCCGCTATCGCGCTGCGGCGGGACAACCACGGCGATCTCTTTGACCCCCGCCACCTGGGCCGGCGCCGCCGACATCAAGACCGTGGAGGCCAGGGGCGCCGCGCCGCCAGGGACATACAGCCCCACCCGCTTGATCGGCCGCACCACCTGGCCCAGTGTTCCGTCCTCGCCCTGGATGATCCAGGAGCCGACGGGCTGGCGGCTGTAGAAACGGCGGATACGCTCTGCGGCTGTTTCAAGCGCGCTGCGCTCCGCGGCAGAGATCGCGCCGAGAGCAGCGGATAGCTCCGCTTCTGGAACTTGGAAAGACTCCGGATCGAGTCCATCCAGGCGTCGAGACCATTCTCGTAGGGCGGCATCCCCGCGCTGGCGGACATCCGTCAAGATCTGTCGCACCGCCTGTTCAGGCGTGAGCGGCTCGCCAAAGAAGCGCTGAATGCCATCCAGCACCGGCTGAGATACGGGCATTTCGTCGAGAGGTTGGCGCTTGAGGATAGTTTGCAGAGCCTGAGCTGGCGAGTAAATATTCAACATCCTGTTCTCCTGAATAAAACAAGCCTCCGCTCGGCGGGGGCTTGTTGGTTACGATCGATAAAACGGTATGCAGCAGCCTAAGACACCACCCCACCGAGGGAGTTGAGCATTTCGGTATGATGATGGTGATTTTGCTGCTTGGGTGAGTACATAGGCTAGATTTTATGCATAACTTGGTCGCTTGTCAATGGTCGATTGCTGGGATTTGCTCATCAAGTTTTTGCTCCGAGCCGAAACTTTCTGCAAAGACTTGACAAAATAGAACATATATTCTACAATAATCTTACCTGTTCAGTCTAATTTATGCGTTTCAGCCAAAGGAGAACCTGATGTCGAACCACCCGATCGTCCATATAGAGTTTGCAGCTTCAGACCAGCAAGCTGCGGGCAAGTTTTACGCAGACCTGTTCGGCTGGAAGATCCAACATATGCCCGAATTCAATTATGTCACCTTTGAGACCGGCCCTGATGAGGTCGGCGGTGGGATCAACCCGGTGAGCGAGGCCTATCCTACCGGGACGGTGGTCTTTTACGTCGGTACAGATGATATCGACGCCACCTTGAAGAAGGCGGAGAACTTGGGCGCCCAAACGTTGATGGAAAAGACCGAAGTCCCTGGCATGGGCTGGCTGGCGATGTTCCGCGACCCTGGGGGCACCATGGTCGGATTGTGGACATCGCTGCCGATGCAGCAAAGTTGATTGACTGGCATCACTATAGACAAGAGACCCCAGGTTTCCACCTGGGGTTTCTTGAGTGCTTCAGTCTGGCGGCTCATTCCTTCAGATATTTCTTCTGCCACTCGAAGAGCTTATTCAGCGCTTCGATAGGGGAGAGGGCGTTGACATCGATGGTCTTCAGCTCTTCGAGCAGGGGATTCGTCTCAGGGAACAGGGCCAATTGTTTGGGGGCTAGTGGGTTGATGCGCACAGCCTTGCCGGAGGAGGCCTCGAGTTGCTGCAGGATCTCGCCAGCGCGCTGCACCACCGGCCGCGGCAACCCGGCGAGTTGCCCTACGTGGATGCCATAGGAGCGATCGGCGCCGCCAGGGATGATCTTGTGTAAAAACACCACCTGGCCTTCGGCCTCGCTGACCGCCACGTTGTAATTGCGCACGCCGGGCAGCAGGTCGGCGAGCTGGGTCAGTTCATGGTAATGGGTGGCAAACAGGGTCTTGGAACGCAGGCGGGGGTGGTTGTGCAGGTACTCCACCACCGCCCAGGCGATAGAGACGCCGTCGTAGGTGCTGGTGCCGCGGCCGATCTCGTCCAGGATCAGCAGGCTACGCGGGGTGGCATGGTGTAGGATGTTGGCGGTCTCGACCATCTCGACCATGAAAGTGGACTGCCCGGCGTGGATCTCGTCCTGAGCGCCGATGCGGGTGAAGATGCGATCCACCAGGCCGATGCGCGCCGCCGAGGCGGGGACGAAGCTACCCACCTGCGCCAGCAGCACGATCAACGCCACCTGGCGGATCAGAGTGGACTTGCCCGACATATTCGGCCCGGTGATCAGGCGCACCCGCTCGCCCTCCTCGAAGATCACATCGTTGGGGACGAAGCGCTCGCCGCTCAGGCTGTGCTCGACCACCGGATGGCGCCCGTCGTGGATCTCCAGCACGTCCTCCTCGACCACCTGCGGACGGACATAGCCGTACCGCGCAGCGGCCTCGGCCAGCGAGGCCAGCACATCGAGTTGTGCCAGGGCGCGGGCAGCCGCAAGCAAGCGCGGCGCCGAGGCAGCCAATCGGGCGCAGACCTCCTTGAACAGCCGCGCCTCGATATCACGGATGCGCTCCTCGGCGTTGAGCACCAGAGTCTCGTATTCTTTCATCTCTGGGGTGATATAGCGCTCCGCGTTGACCAGGGTCTGTTTGCGGATATACTCGGTCGGGATGGCGGCGGTGTTGGCGTGGGTGACCTCGATGTAGTAGCCGAACACTTTGTTGTAGCCCACCTTGAGCGATTTGATGCCGGTGCGCTCGCGCTCCACTGCCTCCAGGTTGGCGATCCATTCACGGGCGTGGCGTGAGCGTTCCACCGCGCCATCCAGTTCAGCAGAGTAGCCTGGGCGGATGACGCCAACGTTCTGCAGAGTGGCGGGCGGATCATCGCTCAACGCAGCTTGGAGCAGGTCATATTCTTCCCGACACAGGTGAAGGTCATCCAACACAGGCGCCAGCGCCGCATCCTGCTCCGGCAACAAGGCGCGTAAGGCGGGCAGGCGCGACAGCGTTTGGCGGATGGCGACCAGATCGCGCGGCTGGGCGGTATTGCCCAGCACGCGGTTGACCAGGCGCTCCAGGTCGCCAAGCGGCTTGAGCGCTGCGCGCAGCTCGGCGCGCAACAGGCCATCCTGGTAAAAGCGCTCCACGCCGTCTTGCCGGGCGGTGATTTGGGCGATATTCAGCAACGGTTTGCTGACCCACTGGCGCAACAGGCGCTTGCCCATTGGGGTGACGGTGTGGTCGAGCACGCCAAGCAGGGAGCCTTTGACCGCGCCGCCGCGCAGGGTCTCGGTCAGCTCCAGGTTGCGACGGGTGGCCGCGTCCAGGGTCATGAACTCCGAGAGATCGTAAACGCTCAGGCTGGTGAGCAGGCTCAGGGCAGTGGCCTGGGTCTCGCCCAGGTATTGGACGATAGCACCGGCGGCGCGGGTCGCCAGGGGCAGGCCGCGCAAGCCAAAGCCATCCAGTGAGGCGGCCTGGAAATGGCGCAGCAGAGCCTCCTGACAGCGCCCCGGCTCGAAGCGCCAGGTGGGCCAGGGGGTGGAATGGCCAGGGAAATCGTCGCGCAGGGTCAGGGCTTCAGGGTGGAGCACCTCGGCGGGGCGCAGGCGGGTCAGTTCGGCGCGCAGCACGGCGTGAATGTCGGCGCCGTGGAGTTCGGTGGCGGCGAACTCGCCGGTGGTGATATCGACATAAGCCACGCCGGCGCGGCTTTCGACCTCGCCAGCCTCGACGACCACGCCGGCCAGGTAGTTGTTGGCGTCGCCGGGCAGCAGGCCAGGCTCGACCACGGTGCCTGGGGTGACGACGCGGGTCACCTGGCGGGGGAACAGGCCGCGCACGGGCTGTTCCCCGACCTGTTCACAGATGGCGACGTGATAACCGCGCTCGATCAGGCGCGCCAGATAGTTCTCGACGGCGTGGTGGGGGATGCCAGCCATGGGCACACGCACGCCCTTGGCGACGCTGCGGGAGGTGAGCACGATATCCAGCTCGCGGGCGGCGATTTCGGCATCCTGGTCGAAGGTCTCATAGAAATCGCCCAGGCGGAAGAACAGGATGGCGTTCGGGTACTGACGCTTGATCTCGAGGTATTGCTTGCGGATAGGGCTGATATCGTCCATGAATAGGGAGGAAAATTGGGGAGACAGAAATTGGGTGCCAAGTCGCAGATGTGATTGTAATATGAAATTGAGGGAAAGTGGGGGGTTTGAGAAATTTATTTTTGATAGATAGAAGGAGGCAGAAAGAAACCCCATGAAATCCCTGATTTCATGGGTCCGCCCCGGAGGTCTATTCTATGCAAGCCAGGCTGTGGCCAGACCTGGAGTATACTTACATACGTGATGAGCCACGCGCTGACGCTCGAAGATCGTTGGAACAGCCGGAGCAGCGAAGCGGCGAACTATGCGGAATAACAGGTGAAGCATGATCGAAATGCAGTGCAAAGCGCGTTCTTTAGGGTTGGGCAGGGTGTTATAATGGTTTCCCAACTTCAGGTGAAATTCATTCCGATCATCCAACAGACAACGGAACCGGGACGTGAGCGAGAAAAGCGAGCAATTTACCTTTGGCGGCCCGATCGTCTGGCGACCCACGCCGGATTACATCGAAAACGCCAACCTGACGCGCTTTATGCGCCTGCATAGCATCCGCGATTTTGACGAATTGATGCGCCGCTCGACGCAGGATGTGGCCTGGTTCACCGATGCCGTGCTCAAATTCCTGGACATTCGCTTTGTCCAGCCTTACACCCAGGTGCTCGACCTGTCACGCGGCGTTGCTTGGCCGCGCTGGTGTGTGGATGGGAAACTGAATATCACCCAAAACTGCTTGGACAAGTATATCGGCACGCCGACCGAGAACCAGATTGCCCTGATCTGGGAGGGCGAAGCCGGACAGACCGAAAGCCTCACCTATGCGCAGCTCTATCGACGCGTCAACCAGGCCGCCAACGCCCTGCGTTCCCTGGGGCTGGGCAAGGGCGACGCCATCGGCCTGTACATGCCAATGACACCGGAGATCGTGGTGGCGTTGCTCGCCATCGCCAGGATTGGCGGCATTGCTCTGCCGCTCTTCTCCGGCTTTGGCGCCGGGGCGATCGCCGCGCGTCTGGCAGATGCAGGGGCCAAAGCCCTGTTCACCGCCGATGGCTTCCACCGTCGGGGCAAACCGGTGGCGATGAAACCGGTGGCCGACGAAGCCGCGCAACAATTACCCGGGCTGAAACATCTCATCGTATGCCGCTATCGAGCCGCACAGGATTTGCCCATCGCCGTCGAGATGCAGGCCGAGCGCGATCACTGGTGGCATGAGCTGGTAACGACCCAACCGGAGACTTGCGCAGCCGAGATCACCGACGCCGAAGACCCGCTGATGATCCTGTACACCTCCGGCACCACCGGCAGGCCCAAGGGAGTGCTGCATACGCACTGCGGCTTCCCGGTCAAGGCAGCCCAGGATATGGCCTTCGGCGCCGACCTGCACCCCGGCCAGATCATTTATTGGATGACCGATATGGGTTGGATGATGGGCCCCTGGCTGGTATTTGGGTCGCTGCTGCTGGGCGGGACGTTCTTCCTGTACGACGGCGCGCCGGATTATCCCGGCCCCGACCGGCTGTGGGCGATGGTCGAGCGCCACCGCATCACCACGCTGGGTGTCTCGCCGACGCTGATCCGTGCGCTGACGCTGTACGGAGAAGCGCCTGTGCGCCAGCATGACCTGTCCTCGCTGCGCTTCTTCGCCTCCACCGGCGAGCCATGGAACCCCGACCCGTGGATGTGGCTGTTCCAGGTCGTCGGCGAGGGGAAGCGGCCGATCATCAATTATTCCGGTGGGACGGAGATCTCCGGCGGGATCGTGATGGGCAACCCCTTACTGCCGCTCAAGCCGTGCGCCTTTTCCGCCCCCTGTCCGGGCATCGCCGCCGAAGTCTTCGATGAGAACGGGAAGCCAGTGCGGGAGCAAGTGGGCGAACTGGTGATCCGGGCGCCCTGGATCGGGATGACGCGCGGCTTCTGGAAAGACCCGCAACGCTACCTGGATACTTACTGGTCGCGCTGGCCGGGCGTATGGGTGCATGGCGATTTTGCCGCGATCGACGCGGATGGTCTATGGTACATCCTGGGGCGCTCAGACGACACGATCAAAGTAGCCGGCAAACGTTTGGGGCCGGCAGAGATCGAATCGATCCTGGTCAGCCATCCAGACGTAGTCGAGGCAGCGGTGATTGGCGTCCCCGACGAGATCAAAGGCAACGAAGTGATCGCCTTCTGCGTGCTGGCGCAAGATTGTCAATGGTGCGAGGATCTGCGTCAGGAGCTGCGCGAGCTGGTGGCGAAAAACCTGGGCAAACCGCTAGCGCCGCGCGAGATTCTATTCGTGCGCGATCTGCCCAAGACGCGCAACGCCAAAGTGATGCGACGGGTGATCCGCGCCGCCTACCTGGGACAAGATCCCGGCGACATCTCTTCGTTGGTCAATCCGGAGTCTGTGGAGGAAATCCGCCGCGCGGCTTAGGGCAATGGATTAGAGCGATGATCCTGGTCACCGGAGGAACGGGCTTCATCGGTCGGGCGCTGGTGCGCCATTTGGTGGAATTGGGGTACCCAGTGCGCACCCTGATCCGCCCCTCGCCCAGTTCGCCCAGGCTGCCGCGCAGCGTGGCCGTGGATGTGGCGGTGAGCAGCCTGAACGATGAGCGCGGGCTGCGCGCCGCGATGGTCGGCGTAGAAGTCATCTACCACCTGGCCAGCGGCGAATGGCGTGGACCGCGCGCCAGCCTGATGGATATTGATATTCAGGGCACCCGCGCCGTGGTTGAGGCGGCAGAGGACGCGGGGGTGAAGCGCATCTTCTATATCAGCCACCTGGGCGCGGATCGCGCCTCGGCTTATCCGGTGTTGAAGGCTAAAGGGATCGCCGAAGAATTCATTCGCCGCAGCAGTCTGACTTACACCATTCTGCGCTCAGCCATCGTCTATGGGCCGAACGATCGCTTCACCACCGGGCTGGCGCGCATTTTAGGGTCCATGCCGTTGTTCTTCTTGATGCCTGGAAATGGGCGCATTGTGCTCCAGCCCCTTTGGGTGGAGGACCTGGTCACCTGCCTGGTCTGGGCGCTGGACGACCCGGAAACCCAGAACAAGATGATCGATATTGGCGGCCCAGAATACCTGACTTTCCAACAGATCGTTCAATTGGTGATGCAGGAAACTGGCTTGAAGCGCACCATCCTCCACCTGCCGCCGCCTTATCTGCGCGGCCTGACGGTGATGCTCGAATCGATGATCCCCAATTTGCCGACCTCGGTCTATTGGCTGGACTACATGGCCGTCAATCGCACCACGGCGCTGGATACCATGCCGCGGACCTTCAATCTCATGCCCGCGCGCATGTCGCAACGGTTGGCCTATCTGCGCGAGCAGAACTGGCGCACCTCCTGGCTGCGCGCCTTGCGGGAGCGCAGCATATGAGCCGCATCATCCTGCGCATCCTGGAGACGCCTCAAGAATTGAGCGCCGTCGAAGACCTGCAGCGCCTGGTCTGGCCAGGGAACGAGACCGATGTCGTCCCGGCTCACATGCTGCTGGCTGCGGCCCACAATGGCGGACTGGTGATCGGCGCCTACGATGCCGGAGAGGCTGGAGTAGAAGAGGAGCGCGCAGAACCTGAATGGGGGATAATCCCCGAGGGCGCGCCGCTGGTGGGTTTTGTCTTTGGTTTTCCAGGGCTATATCTCACGCCGGATGGGCCGCGCCCCAAACATTGCTCGCACATGCTTGGTGTCCATCCTGAGCACCGCGACCGGGGCATCGGCTTCAAGCTCAAGCGCGCCCAGTGGCAAATGGTGCGCCACCAGGGGTTGGATCGCATTACCTGGACCTATGACCCGCTGCTCAGCCGCAACGCGCACCTCAACATCGCCCGCCTGGGAGCGGTGTGCAACACGTATATCCGCGAGGCCTACGGCGAAATGCGCGACGGCCTGAACATCGGCCTGCCCTCCGACCGCTTCCAGGTGGATTGGTGGATCCGCTCGGAGCGGGTGAACCGACGACTGAGCACACGCCTGCGCCGCCCGCTCGACCTGGCGCATTACCTTGCGGCAGAAACGGCTATCCTGAACCCCACCGAGATGGATCAAGATGGATGGCCACGGCCGCCGTCTGACTTTCAACTCGGCGAAATTGAAAATGTGCACTCCGTCCAGGAGGAGCAGCCGTTGCTGCTGGTAGAAATCCCTGCCGATTTCCTGGCGCTCAAAGCCGCCAATCCCTCGTTGGCGCTGGAATGGCGCATGCATACCCGCTACCTTTTTGAGGCGCTGTTTGAGCGCGGCTACCTGGTGACCGATTTTATCCACCTGACCGGAACATACGCGCGCAGCTTTTATGTCTTGAGCTATGGGGAGGCCAGGGTCTGATCCCAGGCTTAATCCCAGCCGACCGACAACGGACGCACACCTGGAGAGACAGATTATGATCATCCAACGGCTCACCCTGCGCCACCTGCGCATGACCCTGCGCACCCCTTTCGAGACCTCCTTCGGGCGCATCCAGACGCGCGACTGCATTTTGATCGAAGCCCAGGCGGGCGACCTGATCGGCTACGGCGAGTGCGTCGCCGACGCCGACCCGGGCTATTCGTACGAGACCGTGCAGACCGCCTGGCATATCTTGCGCGATTTCCTCGCCCCGGCGGTCTTAGGCCGGGATTTCGAGGCGCCGCAAGCGCTGCATGAGCAGCTAGGGTTTGTTCGTGGCCACCCAATGGCCAAGGCCGGGCTGGAGATGGCCTTCTGGGACCTGCTGGGTAAGCGCGATGGGCGCTCGCTGCGGGCAATGCTTGGCGGGACGCAGGAGCGGGTAGCCGTGGGCGTGTCGGTCGGCCTGCAGGCCTCACCCGAGGCGCTGGTCCAGGTCGTCGGCGGGTATCTGGCGCAGGGCTATCGGCGGATCAAGATCAAAATCAAGCCCGGGCGAGACACCGGCGACGCGCTGGCGGTGCGCCGCGCCTTCCCTGATCTCATGTTGCAGGTGGACGCCAACTCGGCTTACCGATTGGAGACCGCCCAGGCGCTGCATTTCCTGGATGACCTAAATCTATTGCTAATCGAACAGCCGCTGGCAGAAGATGACCTGTGGGATCACAGCCAGTTGCAGAAGCGCCTGCGCACGCCTATCTGCCTGGATGAAAGCATCCTCTCCGCACGCCATGCCCGCCAGGCGCTGGAGATGAACGCCTGCCGGGTGATCAACATCAAGGCCGGCCGGGTGGGCGGGCTGAGCGAAGGGCTGGCGATCCACAACCTGTGCCTGGCGCGCGGCGTGCCGGTGTGGTGCGGCGGGATGCTGGAAACCGGCGTGGGGCGGGCGTCCAATCTGGCGCTGGCCTCGCTGCCCGGCTTCACCCTGCCAGGAGATATCTCCGCTTCCGATCGTTATTACCTGGAAGACATCACCCAGGAGCGCTTCACCCTCAACCCGGATAGCACCATTGACGTTCCTGACCGGCCCGGATTGGGCGTGACCCTGGACATGGCGGCGCTGGAGCGCGCCACCCTCGCAAAACTCAGCCTGCCATGAAGGCAATAACCAAAGGCTGCCGCTGGAGATGCCGGCAGCCTTTTCGTTTTGGAGGAGTCGCCAATCTTCAACATTCTTCGAAATCCTGATCAGCGCCAGCGCACAACCTTTCCGGTTTTGATATCGGGTGAAGATCTTCACTTACAGTATACAATCTCCTCCAGGGGGAGAGTCAAGGGTCTGTCGGTAGAACCCAGGTCTTTTTCACCCCGCTTCAAGTTCGGCAAATGCTGATATACTTTAATTATCAACAGGAGGATTATGCGCACCTACGACATCTCACTCACCATCACGCCAGACCTGCCCACCTGGCCTGGCGACCCCCAGATTGTACTGGAACGCTTTTCGAAGATGGAGGAGGGCGCAGCCTGCAATGTCACCCAGATCAGCGCCTGTGTGCATATAGGCACACACGTGGATGCGCCCTATCACTTTCTGGGTGATGGGACGCAGACCGTAGATCAGATCCCCCTCAGCCTGCTTACCGGGCGCGCCTACGTGTTGCACTTGCCAGATCAGGTAGACCTGATCACTGCGGCGGTGCTGGAACAGGCGGCTATCCCCCCGCGCACACGTCGCCTGCTGTTCAAAACGCGCAACTCGGCGTACTGGCGCGCGGGAGTCAATCGTTTCCAGGAGGACTTCGTCGCCATTAGTCCAGATGGGGCGCAGTTCATCGTCGAGCACGGCATCCGCCTGGTAGGCGTGGATTATCTTTCTGTAGCGCCCTTTGCTGCCCCAGAGCCGACTCATGAACTCTTGCTCAAAGGGGGCGTGGTGGTGATCGAAGGGTTGAACCTTTCCCAGGTCTCCCAGGGACGCTACACGTTGTACTGCCTGCCGCTGAAAATTGCCGGCGCAGATGGCGCGCCGGCGCGCGCCATCTTGATCGGCGTTTAGAGGCCAAGATGTTTCATCGGCTGCTCCTGATCACTTTATCTGTTCTTGTGCTCAGCGGAGCGAGTTGCCGCCCATCTGCTGCGCCCGCTCCGCAAGGAGAGTCTGGCATGTCTATCAAAATTAGCAGCCCTGCCTTCGGCGAAGGCCAGCCCATCCCCAAGAAGTACACCTGCGATGCCGAAGATATCTCGCCGCCGCTGGAATGGAGCGGCGTCCCTGCCGGCGCCAAAAGCCTGGCGTTGATCGCCGACGACCCGGATGCACCGGTGGGCACCTGGGTGCACTGGGTAATCTATAATCTGCCGCCCACACTCAGCGGGCTGAAGGAGGGGATCGCCAAAACACCTAGCGTAGAAGGCATCGGCATCCAGGGAAATAACGATTTCCGCAAGGTTGGCTACGGCGGCCCCTGCCCTCCCCGTGGAAAACCACATCGCTATTTCTTTAAGCTCTATGCGCTGGATACTGTGCTGAATTTGCCTCCCAGCGCTACCAAGGCCGACGTGGAGAAAGCAATGCGCGGGCACATCCTGGCGCAGGGGCAGTTTTTCGGCACCTACGGCCGCTGATGAATCGCCGCGCCATCCAGGCGCCGTTCGAACGCAGCGCTAATCGAGCAGCGCTTCAGCCTAAGAGCGTGTAGCCGCCGTCGATCAGGATCACCTGGCCGCGGATCATGCTGGCGGCTGGCGTGCACAGAAAGGCTACCACCTCGGCCACGTCCTGGGGTGTGACCAGCCGACCGGCGGGCGTGCGGCTCACGGCGTGTTCGATGATGTGCTCGTCTTGTCGCACAGTGTCGAAGTGCTTCAAGGCGTCGGTCAACACCATTCCTGGTGACACCGCGTTGACCACAATGTTCATTGGTGAGAGTTCTACTGCCAGGTAGCGCGTGACTGCCTCCAGCGCGGCCTTGCTGGCGCCGACGACCACGTAATCCGGCAGCACGCGACTCGCGCCGGGGCTGGAGAGGTTGACGATCGCCCCGCCGCCGCGACGTTGCATCAGCGGGGCAGCGCGCTGGGCGGCAAATAACGCCGATCGGGCGTTGATGTTCATCGTCCAATCCCAGCCTTTGGGTTTCTGCTCCATCACCGGGCGGTTGTAGCCCGAGGCGGCGTTGCAAATCAGGTAATCCAGGCCGCCAGCCTGCTGCTCGATCTGATCGAAAAGGAAGTTCAGTTCGTCGATGTCCCCAATATCTGCTTTGATCAGCCAGGCGTGCCGACCCAATTCGCGGATTTCGGCGGCGGTAGCCTCCGCCGGTGTGCGGTTGCGGAAGAAGTTGACCACCACATCCGCCCCTAAGCGGGCAAAATGCAGCGCAATAGCGCGGCCGATGCCGCGCCCAGAGCCGGTGACCAGAGCGATCTTGTTTTCGAATGGCAGCGCTTTGGGCATGCTCTCGATTATACTTGCTAAATGCATCCTGGAAAGGCAGCGAAAGGCACATGACGTGGCGCTAGCAAGATGCCAAAACAGGGCATTGGCAGAATAATGGATCATAAGCCGTCGATCGTCACCGTGTTCAGGCGATCAAAGGAGTCCGATGAGCGTCATCTGGCATAAGGTCTGGTTCGACCTGTGGCACAACAAGCTGCGCACCTTATTGGTAGTGATCAGCATTGCCGTTGGTGTGTTTGCCGTCGGGGCGACCTTCGGCATGGTGGAGCAGATGATGCCCACGATGGATTCAGCCCATCAGCAGACGCGCCCCTCGCCTGTCACGATCTTCCTCACACGGCCTATTGATCGCGACACGATTCTAGCGCTGGCGAAACTCCCCGGCGTTGAAGGGATTGAGCCGCTCAATATCATCGATATGCGTTACAAGATCGAGCCAGGGGACAAATGGCGCAAAGGCAGCATCCTGGTGCGCGATAATTACGAACAACAGACCTACGACCTCTTGCAGCTCAAGGATGGCGAGTGGCCCAGCGGGTTTTCGGTGGCCATCGAACGTATGCACAGCCCGTTCTACGGGCTGGATATCGGCGATTCGGTGATCTTCGAGGTGGGCGACCAGGAAAAGACCCTGCAAATTACCGGCAAAATCCGCCATCCGTTCGTCCCGCCGCCGAGCATGTATGATTGGGCGTGGTTTTTCGGCAGCGCCGAGTTGATGGAGTTATATGGGATCCCAGCGGGGCAGTTCACCCAAATCAAGGTGGGTATCCTGAACTACACCCCGGATTTCGCCCGGGTGGTCGCCTCGACGATCAAAGACCGCCTGGCGCGGCAGGGCATTCAAGTTGCGGCCACCCAGTATCAAGACCCGGCCAAGCATTGGGGGAGAGCTTTCCTGGATGGGATGAACCTGGTGCTGCAGGTGGTGGCGGTGATCTCGATGCTGCTCTCCGCGGTGCTGGTGCTCAACACGTTGACGGCAATCATCACCCAACAGACCAATCAAATTGGCGTGCTGAAAGCCATCGGCGGCAGCAGGTCTGCCATCGTCCAACTCTACCTGGTAGGGGTCTTCATTTACGGGCTGCTGGCGCTAGGCATTGCGCTGCCGCTGGGTGCGGTCGCTTCTTACCAAATTTCGCGCTCCTTCTTAGGGCTGTTCAACATCGATTATGAGCAATACGCCCCCACCAGCCAGGCCATCGCCTTTCAGATCCTGGCAGCCCTGGCGGTGCCGCTGATCGCCGCGCTGGCGCCGGTGCTGAACGGCGCGGCGATCAGCGTGCGGCAGGCGATTTCTAGCTATGGTCTGGGTGGAGATTTTGGCTCGAGTTGGCTCGACCGGCTGGTCGAACGCATCGGTCGGCGGTTTCTGGCCCCCCACCAGGCGATCGCTTTGGCCAACACTTTCCGCCGCAAAGGGCGCCTGCTGCTCACCGAACTGGTGTTGGTCATCGCCGGGGTGCTGTTCCTGATGGTGATGAGCCTCTCCAGTTCGCTCACCGCCACCCTGGATGCCGAGTTTGGCCGGCGCTCCCACGATATCGTCGTCTCATTTGATGAGTTGCGGCGGGTAGATCGCACCACTGCGCTGGCCGAAACCGTTGCCGGCGTGGAGAAAGCCGAGATGTGGATCGTGGCACCGGTCACCATCTTGCACCAGGGACAGAGGGCGCTCGACGCTGGTATGGGCTCGCAATTGCAGGGCGTTCCGGTGGATGATCCGATGTACACGCCCAGGATTGTCCAGGGGCGCTGGCTACAACCCGGCGATGGTAAAGTGGTGGTGATGAACAAGGAAACCGCCGCTGACGAACAGATTCGCCTCGGCGATACGATCAGCCTGGATATGGGGGAATGGGGGAAAGAGGACTGGCAGGTGGTCGGGTTTTATCAGGTATCTCTGGTGCTCGGTGGCGGCTATTACATGGATGCGCTTTACGCCCCGCGACCGGCCGTCTATGAGGCGACCAAGAAAACCGGCAAGGGCAGCACTCTACTGGTGCGCACCACGCGCCATTCCGAGAAAGATGTCTGGCAGGCAGCCAGCGACCTGGAAGACCTGTTCGCCCGGCGCCATATCGATATTTATCAGATCGAGACCATGCCAGCCCTGCGCAAGACCTCCGACGCTGGCTTTTTCATCGTCGTGTATATGCTGTTGGTGCTGGCGGTGATCGTTGCGCTGGTCGGCGGCATTGGTCTGATGGGTTCCCTGTGGATCAACGTAATCGAGCGCACCAAGGAAATCGGCATCCTGCGCGCCATTGGGGCGGTGTCGTCAAAGATCATGGGCATGTTCATGCTAGAGGGCGTGCTCCAGGGGGTGATGAGTTGGATGATCGCCATCCCCATCTCGCTGGCGCTCACGCCGCTGATGGCGAACGCCCTGGGGCAAATCATGTTCCAGTCGAGCCTGGATTACCGCTTCAACTGGAGCGCAGTCTTCATCTGGCTGGTAATCGTCCTGGCGCTCTCGATCCTGGCCTCGATCATCCCGGCGCATAACGCCACCCGGGTGAACGTCCGTCAAAGCCTGAACTACGAATAGGATCGACCCCCATAAGGCTTTAAGCTCAACCGGGGCACAGGCGATTTCCCTGCGCCCCGCTG